>NZ_CP174310.1:3572500-3575000 GCF_052467325.1 Microbulbifer maximicatervae (SeqCode)
TAAGCAAAGTGCTTGGCCTGCCGCGTTATCGCTGTTTGCCTCGGTCATATTATTGACCGGCGATAACCCCAAATAAGTCGGTAAAACAATCTGTAGTAATACACCGCAAGCGATCGTATGTCTCTAACTCACAATCCGCTAGCTTAGCTAGTCGTTAGTAACCATCTCTGTTGTATGGTCAAGCCGCACGGGCAATTAGTACTGGTTAGCTCAACGCCTCACAACGCTTCCACACCCAGCCTATCAACGTGGTAGTCTTCCACGGCCCTTCAGGAGGCTCAAGGCCTCAGGGAGATCTTATCTTGAAGGAGGCTTCCCGCTTAGATGCTTTCAGCGGTTATCCCGTCCGAACATAGCTACCCGGCAATGCCACTGGCGTGACAACCGGAACACCAGAGGTTCGTTCACTCCGGTCCTCTCGTACTAGGAGCAACTCTTCTCAAATCTCCAACGCCCACGGCAGATAGGGACCGAACTGTCTCACGACGTTCTAAACCCAGCTCGCGTACCACTTTAAATGGCGAACAGCCATACCCTTGGGACCGGCTTCAGCCCCAGGATGTGATGAGCCGACATCGAGGTGCCAAACACCGCCGTCGATGTGAACTCTTGGGCGGTATCAGCCTGTTATCCCCGGAGTACCTTTTATCCGTTGAGCGATGGCCCTTCCATACAGAACCACCGGATCACTATGACCTACTTTCGTACCTGCTCGACATGTCTGTCTCGCAGTCAAGCGCACTTATACCATTATGCTCATTGCATGATTTCCGACCATGCTGAGTGCACCTTCGTACTCCTCCGTTACTCTTTGGGAGGAGACCGCCCCAGTCAAACTACCCACCATACACTGTCCTCGATCCGGATAACGGACCAGAGTTAGAACCTCAAACATACCAGGGTGGTATTTCAAGGACGGCTCCACAACAACTAGCGTCATTGCTTCAAAGCCTCCCACCTATCCTACACAAATAGGCTCAAAGTTCAGTGCAAAGCTGTAGTAAAGGTTCACGGGGTCTTTCCGTCTAGCCGCGGGTACACTGCATCTTAACAGCGATTTCAATTTCACTGAGTCTCTGGTGGAGACAGCGTGGCCATCGTTACGCCATTCGTGCAGGTCGGAACTTACCCGACAAGGAATTTCGCTACCTTAGGACCGTTATAGTTACGGCCGCCGTTTACCGGGGCTTCGATCAAGAGCTTCGCCGAAGCTAACCCCATCAATTAACCTTCCGGCACCGGGCAGGCGTCACACCCTATACGTCCTCTTACGAGTTTGCAGAGTGCTATGTTTTTAATAAACAGTCGCAGCCACCTGGTCACTTCGACCGGCCTCAGCTTAGGGAGCAAGTCCCATCACCAAAACCGGCGTACCTTCTCCCGAAGTTACGGTACCATTTTGCCTAGTTCCTTCACCAGAGTTCTCTCAAGCGCCTTGGTATTCTCTACCTGACCACCTGTGTCGGTTTAGAGTACGATTCACTATTACCTGAAGCTTAGAAGTTTTTCCTGGAAGCAGGGCATCAACCACTTCACCCACTAAGTGGGCTTCGTCATCAGTTCTCAGCCTTAGGGACCCGGATTTGCCTAAGTCCCCAGCCTACAACCTTAAACATGGACAACCAATCGCCATGCTGGCCTAGCCTTCTCCGTCACTCCGTCGCAGTAATAGCGAGTACAGGAATATTAACCTGTTTCCCATCGACTACGGCTTTCGCCCTCGCCTTAGGGGTCGACTAACCCTGTCCCGATTAGCGTTGGACAGGAACCCTTGGTCTTCCGGCGGGGAGGTTTTTCACCTCCCTTATCGTTACTCATGTCAGCATTCGCACTTGTGATACCTCCAGCAGACCTCCCGATCCACCTTCAACGGCTTACACAACGCTCCTCTACCATGCTCCTAAGAGCATCCGCAGCTTCGGTTATCAGTTTGAGCCCCGGTATATCTTCCGCGCAGGCCGACTCGACTAGTGAGCTATTACGCTTTCTTTAAAGGATGGCTGCTTCTAAGCCAACCTCCTAGCTGTCTGGGCCTTCCCACATCGTTTCCCACTTAACTGATATTTGGGACCTTAGCTGGCGGTCTGGGTTGTTTCCCTTTCCACGACGGACGTTAGCACCCGCCGTGTGTCTCCCGCGATTGCACTCCTCGGTATTCGGAGTTTGCATGGGGTTGGTAAGTCGGGATGACCCCCTAGCCCAAACAGTGCTCTACCCCCGAGGGTGAGACGCGAGGCGCTACCTAAATAGCTTTCGAGGAGAACCAGCTATCTCCCGGCTTGATTAGCCTTTCACTCCGATCCACAGGTCATCCCCTAATTTTTCAACATTAGTGGGTTCGGTCCTCCAGTTGATGTTACTCAACCTTCAACCTGCCCATGGATAGATCGCCGGGTTTCGGGTCTATTGCCTGCAACTAAACGCCCTATTAAGACTCGATTTCTCTACGGCTCCCCTAAGCGGTTAACCTTGCTACAGACAATAAGTCGCTGACCCATTA
>NZ_CP174310.1:3580000-4350000 GCF_052467325.1 Microbulbifer maximicatervae (SeqCode)
CCACCGGTAAGTAGGGTGTGCCTATGGCCAAGTCCATAAACGAAGACCAAAAACTCGATAACCAACTTTGCTTTAGCCTATATTCTGCCTCCCTGGCAATGAACAAGATGTACAAGCCTCTATTGGAGACACTGGGAATAACCTACCCCCAGTACTTGATGATGCTGGTGCTCTGGGAAGACGATGGAATCACCGCTACGGAGCTGAGTCTGCGGCTCGGCCAGGATAAGGGTGCCCTAACGCCAGTTATCAAACGATTGGAGAATCAGAAGCTGATCAACCGCCACCGAGACCCGGAGGACGAGCGTCGAGTCATTATCGAGCTGACTGATGCCGGTAGGTCGATGCAAAAAGAAGCTGCTTCAATTCCCACTCAAGTGCTGAATGCCTGTGGCTTGAATCCTCAGTCTGCACGGGCGCTAAAGACGCAAATAGAAACGCTTCGCCAATATTTAGCGAACCCCTAATCTTCCCCTCTTTTATCGCCCCGCCATTAGCGGGGCCCCCGCTTTGGCTCCATTTGTTATAGCTATCGCCCTTATAGCAAAATTTAATTATCGCAATAATAGTTATCGCAATAACTTTATCTGGCGTCCAAGCTGACGCGCTGTTTAGAAGCTGACTTAGAAATCCGGACTACTACCCCCAGCTCAATAAATCCAGCGGGAAAAGGACTGGACTCCATTCCAGGCGGCTTCTGACAGACAAACACACATCAATGAGGACAGGTTAATGCAAACAGTTTACACCGCAGTAGCAACCGCAAATGGCGGCCGTGATGGCGAAGCTCAATCATCAGATGGAAAGTTAAGCGTAAAGCTCAGTATTCCCAAAGAGCTTGGCGGCCCCGGTGGCGATGGCACCAACCCAGAGCAACTGTTTGCTGCGGGTTACTCTGCCTGCTTTATTGGCGCTCTTAAGTTTGTCGCCGGTAAAGAGAAAGTAAAAGTCCCGGAAGAAACCACTGTGCGCGCTGAAGTTGGAATCGGTCCCCAGGGTAAGGGGTTCGGTCTGGATATTGACCTCTACATCGATCTTCCTGGCCTGGATCAGACGACGGCAGAAAAAATTGCCAACACCGCTCACGAAGAAGTTTGCCCTTATTCCAATGCAACCCGAGGCAATGTTGATGTGCGCCTGCACATATCCGCTTAAGCAACCGGTAGAGAGTTGAAGGTATCCGTTATGAACGGCTTAAAAATTTCCAAGCTGGCACTACCCCTTTTCTTTGCTCTTGGTATGGCTTCTGCGTCTGCTTCTATTTCCCCTGGTGTGGAGAAAAATACCCAGGGGTTCCTTCAAGCACTGGCGCAAGGTGGCGGCAAACCCATTGAGCAACTATCACCAAAAGATGCCCGTGCCGTCCTGGTCGGAGCCCAAGAGGGTGCGCAACTGCCGCCCGCTGAAGTCAGCAAGAAAACTATTAGGGTTAACGGCGAAAAGCTGGAACTGACTATCGTTAAACTGAAAAACACCCGGGGCCAGATTCCCGCCTTTATGTATTTCCACGGCGGAGGCTGGGTCTTGGGTGACTACCCGACTCACGAACGCTTGATCCGCGATCTGGTTCAACGCTCCGGCGCCGCTGCGGTGTATGTGGATTACACCCCATCTCCAGAGGCCAAGTACCCGACTGCAATTAACCAGGCTTATGCGGCTACCCAGTGGGTCGCGGAGAATGGCGAAAAGATCGGTGTCGACGGTTCCCGTCTTGCCGTGGCCGGTAACAGTGTCGGTGGCAATATGGCAGCCGTGGTTGCCTTGATGGCGAAAGAGAAAGGAACACCGGATCTGCAATTCCAACTGCTGCTCTGGCCAGTTACCGATGCCAACTTCAACAACGCTTCTTACAAGCAGTTCGCCCAGGATCACTTCCTGACACGGGATATGATGAAGTGGTTCTGGGATAACTACACTACCGACCCCAAACAGCGTAACGAGATCTATGCTTCACCTCTGCGCGCAAGCAAATCCCAGTTGGTCGGCTTGCCTCCCGCTCTGGTGCAGACTGCTGAGATGGATGTGCTGAGAGATGAAGGGGAAGCTTACGCCCGCAAACTTAACGAAGCTGGTGTGACCGTAACCGCTGTTCGCTATAACGGCATGATTCACGACTACGGCCTACTAAATGCCCTGAGTGACGTGCCCGCAGTGCAGGATGCTCTTGATCAAGCAGGCTCCGAGCTTAGGGAACACCTCAAGTAAAACTTAAAAGCCCTGCAATGCGGGGCTTTTTTATTCAGGTACTTAAAGTAGCGTTTTGGCCACTGCCTCAATTTCGATCAATGTCTCTGGCGACGCCAGGGATGTGACTCCCACTCCCGTGATTGCCGGGCGAGTAGTACCCAAATATTTAGATAGCACGGGGACTATTTCCCCCAGATGCTCACTAACTTCTCCACGCACATAGATACGTAACTGCAAAAGGTTCTCTACCGACGATCCGGCCTCATCCAATACTGTCAATAAGTTTTGCATGACGCTTTCCGCCTGACCACCAACCCCTTTGTTTTTAACTTCACAATTACTATCCCAATCCACCTGACCCGATACAAATACCAAGCCTGTTTTGGTATCGACTCGGGCGTGGGATAGGCAGGAAGAACTGCCATCATAAAGTGAAGAAGGATTAATATTCAGAATACTCATAACAGACCTGTACGCTTTCTAGCTTTTGAAAAAATCATAGTAGAAAGGCAGCTTTGCCAAAGCTATGGAGTAAAGCTTGTTACGGATACAATCAGGAAGCCATTGACTTAGAAAACCGCTGGTGCAGATCATTGAGAATCCAACTTACCAATGGATCATTTTCCACTCGGGGATGAAAGGCGGCTACAACTTCGTAGCCAGGTGGATACTTATCCAAGGTAATTTCAACCAAGCCCTCACAAGGCATCAACCTAGAGGGAATAAAGGCCAGGGTATCCGTCCTTTTCAAAAACTCCTGGGCTATATAAAAAGAGGGCGCCGAAACAACAATCTCTCTTTTTAGGCCTTGCCCCTCTAGCCAACGATCGGCTGAACCGCGCAAGCCTCCAACCCCTGGCGATGTAATCACAAAATCAGATTGCATCAACTGATCAATAGGGATCAACTCATCTAAACTATACATAGGATTAGCCGATACACAGACATAACGCTCATTAAAGAGCACCTGTGTATTAATTCCATCAGGCACATACCCCGCTGATGTGAAAGCTAAGTCAATTTCTCCCTGATGCATTTTCTGGGTGAGCGAGACGCTTTCAATATTAGTGACAATAAATTTCACTTTCGGCGCATATTGCTTGACCCTTTGGATCAATTCGGCAACAACCACTTTTTGCGCGTAATCTGTTGCAGAAATCACCAGAGTTCGGAAAGTCTGGCTTGAGTCAAGTGAGCCCGGGACAGGAATCTCACTGAGTAACGTTAGCACCTGTCGAATCTGTGGCTCTATAAATTTTGCATAACTGGTGGGAGCCATCCCATGCCCTGTACGCACAAATAGATCATCCCCAACTATTTTTCTAATCTTCTTCAGCTGCAAACTGACAGCTTGCTGCGAAACCTGCAGATGCTCTGCGGCAAGGGAGATACTTTCAACCCTGAATAGTAATTCCAGGGTTTTTAAGTGATTAATTTCAAGATCTTTGATCATATCAACTACAAAAGCGGAGCTTTCTGCCAGTCACTTACGGCTGTAGATAAAGATTAAAATAGTGGTTTCTAATACTGAAGTTAACGCGACCTCCAAAGCCATAGTGGCCGCGCTGTGTTATTACAAATACTCAGGGAATTTTTCTGGCCGCACGATTTGCAATTTGAAAACCTAAGCGGGCTGCGGTACGCGCACCATGATCCTCAATATCGAAATAAGGATTAAATTCAGCGATATCCGCCAAACAAACTTTATTGGATTCCAAAACGGTATCCAGCAAGACTTCCAAAAACTCCATGGAAACTCCCCTGCCAGAGGGGGCACTCACCGCTGGCATTACTGCCGCCGGCAATACATCCAGACATACCGTCAGATAGACAAAATCCACCTTCTCGATAAAGTCGCGGATTCGCGCCTGAACTGTATTCAGATTCCAACTACTGATTTCACGGTCCCGAATAACCTGGGCACCCAATTCATCAGCTCTCTGATAGAGAGCAGGTGTGTTGGCGTTATCCGCCGCACCCACACAGAGATAATTAAATTCGCGGCCATTTATCCTGCACTGCTCTGCAATCTGGAAAAATGGCGTACCCGATGACCCCTTTGGCGCAGGTGTGCGTAAATCCAAATGCGCATCAAAATTGATAATACCCAGACTGCTCTCGCGGTGATGCTCGCGCATCCAGCGGGCAATCCCCTGATAACTGCCAAAAGCAATTTCATGGCCGCCTCCCAATACCAGAGGAAAGTGACCGGCACCGAGCAACTCATTGATACGGGCACCCAATAGCGATTGGGCAGACTCCAAGTCTTCCCGTTCGACTCTGACGTTACCCGCATCGTATAAGGACGCATCGAAAGTGGCCGGCAGGTTAGCCATAGCCAGACGCAGGATTCTCGGACCTTTCGCTGCACCGATACGCCCTTTATTTCGGCGTACCCCTTCATCTGAAGCAAAACCTAGAATTGTGAGGCCAGGAGCATCATCTAACTGCAAAGGAGAAATCCGCTGGTGCCAACGCTCACCCGCTCGCCCATCCTCAGAATCAGTGCGACCGCTCCATAATTGCATATCAGCAAGTTGTAACATCGCGACCTCCCAAGAAAATTTTTGCAGGCTTTAGAGCACCCACTTCATAAGCGAGTTGATCCGGGGTATCCATCGGCCAAAGAACAATATCTGCTCGAAGCCCCTCCCGCAGTGCACCGCGAGAACAACACAAACCCAGTGCCCGAGCGGCTGCACGGGTAACACCTGCGAGAGCCTCTGCCGGAGTTAAGCCAAACAACTGACAACCCATATTCATCATCAAACGTAGGGAAGCGATTGGACAACTCCCGGGATTAAGGTCTGTAGCCAATGCCATACAAACCCCTGCCTCGCGTAATTTTTCAATGGGCGGAACCTGGGTTTCGTGCAGAGTGTAGAAAGCCCCTGGTAGAAGCACTGCCACGGTGCCACTTTCCGCCATCGCCAGTACATCGGCATCGCTGATATATTCAATATGATCTACCGATAATGCCCCGGACTTTGCCGCCATTTCAGTGGCCCCTGTACGCGCCAACTGCTCGGCGTGCACTTTTACTGGCAGGTCCAGTTTTTTCGCTGCATCGATAACTCTCTGGCACTGATCGACAGTAAACCCAATCGTCTCGCAAAACATATCCACTGCATCGGCCAACTGCTCGCGGGCTACAGCGGGCAATATCTGCTCGCAGATAAGGTCGATATATTCATCAGCACGACCGTCGTACTCCGGTGGCAGAGCGTGAGCTGCCAGACAGGTCGTTACTATTTCCACTGAGTTGTGTTGCGCCAGTCGTCTCGCGGTGCGCAATTGCTTTAGTTCAGTATCCAGGTCCAGGCCATAACCGGATTTAATTTCCACGGTCGTAACGCCTTCGGCCATTAGGGCGTGCAGACGTGGCTCAGCCAACTTATACAGGTTCTCGGCACTGGCACCCCGTGTCGCCCGCACGGTAGAAATAATACCCCCGCCAGAGCGAGCCACTTCTTCGTAACTCTCCCCCCCCAGGCGACGGGCAAACTCCCCTGCGCGATGGCCTCCATATACGAGATGCGTGTGGCAATCGATCAGGCCCGGAGTTGCCCATTGACCTTCGCCATCAACAATGCGGTCTGGGGTGCACTCGGGCAGATCCCGGCGGGGACCAATCCAAACGATCCGACCTTTGGTTACCGCAATTGCAGCATCCTCGATAACACCGTAACCACCGGCAATGGATGGGTCCATTGTGGCGGCATTCAAATTGGTAATCAGCAAATCACAGCGTTCTGACATAAGCTTTTAGCGGCACGCTTTTCCTTTTAAACCATAGATGCTCGGCCCGATGACCGACAAACCAGTAACGGGCAGGATACAGCTCCCCTCTTCGACTTGACAGCCCGCAGCAGGGAAACCATAGTAGCCGTAACTATTCTTGTATATACAACAATATACAAGCCACGGAAGCACTGTACCTGAGTCTATGAATACTGCAAGTGAACCCCGATACGCGGCCATCAAGCGCCATATCCGCCAACAAATTGAGTCTGGCGAGTGGCCAATTCATTCCCAGGTGCCCTCGGAGAACCAACTGGCACAGCAATTCAGTGTGAGCCGGATGACCGCAAGGCGGGCACTCACCGAGTTAACCGATGAGCGCGTTCTGATGCGCTCCCAGGGGCTGGGCACTTTTGTTGCCGAGCCGGTGCCCGCCAGCTCACTGTTGGAAGTGCGCAATATCGCCGACGAGATCTCGGCCCGGGGGCACAGTTACAGCAACCGCATCCTGTTGGCTCAACCCTGTGTCGCCAGCGCCGATGTAGCCCTGGCACTGGAAGTGCCCGAACAGGCAAAAGTGTTTCACTCCATTATTGTGCACTGTGACAACGGTTTACCGGTGCAGTGGGAAGAGCGATTTACCAATCCAGCCCTGGCTCCGGATTACCTGGACCAAGACTTCGCCCACACCACCCCCAACGCCTATCTTTCCAAAGTCGCACCGCTAACCGAGGCCGATACAACCGTCGAGGCCATAGCTGCGGAAGCCGCTATCGCCCACGCTCTGGAAATTGCCCCCGGAGATGCGTGCCTCCAGGTTTGGCGGCGCACTAAATGCAGTGCCGGCACCGTGAGCTTCGCGCGCCTGGTTCACCCAGGCAATCGATACCGCCTCGGTGCACAACTGAGATTCTAGTTATTGATTTATCCCGCGCGCCCTGGGAAAAGAAACAATCAAATCCGGGACGTGTGAATTTTTTTACGAGAAAAATTGACGAGGAAGCTATGTCTACCGACAATCGCCACGATCCCAGCCGCAAAATCCGCGCGCCTCGCGGCAATGAGCTCAATGCCAAAAGCTGGCTCACCGAAGCTCCCCTGCGCATGTTGATGAACAACCTGGACGCCGAGGTAGCCGAGCGCCCGGAAGACCTGGTGGTTTACGGCGGTATCGGCCGCGCCGCGCGGGACTGGGAGTGCTACGACAAAATAGTCGAAGTACTGAAGCGCCTGGAAGACGACGAAACCCTGCTGGTGCAGTCCGGCAAACCCGTCGGTGTCTTTAAAACCCACGCCGACGCGCCCCGGGTATTAATTGCCAACTCCAATCTGGTGCCCCACTGGGCCAACTGGGAACACTTCAACGAGCTGGATAAAAAAGGCCTGGCCATGTACGGCCAGATGACTGCCGGCTCCTGGATTTATATCGGCTCCCAGGGCATCGTCCAGGGCACCTATGAAACCTTTGCCGCCATCGCACGCAAACATTTTAAGGGCGAAGCGAAAGGCAAATGGATTCTTACCGGCGGCCTCGGCGGCATGGGTGGCGCTCAGCCACTGGCGGCGACCATGGCCGGTTTCAGCATGATCGCCGTAGAGTGCGACGAAACCCGTATCGATTTCCGTCTGCGCACTGGCTATCTAGACAAAAAAGCCACCAGCCTCGACGAAGCCCTGCAAATGATTGAAGCCGCGATGGAAAAAGGCGAAGCCATTTCCGTTGGCCTGCTGGGCAACGCAGCAGATATTTTCCCGGAAATTGTAAAGCGCAATATTCTGCCAGATTCGGTTACCGACCAGACTTCCGCTCACGATCCTTTAAATGGCTACCTGCCCCAGGGCTGGACCATGGAATACGCTGCGGAGATGCGCAAGAAAGATGAAGCCGCAGTAGTAAAGGCAGCCAAACAGTCTATGGCGGTTCAGGTTGAAGCCATGCTGGAGCTGCAAAAGCGCGGCGCCGCAACCCTCGACTACGGCAACAATATTCGCCAGATGGCTCTCGAGGAAGGTGTGGAAAATGCCTTCGATTTCCCCGGTTTTGTACCCGCTTATATTCGCCCTCTGTTCTGCGAAGGTGTCGGTCCTTTCCGCTGGGCGGCCCTGTCCGGCAACCCGGAAGATATCTACAAGACCGATGCCAAGGTTAAGGAACTAATTCCCGACAATCCGCAACTGCACAACTGGCTCGATATGGCCCGCGAGCGGATTCATTTCCAGGGACTGCCCGCACGTATTTGCTGGGTGGGCCTGAAAGATCGCGCGCGCCTAGCACTGGCATTTAACGAGATGGTAGCCAACGGCGAATTGGAAGCACCGGTAGTGATCGGCCGCGACCACCTCGACAGCGGCTCTGTAGCCAGCCCCAACCGCGAAACTGAAGCCATGATAGATGGTTCCGACGCTGTCTCCGACTGGCCGCTGATGAATGCCCTGCTGAACACTGCCTCCGGCGCTACCTGGGTATCCCTGCATCACGGTGGTGGCGTAGGCATGGGCTTCTCCCAGCACTCTGGTGTGGTCATTGTCTGTGACGGTACCGAAGCTGCGCGCAAACGTATCGAACGGGTTCTCTGGAATGATCCCGCCACCGGCGTAATGCGCCACGCCGATGCCGGTTACGAGATCGCAAAAAAATGTGCAAAAGAGCAGGGCTTGGACCTGCCCATGCTGAACGACTGATTTTTTACCGCAATAAAAATACCGCCGGCGGAAATCTTTTACAGCCCGAATAATTTTTATCGGGCTGCGCCGCCGGCGCCTAACAGGGTGTTGAAAAAGCCTACAAGCGACTTTTTCAAGCCATCTTTGCGGTACATGTCCACAAAGATGGGCACTCAAATCAAGCAATTGCAGTGCTTGATTTTGCGGCAGGCGCTTTCGCACCGCCCGCGCAGGATGTTTTTCAACAGCCTGCTAAGCAGTAAATATTTTTTGGTGAATGAATTTATGTATCAATTGGAAATCGATCCCGGTCAATTGAGCCTTGCGCAACTGCGCCGTGTAGCCCGCGAGTCGGTGCAGCTGTCCCTGGCGAAAAGCGCCTATCCCGCTATTGAAACCTCTGCCCACACTGTTGCCCAGGTTATTACCGAGGGACGCACGGTTTACGGAATTAATACCGGTTTTGGTTTATTGGCCAACACTCGCATTGAAAAGCACGACCTGGAAAACCTGCAGCGCGCTATTGTACTGAGCCATGCCGCCGGTACCGGCAACTTTATGAGTGAAGCCACCGTGCGCCTGCTGATGGTGTTGAAAATCAACTCGCTCGCGCGCGGCTTCTCCGGTGTGCGCCCGCAGGTCATCGAAGCTTTAATGCAACTGGTCAATGCCAGTGTCTACCCTGCTATCCCTGAGAAAGGTTCTGTCGGCGCTTCTGGCGATTTGGCGCCGCTGGCTCATATGAGCGTGGTACTTCTCGGTGAAGGGGAAGTATTTATCAAGGGCGAGCGCAAGAGTGCTCACGAAGGCCTCAAAGCTGCGGGACTAGAGCCCATTACCCTGGCCCCCAAAGAGGGCCTCGCCCTGCTAAACGGCACCCAGGCTTCTACCGCCTTTGCCCTGCTCGGCCTGTTCGCCAGTGAAGACTTATTCGCCGGCGCCCTGGTAACCGGTGCTATTACCCTGGAAGCCGCCAAGGGCTCACGTCGCCCCTTCGATGATCGTATTCACAACGCCCGCGGCCAACAGGCTCAGCGCGACGTAGCGGCAATTTATCGGGACCTGCTCGGTAAAACCAGCCAGATCGGTGATTCCCACCAGTTCTGTGAAAAAGTGCAGGACCCCTACTCCCTGCGCTGTCAGCCCCAGGTAATGGGTGCCTGTCTGCAGCAGATGCGCTTCGCTGCCGAAGTATTGTTGGCCGAGTCAAATGGTGTTTCCGATAACCCGCTGGTATTTACCGACGAGGAAAATCCAGATAACTCCGACATTATTTCCGGCGGTAACTTCCACGCGGAGCCTGTTGCTATGGTCGCCGACAACCTGGCGCTGGCATTGGCAGAAATCGGCTCCCTATCCGAGCGTCGTATGGCGCTGTTGATCGACAGCAACCTATCCGGCCTGCCTCCCTTCCTGGTGGAAAATGGCGGGGTGAACTCCGGCTTTATGATCGCCCAGGTCACCTCAGCGGCGCTTGCCAGTGAAAACAAATCCATGGCGCACCCTGCCTGCGTGGACTCACTGCCCACCTCCGCCAACCAGGAAGACCATGTATCCATGGCCACCTTTGCCGGCCGTCGCCTGCGGGATATGGCCGACAATACCTGTGGCATCCTGGCGGTGGAGCTACTCGCTGCCTGCCAGGGACTGGATTTCCGCGCTCCTTTAAAATCCACGGAAAAACTGGAGGCAGCCAAGTCAAAACTTCGCGCCCAAGTACCTTTCTATGACAAGGACCGCTACTTTGCCCCGGATATTGAAGAGGCAAAGCAGTTGCTGAGCAGCGGCGCCTACTTAGATTCAATAGACCCCAATCTCCTGCCCAGCAGTCACTAGGTTAAAGAGCCTTCATGACTTGATTCGCACATTGCGAGAGAACCATTTTTCTCACAATGTGCGAATTTTTAGTGGTTTCACCC
This sequence comes from Microbulbifer maximicatervae (SeqCode), assembly GCF_052467325.1. NCBI lineage: Bacteria > Pseudomonadati > Pseudomonadota > Gammaproteobacteria > Cellvibrionales > Microbulbiferaceae > Microbulbifer > Microbulbifer maximicatervae (SeqCode). The sequence continues at coordinate 3,590,512 of NZ_CP174310.1, forward strand.
GCCTGCCGACCTTACCTTTTTTGACTCCGAACAAGTGGGTCTATCAAATTGAAACTGAACAGTTTCCATCAACCAATACAGACCTGCCTCGGTATTCAGCTTTGCTAGAACATTTACTTTGCCTCGTGATGATTTGCGCGCCAAAAATGCTAGGCTGAATGTAGAAGTGTTACCCGCCAATAGGTGTGGAGGTCTTGATGAAACCGCTGCCCACTAGATTGCTGCGAGGCTCAGGTTGTGCGCTCGCCATCGCAGCAGGACTGGCTCTGTCGGCCTGTAATGGAACATCCGGCTATCCCTGTGGAGGCAACGATTGCTCCGCCAGTTATTACGGTTACAGTCCTTATTACAACAAGACGTATTACAACCTGCGTGGTCGCTATGCCCACTGCCACCCGGATGGCACTTGTCACAATATGCAGCACTGTAACTTCTACTGGGACGGCAACTTTTATCGCCTGAGACCGCCTGCGGTTGTAAATACCCAGTATCAAATTGTCGATCCACCGCCACGCGCAAGACCTTACTAAACCTGAGATTCTGTGCTCGCCTAGTTGGCGCGCCTAAGGGGCTTGGCCCCTGCCGGGCCTCTCCGGGGGGAAATTCCACTTACCGGAGAAAGCACTATGAATAGAGCTGTAAGAACGGTGATTCTCACCGCCACGGTGTGCACAGCCCTAGCCCTGGGCGCCTGTGCCACCGATGGTTACTACGCCACTTATACCAGCTACGGTGGACCAAGTGGAGGGCAAGTCGCTTACACCTCCTCCTACGCTTATCCCTATGCCACGCCCAACTATTACGCTTCGAGTAATGTCTATCTAGCCTCCTATAGAACACCGGTTTACCAGACCGTTGGTTACACCCCGGTGAATACTTACTATTACGGCGGCGGCTACGCCTACTACCGATCCGCATCATTCCGCGGCCACCCTCGTTACCGGGCTCGCTATTACTATCGCGGAATGCCTTACTACAACCGTTTCTATTATCCGCGGTCGTCTCACGCTCGCTATCGGGCCCACCACCGAGGCTATAGAAGCTATCACCGCGCCGGCTACCGGAGCCATAGAGGCCACTATCGCGTTCGCGGTGGACATCATCGTGGAGGGCATCATCGCGGTAGACGCTAACTCCAAGATCTACTAGGCAACTACCCCCGCTGTAGCAAACCATTAGAAGATGCAGCGGGGGTAGTTAGTCGCTAACCTCTGTACAACCTTCCTTATAATCAGCCTCCTACTCAATGCTCACTGTCGCCACTTTTAACAAATTGGCGTCCAATACATCTCAATGACAGCTATTACCTCTACCCTAAATAAACAAGTTATTCGGGATTACTTTCCTCAAACCACTCGAAGAGGTAACTGCGGTGCAGAAAATGTTACTTATTCTGCTTGCCGTGGCCCTGGCGACAGGAGTTGCCGGTTGTTCGACAACCGCGCCCCAGGGAGGCCCAAAGTCATTAACCCTTGATGGTCAAAAATTTCACTGTGTTGAGCAGGAGTTAGAAACCAAAGTGTTGGTAAGGTGTGTCCGTGCGGGGTAGCTTATTATTACAATCAAACTTTGATACTTAGCAACACATATCAGGGCACTCGGACAATACGCAGGGTATCGGTGTGGCCACCAATGTCTTGTTGATAACCTCGAGATATCAGCACAAAATCTCCAGATATTAGCAGCTCTTTGTCCTGTAAATAAGAGATTGCCTTTTGATCCCTTAAGGGGCCGTCCATATTGGAGACATCCATTAATACGGGGTCAACACCGCTATAGAGGGCTACACGATTGCAGCACTTTTGATGCCGACAAAAAGCGTAGATAGGAATTAATGCACAAACTCTCGACATTAATAGCGCGGTATTTCCAGTTTCTGTCAGGCAAATAATGGCTTTAATTTCACGGCAATGATTCGCTATGATCATAGCGGCCATGGCAATACATGCATCACCCGCAGGATAATCACCGCGCAGGCTTTCCGGCGTGGAATAAATTTTCCGATGTTTTTCTGCTCCAAGAATAACTTCAGCCATATGCTTAACGGTTTCAATAGGATATTCACCTGCCGCCGTCTCAGCAGATAACATTACCGCATCAGTACCATCCAGTACTGCATTGGCCACATCGCAGACTTCCGCTCTAGTAGGCACAGGGCTTGAAATCATCGACTCCATCATTTGTGTCGCCGTAATAACTACCCGATTGAGATAACGGGCATAACTGATTAAATGTTTTTGTACTCCCATTAATTCTGCATCACCTATCTCTACAGCAAGATCTCCACGTGCTACCATAATGGCATCACTTGCTAAGATAAGTTTTTCCAGGCGAGCATCATTGGATACCGCTTCAGCCCTTTCAATTTTGGCAATAATATGTGCAGTGCCGCCCGCCTCTCTGAGTAACTTTCTCGCTTTGTGAATGTCACGAGCATCGCGAGGAAATGAAACAGCTAAATAATCTACCTGCAATTCTGCGGCGACCTTAATATCGCAGTGGTCTTTTTCTGTCAGTGCTGGCGCAGTAAGACCTCCACCTTGTTTGTTTATTCCTTTTCTATCCGATAACCAGCCACCATTTTCAACTTCAGTTTTTAATGACAGTCCAATAATTTTTTTGATTCGCAAACGCAACCGGCCGTCATCCAGTAACAGGCAGTCTCCCTCATTACAGTCTTCTGCGAGCGCTTCATAATCAACCCAGACACCTTCAGGACAGCCACTTTCTTTATCCCAGTCCGGGTCCAAAATAAATTCTTCACCTTTGCGCAGGTATATACGCCCATCAGTGAATTTCCCGACACGAATTTTTGGTCCCTGTAAATCTCCCAGCAAGGCAATATGTCGGCACTGACGTTCGGCCTCCTCACGGATGAATTTCGCTCTGCGCCGGTGGTCATCAATTTTTCCATGAGAGAAATTCAGGCGAACCATATCCACACCGGCTTTGATTAACTGCCGAAGCGTTTCTTCTTTATCGGTAGCTGGACCCAGGGTGGCAACAATCTTGGTGCGTCTAATCATATCGACGACCGTCCTTTAATCGATGGCCAAATACTATTTTTTTACATCAGTACAAGCATAGCTTGTCACTGCTGTCGTCTCGTCACTGCAGCCAACAACTAAGCTTTTGTAAAAGCCAGAAAGCGGCTAGCTTGGGTGTGGGCTGGAGAAGGGTCTGTGTTTGGGAGTTACTCGTCGATGAGTAGGTTGGTGCAAATATGGCTTCTGGGAGCCCTACTAGTTGTCGGCGGATGCCTAACAAATCAAATCGAAGAGGCCCAAGTTGTCCAATCCTCAGGTAGCATGGGTGCGGTCTGTGGTAAGAAGTGGCAGCTGGTACGCCTACGCGTCAAAGGTGGAGTAGTCGATATCCAGAGGCCGACTGACTTTACCTTTGTCTGCAATCTCCAAGGTAATGTTATGGGGAGGAGTGGTATAAACACCTACCGAGGTGAAATGCAGGTAACCGATAACGGACAGCTACTGTGGGATACCTCCAGCTTCGTCTCCACCAAGATGGGCGGCCCCGAGCCGTTGTTGCGGCAAGAGCATGCCTACCTCAGCGCCCTCGCCGCCACTCGACAGGCTTTTACTAAATCACGCGGTAGCCGTTTGATACTGCGTGACCCCTCCGGTGATATCTATATAGAATACGTAAAGGCCGGACCTTGAACGCCGCCACAGAAGACCTGTAAATTTTTAGGTTAAATGTCGCAAAAACAATGAGAACGACATCATGCCACGTCGTGCTTTTCACTTACTGCTGAGTATTGTCTTATGCAACCTGGTACTTGCAGGCTGCAGCACCCCCAATCCCCCCATTCCCCAACTACAGCGATCAGCATCATCTGCCTGCGATCATGAGTGGGTGCTATCAAGCTTGTACTACTCCGGGCGCACCTATGACTCAACCTTAAGCTGGAGCAGGTTTTGGCGAGATAGACCCTTCTTTAAATGCGACCGTTTTGGTTACGTCAGGGGCAATAGTGGTACCAATCCCTACCTCGGTCGATTTTCTCTCACTAGCAACGGAGCATTCACCTGGGAGCGAATTCCCGCTATTGCGCGTATGGGTGGCGCCCAGCCCAGTGATGAATTAGAGATCGATTACCTCAATGCCCTGAGGAAATCTGATTTGATAGTTATCGTGGGCACCAAAATGATGATCAGCAGTACCGATGGCAGCGCCCGAATTGAGTTTGAACAAGTAGACCGCAGCTACCGACAGGCACAGCCCTATAAAAAAGGCGACCCATTGGGTCGCCAGAATGACAATCAAGAAGAATCAAAAAGATGAGCTTTAGGAGTCTAAAAAAGCACTCTTGAGGGGAAAGCCTCAGCGGCGCATCTTAATTTGCATAAGTGACAGAAAAGTTACAAAAGAACCTTAACGGCGTTTTTGATGTATCTCCAGATTCTCCTGCCTTTTACGCTCACTCTTCCTCAGCAGCAGATAAGTTGCTCCCAAGCCACCGTGTTGGGGTTGAGCACTGTGAAAAGCCAGTACTTCGTGCAGTTGCGGCAACCAGTGATTGATACAGCTTTTCAATAACGCCGGTTGTTTTCGCCCCTCACCCTTACCGTGGGTAATCAGGGCACAGCGCACATCCGCTTCAACACAATCACGGATAAATTCCATTACGGCCCTGCGCGCCATCTCCACAGAATGGCGATGTAAATCCAGGCGCGCATCTATGCTGTATTTGCCCAGGCGCAAATTGCGATAGACCCCGTTTTGCACACCATCGCGCTTGAACTCCAACGGATCCCAGGGCTCTACCAAATCGATATATTCACCGGACAGGGGGTTCATTTCCCGCTCTGTCAGGCGCGTGGCAGCGGCACGGCGCTCCCGCAACATAGACTCAGATTGCTTCGGCTCCTTGCGCAAATTGACGCGGCGCTCCTGCGCCAGCGGTTTAACGTCTCCCATTTCACCGAGAGCGTCTTTAAATAATTTGCTGTCGCTGCTCACAAATACCCCCTGCCAGCGTCAGTCGAGAAATAAATCCTTGGTTAAATTGTCTGCATTGGCTGGATTGTGGGCATAACCGGTGAAATCCTTCACACCGCGCTCTGCCAACAGCTCTTCATCGATTAGCTGGCGACCACTCAAGGCAACATCTTTAGTCGCCAGTATCTCATAGGCCGCATCGGCCATAATTGAGGGCTTGCGGCTCTGCTCAAACATATCGCGACTACCCACTGCAAACTCAATCGCAGCAGTGGCCACCAGTGTGCGCGGCCACAAGGTGTTTACACTAATCCCCGCCTCTCGCAGCTCTTCTGCCAACCCCAAGCTGAGAATGGTCATGCCAAACTTTGACAGGGCGTAGGGGGCGAAGGGCCCCAGCCACTTGGGCTGGATATTCAGTGGTGGACACAGGCTGAGAATATGAGCGTTGTCAGCTTTTTTCAGATAGGGAGTCGCCAAGTGGGCGGTGAGATACACCGCGCGACTATTGATACTCTGCATCAGGTCATAGCGCTTCGGTGGTGTCGACTCAACATTGGTCAGGTTGATCGCACCCGCATTATTAATCACAGCATCGATGCCGCCAAATTTTTCGGCAGCCTCCGACATAGCCTGCTCGACTCGCTGCTCATCGCGTACATCTACCTGCAGGGCCAGTGCACTACCACCAGCTTTCTCAACTTCCTCCGCCACCGAGAAGATAGTTCCAGGCAACTTGGGATGAGGTTCTGCCGATTTAGCGGCAATCACAATATTGGCACCATCTGCCGCGCACTTAAGGGCAATCGCCCGGCCGATACCACGACTGGCACCAGTGATAAAGATGGTCTTGTCCTTAAGCGCCCCTGAATTGTTGGTCAGGGATACAAACTCTTCACTCATTTTTTTCAGCCTCCGGGGCAGTTACTGCCGGACTGTAAATTTCCTTGAAGATCGCCGGCATACGTTTTGGCTTGCCAGTGGAAAGCTCAATGCACACCATCCGCCATTCGGCCCGCAATACCAATGCCTTATCGGCGGCGCGAAACACCTGAAAGCGGCGAGTCATATTCAGACGCCCATCCACCTCAGTGAGCCAGGTGCCAAACAGCAATTCCTCCCCCTCTCTGGCCGCCAGTATATAGTCATACTCGCCATGACGAATTGCCATTCCCCGGTCAAGCTGCTGATAATTCGTGACATCCAGCCCCAGGGCTGCGCTGTGAGCCCAGGCGGTAGCCTCACACCAGCGCACATATTCCGCATTGTTGGCGTGACTCAGACCATCCACATGTTCGGCCCCAACCGTCACTTTGGTAATAAATGGGTTTGACAGATCCCACTGCATAAGCGGCTCCAGGTTTGTACTGCGGTTGCGAAGGGACAGTCAGTAAAAACGGAAGCTATCCCCGGGGAGATCACAGATATAAAAAAAGGCCCCGTAAGGGACCTTTCTATCGTGCCAGCTGCGCTAAAGCGAATTAGGCATTCGCTTTAGCACCTTCTGCTTCTTTCTGTGCCTTTTCAAGGGCATTAGCAAACAGCGCATCAAAGTTCACCGGCGGCAACATCAGTGCCGGGAAAGAACCTTTAACTACAGCGTTATCGATCACTTCACGGGCATAGGGAAACAGGATCTGTGGGCATGCAGTGTTCAGGGCCTGAGCCAGCTGTTGACCCTCTAGACCTTTGATACCGAACAAGCCAGCTTGTTTTACCTCTACCAGGAAAGCAGTGTCTTCTTCCAGCTTTACGGTGATAGTCAGGGTCAGAGCTACTTCGTACAGATCTTCGTCGATCTTCGCAGTCTTGGTGTTGAGTTCTTGATTAACCTGGGGCTTCCACTGCTTTTTAAAGACCTCAGCACCCATCGGGGTTTCAAAGGAGAGGTCTTTCAGGTAGATGCGTTGCATCGCAAATTGTACTTGTGGAGCCTCTGCGCTTGCCGCTGCGCCATTTAATTCTTCAGCCATGTTACAGCCTGTTCATTATAAAAAGTTTATTGATGCCTTCCCTGAGAAAGGCTCCGGTAATAACCCAACAGTTGGGGCCTCGCCAAAACGTTTCAAGGCCCGAACCGGATAAATAGCAAAAATTGGGGACCACATGTTGGCGGTCGCGTCAGTTTTCCACTTATCCCGCTGCTTTCAGCAATTTGTCGAGCTGACCACCGCGCTCCAACGCCATCAGGTCGTCGCAACCACCTACATGTTTATCGCCAATCCAGATCTGTGGCACCGAGCGGCGCCCCGCCTTGTCAGCCATTTCTGCGCGCAAACCGGGGTTATTGTCCACAGGAATTTCGCGATAGGCGACGCCCTTGCTATCCAGCAGCTGCTTGGCGCGAATACAGTAGGGGCAGAAACGGGTGGTATAAATGACAACATTCTGCATGACAAAACTCCGTCAAACTTATACTTCAGGTTAACCTTTGCCTTTAACGACAGGCAGGTTCTGGTTAGCCCACTCGCTCATTCCGCCCTGCAGGCGACGCACTTGGAAACCTTTCTGTTTCAGCATGCGCCCGACCGGACCGGCGTGCTGCCCCATCTTGTCAGCGACAATAATGGTCTTGTCTTTAAACGGTTCCAGCTCGGCAATGCGCTCAGCCACATCCCCGTGGGGAATATGCAGGGAGTCGACAATATGACCGGCAGTGAACTCGCTGCGATCGCGAATATCCAACACCTTGGCCCCATCGCTATTGATCAGCTTGGTCACTTCATGAAGTGATGCCGGCTCGCCAGACTTGAATCGCTCAGTCAAAACAAATGCGTAAAGCAATGCCACAAGCAGGCCGACCAACAGCCACTGCTCAGCTAAAAAGTCGAGAAAATCCACTTCGCCCCCAAAATCCTCAAGTGGTAATCAATAGGGCGCTACGGCGCCCAATGCCGGCGGGAGTATACACGATCATGGCGAAATTCTAATCAACCAAATCCCTCCGCCCCAGCCTCTTTGTAATCCGGCTTAAGCTAAATAACATGGTGAAATACCAGCCCCACAGGTTAAAATCCGCGTCCGCAATTTAACCCTTGGAAGAGGAATACTGTCGCTATGGCCGCTACGCAAGCCCCGCAAAAACGCCCCCTGGTCCTGCTGATTCTGGACGGCTTCGGCCACAGCGACAATCCCGAGCACAATGCGATTCACGCAGCCAAGTCTCCGGTCTGGGACAATATCTGGGCGACCCGCCCAAAAACCCTGATCCAGACCTCCGGTATGGCGGTGGGCCTGCCCGATGGACAAATGGGCAACTCGGAAGTCGGCCATATGACACTGGGTGCCGGTCGAGTGGTCTACCAGAACTTCACCCGGATCAACAAAGCCATCCAGGACGGCGACTTCTTCCGCAATACCGCTTACACCACTGCGGTCGATAAGGCTATCGCCAAAAACGGCGCCGTCCATATTATGGGACTCCTGTCCGAAGGCGGCGTACACAGCCACGAAGACCATATTGTCGCCATGATAACCCTGGCGGCACAGCGCGGCGCCCGCGCTATTTATGTACACGCATTTCTCGATGGCCGCGACACCCCACCGCGCAGTGCCGAACCCTCCCTGGCGCGCCTGATGCAGGTGTGTGACTCCGTCGGCAATGCCCATATGGCTACCCTGGCCGGGCGCTACTTCGCCATGGATCGCGACCAGCGCTGGGAGCGCACCGAGTCCGTTTACGACATGCTGACCCTGGGTACAGCAGAGCACAGTGCCAGTGATGCCCTGGCAGGACTGGCCTCGGCCTATGAGCGCGGTGAAAACGATGAATTTGTCGCGCCAACGGTGATTGGCGAGCCCGCTCCCATCCAAGACGGCGATGCCCTTATCTTTATGAATTTCCGCCCGGATCGCGCGCGCCAGTTAACCCGCGCTTTTACCGAGCAGGACTTCAGCGGCTTCGAGCGCAAAGCCAAGCCGCAGCTGGCGGACTTCGTCATGACGACCGAATACGCTGCCGATATCCACGCCAGCTGTGCCTTCCCGCCAGAAAACCTGGTCAACTCCCTCGGCGAGTACTTGTCTGCAGAGGGCAAAACCCAGCTGCGCATCGCCGAGACAGAGAAGTACGCCCACGTTACCTTCTTCTTCAGCGGCGGCCGCGAAGAGCCCTACAACGGCGAAACCCGCGAACTGATCAAGTCACCGGATGTGGCCACCTATGATCTGCAACCGGAAATGAATGCGCCAATTGTCACTGACAAACTGGTAGCGGCGATTGAGAGCGGCGAGTACGACGCCATTATCTGCAACTACGCCAACGGCGATATGGTCGGCCATACCGGTGTTTTCGAGGCGGCAGTAAAAGCCGTCGAAGCCCTGGACCAGTGTGTAGAGCGCGTCGTAAACGCCGCTCTGGCTGCCGGCGGCGAAGTGCTGATAACTGCCGACCACGGCAATGTGGAAGAAATGTTCGACGCAAACTCCGGCCAGGTCAGCACCCAGCACTCCACTCTGCCGGTGCCTTTTGTTTATATCGGCGAGCGCAATGTGCAAATGTGTGACGGAGGTAGTCTGGCGGATGTAGCACCAACCATGTTAGCGTTGATGGATCTGCCACAGCCGACGGAAATGACCGGCCAAAGTTTGGTAAAAATGGACTGATGAAAACTCTCGTACTCCTCCTGATCACACTGATTTCCCTACCCGCCTGGAGCCAGGCAGAGGGAGATGAGCAGGCGCGCCTGGCGCAAATCAAGCAACGCATTGAGTCCCTGCAACAGGAACTCAACCAGGTGCGAGGCCAGCGCGACCAATTGCTCAAGGATTTGGAAGAGAACGAGAAAGATATTTCCGGGCTGCACCAGCGCATAGACAAGATCAAACAGGATATGCGCAGCCGCTCGGACAAGCTGCGCGAACTCCAGCAGGAACAGCAGCAACTGCAGGAGTCGCGACGAAGTATGCAGCGGCGGGTCGAGCAGGAGATCGCCGCCGCATACCGACTAGGCCGACAGGAGCAGATCAAGCTCCTTCTCAACCAGCAAGATCCACAGAACGTCGCCCGCCATCTCCGCTACCACGATTACTTCCTCCAAGAACGCAGCCGTATCATAGACGCTTACCTGGAAACCCTCACCTCACTGGAAACCGTATCCGTCTCCATTGAGCGCGAGCGCGAAACCTTGAAAGCCGAGCGAGAGCAGCTGCAGAAACGCCAGAGCAAACTGCGCGTCGCACAGCAGAATCGCAAGGACACGCTGGATAAACTGGCGGCGCGGCTCTCCAATGGCAGCGGTGAACTCAAGCAGCTCCAAGGGGATCGCACACGCCTGCAAAAATTGATCGACGAAGTAGGTCGCGCCATCGCCTCACTGGTAAACCCCAGCGAGCAAAAGCCCTTTGCGCGCCAGCGGGGCAAGATGCAGTGGCCGGTTGATGGCCGCCGCGCCAATGCCTATGGACAGCGCCGCGCCAATGGCATCACCTGGAAAGGTGTCACCTTGCGCGCCAATGAGGGAGAGCCGGTGCGGGCAATTCACCGCGGCCGCGTGGTTTTCTCCGATTACCTGCGCGGCCACGGCATGCTGGTTATCTTGGATCATGGAGAGGAGTACATGAGTCTCTACGCCCACAACCAGTCCCTCACCCGCAATATTGGCGAGTGGGTGGAAAGTGGTGACACCATCGCTCGGGTTGGCAATAGCGGTGGACTCAGCCATAGCGGTGTTTACTTCGAAATTCGCCACCGGGGTAAAGCGCAGGACCCTACGGTTTGGTGCAGCTCCTGATCGGGGCTGGCACAGAGGGCATAATACGAGGCGTAAAATCCCGTGCATTTTCCACACACCCGTTATAGAGCCCCCTCGCAAATCACAGCGATCGGGATTACACACCCGCCTAATGCTCTCCACTTCATCTCACGACTCCCGCCGCTGTGCTAATTAAATGAGAAAGCACCACGACGAAAAGCTGCGGAGTAGCGGCTTTTTTATCGCCAAAAGAGAATAAGAGCGGGAGCCAACCCAGGTGTAAGACCCCTGGGCTTATGACGACTAAGATCGTGACACTGTAGAATTTGGCGTCCGCTTAGAATCCCTGCCAATCTCTGCGGTCTACACTTTCGCAAAGCAGCGAAGAAATAAGGCAGAGGTCACAACAACATGTTTATCCCCAAGGCGCTGACAACCTTGATCGGCGCAGCCGCTCTGACAGCCCTGCCTTTAATGGGTTTGACCGACGGCGATAGCCATTCCCAGGTGGCTGCAGACACTGAAGCCCGCCTGCCGCTGGAAGACCTGCGCAGCTTTGCCAAAGTTTTCGAGCAAATTCGCAAGGGCTATATCGAGGAAGTGGACGACCGCACCCTGCTGGAATACGCCATCAAGGGTATGCTGCAAGGCCTGGACCCTCACTCCTCCTACCTTGATCGCCGCTCCTTTGACGATTTACAAGCCAACACCACCGGTGAATTTGCCGGCCTCGGGATCGAGGTAGGCATCGAAAACGACCATATCACCGTCGTCACCCCCATGGACGACACCCCCGCCTCCCGCGCTGGCCTCAAGGCCGGCGATGTCATACTGCGCCTGTCGGGCAAATCCATGAAGGGCGTGAGCCTGGATGAAGCGGTGGAGTGGATGCGCGGGCCCAAAGGAAGCAGTGTCACTCTGACCATCGCTCGCAAAGGATTTAAAGAACCTTTCGATGTCACTCTCAAGCGGGACACCGTGCGCGTGCGCAGTGTGCGCAGCAAAGTCCTCGACGATGGCTACGGTTATCTGCGCATCAGCCAGTTCCAGCTGGACACCGGCGCCGATGTGGCCGACGAGCTGATCAAGTTGCAGAAGAAAGGCGCACTGAAAGGGCTGGTTATCGACCTGCGCAACAACCCCGGTGGCGTGCTGCAATCCTCGGTGGAAGTAGCGGATGCATTTTTGGAAGAGGGCCTGGTGGTCTACACCGAAGGTCGCAATGAAGCCGCCAACCTGAGCTATTCCGCCGAGCCGGGCGATTTAACCGAAGGCGCTCCGCTGGTTGTATTAATCAACGCGGGCTCCGCCTCTGCAGCAGAAATTGTCGCCGGCGCCCTACAGGACCACCGCCGCGCAGTGGTGATGGGCACCGACAGCTTCGGCAAGGGCTCGGTCCAAACGGTAATCCCTATCAATAATGAGCGCGCCATCAAGCTGACAACCGCGCTCTACTTCACTCCCAATGGCCGCTCAATCCAGGCCCAGGGCATCACACCAGATATCGTGGTAGAGCGGGTGAAAGTCACCCGCTTGGACGACTCTCCCAGACCCACTGAAGCGGATTTGGCAGGGCATCTGGACAACGGTAACGGTGGTGCCGACCGGACTTCTGAAGACCGCTCGAGAGAACAGGAAGAACGGGAAGACTGGATGGATCGTGACAATCAAATCTTCGAAGCCCTCAATGTACTCAAGGGCCTCAATCTCTACGCTCACAGGGACAGGGGTTTACGCGAGCGCCTTGCCCGCGCAGACGAACAGCAGTAGCAGAGTGCGGCGGGCCCAGGGCCCGCCGTGCAAGACCTACACCGACCTACAAGCGCATTTCAATCCCAGCGCTGTGCATAAACGCTTTCGCCTCAGCAATGGTGTACTCGCCAAAGTGGAAGATACTCGCAGCCAATACCGCATCCGCACCGCCGTGCAATACGCCATCCGCCAGGTGCTGTAGATCTCCCACACCACCGGAAGCAATGACTGGCACTTGAACCGCCTCGGTAACTGCCCGGGTCAGGGCCAGGTCAAAACCGTTCTTGGTGCCGTCGCGATCCATACTGGTCAGCAGGATTTCGCCGGCACCGTATTCGGCCATCTGCCGGGCCCAGGCCACTGCATCAATGCCAGTGGGCTGGCGCCCGCCATGAGTGAAGATCTCCCAGCGGCCCTCTCCCACCTGTTTGGCATCAATGGCCACCACAATACACTGGCTGCCAAAGCGTTCGGCGGCCTCGCGTACAAACTCGGGATTTTTCACCGCCGCTGAATTGATTGCAGTCTTGTCCGCACCGGCATTCAGCAGATTGCGGATATCTTGCAAGGTGCGCACACCGCCGCCGACAGTGAGGGGGATAAACACCTCGTGGGCCATTTTCTCCACGGTGTGCAGGATGGTATCGCGCTGCTCATGGGTGGCGGTGATATCGAGGAAAGTGACTTCATCCGCGCCCGCTTCGTTGTAGCGGCGGGCAATTTCCACCGGGTCGCCGGCATCGCGGATATCGACAAAGTTAACACCTTTCACCACGCGGCCGTTGTCCACATCCAGACAGGGAATAATACGTTTCGCCAGAGCCATTATTTGTTCCGTTGGTCGCAAAGCTGCTGCGCTTCGCGCAGGTTCAACTTGTCTTCGTAGATCGCCCGGCCGGTAATCGCACCGTAGATTTCACCGGCATCCAACAGCTGTTCAATGTCCTCAATGCTGCTGACACCGCCGGAGGCAATAATAGGCACCTGCACTGCGCGGGCCATTTCCAGAGTCGCCTCAATATTGACGCCTTGCATCATCCCGTCGCGGGCAATATCTGTATAAACAATAGAGCTGACGCCACAATCGGCAAAGCGCTTGGCCAGTTCTGTCGCCTTCAGCTCGGAGACCTCAGCCCAGCCCTCAGTAGCCACCAAGCCATCTTTGGCATCGAGCCCGACAATAATATGGCCCTCAAACTCGCGACACGCCTCTTCCACCAGCTTGGGATTTTTTACCGCCGCAGTGCCGATAATCCCCCACTGCACACCGGCATCCAGATAGCGCTCGATAGTGTGCAAATCGCGAATTCCTCCGCCAATTTGCACCGGTAAATCGGGAAACTGTTTGGCGATAGCAGTTACCGCTTCACCGTTCACCGGGTTGCCGGCGAAGGCGCCGTTCAAATCCACCAGGTGCAGTCGCTTGGCTCCCTCGTTCACCCAATGCTGAGCTGTAGCCAGGGGATCATCGGAAAATACAGTGGCGTCATCCATCTCGCCCTGGCGCAGGCGCACGCATTGGCCGTCTTTTAAATCTATCGCGGGAATTACAATCATGTCTTTTCTTACGTCGGCAGTAATTTCAGTGTGATCGGTGAGCTGGGTCTATTGGGCCCGGCCGTTCCAGTGGACAAAGTTCTTTAGCAGCTGCAAGCCAGCCTCGGCACTCTTCTCCGGGTGGAACTGGGTGGCGAAGATATTCTCCCTGGCAACTGCGGCAGCCAGGGGAATGCCGTATTCGGCTTGCCCGGCAATATCCGGATTTTCAGCAGCCGGCACATAGTAGCTGTGGACAAAGTAGAAACGACTGCCATCGGCAATATCGGCCCACAGGGGGTGCGGCTGACGCTGCTGAACACTGTTCCAGCCCATATGGGGCACCTTGAGCCGTTCAGCACTCTGCGCCGGGGGAATGTTGTCGCCGAAGAATTTCACCGGCTCCGGGAAAATCCCCAGGCAATCAACGCCATTATTCTCCTCGCTGTGGTGCATCATAATCTGCATACCCACACAGATACCCAGCACCGGGGTACCCACACTGATGGCCTCGCGAAGCAGCGGCGAAAAACCCGCCTCGACAAACCCTGCCATACAATCCCGAATGGCACCCACACCGGGCACCACCAGGCGCTCTGCGCCCTCGGCCTGCTCCGGAGTTTGTGCCAGCACCACCTCGGCCTCCGGCGCCACCTTGTTCAGGGCGCTGGCCACCGAGTGCAGGTTGCCCATACCGTAATCGAGTACCGCAATCTTACCCATCACAAGACTCCTTTGGTGGAGGGCATGGTGCCGGCCATACGGGGGTCCGGGGTCAACGCCATACGCAGGGCGCGGCCAAAGGCTTTAAATACAGTTTCCACCTGATGGTGAGCGTTGTGGCCACGCAGGCAGTCAATATGTACGGTTACCAGCGCGTGATTGACGAAGCCCTGGAAGAACTCAAAAAACAGTTCGGTATCAAAGTTGCCGATCCTCTTCTGGGTGAAAGGCACATCCATAACCAGGCCGGGCCGCCCGGAGAAGTCGATTACGACCCGGGAAAGCGCCTCATCCAATGGGACATAGCTGTGGCCGTAACGGGTCATCCCCTTTTTATCTCCCAGCGCTTCGGTAATGGCTTTGCCCAGGGTAATGCCGATATCTTCCACCGTATGATGGTCATCGATATGAATATCGCCATCGCAGCTAATGTCCATGTCGATCATGCCGTGGCGGGCAATTTGATCGAGCATATGCTCCAGGAAAGGAACCCCAGTCGCGAACTTGCCATGACCTTGGCCGTCCAGGTTAACGCTGACTTGAATCTTGGTTTCCAGGGTGTCACGGGTGACGCTAGCTGTACGCATCGAAAGCGATCCTTATTTGCACGATAAGACAGAGGGCGCAAATTATAGGATGAATGACATCCCCTGTGGCTCTCTAGTGTCAGATGAAACTTGATTCGTAATTGTTTAGCCCTATCATGCACCGCATGGTTACTCTAAAGCGCCGAAAATCCCATTACTGGGCCAGCCTGTTCCTGTTACTCGCCGTAGTAGCAGCTCAGCCGCTGTGGGCGGAGCACTTCCACCTGGGCAATACCCAGGTAGAGATGTGTGACCTGTGTTGCATGCATTCACCTGCAGCACTCGGCAGCGAGCCATTGCTCGTACAGGCTGAGCCCCAAAGTCACTACGAACGGCCCTCTGCGCCAACCGCGCGCGATTGCCAGCCAGAGCGCCAGAGTGCGCGCGCCCCTCCTTTCTTCCTGTCACTCAGCTAACACCCAAAAACCGATATTTTTTTAGTGAATGCCCGCGCTGGAGCGCGTATGGCATTGTCCGCCTGTGACAGGAATAAAAAACAATGACTAAGTTCAATACTTTGGCCCTGGCTATTGCCAGCTTGGCCGTGCCCGCTATTTGCGCTGCGGAAGACAGCAACAAACTGGAAGAAGTTAACGTCACCGTATCTCCCTTGGATAAGCCCGCCGACGCAGTAGCTGCCCCGGTATCGGTGCTCTCCGGCGAGACCCTGCGCAAAGCCGCTTCCGCCACCCTGGGCGAAACCCTGAAGAACCAGCCGGGTGTGGCCAACGCCTCCTTTGGCAGTGGCGTGGGCCTACCGGTTATTCGCGGCCAGAGCGCCAACCGGGTGAAGATCCTGAACGATAACCTGGATGTCTCTGACGCCTCCAACACCAGCGCCGATCACGCTGCCAGTATCGAACCTCTACTGGCGGAGCACATCGAGATACTGCGTGGACCGGCGGCACTACGCTACGGCAGCGGCGCTATCGGTGGGGTGGTAAATATTATCGACGGTCGCATCCCCACTGAGGTACCCGAGGAAGTTGAAGGCGCGGTTGAGATGCGCCACGACACTGCCAACAGCCAGGATGCCTCGGTATTCCGCTTTACCGGCGGTGCCGGGCAGCTGGCCTGGTACTTTGACGGTGTCTACCGCGAGAACGATGACACTGAAATCCCCGGCCTCGCTATTGTCGAGCATGAGGAACACGAAGAGCACGACGAGGACGAAGGCGAGCACGAGGAAGAGTTCAACACCGACGGCTACGTCGGCAATACCAACGCCCGCGCCCACAGCTACAGCGGCGGTGTTTCCTGGATCACTGAAAGTGGCTTTATCGGCCTGTCAGTAAACAAGCTTGAGAATAATTACGGTATCCCCCTCGGCACTCACGAGCACCATCACGAAGAGGACGATCACGAGGAACACGAAGAGCATGAGGAGGAGAGCGAAGTCGAAGCCGTGCGAATCGATATGGCGCAGACTCGCTACGACCTCAAAGGCGAGCACCGCTTCAACAGCAACTATTGGGACAAGTTGCGCCTGCGTATCGGCTATAACGACTACGAGCACGTAGAGTTGGAGGAAGGTGAACCCGGTACCCGCTTTACCAATGAAGCCTGGGAAAGTCGCTTGGAAATCACCCACGACAACGATAGCGAGTGGCGCGGTGCTTACGGCCTGCAGTTGTCCGATAAAGACTTTGCCGCAGTGGGCGACGAAGCCTTTATCCAGCCCTCCCGCACCCGCAGCGCCGGACTCTTTACCATGAAAGAGCGCGAGTGGGGCAGCTGGCACCTGGACCTGGGCGCGCGTATTGAGCTTGTCGATATCGACCCGGAAACCGCAGAGGATCGCGACTTTAATCTGTTCAGCACCAGTGCCACGCTGCAGTACTTCCTGCAAGAGCATCAACATATCAGTGTCGGCGTCACCCACTCCGAGAGAGCCCCGGTAGCCGAAGAACTGTTCGCCGACGGTGAGCACCTGGCCGAGTCCCGCTACCTGATCGGTAACAGCGAACTGGACAAAGAGCGCTCCTTCAACCTGGAGTTGGGTTACCACCACCACAACGAAGCAGCCAGCGGCTGGCACGCAGCACAGATTGAAGCCAGTGTCTTTTACAACCGCATCGGCGACTACATCTATTCGCAGAACACCGGTCTTGAGGACGAAGAAGAGCTGCCTATTTACGCCTATGCCAATCGCGATGCCACCTTCTACGGTGCTGAAGCCTCGGTGAAATTTCCCCTGCGCAGTAACCTTTACCTGACCCTGTTTGGCGATGTTGTTCGCGCAAGCTTCGATGAAGATATTACCGGCGAAAGCTCCGACGTTCCCCGCATGCCTCCCCTGCGCCTGGGTCTCGCCCTGGGGGCGGAATACGACCAGTGGGGCTGGGAGTGGCGCACGACTGAAGCTGCGGACCAGGATCGCGCCGGTGCCTACGAAGAGGAAACTGACGGCTACACTCGCATGGACCTGAGTGCCCACTACAACCTCAATATCGGCAGCAGCAATGCGGTGATCTTCGCCAGTGCCCGCAACCTGCTCGACGAAGAAATTCGCAACTCCACCTCTCTGCTGCGCGATTACGCTCCCGAAGCGGGCCGCAGTGTCGAAGCCGGTGTGCGGTTTATTTTCTAATAAACACCTGCTTCAATGGCCCCGCAGCGCTTTCCCAGCCTCGCGGGGCTGTATCTCCTACAATTCCGGCATACCCTCTACGTAGAAGTGCGCGGGAACATCTAGCCGCGCTGTGACGTCTGACATGTAGTATTACATGACTCACTTTCTGTAAATAAACAGGGACAATGCACTCCATGGCCTGGATCAAGCGCACTTTTATCGCTCTTTTGATCGTCTTCCTGCTTCTCGCCGGCGCCGTCGCTTGGCTACTCGCAGGGCTCGATATCAACCAGTACAAACCGCAGCTGGAAAAGCTCGCCGCCAAGCAGGGCATCTCCCTGCAGCTCGAAGGCGATATCGGCTGGCAGCTGTGGCCCAAGCTCGGCCTGCAACTGGAAGACGTTCAACTTGCACCGCTAAAACTGCCAAAGCAGACTCTGGTCAAGGCGGATAAAATTGCCATCGGTGTCGCTCTCAAACCTCTTCTACAGCGCAAAGTGGAAGCTGAAGAAATCGTCCTGGTGGCTCCGCAAATTGAGCTCACCGTTGACAAGGAGGGACGCGGTAACTGGGAACTGATCAGCGAGGCCCTGGAAGCGCAGAGCAAGCAACCTCCCAAACTCTCCATCCCCAAGGAACAGGAAGAGCCTTCACAACAACAGGTCGACCTGAGTCTGCAAAAGCTGCGTATCGAGAAGGGCGTGGTGCTCTACAGCGATGCCCAGACCAGCAAAGAGTACAAAGTCCAAGACCTGCAGGTAAGCGTTATCAACCTGGTGCCGGGTGGCGAGCCGGGCAAACTCACTGCCGCAGCAGACCTTACCGGCAGCGACCTCAAACACCCGCTGAAGCTTAAAATTGATAGCACCCTCGCCCTGGATGAGGGCCTCAATGGGCTGCGCCTGCAACCGCTACAAGTAGACCTCACCTCTGAGAACAGCGCCAAGGCCAGCCTGCATATGCGCGGCTACCTGCGCAGGGACAGCAACACCCAGCCCTGGCGTATACAACTAAACGTCAACGCCAATGCCGACCCTCTGCGCCCCTGGTTTGAACTGACGGGCACCGAAATCGATACCCGCGATAAAGCGGCACTGCAAAAGCTGAGTATCGAAGCGAGTGTGGAAGGTACAGAGCAAAAGCTCGACCTAACACCGCTGCAATTGAAACTGGACGACGTCACCTTTAGCGGCAACGCCCAGTTGCGCAACGCAGAAATGCCCGGGCTGGACCTGAACCTGCGCGGCGGCGCCTTTAATCTGGATAACTATCTGCCCCCTTCGAACGAAGATGAGGCTGGAGCCGCTTCGGCGGAACAAACCGAGGGAGTGGAAGCACAGAGTGCGCAAGCTCCTGCCGCTGAAAGCAAAAAGCCGGGAGAGCAGGCGACACAGAGTGATCAAACTGAAACCGCAGAAAAACCAAAGAGAACAGTAGCAGCCAAGCCGCCCGCGGCAGAACCCCTGCCACTGAGCGACCTGCGCGGCTTCAACGCCAATATCAGCCTGGCACTGGACCAACTGCAAGCCGCTGACCTGCAAATGGACAGCCCGGAAATCCAACTCACCGTGGATAACGGCCTGTACCGCCTGCAAAAATTGAGCGCCGATATCTATGGTGGCCAGCTGAACACGAATGGCCAGCTCAACGCTCGCGCCCAGTCCGCCGAGGCGCAAATGCGCGGCGGTCTCACCAATGTCGATATTGGCAAGATCCAGGCCGCCCTCTTCCCCAGTGAAGATGTCCAGCTGGCCGGAGAAGCCAGCGTTAACTGGAGCGCCAGCACCAAAGGCAAAACATCCACAGCCCTAGAGAAAAACCTGCGCGCCTCCATTGAGGTTTCCAGTAAGGAAATGTCGATTTCTCCATTCAACCTGGAGAAAAACATGTGCCAGCTGTTCAGCTACACAGAAAATACCGAAATGCCCACCCGGGACTGGCCCAACAGCACCGGACTGCAGGACCTTCGCGCCACCATCGCGGTGAAAGGCGACCAGGTAGATGTGAGCGAAATTCTCGCCGGGATCGAAAATATCGCCCTGACCGGTGACGGAGAGGTGGACCTGAAGAAACAGGACTTCGACTTCAAGCTCGGCCTGGCCCTGGTGGGCGAGAGCACCTCCGCCGACGGCTGTACCGTGCGCAACAAGCGCTGGCGCAATCGCCCGCTGCCACTGCGCTGCAAGGGCGACTTCGACGATGTGAACATCAGCACCTGTAAACCCGACAGTCGCCGCCTCGACGACTTGCTGCGGGAAGAACTGAAGCACAAAGCCGAAAAGAAATATGGCGATAAAGTTGAAGAAAAGGTCGACGAACTGAAAGAAAAATTGAAAAATCTCTTCGGCCGCTAAGGCCCCGCTAAAGTGCACCGGGGTCCACCCGGTGCACAACTCCAGCGTTCAACCACAGATTCCAGCCCGCAGTATCCCCATGACCCCAAAGCAGTTCCAAAATGCCGTCCTGAAATGGTTCGACAAACACGGGCGCAAAGACCTGCCCTGGCAGCAGGACATCAACCCCTATCGGGTTTGGGTGTCCGAAATCATGCTGCAACAGACCCAGGTCACCACGGTGATTCCCTACTTTGAGCGCTTTATGCAAAGCTTCCCCACCCTGGAAAGCCTCGCCCGCGCGCCTCAGGACAAAGTCCTGGCTCACTGGAGCGGCCTCGGCTACTACGCCCGCGCCCGCAACCTGCACAAGTGCGCCCAGACGGTGTTAGAGGAATACGGCGGGGAGTTTCCCCAGGACGTAGAGGAACTGACCGAATTGAGCGGCATAGGCCGCTCCACCGCTGGCGCTATTGCCAGTATCAGTATGGGACTCAGGGCGCCGATCCTAGATGGCAACGTCAAACGGGTGCTGGCCCGCTTTCACGCCGTGGAGGGCTGGCCCGGACAGACCGCAGTTGCCAATCAACTGTGGCAACTGGCCGAGACCTACACCCCAAACCAACGCGTTAACGACTACACCCAGGTGATGATGGACCTGGGTGCCACCCTGTGCACCCGCTCGAGACCACGCTGCGAGGAGTGCCCGGTAAAAAAATCCTGTCTGGCTCACGCCCAGGGCAACCCACAGGATTACCCCGGCAAGAAACCGCGCAAGGAAAAGCCGGTGCGCAGCGCCACCCTGCTCTTGCTTGAACACAAAGGTGAGATCTACCTGGAACAGCGCCCGCCCAGCGGCATCTGGGGCGGACTCTGGAGCCCACCTGAAGCCGACAATAGCAGCGACTGGCTCAAGGCAAAGCGCTGGCGTGCCAGTGACGTCCAAACCCTGCCGACCCTGCGACACACCTTCACTCACTTTCACCTGGATATTTCCCCGGTGTGGGTACAACTGAGCAAAGTCCCAGCACAGGTGGCGGAGAGCGGCGCTGGCTGGTATAAACTGCGGCGTTTAAACCGCCCTCGTGCGGCCCAGGAACTGGGGCTACCCGCCCCTATCGTCAAGCTGGCAAAACAACTACTGGCGCTGCAGGCTCCCCTGCTCGCGCCGACCACTGCCGACTAAAACCAGGAGGAGTCCATGTCCAGAACCGTATTCTGCCGCAAGTACCAAGAGGAATTGGAAGGTCTGGATGCACCGCCCTTCCCCGGCCCCAAAGGCATGGATATCTTCGAGAACGTTTCCAAAAAAGCCTGGCTGGAGTGGATGTCCCACCAGACCATGCTGATTAACGAAAAGCACCTGAACATGATGGAACCCTCAAGCCGCGCCTACTTGAGCGAGCAGATGATGAAGTTCTTGAGCGGCGAGGAATACGACGCAGCCGACGGTTACGTTCCGCCGGAACAGCAGTAACACAAGGCCCCGAAGCTTCCCCGGCAAAGAAAAAAAACTTTTTTATAATCAAGGGGTTGACTCTGACTCGGGGAAGGGCTTTAATACGCGCCTCGCGACGCAGGGGAAGCCCAGCAAAATCGCAAAGCCCGGATAGCTCAGTCGGTAGAGCAGGGGATTGAAAATCCCCGTGTCGGTGGTTCGATTCCGCCTCCGGGCACCATATCTAAAAGCCTCATCCGCAAGGATGGGGCTTTTTTTATGTCAAAAAATACTGAAGCAAATTCAGATGCCCTTAAATTTTACATATCTATATATTTAAAAAAAGACACTAACTCTCCCCCCCCCAAATTATTCCAGTTTATCCTCCTTGCTGCAGACACCAATTCAAGTAACTTGCCCCCCGTGTTACTGCATTAGAAAGATGCCTTAGCCTCTCCTAAAAATAAGAAAAAATTTAAGTGTAAACTTGTACGAAAGTGCAGACTTTAAAACCCAATGATTTTCCAATTATTTACTTTAGGTTTACTCAATCTAGTAATCAATGAATAATATGAAATTCAAATTTATATTTCATAGCAAGTCTTATATAGGGGGAATAAATGTTTAAAAAATCAATTACTGCCTTATGCCTATGCCTTTCCAGTTTCGCATATGGGGGAAATGACCAAGTATCAATAGATCGTGAAATATACTTAATAAGAACATATGAAGATTTTGCAGTTATTTATTTTAAACCTGGATTTACCAATACACAGGGCTGCCCAACTGAAACTGAGGAGCAAGTTATACTAGAGTTTGAAGACAGCACTTCTAAAGAAATGTATTCAGCTCTGCTTTCAGCGGCCACGGCAAATAAAAAAGTAGGCTTTGGCATTAGTGGCTGTACAATTCACTCTTTAGGTTATCCGACAATATATAGAGTAGATGTAAATTTTTGATAAAGCCCTCACTACTAGAAAAATTTAATATTCTAGTAGTGAAATTCTCATAATTTAAAAACTATTAATTTTAAGTAATGACTACAATTCCTTTATTCTGAAAGTAAATCATCATGCAGCCCCACAAATAATTCATTCAGTCACCCTCCATCCGATTATCTCTTGGTCTACAATTCAACCGCCCCATTACAAACTAAACCTGCTCGCCTGACACTTTATTAAAATCAGTACCCTTTTGAAAAACACTGTCGAATTATATTGCTTCGCAGATCTCGATTGATCGTCGAGGGATACTGTCCTAACAGTATTGATATTGCCTTCTAAGAGTGTCCGGATTTTCTCAGGCAATAAATATGATATCGTTCGCTCTCGCTCAGCTCGCAATAGCTCATCAGCGCCTTTCTCTCAGTCGAGAGAGGTACTGACTCTACTAGCTAAGCCCTCGCTTACCAATTACACTTACTATCCAAGACCAAGGTATAAAAACTCGACTTCAGAAGAAAAGCGTCCTAAGGCACCACCCCATATCAAGGATGACAGAAGAATATATTAGGTTTATTCACAGATAGGATTATATAGACTCAACAATTGTGTCTTTCACCAAGAAAACTATGTCCACAAAAGAAACATACATGAAGAACTATATAATAATTGGCTCCACCTCTTTAATGCTTATTTTATTCTCTTCAATTTACAGCTTTCTATACGGAAAAGAAGGCAATGACAACATCCTCAATGAAGCCCGAGCACTAGCTCAAGAACATGCAGCCAATGAATTAAAAAATAACAATTTAACCTTGATGGCAGAAAGCTACATGGGAAGCAAAATAGCGAATATCCCAGGTTTAGATGAAGAAAAATATCTAAACTGCTTATCCACTTTAGTAAGCTTGAAATTTTATAAAGACAATGCTGACTTTGAGCCTAATCTTACAGAACTTGAAAAAATTCAACAATTAAAATACACCCCAGAAAAATCGCGCCATTACGCTGTAACATTCAACGAAGTTAAACTTTCTGCAATAAGAAGGCACCCTGATGTTAATTGTATTTTTTAAAGATAAAAATCAGCTTAACAGTATTTTGAATCATTTCACTTCCCTTTCCTAATCATCTCAGCCTGTAACTTTTCGGCCAATACCATTTCAATCACAAATATCAATCGTAAGATAGATATTTAATTGGACCAACACCCTACCTACTATAGAATGCGCGGCTTTTTGCACCTAAGCAGTGAACCACAAAAAAGTTATAGCTAAGTTTCAGAGGTATATATGCCAGCAGGGAAGCCGAATAAGAGTGTTCATTTTATTTATGGAAGTATCATTGCTCTTATTGTTTTGAGCTTTTGTTTTTTACTCTATAAAAGTGAAAGTAACGGTTCCCTACGGGTGAAAATAGGAAACAATGAGCTGGAACTACAAATTGATGATAACAACCAATCAGTTTCAATTCGAGCCTTACTCGATAAGCTGTTCCAAAATTAGGAAGCAAGTCGTGAATCCAAGGCCCTATTAAAGGAATTTGGTAATTCCTATTTGCCGACCGATCCTGAACTTATTGGAGAGATTGAAAAGCAGCCCGTCAAGTCGCAAGTCTCCCGACGTTTGCGGGAGCTTCTCTATGGGTTAAAGGGCCCCTTCGATCGACAAGCTCACAGCTACTACGATGTTGAAAGCTTGCAGGTTATCGACGCAATTAGCGGTCTGGAATTTAACCATCCAGTGTCTAAAGGACTACGAGAAATGTTGATCTATAGACGTGGCCCTTTTGAAGAAAGATCCAAAGATGTACTGCTAAGCGTTCCCGCAGGCAATAGTATTCCATCAGGAAGAGCGGCATCCTGTCGCGGCAATGATTTTTTCAGGCGGGAAATTCGTATTTTTAATACTCAGCGAACAAATTCAATTTCCGTCTTTGTCAGCGGTAGTTTTCCTTTTACTGCTGACACTTCCAATGACATACATCGGCTAATTCAACTTTCCTATGCCGATATGAAGAACCTATTGGGAGATTCTCCAGTGGGAGCCAAGGAGCCCGCCCTTGCTGAGATCATGATGAATATCAATTAATTGGTGGAAGTTCAGCCGTCAGGCAGTTCATCCTCTCGCATTCATCCTTATTGCTGCTAACCTTGGGCCTGCAAAGGAATAAGAATAAAGGGAATCAAAGCATGGCCCAACCATTTCACCTTGAGCGTTTTGTGACGGCGCAAGAAAGCTCTTATGAAAGTGCCCTGAGTGAGTTACATAGCGGCCATAAGCGCTCCCACTGGATGTGGTATATATTCCCCCAGATCTCCGGCCTGGGGCACAGCGCGACATCCGAACATTTTGCAATTAAAAACCTGGATGAAGCCCGGGCTTACCTGGAGCACCCTGTGCTCGGCCCCAGGCTCAAAGAGTGCTGCAAGGAGTTATTGCAACTGAATAATTACTCCGCTTACCAGATATTCGGCTCACCGGATGATGTAAAACTTAAGTCATCCATGACGCTATTTTCTATCGCCGATCCCAAAGACAAGCTATTTGAAGAGGTGCTGGAAAAATACTATGAAGGACAGAAGGACCTTCGTACTTTCGAGATACTGAAAGTTCCTGTCCAACATTAGTTGCCCGCAAGGATGGGGCTTTTTTTATGATCGAAAGGCTGGATGGCAATCATTATCTGAACCACTATATTGGCGTACAAGCTGTAGTATCCATACTCACAGAATCTACCACTCTACCCGTATTAAATTTTCCCCACCATTTATGCCGAACCGATCAGCACCTCTTTCCCCCAAAGAAACTATAAATCTACAGCCCACCTTAGAACTCTCTCCATTCGATTTCTAATTGTTTTTTAACAAGGCTATTCCTACTCCAGCCTTGGACTCTCAACTTTTCGAAATCACGATTTGATACTAATCAATACAACCTGAACTTGGTCGATGTCTATAATGGTAACGGCAAATAAAATCCAAAGTTCAGTCAATTTAGTGACTTTCTATGGCACGAAGAATCCCCAAAAAAATTGTCTTTATTGGTTCCAGTTCTATCTATGGAAAAGGTGATACAGAACTAGGCGGATTTGTTCAAAGATTTCGGTTCCGGTTCGAAACTTTAGATCCCCATAATATAGTTTATGCTCTGGGAATATTCGGAGAGAACGCGAACTCTTTAGCCATAAGACTTTCCCGAGAACTGCCTCCAAGAAGGCCACACTTAATCGGGATATATCCTGGTTTCAATGATATTTGCCGCATCGGGGGACCAAAGGCTGAGAATTCTGTAGCGCTGGACTCTTTCCGTCAAACAGTGCGACAGCTGTTACAAACGTCTAAAACCATCGCGCCGTCCTTCCTAATGACAGGCATTCCGTTCGATGAGCAACGAACTACTCCCTTTCGGAATAGTGATAGCTATTTCTATCAGGCTGATGCGGACCTTTATAACCAAGCTATGAGAGAATCTGCCACTGCCGAAATGATCCCCATACTGGAATTTGACAATTTATGGCGAGACCAGGAATTTATTACCCTTCTCTCAGAGGATGGCCTCCATGCAAACCCCAAGGGACATCAATTACTGTATGAACAGACTTGGAATTTTATCTCTAAAAATTACTTTTAGTATTTCTACATATTTTTCAATCAGAAAAATTATAAAAATATAAAGACTGGAACGATATTAAATAATTTATATTTGTTTTTTCATATCATAAAGATCAACCATACTTTACATATGCCACTTTTTTCTATTTCAAGCTTCCTTTAGATAAACTAGAAGTAATTAAGATTTTAAGATGAAATCTTCTATGGCCTTATCCGCATTGGCAGAAGAGGGCAGAACTTTATTTGATACAATCCTGGAGAAATACTACGAGGGTCAAAAAGACCCTCGTACTCTGGAAACTCTAGTTATGCCGCAATAGAAACCGGGAACCCTCATTTAAGCCATCACTTTAACAGTCAGGCCGTTTGGGCGGCTTCCTCCTCTAGGTTGTCGCTGCCTAACAAGCGGTCCATTACCAGACAGGCTGTCAGATCCCCGGTCACATTGACTGCTGTACGGCACATATCGAGAATCCGATCCACCCCCAGAATCAGCGCAATACCTTCCGGCGGGACACCAATACCGGCCAGAATAGTAGCAAGGATAACAATACCCACTCCGGGAGTACTCGGTGACCCAATAGATGCTCCCACAGTGGTCACGGTGAGACCCACCAACTGTGCAGTGGTTAAGTCAATGCCATATACCTGGGTTAAAAATACCGCAGCAATCACCTGATACAGCGCTGTGCCATCCATATTCACAGTAGCGCCCAGGGGCACAATAAATTTGGCGATGGATGGTTTTACTCCCAGGGGACTTTCTGCAACTTTCATTGACAACGGCATTACCGCAGCAGAGCTGGATGTGGAGAATGCCAGCAGCTGCACTCCGCTAATTCTCTGCAAAAATGTGATCGGACCGACGGAGGTCACCAGGGAAACAATTATCAGGTAAAAGCTGAGAAGAATAAGTAGCCCCAGAATCACGGTGCCCACGTACACGGACATCCCGAGAATTGCAGTGAGACCGACGCGAATAGCAATATCTGCCAGGAGGCCAAATACGGCCAGGGGCGCAAACAGCATGGCCCAGCCAACTACCTTAAGTGCCACCTCCTGAATAATGCCAAAAGCGTATACCGCGGTTTCCCGCTGCTTTTGCGGCAACAGCATCACTGCAACACCAATAAAAATCGCATAGACCACCAGCTGCAACATATTGCGCATGGCGATACTTTCGTTGAGGTTGGCGGGAATCAATTCAGCAATACGCTCGGGAAGCGGTTTGGACTCCATAACCTGGGGCGCGCTCGCAACCTGCAACTCGGTGGCGGCGCTGAGCAGGGACTCGTCGATATAGTCGCCGGGTTGGATCAACTGGACCAGGATAATCCCAATAATCACCGCAACAGTGGTAGTGCCTACAAAGTAGGGGGCGATGCGCAGCCCGACCCGTTTAAGCTGACTGACATTCCCGCTGCCACTGAGCCCCAGGATGATTGAGGACATAATCAGCGGTATCACCACCATCTGGATCATATTCAGAAAGATGGAGCCCGGCAGCTTAAACCAGCTGGCCAATGCCGCACTGAGATCCTGGCTCACCAGCGCGGCCCCCTCAGGAGATAGCAGCAGGCCGACAGTTAGCCCCAGAATCATGGCGACCACTATCTGCATCCACAGGCGAGTGCGCACCAGCACACCGAGGGATTCCACCATTCGGATCAGATAGAAATTTGTACCATTGCTCATTGTTGGTATTCCGGATTACCTGAAATAGTTAGAGGCATTATGTCCCAGGGCCATTAAGGAAACCTGACGGTCAGATCAAGTCCTGGGCTTTTAGGACAGTTATTCGACGCCATTTACTGATATCAATACCAAAAAGAGTGCTGAGGCTCTCTTCGTCTTTCACTATTTGAAGCAACAATCGGGCCTGAGTTAACGCCTGGGTGGTCCGGGAGGTCCCCGGTGGGAGAAATCGCACTGGCTTTGATTGCCGCTCAGGGCACAACCTCTCTCCCCTTTTAGGCAATGCAGGATATCGTTTTCTGCAGCGAGGTTGGCGTGGTAGTGGTAGCCCAAGTCTGCAAACTCATGGCCACGGCATTCGTCCAGGTCATCGGGCTCGCGGCCATCGGCATTCTCCCGCGCATAGATCAGGTAGCCATCTATGGCGACACCGACAATCGCAGCATGGCTTGCGGCAGACGGGTAGGCTTGGCTGCAACCCAGGGCAGCGTGGTAGTGATAGCCCACATGGGGGTTTACATGACCACCACAGGCATCTACTGGCGCTAGGGTGTGTGCACCTAAAATTGCGCCGATGGGCGCGGCGATATCAAATTTAACCCCATTAAAAGCGACCCCATAACCGGAAAAACCATCGGGATTCTGCTTTGACTTGGCCTTGGCAGGCTGTACAGGGATTAAGTAGCGGGTATGAAAATCCGGGCCCATATAGCTGGCCAGGCACTCCACGCAGTAATTGTTGTATTGCGGTGCCACATCAGGCCGCGCGGCCATCTCGCAAGCCTGCTTCGAATCGGTAACCTTTATCGCCCCGGTTTTGGGATCGTATAGGCTCCATTTTGGATCAGAGAAAAAGGTCGCAGCATTTTTAACGAAAGGTCCATCAATCGGCACTATCTGTTGCTTGATAAACATCATGCCGCCAGACGTAATTGGATCGACAACATTGCGTGGGCACCAGGGCCCTATTTTATGTTTGGGTTCTGCCTTTACCACAATCATCCAGCATTGGGTCTTGCGCCCCTCAGAGAGGGTGCAATCCACTTTTTTAATTTCCTCAACCAGTGCGTCCCTGGCAAATAAGTGGGGGATGCCCATTTGCTCGGTAAAATCGGAATGAGCGTAGACAGAAGAGTTCAAAAATATCAGCAGAAAAAATGCTACACGCATGGCGACCACTACCTGAACACTTGGAATGCTCAAGTTTAGCAGCGCTACCTCCCTTACTAACTGCTGGGAAATTGTTGTGCTAACAGGGCGCGAATCCACTTGTGCAAAGGGTCCTGACTGCTGCGGGTATGCCAGGCGGCAATCACATCAAACCCCGGGGGCTGTTCGACAATAGGCAGTGTTTTTAGTCGGGGATCAGGCAACAGTCGCGAGGGCAAAAAGGCAACGGTATTGGTAGAGGCAATGCACTCAGCTGCGGCGGCAAAAGAGGGGACAGAAAGCACCACATTGCGCTCCAAACCAAACAGCTCAAACCAACTATCCGCCATGCCCCGCAGATCTCCCCTGGAAGGTGATACCACCAGCTGTGGCAATGCCGCCAACTCTTCCATTTCCAAAGGCTGATTGGCGCTGTGCAGCATATCGGTGTGCTGACAACATACGCAGACGTAGTGCTCTCGATACAACAACATGCTGGGACTGTTATCCGGCACAAATCCCGGCGTGCTAAACACCAGATCCACTTCACCGGTTTGCAGTTGCTGGGCCATGCGATCAATCTCCAACTTAAGCACCACGACTTTTATATCCGGGGCCTGCTGACGCAGTTGCTTGAGGAGAACTGGCAGTACCACCCGCTGCTCAAAGTCCGTTGCACTGATGGTAAAGATGCCCCGATGCTGTGCCGGGTCAAATTCATCCGTACGCAGCAGCGCCGCGACATTGTTCAGGATCTCATCCAATTTAGGAGCCAGGCGCTCGGCCAGGGGCGTGGGAATAACACCGTTGCTGGTACGGATAAACAACCGGTCATCAAAGATTTCCCGCAGGCGTTTCAATTGTTCACTGACTGTTTGCTGGCTCACGTCCAGCTGGTCAGCCACCCGGGATAAGTTCAGTTCCCGCAAGATAGCGTTCATTAAGCGAAGTTGACGTAACTCCAGCCTCTCCAATGGGTTCGCCCGATGATTTCTGCTCAAACCTGTATCACTCACAACTGTTACTTGGTTTTCATTGTATCCATGTAACCCTAGCATTGTGAGTAGATTGGCCCGTATGGCATCCACTTCGGTGGGGGGAGAGTTCACTATGCAAACCGCAGCCCGATCCTCCTTTCAGGATCAATTAGTTACAGCAATTATTCACTACGCTGATCCCAGTAGCGATCTGGTGTACGACAAGCGTTCAGAGGGCCCAGGGCCGGCCAATCTGGTCGAGAATGTTATTTCCCAGCAGGTTCACATCTACGATGGTCGCGCCCTGAAAACCGCCGGGGAGCGTTTTCGTCTCGATACCCAGGGATTTGAGCTGGTACGCCCTATGCTCGGCATAAACCTGCGCCAGCTGGATGATGCGCTACACGCGCTGGACCAACCCTCAGGGAGTAGCCCCAGCCCTGAGGAGCGCGACCAGTTGATTCGCACCCAATGGTATCCAGCTATTGAATCCTGGATAGGCGCTCACCTGGGTGCAGCAAAGGTACTGACCTTTGACCACACGTTGCGAGCCCAACCATCGACTGATGCGACACCGGAGCTGAGCCGCAGTCGCCGATCCCCGGTGAAATTGGTGCACAACGACTACACACCCTGGTCCGCAGAGCGCCAGCTAAAGGAAACCCTGGAGGCCCGGGGGTACAAGCCATCAGATTATCCGCGCTACCAGTTTATTAATCTCTGGCTGCCCCTATTGCGCCCGGTGCAGGAGTCACCGTTGGCAATGGTGGACCTGCGCACTGTCGCCGCCAGTGATTTCCACAATATGCGATTAATTTACCCAGAGCGAAAAGGGCAGATTTCGGTGTTGAGTTTCAACCCGGTTCACCGCTGGATTTGGTTTAGCGATATGCAGCCCGGCGAAGGCATTTTACTGCGGGTCTTCGATAGCCAGCACCGAGGCGATGTAACCGGTGTTCCCCACTGCGCTTTCGACCTGCCGGGAAGTGCAGGGGCACCACGCAGAACCAGCCTGGAAATTCGCACTATTGTCCTGTTTGACCAATAACACCAACGCTTTTAAAAAAACACCCGGCCACTCAATAAAGTGGCCGGGTTGAGTGAGACCTCATTATGGAAAATATACTTCGATCGATTGATCCACTAACCGGAGAGGCCATCGGATCGCTACCTGTCAGCAAGCCCCAAGATATTCAGGACATGGTGGAGAAAGCCCACAAAGCGCAGCGATTGTGGTCGAGTAAATCTCTTCAGGAGCGGGTACAACTACTTCAGCAGGCTTACACAAAACTGAATGCGGAAGAGGGAGAGCTGGCACAACTTATCAGCCGTGAAATGGGCAAAGATGCCCGGCGAGCACAGTATGAAGCCGGCGGCGTAGTCCAAGGCGGTGCCTGGTTAGCGGGGGATGCCGGAGAGGCCCTGCGGGCAAAACGCAGTGGCGGTAGCGAAATTCAATATCGGCCACTGGGCGTTGTTGCGGTTATCTCCCCCTGGAACTATCCACTGGCCATGGCCAATAACCTGATTGTTCCCGCCCTGGTAGCAGGCAACACTGTGATTTTAAAACCTTCAGAAGAATCGCCGTTGGTCGCTGACTTATTGGTGAAAATACTCAATCAAACCCTGCCTCAGGACATTTTACAAATTGCTCACGGCGATGGCGCAACCGGTGAAGCCCTGGTGAAATCCCCCATCAATATGGTCGCCTTTACCGGATCGCGAACAACGGGCCAAAAAATTATGGCCAATGCCGCTCCGGCATTGAAACGCCTGGTTATGGAGTTGGGTGGCAATGACCCAATGATCGTGTTGCAGAGCGCCAATATTCCCCAGGCTGCACAATTTGCCGTCGGCTCCAGTTTTGAAAATTCAGGCCAGATGTGTACCTCCACAGAGCGTATTTATGTGGACGAGAGAATTGCCGATAAATTCGAAAATGCCGTGGTGGCATTGGCGAAGCAATATCGTGTCGGCGGGTGGCAGGAGCCACAGGTGGATATCGGCCCCTTGGTTAATCACCGCCAACACCAAAAGGTAGTGGAGCATATCCACGATGCCCTGGATAAAGGCGCAAAGCTTCTTTTAGGGGAACGCGATCCACAGGTGCCGTTTGTTCCGCCCACAGTTATCAGCGGTATTCGACCGGGCATGCTGGTGGAAGATGATGAGACTTTTGGGCCTATCGTAGCCATCGACCGCTTTAGCTCAGTGGACGATGTGGTCGAGCGGGCCAATAACTCTGTTTACGGTCTCGGTGCGGTTGTGTTTGGTGAAAGCAAACAGGCCGAGCAAGTCGCCAGCCAGCTGCAAGCGGGAATGATTGGCATCAACCAGGGCGCCGGCGGGTCACCTTGGGTGGGCGCCAAGCAAAGTGGCTTTGGCTTCCACGGTGGAGCTGAAGGGCACCGGCAGTTTGCACAAACTACCGTTTTAAACCGCTAAGCCTTTGAAAAAATTTTCCAATAGAAGTACAGCAGATGTCCACGACTGAAAGTATTGATACTGTCACCCACTTGGATGACTTCTTTGTTATCGCCCGCGAACCCGGAGCAGAACACCCGGCCCTACCCACCTGGGCTACTCGCAGCAAAAACCCGGCGGCGCTGGCCGAGCAGGCGCCGCAGCCGGTTTCACGACGAGATATCGCCGAGGTACCCGGAGCCTTCCAATTGCTCAATGTCTTTTCAAAAGAGGAATGCCAACGACTCATTGATATCACTGAAGCGGTGGGCTATTTACCGGATGCAGCCGTCTCCCTGCCCCGGGAGGTCCGCCATAACGATAACCTGACCTGGGTGGTAGACGAAGTTACAGAGCGACTGATCTGGCAGCGATGCCGAGACCTGGCGCAGGACTTAAATGGTTACTTTGGTGGAAGAGAGGCTGTTGGCATCAATCGGCGTTGCCGCTTTTATCGCTATGGTGAGGGAGATTTCTTCCAGTTCCACACCGATGGCGCCTGGCCCGGTAGCCGCATTGACAACAACCAGTTGATCACCAATGGCTACCCCGATCGCTATAGTGAAATGACGTTTTTAGTACTACTGAGTGAAGATTTTGAAGGTGGTGCAACCCGATTCAGGGTGAATGCAGATGATCCCCTAAAACAACCCAGTCGGGATTCTTTATTAGACATCGATGTCCGCATACCTGCCGGGGCCGTACTGTGCTTCCCCCATGGAATGCATCCCTTACACAGAATTCACAGCTCTACTCCAATCACCCGAGGAATCAAATATATTATTAGAACGGATATTCTCTTCCTGCAGGAATAAATTCTCCAAGACCTGTTAAAAGGGAAAAGATGCTTCGGCTCACATCGAAGTATTAAGTGCTCCAGGTGCTAGAATTTCATTCGATTTCTACCTTGGAGCACATTCAGTGGAATTAGTTAACTATCTGGATAAACACTTCCTAACCAAAGAACAGCTTATTCAGGCTACTCAAATCAGCGAACTACAATTGCAGCGCTACCAGGATGAGGGTGTTATGCCAAAGCCCTCTTATAAGCTCAATATTCAATGGGACTGTGAATCCTTTTTTGGGCCCCACTCCGAAAAACAGGCAGTTGAGTACTTTGCAAAAGGCTACGCCAGCTGGATTGGTATCATAGAGGCTAAGCAAGACTTTAACTCTATTTACCAGTGCTTTGGTGATCGATACAAGGATAAAATAGCCCAATTGCGAAACCTAGGATACGAATCTAGCAACTTAAAATTTTCATCCGGAATCTCTCAACATATCGAAGAGGAGTGGCAACACTTTATTGAGGGGACTTATGGATTATGTACTCGCAGTGGCCTGCCGGAGGATATAGCTACAAAGGAACTGGCTAGCATAGAAATCAATGCGCTTCTTACACAAGATACTTTAAGCCAAAAACAAATACATCGGCTTAATCGCTTTGTAGATATTCTGGATGAAACCAGCGCACATTTTGCGCCTCACGAAAGAAGTATAAGTTCAAGGCAGAAGCTAATTGATACGCCGCGCAGGAAATATAATTTAGATTGCTCTGTATCAAAAAGTAAATAATTATCCAATTACGGGGATAGGATCACCGATATACTCAGTCGAAGTTGCCCGCAGCAAAGGGTGGGCCGTCAGTATTTTCCCCGAGTACTCAATGGATGGTTTTAAGAAAGGGCTAAAATCTTCTGTCACCCCCGAACAATTTAACCAGGACTCTACAAAATCTGGGCGATTGGGCGCAATCATGGGAAGTGACTTTTCATGATAGCGCTTAGTGGCTGGATGGGAGTCCAAAGTAATGATTGAGCAACTGAGTAAATTTCCCCAGATTTTATACAAACCACAAAAGAAAAAAGGTTCACCATAACTGAATTCCACCGGGTGCTTGCCACCTTGGCTTTCCACCCAGGCGGTAGCCGGAATTAAACAGCGGGACTTGCGATATTCCTGTCTGGAATCCAATTTTTTCCAATTGCTGTTGATGGACCAGTATTTTTTATGGGGCCGCCAAGTATCACCATGCCTCTCAAGGTAGAGATGCCAAATAGCGTTTTCTATTTCAGCAGAACCCTTCCGAGTAGTTACGATAGACACCTGCTGGGTGGGCCTCCGGCGCCTACCGTAAATCATATGTCCGGCACCCCGGATACCATAGGTATCGAGAAAGCGCTCCATACCCGCATGATCACTGACATCAAAGACACTACACACCCAGAGCCTCCCACTTATCCCGCTGAACTGGTTTTTTCAGTATGTTCGGACAGCCACCTTAAATTACTCTCGATCCCTCTCATCTGGCACAAGGTTAACTCCAATTCCTTGCGTAAATCCACTCCCACAGCAACAGAAAACCGACGTACGTACTTTTCATAGTTCAAAATACTAATCGCGTACATAGGGCGATTATCGTAACTGGAGCGATAGCGGCAGATACGAATCGGCTCACGATCAAAAACTATAACCCTGGGGCGCATAATCAACCACTTAATATACTGTATAAAAATACAGTATATATTGGTTTCCTGTGGTTATGTCAAGAAAGCCACAACTTGGCATCAAGGCCATTCTTCATCAGTGGCATCGTATTTTTGCTTATGAGGACAGGGGTTACTTGATGATAAATTAATGCGTCAGGGGAGGGGAGAAAATCCAGCAATGCTGATTTTTTATCACATCAAAAAATAATATTGCGAGGAAATAGGAGCTCAGAATTTACCATCACATCAATATCATCTCGAGTGCCCAAACACGCCAAAATGTCGTGGAGGGCAATGCCAATAGCTGAACCTGACTACCTAAAATAACTCACCCTTCTAAAAAATTAGGGAGTGCGGATATTTGTTATCTCACAACCCCTTCTTTATTTACGCAGCAGTTATTATTGATATCTATTTGATCTTAGAAGATCTCTCTTCATCCCTAAGCGTTAGCACTTCATAACCGTCACCAGTTACCAAAATCGTATGCTCCCATTGGGCCGATAGCTTTTTATCCTTAGTTACTACAGTCCAGCCATCTTTCTTGAGTTTGGTTTTACGATTTCCCTGATTGATCATGGGCTCAATGGTAAATGTCATTCCCTCCTGTAAAACTTCACCGGAACCAGGCCGCCCAAAGTGAAGAACCTGAGGTGCTTCATGCATTTCCCGGCCAATACCGTGGCCACAATATTCCCGTACGACACTGAAGCCGTTGCGCTCGGTATGGCGCTGGATTGCATTGCCGATATCACCAAAAGTAACTCCCGGCTTTACCGTGGCAATACCGGCCCACATAGCTTCATAGCAGGTGGTTACCAGTTTTCTGGCAATAGGGGTCACGGTACCGATGCTATACATTTTGCTGGAATCCGCGATATAGCCAGATTTCTCCAGGGTAATATCCACATTGATGATATCTCCCTCCCGCAGTAGCTGCTTATCACTTGGCATGCCGTGACAGACTACCTCATTGACTGAGGTGTTCAGGGCGTAGGGATAATCATATTGCCCCTTGCTGGCGGGGCGGGCATTGAGTTCATTGACAATAAATTCTTCTACCCGCTCATTAATTTGCATTGTCGAGACCCCCGGTTCAATAAAGGAGTCCAGCATGGCAAATACACGGCTCAACAATTGACCCGATTGGCGCATTAACTCCTGCTCATCAGGAGTCTTTATTTTTATTTCACTCACGTGTCAGCTCTTCCAGGGTTAATGCCTGATTGCGCAGCAACTTCTTACACAAGTCGCTGTAGCTTAATTCCGGGTTCAGCTCCGCCAGCATCCCAATCTTGATCCAGTACTCCGCCTGGGAATTAATTGAACGGGCCATCACCGTACTGGCCTTGCGAATCTCATCGTGTAGCTCATCGGATATCTTGACGATGCCCATAACTATTACCTTGATATGCTTTATATACAAATTGTATACATTACATATAAAAGCGCACAATAGATATACAGAATATTAATATGCAACTTATTGCATAGCTCGATAGGGGGCGCTATGGTTGAGGAATAAAAACAATAGTGGCGAGGCCATCATGACAGAGACCCCTGAGAAGAAGCGCAGTGCCCCAAAACCAAGCCGGCTGCGCATTGGTCGGCGCTATCGCCCGAGTCGCCTAGAAGGCAATTACGACGCCATTATCATTGGCTCAGGCATTGGCGGTCTGACTTGTGCTGCGATGCTCAGTGCCATGGGCAAGAAAGCCCTTGTCCTTGAGCAACACTACACTGCCGGGGGATACACCCACGCCTATGACCGCAATGGTTATGAGTGGGATGTCGGCGTCCACTATATCGGCGACGTGGGCGAACACCCCACCATGACCCGCAAGATCTTCGACTTTATTTCCAATAACCAGTTGCACTGGGCGCCAATGGACAGCACCTATGACCGCATCTGTATTGGCGATAAACAATACGACCTGAAAGCCGGCCGCCAGCAATTTATCGATGAATTAGTCAGCCACTTCCCCGATGAGCGCGCGAATATCGAGGAGTACCTGCAGCGCCTGAATGTGGTTGCCAAAGCCATGCAGCGACTGGCAATGGAAAAAATGCTGCCCTCCTGGTGTGGGCCTTTTATTCGCCTGTGGAGAAAACTGCGCGAACCCGCCTGGCTCAATAAAACCACCCGCGAAGTTCTCAGTGGAATCACCAGCAATGAAAAGCTGATCTCTGTGCTGACAGGTCAGTGGGGTGATAATGGCATGACCCCATCCGAGGGCAGCTTTATTATTCACGCCCTGATCGCCAAACATTATCTCTATGGGGGTTACTATCCTGTCGGCGGCGCCAGCAAAATCTCCGAAACGATAATTCCCCAAATCCAGGCCAGTGGTGGAGATGTATTTACCTATGCCAAGGTGGAAACCATCCTGATGAATGGGGATCAGGTTCGCGGTGTAAGAATGTCCGACGGACATGAAATCGAAGCACCATTAGTTGTCTCCGGCGCAGGGGTATTTAATACCTTCGAGAAGCTGTTACCGCGCAGTACCAGTGAGCGCATGGGATATATCCGCGACCTGGACACCGTCAACCGCTCCATGTCTCACCTGTGTCTGTATATTGGCTTGGATAAAACTGCGGAAGAATTAAACCTGCCCAAGACCAATTACTGGATCTATTCCAGCGATCAGTACGAAGAGGATATGCAGGCCTTTATCGACGATCAGGGTAAGGAAATACCGCTAGTCTATATTTCGTTCCCGTCTGCGAAAGACCCCACCTTTACCCAACGCTACCCGGGCCGCGCAACTATCGAAATTGTGGCACCGGCCAACTACGATTGGTTTGCCCAGTGGCACGACAAGCCTTGGGGCAAGCGAGGAGATGATTACGAGGATCTGAAGGAGGCATTTAGCCAGCGCCTGCTGGAGCATTTGTATAAGCACATGCCGCAGTTACGTGGGGAAATCGATTACTACGAGCTTTCAACCCCGTTATCCACGGATTATTTCTGCTTCTACCCACGGGGAGAGATCTACGGACTGGATCACGATCCCAACCGCTTTGAGCAATCCTGGCTGAGACCCAAAAGCCGGGTCAAAGGGCTCTACCTTACAGGGCAGGATGTGATGAGCTGCGGCGTAGCCGGTGCAATGATCTCCGGTATGCTCACAGCGCAGAGTATTATTGGATTGCGTCAAACTGGAAAATTAATGAAGAAAATATTTTCCAATCAAGCCCCAAAAGAGCCGGTAAATTCCAGTGAGGAACTGGGTAATGCCTCTAGCTGAGACACTACTCTAAGCTAGCTCTTCACCTGCAAGCTGTTCGGGGTTAGCGCCTCGGCAGTTTGCTGGGAACACGATCAAAATTTAGTACCCGGATCATCAGGCGGCGGTTCTCCCGCTTGCCTTTCTCTGTCTCATTATCCGCAATCGGATCAGTATCGCCGTAGCCCTGGGCTTCCATACGGTCAGCGGAGACGCCTCGCTCTATCAGGAAATGCTTTACCCAATCCGCTCTGCGCTGGGACAGGCTGAGATTCTTCTTCGCATCGCCGCCACTGTCTGTATGCCCCTCAATGGAGATTCGCATCTCTGAAAAATCGCGCATGATCACCAGCAAGGCTTCCAGATCGGCAATGGTTTCTATGCGGGGGGCAAAACCGCCGGGATCGAACTCCAGGCGCAGGCGGAATGTGTCCCCGATGGACCGGTTATTTCCCCGTAAAAACCTCACCAGCTCATCGGCAAAGGGCGCCGCTGCTCGGGCAGTCTTCTCACTGTCACCTGACTGTATTCCATCGACAGGTTCGAGCGTATATTTCTTTGGGGGTTCGGACTGGTCACAGCCCACCAGAGTAAAGGCCAATAAGAATAGGCAACTGGCAGACAAGAATTTACCCGCCATAGGTACAGCTTCCGGTTTCTCGACGTCAAATTCAGTGTAGAACAGCGAAAGCGCTGATCAACCGGAAGTCTCGGCCACTGTGGCCATTAAATAAAGTTGAGAACTGCCATCATATCTGTGACTACCCGGGCACCCTGCTGTTCCAGCTGGGGGCCCCGCACTGGGTGAGCGCTGTAGCCAACCACGCGCATACCTGCAGAGACCGCCGCAGAGACACCGGCAATGGAGTCCTCCACCACCAGACAGCGCTC
Source organism: Microbulbifer maximicatervae (SeqCode) (assembly GCF_052467325.1). NCBI lineage: Bacteria > Pseudomonadati > Pseudomonadota > Gammaproteobacteria > Cellvibrionales > Microbulbiferaceae > Microbulbifer > Microbulbifer maximicatervae (SeqCode). The sequence goes on from NZ_CP174310.1 coordinate 3,629,553, forward strand.
CGGTGCCACCCCCATGGCATCTGCCGCGTGCAGGAATAGCTCTGGCCAGGGCTTGCCCCGGGATACATCGTCGGCACTGAAAATCCGCCCGTCGAAATAATCGTACAAACCGGTCTTATTCAGTGTCAGCTGCATTTTCTGGTGAGAGCCCGAGGAGGCCACGCAGCTGCGCAGACCCAGCTGTTGAAGTTGATCGAGCAGGCCTTCGATACCCACAACCGGCTGCAATTCCTGCTGGAATGCCTCGCGGATACGCCGCTCCGTATTGCCAAAATAATTATCCGGTAGTGGTCCGCCAAAGCGCTTCTCGATTTCCACCAAGCAGTCCCTGGCCGGGCGACCGCTGAATTGCTCGTCCAGCTCCTCGGCGGTGGTCTGCAAGCCCAGGCGATTCATTTCTTCTGCCAATATGCGACAGACGATGCTCTCGCTGTCTACCAGCACACCATCACAGTCAAAAATAATTAAATCGGTAGAAGACATGGGAACCTACATCGTTAACGCGCAGAGAGCAGCATCAGGCCGAGAATGACACCGATGACGCCGCTAATACGCAGGAAATTTTCATTGCCACGGGAAATTTTAACCGCTAATTCTTTGCCCCGCTCAAAACCAATTTGCAGCATATAGGCACCACTCAATAGCACCAGTACACCGAGGGCATTGAACAAAATATACCAGTGGCGAGTGTCTGCAATTAGTAAAAGGATCAGGCCAATAATAATTCGCGCCCAGGCGGAGAGGGCATAGCCGGTTTCGTTAAGCCGTTCGCTGAGGCTTTGTGCCAGCTTCGGCTTGGCAATAATCGCCAGTGATAACACAACGATGACAATGCCCAACAACCAGATAAATGCTTTTATCATGCTCTTCTCTCCCTGAATACTCTCGAGTCCAATCCTTCAGTGACTTACAAATCACCCCATTGAAATTGCAATACCGACAATGCCGCTATCGGCGCTGTCTCAGTGCGCATCACCCTTGGTCCCAAGCGCAGAGGCATAAAATCCTGCGCCAGTGCCGCATCGATTTCAACCTGCGATAGCCCGCCTTCTGGACCTACCAGTAGCAGGGCGGACTCCGGTGTACCGCGCTCCGCCTGCCATTGGCGCAAATCCAGCTCGGTGCGGTGATGCAGTACCAACTTGGCTTGGGGCTCAGCTTCAGCAGATTCACTCTGTAAATACTGCGCCAGCTTTATCGGTTCGGCAATCTCCGGCACCCGGTTGCGCTCACACTGCTCACAGGCACTGATAGCAATCTGGCGCCAGTGACCCAGTTTTTTCTGTAAGCGGTCCCCGGACAGCTTCACTTCACAACGTTCGGTAAACAGCGGCTGTATCGCCGCCACTCCCAGCTCAGTGGCTTTCTGTATCACCCAATCGAAGCGATCGCCACGGGAAATACCGATCGCCAGGGTCAGTGCCAACGGTGACTGGCGATCCTCTGCACAGTACTCTCCCGTGCGCGCGCGCGCCCGTTTGCCGGTCTCGATCAACTCCGCCGTGTACTCACCGCCATTGCCATCAAAAAGAACTAAAGGGTGGCCCGCATTCAAGCGAAGTACTTTTACCAGGTGACGGGAAGCCAGCTCATCCAGGTCTACTTCTTGATCGGAAGCCAGAGGCTGCTTGGAAAAAATACGCGGGATGCGCATGGGGGAATCCTATTCAAACACCATAAAAAAGCCGACAGGAATGTCGGCATTTTGCTGGCAGTTAGTTTAGGCATTTATACCCCAAAGGCGCAATGGTGAAGGCGACCCACCATTGCGCCCGGATACCCGCGCTACACAGTCTCCAATGAGACCGGGGTATCGTCTTCTACTGCAACTTTGTGCTTCGGGCGTAACTTCTCAATAACTTTGTACAGGTTGGGAACCAAGATCAAAGTCACTGCCGTTGCAAACAGTACACCGAATGCCAGGCTGATCACCATCGGGATCAGGAACTGGGCCTGGATTGAACGCTCGAACATAATCGGTACCAGACCAATAAAGGTAGTAATCGAGGTCAGGATAATCGGGCGGAAACGATCCCGGCCCGCGTGTACTACCGCATCCATCACCGCCATACCTTGAGCGCGCAGCTGATTAATACGATCCATCAATACCAGATTGTCGTTCACAACCACGCCCGCCGCTGCGAGGAAACCGAGCATCGACATAATGCTGATGTTGTGCCCCATCAACAGGTGGCCAACTAAAGCACCGAAGAATCCAAAAGGTACAGCAGTGAGGATCAATAGCGGCTGAGAGTAGGAGCGGAAGGCAATCGCCAGCAATGCGTAAATAGCGAACAAAGACAGCACAAAGAAGGCCAGGATAGCCCCATTAAATTCCTCTTCTTCCTGCATTTCTCCTGCGGTTCTGAGAGAGAAGCCGGGGAACTGACGCTCCAGTTCAGGTACCAGGGTCTCGCGCATATCCTTAAGGATATCCTGCGTGCTGGAAGTATTCGGTGTTATTTCAGCGGTTACCCGAACTGTGCGTTCGCGGTCGTTGCGGCGAATCGTGGTGTAGCCTGGCACATAAACCGCATCAGCTACCGCTGAGAAGGGTACCTCCCCATCGTTGGTACGGATACGAATACGGTCCATCTGCTCTTCACTGGCGCGCTCCTCCATGGGGTAGCGAACCATTACACGAACATCCTCACGACCACGTGGGATACGTTGAACCTCCTCACCATAGAAGCCCTGGCGAACCTGCCTGGCCACATCTGACAGGTTAATGCCCATCGTGGTAGCGTAAGGCTTCAGCTGGATTTCAATATCCCGACGGGCGCTGGTCAGGTTATCGCGCACATCATAAACACCGACATAACTATCCAGCTTTTCCTTAACTAGGTCAGCCGCAGCACGCAGTTCCTCCATATCCCCCGAGGCAGTGCTCAGGTTTAGACTCATACCATTGCCGCTATTGTTAATAGTGGCATCAATATTCATATCTTCGACACTAGCTGGTAGTTCGCCAATCAATTCGCGCCAGCGCAGCGCCAAAGATTCAGAAGTAACATCACGCATCTCTCCATCGATGAGCTGCAGGGTTACATAGATGTTGCCTCGCCAATTGAAAACCAAGGAGTTCTCCAAGAAAGGCTCACCCTTGTTCTGCTCCAGCATTCCCTCATCAGATTCCAACTTATCAGCGGCGCTAAGTACCTGCTCCATTACCCGTTCAGCTTCACTGAAAGGCTCACCAGAGGCCATTGAAATTCGCAATTGCAATAAATCAGAGGGGACCTGGGGGGAGAATGAAGAGCCCACATAACCGCTCTGAAAAACAGCGATCGACAAACCAAGCGCCAACATAAAGCTCATTACTGTGGTTCGGCTATTGCTGAGGGACTTCTTCAGCAGCGGCAAGTAATACTTGTCGCCAGCAGTTTTCATAGCGCCGGCAAAACGCCCACGCACTTTCTGTAACTTAATTCCCAGTGTCGACTTGGCTGGCTTCTCAGGCTTCATGCCTACCAAGTGAGCCGGCAGGATTAACAGGGACTCTACCAGCGAAAACACCAGACACAGCAATACCACCACCGGCAGGGCCAGCATCATCTGTGCGGTGACACCGGGCAGGAACAGCATGGGAATAAAGAACACCATGGTGGAAGTCACGGCAAAAATTACCGGCGAAGCTACCTGCTTCACCCCTTGCTCGGCCGCAGCTAAGCCAGATTCACCTCTATCGTGGGCAGCATGCACGGCCTCTCCCACAATAATGGCGTCATCCACCACAATCCCGAGTATCAACAGGAAAGCGAACAGCGACAGCATATTCAGACTGACGCCGGTCACCGGCAACAGCCAAAAAGCACCAAGGAAAGCGACAACAATACCTACGGTTACCCACATGGCCAGTGCCGGGCGCAGGAACAGCATCAGCATGACAAACACCATGGCAAAACCGCTCAGGGCATTGGTAGTCAGCAGATTCATGCGACCTTCAAATGCCTTGGAGAAGTCGAACCAGACATCCAGTTCCATACCCGGAGGCAATTGCTCGCGAGTCTCTTCCAGGAAATCTTTGATTCGCTCTGCCGTTTTCACCACATCCAGGGGCTCGCCCTGAATAATGCGGAGGTTCATGGCAGGATTGCCATTAAAGCGAATAACGTTGTTGTATTCCTCAAAGCCATCCCGCACTGTCGCTACATCACGCAGTAACAATACAGAGCCATCAGCACGGCTAACCACGGGAATGCGCTCAAAGTCTTCAGCGGTATAGGCTTGGCCTCGGGTTTGAACCTGGATATCACCGCGATCCGAGCGCACCATGCCGGCAGGCAGATCCAGAGAGGAGCGGCGCACCGCATCGGCAACCTGATTAAAGCTCAGGTTATAACGACGCAAATCCAGCTCGGAAACTTCAATAGATAACTCGTCCGGCCGATCACCCCAAACATCAACGCGGCGCACACCCGGAATCAAGTTGAGCTTGTCGCGCAGATCTAGAGTTGTCTCCTTAAGCTGACGCTCTGAAACCGGACCGCCGATAGCAATCATCATTAATTCGGCATTAGCTTCGATCAAGCGAATAACAGGACGTTCAATTCCATCCGGAAAGGTGCTGATACTGTCCACCTGCACCTTAATATCGTTGAGCAGGCGCAGTTCGTCGTAACCATCCATCGCCTGAACTTCAATAGAAGCATGGCCCCGCCGGGAAGCGGAATTCACTTCCTTAATACCTTTTACTTCGGAGATTGCTTCCTCAACACGTACAGTTACCTGCTGCTCTACTTCAGCAGGACCGGCACCAGGATAGGAAATATCCACATCGACAATACCCAGCTGCACCGTTGGGAATACTTCCCGGTCGATACCGGATATACCAAAGAATCCGCCGATGATAATCATGATCATCAGCAGGTTTGCCGCCTTACTATTGCGCGCAAACCAAGGGATGATTCCGTTCATTACTTGCCTCCCTGGGAAGCATTACTAACGCCTCCGGCATCACCCGCAGCTGACAACTTGGCGGGCTCAGCAGAATCCTCTGAGAGGCTACCCAGACCCGCAGGCCGCTCATTGAGAGGATTGGCGGTAAGCACCATACCTTCACGGGAGTAGCCCAGACTCGAAACAATAACCCGATCGCCTACAGCGATATCGCCGCGCAGCCAGATTTTGTCTCCCACGGTTTGCAGTAACTCTACAGTCTTGTAACTCAGCTGGCTCTCTTCATTCAGCACCAGCAAGTGATCCCCTTCGTGCAGTGCTTGGCGCGGTAATTCCACAACATCATCAAAAGTTTTACCGGCGATGTCGGCCTCTACAAACAGGCCATTCATCAGCGGAACCTCTCCCTCGTAGGGGTTTTGAACCTGGGCAACAGCAAAGATAAAGCGGCTATTGGGGTCAATACTGGCCTCGGTGCGCACCAGCTGTGCGCGCCACTTATGTTCACGACCGGCTACCACGGCCTGCAAGCGCACGGCGGGGCCATTCTCGATGGATTTACCCAGGGGCAGGTTGAGCAGTGCTAATTGCTGATCAGTCAGGGGAAGGCGAACTTCGGCAATGCCGGTGCTGTGAATTTTTGCCAGCGGCGTGCCGGGGGTAATGTACTGGCCCAAATCTACATAGGTCTCCACAACACGACCGGCAAAGGGCGCTTTCAATGTGGTACGTGCTAAATCCAGCTTGGCTTGATCGCGATCGGCCCGTGCAGCCTCCACCGCCGCCTTGGCCGCCTCTAGGTGGGGTTTGCGCAGGAATAAAGCGTTGGCAGCCTCTGACCCCAAGTCGCGCCACTCGCGCTTGGCCTGCTTGGCATGGCCCTGCTCCTGTGCAAGGGCAGACTTGGCATCTGCCAATTGAGCTTCTGCGCGGGTAACCTGATACTGGTAATCAGCTTGCTCAAGCTGCAGCAAATTGGCGCCTTTTTTGAAGAAACCACCGGCAACAAAGGCTTCATCGACACTTTCAATCACACCACCAACTCGGGCAATCACCTCGATTTCATGGCGGGCATGTACAGTTCCCTGGCTGGGAACCAACAGTGTTTGACGACTGGGCTCTATATAGAGGACATCAGCCATTGGCGGTATCACTGCCTCCGGTGGTTTTTCCTCCGGCTTTGGCTTCAATACAACCACCGCAGCAATAACAGCCACCCCGATTAACAATACAATGAATAACAGCTTGTTTTTACTCGAGACTTTCACAGGTACCCTCTACCCCGTTCCCTGACCTAAATTGGTCAAATTTTAGTTAGCACGCATTCTACTGAAGTTCGACGCAGATAAGGCGCAATTTGGATGCAAACTGCCGCACAAGTTTGTGTCCTGCCGCAAACCTTCCTCGCTGCGCTCGGGTAACGCATAATGCCGACCCGAAATTACCCCTGTAATGGCCCTCTCGTTTACCCGCTACAAACCACGGAAACTGAAAGGCTACTTACTGGTCCAACGTCGCCCCTAAAGGTACGAAATTTCCCGGAAAACGGATGTAAACATCAAATGCTGGATATCAACGTTCGCATCGCCGAAGAACTCAATGTCAGACCACAACAGGTTACCGCCGCAGTATCCCTGCTCGATGAAGGGGCCACAGTCCCATTTATTGCGCGCTACCGGAAAGAAGTGACAGGGGCCCTGGACGACACCCAGCTGCGCACCTTGGAAGACCGACTGCGCTATCTGCGCGAACTGGAAGAGCGCCGCGCTGCCATCCTGAAAAGCATCGATGAGCAGGGCAAGCTGACCCCGGAGTTGTCACAACAAATCAACAGTGCCGACACCAAGAATCGCCTCGAAGACCTCTACCTCCCCTACAAACCCAAGCGCCGCACCAAAGGACAAATCGCCATCGAGGCTGGACTGGAACCGCTGGCCGACGCACTGACCAACAACCCCTCCCTCGACCCTGCAGCCGAAGCAGAGCAATACCTCAATACCGACAACGAAGACGCCTCCCTTCACGTCAAAGACATCAAAGCCGCTCTGGATGGAGCCAAATTTATCCTGATGGAACGCTTTGCCGAAGACGCCGAGCTGCTGGGCAAGCTACGTGAATTCCTCAAGCGCGATGGACAGGTGAAATCCAAACTGCTCGAAGGAAAAGAAGAGGAAGGGGCCAAGTTCCGCGACTATTTTGAATACGCCGAAGACTGGTCCAAGGTTCCCTCGCACCGTGCCCTGGCTATTTTCCGCGGCCGCAACGAAGGCGTACTCGCTATCAGTGTGGGCCTCGCCGAAGAAGAAGGGGCCTCCCCAACCGCCAGCCACCCCTGCGAAGCCATGATTGCCCGCCATGTGGATATCACCGATGAAGGTCGTCCTGCAGACAAATGGCTCGGCGAAGTGGTGCGCTGGACCTGGCGAATCAAGCTGCTGACCGCACTGGAAACTGACCTGATGGGTGAGCTTCGCGAGAAAGCAGAGGAGGAGGCCATCAAGGTATTCTCCCGAAACCTGAAAGATCTGCTGCTGGCAGCTCCGGCTGGGCAAAAAGCCACCATCGGCCTCGACCCAGGCCTGCGCACCGGGGTCAAAGTCGCCGTGGTCGATACCACCGGCAAGATACTCGATCACACCGCCATATTCCCCAACCCGCCACAGAATCGTCACCAGGAGTCTGCAGCGGTTATTGCCGCCCTGTGTAATAAATACAATGTGGGCCTGATCGCCATTGGCAACGGCACCGCCAGCCGTGAGACCGACAAATTTGTCGGGGAAACCATTAAACAATACAAGCTGACGGCTCAAAAAGTAGTGGTTAACGAAGCCGGTGCTTCCGTTTACTCCGCCTCTGAATTTGCTGCGCGGGAATTCCCGGATCTTGATGTGACTATCCGTGGAGCTATCTCCATCGCCCGCCGTTTGCAGGACCCGCTGGCAGAATTGGTGAAAATCGAGCCCAAATCCATTGGTGTTGGCCAGTATCAGCACGACGTTTCCCAGACTCAATTGGCTCGCTCATTGGACGCCGTGGTTGAAGACTGTGTAAACGGTGTCGGCGCTGAGCTGAACTCCGCCTCTGCACCGCTGCTGGCTCGGGTTTCCGGCCTAACCGCATCTATTGCCAACAATATTGTCAGCTACCGCGACCAGAACGGCGCATTCAAAAATCGTAAGCAACTGATGGAAGTTCCGCGTTTGGGCCCCAAGGCATTTGAACAGGCCGCCGGCTTCCTGCGTATTAATAACGGTGAAAATCCGCTGGATAAATCCGGTGTGCACCCCGAGTCCTATATCGTGGTTAAACGCATTGCCGAGAAAAATAGCCGTGAAATTAACAGCCTTATCGGCGACTCCGGCTTCCTGCGCCGACTGAACCCGGCAGACTATACCGACGAGAAATTTGGTGTACCTACCGTTACCGATATTATCGCCGAACTGGAAAAACCTGGCCGCGACCCACGCCCGGAATTCCGCACGGCCAAATTTGAAGAGGGCGTAGAGGAAATAAAAGATCTGCGCCCGGCAATGGTGCTCGAGGGGACCGTCACCAACGTCACCAACTTCGGTGCCTTTGTGGATATCGGTGTTCATCAGGATGGCCTGGTACATATCTCTGCTCTTTCAGAGAAGTTTGTTAAAGATCCCCACGAAGTCGTAAAAGCCGGTGATATTGTCAAAGTTAAAGTGATGGAAGTGGATGTTGCCCGCAAACGTATCGGCCTTTCCATGCGCTTATCTGACGAGCCTGGTGAACAGGGTAGTGGCGGCATCAAAAAGGGTGACCAGCGCGAAAACCGCCAAGCCCAGCGCTACAACAAGCAGCAGGGCAACCGCTCCCAGAAAGGGGGTCAAGGTAATGGCCGTGGCAGCATGGGTGATATTTTGATGGCGGCGATGAAGAATAAAAAATAACCGGTAAAAAGGGCGGCCAAATGGCCGTCCTTTTTACATCTCTCTGACAACCCCTCTTGCCATATTATTCAATTAAAAACTCTCCGGGCAACTCACTAGTAAAATGCAATGCTTCTCCACTTACAGGATGAGAAAATTTCAGCTCGCTAGCATGTAGCAGTAACCTCGAAGCCCCCTTCAACGCATCAGGGTGGGCATAAAAGGGGTCCCCCAATATTGGATGTCCTATTACCTGCATATGCACGCGGAGTTGGTGAGAGCGTCCAGTAACTGGCATAAGTCGAATCAAGCTACTGTTTTCAGAGCTGGAGACTTTCTCCCAGCGGGTTAGAGATGGCTTGCCCTCGGCAAAATCTACTTTTTGTCTCGGCCTATTTGGCCAGTCACAAATAAGGGGTAAATTCACTTCACCACTTACATTTTCAGGCACACCCCATACTCGCGCATAGTAGGTTTTCTCAACTTCACGATTTTGAAATAGAGTACTCAGCGCCTTATGTACCTCAACACTGCGCGCCATTACGATTAGTCCTGAAGTATCCATATCCAATCGATGGACAGTTAATGCATCTGGATATATTGATTGCGCTCGACTAGCTAAGCTGTCTTTATGATCAGCACTTCTTCCCGGAACACTGAGAAGCCCGCTGGGTTTTTCTAAAACCAGTAGTGCATCATCCTCATATAGTATTGAGAGGAATGGTTTCAGGGGGGGGTTATAATTCCGCATTTATACCAACCTACCGGAATTTAAAAATATTTCAGATGGCCCAGAAAAGATACTAAATTTCCAGCCAGTAAACTCTGAACAAACGATATGCAAATTTCAGTCAATGTTTCATAAACAGAAAACTCGAAAGCAATAGCTTTCGAGTTTTCGATTAAAGCTTGAGGTTTTTCAAAATCTTAGTAACGATTGCATCCTGATTCATTGTGTAAAAATGTAAACCCGGTGCACCCCCCTCTAATAAGGTCTCGCAGAGGTCGGTAACAACCTCTAATCCAAGCTTTCGAATGTCTTCAGGATTACGGAAGCTTTCCATGCGTTTAACCAACCACCTCGGAATTTCCGCACCACAATTGCGAGAGAAACGCACAAGGTTGGCAAAATTAGCTATCGGCATAATACCTGGATAAATGGGCGCATCGATACCCGCCTTTTCACACTGATCAATAAAGTAAAAATAGGAATCCGGGTTATAGAAATATTGAGTCAGTGCGCTATTAGCACCTGCCTCAAATTTACCTTTTAAATAGCGAATATCATCATCATAGCTGTTCGACTCCGGGTGGATCTCTGGATAAGCAGCTACTTCAAGATGAAATTGATCACCGGTATGTCGGCGAATAAAGGCGACTAATTCATTCGCATAAACCAGTTGCGCCACTGCACCCATACCCGACGGCATATCACCACGCAGTGCAACTATTCGATTAATTCCCGCCTCTTTATAATCATTTAACAAACCCAGTATTGCCTCTTCATTATCACCACCAAACGACAAATGTGGGGCAATTGAAATACCATCTCGCCGCATATTGGTAACAATACTCGACGTTGTCTCTCTCGTGGTACCACCGGCGCCATAGGTAACAGAAAAGAATTCAGGGTTAAATGCCTGGAGCGCTTCGCGAGTTTTGTATAGCTTTTCGCGACCCTCTGGCGTTTTAGGAGGGAAAAATTCGAAACTTATGCGAATGGAGTCTTTCATTATATTTCTCCAACCCCGCACAATTCAGGCGCCGGCAATGCCGGCACCTCTTAGTTAGGGGCTATTAGTACTTATAACTTTCAGGTTTGAACGGACCTTCAACTGAAACACCGATATAGTTAGCTTGTTGCTCGGTCATACGGGTAATAACACCACTAAAACCCTCAACCATATAGCGTGCAACTTCTTCATCCAGGTGCTTGGGCAGTACTTTTACATACAGCGCTGAAGTTTTTTGATCTGCCGGTAAGTCAGCAAACTTTTCTTTGAACAAATGGATCTGGGCGAGAACCTGGTTGGCAAAAGAGCCATCCATGATGCGGCTCGGATGGCCAGTAGCATTGCCGAGGTTTACCAGACGACCTTCAGACAGCAGCAACAAGTGATCGTTGGTTTCGCTATTGCGAACCACCTTATGTACCTGCGGCTTAACTTCCTGCCACTCCCAGTTTTCACGCATAAAGGCGGTGTCGATTTCATTATCGAAGTGACCAATATTACAAACCACCGCACCACTCTTCAGGGCGGAAAGCATGTGGGCATCGCAAACATTCACATTACCGGTTGTAGTAACGATCAGGTCTGTATTGGCCAGCAGCTGTTTGTTAATACCCTCAGCAGTACCGGTATTAACACCGTCGATGTAGGGGGAAACCAGCTCGAAGCCGTCCATACAAGCCTGCATCGCACAGATCGGGTCCACTTCAGAAACCCGTACGATCATGCCTTCCTGGCGCAGGGATGCTGCGGAACCTTTACCTACGTCGCCGTAACCAATAACCAGCGCTCGCTTACCAGAGAGCAAGTGGTCAGTGGCGCGCTTGATGGCATCGTTGAGGCTGTGGCGACAGCCGTATTTGTTGTCGTTCTTGCTCTTGGTCACAGCGTCATTGACGTTGATCGCAGGAATCTTCAGGGTGCCTTCGCGCAGCATATCCTGCAGACGGTGTACGCCGGTGGTGGTCTCTTCACTCACACCGTGGCAAGCATCGAGAAGTTGCGGGTATTCGCGGTGCAGCAGCTCGGTGAGGTCGCCACCGTCGTCCAGAATAATATTGGGTTGCCAGCCGGCAACATCGGCACCAATAGTGCGCTCAAGGCACCACTCGTACTCTTCTTCAGTTTCACCTTTCCAGGCAAATACGGGGATTCCGCGCGCAGCAATGGCGGCAGCGGCGTGATCCTGGGTGGAGAAAATATTACAGGAGGACCAGCGAACTTCAGCACCTAGTGCGACCAGGGTTTCGATCAGCACTGCAGTCTGGATCGTCATGTGGATACAGCCCATGATACGGGCACCCGCCAGCGGCTGCTCTGCGCGGTATTTCTCACGCAGAGTCATCAGTGCCGGCATTTCACCTTCTGCAATTTCAATTTCACGGCGCCCCCACTCGGCCAGGGAAATGTCCGCGATTTTGTAATCTTTAAATTCAGTGCTCATTTGATTCATCGTTTTTGAGTCCAAAAATTATCAGCTTGCCGAGTGGTACCCAGCATATTTTGTGTGCCCGCGCTTTTGGCGCAGGCATGAATATTTATTTCTGAAACTTAGAGGCCAGCTTGGGAGCGAAGCGCATCCGCTTTATCGGTTTTTTCCCATGGGAAAGCAGTAAAGCTCTCACTGCGTTCCTGGCCATTGCTGTCGATCCAGTTGTAAGTGTGGGTAAACGGATCGCGACCAAAGTGACCGTAAGCTGCAGTCAACTGGTACATCGGGTGCAGCAGGTCGAGGGATTTGGAGATGGCGTAAGGACGCAGGTCAAAGTTTTCGCGCACCAGCTCTACCAGCTTATCCTCTGGTACCAAACCGGTTCCAAAAGTATTAATTGCTACGGAAGTCGGCTCGGCGACACCGATGGCGTAGGAAACCTGAATCTCACAGCGCTTGGCCAAGCCTGCTGCGACAATGTTCTTAGCTACATAGCGACCCGCGTAAGCGGCAGAGCGATCAACCTTGGAGGGATCCTTACCGGAAAATGCACCGCCGCCATGGCGAGCAGAGCCACCGTAAGTGTCAACGATAATCTTGCGCCCGGTGAGACCGCAGTCCCCAACTGGCCCACCAATAACAAAGTTGCCCGTCGGATTAATATGGAACTTGGTGTCTTTATGCAGCCATTCCAGCGGCAAGGTGTTGTGAACAATCAACTCCATCACTGCATCGCGCAGATCTTTTTGGCTGACATCCGGGTTGTGCTGAGTTGAAAGAACAACCGCATCGATCGCACAGGGGCGACCCTGTTCGTCGTAACGGAAGGTCAGCTGGCTTTTTGCATCGGGACGCAACCAGGGAAGCAGACCGGATTTACGCACTTCAGCCTGACGCTCAACCAGACGGTGGGAATAGTAGATCGGTGCAGGCATAAAGGTGGGGGTTTCGTTGGTCGCATAACCAAACATTAACCCCTGGTCCCCAGCACCCTGGTCTTCCGGCTTAGCGCGGTCTACACCCTGTGCGATATCCACAGATTGTTTACCGATCACATTGATAACACCACAGGTCTCACCGTCATAACCCACGTCAGAAGAGGTGTAGCCGATATCGGTGATAACTTTACGCACCAGCTCTTCCAGGTCTACCCAGGCAGAGGTGGAAATCTCACCGGCAATAACAGCAATACCGGTTTTCACCAGGGTTTCACAGGCAACCCGCGCCTGCTTGTCACGGGCCAGTAGAGCATCCAATACAGCATCGGAAATCTGGTCGGCAATTTTATCCGGGTGCCCCTCAGATACGGATTCTGAGGTAAACAGTCTGTATTCACTCATTTTGAGGTCTCCATTGTCCCGCCGCAGCGGTTGAATATCTTTTAACTTCAGGCTGTGCCTGACAAACCCCCGTCAGGGCTTAATAAACTCTCTTATCTGGATCTGAAAGCCGTTGCGCAGGGCACTATAAATACTGCGCCCATCTTGCAGGCCGGCAGTCGCGGCCCAGTCACTCAACTGCTCTGGAGCAAAACCCAGCCATAAATCTCCGCAGGCCTCTCTGGCCCAGTCCTGGCTGTGTTCTTGCAATTCTGCAATTAAAAGCTGCCCGCCCTTTTTTAGGGCGCCGTGCAAATCGTGAAAAATTTGTGCCGGGTCAGGAGTGTGGTGCAGCACCATGTTCACCACGATGGTGTCGGCACTGGCCGGCCGTGCAGCAGCAGCGCGAGTATCGCTACAGACAAACTCGATATTTTTAATACCCTGTTCATCGGCAAAAGATTGGGCCCGCTCCAACATTGCAGAAGACAGATCCAGTGCTGTCACTGTCGCGAAACGCTGAGCCAACTCCTGTAGAAATTCACCTTCTCCAGGCCCAACTTCCAAGGCATGACGACCAGGTTTGAGCAGCTGAGCCACCTGTGGCCCGTATACGTCATAGCTGGCAATCAATTCCTGCTGCTCGCGAAAGCGGTTGCCGTAATCGGCAAAGAAACGTCGCGATGCTTCCGCTCTCTCCTCAGAAATCCGGGATACCGCCTGCACCCGCACATCGGCCAGAGGCAAATGATCCAGGTTGGTAAAAAGCTGTGCCAGCAGTGGAGTAGCTGCAGTGCGCCGGTAGAAAAGGTTATTACCTTCGCGGTGCTTGTTTACCAGACCTGCCTGGGCGAGCACTTTCAAGTGATGACTCAGGGCCGGTTGGCGCAAATCGAAGATTCGGCACAGCTCTAAAACACTGTAAGAATCCTGGCTGAGCAGGCGCAATATTTCGAGCCGCAGGGGATCTCCGGCGGCTTTCAGGGTCAAGGCCAGCTGAGGAATTGCCTCGGCTGGACTCAGTTCGGGTGCTGGCTCATTTTCAGACATGGGGCGAAGTCTAGCAGGGGAGCACACCTATATCAAAATGTTTTGATATAGCTTTATTAAATATTTTTGATATAGATGTTAATGGCGCCGCCTAATGCATAGAATTGGAAGTTTGTTGCTGCACTCAACAACAAATCCCCAACCAAAGCTTTGCGCGGGGCCGCCCTTTACGGGAAAATACGCCACCATTTTGTTGTTGCGGGAATCTGCCGGCAGAGCAGCGCCGCACCCTAGCTAAGAAACCAGAGAGCTCTTCTTATGTCTTCTACTCCCTCTCGCGCTGATAAGGCCAACGCCATTCGCGCCCTGTCCATGGACGCGGTCCAGAAAGCCAAAAGTGGCCACCCCGGTGCGCCCATGGGTATGGCGGATATCGCCGAGGTGCTGTGGAATGACTACTTAAAGCACAACCCGGCCAACCCCAACTGGGCCGATCGCGACCGCTTTGTACTGTCCAACGGTCACGGCTCCATGCTGCTTTATTCCCTGCTGCACCTGTCCGGCTATGACCTGCCGATAGAAGAGCTGCAGAACTTCCGCCAACTGCATTCCAAAACTCCGGGCCATCCCGAATACGGTTATGCCCCTGGTGTAGAAACCACCACCGGCCCACTGGGTCAGGGCATCACCAACGCTGTTGGTATGGCAATGGCGGAAAAGATAATGGGTGCCCAGTTCAATCGCCCCGGCTATGAGCTGGTAGACCATCACACCTATGTATTCTTGGGCGATGGCTGCCTGATGGAAGGTATCTCCCACGAAGCCTGCTCCCTGGCCGGCACTCTGGGCCTGGGCAAGCTGGTCGCCTTCTATGACGACAACGGCATCTCTATCGATGGTGAAGTGGAAGGCTGGTTCACCGACGACACGCCTAAGCGCTTTGAATCCTACGGCTGGCACGTAATCCCCAATGTGGATGGCCACGATTCCGCCGCTATCAAAGCCGCTATTGAAGAAGCTCGCTCTGTTACCGATAAGCCCACCATTATTTGCTGCAAAACCGTGATCGGCTTCGGCTCCCCGAACAAACAGGGGCGCGAAGAGTGTCACGGTGCACCGCTGGGTGACGAAGAGATCGCCCTGGTTCGAGAAACCCTCGGTTGGGCCCACGGCCCATTTGAAATCCCCGAAGATATCTACGCTGGCTGGGATGCCAAAGCCAAAGGTGAAGCCCAGGAAGACGAGTGGAAAGATATCCTCGCCGATTACCGCGAAGAATTCCCGGAGCTGGCAACCGAATTTGAGCGCCGTATGAGCGGTGAACTGCCTGCGGACTTCCTCAGCAAAGCAGATGAGTACATCAAAGCTTGCCAGGGAAGTGCAGAGAAGATCGCCTCTCGTAAAGCCAGCCAAAACGCTCTCAACGCCTACGGCCCGCTGCTGCCCGAATTCCTCGGCGGCTCCGCCGACCTGGCTGGCTCCAACCTCACTATCTGGTCAGGCTCCAAAGGCATCAGCGCCGAGGATGCCTCCGGCAACTACATCTATTACGGTGTGCGCGAATTCGGTATGAGCGCCATTATGAATGGTATCGCTCTGCACGGTGGTTTCGTGCCCTACGGCGCTACCTTCCTGATGTTTATGGAATACGCCCGCAACGCTGTGCGCATGGCCGCACTGATGAAGCAGCGTGTGGTCTTTGTCTACACCCACGACTCTATTGGCCTGGGCGAAGACGGCCCGACTCACCAGCCGGTAGAACAGCTCAGCGCCTTGCGCGCCACTCCGAACCTGCACACTTGGCGCCCCTGTGACGCCACTGAATCCGCAGTGAGCTGGAAGATGGCTATCGCGCGCAAAGAGGGCCCCAGCACCATGGTCTTTAGCCGCCAGGGCCTGGCTCCTCAAGATCGCGACAGCGCACAGCTGGCTCAGATTGAGCGCGGTGGATACGTACTGTCCGACTGCGAAGGTGCTCCTGAAGCCATTATTATTGCCACTGGCTCCGAGGTAGAGCTGGCGATGGCGGCCCAGGAGAAACTGGTTGGCAAGAAAATTCGCGTTGTTTCCATGCCCTGTGCCGAGTTGTTTATGGAGCAGGAAGAGGCTTATCGTGAGTCCGTACTGCCTTCTTCTGTACGTGCACGAGTAGCGGTAGAAGCGAGCCACAAAGACTACTGGTATAAGTTTGTCGGTTTCGATGGCGCTATTATCGGTATGGAAACCTTTGGCGAATCTGCCCCTGCCGGCGACTTGATGCGCTACTTTGGTTTCACTGTGGACAATGTGGCTGAAGCGGTAGAAAAACTGCTGAAGTAATACTGTTCTCTCCACTGAATATCATTTAGGTATCAACCCCGTGCGGCACTGGCTCAACGCCGCGCGGGGACGCTTAGCTGACATTTTTTCTCCTGCCTAAAGTTGTGCTATGACCACTAGAATTGCCATCAATGGCTACGGCCGTATCGGCCGCTCCGTTTTGCGCGCACTCTATGAGTCTGGCGCCCGCGATAGCTTACAAATAGTCGCCATCAATGAACTGGCTGACTGCGACACCATTGCACACCTGACAAAATACGACTCCGTCCACGGCCGCTTCTCAGGCGAAGTTTCTGTGCATAAAGATATCCTTGTGGTTAACGGAGATTCTATTGCCGTAACTCATTGCGAGCGGTTAGAAGATCTGGATTGGCGGCGGGATCAAGTAGATATCGTGCTGGAATGCACCGGCAGCTTTAAACAGCGACAAGGCGCGGAGTTGCACCTTGCCGCAGGAGCCAAGAAAGTATTGTTTTCCCAACCTGCCAGCCGGGATGTCGATGCCACGATTGTTTACGGGGTGAACGAACATATTTTGACGGGCAAGGAACAGGTAATTTCGGCAGCCTCCTGCACGACTAATTGCAGTGTTCCAGTTATCGCCGCACTGGATAAAGCCTTCGGTATTGAGGCAGGAGTCATTACCACCATTCATTCTGCAATGAATGATCAACCGGTAAGTGATGCCTACCATCATACTGATTTGAGAAAAACACGTTCGGCAATAACCTCTGTTATCCCAGTTGATACTGCTTTGGCAAGAGGTATTGAGAGAATACTACCCAACCTGGCAGGTAAATTTGAGGCGCAAGCCCTACGAGTTCCCACTGTCAATGTTTCTGCTATCGATTTATCAGTCTCACTACAAAAGGAAGTGAGCCGGGAAGGTATTAATGCCCTATTAAAATCAGCTTCTGAGTCTGAGTTTAATGGTGTACTTGGCTTTACCCAAGAACCCCTCGCATCCTGCGATTTTAATCACGACCCCCGTTCGGGGATTATTGATGCAGGCCAAACTCGTGTAGCGGGGAATCGCTTAGCCAAGATCTTGATTTGGTTTGATAATGAATGGGGATTTGCCAATCGGATGTTAGATTTAGTAAAAATGATCTAAAAAGCATCTATACATCATTATTCGGCAAGTTACTGATACAGCGTTTTAAGCTGGAAAATATACTCTGGGAGTAATGTTTATGGCACAGACTTAATAACTAGAGAAATAATGATAAATAGTATGAGTGTTGAGCTCGATATCAGGTGCCGGTTGCACCTCTAGGCGAGTTATAATCTGCGAACTTAAATATCAGCACCTAAAAACACCACCACATCAAAAACAATAATAATGGATAAAATACTGAATTAACTTATATTTAATTCTGATCTGGGATAATTAGAGATACACCAAATCACCTATCTAATTTTTGGATCAATACAAAATGGCGACACAAGGTGCCGCCAGTAAATAATAATTCAGTTGGCTATGGAAACCATATCTTTAGATATTTAAAATGGCCTTTCTGATAACTTAATCAAGCCCGAATGGTAAACTCTATTAGTACTTAAAACATGCTCATCCACATCTATATCTTCGTCATAAAGGCTAAGATAAGCATCTTCAAAATATTTTACATTATATTGAAACCAATACTTATCAGCACTATCTATTTGATGGATGTCCCATTCACGCTCTTGGAAAAGAGCACACTCTGCATCAACCTCTGGATTCCAAGAGTCTGATATACAGGGCTCAGCTACAGACTCAGACCTGTAAAATCTGATAGACAGATTACCGTTATCCTTTAATTTCCAGAGCCCAACTAGCTCCTGACGCTCACTATCTTCAATAGCACCGTTATTATCTAAATCATTAATAGATACCGTTGAAATATTACCATCTGCCGAAATATCGAAATAGAACCTATTGAGAGGGTTGAAGAAATTTTTCGGATATAGATAAACACCTTTAATTTCGCTATCAGCCCAGTTTTCAACATCCTTTGAAAAAATAGTTGATATTGTGGAGGAGTGCAGTCCATCTGGAGACACTCTTTCTACAAAGGAATTAAGAATTTCCCCGTTTTGAAAATTTAATAGAGAGAAATATAACCTTTCATTATCAGAAAAGTTAACGACGAGGCGATCAGAATCATCTACAATCCATACAGCAGAGACATCACTCTCAATTATTTCTCCATTACCGGAAGCAACGGGAATTTTAATATTTACATTGCCGCCATTCTCAAAATCACCTGCGAAACTCATTTTTAATGACTTAAGTGTAGAAATAGGCTGGAAGTTTTCAGTGTAGTTCACTACCTCCCCATCTCTATCAGGAGTTGGCATACTATATGAATTACCAATAACCAGTATATCTTTCGGACTCAAAAGATCAGATTGGCGAACACTGTTTGCAGCAATATAATTTGTCTCAAATATATCATCCGACTCAGCCCAATCAGGGAATTTAAGAGTATCGGAAGTTTCTAAAACTACCATTCCTTGATTTTTAGAATCCAACATCCAGAACAATCGGTCGAACTGCCTTTCCCTCACAGCGGAAAGATAATACTCTCCAACTTTCATAGGAATACGCTCTACAAGGGGCTCTACAGACTCCAAAGATATCCCCTCAGGCCCTTGAGTCCAAGTCAATTCAACTAACCCACTGCCATTGAGATACTCACCTGTTCCATTTGTATTTAATGTAATTCTTCCGCCTTCAGATGGAAGGTAATATGTTCCCTCAATAGGGTTTAAATTATTGCTAGAAGTGCCTAAAAAGCCAGCTTCTTGGGCCATAGCAACCTTAACTTCTTTAAATAAACCCTCCATCTGATTCATAAACATAGATACATATTGAGATGAAAGATCAAAATCTGAAGCAAACTGATAGGTATCTTCTACTTCTTCAGGTATTGATATACCTCTCTCTGAGTAATCTATAAATATTTTTATTGCTGCAGCGACAGAAAAGGCTCTTTCAGCATCAACTTTTTTAAATACCTCATCCCACTCATCAGAAGACTCAATAACTGAGTCACTTTCCGATTCTAATATTGCTGAAATAGCGGTAGATACGCTGCTAATATTTACAGCATGACTTTCAGATTGTTCAAGAACACCATCATCTCCAGCGATTTCGACTAAATAACTAAAAGTCCCTAGGGTGCTCGCAAATTTAACCTTGCTATCTTCTTGAGAAGTGGCAACAATTTTAACAACTTCATCTGACTCAGATTCATCCAACTCGATATCAGCCGTATAGCCACCATCGCTACTGGAAAATGAGGAAACTAATGAGTCACCTATGAATATTTCAATATCAGCGCTTGTAGTTGGCCCATCTATCAAGGTGCCATGAATAGAAAGCGAAACTCCCTCCTCACCACTTCCACCACTTCCACCACTTCCACCACTTCCACCACTTCCACCACTGCAGCCTACTATTAAGCTAACAACGCAAGCCCCTAAAAGCTTCGATAATCCGTATCTGTTCATTCTACCAAACTATTCCTTTACACAACTTAACAAAGGGCAGCACTATAAATTTTCTAGTGGGAAAAATCTATCAACAAAAAGTCAATCCTGACAAAACCCAATCTGTACGAAAGTGCAGTAAAATCAGAAGGGAGATTCTTAAATAACTACTATAAGTGTAGATAATTAATTGGACAGAAGGGATAGACCTCAACCATATAAACGTCTATTAACCTATCACATCAAATAACCTCAGATATAAAATCAGATACATATACCCAAAGCTTGAACAATGACGTTTACAAATATATAAAAGTGTATAATTTAAAAATATGGACTGACGTATTAAAATGATGCCCGGGCAGCTAATGTTATCCCCCAAAGAAAAAATCAAACATAGCTATTTCTTTACTAAATAAAGCGTATCGAGATACCATACACTTACTATTTCGCGACACCTAAATTCAACATGAAGATAAAAATACGATTGTTAAATAATGGAAATACTTAGCCCATTTAAGAAATTAATTCCCATTATGAATACAGGCTATCACATCACTATCAATACTCTGCGTTGATATTTTATTTTCTCGTTTATACTCAACAGCCAACTGCAACAGGCTCTGCTCTCTATCTTCCTTGTCAAGCTCACCCAATCTTTCAGCTGCATTATAAAAATCCTCCCAACCATTACTATCAATATAAAGCTGACGAAAAGCTGGAACCAAAGATTCATATTCTGCCGCCAACGCCAAAGTAGCATTATTGGTTTTCTCTATATAAGCCTGGTAGCGCGCAGGGTAAGACCACTCTGCTGCCATACGCCAATAGCAACGCCTCAATCGACTCAGAATTTCCTCCTTTTCTTGGCGCTTGTCCTCATCCGGCAAGTTGGATTGGTAGACTGGTTGAAGCTCTTTACGCGTCGCTGTCATTAACTGTCGTACCGCCAGTGCCTGAGCCTTAGTCTCCTCAGCAGAACTCGAGAGACCTTGGCTACGAAGCCAATCAGGTAGGGCAATTTCGGACACTGCTGTAGCAAAACTCTCATTAAAGCGGGTATCACCCGGCACATAAACTCTTCTGTGGGCCAACTCATGAAATAAGAGTCCGGCTAGTCTCTCCGGTGTCCAATTCACAAAGCTTGATAACACAGGGTCATTAAACCAACCCAGGGTGCTATAGGCCGGCACGGCTCCCAGGTAGACATCGTAACCCTGGTTGCGCAGGCTATTTGCTTTGGCAATAGCCGCTGATTTGCGGAAGTAGCCCCTATAGCTGGCGCAACCGGCTATGGGGTAACACCATCGTTTGGGGCTCAGGGAAAACTCTGGTGCGGCCAAGACATTCCATATGGGGTACTCATCATCGAGCTGGACATAGGAACTATAGGCTTGCCCCACTGGTAGTTTTAACTCCTGTGCTGCATAGGCACGGATCTCCTGAACGAGCTGTAATTGCTTCTGGAGTTGATCACTGGCATTGCCGTCTTGAACCAGCTCTTCAATCGGCTGCCGGGCAGAGAGTATCCGCAATTGACCGCTTGCAGCCTGGAAGTAATAGCCCGCAGTCTCGCACCCGTAGAGCCCTAACAATACTAATACGAGCAGCCAAACTCTGGGGCGCGCTAAAAACCTAAGATCAGAAATACTGATATACACTCTTTTTCCTATTAGTATTTTTCTTAGAGAAACTCACCAGTCAAACGATTCCATGTGCAAAAGGTTATTCCATGTCACCAGTGGCAGCCGTCTTAACAGTATTTGCGCTGGTTTTAGGTGCTGTTGCCTGGTTGCGACTGCTATTTATTGGTTTTAGTCGCGACCCCTTGTCGGGGCTGATAGCACTATTTATGCCACCTTTGGCGCTTTTGCTGCTTCTGCCTGACAGGCGAGAAAATAGTGATCTTTATTCTTTATGTGGCGCGTCCTTACTCTGCCTGCTAGCAGCCCTGACCCTGCGTTGACCAACCCGTCGTTCTTACAATAAGTCGATCCAGCTTGATTTAGGTCAAGAGATTTCCATTACAGCTCCCTAGACTGCATAGGTGAAGCATTAGCCTATTTGGAGAGAAAAATGGATGCTTTAATTGACCTGTTTACCAGCTTTTCTGGCCTTCTCAGCTTGGCCGTTATTGCCTTTATATTCCTGATGGCAGCGTTTTTCGTTCGCTTGGTTCGCAACAATGTTGAAAAAGCTGTTGCCGAACAGGAACGCATCGCAGCACAAGCAACCGGTTCCAATAAATAGCTAGGCTTCCATCGTTGTTGTAAGCAACCAAGCACAAGCTAGTTTAGCGTTTATCTCTCGATCTGGTATCTAATAGCGGGCTTTCTACAGCCGGTAGGGTGGTCAACCTCCCTGCAGCTGGGAAATAACCGTGTCATCAAGCTTCTTGTCATGGAAGAGGTGGAGTTGATGCTACTGAGAAGAGAGTGCGGCGTTGTACCCGTATCGCTAGCGCTCTCAGGTGAGTAACCCTATCGAGAGCGCAACTGCAATACCTCAAGCACTGCTTGTGAAGCTAACCGCTGAAAACCCAGTGGTGACTTTTTATATCTCAGGTAGCAGGCTTATCTTTGGGTGAAGACTTCATCCAACGCCCAAATAAAATGCCAATCTCAAACAATAGCCACATGGGGAAGGCTAATAAGGATTGGGAAATTATATCCGGCGGTGTCAGTAGCATCCCAATTAAAAAGCATCCCACAATCACATAAGGGCGCTTACTTGCCAGGGTCTTGGCATCCACTACCCCACTCCAAATCAGCAGGACTGTCGCAATAGGGATTTCAAAAGCAAAACCAAAAGCAAAGAAAAGTTTCAGCACCAGATCCAGGTAACTGCGCATATCTGGCATTACCTTAATATCTTCTGGAGCAGTTCCAACAAAGAAATCAAACAGAAGGGGAAAGACCACAAAATACGCAAATGCAATGCCGATATAAAAAAGTGCGACGCTACTAATTAATAATGGTATAGCAATACGTTTTTCATTTTTATACAGCCCCGGGGCAATAAATGACCAAACTTGGTAAAGCACAAATGGGATTGCAATAAAAAAAGAAACTATAAAGGTCGTTTTGAACGGGGTAAGGAACGTGGAAGTCACCTCTGTAGCGATCATTCCAACATCACCCGCCAAACGCTCCTGTAGTGGGTGGGCAATAAAATTATAAATTTCAGACGCAAACGGCATCAAGCAGACAAATAAGACCAATACGACTAAGAGGATTCGCAATAGGCGATCACGCAGTTCGATCAGGTGGTCGATAAAAGGCTGATGTTTATCTTGGGACTGATCGCTCATGACTGGCTATCTTTTTCCTGTTGCGATGTTTTCTTCTCGCCTTGTTTTTCTTCTTCATCTTCATCGATGTTTTCAGGATGGTCCGGGTTTAAATCCGGGTCCCCAAAATCATGCCAATGCTCCGGGTACTCCGGATCCTGTAACTCCTCGGCAGTTTCATCCTGTTCTGGCAAATAATCCTCCTGCTCTGCACGAGGATGAGCAGGTTCCTCTATCGCCTTTTCAGGTTTTGGTGCCTCAGGATGGTTGACTCCAGCTGCCTGTTTTTCTACTGGTGTCCCTGCAACTTTTGGTTTTTCAGGCTGATTAAGCGCGTCGTGAACTTCCTTATTGGCTTCGCTAAAGGTTTGCTCCATCTCACGACGACTCTCCTCAATCTCACGCATAATGCGCTCGTTGTGAAGTTCACGCCGTATATCATCGGCTCCAACCTCTCGCTCCAATTCTTCGCGAGCACTATGTAAGGTCCGCTTCAAACCGGACCACCAGCGGGAAGTGGTACGCACCGCATCGGGCAGTCGCTCAGGGCCAACCACCAACAGGGCCACGGCAGCAACTACCAATAGTTCTAAAAAGCCGATATCAAACACAGAGTGACACTCGCCTTAGTCGTTGCCGATTATTTGTCCTGAGACTGTTTATCTTTATTTTTGACAGTACTGTCTTGGCCTGGCTTCTCTTCCTCATCGTGCTTGAGACGCTCGACATCTTTGTCTTCATCAGCATCCTTGGATTTGTCTTCATCCTTAACCGCTTTGCGGAAACCCTTAATTGCGCCACCCAGATCGCCTCCGAGGTTTTTCAAACGCTTGGTTCCGAACAGTAGTAAGACTATGACCAGGACAATCAACAACTGCCAGATACTAATTCCACCGAATCCCATAATTGTCTCCATTACATTCAATAGGATGGCTTGAGTTTCTTACCGGGCACTCCCGCCATCAGGGGTGGTGCCACAAGTGATTCAAATTTTACTTAGTTCGCGCAGCTTTCTCTTCCAGGCCAGAAAGACCAAATCGGCGCCCAAGCTCTCGAACCACGTCCTGAGAATCAGCGCCCAAGTGAGATAGCATGACCAGCGAGTGAAACCATAGGTCCGCTGTCTCGGCAACCAGGTCTCGATTATCGCCACTACTCTGTGCATCTTTTGCTGCAAGAATAGCTTCAGTGGCTTCTTCACCGACTTTTTCCAAAATCTTGTTCAGGCCTTTGCTATGTAAACTGGCCACATAGGACTCAGAAGCATCACTGCTATTTTTACGGCTTTCCAACACCGCATCGAGCTGTTGCAGCACATCTTTCATAATTGTTTCACTTATAAATGGACTTCGGGTCCTGAATCACCGGCTGATTCACCTGCCACTCTTCATCTTGAAGGAGGTGATAGAAACAACTACTGCGTCCGGTATGACAGGCGATTCCACCTTCCTGCTCGACCAACATTAATACGGTGTCACCATCACAATCCAGACGCAATTCACGCACCTTTTGCAGGAAGCCGGAGGTTTCTCCTTTGCGCCACAGGCCCTTGCGGGATCGGGACCAATAGACTGCGTAACCCTCACTGGCAGTGAGCGCCAGCGATTCCCGGTTCATCCAGGCCATCATCAACACCCGCCCGGTTTTGAAATCCTGGGCAATCGCAGGAACCAGGCCATCACTGTTCCAGCTGACTTTATCGAGAAAACCGGCCTTTGCTTGAATTTGAGTCAATGTCTAACAATCCTTAGAAGTTCCAGTGTAGGCCGAAGCGCCCTAGGGCCACAGCAGTAGCACTAGTGCAGCAACGCCCAGTACCCAACCGGCCGGCGGCAACTGAGCCAGCCATTCCGGCTTACTGACAGCGATGGCGCCAACGCCCAACACAACTCCGGCGACCCGCCGAATATATTGGCGCAAGCCTCGGCGTTGCGAGCCCGCCAACTGCTCGCCAATTACCTCTAACTGGGGCGCCAGTTCCCGCGACTGCTCCAGAGCTGAGTACACCAGCTGTGGCATCTGCGGGAATTTCTCAAGCCACTCCGGGCCGTAGCGCTTTATCTCACCCAAAATTGTTTTGGGGTGGATTCGATCGCGCATCCAGCGCTCTAAAAATGGATGAGCAGTCTTCCACAGATCCAGCTGCGGATAAAGCTGTCGACCCAAACCTTCGATATTCAACAGGGTCTTTTGTAACAGTACCAGCTGTGGCTGCACCGCCATATCGAATCGGCGCGCAGTCTGGAACAGACTAATCAACACCCGAGCGAAAGAAATTTCTCCCAGGGGTTTCTCAAAAATGGGCTCACAGACCGAGCGAATAGCGGACTCAAAGGCATTGATCGGCGTGTCGGAGCGAACCCAACCACTTTGCACGTGCAGCTCCGCCACCATACGGTAATCGCGGCGGAACATCGCCAGGAGATTGCGCGCCAAATAGTACTGATCTTCCCGTGTCAGGCTACCGACGATTGCGGTATCAATCGCAATATATTGCGGGCGTTGCGGGTGCTCCCTGGAAACGAAAATGTTGCCCGGGTGCATATCCGCATGAAAGAAGTTGTACTCGAATACCTGCTTAAAGAAGATCTCAACACCGCGCTCAGCCAGCAGCTGCATATTGGTGTCCTGGGCGCGAAGCTGGGCCAGGTCGGTGACGGGGATACCGTCGATGCGCTCCAACACCAGGACATTTTCGCGGGTGTAATCCCAGTGCACTTCGGGGATATACAACAGCGGGGAGTTGGTAAAGTTGCGGCGGAGCTGGGTGCCGTTGGCCGCTTCACGAGTTAGGTCCAATTCACCTTCAATCGTGTGCCGATAGTCCTCAACCACCTCCACCGGGCGCATGCGGCGCCCTTCGGGCACAAAGCGTTCAATTCCACGAGCGATCACCCCCAGGAGCTTCAAGTCTTCCTGGATTACCTCATCAATGCCCGGGCGCAGTACTTTGACGACTACCGATTCGCCGCTCTTTAATTCAGCCGCATGCACCTGTGCAACTGAAGCCGCTGCCAGTGGCTGCTGATCAAATTTGGCGAAGACCTCATCCACCTTGGCACCAAGGGCTTCTTCGATCAGAGCCGTGCACTGGTCACTGGGGAAGGGCGGCACCTTGTCCTGTAAATAATCTAATTGCTCGACAATATCTGGCGGTAGCAGGTCGGGACGAGTGGAGAGAAGTTGGCCGAATTTAACGAAAATGGGGCCCAGCTCTTCCAAGGCTCGGCGCAGCCTTTCGCCCCGTGGCATCTTGGACTGCGGCAGCAACTTCACCGGCAGCAGTAATCCCCGCAACCACAGTGGGCGCTCCTCTGCTGGCAATAATTGATCGAGACGATAGCGCAGAAAAACCCGCGCGATTGTAAGACTTCGACGAACTGGCAAAACTACTCGGCCTCCCTGCGGGAAAACTGTTCTTCCAGCAAGCGCACGCGCGCCTCGAGCCGTTCAGCAGCTAGAGAGGCCTCGGCCAGGTCTTCGACAAATGCTTCGAACTGGGCCTGGGGCGGGGTCAGCTGCCACTCCTCACTGATAGCCTCTGCCGCCACTTCAGGCGCCCGATTCAGGTTGCCTCCTAACCAGCGGGCAGCATCGCGCAGGACATTGCCAATTGAGTGGGCGGGAATATCGCCAACCATTTGCGCCAACGGCGCTTCCCAATCGATATCCAGGTCACTCATGATCCACTGCAGTTCTGCCAGCAGGGCACTGGAGCCGCTCACTGACACCCCCAGTCCGGCTGGAGTTGCATCCGGGTCTTTGATCAGGCGTACAAAAGACAGCGCTGAGCCGCTCAACTGGGTGGTAACTTCCCCCTCCCAGTGCTGGCGCACCCGCACCTGGTCACCCTCGATACACAGGCAAAACTGTAGTTGCGGGGCGGTTAAATCTAGCGCCATGGTTTTCCCATCCAGTGCGGAAAGGCGTTCTCGTGTCGCCGGGTCATACTGGAGGGCAGCATTAATTGTGGTTTCCAGCACGGCATCAAAGCCCGCGCGAAAAGTGGGGTCGCTCATGGCGGTTTACGGCCTCGTGCCTGCGCTCAGAGAAAAAATAGGCTTATGCAGTTTTTCAGGGCTTGATGCCCCGGTGCAAAGCGACAATTCCGCCGGTCATATTGTGGAATTCACAATCGACAAAACCGGCATCCGCCATCATCCCCTTGAGGGTTTCCTGATCTGGATGCATGCGGATACTCTCCGCCAGGTAGCGATAGCTGTCCGCATCATTGGCAACCAGCTTGCCCATAAATGGCAACAGGCGGAAAGAGTACTGATCGTAGACTTTCTCCAACAGCTTCGACTGGGGCTTGGAAAACTCCAGCACTAACAGTCGGCCACCGGGTTTCAACACGCGCAACATGGAGCGCAGCGCCAGGTCCTTATCGGTGACATTGCGCAGGCCGAAAGCGATCGTGATGCAATCAAAGGTATTGTCCGGGAAGGGCAAATACTGGGCATCCGCCTGCACCGGCACCACATTGCCGGCGATTCCCCGATCGAGCAGGCGATCGCGACCCACTCGCAACATCGATTCGTTGATGTCCGCCAATACTACCTGGCCACTGGCACCCACAATGCGGGAGAAGCGCGCGGTGAGGTCACCGGTACCCCCGGCGATATCGAGAATACTTTGGCCCCGTCGGGCCCCGGACAATTCGATGGTGAAACGCTTCCAGAGGCGGTGAACACCTCCAGACATCAAGTCGTTCATTACATCGTAACGGGCTGCTACAGAGTGGAACACTTCTGCCACACGACCGGCCTTTTCTTCCACCGGCACTTCCTGGTAGCCGAAGTGGGTGGTCTTGCGATCCTTCATGCTATGCCTGCTGAGCGAAAACTTTAAAAGGCCATTGTACATTGCCGGAGCCAGTGGGGCACCGCTTGAAATCAAGCAGAGTGGAAACCACTAAAATTTAGTGAGATCGCCCGGGACTGTTCTATGAGCTATCAATTCCAATGTGACTCTCCTTTTCCCGAGCAAATCAAATCTATCGCCCAGGCAGAAGTAACGGCGGCAAACGGATACTTGCTCCGCAACGGAGGGGAAACTGCTGTCCACGAACTGCGCAAACGCTGCAAGAAAATTCGCGCGCTACTGCGCCTGGTCCGCCCACAAATCAGTAGCACTTTTCAGCGTGAAAATACCCACTACAGAAAATTGGCAAACACTCTCGCCCACACCCGCGACCTCACAGCACTGCGCATCGCTTTACTGGGATTGGCACCGCCACATCACTTTCACCGGTTACACCATCTCCTCGACGAACTGATCCAGGCAGAGCAAAACCACTCAGCGGTTCAAGCGGCATTGAAACTCCTCGATAAAGGTCAAATAAGAATTCCATCGTGGCCGCTTGAACAGCTCGGCTGGCATGATGCGGAAGCCGGTTACCTGCGCGGCTACCGAAAAGCCGCAAGCGCATGGCGTAAAGTGCGCAGGCAAAAAAATGCAAACCGCCTGCATCTATTGCGTAAAAGAGCCAAGGATCACTGGTACCAGAGCCGCTTATTGAGGAAGCGTTATCCGCTCACTGTGGGCGAGCGCTGTAAGTCACTAAAGGAGTTGGGAGAAGTTTTGGGTGACTGGCGTGATCTCCATTTGCTGGCACGGCTGGTAATCACTCAGGGAGACAAGCTGCAAAGTGAGTTTGGCACGGTGCTAAAAATTATCCGGCACCGACAAAGCCTACTAATGAAAAAGACCGAAGCACTCTGTGAGGCGCTCTTCCCCAAGCCTCAATTCAAGATCTGACCGGGGAAAGTGATAGTGTGGATGAACATGCCATCCACACCAATAGCTGATGGAATTACTGTTCCAATAATCCGCCAGCGCGTGCCATTACGTGAAACAGGAAGTTTTGTTCGTTGGTGCCGCTCACCAGGTGCGCACCCGGTCCGCGCGCCCAAACACCCACATCCTCACCCGCGTGGGATTCACTGCTCATGGGAATCAGGGCATCCTGCTGGTAATCCAGGGCGGCAGTGTCTGTGCTCACCAGGCTCGGACGCGCTCCGCCATCACCGGCACTGTAGCCCGGGCCATTGGCATAGCTCAGAGTCGTGTAGGGCAGGCCATCTTCTGCCAGGGCATGGGAGGTTTCCGCTTCGCCATTGCCGTCATTGCCAATCACTTTTCCGAGAATCGGGTTACCGCGAGTGGGGTAGCCGGCGATAGTCATCACGTGGCTGTGGTCCGCAGTAACAACAATCAGGGTGTCTTCTGCACTGGTATTATCCATGGCGTACTGAATCGCTTCGGCAAATTCCACCGCATCGGTCAGGGCGCGATAGGCGTTGCCGGCGTGGTGACCGTGGTCGATACGACCGGATTCCACCATCAGGAAGTAGCCGTCCTCATTTTTCTGCAGCATCTCGAGACCTTTAGCGGTCATCTCTGACAGGGAGGGCTCACCGGCTTTGTCGTCCTCGCGAACAGCCTCGAATTCCATATGTGAGGAATTAAACAGGCCGAATAGCTTGTCGGTTGCGGAGGCATCTACGGCTTCAAAAGCGGTAGTGTCTTCAACGTAGGCAATATTATTTACACCGTTGTCGTAACGGGCCTTCCACTCATCCACCAGGTTGCGCCCATCTTCACGGCGCCCTGCTTCACCTTCAATATCGGTAATATCACTGGGCAGGAAGTTGCGACGGCCACCGCCCATCACCACATCGATACCATCACCGGCTTCAAACTCTATCAGTTGAGCGGCGATATCGGTGCAGCCATCCGGGGCTGCTTCCTCCCAGCCGCGCTCAGGCACCTTGGCATAAGTAGCCGCCGGGGTAGCGTGGGTGATACGCGCGGTGCTAATAATGCCGGTGCTCTTGCCCAGGTCTTCAGCCAGCTCAATTGCCGTCGTCAGCGGGTACTCGAGGCTGGCGGCACAATCGCCGCGCGCAACATTTTCAGCAACACTCAATACACCGGCCTTGGTTTTAACCCCGGTTACCAGCGCAGTCATAGTGCCGGCAGAATCCGGGGTTTGCTGGTTGGTGTTGTAGGTTTTGACCAGACCGGCAAACGGCATCTTCTCAAAGCTCAGCTGGTGTTCCTCACCATCGAGGCCCTGCTGCTGGCCCGCGAGAATACGCGCGGCGGTCACTGTAGAGATACCCATACCATCGCCAACGAACAGGATAATGTTCTTGGCGGCACCGGGGGTGTTGTTGATTTCTACAGCGCTCGCTTCTTCGATCGCCTGCTGGGCTTCCTGGAACCAGCTACTGTTGCTCTGAGCAGAGGAAACACCGACATGCTCCTCTTCGGGTAATTCCACTACGTCGTCAGAGTTTGAGTTGTCGTCGCTACAGGCGGTGGCCAGTAGGGCGACAGAGAAAGCCAGTACTGTTTTCTTAAAATATCTCATGGTGAATTACCCCCAGTTATTCTTCTGTCAGCGACAGGTCGGTCGCAGCAGTCATCACGTGGAAGACTGCACTCTGCTCCAGGCTACCTTGTACCCGCTCGGCGCCGGCGCCGATAGCGTGCAAGCTGATATCCTCGCCCGCATGGCTCTCAGACTCCAGGTGCACCATTGCTTCCTGGTGGAAGCCCGGCGCTTCGGTATCCACGCCGGAGAGATCCTTGCGTCCGGTATCGGCGGCAATATCGTAGCGCTCATCCGCGTCGGTATTTTCACCTAAATCGGCATAACCCAGGCCATTGGCATAGCTCAGGGTGGTGTAAGGTTGACCGTCCGCAGCAAGACCTTCTTCCGCTTCTGCGGCACCGCTGCTGTCATTCTCAATCACTTTGCCGAGTATCGGGTTGCCACGTGTCGGGTAGCCGGCGATAGTCATCACATGGCTGTGGTCGGCGGTCACCAGGATTAAAGTGTCTTCAAGATCCACTTTATCCAGAGCAACCTGTACCGCATCCGCAAAGGCGATGGCATCGTGCAAGGCGTTGTAGGCATTACCGGCGTGGTGGCCGTGATCGATACGCCCGGACTCTACCATCAGGAAGTAGCCATCGCTGTCTTTTTCCAACAGCTCAATGGCGGTATCGGTCATCTCGGCAATGCTCGGCTCATCGCTGTCCTTGGCGATGCGGTCCGCATCGTAACTCATGTGGCTGCTGGTGAAGAGCCCCAATAACTTATCGGTGGAGGCAATATCGACGCCCTCCAGCTCGGAGCCACTCTCCACGTACACAGCAGTCTGCTCGCCGTCATAGCGCTCCAGCCATTCACTAGTCAGGTCGCGGCCGTCTTCACGTCTACCTTCATTGTCGGAGGTAACAAAGTTGCGGCGGCCACCGCCGAGCATGACATCGATACCGTCGCCGGCAGACACCTCAACCATCTGCGAGGCGATATCGGAACAATCACCCTCGGCGGAATACTCCCAGTTGCGCTCCGGGCTGCGCGAGTAAGTGGCTGCAGGCGTGGCGTGGGTCAGACGCGCGGTGGAAACAATACCGGTGGCCTTGCCACGGCTCTCCACCATTTCCAGGAAGGTATTTAATTCCTTACCCTCAGTGCTGGCGCAGTCAGCACGCAGTGCATCGCCGTCGATATTAATTACACCGGCGCGGGTTTTTACTCCGGTCATCATAGCGGTCATGGTACCGGCAGAGTCCGGGGTCTGCTGATTGGTGTTATAGGTTTTGATCAGTGCGGTATGCGGAAACTCTTCGAAGGAGAGCGCATTTTCTTCGCCGCTCTCACCGACAAGCTGGCCTTCAAGGATACGGGCGGCGGTTAGTGTGGAAATGCCCATTCCATCGCCGACGAACAGAATTACATTCTTCGCAGTTTTTGCCTCGCGGGAAAGCGAAGCGCGCTCTTCCAATCGGTCAGCACTTTCCGTGTACCAGGCACTATTGATTTGGTAGTCGGGCAGGGTTGCCGCTGAAACAGCGGAAGCGAGAGGAATCAGACAAAAGGCGCTCAGTGCGCGGACAATTGTTTTTGCCATGGGGGCCTCCGAAACTCGTTAATTTGGCGAGCATTAGAGTTCCAAAATGTGACAAAAGAATTACGCGCCGGTTACGTTGTTAATATCTTTGCTCTGAAAATCAATGAATATCAAAGAATTACATAAACTTGGCAATATTTGGCAAAGACGTACCAAAAATTAATTATTTCGGTAATAAATTATTGAGAAGAGTGGGGGGATATTAAGAGAAAGAAAGGTGGAACCGCCCCCTGGGGAGCGGTTGTCATTACCGATCAATTTGCCACTAGCCGATAAACTTCACCACACTCTCATCCGGGTCGCGGCCCTGGCCGGCATCGCGCAGGCGCTGAAGGTAAGCCTCCCAGTTGGACGAATAGTTTTCAGCTAGTTCGTGCAAATACTCCCAGGTAAAAATACCGGTGTCGTGGCCATCGTCGAAATCGATTTTTAGCGCATAGCGGCCAGCCGCCTCCACCGTATCGATACCCACATGCATTTTGCCACTGACCAGCACCGGTTCGCTGGCACCGTGGCCACGCACTTCGGCGCTGGGGGAGTAGACGCGCAGGTACTCTGCCGGCAAGGTAAATTCAGCATCGCCAAATACCAGATGCAGGCTTTTCTCTGCGCGATTTAATCGGATTTTTTGCAGTTTCATTATATTTACAAAATAAAACGCGACAGGTCTTCGTTCTGGCTCAACTCGCCCAGATGGCTGTCCACATAGGCGGCATCGACATTCAGCGAAGTATTGCCATCGCCCGCATCAAAGGAAATCTCTTCCAGCAAGCGCTCCAGTACCGTGTGCAAACGGCGTGCACCGATATTCTCGGTGCGCTCATTCACCTCGAAGGCCACTTCCGCAATGCGGCGAATACCATCTTCGGTGAATTGTAGTTCCAGCCCTTCGGTAGCCAGCAATGCCTTTTGCTGCTCGGTAAGGGAGGCAGATGGCTCGGTAAGGATACGCTCAAAATCTGCGGAACTGAGCGAATTCAATTCCACGCGAATGGGCAGGCGCCCCTGCAACTCGGGAATCAGGTCCGAGGGCTTGGACAGGTGGAAGGCCCCGGAGGCAATAAACAGGATGTGATCGGTTTTGATCATGCCGTACTTGGTATTAACCGTGCTGCCTTCAATCAGTGGCAGCAGGTCGCGCTGTACCCCTTCGCGGGAAACATCGGCACCGCCGCTCTCCTGGCGCTTGGCGACTTTATCGATTTCATCGATAAATACGATGCCATTCTGCTCAGCAGCGCGGATCGCACGGGTCTTAACATCTTCGTCATTGACCAGCTTGGCCGCTTCCTCGTCGGTGAGCTGCTTGAGGGCCTGCTTGACCGGCAACTTGCTCTTGCGGGTCTTGCCCTGGGACATATTGGAGAACATGCCCTGGAGCTGGTTAGTCATCTCCTCCATTCCGGGAGGGGCCATAATCTCAACGCCCATGGGCGCAGCGGCCAGATCCACCTCAACCTCTTTGTCATCGAGATCACCTTCGCGCAACTTCTTGCGGAACAGCTGGCGAGTGCTGGAATCCTTATCGGTGGGCTCGGTGGAGCGCGCCGGCGGCAGCAGGGCATCGAGGATGCGCTCTTCTGCGGCGTCCATAGCGCGCTGCTCAACACCAGACATGGCCTGCTCGCGTTCCTGCTTCACTGCCATCTCGACAAGATCGCGGACAATCGACTCTACATCCCGACCGACATAGCCCACTTCGGTAAATTTAGTCGCCTCTACCTTGATAAAGGGCGCGTTCGCCAGTTTGGCCAGGCGGCGGGCAATTTCCGTCTTGCCCACGCCGGTAGGGCCGATCATCAAAATATTTTTCGGCGTGATCTCGGCGCGCAGGTCTTCACTAACCTGCATACGGCGCCAGCGGTTGCGCAGCGCAATGGCTACCGCACGCTTGGCCTCTTGCTGGCCGACAATATGGCGGTCGAGTTCGTGGACAATTTCTCTGGGTGTCATCTGGGACATACAAATTCCTGCAAAAATTCTTGCGGGGGCTTAAACAGCCCGCCAACCGGTCACTCTAGGGTGTACCCGGTAATCAATAAGCCAGTTCTTCGATGGTGTGGTTCTGGTTGGTGTAAACACAGATATCGCCGGCGATCTTCAGTCCCTGCTCCACAATAGAGCGGGCATCCATATCGGTATTGTCCAGCAGCGCGCGGGCCGCCGACTGGGCGAAGGGGCCACCGGAACCGATAGCAATCAGGTCGTCTTCCGGCTGAATCACGTCGCCATTACCTGTCACAATCAAACTGGCAGTGGAATCAGCTACCGCCAGCAGAGCCTCCAAGCGGCGCAGGGCGCGGTCGGTACGCCAATCTTTGGCCAACTCCACAGCGGCTCGGGTCAGCTGGCCGCCGTGGGCCTCAAGCTTGGCTTCAAAACGTTCGAACAGGGTGAAAGCGTCTGCAGTACCACCGGCAAAACCGGCAATAACCTTATCTTTGTACAGGCGACGCACCTTGCGCGCATTGCCTTTCATAACGGTGTTGCCCATGGACACCTGGCCGTCGCCGCCAATCACAACTTTGCCGTTGCGGCGACAGGATAAAATAGTAGTTCCGCGATACTGTTCCAATGGAGACCTCTCGGATTGCGCGTGTACTCTGGCAGCGGGCATCGAAGTGCCCACGCCGGGGAATTATCTTCAGACTAGGTAAGTGAGGACGGTTCGCGCCGATTTCAATAAGAGAGGTCACAATTACTGAGTGGGGCAACACACCTTAATAAACGGAATTGATGGTCACTGGGTCGCCGGGCGTTTTAGCACCAGCGGCATCAGGCGATGCTCAGCCAGTGTCTGGCGCGCTTTGGCCATCCGAGAGCGATTGCTGTAAGGGCCCACCAATACCCGGTGCCAGGTACCCCGGTTATCGGTGGCTGATTCCACTTTGACATCCAGGTTGGCCAGGGTCAGCTCAACGCGCAGGCGCTCCGCTTCAGAGGCATCGCGAAACGATGCCGCCTGCAGGATATATACCTGTGCCGGGGTGCTGCGATCGGGTTCCGATGAGCTACTGTTCTGGGAACTGTTGGTGGAGTCACTGCGGCGTGCCGGTTGTGCCACTTTGGGCGGGGGTACCGTGACTTCGTTTTCTTTTAATTTTGTATAAAAATCAAAACGCGGTTGAGGCGATGTTTCCTCTCGCTGCTGCACCGCCTTTGGCTTAATGCTGCTTATTCCCCGGCTGTCCTTGTCCATGCCCTGAAGAAACAGTACGGCCACCGCAAAGCCACCGACAAAATTCCCCAGGACAAACCAAACCCATGCGGGTTTGCCTGCGGCTTTTTTACTGCGGCGATTACTGGTGCGACGGCTCATCGAAAATTTCTTCCCTGCAAGGTTTTAACGGTTTGTGAATTGTACCGCCAATTTAGTGCCAGGCGCGTAACCCAGCGCATATTCACGATAATTCCTGCGCATCCATATCCACAGCCCAGCGCAGGCGGCGATTTTTATTGCCCTCCGCCCAGGCACACACTCGCGCCAGCAGCGGCTGTAAGTGGGCCCGGTTTTGTGCAGTGACCTGAATATAAAATCGGAAGCGCCCGGATTTGCGTTCCAGTAGTGCCGGCACCGGCCCCAGATATTGGATCTGGGGCGATGGGGGTGCCAGGGACTGCATAAAGAGTCGCGCATTTTGTAGAAACTCTTCGGCCCAACCAGGCTCTTCACACTCCGCTCTCACCAGTGCCATAGCACTCGCGGGAGGCAACTGTGCAACCGTGCGATCCCTCAGCAACTGGCGCGCAAAAGCGCCATAGCCTTTTTCCAGCAGCAATTGTAAAAGCGGGTGCTCGGGGAAGCGGCTCTGAACCAATACCCGCCCACTGAGACTGCCGCGCCCCGCACGGCCCGCCACCTGTTCCAGTAACTGACCGGTACGCTCTGGCGCGCGGAAATCTGCGCTGAACAGGCCGCCATCGGCATCCTGGATCACTACCAAAGTGACCTTGGGCAAATGGTGCCCCTTGGCCAGCATCTGGGTTCCCAACAACAGGCAGGGCTCGCCCTCTCGCGCCGGTGCTAATAATTTATCCAGAGCCTGTTTGCTCGCCGTGGTATCCCGGTCCACACGTATCACCGGGTAGTCGGCAAAGCGACGGGCCAACAGTTCCTCGCTGCGTTCCGTGCCGGCACCCAGGGCCGAGATCGAACGGCTGTGACATTGTGGACAGCTATCAACCAGCGGGCGGCGGTAATCGCAGTGATGGCAGCGCAACTGGCGTTGCCGCCGGTGCATAGTCAGCTTGCTCGAGCAGTGCGGGCAATCCGCCAGCCAGCCGCAATCATCACAAGTCAACGCGGGGGCAAAGCCGCGCCGGTTGATAAACACCAGGGCCTGCTCACCTCGCGCGAGGGTATCACCGATATGGCGCAGCACCTGGGGAGAAAATCCCTCTTCCAGAGGCTCCCGCAGTGTCGGCACTACATGAATTTGTGGGGGCTTGGCATCACCGGCGCGATAGCGCATGCGCAAGTGTTGATAGCGCCCATTCAGAGCGTTGTGCAGGGTTTCCAGAGAGGGCGTGGCCGAACCCAAAACCACCGGTACATTATTATTGCGCCCCAAAACCACGGCCAAGTCCCGGGCCGAATAGCGCACACCGTCCTGCTGTTTAAAAGAGGCATCGTGCTCTTCATCGACAATCACAACGCCGAGCCTGGGCAGGGGAGTCATAATGGCTGAGCGGGTGCCGATCACAATATCTGCCTGCCCACCTGCGGCCGCCAACCAGGATTGAGCGCGCTCGCCGTCG
Source organism: Microbulbifer maximicatervae (SeqCode) (assembly GCF_052467325.1). Lineage (NCBI taxonomy): Bacteria > Pseudomonadati > Pseudomonadota > Gammaproteobacteria > Cellvibrionales > Microbulbiferaceae > Microbulbifer > Microbulbifer maximicatervae (SeqCode). The sequence continues at coordinate 3,666,592 of NZ_CP174310.1, forward strand.
GCCAAGCCAGAGTGCAGCGCTGCGATACTGTGCTTGGGAAATCGTGCGGCAATACGCCTCAGCGTTTGCGGCGTAAGTCCAATCTCCGGCACCAATAACAATGCCTGGCGACCGCTATCCAGAACCCGCTGCATCAGGCGCAGATAAACTTCGGTCTTGCCACTGCCGGTGGTGCCTTCCAGTAATGAAGCAGAGAAGCCGCTGCAATCGATATTGTCGAGCACCTGTTGCTGTTCGCTATTCAGCTCCGGAGCCGGTGTACTCTCTGCTGCGGGTAGCGGCGCCGGTACAGTAGGGCCTGGAATCCACTCCACCAAGCCGCGATCCTGCAGGGCGCGGATCACGGGGGTATTGTGGCCGAGGGTCTTAAGGTGGGTTCGGCTCTGCTTGCCATCACTCAACAGCAACTGGAACAGAGCCTGCTGCTTGGGGGCGCGCGCCAGTGCAGTTTTCGGCAAGCCCTTTCCCTCTGTCGTGAGCTGAAGCCACTGCTCCGCCCAATGATCAGACGGCTTACCTTTGCGCAGTGCCACGGGCAGGGCAGCGGCGTAGACCTCGCCGAGGGGCGCCTGGTAATAGTCGGCAATCCAGGCCAGCAGCTTGCGGCTGCCATCACCAAACAGAACCTCCGAATCCACCAGTTCCAGCGCTGGCTTCAAACTGCTGTGTGGCGACTCCTGCACGATATCCAACAGTACTGCCACTAACTTGCGCCCGGCAAAGGGCACCCAGAGGCGCTGGCCGGGCCGCAGTGACTCCGGCGACAGCCCCTCTGGCGGCAAATAGTCAAACAAGCGCCTCAGGGGCACGGGCACTGCCAGCCTTAAAATGACTCTTTGTTGGACTGACTCCTGCACCTGGCCCCCACTCACTCAAACAAAAGGCGCTAGTGTAATGGCAGATGTGGCAAGTTGCAGGGCTTCGTCGGGGATAATGGTTGTTATGACCGAATTGGCGACTTAGGCGTCACAGAGGAATTAGTGAGGTCAGTTGTTATCAAAGCTGTTGTGCAATGCTAACAAGTGGCCATCCTCAGTTATTTCGCCACCCAATTGTGCTTGAACCGCGACATTAATCTGATAGTATGCGCCGACTTTTTAAACAGCCTGGAACCATACTGGTTCCTGCACCAATGACGATGCCGTGCTCGGCAAAAGATCGAGTGGCGGTTTCGAAAAGAGGCAATCATGAAAGCAGATATCCATCCTAACTACACCGACATCTCCGCTACCTGTTCCTGCGGCAATGTTGTAAAAACCCGTTCCACTCTGGGCAAAGACCTGCAAATCGACGTTTGCTCCCAGTGCCACCCTTTCTACACTGGCAAGCAGAAGCAGGCTACCACTGGTGGTCGTGTTGACCGTTTCAAGAAGCGTTTCGGCAGCCGTATCGGCAAATAATCCGGGCTCTTCGCTCGAATGGACCCGCCACTTGCGGCAGGATCCATTCCAAAAAGGCACCTCACACTGTGATGGTGCCTTTTTTGTATCTATTCATTCCCCATCATATCCAGCAGCCGTAAGCGTCTGTGTACAAAATCAAAATCGACTTGAATCGCTTAACCTTACCGCTATTGGCGACCATTTTATCCTTATAAATCAAAATATTGCGGCTATTTATCCCGAAAATCATCGACAAGCACGATAAAAATAGAAGTCCGTACCATATATTGCAGATTTTCACGCTTGTAGCGCCAAGCTTCCCTCGGTTATTCTCTGGCCCCCCGCAGTAACCGGGATAACACTTAAGTGTTGTCCACAGTATTCGAGAGAAAAGCCCCCAAATGACGGATTCATTGCGCCAGGCAGCGCTCGATTACCACGCGCTCCCCAGTCCCGGCAAACTTTCAGTAGAACTGACGACCCCTGCCGAAACCCAGGAAGACCTGTCCCTGGCTTACAGTCCCGGCGTCGCCGAACCGGTGCGAGAAATCGCCAAGGACCCAGAAGCAGCCTATCGATACACCGGCAAAGGTAATCTGGTAGCAGTCATTTCCAATGGCAGTGCCATTCTCGGTCTCGGCAATCTGGGCCCGCTGGCCTCAAAACCCGTGATGGAAGGCAAGTCACTGCTGTTTAAACGCTTTGCCGATATCAACTCAGTAGATATCGAAGTTGATGCCAGCAGCCCGGAGCAGTTTATTCAGACCGTGGCCTCAATCGCCAACACCTTCGGCGGTATCAACCTCGAAGATATTAAGGCGCCAGAGTGCTTCCATATTGAAGAGACCCTAATCGAGCGCTGCCCGGTACCGGTTTTTCACGACGATCAGCACGGCACCGCCATTGTGACCGTTGCCGGTATGCTCAATGCCCTGGAGATCCAGGGTAAGAAAATCAGTGAAGTGCATATGGTCTGCCTGGGCGCAGGTGCCGCTGCGACGGCCTGCTGCAAACTGCTGCTGGCTGCCGGAGCGCGCAAAGAGCAGATCACCATGCTCGACAGCCGCGGGGTTATCCACTCGGGTCGAACGGATATCAACGCCTATAAAGGTGAGTGGGCGCGGGATACCGATATGCGCACCCTCGACGATGCCATCGCCGGTGCGGATGTATTCCTTGGTGTGTCCGGCCCGGACCTGCTCTCCGCCGAGCAGCTACAGCGCATGGCCCCAAAACCGGTGGTCTTCGCCTGCTCTAACCCCAACCCGGAGATTAAGCCCGAGTTGGCTCACAGTGTGCGCGACGACCTGATTATGGCCACAGGCCGTTCCGACTACCCGAACCAGGTTAACAACGTCCTCTGCTTCCCGTTTATTTTCCGGGGTGCCCTGGATGTTCGCGCTGCGCGCATTAATGAAGAGATGAAACTGGCAGCGATCGAGGCGATCCGCAAAATTGCCCACCTGCCGGTACCGGACTCAGTACGCGAAGGTTATGGCGGTATCGAGCTCAGCTTCGGGCCCAACTATATCCTGCCCAAGCCAACCGACCCGCGTTTACTGCCTGAGGTGGCTTCGGCTGTAGCTCGAGCCGCCGTAGACAGTGGCTGTGCGCGCCTGCCCTACCCGGACAACTATCCCCTGGAAACCCTGTAAAGATCACAGATTTCCTCACTTAACCCGTTAGAGCAGGCATTTACCGCTTTCGCTCTAACGGAGTTCTTGAGCCATAAAGCCCCCGTCGCTAAACTGCCTTTCTGTCACAGCATCAAAGTTGCCCAACACAATGAGTCATGTGTACGTGCTGACCAATCAGCACCAGCAGTTCCTGAGTAAAAGCGGCGAATGGACCGATGGCCGCGAGCCGAACAAACTGTTTCGCAGCGAGCATAAAGATGTCGCTATCAACCAGATGTTCGAGGCCAATACTCGCAATGTGAGCCTACGCATTGAATTGCTACTGTGCGAACTCAGCATTAAGGGGCACCCCCAGATCCCCGAGGAAGCTCTGGCACCGGTATCCAGTGATGAAAGTCAGGGTGCCCCTGAAATCACCCCCTCAATACCTGAGGAACTGCCAGAGCAGGCCAACCCGGAGATAGAACCCCAGCCTGCGCCTGAAGTCGCACCGGAAGAAGCGCCTGAGGTTGCCCCGGAACCAGCGCCCGCTGAAACGCCCGCACAGCCTGACGAAAACAAATCTGAATCCGCCGCCTGAGCGCCAGAACATTCAGCACCGGCACAGAGAGTCGCCCGAGATGGCAGCGATAAAGAAGCGTTCCGGTAGTACCAAGGAGATTCGAGTGCCCATTTCCCACCTGGCCGCGCTATCGCAAGCCAAACCAGCCCAACTGCTCAAAGGCATCCTCCGCGGTGTCGAGAAAGAGAGCCTGCGTGTCGCTCCCGATGGCGCCCTTGCGCAAACGCCGCATACCACAGCACTGGGCTCCGCACTTACCCATGAAAGTATTACTACCGACTTCTCTGAGGCCCTACTGGAATTTATTACGCCGCCAGTAGCGACCCCAGAGGAAGCGTTACAGGTCTTGGACCGTATCCACCGCTACACCTACAACCAGATCGGTGACGAGCGCCTGTGGGTTAACAGCATGCCCTGTGCGATTGGCGAAGATAAAGATATTCCCGTTGCCCGCTACGGCAGCTCTCACAGCGGCACAATGAAAACTATTTACCGGCTGGGCCTGGGGTTGCGCTACGGCCGCGCCATGCAGACTATCGCCGGTATCCACTACAACTTTTCGCTTCCTGAAGAGTTCTGGCTGTGGCTGCATGAAATCGAAGGCAGCAGTGAGGATTTAAAAAGTTTTAAAACCCGTCGCTACTTCGATCTAATTCGTAATTTCCGCCGCAATTACTGGTTGCTGATTTACCTGTTTGGCGCCGCACCTGCGGTATGCGCTTCTTTTGTCGATGGCCGCGAGCACAGTCTTGAGCCCTTCAATGGGGATGACCACACTCTGCACGTGCCCCACGCTACGTCCCTGCGTATGGGCGACCTGGGCTACAACAGCAACGTGCAGCAGTCACTAGTGGTTTGCTACAACGACCTGCGCAGCTATTTATCGACGCTCTGTTCAGCGATCAGCAGTTCCTACGGCCCCTACCAGGAAATGGGGGTTAAAAATGAAGGCGGCGACTACCAGCAATTGTCCACAGGCATACTGCAAATCGAGAATGAGTTTTACTCACCGATCCGTCCCAAAAACCCCGCCAAACGCGGCGAAACAGCGCTGTCTGCCCTGGATAATCGCGGTGTTGAATATGTTGAGGTGCGCTGTCTCGACCTGAACCCCTTCGCCCCCCTGGGAATTGACGCCCAGCAGATGCGTTTCCTCGATAGCTTCCTGCTGCACTGCCTGCTCACTGACAGCCCCAAAACCAGTGATGCCGATTACCGCAGTACCCAGGAGAACCAACAGCGTATCGTCTACCGGGGTCACGAACCGGAACTAACACTGCTGGATAACGGTGGCGAGCGTAAACTGAGCGACTGGGCCACCCAATTATTGGAAGAGGTCGACTCAGTGGCAGAACTGCTGGATAACGCCTGGGGCGGCTCGCAATACCGCGGCTCAGTGGGCGTGCAGAAGGCCAAGGTGAAAGGGGATATCCTCACACCGGCACAGCAGATACTGGCAGAGATGCGCGAACAAAACATTACCTTTTCCCAGTGGGCTATGGATAAAGCCGAACAGCACCGCCGCTACTTCCTGGAACGCCCTCTGGACAGCGACTATCTGCAAGACTTCTTACAGCAGGCAGAAACCTCACTGCTCAAGCAAAAAGAAATTGAAGCGCAGGATAGCGGTACTTTTGAAACATTCCTGAGCCGTTACTATGCCCAATACAACTGCTGCCAGGACTAGCGGCTGATACAGTGCCGCAGCCTGAGCGAGGCTTATGAACTATCTGGCACACCTGTTACTGTCCGGGCCCAATCCGCGCTGGCGACTGGGCGGGCTCCTGGGGGACTTTGTTAAAGGCCCCCTGGATGACAGTTGGCCAACGGATATTGAGCATGGTATTCGCCTGCACCGTCGCATCGATGCCATCACCGATGCTCACCCGGCCTACCGGGATGCCCTGTCACAACTGGACCCGCGCTGGCGTCGCTATGCCGGTATCGCACTGGATATATGGTTTGATCACCTGTTGGCAGAAAACTGGCAGCAGTGGCACCCTGAAGCGCTGGATGAGTTTTGCCGGCGCTGTTGGAGAGACTTTCATTTCGACAGCCGGTATATTCCGCCACGCGCAATGGCATTTATTGAGCGCGCCGAGCAAATTAAACTGCTGCAAAGTTACCGCGAGGAGCGGGTAATCGAGCTGACCCTGGAGCGGGTTGGACAGCGGTTGCGCCGCCCGGTAGCACTGCAGGAGCTACTGCCTGAACTTATCGCCGGGCGGAACAAACTGGAAAGCAATTTCAATAAACTATTAACCGACTTGAATCTCGAAGCGAACCGCTTTCGACAGCACTATTCAGGACCCGAATTACCATGACCTTACCCAACCCGCGCATCACTTTTCTGCTGGTCTTCCTAATGGTGGCCTTTTTACTCGGCTCCGCCTTTTATCTCGAGTACGTGCAGGGGCTGGAGCCTTGCAAATTGTGTATTACCCAGCGGGTAATGCTATTGGGTGTTGGTGTAGTTTCGTTGATCGCATTCCTGCACAACCCTGCCACCATTGGCCGTCGTGTCTACGGCCTGCTGGTATCCCTGTGGGCAATGGGCGGTCTCTACTTTGCCGGTCGCCAACTGTGGCTGCAAAGCCTGCCGGAAGACCAAGTACCGGCCTGTGGTCCAAGCGTCAGCTATATGATTGAAGTTTTCCCGATGGCCGATGTGCTCAAGGCACTGCTGAGCGGCGATGGCAATTGTGCTGAAGTACAGTGGACCATGATGGGCCTGAGTATCCCCGGTTGGGCCGCTATCGGTTTTGCCGGTCTGATCCTGTTCGGTGGCTGGCAAGCATTCCGCAGAGCTTAACAATCTCCGGCGGCTTTAACGGCCGCCATCTCCTACATGTCAAAATCCACGCTGCACAACATACTCCGTTGGCTGGGGGGAGCTGCCATTCTGGTTGCCTGTACCTGGCTGGGCAATTTCACCAGCTCAAGCCTGTCACTACCCATTCCGGGATCTGTCATAGGGATGCTGATGCTACTGGTGATTCTCGTGTTCAATGGTGGGGCTCCCGCAGGCCTTGCCAAAGTCAGCTCACAACTGCTTTACCTATTGCCGCTGTTGTTGCTACCGGCGGCTGTCGGGGTATTTTTTTTCCAGGGCCTGACTCTATCCGACTGGCTAGCCTTAATCACCGCTATTGTGATTGGCACACTGATCAGTATCGCTATTTGCGCACAGCTACTAAAGAAATTGCTGATTCGCTCTGGGGGTAATAGAGAGTGAATGAATTTCTGGCGAGCCCAATCTTTGTATTGCCCTTGAATGTCATAGCTTTTCTTGTCGGCGTTACCCTTTACCGGCGCTACAAGACTGTTCTGCTGCACCCTATCATCAGCGCTAGCATTTTGACCGCAATAACATTGAGTGTTCTCCATATCCCCTATGAGAGTTACCAGGGCTCCAGTGCATTACTGTACAGCTTGCTAGGGCCAGCAGTTGTTGCCCTGGCTGTCCCTCTCAAACAAAATCTAGTGATTATCCGCAAAGCCGGCTGGCCGCTACTTGTCACTATTTTTGTGGGTGCGATTTTGGCCCCGGTTATAGCAGTATTAATCGCCTTGGTATTTGGCGCGGGCAAGTCAGTGCTACTGGCGTTGAGCGGCAAATCTATTACCACACCCATCGCATTGGCCCTGGCGGAAACAATCCACGCTTCTCTCAGCCTCACTGCAGCTATTGTGGTCTTGACCGGGGTGGTCGGTGCTATCGCTGGCCCAGCTCTAATGAGTAGGCTCAATATTCACGATGAGCGTATTATTGGTATCGTACTCGGCATCAATGCCCACGCGGTTGGGACCGCACGGGCATTAGAAATCAGCGCCCTGTGCGGCGCCTGTGCAGCATTGGCGATGGGTTCCTGCGGTGCGCTCACAGCGCTGATTTTGCCGCTCATTATCAGTGGTTAAAACACCCTAGATTTGCTCCACCGAAGATCGCCGCAGGCATCGTTGTATTCTGGCGTAGATCACACTCTGCACCTTGCCGTCGGCGGGGGAATCTCCTATCTTCTTAGGGCCTTCGGGATCAGCAATAAAGCTGGCTATCACGGCAAAAGTAACCAAAGGATTCTTGGAGATGCTGGAAAATTGTAAATCTGCGCGCGAGCGCTGGGGTGGCGTCAGTGAAATCATTGACCGCTGGCTACAGTCCCGACAAATCCTGCTGGTAAGTTACTACCATCTATCTGAGAAGAAAGAATTTAACGATGGGGATTCGGAGACCGAAAACGGTGTTCGTCATCTTTGCCAGTTGCTGGTGGACTACGTCTCTGCAGGACACTTTGAGGTATACGAACAGCTCATACTTGAAGGCCAGGCTTTTGATGATAAACAGGGGCTGCAACAAGCGCGGGAACTCTACCGGGATATTGATGTGACCACTGATGTCGCTGTCGATTTCAATGATAAGTACCAGGAAACCGACGATCTATCCAGCCTGAACCCAGATTTGTCACAGCTGGGGGAAGCACTGGAAACCCGCTTTAGTTCCGAGGATCGAATGATCGCACTTTTGCACACAGCCCATAAAAACCAGCTGGTCTAAAAAACTGAATTCATCACTGTAAAGGCGATGGGAAGCCGGCGCCTTTAATCGAATATTTTTGCTGTTGATTTTTCAAGGTAAAAAATAAAGGCGCCCATTGGGCGCCTTTATTGAATCCAAAGTAGTAAATTTAATTACTCGCTTTTGAGCTCTTCTTTTTTCTCTTCTTTCTTCTCGGCGCCATCTTCCTTGCCAACATTGGCTTTGTGCAGCTCCACTTCAAAAATCAGCGTTGCGTTAGGGCCGATCTTACCGCCTGCACCACCCGGGCCATATGCCAGCTCGGAGGGAATGTAAAGCTCCCACTTGGAACCCTCTTTCATCAGTTGCAACGCTTCGGTCCAACCTTTGATAACACCATTAACCGGGAACTGGACCGGCTCACCACGGGCGTAAGAGCTATCAAACTCTTCACCATTAATCAGGGTACCCTTGTAGTCCACTTCAACAGTGCTGTTCTCACTGGGCTGGCCGCCGGAACCCTCAGTAATCACTTTGTACTGCAGACCGGAATCAGTGGTAACAACACCATCTTTCTTGGCATTCTCTTCGAGGAAGGCTTTTCCTTCCTGCAAGTTTTTATCAGCAGTCTCTTTGAATTCTTTCTCTTGCTGAGCCAGCATTTCCTGCTGCTTCTTCTGCATTTGCTCTTGGAAGGCAGCGATAGTTTGCTGCTTTTCTTCTTCAGTCAAACGGGATTCATGGCCGCTGGAGACATCCTTAAGAGCCATCATCACCACTTGGGGATCTAATTTCACATCCTGAGCTTCAAGGCGCTTCGCCATATCTTCGGCAATGATGTAGCTGACCTTCTTCTCCTGGGTGTCCAGGGCAACTTCTTTTTCCTGCTTAGATCCCTGTTCGTTACAGCCGGTCAGCGCCAGGCCAAGGGCAATTGCTGCAGCCAAAGGGTATTTATTCATGGGTGTTGTCTCTTTGTCCGTATTGCGTTGAATGATTTGCGCTTGACCCTGGGTCAATGCCTGCGGCGGCTTATCAAGTAATCCTGATTCGGCCCTTAGCCTCCAGGCGCACCTTTTCCGCCAGTCCGCTCAAGTCTAACCTAAGGCGACTGCAAGTGCATACCGATGACGCGCACACTGTGCAGGACACCACATTCCACCTTAAGGTTCCAGGGACCAGCGAGAAAAAAATACATTTACAGCACTATTTTCGCTGCTTACGGCATACATTTTTTTTAAAAACAGCGCTATTATCGACCAGTCGCCGGTTGTTGTTCCGGACTGTTTGAGGTGCTTTTCAGTTTCAGAACAATTTACAGTGTTCAGATCCCTGATTTAAATATGTTTATTACATATAGATCTGATCCGTACACTGTCCGGATGTTCCAATTGATAATAAACGTCAGGACATTTACTCATGGCTGCCAAACAAAGAGCTGTCAATTCAGTCGCAGAACTGGAAGCACAAATTTCCAAGCTAACCGTCAAGCTGGACAAAGCCCGCAACAAGAAAGTTGCCGATGCCGGCAAAAGTGTTTTAAAAGCCGGAAAAGCACTGACTTCTGCAAAAGAAAAATTAGCTAAAGCGAAAACCAAACTAGTAGACGCTAGAACTGCAGCCAAGACACGAAAGACAGCTGCCACTCAAAAGCGTGTAGAAACCGCCAAGGCCAATGTAGAAAAGCATAACGAAGTACTCCAGCAAGCAAAGGCATCACACGCCGAAGCAAAGAGTACCGAGTCCCAGGCAAAGGCCGAGCTGAAAGCTGCCGAAGCTGTGCGTAAGGCCGGTGTAAAAGCAGAAAAACTACTGAACAAATCCAAGCCAAAAGCCCGCAAAGCTACCACCTCAAAAAAAGTAGCCGCTCCTAAAGCAACCGCAGCAAAGAGCCGCACTAAAGCAAGCACTACCAGCACCGCCAAAACAGTGAAAAAGACAGTGGCAAAAAAAGCCACAGAAAAGAAAACTAGTGCCAAGAAAGCGCCAGCAAAAACCGCCGCTGCCACTAAAGCTGTAAAGAAAACTCCCGCAAAGAAAGCCTCCACTGCTGCGAAAAAAGCACCAGCCAAGAAAGCTTCTACTGCCGAGAAAAAAAATCCAGCGAAGAAAGCTCCAGCTAAAACTACTGCTGCCAAAAAACCAGCGGCGAGCAAACCCTCAACGGAAGCCAAGCCTGCAACAGTCAAGCCAAGCGCAGAAACTCCGAAGGTGAAGGCTGTCAGCAAACCTGAAACCGTTGAGAAACCCAAAGACGATTCAAAAGCAATGGCTCCAGCTGAGCAGCAGAAACCGGTGGAAACTCCGCGCCCAGCAGCAACGATTACTCCCAGCACTCCGGCAAACAGCCTCTTTTCTTCGGAGCAACCCAGCGGCGAATAGTCTCGGGACTCCTCGCAGCCAAATACGGTGCTGCTTAATTGAGCTCTGTACTTTTCACGACTGTATTACCGGCGACCCCAGAAAAGTACAGCGCCCAGAGGGGTGTAACAGTGGCTTAACCCGCTGCCCCCCTGTGAGCCAAGTAGCTTTCGATCAGGCCCGCCCAGTGGGCCTGATCTTTTTGCTGCAAACCATATTGCTGGGATGCTAGCTCCAGTGCAGAGCGATCCCCCGGCCAGTCCTCAGCATAAATTTTCCACAGCGCAGCCAACTGCAACTGCTCCAGTTTCAATTCATAGCGTTTACACAGCGCGTAGACCCGCTGGGTATGGGGGCGCAAACTCCCCAGCCAACGACGCAGGTGTCGCACACTGCGAATCATTCGCCTGCGCGGCGCGACGCCTCGATCTGCGACTCTCCATCCCTCTTCACTGATTTCCTTGCCACAAACAGCTGTATAGCTCGCCCACAGCAGAAGACACACGTCAGCGCCATTTCTGTCTTGGCAATCGAGTAGGAACTTTTCGACATCCTGATAGGCATAAAAGTCCAAGCTGAACTGCCAGAGGGGGTTTTCCTTGGGGGAAGATGGAGGTGAAGTATTTGTCACGTTAGAATCCCGACCCTTTGCTGATCGGCATAGTGCCCCAGTCTCTGTGGAGTCCGGGTCTGTTCAATAGCCTAGCATTCATCGGCCTATTCATATGAGGTTTTTCCAGTGATCAATTTACAAGGGGTTTCTCTGCACCGAGGTGAACGCGACTTGCTTGACAGCGCAGATTGCAGAATCTTCCCCGACCACAAAGTGGGAATTATCGGTGCCAACGGCTGTGGCAAGTCAACTCTGTTCAAACTGCTGCTTGGACAACTGGAAACCGATGCGGGGCAGGTAGACCTCCCCAGCAACTGGCGTATCTCCCATATGGCCCAAGAGGTAGAAGCTAGTGAGCAATCAGCACTGGATTACGTTTTAGACGGCGATGGCGAATTGCGGCTATTGCAAAAGCAACTGGCAGAGGCCGAAGCAAGCGGCGATACCGACGGTCACAAACTGGCAGAACTGCACGAGCGCATGGCCAGTATTAATGGCTACAGTGGCCCGGCGCGCGCCGCGCAACTCCTCGACGGGCTCGGCTTTTCCCACGAAGAGCAGCAGCGCCCCGTTCGCAGCTTCTCAGGTGGCTGGCGTATTCGCCTCAATTTGGGCCGCGCCCTGATGTGCCCCGCAGATCTTATGCTGTTGGACGAGCCCACCAACCACTTGGATCTGGATGCCACCCTTTGGCTGGAACAGTGGCTGCAACGCTTCCCCGGTACCCTGCTGATTATTTCCCACGACCGCGACTTTCTCGATGCAGTGGTCGACGGCATTGTCAGTTTTGAACAGCAAAAACTAGTCTTGTACAGCGGCAACTACAGTGCCTTCGAGCGCGCTCGCGCTGAGCGCCTGGCCCAGCAGCAAATACAGTTTGAAAAACAGCAGGCCGAACGCGCACATATGGAAGACTTTGTGCGGCGCTTTCGCGCCAAGGCGAGCAAGGCCAAGCAGGCACAAAGCCGCCTGAAAGCCCTGGACCGGATGGCTCTGATTGCCCCAGCCCATGTGGATTCCCCTTTTCATTTTACTTTGCCATCCTCAGAGAAAACCTCTAATCCGTTAATCGACCTGCGCGAGACGGATATCGGCTATGCCGAAAAAATAGTGGTGAAGAACGTTCAGCTGGGCATTCAACCGGGACGCCGTATCGGCCTGCTCGGCCCCAATGGTGCGGGCAAGTCCTCTCTAATCAAAACCCTGGCTGGCACACTCGCCCCCCTCAGTGGCGAGCGCCAATGTGGCGAGCACTTGGCCATCGGCTACTTCGCCCAGCATCAGCTGGAAGCACTGGATAGCAACGGTTCCCCTTTGCTGCACCTGCAAAGGCTGAGCCCCGATGCCTCGGAGCAATCGCTGCGGGATTTTCTCGGCGGCTACGGTTTTATCGGCGATCGGGTTTTCGAAACGGTAGGGGGCTTTTCCGGCGGTGAAAAAGCCCGTTTAGCCCTGGCACTACTGGCCTGGCAAAAACCTAACCTGTTGCTTCTCGATGAACCGACAAACCACCTTGATTTGGAAATGCGCCACGCCCTGACCCTAGCGCTGGCGGAGTTTCCCGGTGCAGTCATATTGGTTTCCCACGATCGTCATCTACTGGCCAATACTGCCGACGAATTTATTCTGGTGGCCAATGGCCGCGCCGAACCCTATAGCGGCGACCTTGATGACTACAAACAGTGGCTGCTCGGCTTTAACCGGGAAAAGAAACGCAAAGAGGAGAGCACCTCCACTGTTACAGGCACAGAGGAAAAAGCCCCTGAGGATAAGAAGGCCCAAAGGCGCGCCGCCGCCGCGCTACGCGAACAACTGAAGCCCCTGACCAACAAACTCAAGAATATTGAGCGACAGATGGCTACGGCAGAAAAGGCATTGGCCGCAGTACAGGAAAAACTTGCCGATGAAGCGCTATATAGCGGCGGCCAGCAGGAGGAAATAGCTCGACTTAATAAAGAGCAGTCGGAGCAGCAGGAATTAATGGAAGAACTGGAAATGGAATGGCTGGAAATTTCTGAGAAGCTCGAAGAAATTCGCGGCGAGTAATTTTATAGAAAATCATTTTAAACAATATCTTCAGCGGGCTTCAGAACCTTTCTGCCGCCCGCTGAAGAAATCGATTTTAGTTGTCCTTAACGAATGCAACCGTATTCATCCACTGCAATACCAATCGGTGTATTTGGGCATTGATCGATATAGCTGGGTACACCATCAAAATCTGTATCCAGCGGGCAGCCATCTAATTGCACATCGATTCCCACTGGGGTCTGCGGACATTGATCAGTGGCATCAATAACACCATCGGCATCTTCGTCATACCAAAAATCCGGATATTCAAGCCATTGATAGCCAACCGCCAAGCTGGCAAAACCATCGACACCACCTTCTTCGACCCCCTGGAAAAGCCGTATATCTGCGCGAGCCTGCCAGCGGGGCCCCAGGTGATATTTAATTCCCATTCCCACATTCACCATGTTTTGCCGGTCATGCCAGTCACAATGGTAGGGCGGGTAGGGATAATGGTGGTCGTCTGGCCGATCCTCAGGGACATAGAATTTCTTACGACAATCCCAAGGGTAGGGGTAGTATGGGTCGTAGGGGTGATCAGGGTCGTAGGTATATTCCGGGTCGTCTGGATGCCAGTGTTTTTTACGGTAACGCCGGTCGTAATTAATACGCAATTCACCCAGGCCAAACGCGACATAGGGCTGCCAACAAAAGTTACCGCAGAACTGCCCTCCAAATTGATATAGGAGATCTATGCGGTAGTTATACACATCTACTTTCTCAGGCGTATCCGCAACACTCACGACGAAATAGTCGACAACCCCTTCCATCGCCCAATGATTTGTCATGTTAAAGCCAAAACCGGCACCGACACCTGAGGTATCTCGCATTTCAAATCCACGAAATGGCGTGCCTTTTAGACGATCACCATCAAACCAATGCTTACCCCCATTAACATAGAGGTTCAATGTTCCAACAAAATCAGCACGGACTTCAGGAACTGTAAGTAGTGGGATAAACAACAGGCTATAGAGAATTGAGAGCAGAGCATCACGCCTTCTCATCAGAAACACCGAGATTCCTTCCTTGATCAACCCCCTAAATTATTATTAACATCAACATCTATTAATAAAAATAATTCGATTTTGTTTTCGTGGTGCTTCCTGAATCCAGTTCTTATCGGAAATAAAATTCGAAAGTCACAGCACACTAGAAGCATAGACGGCTAGTGGTAAAAAACAGCAATAAAGACAGGAGAGATAACCCGTGCTGGCACCCAATATTGACAGCTATGTGAGGAACTTGGTTCGACCTCAAGACATACAAACTACTTGCTATGTCCCCAAAAGTATCCGCGAATATGCGCTGGACTTTCAAAATAATTCCAACAATGAGAGCAAGTGGTATCACAAGCGTAGTAGTGATGGATTAACCGTAATCGATCAATTGGTAAGCCAAGCGGCACAAATCCACACAAATGACTATGGAAGGATTACCCGCGTTACCAAGGTACTGGTAGAAAATTTATATCTCTGGCTTACAGGATTCAACCCTTCCACACCCTCCAAGCTACTTGATACCGATGGAATTACACGGCGAAAAGATGCAGTTTTAGCCTTATTAGGAGGAGCTTACTGTTGGTACCGCCAGGCCAGTGAGGCCTTCGGTTCCGAGAGAAGAGCAATCTCTAATATCGAATCCCAGATGGACGTTCCTTTCTCACTGTTTAATTACCGATTCAGCCGCAATGGTTTTGACTTACACACGGTGACCACGCTCCTATATCGGGGCGATACCCGCCCACCACAAAAGTTGTGGCAAGCCGGGGGGTTCTTTCCCTGGATGAATCAAAATGGCCGCTTTGATCCGCACCTCGGTACCGGAGCATCTAACCAAGTCATCTCAACCACTACCAATGCAAATATTGTTGCGCGCTTTGCCTGGCACAATAAAACTTATTGCCCGACTAGGTATTATTTTGTGCATGGAACAAATGATGGTGATTTAGCCACTACTGGTTTTATCTATGAGCTCGATAAAAGAAACCACCAGTGCGTAGAGGTTTCCACAGTCACCCGGGGACGTGAAGTTGCCTTTATGGCTATTCCCAACCAATTTATTCGCCGCTTTCGCATGCGTTATTTTGCGGGCACCCAAAATAATATTGAACTGTCGGACTGGATGTCCTATGACAGTAACACCATCCGCAACCTGAATGTTGTCGAAGACAAGCGCCGATGGGAAGCGGCCAAGAAAAACTGGAATGAGTTTTTCTAACAATAGAGGTGGGCTGTTGCATGCCACTGGTGCCATGTTAGCACCGGTGGCAAACATCGATCGTCAGTGCGAATTATTCGCCTTTGGACTCTTCAACAGTTGACGCATCTACGTCAGTGGTAGTTAGCGGCAGCGCTTCACCAGGTAACCTGCGGTATACCAGATCCCAAACACCGTGCCCCAGTCTCTGCCCTCGACGCTCAAACTTGGTCTCTGGGCGCCATTCTGGCCGGGCAACATAATCACCCTCACTGGCGATATTTTCTAGCAGGTTTTCACCCTGCAATACTTCCAGCATATGCTCGGCATAATTCTCCCAATCTGTCGCCATATGCATAAGACCGCCAGTTTTTAACTTGCTGCAAATCAGGCGAACAAATTCCGGCTGCACTATCCGGCGCTTGTGGTGCTTCTTCTTGTGCCAGGGGTCAGGGAAGTACAGCTGGAAACGATCCAGGCTCCCATCGGCAATACAATCGTTTAGGACATCGACCGCATCGGCCATGTAAACACGCAGGTTTTTGATACCTGCCTTGCCGGCATTATTGATCAACCGGCCAACCCCCGGCGGGTGTACTTCAATACCAATAAAATCCTTATCTGGCTCGGCTTCAGCCATGGCCAGCAGGGAATCCCCCATACCGAAACCGATCTCTAACGCCAGTGGCGCCTCGCGGCCAAAAACCTGTTGGCGATCCAAAGGTCCGTCAAATAGGGAGAGCCCATACTGTCCCCAATAATTGTCAAAGGCATTGCGCTGCCCCTCTGTCATTCGCCCCGCGCGAATCACATAGCTGCGGATAGATTTCTTCTTAAATTCTGTGCGGTAGGGAAAATCTTCCGCAGATTCGTCTTGCATTGTTCGCGACCTCTTATGCGAAACGGTTTATATCTTGATGTTTTGTTCGGGCTCGGTATCTGAGTGTAAGCCCAGTAAAGGTGGCTACTTAGAGAAATTAAATGCGGCAAAAAACAGGACTACCCAACCGGCAATCATCATCAGCCCGCCGAGAGGGGTGATTGGACCTAGCCATCGGGGGCCTCCCAGTGCCAGGGCATAGAGACTGCCGGAGAAGAAGATAATACCGAAAATAAAAAGAGCACCGCTCAGGGTCAGCGATAAACGGTTTCCCCAGTTTTGCATTAGCAGCACCACACCAAACAGCGCCAGGGCATGAATCATCTGGTACTGGACTCCGGTTTTATAGGCCTCTAACAGGTTCTCTGCCACTTTACCGCGCAGGCCGTGAGCCCCAAACGCCCCCAGAGCCACGCCACTGGCGCCAAAGAATGCACACAGCAGCAGATAGAGTTTGGCCATTACCTTCCCTTTTTGTTTTACCCAGTGGTAACAGGTATGCCTGTAACAGGCGGGACAAAAAAAACCGCGCTACTGCGCGGTTTTCTACCCGTGTACCAGAATGCCGATTTAGGCTTCCATAGCAGCACGCACTTTCTTCATGGCATTTTTTTCCAGCTGGCGAATTCGCTCAGCGGAAACACCATACTTATCAGCCAACTCATGCAATGTGGATTTCTCCTCACTGAGCCAGCGGGCCTGAATAATATCGCGGCTGCGATCATCCAGTTGTGCCATGGCACTGGCGAGGCTGGTCAAGTTGGTTTCCTGCCAGTTATCCCGCTCAAGCTGGGCGGCCGGATCAAAACTGCGGTCTTCCAGGTAGTGAGCCGGTGCCTGCCAGGCGGTATCGTCATCGTCATCGACACCCGCATCAAAAGCCGCATCGTGTGCAGCCAGGCGGCCTTCCATTTCATGGACCTGGGTGACATCCACATTCAGGTCTTTGGCGACGGCCTTAGCTTCTGCATTAGTCAACCAGGCGAGTTTTTTCTTCTGACCGCGCAGGTTGAAGAATAATTTGCGCTGCGCCTTGGTGGTGGCAATTTTGACAATACGCCAGTTGCGCAGAATAAATTCGTGGATTTCAGCTTTAATCCAATGTACCGCAAAGGATACCAGGCGCACTCCCTTTTCGGGATTGAAGCGTTTGACGGCCTTCATCAAACCGACATTACCTTCCTGAATCAGGTCGGCTTCATTGAGCCCGTAGCCGGAATAAGATTTGGCGATATGCACTACAAAGCGCAGGTGTGACATGACCAGCTGGCGTGCAGCATCGAGATTTTCGCGGTAATAGAGGTCTTCTGCCAGGTGCTTTTCCTGCTCAGCGGTCAGTACGTCAAAACCACTGACGGTCTGGATATAAGCTCCCAGGTTGGCGCCCGGAGACAGCGTATGCACTGGCTGTAGGCTGGTTCCCATTCAGGTCTCTCCTGTCATTATTAGTCGGCCGATCCTACCGGCCGCTGCCGACGGATACTGTATCCGGCGACAAGCTGGACTCAGTGTAGCACTTGCACGGGCAGATAAGAAAGCCCGCCAACAACTACCGTATTCTGTTGTATTTCGCGGGATTAGAGGGGCTTTTTACGCCTCAGGTTCCCTTTGCCAGAACACTTTACCCTTCTTGATCAGACTGATCGGTCAGCGAGGTTCTATCTTGCGAGTGTGTCGCGCTACCGCAAGCCAGGCTCCTAATAGGCCCAGCGAGGAGGCCCCCAGCGTTAATTGAAAGAAGTAACTGGCTCCCGGCCCTCTCAATTCGAAGCTGCTGCCATAACTTGATGACAGGCTCTCAACTGGCCCAGACAACATAACCACACCACCTGCAAGCAACAGCCACGCCAACAGCCCGCCAAATAGTCCATAGCAAATGCCACTGTAAAGGAACGGCCGTCGCACAAACGCATTAGTGCCGCCAACGAGCTTTACTACCAGGATCTCCTCCCGGCGACTTTCGATATGCAGTCGTATGGTATTGATCACCACCAATACCACTCCCAGCGCCAATAACAGGGCTAGGCCTGCGGAGAGACGCTGTCCCAGTTCGGTGATCTGGGCGAGGCGCTGGACCCAGGCAAGATCCAAGACCACTGAATCCGTCAGTGCCTGGGCTCTCAGATTCTCCACCAAAGCCTGAAGTTTATCGCCGTCCTTCGCATCCCTTGGCCGCAGCAACAGCACTGCTGGCAGGGGGTTGGCATCCAGGCCAACCAATACATCCCCAAGCCCCGAGGCCTGTTCAAACTCTGCCAGGGCATCTTCCGGGGAGACATAAGTTACCTCCGCGATAGCGGGGTCACTGCGCAATTTGTCGGCCAGGGAATTAACCGCAGCCTGTCTCGCATCTTTGTGTAGAAAAACAGAAATTTGTGGCTGCCCATCCCAACCGGCCACCGCGCGCTGGAAATTCAACAATCCCAATTGCAATGCCGCCGGCAGGGCCAGGGCAATAGCAATCACCAGCGCCGTCATTGCACTGGCCATGGGTGCGCTAAAAAATCGACTGACAGAGTCGGCAGCCATCTCACGGTGATGCCCCAACCAGCTATTCCATCGATCGCCCAGCCCTGTTTGCGCAACAACAGCGCCGGTGCTGCGCACACGCTTGTCTGCGGCAGGGTTGGCCTGCCGTTGCGCTTTAGCTTGGGTGTACTTCACGGCTCGGAACTCCGTCGTATATCAATTGGCCAGCCTGTAGGGTCAATACCCGTCGGCGCATCCTTGCAATCAGTTCCAAGTCGTGGCTCGCCACCAGCACCGTAACTCCCACAGCATTAAAGTCGGCGAACAACTGCATGATTTCCTGAGAGAGTGTTGGGTCCAGGTTGCCGGTGGGCTCATCGGCAACCAGTATCGCGGGCTTGTTAACTACTGCGCGGGCAATCCCAACCCGTTGCTGCTCACCACCAGATAACATAATGGGATTTTGCTTTTCCTTTTGCAGCAAGCCGACCTTATCCAG
The DNA here is from genome assembly GCF_052467325.1 of Microbulbifer maximicatervae (SeqCode). NCBI lineage: Bacteria > Pseudomonadati > Pseudomonadota > Gammaproteobacteria > Cellvibrionales > Microbulbiferaceae > Microbulbifer > Microbulbifer maximicatervae (SeqCode). The sequence continues at coordinate 3,685,774 of NZ_CP174310.1, forward strand.
AGCTGCGCGAACCCGACGCCCCACCTCGCGCTTACTGCAACCAGCAACAGACAGGGGCAGGGCAATATTGTCAAAAACGCTGCGGTCGAATAGCAGCTGGTGATTCTGGAAGACAATACCGAGGTTGCGGCGGTAGTAGGGGATCTGGCCATTGCGCAGGCGGTTGAGATTCTGTCCGGCGACAAGAATACTGCCCTTAGTAGGGCGTTCAATCGCGGTCAGGAGTCTCAGTAAAGTACTTTTACCCGCACCAGAGTGACCGGTTAGAAACACCATATCGCCACGGGGGATTTCCAGGCTGACTCGCACCAGGGCATCCTGCCCCGATGCGTAACGCTTGTTCACATTATCGAAAGTGATCACGGCTTCTGTTGTTCTTGTTATTTCCTAGGCGAACTATCAGGCCTTATCTCGGCCAAACAGGGCGGATACGAACTCGCGGGCGCGGAATGGCTGTAGATCTTCCGCCTGCTCACCGACGCCGATAAAACGCACCGGGATGCCGAAACGACGAGCCAGGGCAAAGATAACGCCACCTTTGGCAGTACCATCCAATTTAGTCAGCACCAAGCCGGTAACACCGGCCGCCTCGCGGAACTGAGAGGCCTGGTTAATCGCATTTTGGCCAGTGCCTGCATCCAGTACCAACAGCACTTCGTGGGGCGCGCTGGGATCCAGTTTGCCCATCACCCGGCGCACCTTGGCCAGCTCCTCCATCAAATTGGACTTAGTGTGGAGACGCCCGGCGGTATCGGCAATTACCACATCGACGCCGCGCGCCTGGGCAGACTGAACCGCATCGAAAATCACTGACGCACTATCGGCACCGGTATGCTGCGCAACAACCGGTACATCGTGGCGCTGCCCCCAAACCTGTAGCTGCTCAACTGCTGCGGCGCGGAATGTATCACCGGCAGCCAACATCACCGACTTGCCTTCACCGAGGAAGCGGTGGGCCAGCTTGCCGATTGTTGTGGTTTTACCCACACCGTTTACGCCCACTACCAGGATGACGTAAGGCTTTTTGCTGATATCGATTTCCAGGGGAGCATCAACACTATCGAGTAAGTCCGCCAGCTCCTGCTGCAATGCCTTGTAAAGTGCATCGCCATCGGCCAGTTCCCGACGGGATACACGTTCGGTCAGGCGTTCGACGATCTCGCTGGTAGCTTCAACCCCCACATCTGCCATTAACAGCTGTGTTTCAAGTTCTTCAAGCAGATCTTCATCAATCTCCTTGGCCCCGAGGAACAGGTTTCCCATCCCCTCGACAAACTGGTTGCTGGTACGGCTGAGGCCGCGACGAACACGCGCAAAGAAGCCCTCTTTCTTTTTGGCTTCCGGTTGCGGCTGCTCTTTGGCTCTGGGTTTTGCAGCTGGCTCGGGCTGAATCGGGGCTGGCTTCTCGGCCTCTTCTATTACAGGCTCTGCTGCAACAGCCACCTGGGGGGCCTCGACAACGGCCTCGGGCTCGCCCGCCGCATCGGTATGCTGCGCCCAGCCGGCACTCTCCTCTTGGGATTCAGAAGCTGGAGCTGTGGGTTCACCGATAGGGGCCTTTGTCTCCTCCAGAGCGGGAGCTTCTCCCTGGGCTGGCGACTTTTCCTCTATGCCTGAGGGCTCTGGGCTCTGCGCCGATGATTCCTCTTCAGACGCAGCAGTGACCTCCGCCTGGGATTGCTGGGGCTCACTTTGTTCGGGCTTGCGCTTCTTCTTTTTGCGCAGGAAGTCAAAAATCATTCGTATGTCCGGATGTACCGCTTGCAGAAAGACGCTAATCTTAGCATCGCTAAGCCCCCAGTAGAGAGTTACCTTGGCCAGAAGTTCATCCCGAAAGCAAAGCCCGCAAAACCTTTCACAGTTACGCATCATTGGCGGACAGTGGCGCGGGCGAAAATTACAGTTTGCCCCAGTTGAGGGCTTGAGACCTACCGGCGACCGACTGCGGGAGGTTCTGTTTAACTGGCTACAGTTCTACCTGCCCGACGCCCGCTGCCTGGACCTCTTTGCCGGTTCAGGAGCCCTGGGTCTGGAGGCGCTATCCCGAGGCGCCGGCTCGGTAGATTTTGTCGAGCTGAATACTCGCGCTGCGCGAACCCTAGCGGAACAGTTAAAACAGTTAAACGCCCGGGAAGCCAAAGTCCATAACTGTAGTGCAGAAGAGTTCCTCGGAAGTAATGGAAGTAAATACGACCTCGTATTTATCGATCCCCCTTTTGCCGACAATCTTTGGCAGGCAACTCTAGGCGCCCTGTCCGGCCATCTTTCGCAGGATGCATTAATCTATGTGGAAACACCGCGAGACACAGTGGTTGCATCAATACCTGGCTGGGAACAGGAAAAAGAAAAACGTGCGGGACAGGTGTGTATGCGCTTGTTTCGTCGCGCTGGCCCGGCAGGTTAGGGAAGAATAAAAAGATTCGGTTTTGACCTTAGCCGTAAATTGTTTACCATTCGCATCCCATTCGGCCCGCATTTAAGCCTTGGCGTATGAAAAAAGTCGTCTATCCCGGAACCTTCGATCCCATCACCAATGGTCACTTGGACTTGGTGGAGCGCGCATGCCGCTTGTTTGACCACGTTATCGTGGCTGTGGCTGCCAGCAATCGCAAAAACCCCCTGTTCACCTTAGAGGAGCGGGTAGAACTTTCACAAAAAGTTCTCGGTCACCTGCCCAATGTCGAAGTCATTGGGTTCGATATCCTGCTCGCCGACCTGGTGCGCCAGGTAGATGCTTATGGCGTACTGCGCGGTCTGCGCGCGGTGTCCGACTTTGAATACGAGTTCCAGCTGGCCAATATGAACCGCCAGTTAGCGCCCAATATGGAAAGCCTGTTCCTGACACCGGCAGAACATTTGTCCTACATTTCATCCTCTTTAGTACGTGAAATTGCCTCCCTGGGCGGCGATGTCACCAAGTTTGTTCCGGCTGCTGTACAAAGCGCGCTGGAAGAGAAATTTCGTTAAGCCTGAATCTGGCTATTTCTGATACACTCGAGCGGATTTATCCACAATCCGCGGAGTGTTACGTGCGCAACTTTCTCGCCGCCTTTGCACTGGTTCTGAGTCCCGCTTTCGCTTTTGCCGATGAACCACAACCGGAGTTTGATACCGGTCGCACTGCCGTTAAGTCCTCAACGGCCAACTTCTATATGGCAGTCACTGCCAACCCCCATGCCAGCCGGGCTGCCGAGCAGATTCTCGCCCGGGGCGGTAGCGCTGTGGACGCCGCCATTGCCGCTCAGATGGTATTGGGATTGGTAGAACCACAATCCTCCGGGATTGGTGGCGGGGCATTTATGCTCAGCTATGACGCTGCGGCAAAGAAGCTCAAGTACTACGACGGGCGCGAGACAGCCCCCTCTCAGGTAGACGAAAACTACTTTATCCGCGACAACAAGCCGCGTTCATTTTTTGAGTCTGTAATCGGCGGCTACTCGGTCGGCGTTCCCGGTGTTGTGCGAATGCTGGAAATGGCTCACGAGCGCGATGGCAAGTTACCCTGGGAGCAGTTATTTCAGCCGGCCATACACCTGGCCAAATCCGGCTTTCAGATATCACCGCGCCTTCACCAGCTGTTACTGCGCATGCCGAAGGTGGCTGCTCGACCGGAAATTGCCAGCTACTTCTTCAACAGTGATGGCAAGCCCCTGCCGGTGGGTCACAATTTGAAGAATCCAGCTTACGCGGAAACTCTGGAGGCCATTGCCCAGGGCGGTGCGGATGCCTTCTATCACGGCGACATTGCCAAGGCTATCGTCAAAGCTGTGCGCTATGACAGTGCCAACCCAGGGCTCCTGAGCCTCGAAGATATGGTTAGCTACCGGGCCAAGGAGCGCCAGCCCCTGTGTTCGGAGTTTCTCGAATATCGTGTGTGCGGTGCGGATGCCCCGTCGTCCGGAGGTACCACAGTAGGCGGCATTCTGGGCATGCTGCAACAATTCCCACTGGAGCGCTTCGAGCCTGGCAGTGATCTGCTCACCCACTTATTTATCGAAGCTTCGGAACTGGCATTTGCCGATCGCAACACCTACTCCGGTGATTCCGACTTTGTCCAAGTACCCAGTAAATCACTGGTGTCCAGGGATTATTTGGCTCGCCGCGCGCAGTTAATCGACCCGGACTCCGCCACAGCTGCGACTCCGGGTACCCCAGCCGAACTCGGGGTGAAGCGGGTGATGGCCCAGTCGCCAGAGTTGCCCAACACCAGTCATTTAGTGATTGTCGACCGCTACGGTAATGGTGTCAGTATGACGACCAGTATTGAAACCGGCTTCGGGTCGCGCCTGATGGTGAAGGGCTTCCTGCTCAACAACCAGCTCACCGATTTTTCCTTCACTCCAAAAAACAGTAGTGGGGAGCGGGTGGCCAACCGCATTCAAGCGCGCAAGAGACCACGCTCTTCCATGTCCCCCACCATCGTTTTCAACAAAGATGGCAGCATGCGTCTTCTGGTGGGTTCCCCCGGCGGTTCACGAATTATTGACTACACCGCGCGCACCATTCTCTACCATCTGGGCTTGAATATGCCGATTGCCGAAGCGATTTCTGCGGGAAATATCGGCGCTATCGGTAAGAGGGTCGAATTGGAGCCCGGCTTTTTCAGCCCCGATACTATCGAGAAACTCGAAGCCCGTGGACACGAGGTTGTCGAAAGGGGCCTCAACAGTGGTATCCATGCCATCGCTTTGCAAAATAACAAGCTGTACGGGGGAGCCGACCCCCGCCGCGAGGGCAGCGCCCAAGGGCGTTAACTTTAATCAGCCGAGGGGCGCACTTCCCCCTCGGTTTCTTCCTATCTTTAGCGCCTGCGGTCATAAACTTTCTGACCTTTGTAATAAGTCTGTATCACCCGGACTCTACCAATATCTCGCTGCGGAATTAAAAACAGGTTTTTGTCCAAGACAATAAAGTCCGCCCACTTTCCCACCTCCAAACTACCGGTATCCCGCTCCAGATGATTCGTAACTGCACCGGTAAAAGTGAACATTTCAATCATTGTCTCCAATGATATCTGGTTACTGACTCCAGCATGGATGTTTTGGATTGGTGACACCTCTCGCCCGGCAACATATCCCGAGTCCATAACCACGGCTATATGACGAAGCTCTGTATTATATTTTCGACTTTCAGTTAATTGACTTTTATCATCTAGAGAAACTTTTGAGCGCGCTGCTACTGACAGCAATAAAACCAGTTTTTCCTTATTAGCTGACAATACACTCCCAGCATTATCCGAACTGATATTAAGCAGGGTGTTACGCAATCCCAACTCCCTGCCACCATCCAGGGATATCTGTATGAGTTTTTGTAGAGCTGCCAATTCTTTATTACTCCTAGCATCCAGGTAAAACTGGAAATTATGTGAATTAGCACAAGCAATTATCCTGGAAATAAGTTCACTCGATAGGCCTGAATCACGTTGATCACCTAAACCTACCTTGTTAGCTTTCAAGCTAACCGAATTGATCTTGAAATCATCGCCGGAATATTTTTCTGCAACCTTCTGCAATTCTCTAAGTTTTTTACCAGTGACATCCATCGCTATTTCAAAGGATGCGCGGATACGCAAACTCAATTTCTCTGACGATAGTGGGCGATCGAAGGCGCTGAGATATTTATTTAAATCATTAAGCGGCATTACAGCCTGAAAAAAAGTAGTTACGCCTCGCTGGGCCGCAATATTCTTAATTTCTAAAAAACTTCGAGTTGGTTTATCACCCTCATTATTTACGGGTATCAAACGGGAAAAAACCTCCACCGCTTCACGACCATGAAAAATACCGATCGGAAGACCATCTTCATCTTTTTCGATCCTGCCGCCCTCAGAAAAATTAGACTCCATATCAATCCCAGCTGCGGCAATACCTTCAGAGTTAGTCCATACACTGGCGCCATCTTCTGAGAAAAGAATAATGGGGATCAAATCATTTATTTGATCCAATATTGCTTTATGTGGTCTGTGTGGTGCAAAAATAACATGACGCCAGCCGCTGCCGACGACAAGCTGCTTCTCGGGGTTGGCCTGAATAAATGTACGAACGCTATTCTCATACCCCTCTACAGTTTTATATGTGGATAAATCCAAACTGTCACTGATCCCAACATCAGGTATTTGCTGAATAAAACCGGGCAATACCATTTTTCCACTGAGATCAGTGACCTCTGTTCCCTCTCCTACAAAGGCTTCTGCCCCTCGATCTGTACCCACATAAACAATGCGCCCATCGCGAATAGCCATTGCCGAGACGATACTGCGGGCCGGGTCGACGGTATAGATATACGCATTCCTTAAAACGTGCTGGGCGGGTTCAACACTGGCGGCCGGCGAGGGGGATTCAGCTCGTTCACAAGCAATTAACAATAGGGAAATGAGCAGGCTGGCCAGGCGCATAGGGATACCTCACAGTTTTCCGCAATTCCCCGGGGCTCGGGTCTTATCAGGAAAAGTGTAGAAAGCTCGGACACATTTGTGTGCCTAACCTCGAGACCACAACCAGTGATATCCAAATGACCCACTGGTACAGGGACCCAAACCGCACTCGAGGAGAACTGCGACTAGATTGCCCAACACAACAGTAAAGAACGAGATGGCAATGCACTTTTCAATCAAAGTGAACTCTCTGGTGGCAAAACTTCGCCGCTTAAAACCAAACATTAATGCAACGCCACAGTAGATCAGTAAGACAAAGAAAATCAGCGCAGACCAAGTGTATAAATGTAAGCCAAATACTGGGCTACCAAACCCTGGATCGCCAGGGGTGATATGCAGCAATACCTGCCTGACAGCAGCAGCGAGACCGGCTAGACACGAAAGAATAACAACGCCGTAATGCTCTGCACGAATACTAAAGCGCAGGTTCAGCATTAATCCCATGCCAATCATGGCAAAGGCAACACGCTGTAAAAGACAGAGGGGGCAGGGGTGTTGATGAAATGCCAACTCCATGATCAAGGCAATCCATAGGATTATGCTTACCGCTAACAGCGCCAAGCTATCCAGCCTCCTGACCATAAACACCATCATGGGTACGGTCCCTAGAAAGACAGCGACAATGCTCGCGTCATATGATATCCACACCACATAATGAAGATCAGCAGGGTCAACAACCACCAGCCCATTGCGGAGCGGCGACGACCGTTCCAAACGGCCCAAATCGACAGGGTGACCGTAAGAAAAGGCAATATCATGACCACTAAGCAGCTCCTTATCGACAATACGATGATATTAGTATTGCCTAAAGCTGCCAGAAGGATGCGATTTAACGTTGGCAGCTAGAGCAGAAAAAGGTATTTCTCTGACCCAATACCATATCTTTAACTGCTCGGCCGCAAGCGGGGCATGGCTCACCCGTACGACCATAAACATTAAGCTGCTGGGCAAAATAGCCCGGTTTTCCATCGCCGCCAATAAAGTCCCGCAAGGTAGTTCCACCCTGGGCAATCGCCTGACTGAGAACCTGCTTTATGGACTCAGCCAAGCGCTGGTATCGGGCTTTAGAAATAGAACCAGCCTGTCGATCGGGGCGAATGCCCGCCAGGAAAAGAGATTCACTGGCGTAAATATTACCCACCCCCACAACGATACGGCCATCCATGACGAGGGTTTTGACAGACTGCTTACGCTTGCGCGAAGTCTCGAACAGATAGTCACCACTAAATTCTTCCGAGAGAGGCTCTGGACCCAGGTGGCTGAGTAAGTCGTGGGTCAGAGGGTCCGCTACCGTCCACAATAGGGCACCAAAACGGCGCGGGTCGCGGTAACGCAGTGTGAGACCACTATCCAGGCGCCAGTCGATATGATCATGCTTTTCCGGTGCCCGTGCAGCCTCGACCATACGCAAGCTGCCAGACATCCCCAGGTGCCAGATAGCGCAGCCCTTGTCAGTATGCACCAGTAGGTATTTGGCCCGGCGCTCCAGCTTCAGTATCCGAGCATTGCGGATACGGCGCTCAAAGTCTGCCTCCACGGGCCAGCGCAATTGATGCTGGCGCACTTTTGCGGAGCGAATTTTGTGCCCCTCCAGGTGAGGTTGCAGGCCTCTGAGAGTGGTTTCTACTTCTGGGAGCTCTGGCATCGTCTGGAGTTACCCTGTGTAAACTGGCTGCTCAATTTCCAATACGCACAAAAAAGCCCGGTTAAAACCGGGCTTTCTGTACAGTAGCGGTAGGCAATTACTTGATTTTGCCTTCCTTGTACATTACATGCTTGCGTACAACGGGATCGTACTTTTTGATCTCCATTTTCTCAGGCATGTTGCGCTTGTTTTTGGTAGTGGTGTAGAAGTGGCCAGTACCGGCGCTGGAATTCAGACGAATCTTCTCACGCATTGCTCTATCTCCAATCTATTAGCTGGGCTACAGCCGTTACACTTTTTCGCCGCGGGCGCGCAGCTCAGTCAAGACAGCGTCGATACCTTTCTTATCGATAACGCGCATACCTTTCGCGGAAACACGCAGCTTCACAAAACGCTTCTCGGATTCAACCCAGAAACGGTGGCTGTGCAGGTTCGGCACGAAGCGACGCTTGGTGCGGTTCTTAGCGTGGGATACATTGTTTCCGGTGACCGGACGCTTACCGGTTACCTGACATACCTTGGACATCTGTTGGCCTCTTCAAAACGCTTGTGCCCGCATGGCGCCAATCCTGAAGAGGAAAAGGTAGTGCGGGAACATAAAAATCGGGATTCTAATCCGGTTCCTGGATGGCGGCGGAACCTGTGCAGAATCTGGCCCGGCCGCAAAGAGCGGCGTTTTATACCAAAAGAGCCCGTAGGGAGCAAGTTTTGTACAACATTTCAACGCCGGGAACGACGCCTTTACATCAATCCCTGCTCTGCAAAGGATAGCGCCTTGCCCTCACCGACGATCAAATGATCCAGAACTTTGATATCCACCAGCTCTAGCGCCTGGGTTAAACGCTCGGTAATCCAGATATCTGCCTGGCTGGGCTCACTGACACCAGACGGGTGGTTGTGCGCCAAAATAACCGCCGCAGCTCCCTTCAGCAACGCTTGCTGTACTACTTCACGCGGATAGACATTCGCCGCATTCAGAGTCCCCTCGAACAACTCCTCAAAAGCAATTACCCGGTGTTGATTATCCAGGTAAAGGCAGCAGAACACTTCCCTGCGCCGGTGCCTGAGCTGGATCGCCAGGTAATCCCTGACCGCTCCGGGACTGCACAGTGCGCTGCCGTGCTGTATGGTTTCCGCCAAGTGCCGCTTGGCCATTTCCAGCGCCGCCTGCAACTGGGCAAACTTGGCATCGCCGAGCCCTCGCGCGCGGCAGAAATCGTCTCGCTCAGCCTCCAGCAGAGGGCGCAAGCCGCCAAAATCATTAAGAAGCCCCCTGGCCAAATCCACGGCTGAGAGGCCGGGGAGCCCCACACGCAGAAAAATTGCCAATAGCTCTGCATCCGACAGAGCCTCAGCTCCTCTCTCCAACAGCTTTTCCCGAGGCCTCTCGCCTGCGGGCCAATCCTTTATTTTCATTTGTAGCCCAGTTATTCCGTGACTTATCTATCGCACATCTACTGAACACCTTTTCCTCTCAGCACCGGCAAGGCGCTACTGCTGTCTTATAAGAAACGACGCAGAAATGCTAATCTTACCGGCTCGCACCAAATCGGAAACAGCATTTATGTCCTCTCTGGCCGACAAACGCATACTTTTAGGTATCAGCGGTGGAATTGCCGCCTATAAGAGTGCCGACCTGGTTCGCCGGCTCAAAGAGCGCGGCGCAGAAGTCCGGGTGGTAATGAGTGCCGGGGCGCGAGAGTTTATACAGCCACTAACCTTTCAGGCGCTATCCGGTAATCCGGTGCATACAGACTTGTTGGACCCCTCGGCAGAAGCCGCCATGGGTCATATCGAACTGGCGAAATGGGCTGACCTTATCCTGATTGCTCCAGCCAGTGCCCAGGTAATCGCGAAGTTGGCCGCCGGTATGGCTGATGACCTTCTAACCACCCTTTGCTTGGCCAGTGAAGCCCCCCTGGCCCTGGCACCAGCCATGAACCAAGCCATGTGGCGCCACGCAGCTACCTCAGCCAATACTCAGACCCTGAAGGGGCGCGGAGTCATATTCTGGGGCCCGGGCGCAGGCAGCCAGGCCTGTGGCGACGTAGGTCCCGGCCGTATGCTAGAACCAGAAAATCTGGCGGAACACGCTGAAGCCCTGTTTCACACAAGCCACTCACTGCAGAACCGCAGGGTAGTAATCACTGCCGGCCCCACCAGGGAAGCCATTGACCCCGTGAGGTTTCTCAGCAACCACAGCTCTGGAAAAATGGGCTTCGCCCTGGCTGCTGCGGCGCAGAGTGCCGGCGCCGACGTAACGTTGATTGCCGGTCCCGTCAATCTGGATACGCCGCCGAAGGTCAATCGTATTGATGTTGTCAGCGCCCAGGATATGTATGAAGCAGCAATAAATGCTGCCGACCTCTGCGATATCTTTATCAGTGCAGCAGCCGTTGCCGATTTCCGCCCGGCCCAGGTCGCTGAGCAAAAAATCAAAAAGAAAGACGGGAAAAATGATGATGCAATTGCCCTAATCAAAAACCCCGATATCGTCGCGGCCATTGCCAAACGGACCGAGCTGCGGCCTTTTACCATTGGATTTGCCGCTGAGACTGAACAGGTACTTGAGCATGCTCAAAGCAAGCTCCGCCGAAAGAACCTCGATATGATTATTGCCAATGATGTAAGCCAGCCAAATTCTGGATTTAACAGCGATCACAATGCTGTCACCGTGATCGATACCGACGGTCAGAGCCAACTAGCTCCCGCTTTAAAGACCGACCTGGCCCGACAACTCATTGAACTCATTGCCTCTAGGGCTGTGTAACAAAATTTACGCACAAAATAGGGATATCTGTGGTCTCCAACAACAAAAAGAAACCAGGCGGTACCATGCATAAAGGGTTGCTTTTACCATCACTGTTAATAGTTGTCGCTTGGCTGGGCGGCGCATATCTATTAGCCCAATACCTTGTAATGCCACATAATCATTCGCAGATTGAGTTAGCTGCCAAACAAAAAACTGCCGAACTAGCTGAGATAGTGCAGTCTTACATTACAAGCTATTCAAAAAGCCTGCAGGCCCTGGAGTCAAGGAAACTCCCTGCAGCAATACTGATTGAATCTGCCAAACTACCTGAGCAGGTATCCCTCCAGGCCTTTTCTTCTGAACAGGTTCGAGTAGGCTCTGGAAAAAATCCCCCCCTCAACTTTGCCCTAGTTGACTTGTTAAAGCGCGGCCAGGGAACACCTGAGCAACCAATGGAAGTACTGCGTACAGGTATGGAAAATAGCTGGCAATTACATAGTGTTATTAATTTGGAAAATGAACAGCTACTGGCTACCCAACCCTTTTCTGTGCTGGAAAATATTTTAAAAAACCTGGGCAGTAGTAATGGACAAGTTCAGTTGATGCAGAAATTTCCCGATGCCCACCGACAAACACTGTGGCGCGCCGGTAAAGGAAAAGGCTACAACACTGTGGAGCAACTTGACGACAGCTATTTAAGCCTTCACTTCAGTCCCTCCCAAGCCTTTGTCGAACAGCACAGCCTGCCCACATCCTGGATTTACATTGGTGCTGGCGCTGGGATATTGGCGAGTCTGCTCGCCCTGCTCAAATTCTTACCCCGCGATTCAAGAGCCCCATGGGAAAGGAGTAAGGAGGCTAGTGGTGACGAGCTAAATAAAGCACATCCACAAAACTCTGATGGGGGGACTGCACAGACTCCCAATACAGATTTTTTACCGCAGAGTTTGGCCTCAGCACCGAGTATCTCAGGCTCTGACTCGGAAAGTTCAGAAAGCGAAAAGGAAAATAGCTCAGAGAACCTTCCAGAAAGTGGTGTTGATAAATCCGACCTGTCTCTTACCAATGAGTATCCCCAGCATGTTTTCCGCGCTTACGATATCCGTGGAATCGCCGGGCAGGAAATCAATGAACCTTTTGCCTATCAGCTGGGTAGAGCGCTTGGCACCCTGGCACAGCACGCCGGTGAACATCTCTTGCTAGTAGGCCGGGATGGACGCAATAGCAGCGAAGCTCTTAGCCAATGCCTGATTGAGGGGATTCTTGATAGTGGCTGTAACTCTATCAACCTCGGTTTGATTCCATCGCCATTGCTCTATTACGCCTGCGCAAAGGGAAAAAACACCAGTAGCGGGGTCATTGTTACTGCTAGCCATAATCCAGCAGAATACAACGGCTTTAAAATCGTGCTGAAAGGTCGCGCCCTGGCGGAAGACAAGCTGCAGGGGCTCTACCAATTAATGAAGAAAGGCTCGCTTAAAAGCGGCGAGGGTGTTAACCGGGAACAAGAAATCACCGATAAATATGTCGATGAGGTATTCAACAATGTCGCTCTCGCTGGACAACCACATCTGGTTGTCGATGCCGGCAATGGTGCTACATCTAATTTAGCACCCCGCCTGTTTGAGCAATTGGGCTGTGCAGTAACACCGATATATTGTGAAGTAGATGGCAACTTTCCCAATCATGCACCGGACCCCTCCAGGCCTGAAAACCTCGAGGCCCTCACTGAAAAAGTACTGGCTACCGGTGCAGATCTGGGCGTAGCTCTGGATGGTGATGGCGATCGTGTTACCTTAATTTCAAGCAGCGGTCGTATCGCTTGGGCCGACCAACTGGTTATGTTATTAGCAAGGGATATCCTCGCGCGAAATCCTGGAGAAAATATTGTCTTCGACGTTAAAAGTAGCCGAAGTTTATCCCAGCTAATCAACCAATATGGTGGCCGCCCGATTATGTGGAAGACTGGTCACTCCCCCATGAAAGCCAAGATGCTGGAGACCAAAGCTATCTTGGGCGGCGAGCTATCAGGGCATATCTTTATTAAAGACCGTTGGTTTGGCTTCGACGATGGCCTCTACGCAGCCGCACGGGTGCTTGAGATCATGGCACTGCGCGAACAGAGCCTTGACGAACTCCTCGATACATTACCAAAAATGTACAGCACCCCCGAAATCCTGCTACCTGTTGAAGAAACTGAGAAATTCTCGTTGATTGAACAGCTGCGCGAGAAAGGGAATTTTAGCAATGCTGATGTCAACACCATCGATGGGCTACGTATAGAATTTTCCGACGGTTGGGGACTTATACGTGCTTCCAATACCACCAGTGCGTTGACTCTGCGCTTTGAGGCCGAAAGCGAACAAGCCCTTGAACGTATCCGTACAGAAGTGATGGGGCAACTTAAAAAAATTGCTCCTGCGATTGTAGTACCCGACTGGCAACTGCTCGATTAAGATAAAAAGGCGGCACAAAAGCTGTCGCCACTAGGCACAGCCCGTGTTACTTAGTAAACAATCCACCACATTTGCTTTGAATCTTTGGCGACTCAGGTTCGCACCCTTGCCTGCCTGTCTATCGCCCTGTGTAAGGAACTGTCCATGTCCCTAGATCTAAACTCTGCGTTGAAAAGTGCCCAGGTTCTCAATGAAGCTCTGCCCTATATCCAGCGCTTTACGGGCAAAACCATTGTGGTCAAGTTCGGCGGTAACGCCATGGTGGATGAGCAGCTACAAAACAGCTTTGCACGAGATATTATCCTGATGAAGCTAGTGGGTATGAATCCCGTAGTCGTACACGGCGGCGGTCCTCAAATTGGGCAATTACTAGACAAACTCAGTATTGAGTCCCGCTTCGTAGATGGGATGAGAGTCACCGATAGCGAAACCATGGATGTTGTAGAAATGGTCTTAGGGGGAACAGTCAACAAGCAGATCGTTAACTTGATCAATAAAAATGGGGGGCGTGCTGTGGGTGTTACAGGCAAGGATGGTCTGCTTATCAAGGCGCGCAAGTTAACGCGGAAAAATGAGAGTGCAGGGCTGCATGCCTCTGAAATCATAGATATTGGCCAGGTGGGAGAAGTCGAGAAAGTTAATATTGATGTGATCAATATGCTGGTTCACAGCGACTTTATCCCGGTTATTGCCCCTATTGGCGTCGACGGCAATGGGCTCTCTTACAATATTAACGCCGATCTCGTCGCCGGAAAAATTGCCGAGCAATTGAAAGCAGAGAAACTGATGCTACTAACCAATGTTGCGGGCTTGCAGGATAAGGAGGGAGAAGTTCTCACCGGTCTGAGCACCAATGAGGTAGAGAACTTAATTCAGGATGGCACCATCTATGGCGGCATGCTGCCGAAAATTGCCTGCGCCCTGGACGCCGTTCAAGACGGGGTAAATTCTGCTCATATTATTGATGGCCGTGTCCCCCACGCCATATTGCTCGAAATATTTACTGATCGAGGTGTAGGCACTTTGATTACCAACAATGAAGTGCAAACTGTGGACCACTAGGCCCTTGGCAATTGAAGACAGCCCGGCGAATCGGTAGGATTCTGCCGCCGTCAAAATAAGACGACAAGAGCAAAACTAAATTCCGCCCCCCAAGCGGACCAAAGGCAGTCAATGAGCAGCGAAAAAATCAATCGGCGTCAACAAATCCTGGAAGCCCTAGCACATATGCTAGAAGTCAGCCCTGGCGCACGTATTACAACAGCAGCACTGGCCAAGGAAGTCGGTTTCTCTGAAGCCGCGCTATATCGTCACTTCCCCAGTAAATCCAAGATGTTTGAAGGGCTGATCGAATTTATTGAGGAGACAATCTTCAGCCGTATCGCAATGATCCTGCAGGAAGAGCCCTCAGCCCTCAATCGCTGCCAGAAAATTCTGCAGCTCCTGCTGGCCTTCTGTGAGCGCAATCCCGGCATAACTCGCCTGCTTACAGGCGATGCACTTACCGGCGAAACTGAGAGGCTGCACGGGCGCATCCTGCAGCTGTTTGATCGGCTGGAAACCCAGATCAGGCAGATCTTGCGTGAAGCCGAATTGCGTGAGCACCTTCGCCCGACCCTACCTCTCGGTGGTGCTGCCAATCTGCTGCTGGCCAGCGCAGAGGGGCGTATCGTGCAATATGTACGCAGCGGCTTTAAGCGGAAGCCTACAGAGTATTGGGCTGAACAGTGGCCCGTGTTAACAGCTGGATTCTTCCGTGAGACGGTAGCTGCAGCCAGATAATGATTTCTTCAGGTGGGCTTTTAGTAGCAGCCCACCTGGGAAATTTAGATACCTGGAAACTGATTAACTCTCAGAGGTAAGTTCCGTATAGCGGGCTACCGCCTTATCGAAATCTGCTCCTATGGTATCCATCTCGGTCGCGCGTCGGTTAAGGCGTTCTTCAAGTACCTCCATTTCTTTTTGCAGGTCCACGATTCTCTGCAACAACTCGGGAGACACCTCTCGACCGCCCCGCTGCGTACGTGCAGCAGAGGCTTCCTCTTGAGCAATTTGTCGGCGCAGGCTGCCAATATTTGAACGCATGATCGCCATATCCTGCTCAACGATTGCCAGCTTGCGCGACCGTGCACTCTCAATATCCGCAATACTGTTATAACGCTTAAGCAGCTTGCGATCCGCTTTGCGCTGGGCCTCCAACTTAAGCTGGGCCTGGTGCTCTTCGGGGCTGAGCTGCGGTGCAACCACATCAACCACACGACCAGTGAGAGTAAGAATCTCATAGCCATTCGGAACAAATTCCGGCGGAATAGCATCGTTTATCACCAAGACACCCTGGTGATCAGTGTATCGATACAAAACACGGCCAT
Source organism: Microbulbifer maximicatervae (SeqCode) (assembly GCF_052467325.1). Classification (NCBI taxonomy): domain Bacteria; kingdom Pseudomonadati; phylum Pseudomonadota; class Gammaproteobacteria; order Cellvibrionales; family Microbulbiferaceae; genus Microbulbifer; species Microbulbifer maximicatervae (SeqCode). Next base: position 3,701,429 of record NZ_CP174310.1, read on the forward strand.
TGTTACCATATGCCTCTAAAGACAACAGCAATAGGGTGCTGATCAATAAAGGCGCTATAGGGGCGATTCGCATCGCTCTACTCTCTGTATTAATCGGCCCGCGATTCGGGGGGGCAAAATCTATTGACCCGCGACACCGTAGCGCTGCCGGTAGTCCACAATTTTCTGCAGAGTATCGCTATCTTTCGACTCCTGCTCGAGAAAGCTGATCACATCGTCTAGCTGTACGATGCCGACCACTGGGATATTGTACTGTCTCTCAACTTGCTGGATAGCGGAGAATTCACAATCTTCACTGGCCTTTTCCTGGCGGTTGAGGCCGATCACAACACCCGCTGCTTCTGCACCGTGAGATTCGATAATTTGCATCACTTCACGCACTGCTGTGCCTGCAGTAATGACATCATCGATAATCAAAACCTTGCCATTAAGCGGCGCACCTACTAAGGTTCCGCCTTCACCGTGATCCTTGGCTTCTTTCCGGTTGTAACAGAAAGGCTTATCGATCCCTTTTTGGGCCAGAGCCACAGCAGTCACCGCACCCAGCGGTATACCTTTGTAGGCCGGTCCAAAAATGACATCGAACTCCACTCCCGAAGCGATAATCGCCTCGGCATAAGCTTGTCCCAGCGCTGCCAGTGCAGCACCGGTATGAAAGCGACCGGCATTGAAAAAATACGGACTTTGACGGCCCGACTTCAATTTGAAGTCGCCAAAACACAGGACCTGATGATCCAGGGCAAGTTGGATAAAATCGCGCTGATATTGCTGCATGGAAAATTGTTAACTATTGGCTAAGGTGAAGGGAGACCTCCCCGTAGCATTCCCGGGGGTAGGCATGCATATAATGTTTCTAATGATACACAGTCCGCTGGTAAGGGGCTAATAATGCGAATAGTGAGCTTGTCGGTAGACGGCGTTCATCAGGCCGCACAACGCGGTCTCTACGATTGGTTGGCAGAGCAGGACGCAGACATCATCTGCCTTCAGGACCTGCGCTCTCTCGAGCCCGAACTGGACCATCCAATATTTCATCCCGACGGTTATTACAGTTATTTCTTCGACTCGGGAACTCCCCACGAGAACGGTGTGGCGATCTACACCCGCAGTCAACCCAAGGCCATAATATTTGGTATGGGTTTTGCGAATGGTGAAGATATGTACGGCCGCTATTTACAAGCGGACTTTGAGCGCCTGAGTATTGGCTCCCTACTTGCGCCAGTAGCTTCCGATGAGTCATCGTTAGATAAAAAAGTTCAGTTTTTTGAAGATATGCAGGCGCACCTGCTAAAAATCAGCCGCAAACGCCGCGACTTTATCTTCTGTGGTAACTGGGGCATGGCTCACCGTCGTGCCGACGTGCAAAACTGGCAGGATCATCAAGACTCCCCCGGTTTTATGCGTCACGAGCAACGCTGGCTTGACCAACTTTTCAACGATGTTGGTTATGTCGATGCTTTTCGGCGTGTGGTAAAAGACACCGATGAATTTAGCTGGTGGCCCAGCGGCACTGTCGGAGAAGGGGACGGGTGGCGTACCGATATGCAGATTGTTTCACATGGCCTGAAAAATCGTATCGAGTACGGTGCCATCAATAAAAATGTGAAGTTCTCCAGCCATTTGCCGGTGATTATGGACTACGAAATCGAAACCTGATTTGCATCAACTTCCAGCCCCTCTCCCTTGAAAAGCGGGGCTGGATTCGGGAAGTGCCGACTTTATTCGTCCAAAGCCAGCTTCTGTAGTGCGATCAACTCATCGATACCCGCCTTGCCCAGTCCCAACATCTGAGCAAACTGTTTCTCGGTAAACGGCTCGCCCTCGGCCGTGCCCTGAACCTCGATCATGCCGCCGTCAGCAGCCATGACCAAATTCATATCTGTATCCGCTGAACTATCTTCCGGATAGTCCAGATCCAATAGGGGCTCTCCCTGATAAATACCCACCGACACAGCTGCAACCATGTTCTTAAGTGGATCCTCGGCAATAATCTTCTCTCGCTGCATATGACGGAGCGCATCAACCAGTGCCACACAAGCACCAGTAATTGCTGCAGTTCGGGTTCCACCATCAGCCTGGATAACATCACAGTCTACGGTGATCTGGTTCTCACCCAGCTTCTCCAGATCTACTGCCGCCCGCAATGAGCGACCAATCAAACGCTGAATTTCCACAGTACGCCCGCTCTGCTTGCCCTTAGCCGCCTCTCTGGGCATGCGCGAACCTGTGGAGCGTGGCAACATGCCGTACTCTGCAGTAATCCAACCGCTACCCTGGCCGCGCAAAAACCTTGGGACTTCACTGGATAGAGAGGCATTACACAAAACCTTGGTATCGCCAAACTCCACCAACACAGATCCCTCCGCATGACGGGTATAGTTGCGGGTAATTTTTACCGGGCGCAATTGCGCAGGGGCGCGGCCACTGGGACGCTGCATAGTCCACCTCAAATATTGAATGAAAGCCCCGCATTATATACCCCAGCATCGAGATCCAAACGCTGTGTTATTATGCCGGGCCGATTAATACGCCTGTAGGGGATCAGCTATGGCCAGTCAACGGGAACAGAACAAAGTGCGCAGCATGACAGCCTTTGGACGCGCCGAGGCCAATTACGCAAGCGGCACCGCTATCTGGGAGTTGCGCTCGGTCAACCATCGCTACCTGGAGCCACACTTCCGTTTGCCCGAAGCCGCTCGTCCTCTGGAAACACAGCTGCGCGATACTCTGCGTAAAACACTATCCCGAGGCAAAATTGAACTGACCCTGAGCCTAAAGGCTAATAGCGCCGAAAATACAGGTCTGGAAATCAACCAACCCCTTGCCCAGGCACTGATTCAAGCGGCAAGGCAGGTAGCGGATGGCGAGGATGTTCAGCCGCTAAACCCCTTGCAAATTCTGCAGTGGCCCGGCGTTATCAGAGAGCCAGAGGCGGATACCGATCAGCAATCCGCAACGATAGTAGAAGCTTTTCGCGAGGCACTCGGGCAACTGCGCGCAAACCGCGAGCGCGAAGGCGCTGAGCTGGCCAAATTTATTGAAGCCCGCCTAATCGGGATTGAAGCACAAGTCGCCAATGTTCGAGAACTGCTTCCCCAAATTCTTGAGGCACAGAGGGAAAAGCTGCGCAGCCGCCTGGAAGAATTGCAAGTGGAGCTTGACAAGGACCGGCTTGAGCAGGAGATCGTCCTGTTGGCCCAGAAAGCAGATGTCGATGAAGAGCTCGACCGCCTCAGTGCGCACACCTCCGAAACACGCCGGGTTTTAGCCGGCGGTGGTTCAATCGGCCGGCGGCTGGATTTCCTGATGCAAGAATTTAACCGCGAAGCCAACACCCTCTCCTCAAAATCTGTGGTCACTGACACAACCCAAGCTGCGGTAGAGCTCAAGGTGCTGATCGAACAGATGCGCGAGCAAGTACAAAATATCGAGTAACACTTTGGAGCATTCTCACCAAAGTAATGAGTGCCCCCTGCTCCCAATTACGAGAAAAGCCAAGGTTCTCCCTTTTGAGGAAGATTTATGCGACAAGATCTGAAGTGGGTCGGTGCTATTTTTTTAGTGCTTGCTGCAATTGAGGTTATCAACATTCTGAGCGGCCGATCGCTTAATTACTTTGGGATTGTTCCCCGCTCAATTAATCACCTCCCTCATATCTTTTCTGCACCATTACTGCATGGAAGTAGCTGGCACTTCTTCTCGAACATATTCACTCTCTGCATCTTCAGTTTCTTAGTACTGCAATACGGGATCAAAACATACCTGAAAGTTACTCTGTTTATTGTGATCACCACCGGGCTTGCCGTTTGGCTTTTTGGTGGCAGGGGTAGTAATCACTTAGGGGCTAGCTCAGTAATCTACGGCTACTTTGGCTTTTTGCTTCTTGCGGGATTTATCAGCAGGAAATTTAGCCGTTTATTAATATCTATTGGGGTAGCCGTTCTTTATGGAGGGCTTATTTTCGGTGTCTTGCCACGGGGTGGTTTTATCTCCTGGGAGTCTCATCTATTTGGATTTATCTTCGGATTGCTAGCTGCAAAATTGTGGGCCAAAACCCCCAGCTATAATAGGGCCAGCTCCTAACACCAACCTTTCTAGCTCAACTATTGGGGCACCCCCTAATCCGAATGTCTAACCAGGCTCCAGGGGGGCTGCTGGCTCGCTAGTGAAAGAGCCTGAAAGTAAATCTTCTCAAATGCAGGGCGCACTTCATTGGGCATGCTCAGCAAGTTACCCGTTTCTTTGTGCAGTAATACTTATTTAAAAATATTCGTATATCAATCAAATTCTTCTTGTGACCCCCTCCACAACTCTCCTGTAGATAAATTCTCACTACCAGATTTTTTTACCAAAACTTATAAATTTGTCGCCAAAAGCCACACAAATTTAAAGGCTTAAGCTGAGGATAATAATTTCACAAACGTTATACAGGAGTACCATTTTGAAACTTTGGTACCAATTTTGGTCCAACTGACTTGTCGATTAGGAACAAGACAGTTTCTAGACCCATCCGTTAAGCAAATTTATTTTGTCAGCGCGGAGTTATTCAGGAGTCTTCGGTCTATCAGAATACTGATAACCGGATTAAAAATATCTCGGAGATATAACAATAATGAAATCATCATTGAAAAGTCTTTTACAAAAGACGACTCTGGCGAGTGCGCTTTCGTTACTGTGTACAACACCTTTTGCTGCTCACGCAGCAGAGGCTGATAATACACTGGTGACTGACCGCATCATCGTAAAGTACAAGGAGAGCGCTAAAGTTGGGAAGGCTGCTACCATGGCCGATGAGACGGTCGAGAAAGCTTCTCGCCGCGCCGGCCACAAGATGCGTCACCTTCGCCGTATGGCCACCGGTGCCCAGGTAATGCGCCTGGAAGGCCGTAAAAATAGAACTGAAGTAAACGCAATCATCGACCGCCTTAAACAAGATCCGGATGTGGAATACGCAGAGCCGGACTTGATCCTACAGGCCATGGCTGAACCCAATGACCCGAGCTACCTCAGCCAGTGGCACTACTATGAATCCACCGGTGGTTTGAACTTGCCAGAAGCCTGGGACGTCACCCAAGGCGATGGGGTAGTCGTTGCCGTACTCGATACCGGTTATCTGCCCCACGCCGACCTGGTCGACAATATTCTGCCAGGCTACGACATGATCTCAGACACTTTCGTTTCTGTAGACGGAGATGAGCGGGATGACGATCCCACAGACCCTGGCGATTGGTATGAAGCCGGTACCTGTGACGAAACCTCCGAAAGCGACAGCAGCTGGCACGGGACTCATGTAGCAGGCACTATCGCTGGTGTTACCAATAACAACATGGGTATAGCCGGTGTTGCCTACGAGGCTAAGATCGTACCCGTACGTGTACTCGGACGCTGTGGTGGCTATACCTCAGATATTGCCGACGGCATCATCTGGGGCGCCGGCGGCTCTGTTAGCGGCCTGCCCACCAACGAAAATCCCGCTCAAGTATTGAACCTGAGTCTCGGCGGCAGCGGCAGCTGTGCTACCACAACGCAAAGCGCTATCGATACCGCACGCAGCCTCGGCGCAACTGTTGTTGTGGCCGCTGGTAACAGTGGTGCAAATGCTAGCCAGTACACCCCCGCCAGCTGTGATGGTGTAATTACAGTCGCTGCAACTGACCGCACCGGCGGCCGCTCTTACTACTCCAACTTTGGCAGTGTGGTAGATGTTGCCGCACCGGGTGGCGCACAGAGCTTCGCAAACGATTCCGATGGTATCCTGTCCACCTATAACAACGGCTCCACAGATGCCGGCAGCGATAGCTACTACTACAGCCAGGGCACCAGTATGGCCGCCCCTCACGTGGCTGGTGCTGCTGCGTTGATTTATGCGGTTGACCCCAACGTAACCCCAGATGAAGTTGAGTCGATCCTCACCAGCACTGCTCGCAGCTTCCCATCATCCTGCAACAACTGTGGCTCCGGTATTGTCGACGCTGCAGCTGCTGTAGCCATGGCTAGCGGCGACGATAGTGACAATGGCGGTGATGATGACGACAGCGGCAGTAGCACGGGCTGGACGGAAACCAATCTCTCCGGCAGCCAAGGTAACTGGACTGACTTCACCATCGATATTGAAGCGGGAACTTCCACCCTTACTGTAGAGATGTCCGGCGGCTCCGGCGATGCTGACCTCTACGTACGCCATGGAAACTATCCCACCCAGCGTAGGTATGACTGTCGTCCTTACCTCTCTGGCAACGATGAGACCTGCACCATCAGCAGTCCGGATTCCGGTACTTGGTACATTAGTATCTACGGTTATGAATCCTACACTGGTGTCACTTTAGAAGCAGAAGTTACCGAGTAAATCTCAGGCTTCACAGCGTACAAAAGGCCGGCATATGCCGGCCTTTTTTCTTTCAAAATCCACAGCGGAGTACCGCTCCCCAAAGAAAGCTATACGCAATTGTTTTTAACTACACCGAGCCACTGAAGTGGATAAACTAACAGCCCATCCCTACCAATCTAGCAATTCGTTCCAAGTAGACTCCGCTATTTTGATCCTGCCGCTTACTTGTTTTAAAAAACCTCAACGAATACTGACTGATTTTAGAATCCAGCCTTCACCGATGTTTGCGCTCCTGTAGCGATATGGCAGAGTGCATCAGATATGCTATCTAATAATAAAAATAAGGGGCTTCTGTGGACCTGCTTACTTTTGCCATTCCATTTTTCCTCTTCTCCATACTAATGGAGTTCGCCCTAGATCGCTGGAAGGGCTGGGGTATCTACCGACTGAATGATGCTGTTGGTAACCTCAGTACGGGAATCCTCAATCGCATTATTGGGATGACCTACAAAAGCTTGTTCCTCATTATCTATATCCCGCTATTTACGTTACTAGAACCCTACTATCAATGGGTTGGTTTCAGCTGGTCAATCGACAATGGTTGGCACCTGGCCCTGGCAGTTCTCGCCTATGACTTCTGCTACTACTGGAAGCACCGTATTTGCCATGAAGTAAATATCTTTTGGGCAGAGCACTTAGTGCATCACCAAAGTGAGGATTTCAATCTGAGTACAGCTTTGCGCCAGTCTTCCGGGGGGTTACAACTGGACTGGATATTTTATCTACCGCTGCTGCTAATTGGTTTACCAGCAGAGATTGTTATTGTTGCCGGAGCCATAGATCTTATTTACCAATTTTGGGCACACACACAAAAGATACCCAAAATACGCTGGTTGGAATGGTTTGTAGTTACTCCCTCTAACCACCGGGTACACCACGCCCAGAACCCCATCTATGTAGATAAAAATTACGGGGGGATATTAATTGTTTGGGACCGTTTATTTGGCACATATCAGCCAGAGATTGAGGGTGAACCCTGTTTATATGGCGTGCGCAAGCCACTGAATACATTTGATCCTGTCGCAGCCAATTTACAGCACCTGAAACGAATGGCTGTCGATGCCTGGTACACAAAAAGCTGGTGGGAAAAGCTCACTTTGTGGTTTCGCCCAACCGGATACAGGCCTGCAGATGTTGAAAAATCCATGCCTGTGGCTTCCACTAACCTCGCAAACTTTCAGCGTTTTAACCCAGACATCAGCCTTGGTGCACGTAACTACGCTTTCGCGCAACACCTCTGCTACACCGCAGCAACCTTATCACTCCTATGGTTCAGTGCCGCCTTAAGCTTTTGGCAATTAATGGGCGCAGTAATAGCACTGATTATTTGCCTTTCCATTAACGGAAGAATACTGGATGGTCATCCTAACTCCAGACACCTCGAGCTAACAAGGCTCGCGGCACTGATCGGCGCTATCCCTCTACTAAGCAATACGTTTGTACCATTCTTTGCGTCCTACCTATTTACTAGCACGTTGGTATGGTGGTGGTTGGCAATCCGGCGCAAAGAGGATAGAGTCACTTTCGTTAGCGATTAGCAACAGAGGGAAATCCTTGATCACAGGTGGTTGGTGGTGATTAAGAAACTCCCGCGAGGCTATCCCGGCCGGGCTCAGGCGCGCAGGTGGTAACGTGCCCTGAATCTCCCAACAGATACCCCCACTCCGGCCGGGGGCTAGCCTTGTCCCTTCACGACACTCTTTCATCTTCAGGCACAAGCTTCGGTTATAATGGGCTCTTTGCTCGCGAACAGGATCAGTTGTGCAAACAGGAACTCTCTACACCGTCTCCGCCCCCTCCGGTGCAGGAAAAACCAGCTTGGTCAAAGCGCTGGTAAACAGCGACAGTCAGGTTACCGTATCGGTTTCCCATACCACTCGCGCCATGCGCCCAGGTGAGACCCATGGCATTGACTATCACTTTGTCGAGCGGGAAGAGTTTTTGGCAATGCTGGAGCGCGATGCTTTTTTTGAGCACGCCCAAGTTTATGGCGATAATTACTACGGCACCGCCAAAGCTGAGATCGAAGAGACTCTTGCCAGTGGTCGCGATGTAATCCTAGAGATCGATTGGCAGGGGGCCGAACAGGTTCGTCGCCTGCGACCTGATGCAGTGGGTATTTTTATTTTGCCTCCGTCCCAGGAAGCCCTGCGCGAGCGCCTCACCGGACGCGGTCAGGACGATCAAGCGGTCATTGATCGCCGTATGGACCAGGCCATCGACGAAATGACCCATTATGTCGCCGCAGATTACCTGGTAATCAACGATAACTTCGACCAAGCGTTAACAGAGCTGCGTGCGATTATCGTTGCCCAGCGACAGCGCTTAGAGCTGCAGCAACTGCGCCACGGCGACCTACTTCAGGCACTGTTGCGCCACTGAACCAATTGATCGAATTGCATACATTTCCCGGTCCGGTAAAATAGCCGGTCCCCTGTACAGAATTTGCCTTCGGGCACAGCAAATGGAAACGAAAGTTTATGGCACGTATTACCGTTGAAGATTGCCTTGAGCATGTGGACAACCGCTTCGAGCTCGTTATCGTCGGCAGCAAACGCGCCCGTCAGATCGCTACAGGCGGCAGGGATCCATTGGTTCCCGAAGAAAACGATAAGCCCACGGTAATTGCCCTGCGCGAAATCGAAGAGGGCCTGGTGGATGCCGCCATCCTCGACGAGCCGGAACGCGAAGAGGCACCTGCTCCTATCGTTACCCCCAACTACCTAACAGATCAGCAAGTCTGATCAGGTCTCTTACTAGGTACTTTTTGAGTTTTACGAGAGGCGCGCGCGGCATTGCACACCATAGATAGTTTGGCCCACCGCCTCTCCTCATACCTTCCCCCCGACCAGATCCAAATCGTTCGCCGCGCCTATTTTTACGCGGAGCAGGCTCACGATGGTCAGCAGCGCCGTTCCGGCGAGCCCTATGTCACCCACCCGCTGGCAGTTGCCACTATTCTCGCGGGCATGCATATGGATCACGAGAGCCTGGCGGCAGCCATGTTGCACGATGTGATCGAGGATACGGGTATCCCCAAGGCAGCTCTGGCTGAGCAGTTTGGTGGAGAGGTTGCCGACCTGGTCGATGGGGTCTCGAAACTAACCCAGTTCGAGACCGACAGCCCGGCAGAAAAGCAGGCGGAAAACTTCCAGAAGATGGCGCTAGCCATGGCCCGCGATATCCGCGTGATTCTGGTCAAGCTGGCCGACCGCCTGCACAACATGCGCACTCTCGGCGCACTGAAACCGCAGAAGCGTGCCCGTATTGCCCGCGAGACGCTGGAGATCTACGCACCCATCGCCCACCGACTGGGTATGAACGACGTTCGTATCGAGTTCGAGGATCGCGCTTTTTTTGCCATCTACCCACTGCGTGCCAGCCGCTTGCGCGCCGCCCTGGTCGCCGCCCGCGGCAATCGCAAAGAGCTGCTGGAACAAATTCAGAATGCTATAGAACTGCGCTTGCAGCGGGAGGGCATCAGCTCTCTGGTGATTGGTCGGGAAAAGCACCTATTTAGCATCTACCAAAAGATGCGCGCCAAGAAGAAGTCCTTTAAGGAGATAATGGATGTCTACGCTTTCCGCATCATTGTGGACAGTGTGGATACCTGTTACCGGGTTCTCGGTGTTATGCACAGCCTGTACAAACCGGTAATCTCCGAGTTTAAAGATTACGTCGCTATCCCCAAATCCAATGGCTACCAGTCACTGCACACAGTGCTGCTGGGTATGCACGGGGTGCCCATTGAAGTTCAGGTCCGCACCAAGGAAATGGATGAAATGGCCAACAGTGGCATTGCTGCCCACTGGCTGTACAAAGCCTCCGGCGATGAGGTGATCAATACCGGTGGCACCAGCCAGGTGCGCGCACGGCGCTGGGTCCAGGGACTGCTAGAGATGCAGCAGCGCGCCGGCGACTCGCTAGAGTTTATTGAAAACGTAAAAATTGACCTGTTCCCGGATGAAGTTTACGTCTTTACCCCTAAAGGACAGATCGTCGACCTCCCCGCAGGAGCCACTGCTGTGGACTTCGCCTATTCCGTACACACGGATATCGGCAACTCCTGTGTTGCCGTGCGTATCAATCAGCGCCTGGCCCCTTTGTCCCAACCTCTGGAGAGCGGGCAAAAAGTCGAGATTCTCACGCGCAAAACTGCACAGCCAAACCCTAACTGGCTCAATTTTGTAGTAACCGCCAAAGCGCGCAGTGCTATCCGTCACTTCCTCAAGCACCAGCGTCACCACGATTCCATTACCCTGGGCCGGCGCCTGCTGGAAAAAGCACTCAGTAAGTTCGACACAAGCCTAGACGCGCTATCACCAGAGCAATTAGAAGCGGGCCTCAAAGAAGCTAAATGCGCAACTTTGGACAAGCTGCTGGAAGAGATAGGTATGGGCAGTAAAGTGGCCTTCTCTGCCGCTAAATTACTCGCGCCCGTCACCAGTGAAGAGACTGAAGCCAGCAATATCTCTTCTCCCTTAACGATCGATGCCCAAGAGGGCATGATGATCAGTTTTGCCCGCTGTTGCCGTCCTATTCCCGGGGATGCCATTATCGGCCATATCAGCTCGGGCAAAGGCGTAGTAGTACACCGCGACACCTGCCGCAATACCGGTGATTTTCGCGAGCACCCAGAAAACATCATGCTGGTGAACTGGTCACCGGATGTGACAGGGGAGTTCCTCGGTGATGTGCGGGTAGAAGTCGAGTCAGAGAGAGGGATTATTGCCCGACTGGCTACTCGTATTACGGAAGAGGGCGCCAGCATCGAGCAGATCAATGTGGATGAGAAGGATGCTCACAACAGCGTGATCTCCCTGACCCTGGAAGTCAGTGGCCGTGTACATTTGGCGCGGGTTATGAAGCGCCTGCGCAACCTCCCTTCTGTCATACGCATCGCCCGCCCTTGAGGAACACAAGGGAATCCCATTGGGAACTGCCATTAGGCTTCAAAGCGCGATATATTTAACCGACTTCTGAAAGCCCCGCAAATAAGTATGGGATTATTCGGAAGTTCCGTATAGGTCTTCCTTTTCAACAATATTGATAAGTAATGGAGTACCCCATGCCCAATCGAGCCGTTATTAAAACCGACCGGGCACCCGCCGCAGCTGGTACCTATTCCCAGGCAGTAAAAGTGGATAATACTGTTTACCTGTCGGGACAAATCGCTCTGGACCCAGAGACACAACAGATGATTAGCGGAGGTTTTAGCGATGAAGTCCACCAGGTCTTTCGCAACCTCAGCGCAGTCTGTGAGGCCTCTGACGGATCGCTCCAGCATATTGTGAAACTCAATCTCTACATTACCGACAGCAGCAACTTTGCCGCTGTAAATGAGATAATGGCAGAGTTTTTCGAAGAGCCTTATCCCGCCAGGGCAACCGTCGTCGTCAAGGAGTTGCCGCGGGGAGCCCTTTTTGAAGCCGAAGCGATTATGGTGACCTGAGGCAAGAAGTTCTCGCCGATGCTGTGGCAATAATTGAGGAGGGCAGCTCAGCCCTCCGACTCCAACAGAGCGCTATAGCCCACCTTGTAATCTGGATACTTCAATTCGTAACCACTGGACAGCATCAACTGATTGCTGAGCTTTTTCGAGCGGCGCTCGCTCGTTTGCACAATCTCGCGCAGGTGGGCACTGGTATATCCCATCGCTTTTACCAACCACTGTTGCAGCTCGTACATCGGCACAGGCTGGCTATCGGCGCCTATGTAAAGGGGCTCTGGGATCCACCCCTGTTTGTGCCTTTCAATAAGGTGCAATAAAAAACCAATACAATCATCGACATGGATACGATTGCTGTATTGCGGTGGCTGGGGAGGAGCGCAGCGACCAGCGCGAACCTGCGACAACAAGCGATCTCGACCAGGCCCATAAATTCCCGCAAAGCGCACAATGCAACTGCTGGGAATTGCATTGCGAATGATCTCTTCAGCTGCCAGCAAACTATCTCCCTGAAAACCGCTGGGCATAGGTAAAGTTTGCTCATCGATAAAGTCGTCGCCGCTCTGGCCATAAACACGAGTAGATGAAACCCAAATAACCAAGCGCGGTGGGGATGGAAGGTACGGAACAACTTCAGCGACTGCCTTTGCCGTTTCCACATAGGCGCGGTGATAGCCGGTTGGTGTGTGCTCAGTGGGGGTAAATGTCGCGAGAATGACATCCGCCCCCGTAGACAACAAGCGTTCAATATCCTCTTTCTTAGTGGCATCCCCCCGGCGCCAATTCACCACATCTGCCCGGCGCTTACTCGCCAGAGCTACCAGGGGATTGCGCCGCATTCCATAAACCGCGTATTGCTTTCGGTCTATATGCAGTGCCAGTCTCGCCCCGAGGTCACCACACCCAAGGATCCAAAGCTTTTCTTGTTGTGTCATATAGTTCCCGGTGAACAATCTTTGCTGCTCACCTTATTCCCTTGATTCAGTGCTATTCAGTCCTAAGGTGCTGGGGTCATTTGGGCAAATTCAAATTCGGAATGCTTATAGTTCGCCGCCGAGGCTCTCCCCAAAGGCGGACTAGTTGCCACGCCTTTTGAACATGCGATAGATCGCAAGAAAAATTATCGCACCAATCGTAGCCGTTATTATGTCGCCAATTCCGAAACCAGTCACTGGGCCACCGAATCCAATCAGGGCACCCAGCCAGCCTCCAATAAAGGCACCGACAATGCCGATGACCATAGTGACTATCCAACCACCAGGATCTCTCCCGGGCATAATCCACTTTGCCAAAGCGCCGGCAATCAACCCGAGAATGACCCAGGACAGAACTCCCATGACGTATCTCCGTTCGGTGTGCCCCTTACAGATATAGCAAAATTTTGCGCCTCAATCCCACCTGAATTCCCAAAACTAGTAAATTTTCCCAATATTCGCTCTCAGCTTACAGATTGAGACAGGGTATTGGCCAGCGGCGATTATTTATGAATAATTACTATTACTAATGGCCATCTAATTGCCTCAACCATGACTCTCAATGAACTGCGCTATATCGTAACTCTCGCCCAGGAACAGCATTTTGGCCGTGCCGCCGAGCGCTGTTACGTCAGCCAACCGACACTCTCTATCGCGGTAAAGAAACTGGAGAAAGAGCTCGGTGTCGCCCTGTTTGAGCGCTCAAAAACTCGAGTGCAGGCAACACCATTGGGCGAGAGAATTGTCGCCCAGGCCCAGCTGGTTCTGGAACAATCAGCAGCCATCAAAGACATTGCCAGCGCCGGCAAGGACCAGCTGGCTAGCCCCCTGTCTGTTGGCGCCATCTTTACTATTGGGCCCTACCTGTTCCCACACTTTATTCCCCAACTACAGCATTTGGCACCAGAAATGCCACTCTATGTTGAGGAGGGATATACCGCCACGCTGAGACAGAGGCTACGCAAGGGCGAACTGGATGCCATCATTATTGCTCTCCCCTTTACCGAGCCCGACGTTGTCACCCAACCCCTGTACGACGAGCCATTTGTTGTATTGATGCCCGCAGGCCATCCACTTACAAAGCAGGAGGTTATCTCCCCGGATCAACTCACTGAAGACAATGTGCTTCTGCTGGGTGAGGGCCACTGCTTCCGTGATCAGGTACTGGAAGCTTGTCCACACCTGCAACTAACCATGGAAAAAGAAGCGGGCGGCGGCAGCATACGCACAGCCGCAGATGGCAGCTCACTGGAAACACTCCGCCATATGGTGGCCTCAGGGCTTGGAATTACCGTATTGCCACTCTCAGCCGCCACCGCATCACAGTACGCCAGTGGCCTGCTGGAGACCCGCCCCTTTACCGCACCGGGCCCACGCCGCACCGTAGCACTGGCCTGGCGGGCAAGCTTCCCCCGACACCGCGCAATCGACATACTGCGAGAGGCCATCAGCCAGTGTCACCTGACCGTGGGATAGATAACAACCTGGCCGAGCTGCCCGTTACCACCCTCAAAGGCGTGGGGGATAAATTTGCTCAGGTGTTGGCCAAACTCCATATCAACTCCCTACAGGATTTGGTTTTCCACTTGCCTCTACGCTACCAGGACCGCACCCGGGTGGTGCCTATTGCCGGCCTCACCGCCGGTATGGATGTGGTAATCGAAGGGGAGGTCAGTGCCGCCGATGTCGTATTCGGCCGCCGCCGCAGCCTGGTGGTCAGATTACAGGATGGCAGCGGTACCTTAACTCTGCGCTTTTTTCATTTTTCTGCCGCACAGAAAAGCCGCTTTGCCCGAGGAACCCGAATACGCTGCTTTGGGGAGGCCCGTCGCGGAGCCAATGGCCTGGAGCTCTACCACCCGGAAACGGAAATCGTCGGTATCGACAATGCGGAGACCGTAGATACCCTTACGCCGGTTTACCCGCTAACAGAAGGCGTGAGCCAGGCCCGTATGCGAGGATTGGTGGAGCAGGCACTGGTTCTACTGAAAAACGGCGCTGTTACCGAGTTCTTGCCGGCAGAGCTGTTACCCAAATCTCTGCGCTACCCCCTCAGGGACGCCTTGCTGTATTTGCACGCCCCTCCGGCTGGCACCCAGCTAGATCAACTGGCAGCAGGTACTCACCCCGCCCAGCAGCGTCTGGCCCTGGAAGAGTTACTGGCACACCATCTGAGTCTGCTGGAGTTGAGGCGCAATAGCGCTAGGGTAGCGGCACCACCTCTGTCCGTTAACCGATCCCTGGAGCGAGACTTTTTGTCGCGTCTGCCATTTTCCCTCACCGGAGCACAGCAGAGAGTTTGTGAGGAAATCGCCGAGGATCTGGCTCAGCAAAGCCCGATGATGCGCTTATTGCAGGGAGATGTGGGCGCGGGAAAGACCCTGGTCGCCGCTATGGCTGCCCTCAAGGGCATCGGGACCGGCGCCCAAGTAGCAGTCATGGCACCGACAGAAATCCTGGCAGAGCAGCACCGAATCAATTTTTGTAACTGGCTGGAACCTCTGGGTATTGAAGTTGCTCAGCTAACGGGCAGCTTAAAGGCTGCCGAGCGGCGTAAACAGCTGGGCAAGATAGCCAGTGGCGAGGCCCAGTTAGTGGTGGGCACCCACGCACTCTTCCAGGAGGAGGTGGCTTTCCACAACCTGGTGTTAGTGATTATCGACGAGCAACACCGCTTTGGCGTACAGCAACGTCTGGAGCTGCGTGAGAAAGGGGCAGCAAGTGGAGCTACCGGCAGGCTGCAACCCCACCAGCTGATTATGACCGCTACACCGATTCCCCGCACCCTCGCGATGTCCGCCTTCGCCGACCTGGATTGCTCGATCATCGATGAGCTGCCGCCGGGGCGCCAACCCATCAACACCGTTGCCATTGCCAATGATCGACGCGACCAGGTTATGGAACGGGTGCAAAGCGCTATCGCCGAGGGCCGCCAGGCCTACTGGGTCTGTACCCTTATCGAGGAATCGGAAAGTCTGCAGGCCCAGGCCGCAGAATCAACCGCCGAAGAGCTCGCCGAAATGCTCGAAGGCGTTCGCGTAGCCTTGGTACACGGCCGCCTGAAGCCAGAGCAAAAAGAGCAGGTGATGAGCGCCTTCAAGGCCGGGGAAGTGGATTTGCTGGTGGCAACCACGGTCATTGAAGTGGGCGTAGACGTGCCCAATGCCAGCCTGATGATTATCGAAAACCCCGAACGCCTGGGCCTGGCCCAATTGCACCAGTTGCGCGGCAGGGTCGGGCGCGGCTCCATCGCCAGCCACTGCGTGCTGCTGTACGGCACACCGCTATCGCAGAATGGTCGCGCCCGCTTGCAAGCGCTGCGTCAACACAGTGATGGTTTTGCTATTGCAGAGGAAGACCTGCGTCTGCGCGGTCCCGGTGAAATCCTCGGCACCCGCCAGACCGGGGAGATCCAGCACCGCATCGCAGACTTGCAGAGAGATGCTGAACTGCTGCCGCAAGTGCAAAAAATTGCTACTTCCCATCAATTGACAGAGGGCATGCGACAACAGTTGATTAAACGCTGGTTACAGAACAAGCCCCGATTTGCCGAGGCTTGAGGAGAGCGCCCTAGTGGGCGCCTACTGTGTTGTTGTCGTTAATGCTGACACTCTTGTAATTGGCATCGTAGTAAGTCTCTTCGTCCAGGGCACCTTCACTCTTCGCCACGACACTACTTACTACCGCGTCACCGGTAATATTGACCGCCGTGCGCACCATATCCAGCAGGCGATCTACGCCGATCACAATGGCAATCCCCTCGAGCGGCAGACCCACCTGCTGCAATACCATACCCAACATAATCAGGCCGACGCCGGGCACCCCAGCAGTACCGATAGACGCCAGGGTTGCTGTCAGGATCACCGTCAGGAAGCCGGTCAGGCCGATCTCAATTCCAAAGAACTGGGCAATAAAGACCGTAGCCACACCCTGCATAATCGCGGTGCCATCCATATTGATGGTCGCGCCTAAAGGAACAGTAAATGCGGCAATTTTATTATCCACGCCCAAGCGTTTCTCCACAGTTGCCAGGGTAACCGGAATGGTGGCTGCAGAAGAAGCTGTACTGAAAGCAAAAATCATGGTTGGGCGCATCTTCTTAAGCAACTCCAACGGATTAAGGCCACTTAGCAGTTTTAGAATCACTGCGTAAGTACCAAAAGCATGCAGAAGCAGAGCGCCGAGTACGACTAGGAAATACTTGCCGAGCTGAATCAACCCTTCAACCCCAAGGTCGGCAAAAGTCTTCGCAAGCAGAGCAAATACGCCATAAGGGGCAAATACCATCAGCACACCGACCATGCGCAATACAACGGTATTGAGGTCATTAAAGAAAGCGGCAATACGTTGACCCGGCTCCCCGCAACGGGAAATCGCATAGCCCATCAACAGGGCAAAAACGATAATCTGCAGCATATTTCCCTCAGCCATAGCGGCAACAGGGTTGGTCGGGAATATATTGACCAGTACCTCTGAAAGCGGTGGGGACTCCTTCGGCACAAATGTTGAAGCGGCTTCAGCTGCGGCTTCATTAACACCAACTCCAGGCTGGAAGATCAATGCCAGACACAACGCCAAAGTAATGGCGATAGCCGTTGTCACCATATAAAGAAGGACAGTTTTACCCGCCAGCGGTCCAATTCGGCTGCCTTCCGATAGGGCACAGGCACCGCTGATCAGTGATACCAGCACCAAAGGCACCACCATCAACTTCAGCGACGCGATAAAGATACGACCAATAACATCGAATAGGCCTTCGGTTAGGTAAAGGTTAATAGCGCTGTTTACACCGGCACCGAACAACTGGCTCATATTCAAGAAATTGAATATGCACCCAACGGCAATACCCGCAATCATCCCCACTAAGATTTTGGTAGTAAGCCCCATAACAAGCTTCTCTTTATGAATCGTTGTTTTCATTGCAGTGAGCACTATATCCATTGCCGTGCTGGGGAGCAAAAATCCAACAGGGAGAGACCTGCTGCCACCGGCCGGGATACAATGGGGTCTTTACCCAGACTGCGGAGTTATCGTTGCACCAATCACCATTTGTGCCCTCTGGCGATTGGCAGAGTTTGCCTCTAGACACACAACAGCAACCGCCCAACACCCTGGTGCCCTGGCTGACCTATTCCGACTCGCTCACCGCCGCTCTCAAGCAGCAAAGTGGCGGGGACTTTTATGTCCGTGTGCTTTATCAAGGTTGGCAGCCTCCCCGCCCTGAAGAAGTTCGCGCACTGGGACTGAACCCTAGCAGTCGCGCCCTGATTCGGGAGGTATTGCTCTATGGTTGCGGGCAGCCCTGGGTGTATGCCCGCAGCGTGTTACCTGAGCGCAGCCTGCAGGGAAAATCTCGCAATCTGCGCAGCCTGGATGCCCGCCCACTGGGGGAGCTGCTGTTTAGTGAACCGGGCATTCGCAGAGGGGAAATCACCCTCAACCTGCTGCAAAAATCTCCTGGCTGCGCCGATCACGAACTTGGAGATAAAGATTTTGAAGTCTGGGGGCGCCGCTCGGTATTCTGGTTGCGAGACAAGCCCTTGCTGGTAGCGGAAGCTTTTCTCCCCAACTTCAAGCCGACAGGTGATCCCATACCACAAGAAGCTGCCCAAACTATCGCAACTGAGGACTCACTGTGATCAGCCAACAGATCGCACAACGCTGGCCCACCGTGCTGCCCTACTGGCAGCTGACACGTATGGATAAGCCTATAGGTTCACTGCTGTTGCTCTGGCCCACTTGGTGCGCACTATGGTTAGCCGCTGAAGGATGGCCGGGATTTCACTTGTTTCTCGTTTTTACACTCGGTGTGATCCTAATGCGGGCGGCAGGCTGCGCAGTGAATGATTTTGCCGATCGCAAAATTGACGCCCATGTAAAGCGCACCGCAGGGCGTCCCCTGGCCACCGGTGCGCTGACTCCAAAATCTGCCTTGGCGCTTTTCGCCGGGCTCAGCGCTGCCGCCTTCCTACTGGTACTCACCACCAACACACTCACGATTCTCCTATCGTTTTTAGCCCTGGCCCTGGCATTCGGTTATCCCTTTGCGAAGCGCCACACATACCTCCCCCAGCTGGTCTTGGGTGCCGCCTTTAGTATGGGAATTCCCATGGCATTCGCAGCGGTTACAGGAGAAGTGCCAGCAGAGGCCTGGTTGCTCTATACCGCCAACCTGGTTTGGACCCTGTGCTATGACACTTTCTATGCGATGGTGGACCGCGATGATGACCTTCAAATCGGTGTTAAATCCACAGCTATTTTGTTTGGGGAGATGGACAAGGTCATAACAGGTGCCTTACAACTTATAGTTCTAGCGGCCCTACTACTGATTGGGTCAAATTTCACACTCGGACCTCTTTACTACTTAGCGCTATTACCCGTTACGGGTTTATTCGTTTATCAGCAGTGGCTAGTTCGAAACAGGGCGCGAGAGGGCTGTTTTCAAGCTTTTATCAACAATAATTGGGTAGGGTTTGCCATTTTCGCCGGCATATCGCTGCATTTTCTGCTGAATTAAAGACATAGTGGGCACCGGAAGCTGGGCGTCATATATTTGTCATATAAATCCCGTTTAATCCTCGGCCATAACTGGGGAAACCCTGACAACAGAGCGGGTATGGCAGGCAAATGCACAGTAAAACGATCCTGATTGTCGATGACGAATCCGCAGTGCGCGATATGCTGCGGGTCGCACTAGAAATGGCAGATTACCGATGTCTTGAGGCGGAGAACGCCCAGGAAGCTCACGCCCTGATAATCGACGAGAAGCCAGACTTAGTTTTGCTCGACTGGATGCTACCGGATGTTTCCGGGGTAGAGCTGGCAAGGCGCCTCAAGCGCGATGAACTCACCACCTCATTGCCGATCATCATGCTCACGGCAAAAGGTGAAGAAGACAATAAAATCAAAGGGTTAGAGACTGGGGCCGACGATTACATCACCAAGCCTTTCTCTCCCCGGGAGCTGGTTGCACGCTTGAAGGCCGTACTGCGCCGCGCGGGCCCGGCAACACCCGAGGAACCCCTCAACGCCGGTGCATTGATACTAGATCCCCTCAGCCACCGGGTAACTATCAAGGGACAGCCGGTGGATATGGGGCCAACGGAGTTTCGCCTGCTCACCTTCTTCCTTTCACACCAAGAGCGCGCCTATACACGCACCCAGCTTCTTGATCATGTGTGGGGCGGAAACGTCTATGTAGAGGAGCGCACTGTGGATGTACATATCCGCCGACTGCGCAAAGCCCTGGCCATTGATGGCCACGACCGCTATATCCAGACAGTTCGCGGCACCGGGTATCGGTTTTCTGTGCAAACTGCAGAAAAAGTGTGACAATCCCTTCTGGATCGGTACCGATCCCTGCAGAATCAAACCTCCGCACTTGACGAGTGCGGGCCTGGTTCCATGAGGTATTGAATGCGGGCGGAAGAGGCTGTGCCACTGCCGCCATCTATCAGGCAACACGGCAACTCTATGTTGGATCGCAGTATTGGCGAGTTTTCGCGTTTCGTAATTATAACCCTGGGGTGCACCATTCTCGGTGCCACCTCCGGCAGCTGGTCTCTCGCCCTGATTGCGGGACTGGCCAGCTACCTGATCTCAGTGCTGTGGCAACAGCAACGTTTCAACCGCTGGCTGGCAAACGGCAGACGCGGCCCAGCCCCCACCGCCTTTGGCATTTGGGGCGAAATCTACGACGACTTTTACCGAATGCAGCGGCGCCACCGCCGCGAGAAGCAAAAATTGCATGTGATGCTGCGCCGGGTGCAAGACAGTACCAGCGCACTGCGCGAAGGCATTGTAGCCCTGGAAGACGGCGATAACCTGGCTTGGTGGAACCCTGCAGCAGGTGAACTCCTTGGGTTACAGGCCAGTGATTCCGGCCAGTCATTAGTCAACTTTGTCCGCGACCCCGGCTTTGTCAGCTATATGCACGGTGATAACAGCGGAGAACCCCTCACTCTGCCCGCACCTGGCAATGAGGCGCGCATGCTACAGCTGGAAGTCACCCGTTACGGTAAAGACGAGGCCTTGGTCATTGTTCGTGACATCACCCGTTTGCACAACCTCGAACAGATGCGCCGGGATTTTGTCGCCAATGTTTCCCATGAGCTGCGCACCCCCCTCACGGTAATTGCCGGCTACCTGGAAACACTGCAAAGCAGTGATATGGCACCGCCTCCCTGGAGAAAGCCTCTGGCACAAATGGAAGAGCAGGCTGGCCGTATGAGCACGTTGGTCAATGACCTGCTGCTATTGGCTCGCCTGGAAACCTCAGAACGCAAAAGCGGGGATATGGCTGTAGCTGTGCCGGAACTGATTGAGCGGGTAGCCCAGGAAGCGCGCAGCTTCAGTGGCGACCGCCACCATATCGAAGTCCATTGCGAGGGGGACTACTACCTCAATGGAGACCCCAGCGAGTTACACAGCGCTTTCGCCAACCTGGTTTTAAATGCAGTGAAATACACTCCCGAAGAGGGCGAGATTCAATTGCGCTGGTCGTTGGATGACAAAGGCGGGCACTTTTCCGTAGAGGATAACGGTATCGGTATCGATTCGATCCATATTCCCCGTTTGACTGAACGCTTCTATCGAGTTGATCCAGGCCGCTCACGGGACAGCGGCGGCACCGGTCTCGGACTGGCAATCGTTAAGCATGTGTTGCTGCGACACAATGGAGAAATGAGTGTAGAAAGCACGCCCGGGCAGGGCAGTCTCTTCACGCTTCACTTTCCGCCAGCAAAGCTGGCTCAAAAACCAGCATCCAGGTTGAGTTCTGAAGCCGCTAATTAAAGCGGCTTTCGATTACTCCAGTTCCTGCAGCTGCACTTCTTTGCCATCTTTGATATAGCTGGCCGTACCCTCTTTACCCAGAGCGTTTGCTTCCCGGCGCAAAACCAAATGGTGCAACTGCAAATCACCATCGCGCAGCAGCATATGCTCGTTACCCTCATCATCGGTAGGCAGGGCCTTAACACCGATAAGAGCATCTCGCAGAGCGCGCAACTTGGGCACATCGCGGTAGCGATTTAAGTCATTCGACAAACGAGCTTTCATACGCTCACTCTCATGTAGCGCCGCCGCTGTCTCACGGTACTTGGCAAAAAAGAATACGGCTCCAATGGCAAAGGCTACGATCACCGCTATTTCAAACCACTCAGGCATAGTTACTCCTTATTATCATTTTTGCGCCAAACCATTAATTGATTATTGGCCGGCAAGAAATTTAGTTCTGTGCGACTGAACCCCGTACTCTCTGCCAGCTGATCGAGCCATTCGAGATCGCGAATCCCCCGCTGGGGATCATGCTCCTTCAACTGGTTATCAAAATCAGCATTAGTAGGGCCAATAAACTCTCCTGCAATTTTCACTGGACCGTAAACGATCAACAAACCTTCCGGCTCCAGAACATCGGCACTGTGCAGAAAGAACTTTTGCACTAGTTCAGCCGACATAATATGTAAGGTGTTTGCAGTGAAAATAGCATCAGCCGAAATCTCGGGCCAAGAATCGCCAACATCGAGCACTAGCGGCTGTGGCAGGTTGCTACTGGGGACCTCCGCCAGCCAGGACTTTACGGCCTCCAGCTGTTGCGATCGCTCTGAAGTTTGCCACTCAAGATGCGGTAAATGCGGAGCAAAATATACTGCGTGCTGGCCAGTACCACTGCCAACCTCAAGTACATTGCGGCTAGAAGCCAGCAGGCGCGTCAAGTGTTGGAGAATCGGCTCGCGATTGCGCCCGCAGGAGGGTGCATCGGGCAATTCATTACTAATCACTGCGGCTCATCCCGGGTGAACACCCAATCCCACTCAGTGGACATATTCGGGTTATAGACATAACCGGCCACATCAAACCCTTTCAGCTCTTCAGCCTTCTTTACCCTCTGGTCAATGGCCCAGCGACTCATCATGCCTCTGGCTTTTTTAGCGAAGAAGCTAATCATCTTATACTGACTATTTTTCAGGTCCTTAAAATGCGGGGTGATCACCTGAGCATCGAGCTGCTTGGTTTTAACTGATTTGAAATATTCATTGGATGCCAGGTTTACCAACTCGCGACTCTTCACGCCCTGCAACTGCGCATTCAATGCTTCAGTAATCTTATCTCCCCAAAATTCATAGAGATTCTTACCCTTGGCATTTTCAAATTTAGTGCCCATCTCGAGACGATAGGGTTGCATCAAGTCCAGTGGGCGCAGCAAACCATAGAGGCCAGAAAGCATACGCAAGTGTTTTTGCGCATAGGCAAAGTCCCGCTTCCCCATAGTCTCCGCCTCCAATCCGGTATAGACATCACCTTTAAAGGCGAGCAGGGCCGGGCGGGCGTTGTTATCGGTAAACGGGCGTTTCCACGCGTGGAAACGATCGTAGTTCAAGACTCCCAACTTGTCTGAAATCTTCATCAGGCTGGAAACCTGCTGTGGGCTCAATTCGCGCAGCTCTTTAATCAGGGCTGCTGACTCTTTCAAAAAGTCCGGCTGGGTAGTTTCCAATGAGGGAATATCACTGTCATAGTCCAGGGTTTTCGCCGGTGAAATAACTATTAACATCAGGTGCCTTCTCACTTCGCTATCGCCTCAACCACACACTACCAAGCTATTGTGGCTGGCCCAAATATATCGCGGATGTTTACTCCGGCTTTAGAACGTCCTGCCACCAGTTGAGCGGGGTCTGCCCATCTTTGGGGTCATAAACATTGCCGTAATACCAAACACTATTAGCCCCATCGCAGGCACTGTTGAGGATTTCCTCAATCTTATCGAACCCACAGCTGACATGAATGCTGTAAACCAATACGCGCGGTGCTTCGAGATCCAACTCACCCCCGAGCTTTTCCAGCTGTGGGGTCAATTTATCTGACAGTTCCGTGCTATCGCCGCGACAAAAAATACGCACCGCCAAATTGCCCGAGCGCTTTACCAACTCAAATTGCTGGGTGTCTTTATCGACCTTAATGTAATCCCCACTGGCGATTCCTTTAATAAAGACCGGGGATCGCACCAGCTGGCAGCTATCATCCTCGCTCACACGAACCTGCAGCCGCTCCACCACAGGCTCACCTTCGGGATTGTTGCCCGCAAATAACTCAATGACTTGAAGTGCCGTCATAAACCTCAATTCCCGTACTGTGTACAATGAGTAACCATTCTAATGACTCAACATTATACAGGGAGGAAGGCAATGATCTCGCGTACCCAAGCACTTACAGCATGTGTCGCATTTTGGACAACGACGATTCTCGGGGGGTGCGTTGTCAATCCAGTCACCGGCGAACGTCAGGTATCACTGATATCCGCGCAAGAGGACATTCAACTGGGACAGCAGCATTACGCAGCGAACCAACAGCAGCAGGGCGGCCAATACACCATTGATCCGACCCTGCAAAACTACGTCAGTCAGGTTGGCCAAAAGCTGGCGCGGGTCTCAGACCGCCCCCAGCTACCTTACGAGTTTGTGGTTCTGAACAACTCAGTACCCAATGCCTGGGCCCTGCCCGGCGGCAAAATTGCCATCAATCGGGGCCTGCTGGTGCTACTCGATGACGAAGCTGAACTCGCCGCCGTGCTGAGCCATGAAATAGTTCACGCCGCTGCGCGCCATTCCGCAACTGCGATGTCACAACAACAATTATTGGGCGCAGGCCTGGCCATTGTTGGAGCTGCCACACAGAACTCCGGCTACTCTGACTTGATCTCCACCGGGACTCAACTGGGGGGCTCCGCCTATATTGCCCGCTACAGTCGCGGCAATGAGTTAGAGTCAGATCAATACGGCATGAAATATATGGCCGCTGCGGGATATGACCCCCAGGGGGCCGTACGCCTGCAAAGAAAGTTTGTTGAACTGTCGGAGGGGAGACAAACTGGTGGGCTGGAAGCACTCTTTGCCAGCCATCCCCCTTCCCAATCCCGTGTCAGCGCTAATATCAAGCACAGTCAATCTCTACCTAAAGGGGGAATCACCAACCAGGCCGCCTACCAAAAAGCCATAGCGCAATTAAAGCGCGATGCCGATGCTTATAAGAATTACGACAATGCAATTGCCGCAGCCAATAATAAAAATTTCGACTCTGCACTAACCCTGGTAAGAAAAGCCCAAAAACAGCAACCCAAAGAAGCTGCCTTTTATGCGCTAGAAGGCGATTTACTCAGCCAAAAAAAACAGTATAAAAATGCCCGCAAGGCATACGACAGAGCCATTCAAAAAGATCCAGCACTATTTTCGTATTGGTTAAAGCGAGGGATCACTAATATCAAATTAAAACATTATAGTTCTGCAGAGGGCGACTTAACCAGATCCCTACGCTATCTGGATACCGCTTACGCTCACTACTACCTTGGCCAGACCTATGAGAGACAGGGAAATAAGCAAAGTGCTTACAAGCACTATCAGGAAGCTGCCGGGGCCGGAGGGGAAATTGGCACCATGGCACAAAATCGAATAAAAGCCATCGCCAACAAGGGATAAATAAATCCGATTAAAATAAAAGGGCTATCTGAGATAGCCCTTTTAAGCTTGCTTATAACTGAACTGTTAGGCTAAGTTCAAATTTTTCAACATCAAGTTCTATAAAGGGAGTCAGAAGGCTAAGCACGGTATCATTTTCAAGATCCGGCATAACATCAAGCGTTGAGGTAGATCCAGCACGATAGGTATCACTACCAAAGCTGCGAATGTTAATATTATCATCTGCCTCCATAGTGCTATAAGCAGCCTCTAAGGCAATATTCCGACTAAAGAAGTGGGTGAAAACCAGCTTCATATCGTCTTTCTCGTCCAGTTTCATACCAAACGAGGCGCTTTGTGAGAAGAAATAATCTGCACCGATCTGCCAATAATCGTCATCACCTTCATAGTCGGCATAGGAAAGTTCAGCGGTTAAATACCTTCCCCCTCCCAGGTTAGTGAAATATTTGGAGGAAAATACAGCCACATCGAATTCATCATCACTGACAAAATCAAAACCAATATAATCAGTACCGCTCAACGGGTGATTGTATCGAAACTCAACATAAGTCTCTTCATCAGACTCAAAATCAGTATGGGAAAGTTCTAATAAAAAGTTCGAGGTGAATAAATAGCCAAGAGCAACCGTGTTAATATTGCGATCATTAACTTCGGTCAAATCAACACCAAAAATCAAACCATTTTGAGAAAAATACTCTCCGGTCACAGCGTAATTATCGGCATTATTATTATCTACCTCATTGTGGAAAAAGGCAGCCGACACATTGCTTACTTTGTTAATATATTCAAACTCTTTTAGAGGGCCTAGAGTTTCTTTTCCAGAAAAGTAATAAGTAGTTTCAGCCAAAAACTGATTACCATCTAAATCGAACTCACCACCCAAAACATCTAGATCATAACCCAAGCTAGAATAGCCAGCTGTAGTAATTGAATTATATTTCTCAGCGTCAGCTGTTACAGAGAGAAGTAACAGGGGAAGAATAGCGAGACTGAATCTCATTTCCAAAACCTTTCGTTAACATAATGACCTAAATTGGGGTGCGAATTCTAGCAAGAATTTTTTACTGCGCAACAAATACTATTTGTATGAGATAAAAGCAGAATCCACATATAAATGAACTATTCGGTAAATATGCTATTATCGCCAAACCTTGATAATTCAATTCACACAACAGGTTCTTTATGCTTCCACTGCTCATATAGCTCTGCTGAACTGACAAGCAACCTTTCGCCTGGAGATACCTATCGATGAAAGTTATTCACCCACAGGTTTTTACGAAACATTCGAAGCGACAAGCTTTCATTTAGTAAGCCCGCACAAGAATTAAGCTAAATTTCGGAAGGATTATTTCGCGATAGCAAGAGATTTAGAAGGATTTTAGATTTATTTAGAGGTCGGATATAAAAAGAAAAATCAGCAAAGTACTCCAACCATTACATAAAACAGCTGGATATAAAAGAAAGCTGGCACTAGGGTGCCAAACAGGGTTGAAGCAGTGCAGCTAAGTTGCTTTGAACTTACCCAAGCTGCACTATAAAGTAAAGGACTATCATTGATAGCCCTTTACTTAAGCTAGCTTACAATTGGACAGTTAAGCCCAGCTGGTAGATATCTAGATCACCGCTAACATCATTATTAGATAGATAAGCTGCTTCAACAGCAATATTGCGATTAAAGAAGTGAGTCATACCCAGATGGTAATTTTCATTCTCATCATAATTAAATTCAACAGAGGTGCGCTGATTGAAGAAGAATTCAGTGCCTAGCGCCCAGTAATCATCGGCTTTCTCGATGCTATTGTAAGCTACTTCTACAGTCAGATATTGCTCTCCAGCCAGATGAGTAAAGTACTTGGAGGACAAAGCACGATTTTCGAATTCTTCATCAACAAAAAGATTAAAACCAACATAATCAGTTGAATTCAACTGGTAGTTATAACGAGCCTCCACGGAAAACTCATTATCACTATCGTCATCAACATGATTTAGCTTAACC
Source organism: Microbulbifer maximicatervae (SeqCode) (assembly GCF_052467325.1). NCBI lineage: Bacteria > Pseudomonadati > Pseudomonadota > Gammaproteobacteria > Cellvibrionales > Microbulbiferaceae > Microbulbifer > Microbulbifer maximicatervae (SeqCode). The sequence continues at coordinate 3,728,706 of NZ_CP174310.1, forward strand.
AGCAAATCTGGGGAAAAGAGGTATCCGATAGACTGATAATCTAAATTAGTTTCCCAAACATCATATATACCGGCACTAACAACAATTCCATTGGAAGCAAAATACTCACCACCTACAGAGAAAGAGTCTATATCATCACTATCGTGATTATGATGATAGAATTCACCAGAAACATTACTAACTTTGTTAATATATTCAAACTCTTTTAATGGACCAAGAGTTTCCTTACCACCAAAAAAGTAAGTAGTTCCAAGGTTAAAATCATCTGCATCATAACCTCTATTCCTAGTAGAACCAGAACTACCAGAAATAGAGTATGTATAATCAGTATTGGCGTATGTAGCATTAGTAAAAGAATTATATTCTTCAGCGCCTGCAGTTGTGGCGACAAGCATCAGGGGCAGAGCAGCAAGCTTGAATCTCATTTGATAAATCCTTCGTTAACGTAGCGATCCAAATTGGGCTGCGGATTGTAACAAAAGTTTTTTGGTGCGCAACAACAGCAAATTACACGATAAGCAATTAGAGCCAAATTTGCGGTAAAGCGAATATTTTTTTTCGATAAAAAAATGTATCAACCAGAAAAAACAAACGCTGTAATTGGCTGTAATGCACCAAGCAAATAAATTTCAGCTAAAAAGAATAAAATAAAAAGTTTTATTTTAATATTCGAACATATATTTATTCAGGCTATGTTCAGGTTGAATTGATTAACATCAATCGCTATTAATATTTACAACCCATTGCGGGTCATAAAACTCCCCTATTAGATTAATTTTTACAAAAGGGGCCACACTGGCAATGATTTCGTCAATTTTTTTACTGTGCTCGGCTTGCATAGCATCCCGATCTTTTTTACATCGCCAGCTAGCAATGGCTATCAACACATTGGGGTCATCAATTTTTCGATGAAGCTCTGTGCCCATCGCTCCCGGAGAGCGCTGTATGATCTCGGAAGCACGCAACCAAGCATCGGCATAATCCTCAGCTTTAAACCCATCTTGTAGATAAACTTCGAAGATAAATTTCATTCCCTGTATTACCTGACGACTAAGAATTAGATTCCAACAAAAAAAAGGCCGCACTAGGCGACCTTTTTAAATTAGCAAAACCCTTTAGGACTTGCGTAGATTTTCCTGGTGCCCGTGCCGAATGTCAGCACCCTCCACCAAGTAAACAACCTGCTCACAAATATTTTTCGCATGGTCACCAATCCGCTCCAGTGAGCGCAGGGTCCACAACACATTAATGACCCGGGAAATACTGCGCGGGTCCTCCATCATGTAAGTTACCAGTTCACGTACGGCCGTACGGTAATCCATATCAACCTGCTGGTCCTCAGCAAGAGTTTGCAGAGCCGACTGCACATCGAAACGAGTATAGGCATCCAAGGCGTCATTGAGCATTTTGCGCACAGCATTGGCAATATGACGGATTTCGGTATACCCGCGCGGCGACGTACCTTCATCTGTCAGCGCTATGGCCATCTTGGCAATCTTGCTCGCCTCATCTCCAATTCGCTCCAGGTCGCGGGCAATTCGAATGACAGACAGCACCATACGGAGGTCAGATGCCGCCGGTTGGCGTTTGGCAATAATTAGTGTGGCGTGCTCATCCAGGGCCATCTCACTCTTATCGATGACTTCTTCAATACGCAGAACTTCCTCGGCCAACTCACTGTCAGCATTGGCCAGGGCATCAACTGCATCGGCAACCTGGCGGGCGACCATACCGCCCATTTCCAGCATCTCTGTCTTTAAGCTTTCCAGGTCTTCATTAAATTGGCGTGAGATATGTTGATCGAAATGCATTTCCATAGTTTTCCCTCCGAGCAGGAACCTTAGCCGAAGCGGCCGGTGATATAGGCTTCAGTGAGTTCGTGCTCGGGGTTGGTGAACACCGTTTCAGTATCGTTAACTTCCACCAAATGCCCCAAATGGAAGTAAGCCGTACGCTGACTCACCCGCGCAGCCTGCTGCATCGAGTGAGTAACGATTGCGATAGTGTAGTTCTGGCGCAGCTCATCGATCAGCTCTTCGATTCGCGCCGTTGCAATCGGGTCCAGGGCAGAGCAGGGCTCATCCATCAGGATCACTTCCGGGCTCACCGCAATAGCGCGGGCAATGCACAGGCGCTGCTGCTGACCACCGGACAGACCCGTACCCGGCTTGTCCAAACGATCTTTAACCTCATTCCACAGACCGGCGCGGCGCAGGCTATTTTCTACGATCTCATCCAGATCGGCGCGGCGGCTGGCAATGCCGTGGATTTTTGGGCCGTAGGCCACATTCTCGTAAATGGACTTGGGAAAAGGGTTTGGTTTCTGGAATACCATACCGACGCGGGCGCGCAGGGGTACCACATCCACTTTGGGGCCATAGATGGGGTCACCATCCAGACTTAACTCGCCCTCGACGCGACAACCTTCAATGGTGTCATTCATGCGGTTGAGGCAACGTAAAAACGTCGACTTACCACAGCCGGAGGGACCGATCATGGCAACCACTTCATTTTTTCCAATATCGAGACCGACCGAGTGGATCGCCTGGGTTTCACCATAGAAAACATTCACATTGCGCATACGCAACTTGGCGGTGTCACAGAAGGGTTGGCCAACTGTTTCTCTAACATCAGCCCGATCATTCATCATTTGCCTACCCGCAACATCGGATTGCGCCGCATCAGTTTGGCTGGCGGCATCCAGGGTCATGGTACTCATATAATATCCCGCTTTCTGATAATCCGCGCTCTGTTACCAGCGGCGCTCAAGTTTCTTGCGCAGCAATACCGCGCTGGTATTCATCACAATCAGCACACTCAGCAGCACCATAATGGCTGCGGAAGTCCGCTCGACAAAGGCGCGCTCCGGGCTGTCTGCCCACAGGAAAATCTGCACAGGCAGCACGGTGGCCGGGTCGGTTACCCCGGCAGGTACGTCGACAATAAAAGCGACCATACCAATCATCAATAGGGGTGCCGTCTCACCGAGGGCCTGGGCCATACCGATAATCGCGCCAGTCAACATTCCCGGCATCGCCAGGGGCAGCACATGGTGGAAAACCACCTGCATACGTGAAGCCCCCATACCCATTGCCGCCTCGCGAATTGAGGGTGGCACCGCCTTCAAAGCCGCGCGGCTGGAAATAATAATCGTGGGCAAGGTCATCAGTGTCAGTACCAAGCCCCCTACCAGGGGTGCCGAACGCGGTAACTCAAAGAAATTAATAAATATCGCCAGGCCCAAAAGACCGAAAACAATAGAAGGCACTGCCGCGAGGTTATTGATATTCACCTCAATCAAATCGGTCCAACGGTTTTTGGGCGCATACTCTTCCAGGTAAATCGCCGCCGCCACACCGATAGGGAATGACAGTGCGAGAGTTACCAACAGGGTAAACAGGGACCCCATCAAGGCTGCGCGGATACCCGCCTGCTCTGGTTCACGGGAGTCGCCATTGGTAAAGAAGATGGTATTGAACCGCTTCTTCAGTTCACCGCTGTCCAACAGCTGCTCAATCCAACCGGCCTTCTGGTCCGAGGTACGACCACGGAATCCCTCTTTGGAGTCCTTCAGGCTTTTGACGAAAGTATCCACATCGTCATCGACTGACAGCCAGACTTTCTCGGATTTACCCAGCAGTTCCGGATTCGCCGCCAAACGATCGCGCAGGGTAAAAGGTGCTCCGGAGGAAACCAGGCTGTAGAGCTCACGCTTGTCACTGCGACCAGTCACAGTAGGAAAGCGTTCGCGCAGGGACTGGCGAATAACACCGGTGAAGTTTGCCCAGGTCAGACTTTCATCATCGACCTTATCGATGCCCAGAACCTGTTCGTCGTAGTGCACCTCCAGTTGGATAGCTGTCTGCACAAAGGCACCACTGCCTTTGCTGATAATGTCAGTGAACAAAATCAGTACAGCGAGTACACCAAAGGCGATACTGCCGATACCCAGCCCACGAAACAGCTTTTCTTTGCGGTGACGGCTGGCGAGGCTTTTTTCTATTCGCTCGCGAACCTGCGCCTGAGTAAGATCAGTCATACTGCTCCCGGTATTTTTTCACTACGTGCAAGGCAATAAAGTTCAGCACCAAAGTGGAGATAAACAACATCAGGCCCAAAGCAAAAGCGGCGAGGGTCTTGGGACTGTCAAATTCCTGGTCGCCAACCAACAGAGTCACAATCTGCACCGTCACAGTCGTGACCGATTCGAGCGGGTTTGCGGTGAGGTTCGCCGCGAGCCCGGCGGCCATCACCACAATCATGGTTTCACCAATTGCGCGGGAAACCGCCAGTAATACACCGCCGACGATGCCAGGCAGTGCCGCAGGAATCACAACTTTGCGCACCGTCTCGGACTGGGTGGAACCCAAACCCAGGGCGCCATCGCGCAGGGACTGGGGCACCGCGTTGATCACGTCATCGGACAGAGAGGAAACAAAGGGAATGATCATGATTCCCATCACCAGGCCAGCGGCCAGTGCGCTTTCACTGGAGGCCTGTAGGCCCATAGAGGTGGCCAGCTCGCGAATAAATGGAGCAACGGTTAAGGCAGCAAAAAAGCCGTATACCACGGTGGGTACACCGGCGAGAATTTCGAGTACTGGCTTGGCCAGGGAACGCACGCGCTTACTGGCGTACTCCGCCAGATAAATAGCCGCCATCAATCCCACAGGTACCGCCACAAACATGGCGATCGCGGACACCATCAGGGTTCCGGTAAACAGCGGGACAGCACCAAAAGCACCGCTCGATCCCACCTGGTCTGCGCGCAGGGCCATCTGTGGGCTCCAGTGCAATCCAAACAGAAATTCACTCACCGGCACGGACTGGAAGAAACGCAGGGATTCAAACAATACCGATAACAAAATACCGACAGTGGTTAGAATCGCGGCGCTGGCACAGGCAATCAGCACCGTGCGCAGCACTTTTTCAACTTTTTCGCGAGCGCGCAGCTTGGGAGAAAAGCGCAGCAGTGCAAAAGCGGCAAGGCCGCTGGCCAACACCAAACTCAGGAAGGCCTGTAAATTATTGGAACTGGAACGCAACTGACTGAGGTAGTCCGCAGCACTCTGCAATTGTGGGGACTTTTCACCTATCAGGTGGCCCGCCGCGAGATTCTGGATCTGCGCGTAGAGAAGGTTCTGCCCGGAGATGCTCTCCGGCTTATCGGCAATACTATTCATGACCATCGCACGGATGATCGAATCGTCAAATACCAACCAGCCACAGAGTAATATCAGTGCTGGCAAACCACACCAAAGGGCGGTGAGTAATCCGTAATAACTGGGCAGGGCGGCCAGATTGCGAACGCCGCCAAGACTGCGAGCAGCGTTCACTGCACGGCGAAAGCCAGTGCCGTAGGCCACTAATATCAGGAGCAGCAAAAGTGCGAACAGTGTGGGGGTTTGCATTGAATTACCGTACTAAAAATATCGTCGCTGGCATTATCCAGACTTTATCCCCGCGTTCCATCACAGGGGGGGCGACAATTTGTGAGTCTTCTTATAAAGAACGGCCAAGCCCTTTCGAGCTTGGCCGTCAATTCCCTTTGACAGTACAACTCCAGAATTTTTTTACTTGGCTGCGAGATTACTCAGTGCGTTCAGCTTGCGCACATCAGTAGCAATCTTTTGACGCTTCTCGGTAGGCAGAGGAATCATACCTTTGTCAGCCAGGTAGCCATCTTCACCCCAAGCGCGCTCATTGGTGAATTCAGCCAGGAACTGCTTAACACCGGGAACCACGTCAGCGTGCTGCTTCTTAACGTAGATAAACAGCGGACGGGAAACCGGGTAGCTCTGGTCAGCGATGGAGTCGAAAGTAGGGGCCTGATCTTCGATCAGGGAGCCCTGTACCTTGTCAGCATTCTGGTCGAGGAAACTAAAGCCGAAGATACCCAGGGCGTTGGGGTTGGCAACCAGCTTGTTCACGATCAGGTTGTCGTTCTCACCGGCTTCAACATAAGCGCCGTCTTCACGAACGTTGTGACAGATCGCTTTGTAAGCGCTCTTGTCTGTTTTCTTCATGGCTTTGATCCAGCCAAACTTCTTACAGCCACCTTCCATTGCCAGCTCGGCAAAAGCATCGCGAGTACCGGAAGTGGGGGGCGGACCCAAAACTTCGATTTTGGTGTTGGGCAGAGCTGGGTTTACGTCCTTCCAGGTCTTGTAGGGGTTGGCTACCAGAGTTTCAGAACCGTCTGGGTTAGGAACTTCCTTAGCCAGGGCCAGAAAGATGTCCTTACGAGTCAGCTTAAAGGGAGCCGCTTTCTTAGCATTTGCAAGAACGATGCCGTCGTAACCGATCTGTACTTCAACAACATCAACACCGTTGCTGTTACACATTTCCAGTTCGGATTGCTTGATGCGACGGGAGGCACCGGTGATATCCGCAGTGCTTTCTCCAACACCCTGGCAGAACAACTTCATGCCACCACCAGTACCAGTGGACTCAACGACTGGAGTTTTAAACTGGGTTGCGCGGCTAAAACGCTCCGCCACAGTCGTAGTAAACGGGTAAACAGTAGAGGAACCTACAACACTAATGTAATCGCGCGCTGCCATAGCAACCTGTGAAGTTGCCAGGGTCAGGGCTGCCAGAGAAGTCGCCAGAATTTGCTTGTTCATTGTGTAACTCCGATGAGTGTTTTTATTTCACACGGCGATGCTAGGAACAACGGGTGACGATTCTATGAATAAAAGATTACAAAAAGGTTACAGCTGTATTTTTACCCTGCTGGCATGAGAGCGGGCAAAGGGTTAACCTTCGAGCAACATAAATAACAATAAGATGTAAAGAGAGAAGCCCCCATGCGTTTTCTGCTGTGCAGCGCGCAGGCACTCGAGCGCCTGACCAGTCATACCGGGCAACTGCTGTCCTGGTTCACCTGGGCCATGGTTCTGTTACAAAGCTGTGTTGTGGTGATGCGCCACGGCTTCAATACCGGTTCTATCGCCCTACAGGAATCCGTGATTTACCTGCACGGTGCCGCCTTTATGCTGGGGCTGGCCTATGCGTTGCAGACCGATGCCCATGTGCGGGTGGATGTCTTCTACCGCAGGATGAGCGCCAGGGCCAAAGCCTGGATCAATGCAATTGGCTATCTGATATTCCTCTTACCGCTTTGCGTCTTTCTATTTATAAGCAGCTGGCACTTTGTACTGAATAGCTGGTCAGTTTTTGAAGACAGTGCGAACGCCGGCGGCCTGCCTGGGGTATTTTTACTGAAGAGCCTGATTCCTCTGTCCGCCGTCACCCTGGCTCTGGCGGGGCTGGCCCAGTTTATTCGCGCGCTGGTGCAATTGATGCTGCCCCAACAACAGTCCATTCCAATGTCGTCGTCAAAAGCAGTACTGAAGCAGGTAGAAGGGGCCGAAGTGTGATTGAGCTAATCCCCTTTCTGATGTTTGCAGCCGTCTGCGCTCTGCTTATGTTCGGCTACCCAGTAGCTTTTACCCTCGCGGGTACCGCCCTGCTATCAGCGGGCCTGGGTATTGTGTATGGCGTATTTGATGCTGAGTTGCTGCGCGCTTTCCCCGATCGCCTCTACGGCATTATGCAAAACGGCACTCTGGTTGCCGTTCCGCTATTTGTGCTGATGGGGGTAATACTGGAGCGAGCCAAGATTGCCGAGGATTTGTTGGTTAATCTGAGCAAAGCCTTTATGGGGGCTCCCTCGGGACTCGCCATTTCCGTAGTGGTAGTGGGCGCGCTGCTCGCCGCCAGTACTGGCATCGTCGGTGCAACTGTAGTCACCATGGGGCTGATGTCACTGCCCACCATGTTAAAAAGTGGCTACTCCCCCAAACTGGCTACCGGCACTATCTGCGCCACTGGTACCCTCGGGCAAATTATCCCTCCCTCTATTGCCTTGGTTCTGTTGGGTGACACCCTCTCCAATGCCTATCAACAGGCACAACTGTCTGCAGGCATTTTCAATCCCAAGCCAGTCAGCGTAGGGGATCTGTTTGTAGGGGCAATTATTCCCGGCTTACTGCTGGTGGCCGCCTATATCATTTATCTATTATTTATTGCCCGTCGCCCCAAACCCACAGAGAGCAGCGAGCCTCCAGAAGTGGATAAGGCCCAGCTGCTTCGCAGTCTTTTGCCCCCGATTGCCTTAATGCTGATTGTGCTCGGATCAATCATCGTTGGCGCTGCCACCCCTACAGAAGCGGCCGCCGTCGGCGCACTGGGGGCGGCGTTACTGGCATCCAGTCGCGGAGCACTAAGCTTTAAGCGCGCCGGGGAAATCGGCCGCAGTACACTTCAGGTCTCGGCAATGGTTTTCGCCATATTGATTGGCGCTTCATTATTTTCTCTGGTATTTCGCGGTTACAACGGTGAAGAATTGGTGACAGGATTTTTCCACAGCTTGCCCGGAGGGGTAATCGGCGCGACCCTGTTGGTGATGCTGGTAATCTTCCTGCTGGGCTTTATCCTCGACTTTATCGAGATCACCTTTGTAGTGGTACCAATTGTGGGCCCGGTACTGCTGGCAATGGGCGTCGATCCGGTGTGGCTCGGCATTATGATTGCCATCAATTTGCAAACCTCTTTCCTAACGCCTCCATTTGGGTTTGCCCTCTTTTACCTGCGCGGGGTGGCCCCCAGTTCTGTCGCGACATCGGCCATCTATCGCGGGGTAGCACCTTTTATTGCCATTCAACTTTTACTGCTCTGCCTGCTGGCGATATGGCCGGCCCTGGCCACTTGGTTGCCGGGGGTGGTTCAGCAATAGTGATCTGCGTCATGTAGAGAGCCGTCCAGGGCTGAGAGGCAGCACCAACGGCCAAAAACGCGTCTACGGTCGACTAAAGGCCGAAATTTATTCTGGTCAATTACTGGCCAAATTGTGCTAGAATGCGCCACCATTCCAGTAGTGGAAACCAATAACTCTAACAATCTGTGAGTACCCGATGTCCGCACTGTCAGCTCTCGATGAAGATCCGCAACCCACAGGCACGCTAACCCTGCAAACCCTGGCTATGCCCCGCGATACCAATCCGCAGGGGGATGTTTTTGCCGGTTGGCTGATGTCGCAGATGGACCTCGCTGGCGCCATTCTCGCGCAAACCATGGCGCGCGGCCGTGTCACAACCGTTGCAGTGGGCAGCATGGTTTTCCTGCGCCCGGTTCCGGTTGGCTCAACAGTCAGCTGCTATGCGGAAGCCATTGAAGAAGGGCGTTCCTCAATTCGTACTATGGTTGAGGTTTGGCTGACGCGGGTGGATTCTGGTGAGCAGGTTAAGGTTACCGAGGGTGAGTTTGTATTTGTCGCTATCGACGATGCCGGCCGCACCAGGCCGCTGCCCTGATTGTAGATTTCGAGTTCGCCGGCTGTAGAGCAACACAGCCGGCAATATCATCGGCCCAGTAGTTGGGCGCTAATCTTCCTTTAACTCTCTCGCCTGGTAGTAAGCCTCTTCACTGATCTCGTGGTAGGGCTTCACATCCCGTTCAAATTCCTTAAAGGCTTTGTAAACACGGGCAAACTCCGGGTCCTGCTGCGCCGTCTCCTGCATAATTTCGTTGTTGATCTTCTTCAGGTGAGACAGAACATCCTCCGGCAAGCGCTCCACTTTTACCCCGTGCTCTTCTACCAGCTCCTTGAGGGCCCGGTTATTGCGTGCCGTGTATTCGTCCAGCATATCCTGGTTAGCTTCACGGGCGGCGACTCGCACTATTTCCTGCAAATCAGCAGGCAGTTTTTCGAACGCCTTTTTATTAACGATAAATTCCAGGATAGAGCCCGGCTCATGCCACCCGGGGTAGTAGTAATACTCAGCGACCTGGTGGAAACCAAAAGCGAGATCGTTGTAGGGCCCCACCCATTCGGTAGCATCGATCACTCCAGTCTGGAGGGCGGTGTAGAGTTCTCCACCGGGAATGGTCACCGCAGTGCCGCCTGCGCGGTTTAAAACCTCACCACCCAGGCCGGGAATACGCATCTTTAGGCCCTTTAAATCCTTCACCGACTCAATCGGTTTGTTAAACCAGCCCGCCATCTGTACACCGGTGGAGCCCCCCGCAAGTGGGATCAGGTTAAAGGGCTCGTAGATCTCCTCCCAGAGTTCGAGACCACCGCCGTGGTGCAACCAACCATTCATTTCCTGGGCGTTCAATCCGAATGGCACTGCGGTAAAAAACTGGGCTGCGGGCACCTTGCCTTTCCAGTAATAGGCCGCGCCGTGTCCCATCTGCGCGGCGCCTTCCGAAACAGCACCAAATACGCCCAGGGCAGGTACCAACTCACCGGCACCGTACACTTTGATCCTGAGACGCCCGGCTGACATCGCCTCGACTTTCTTGGCAAAACGCTCCGGCGCACTGCCGAGGCCAGGGAAATTCTTGGGCCAGGTAGTAACTAATTTCCACTCAAACAGCTCTTTATTGCCCTCTGCAGAAAAGTGCTGGGCAGGGCCCATTGCTGCACGGGAAGCTACCAGGGCGGCGAAGGTAATGGCGAGCAGGGCTAAGAGCCCGAGAATGATAGCCGGGTACCAATTGAGTTTTTTCATTGCCACTAATTTATCGTTATTTTTGTATTGTACAAATTATCGGCAGACGCTTTGGTCGCCAACTTAGGTCTTCAGAGGAAGTCCGCTGTGATTTTACCTTGGTATTTTGAATGGATTCCCGCTATCGCTGGAATCCATTCACCACTATCTAACTTTCAATTCTGCATGCCTTTCGGTACCGACATGCTCCGGCACTCAGTATTTAATGCTTAGTGCCAGCTCAAGCCATCACTTAAAGCGGCTGCAACTTGGCCATTGAAAGTATCAACCTCTTGTCGCCAACATCGTCAAAATTAACCAGCACCCGCATTCGAGGACCCGTTCCCTCAAACTCAATGACAGTTCCTTCACCAAACTTGGCGTGGTCCACTCGCCCGCCCAGGACCAGCGGGGGCAAATCATCGAAGTCTGGCGCCGGGTCGGAAAACTGGCCTACCTTGCCGTAATCCGCCTGATAGAGCGGGCGGGAAATTTCGGTCTTCAGGCGCACTTCTTGCACCAAATTAGGTGGAATTTCGCCGATAAAGCGAGAAGGGCTGTTATAGGTTTCGCTGCCAAACAGACGCCGGTTTTCCGCGTAGGTAATGTATAGCTTGCGCATGGCGCGGGTGATACCCACGTAGCAGAGGCGTCTCTCCTCCTCCATGCGGCCGGGCTCCTGCGCCGACATCTTGTGGGGGAACAGGTTTTCCTCCACACCCGCCATAAATACCAGGGGAAACTCCAGACCTTTCGCGGAGTGCAGGGTCATCAGCTGGACGGCATCCTCAAACTCATCCGCCTGGCCTTCACCGGCATCGAGGGCAGCGCTGTCGAGGAACTGGTTAAGAAGCGGGATTTTCTCCTCATCTTCCTCTCCCTCGGGCAGGCCTGCACCGGTAAAGCCGCGACAGGCAGTGACCAGTTCCTGCAAGTTCTCCACTCGTGTTTGGCCTTTCTCGCCTTTCTCTTTGCCGTGAAACTCCAGCAAACCGCTGTTTTCGATCACATCCTCAGCAATAGCATCCAACTCTTTATCTTCTGCATTCGCTGCCAGCTGGTTAATCAGGTCCAGGAAGCTCTGCAGGGCATTGCCGGCGCGAGCAGCCAATACCCGCTGCTGCAACATCAGCTTGGCCGCCTGCCACAGGGAGCAGCCCTGCTCCCGGGCATAAGAGCGGACCATCTCTACAGTGCGCGCGCCGATGCCACGGGTGGGCGTATTCACTACCCGTTCAAACGCAGTATCATCATCGCGGTTGGTAATCAGGCGTAAATAAGACAGGGCATTCTTGATTTCCAGGCGCTCGTAGAAGCGCTGGCCGCCATAGATACGGTAGGGAACCTGCTCGCGCAAAAGCCCCTCTTCAAGTACCCGGGATTGGGCATTGGAACGGTAGAGGATAGCGATGCTGTCGCGGCGATTACCGTCGCGCACCCAGTCATTGATTCGCTCGACAATAAAGCGCGATTCATCCTGTTCGTTGTAGGCCGCGTAGACGGCGATGGGCTCACCCTCTTCACCCTTGGTCCACAACTCTTTGCCCAAGCGACCACTGTTATTGGCGATCACCGCATTGGCCGCGTTCAGAATGGTGGAGGTGGATCTGTAGTTCTGCTCCAGTCGCACCGTCTGCACTTCTCGTAAATCTGTGGAAAAGTGCTGGATATTCTCGATCTTGGCACCGCGCCAACCGTAGATGGACTGGTCATCGTCACCCACGGCGGTGATATGGCACTGCTCACCGGCAAGTAGGCGCAACCAGGCATATTGAATCGTGTTGGTGTCCTGGAACTCATCCACCAGGATATGGGGAAAACGCCGGCGGTAGTGGGCCAGAATAGCGTCGTTATTTAGCCAGAGCTCGTGGGCGCGCAGCAGCAGCTCGCCGAAATCCACCAATCCACCGCGCTGACAGGCCTCTTCATAGGCGAAATAGATTCGCACCATGGTCTGCAACCAGGGATCCGCGCCGGCATTGATATATTGCGGCCGCAGACCTTCATCTTTCTGCGCGCCAATCCACCACTGAGTTTCCCGCGGTGACCACTTTTTATCATCCAGCCCAAGATCTGCCTGTACCCGCTTGATCAGGCGAAGCTGGTCGTCGGAATCCAGGATCTGGAAATTCTGCGGCAACTTGGCTTCTTGCCAGTGAGCTTTGAGCAGGCGGTGAGCCAGGCCGTGGAAGGTGCCCACCCACATGCCAAAGGTATTCACCCCCAGCAGTTCTTCGATACGGGCGCGCATCTCGCGGGCCGCCTTGTTGGTAAAGGTTACCGCCATAATGGAGTAGGGCGAGGCGCCCTCCACCTGCATCAGCCAGGCGATGCGGTGTACCAGCACCCGGGTCTTGCCCGAGCCGGCACCGGCCAGAACCAATTGATTGCCGGGCGCGGCAGCTACTGCTTCGCGCTGGGCGTCGTTGAGGGGGTCTAAAATCTGAGATACGTCCATGGGCGAAGATTGTACCAGAGCTGATGCACAAGACCTGTGTAAATAAACAGGATTTTGCCCTGCCTGACAATGTAATGTCGCTCGCCAGCGGAGGGCACAGCGGCTAAACTGCGCCATCTGGCATAGAGAAGGAAGTCCTGTGAAACCGGCGGAAGTAACGCAACGAATCAGTGAACAACTGTCATCCATGCGCAAATCAGAGCGCAAGGTGGCGGAGTATATTCTCGCCAACCCCGATGAAATCATTCATATGCGCATCGTCGACCTGGCTACTGAAGCCCAGGTGAGTGAACCTACCGTGGTGCGCTTTTGCCGCGCCGTGGGCTGCTCCGGATTCCAGGAGTTCAAGCTGAACCTGGCGCAGCAGCTGGCTTCCAGCCCCAGCTTCGGCCAGATTGCGGTTACGGAAACGGATACCATTGCCGAATACAAGCGCAAGGTTTTCGACTCCACGGTGGATACCCTGCTGAAAGTCCGCGATAGAATTGACGACCGTGCCCTCGAGGCCGCTGTCACTGCGATGGCCGCTTCCAAGCGGGTGGAATTCTTCGGTTTTGGCGCCTCCGGTGCCGTCGCCGCCGATGCCCAGCACAAGTTCTTCCGCCTACAGTTAGCCACCGCTGCTCACTCGGACCACCACATCCAGAATATGTCGGCCATGTCCATGCAAGCGGGGGATGTAGTAGTAGCTATCTCCCAGAGCGGTCGCACCAAGGCGTTACTTCGCTCCATGAGCATGGCAAAAGAGCAGGGCGCTCTGGTGGTTGGTTTGGCACCCAGCGGCTCGCCGGTGGCACAGCAAGCCAGCATCCCACTGGAAGTGGATGTAGAAGAGGATATTGAGATCTATACGCCGCTGTCCTCGCGCATCGCTCATCTGGTGGTAATCGATGTCCTCGCTATCGGCGTAGCCCAGCGCAAAGGTCCTCAGCTACAGGAGCACCTGTTGAAACTGAAACAGGGACTGTACACATTGCGGGAAGACAAGCACTAAACTCCCTGATATCCAAAGCGGGCAAGGGACAATGTGCCCGCCCGTTTCTACCAAAGCCATTTCCCGCCAATTGGGCTTTGCCGGGAAGATCCTTCCAGGCTGTACCTGAGCAACATAATGACATCCATCGCTTCTAACCCGGACGAGAAAGCCCCGCGCTGGCTAGTGGTGTGGCTGGCCGCACTCGTTTCTCTGACACCTTTTTCCATCGACAGCTACCTGCCGGCCATTCCGGCGATGGCGGCGGCCCTGGATACAGAAGTCGAGCGGATGCAGTACTCAGTGTCCAGTTTTCTGCTGGGCTTTGCCCTCGGACAACTGTTTGGCGGACCATTATCAGATCGCTGGGGACGGCGCCTTGTAGGAACCATCGGCCTCAGTATCTATATAGCCAGCTCCCTGTTAGTCCTGTTTACCGACCATGTAGACCAACTGATTATCCTGCGCTTCTGCCAGGCAGTTGGCGGCGGCTTTGCCACAGTAATATGTGCTGCAATTGTGCGCGACCTACACAGTGGCCGTGAGGCGGCAAAAATTATTTCCCTGATTAGCACCATCATGCTGATTGCACCACTGATCGCCCCGGTGATCGGCTCCGCACTACTAGCCGTTGGCGGCTGGCAGAGTATATTCGTCTTTTTGTTACTGTACGCTTTGGCAATGCTCGTACTAGTACAGTTGCTGTTACCGGAGACCGTCTCCCGCTTTACCCGCGCACGCCGCCAGATGATGCCGCTAAAGTCTCTCGTGGGCAGCTACGGCCAGGTTTTGCGCAATCCCCGCGCTATTGGGTTCCTGATTGCACAGGCCTGTGTCAGCGGTTCGATGTTTATCTACATCACCACCGCGCCCTTTGTGTTTATGGATTACTTCGGTGTTAGCGCGAATCAGTTCCCACTGTTTTTTGGTATCTGCGTACTCGGGCTAATTTGCATGGTTCAGGTGAATATCCGCCTACTGAACTTTTTTGAGCCGCGCAATATCCTGCTGGCGGGTATTGTGTTGCAGCTATTGGGTTGCGGCCTGCTGCTGCTGGGAACTATGACAGGAGTCAAAGAACTTACCCTGTGGATGATTCCCCTGGTACTGGTGATGAGCTGTATCGGTATTACCGGCCCCAATGCCGCCGCCTGTTATTTGGAGTTCTTCCCCAAAATCAGCGGTAGTGCCAACGCGCTATACGGCGCCGCTCTGTTTATTACCGGGGGGATACTGGGTGGACTGGCGAGCAGCCTGCACACCGGAACCCTGACACCTATTGCAGGATCTATGGCGGGCTGTGCTTTTGTGGCACTACTCTCTGCACTATTCGTCGCGAAGGTTCGCCAACCGATCGAGTCCGATATCCCTGCAACCCGGCGCTTTACCCCGCGTTAACGGCAGCTCTTTACACCGGTTCTAAACTTTCCTCCTGAAGCGCCCGCTGCACTGCGGGCCTTCCTTCCATTCTCTTTTGGAATGCTTGAAGCCGGGGCCACCGGGGCATATCAAACTGCTGATGTTTCAGCCAGCGAGAGAGAACATACAGGTAGGCATCGGCAACCGTGAAACCGTCTCCCATTAAGTAGTCTTTATCAAGCTGCCCTTCGATATAGTCAAACCAGCGGATAAGCCTAACCCGGGAGTCCTCCTGCTCCTCTTCTGTACCATGCCAGAACAGTGGTTTAAATAGCTTGTGGACTTCAGCACTGAGGAAGTTGAGCCACTCGAGAAGCCGGTAATGGGCCAGGGTGCCCACTGGTGGCGCCAGTTGCGCGTCGGGCTTTTGTTCCGCCAAAAACTGGACGATTGCCGGACCTTCTGTCAGTACTTCTCCGCCTTCCAGTTGCAGTGCCGGCACGTACCCTTTAGGACTAATCCTTGTAAAGTCGTCGCCGTTTTCCAGCTCGTGGGTTTTTAGATTGACCTTTTGCAGGCCCAGATTGATCCCTGCTTCACAAGCAACAATATGAGGCGATAGAGAGCAAACACCCGGTGCATAAAAAAGCTTCATGGTAATCCTGTAGAGTCATTACCTATATCCCAGCAGTATAGGCCCGGCTTATTTCTCCCCAATGAAGCACGATTGCAATTGGCTTGAATTCCTCTCTACAACTGTTGCTGAAATCTACTTACCGCGTATCCAATGGTCCAGGCTAAAGCGACCGGCACCGGCACAGGTAAGAATCAGGAAACCGCCGGCAATCGTGATATTTTTCATAAAGCTGGTCATTTCTGTTGCATCACCAGGGGATAGGTGTACCAGGAAGGCCGAAGCGAGACAGAACAGGAAAAGAACAAAAGCAGATATCCGGGTGAATATCCCCAGTAACACCGCGAGTCCTCCCACCAACTCTATAACGATGACCAGGGGCAAAATGAAGCCGGGTATCCCCATGGAAACCATAAAGGCCTCTGTCATTTCGTAGCCGCCAATTTTATTCCAGCCGGCAAATATAAAGATCAGCGACATCAGTACCCGACCGATCAGCTTAGAGGTGTCGCACAATATCGAATGCTTCACTACTACTTCCTCAATTGCGCATTTATGGGTATGGACTATCAACCAGTGTAGACACTGTCGTAAAAATTCATGAGATAGTCGGTAGCTGCCTTTACTCAGGAGGGATAAAAACTACTAGATTGGCGTGACAATCATCCTTTTTATTTTCAATAGTCAGTAGGAATCTACTAATTGGCAGTTAGTAAGTAATGAAGTAATGTTTAAAAAGCTAAGGCATTAATGAATTTTAGTGGGTAGGGGAAGTCGATCCGTTTGAGCGCAAAACTGAAAAATGCAGTTGTCTGGCGCCCTAGAGCCGCTACAATTGCGCGCCCATATAAAAGGGAGTTGGCCGCTTGTGCCCGCGCGGCCCGCCCCGGTGTAATCCTGTTGCCCTAGATCCACGCCAAGGGAAATCGAGCAGCCTCTGCACGACTACAATAACGGCACACTCACCATCATATAAATTGCCGCCGGGGCGCTCCCCAAAATGGCATTAAACCATCCGAGAATATTTCAGCGCTGGAGTCCACACACGGCATGGAAGTTTATTACACCTTTTGTTTTCTTGCCGCCGTATCAGTTTTTCTGGGTTTCTTGAACCAATACGTATTGCGCGCCCAAACCACGATCGCTATTACCGCCGGTGCCCTGGCCTTATCACTATTGGTCACCGCCCTCGGCAAGTTGGGGGTGGTAGAGTTGCGCACCTGGGCAGATCAGCTTCTGCCGCTCCTCAACCTTGAGGATATTCTGCTCAAGGGAATGCTCGGGTTTCTGCTTTTTGCCGGCAGTTTGCATATCGATCTGTTGGAGCTGCGCAACCAGAAACTGGAGATCGGTCTTCTCGCCATTGTCGGTACCCTCATTTCCACCTTTGTGGTCGGGGCCCTTCTTTACTGGTTCCTGATGCTGATCAATATGCCGGTGGCTTTTGTTTACTGCCTGTTATTTGGTGCATTGATCTCTCCCACCGATCCTATCGCCGTACTGGCAATAATGAAAAACCTGAAAGCCCCGGAGCAGGTTTCCATTCAGGTGGAAGGTGAGTCCCTGTTCAACGATGGCTTCGGTATCGTGATCTTCGCGGTGATTTACGCACTCGCTTTCGAAGGCGGCCAACCTACAGTACCGGCAGTGGCTGAGCTATTCGCTATCGAGGCACTGGGGGGCATATTGCTGGGACTGATCATTGGTGGCGTTTTCCACTGGGCTATTTGTTGTACCAATGATCACAGCCTGGAATTGATGCTGACCATGGTTATTCCCACTGCCGGTTTTTCCCTGGCCAATGTGCTCGGGGTCTCCGGCGCCCTGGCAATGGTGGTGAGTGGCATTATTATTGGCAACTTTACCCGCGAGCGCGGCTTTTCCCGGGTGAGCCAACACGAGCTGGATAATTTCTGGAGCATCACCGAGGACTTCCTCAACGGTTTGCTCTTCCTGCTGGTGGGCCTGTTCCTGATTACTATCGACCTGCGCCCCTCCGACTACCTGCTGATGGCAGTGGGCATTGTCATTGTTCTCACCGCCCGGGTTTTCGCTGTCGGCATACCCTTCCTGTATTTAAAAAGTCGCCGCAAGTACCACCCCTATACCAACCGGATTTTGATCTGGGGAGGGTTGAAAGGTGGTCTGGCATTGGCGCTGGCGATGTCGATTCCCGCCGGCAGTGCCTTCGTCCAGGGACAGGACCTTCGCTACCTGTGGGTGGTCATGACCTATGGCGTGGTGCTCTTTTCTATCGTCGTACAGGGCTCTACCATAGCGCCATTGATTCGTCGCAGCCGGGAGTTTTCTGAGCCCGAACGCGACGAGCCCCAGCAACCGACAGCCAAATAGCGATAACGATTAAATGGAACACTCCGGCTTCCTTATTGAGGCAGTAATTTTCATGGCTGCCGCAGTGATTGCGGTACCCATTGCCACCCGCCTGGGCCTGGGCTCAGTCCTCGGTTACTTACTCGCCGGTGTGGCCATAGGCCCAAGTGCCCTAGGCTTAGTCGGCGATGCCAGCGATGAAATGCACGTTGCCGAGTTTGGTGTTGCACTCATGCTGTTCCTGATCGGCCTGGAGCTGCAGCCGAAGAAATTGTGGAAAATGCGCGGTGCTATCCTCGGCACCGGCAGTGCCCAACTACTGTTTTCCGCTGCGGCCATCGCTGGATTGGTTCTCGCCTTTTCCGAGATGGATTGGCGCTCTTCGGTGGCTATCGGGCTGATCCTGGCACTGTCCTCAACTGCGATCGTATTGCAATCCCTCAGTGAAAAGGGCCTGCTGAAAAGCCAGGGCGGGCGCGCTGCATTTGCGGTACTTTTGTTCCAGGATATCGCTGTTATTCCCATCCTCGCGCTATTGCCACTGCTGGCAGGTACCGCTGCCAGCCCCCATGAAAGTGGCTTGAGTGGTTGGTATTACGCATCGGCAGTTATCGGCACCATGCTGGCTTTTATTTTCGCCGGGCGTTACCTGCTCGGTCCCTTACTGCGTCTAATGGCAGGCAGCCAAGTGCGCGAACTGTTTACCGTGAGCGCGCTACTTATCGTATTTGCCGCAGCTGCGGTAATGACCTGGCTGGACCTATCGCCGGCACTGGGTACTTTCCTCGCCGGGGTACTGCTGGCCGAGAGCGAGTTCCGCCATGAGCTGGAAGCGGATATACAGCCTTTTAAGGGCCTGCTGTTGGGCCTCTTCTTTATCGCCGTGGGTGCCAGCCTGAATTTCTCCCTGATCGCGGACAACCCGCTGGTGCTAATCGGATTAGCATTGGCGTTGGTGCTGGTTAAATTTACCGTGCTGTTTGCCCTGGCGCGCACCTTGCGAATGTCAAAGGGCGAGGATTGGTTGTTCGCTCTGTCATTGGCGCAAGCCGGTGAATTCGGTTTTGTACTGGTGGCGTTCTCTACCCAGCTTCAGGTCCTGAGTGCGGACATCGGCAACCTGTTAGTAGCCCAAATTGCTCTGACCATGGCCCTGACACCAGTGCTGCTGCTGATCTACGAACAGTTTATCCAGCCGCGGTTTGTCACCGGCCCAGAGGTTCCCGCCAACATAGATACATCACCGCCTGTGGATTCCGGCTCACCGGTAATCATTATTGGCTACGGGCGCTTTGGGCAGATCGCCGGGCGACTTCTAAATGCCTGCGGTTTCAATACCACTTTGCTCGAACGCAATGCAGAACAGCTGGATCTGGTGCGCCGCTATGGTATCAAGGCTTACTACGGGGATGCCTCGCGAGAGGATCTGCTGCGCGCCGCCGGAGCCCAAAACGCAAAGCTGGTTATCCTGACCTTGAGCGACCAGGCCGCCTGTCTGGAAATTGTGGCCCAGCTGCAAAAACACTTCCCCAATGTGACCATCCTCGCCCGGGCCCGCAACCGTATGCACCAATATGCTTTGATGGAAGCCGGGGTCCGCTATATCTTCCGCGAGACCGTGGACTCGGCCCTGACCATCGGCGAAAAGGCGCTGGAACTATTGGGACTCAGTCCCATACAGGCGCGCCGCGCCGCCTTAAAATTCAAGCAGCACGACCAGCGTATGCTGGAGGCACTTTTCCCCTACTGGCGCGATGAGTCCCAGCATATTGCGCAAAGCCGAATCTATCGCGAGCAGCTTTTACAGGCGTTACAACAAGACCGCCGCGACAAGGACCTGCATCTGGATCACTACTGGGAAGAAGCCAAGCCCGAGATGGAAAAACAGTAAGCCGGTTATTGGCCCTAGGAGTTGTCATTAAGCATGACAATGGCAGCCCTGCCAGGACTCAGACTCTCGCTGATATGACCCTTTCCGTGTAAATCATTGGCTAATAAGATATCTCCGGGAGCAAAGGTATATTGTTCACCGGAGCTGGTTGTGAGCTTCACCCTGCCTTCAAGGTAAAGTATAAACTGCGCCTGCGGGGCACAGTGCCAATCAAAACGCTGCCCCTCACTAAACTCCCGGAACTGCACCTGCTTGGCGGGATAGGGGATTGAGTAATTACCCAGGGGCTCGCGCTGGGGACTGTCTATTTTTCTTTTCTGAAAAAGGGAAACCCCATTAACTGAACACAGCTCTACAAACTCCATATCAAGTTTTCACCAATTTAAGCGTGTCTATTAAAAGAGAAAATTTATTCTTTGTTAATTAAGCTCGCCTCTACCAGATCGACCTCCAAAACCAATTTGCGGTGGAGTTCATCATCAATCTTCCTGGAGACACGCAATTCCAGCAGTTGTTCGCGCTCAGCGGAAAGTGCAGCAAGGTGGTAATGACGCTCAACCCTGGAACGCATCCAGATAATATCCTCGCTTTCATCTTCTCCTAGGCTTATGCGCCGCCGATAAATAGCCAAAAGGTGATCCACCGCCTCAAAAGCGAGATCGCGATCTTTTTCACCTCGATCAATATCATGACGCATATTCATCAGCTGATTCACTGCCGCTGTGGCAGCAGATATTCGCGCACCTTTTTCATCACCGATAGCGGCAAAATTGGGGGCTTCGGGTAAACGGCGCAGTAGAACAGGCAATAAAAAACTTGCCAGCAATAAGGAAAGCAAGATAACGCCCATTGCAATAATCAGGGCTAAATCACGGCCGGGCAACGGCTTTCCATCTGTCATAGCGAGGGGAAGGGAAAAGGCTCCCGCCAATGTAATCGCCCCTCTTACCCCGGCGATGGTCAACACGCTAACCAATAAAAAATGGGTACCAAAAGATTCTACTTTCTGCCCAAAACGTGAGAGATATAGGGAGACCCATACCCACACAAATCTCAGGAGAAGTAGTACAACAAATATTGCCAGGACATAAAAAATAATTGTTAAGTCACCAGTGTGGCGCGCGCCGGAGAAATCCGCTCCGGTAATTCGAACCAATTGCTCTCCCAACAAAACAAAAATAATACCGTCAAGAACTGCTTGTACTGTTTTCCATACTGCACGGCGGTCCATCCGTGTAGTCGACATTTCCGCGCCGTGTAAGGTGGTATAGTGAGTCGCAATTCCAGCACTGGCAGCTGCCAAAATACCCGATACCTGTAAAGTATGGGCGGCGATATAAGCCGCAAAGGGCACTAATAAGCTCACTAGAACTTGTACAGTAGTGTCCTCACCGCCAACTCTGACCAGCAGGCGCAAAATATATCCACAGGCAAATGCTGCTCCAGCGCCTATAACCACACCGCCGATAGCGACCCAGAAAAAACCAGCCAGTGCATGGGGAAATGAAAAGGTCCCGGTGAGGGCGGCAATCACTGCAAAACGGAAAATATCCAATCCCGAGGCATCATTAAACAGGGACTCTCCGGCGAGGATATGCTCCAGCCGTGGTGGCATAGAAGTTCCACCGTGTACCACCGATACCGCCACGGGGTCGGTCGGTGCCAAAATTGCCGCTACTGCAAAAGCCACCGCCATTGGCATGACCGGCACCAGCCAGGAAATAAAATATCCCATACCCACAACGGTAAAAAGCACCAATCCAATAGCCAAGGTAACAATGGCACCGATATCTCGAAACAGAGCGCCTTTCGGTATTCGCCAACCGGCAATAAACAATAAGGGCGGAACAAACAGCAGGAAAAAAATTTCTGGCTCGAGGGGTATTTCTATTCCCAAAAAGCTACCCAGTATTGCTCCCGCAGCAATTTGCAATAAAGGCAGTGGAATAGGTAAAGGCAACAGGCGCGCAATAACCAGGGTAATGGCCACAACTAACAACAGCACCAGCGCAATAACCAGATAGTGCATTACTCGCTAAAGTTCCCTGTGACGCCTTATTGAAATAGATCTCTATCGAGTAACTAGGGAGCCTCTGAATAACTCCGTAATGCCTCTGCGGGTCTTGAAGGCTGCAGATGTTAGGCGCAGTTCGCCGCGAATGGCCGTAGCCCTTTGCAAGAGCTGCAACGCAGCAGATGTGGCCTTCAAGGCCCGCCCTTCGGGGCTTGCAGAGCGATTCACACTCCGCGTTGCGACTTCTTGAAAGGTCTAGACATTCCTGCGAAGCCGCGCCTTGATTGTGAACCGCTCTGCATGCCAGAGGTATCATGGAGTTATTCAGAGGTTCCCTAGTGCTGTTCACTCAATATCAGGAAGTTTATGCGAGAATAGAAAACAGGGAATAAATTCTGAGAAAAAGTGCCAGTGCTTTGCAGCGCTCCAAAAAATTACTCTGCAAATTTGGCAGTGTTTTTGGGGTTTCTTTACTCAAACATATCCGGCTGTTCTTTTGCAATTACATTGTAAAGAGGCTGAAAGCTAAATAATCCCGCCAGTTCAGTTCCCACAACCGCCCGGGTTCGTATTGCCACCTCTGGATCGATCAGAATAGGCTGCCCAGCTGCTTCCGCCAGTAATTGAGCCTGGCAGCTTTTTTCCATAGTGATATACCACCAGGCAGCTTCATCGACGGATTTACCCACCGTTAGTAATCCGTGATTCTGCAATATCAGTGCTTTGTGGTTACCCAAGGCTTTAGCAAGGGCTGCGCCTTCTCCCATTTCCAATACCACGCCGGAAAAAGTATCCAACAAACCGTGATCCCGATAAAAGGCACAAGCATCCTGGGTAATGGGATCCAGAAAGCGCCCGAGAGTAGACCAACTTTTCCCATAAAGGGAATGGGCGTGCGCAGCGGCTACCACATCCGGGCGGGTTTTATGAATGTGAGAATGAATAGTAAAGGCAGCGCCATTAAGGTAACCATCCCCCTCAACCACCTCTCCTTGATGATTGACCAGCAACAGTTGTGACATCGTCATCTGTTTAAAGGAAACCCCCATGGGGTTGACCCAAAAATGATCGTCATATTCCGGGTCACGGACAGTGATATGACCGGCTACGCCTTCATCAAATCCAAATTTTCCAAACAGCCGAAAAGCCGCCGTCAGCTTCCTCTTGCGCTCTTCACGAACTTGTTCTGGCGGCTGGGTTGGCTCGCCAAGCAACATATTGATGTCGCCATTCATAACAGCAGCATCAATACCGGTTTTTGTTTTATTTTTTTCTGTCGTAGCCACCTAGCGGCCCTCTCATCTTTGAAAAATGCCGAGGCATGGTTATAGCATGACTTTTATTTTCTATGCGAGGATTAATAACTTAATAAAATGGTGACTGCATAATGCGGAAAAATATAAAAGTGACTTTGATGTCTTTTCTATCAGTTTATTTTCGCCCTGTAGAAATATAAGCAAAAATTTACTGCCAAATAATGAAAAATAAGTATCTTGCACTTAGTTTCTTTTATCGAATAATTAGGACCGCTTACTCAAAGTAAATTCCCACCCAGATGTCATAGATATGACTCTGAGTAGGAGAGAGTTTACTCTATCAAAAACCTTCCAGGACTATCTTTCCTTTTGCAGCCTGGGATTCGATAAGCTGATGCGCTTTTAAAAGATTACTTGCGTTTATTTTCCCAAAATTCTGCCCCATAGTGGTTTTAATTAATCCCTGGTCAATTAATTCCGCAAGTTCATTCAACAGAATATGCTGGGCAGCCATATCCTCGGTAGTAAACAGCGCGCGAGTAAACATAAACTCCCAGTGAAGAGACACACTCTTCTGCTTCAGTGCCATAACATCCAAGGAGGCGGGGTCGTCAATCAAACCAAACTTCCCTTGAGGTCTGATACTTTTGATAATTTCCGCCAAGTGCTCTTCGGTATTAGTGAGGCTAACAACATAGTCGACGCCATCGATGCCCTCGCGGCTTAACTGCTCGCTAAGAGACTCACGATGATTGATCACATGGTGGCTTCCAAGCTCTTCAAGCCAGCTTTTGGTTTCGGGGCGGGAGGCAGTGCCTATCACAGTCAAATTGGTCAGACGACGGGCCAACTGGACCATAATCGAACCCACGCCACCAGCGGCACCAATGATCAGCAATGACTTGTTGTTTGCCCCTTTACCCACCGCTACTTGGAGGCGGTCGAATAGCATTTCCCAAGCGGTAATCGCAGTGAGGGGCAGCGCCGCCGCCTCGGCACAGCCAACCGTCTTGGGGGCAGTACCAACGATTCTCTCATCCACCAGCTGGTACTGGGCATTGCTGCCCGAGCGGGAGATGTCGCCTGCATACCAGACCCGATCGCCAACCTTAAAGAGTCCCGCTTCCGGGCCTACCGCTTTCACTATGCCCACAGCATCCCAGCCAAGTACTTTCCACTGACCGCTATCCGGGCTGGCCCGCTGCCTCACTTTAGTATCTACCGGGTTAACTGAAACGGCCTGTACTTCTACCAGCAGATCCCGGCCGGAGACTTGCGGTATGGGGAGGCTTATATCCTGTAGCGCTTCTTTATCACTGCTTGGCAGAGACTGTTGATAACCGACGGCCTTCATCATCAGTTTTATCCTTTTCCAATGGGGTAACGGGTGTGAAGGTATCTTAAAAAGGAATATCCACAGGAGAAACTGCCTTCTCGCAGAAGCTGTTTCAATTATTTTTTTAAATTCCAGTAACTATGGATAACTCTATCCACAGTTATCCACAAAGCTGAACTAGGGCGAGGGGAAATGGCTATCTGTGGAAAACTTGAGAAGGAATTTACTCACCAGGGCATTAAATCTGTGTGGCGCTTCCAGAAACGGGAAATGGCTTCCTCCTTCCGCCACATCAAAGATCTCAAGCCTGGAACCCACAATTTGCTGGTGAATCCACTGCTGGCACTCTATTGGGTGTGGACTGGCACGACCGAAAGCCACTAGCGTCGGCTTATCAATCCTGGGGATAAAATCCCGCCAATCCTTTGTTACGTTATCCACAAAAAGCTTTGCAGCCCAGCGCCGGGGACACTGCAGATTAACCGCAACCAGTTCATCCCGTTGGGTTTTCCCCATCAAAGGCGTAACCATAGACATAAGAATTTGGCGAGTGGCCTCAACACCTTTTTTTCCAACCAGGTTATCCACAAACTGGAAGAGGCTCTCCGGGGTCAGTATGCCTCCAGCAGACAATCGCTCCGCTTCACTCCAGGCGGGATCTGACAGTAGACAGGGGGGTTCATCGATTAGCACTAGTGCACTGACCCTATCCCCACCAAACATTTCCAGGTAGCTCCATATCACCGAGCAGCCGGCGGAGTGGCCGAGTAAATAAAGGGGTTCCTGTTGCAGACTTGAGATCAGCTCTTGCAAGTCCTTGGCGAGGCGGGAAATTCGATAGCCATGATTGGGCTTGTCAGACTGACCGTGACCACGCATATCCAGCGCGATCACACGAAACTGATCGCTGAGCCCAGCGAGCTGGTGTTTATACAACACCGCCCCCTGGGACCAGCCGTGTAGCATCAATAATATGGGCCCGTTGCCGGCCTCTAGATAGCGCAGGGTGACGCTATCAGAGGTAGTAAATTCACACAGCTTTACTCGCTTGTGCATAAACCTTTTGCGGCAGGTGAACGGTTATTCAACCGTGACTGATTTAGCCAGGTTTCTGGGTTGATCCACATCCGTACCTTTTAGCAACGCCACATGGTAACTCAATAGCTGCAGCGGCACGGTGTAGAGAATCGGCGCCAGACTCTCTGGGGAATCTGGAACTTCCACCACGGTAACACCTTCTTCACTGGTAAATCCGGCCTTGGGGCTGGCGAAAACAAACAGTTGCCCACCCCGTGCACGCACTTCCTGCAAATTGGATTTGAGTTTTTCCAGCAGCTCATCATTGGGGGCAACGACAACCACGGGCATATCGCCGTCCACCAGTGCCAGGGGGCCATGCTTCAATTCGCCGGCGGGATAGGCCTCCGCGTGGATATAGGAAATTTCCTTCAGTTTTAGAGCGCCTTCCAGAGCAATGGGGAATTCGACACCACGCCCCAAGAAAAGCGCGTGGTTCTTCTCTGCAAAGGCCTTGCTGGTGTTTTTAACCACCTTATCCAGACCGGTAAAACTCTCCATTAGCTCAGGTAACTGGTGCAAGGCGCTGACCAGCTCAGCTTCACGCTCCGCCGACAGTCCATTGACCTTGGCGAGGGCGATACAGAACAGTTGTAAGGCTACCAATTGGGTCGTAAAGGCTTTGGTTGAGGCCACACCAATCTCAGGGCCCGCCTCAGTCATTAGCGATAGCTCAGATTCTCGCACCAATGAGCTATTGGGCACATTGCAGATGGTCATAGAGGCCAGATAGCCCAGGTCCTTGCCCTGGCGCAGGGCGGCGAGTGTATCGGCCGTTTCCCCGGATTGGGAAATACTCACAAACAGCGTTCCCGGACGCACCACTTTCTTGCGATAGCGCAGTTCACTGGCCACTTCCACCGAGCAGGGAATACCGGCCCAGTCCTCCAGCCAATAGCGGGCTACCATGCCCGCATGGTAACTGGTGCCACAGGCTACTATTTGTACCTGCTGCACCTTGGGCAAAATCTCCTGGGCGCGAGCACCGAGGGCCTGGGCCAACACTGAGCGCTCACCGATACGGCCCGCCAGAGTGGCTGCGACCACCTGGGGCTGCTCGAAAATCTCTTTCTGCATAAAGTGGCGATAGCGCCCTTTATCAGTAGCTTCATGACCGCCGGTCAATTTGTGCACCGGGCGACTGACTTCCTCTCCCAACTTGTCTCGAACTGCGATGCCACCGCGACGTACTTCCGCCACATCGCCCTCTTCGAGGAATATAAAGCGATCAGTCACCTGTCGCAGGGCCATGGGATCAGATGCAATAAAGTTCTCTTCAATGCCCACCCCTAGGACCAGCGGACTACCAGAGCGGGCACAGGCCAAAACTTCTGGCTCTTCATGACTAACAACCGCGAGGGCGTAGGCACCTTCCAGTATATGCGTGGCTTCAGTCACTGAGTCGACCAGGCTGCGGCCCTCGGCACTTAATGAGTGAATAAGGTGAACCACAACTTCAGTATCGGTTTCAGACTCAAACTCATAGCCTTTTCCCTGAAGCTCTGAACGCAATTCCTGATGGTTTTCGATAATGCCGTTGTGAACCAGAGCGATATGGCCAGACAGATGGGGATGGGCATTTTCATCGGAGGGAACACCGTGGGTAGCCCAACGGGTATGGGCAATGCCAATATGACCCTCGGCGCTCTCCTCACTTAATTTGGCTTCCAAATCTGCGACCTTGCCCAGGCTTTTGCGCAATTGCAGCTGGCCATCTCCACTGCTTAAGCAGACTCCGGCTGAGTCGTAACCGCGATACTCCAAGCGGCGCAGCCCTTCCAGAAGAATCCCCGTCACATTGCGCTGTGCCAGCGCACCTACGATTCCGCACATAATTATTTCCTCATTAACCTGGGAGTCTCGCCGCCCATTAACATTTCAGGCTGAGCGCCTCTGCTCCTGTCTTCAGCGGCACAAATGAGCTGGATACCCAGCTGCTCCAGTTTTTGGCCCACGGCATCCGCCAGGCCATCATCAGTTACCAGGATATCGACCTGCTCCCAGGACAATTCCAGATTGGGAATCCGCTTCCCCACTTTACTGGACTCCGCCAGTACAACCACTTCCCGCGCAACTTCCGCCATTACGCGGGAGAGGCCAATTTGTTCATTAAAAGTACAGGTACCGCGCTGCAAATCGATTCCATCGGCACCAATAAAAGCGCGATCGAAGTCGTATCCTCTCAGTACCTGTTCTGCAACCTGCCCTTGGAAGGCCTCAAAGTGTGGGTCCCAGGTGCCTCCGGTCATCAACAGCGTCGGTTCGTTTTCAAGTTCGCGCAGTGCATTGGCCACATGCAGCGAGTTGGTCATCACCACTAGGCCACGCTTGCTTTCAAGCTCAGGAATCATTGCCGCCGTGGTGCGACCGTAATCGATCACAATTCGATGGTGATCCGGTATCAGTTCAGCAGCGGCTCGACCAATGGCCCGCTTGCTCCCTGAGGGCCCTTCTTCATTGACCAACTCCCTCGGCACTGGGATAGCACCACCGTGGCGACGCAGCAACAAGCCGTGATTTTCCATTGCCGTCAGATCCTTTCGAATCGTAACTTCCGAAGTTCCGAACTGCCGCGCCAATTGCTCGACACTGGTCTCTCCTACTTCATTTAGCAAGTGGAGAATGCCGTGGCGGCGCTGTTGGGTGTTACGTTTGGACATAGGTATACAAGTTTCGTTTCGAAACTTAAAGATAGCAAAACGAAACTAAAGTTCCCACAACTTTTATCAATAACCATTACTCAACTGATTAGATACCGGTATAGGACTCACCAGGCTGTTAGAGGGACAAAGTTTCCAACATTGCCTGAAGAAAGCGCGCCAACTCTCCACCGGTAACGGCCCGGTGATCGGCACTGATAGAGAGAGGGAGTAGGGGGCGAAGTGCCGGCCATCGATTGACCACCACAACTCCCTGGCACACCCGCCCGGCACCGACAATGGCAACAGTGGGCGGCATGACTACCGGAGTGGCATAACGACCGGCTATGGAGCCGAAGTTGGAGAGAAGTATGCTTGCCCCCTGAAGGTCTCGCTGGGCGATCCCGGTCTCGCGGGCCTGGTGTTTAAAGTCCGCCACCTGCTGGAGCAGATCTTCATCAGTACGCTGGGCGACATCCCTGAGTACCGGCACATAAAGCCCTCGTGGAGAGTCCACTGCCAAGCCAATATTGATACTGCCCTGTGGCGCAAGCTTTTCATCCTGATACAGGGCATTGAGGGTAGGTTCCGCCTCACAAGCTTCCTGTACTGCACGAATCAATCGCAGCAGCGCCGGAGCACTACCCCACCAGTTGGAAATATCCGCATCGTCACACAGCGTTATCTGCTTTACCTCATCCCGCGCTCGGCTCATGGACAAACCCATTGCGCGACGCGCAGGCGTCATGACTTCGGACTCAGAATCGAATTGGGGTGCAACGGCTGTAGTTTGTACGGCAGAAGCGCGGGCAGGTGATGGATGCTGCCCCTTCGCCACAGTTTTGGCCTTTGTTCCCAGTCCCACCGCAGTAAGTACCTGAGCTTCCGTTACCAGTGCACCCGCTGGTGATATTAACTGTAAATCTACCCCCAAACGCCTGGCCAAGGCCCGTACTCTCGGGGTGGCCAGGCGCTTTAAGCCCACCTCCGGCCCCCGCTCAGCCCCCAACACACCTTGCCCTTGCTCTATTTTTCCCACCACCGTGCCGCTGTCGGCCCGAGGACTAGTCTCTTGTTCCGATTCTTCAACTTTAGTGGGCGAGCTTTCATTTGCGACTCCTCCCTCGGCCATAAATCCCACCAGGGGATCGCCAACATTCACAGTCTCATCCACTGCCGCAAATAGCTTCTCGATAGTGCCACCCCAAGGAGCCGGCACTTCCACCAAGGCCTTAGCGGTTTCCACTGTCACCAGAGTTTCATGGGCGGCTATGGTATCTCCCTCTTTGACATGCCACTCCCGCACTACCGCATCGGGCAGACCTTCACCGAGATCCGGAAGGGTAAAAGTCTTCATTGTGGCCCTCCGTTGGCGTAGTCCAGCACTTCCTGTACGGCCGACAAAATACGCGGCACTCCGGGTAGATATTCATCCTCCAGTTGATAGTAAGGCATCACCGTATCGAAACCGGTCACCCTCTGTACCGGTGCCTTTAAGAGATCGAAGGCATACTCATTTATCTGTGCGATCACCTCGGCACCCAGGCCACAAAACCTGGCCGCCTCGTGCACAACGACACAGCGCCCGGTTTTCTCCAGGGAGTCTATTACCGTGTGAATATCCAGAGGTTTTAAGGTGGCCGGGTCGATAACCTCAGCCTCTACTCCTTCCTCTGCGAGCTGCTCTGCGGCTTGCAGGGTCTCTTTGAGGGAAGCGCCCCAAGCGATAAGCGTTATATCGCGGCCCTCCCGCAACACAAAGGCGCGATCCAGTGGCAGAGCCTCGCCAGTGTCGGGCACTTCCTGGCGAACGGCTCGGTAAATACGTTTGGGCTCCAGGAAAATGACCGGGTCCGGGTCTCTAATTGCCGCCAATAGTAAACCGTAAGCCCGCGCAGGAGAGGAGGGCACCACCAGGCGCAGACCTGGAATATGGGCAAACAGGGCCTCGGTGCTCTCGGAGTGATGCTCCGGTGCATGGATTCCACCTCCATAGGGGGCGCGGTAGACAATCGGACAGGAGAGGCGGCCGCGAGTGCGATTGCGATAACGCGAAGCGTGGCTGAGGATCTGATCGAGACCGGGATAGATAAAACCCATAAACTGGAATTCAGCCACCGGTCGCAGGCCCTGCACCGCCATACCGACAGCCATTCCGGCAATCATGGTCTCGGCCAGGGGGGTATCCATCACCCGGTCCCGGCCAAACCTGGCCTGCAATCCCTCGGTAGAGCGAAATACGCCACCGTTCAGACCAACATCTTCACCAAATAGAACCACCATCGGGTCTGCTTGCATCTCGTAAGCCAGAGCCTGGGTGACAGCCTCGACCAAAGTTATCTCAGCCATTAGCTATCTCCCTGCAACTGCTGATACTGCTCCAGAAAAGGCTCCGGCAACTTTGCATAGAGGTGGTCGAATATTGCTGTGGCGACATCTCTGGGGGTTTCCCGGTAGATGTGGACCGCTCTCTCCAGCTTCTGTGTCAGCTCCCGTTGCATCTCTTCTTCCTGCGCATCATCCCAGGCACCGCAGTTTTCCAGGTAGGATCGCAGGCGCCGCAAAGGCTCCCGGGACCAGGCTTCACTGACATCTTTTTTGGGTTGGTAGCGGCTGGCATCATCGGCGGTGGTATGGTCACACAGGCGATAGCTGATCGCTTCGATCAGAGCTGGGCCAGCACCACTGCGCGCCCGCTCCACGGCATCAGCCACCGCCTCACGAACGGCAATCACATCGTTGCCGTCTACCTGCAAGCCGGGTATTCCGGCGGCAATAGCCTTCTGTGCCAAGGTCTTACAGGCAGTTTGCTCATCTCGCGGTAGGGAAATAGCCCATTGATTGTTGTTGATAACGATCACTAAAGGCAGGTGCCAATCCCCAGCCAGGTTTATCGCCTCGTAAAAGTCTCCCCGCGAAGTAGAGCCATCGCCGCCGGTCGAGACAGCGACGCGCATGGGTTCACCGAAATGCTCATGTTTATATTTCAGGGCAAAGGCTACACCGGCACCGTGCAACATCTGGGTGGCTATAGGCACACTCAAGGGCAAGTCTTCGCGGCTATGGCGAAAGTTCTGCCCCCGTTCATCGCCCCCCCAGATTGCGTAGATCTCCTCAATAGTGACGCCCCGCTCCAGAAGAGCGCCTGTCTCCCGGTAATTGGGGCAGTAGATATCCTCTTTGGCCATGGCGGCTGCGAGACCAACACCAATAGCTTCCTGGCCGAGGCTGGAGGGATAGGTGCCAAGTTGACCGGTACGCTGCATTTTTACCGCGCGATCATCCACCATACGAGCCAGCGTCATCTGGCGGTAGTAAGCAATCAGGGTATCCGGGGTGGCAAATTCCGGTAGGGCTTGGGTCGTCTGTCCCTGTTCATCCAAATATTGCAGCGAGGCAATATCAAAACTGGCAAGCAGCTGTAATCTGGGCTTGTGCATCGGGCCATTCCTTTTGTTCCCGAAGCGCAAGTTTAATGGATAGGGTGGCTATCAACAGGCGTAGAGAGGGAAGGCCCGCCGGAATTACAGTTTCCGAGGGGCAACCCAATTACGGTAAGGGTTATTTAGCTTTTTTTGGAAGGGCGCTGCCAGCCGGTAATATTGCGCTGCTTGCTGCGTGCTACCGCCAACTCTTTGCTCCCCACAGCCTGGGTAATGGTGGAGCCAGCACCCACTGTGGCTCCGGCGCCCACAGTTACCGGGGCCACCAGAGCCGTGTTAGAGCCAATGAAGGCTTTATCGCCGATCTCGGTTAGGGACTTGTTCACACCGTCGTAATTACAGGTAATGGTGCCAGCACCGATATTGACCGCTTCGCCCACCAGGGCATCACCGACATAAGAGAGATGATTAACCTTACTGCCCTCACCAATTTTGGCTTTTTTGGTTTCGACAAAGTTACCGACCTTGGCACCGGTGGCCAGCTCTGTGCCCGGACGCAAACGTGCAAAGGGACCGATAGTGCAAGCCTCACCAATCTCAGCGCCTTCGATGATGGAATTGGCCTCTACTTTGGTGCCATCTGCCAGGCGACAGTTTTTTAGCAGGCAATTGGGTCCAATTTGTACCCCCTTACCCAGTGAAACTGTCCCTTCGAAAATGCAGTTGATATCGATAGAGACATCGGTATCGCACTCCAGGCTGCCGCGAACATCTATACGCATGGGGTCCAATAAAGTCACCCCCGCATTCATAAGGCTGGTCGCATGGTTATGCTGCAAAGCGCGCTCCATCTGCGCCTGCTGCGCACGGCTATTTACTCCCGCCACTTCCAGTGGATCACTGGCAATTACGCCCGTTACAGGAATCCCCTCACTGACCGAACGACCGATAATATCGGTCAGGTAGTATTCACCTTGAGCATTATCACAGGACAACTCCGGTAACCAGCGAGCCAACAGAGCTCCAGGAGTCGCCAAAATGCCGGTATTGACCTCACGGATAGCCAGGGTGTCCGCATCGGCATCCTTTTCCTCTACGATCGACTGCACACAGCCGCTGTTATCCCTCACAATGCGCCCGTAACCGGCGGGATTGGCCATTTCAACTGACAGCAGGGCGGGTCCGTGATCCGCTGCCGATAGCAGTGATTGCAAACTGCCGGCCCTGACCAGAGGCACATCGCCATAGAGCACCAAAACGGTGGCTCCCTCGCGGAAATAGGGCACCGCCTGGGCCACGGCATGCCCGGTACCCAATTGCTGTTCCTGCTCCACAAACCTGACACCACGATCAGCAAAGCGGTCACGTATCAGGTCTGCGCCATGCCCGATTACCACGGTAATCTGTACCTCTCCCAACAACATGGCGGTATCAATTACCCGCTCAAGCATGGGAATACCGCCAATAGGATGCAGCACTTTAGGCAGGTCAGAGTGCATGCGGGTGCCTTTTCCGGCGGCCAAAATCACAACATCGATAGTCATAACGGGTCGATATTCCAATCGTCTACAAGATTTGAGTGCATTGTGGCCACTAGACCCGGTTTACTCAAGTGAACAACAGTTCGCCCCGGGGCCCTGGTATTCAACGCATTAAGATTGCTGCGCCGCTTTGATCCCGGTAATTTACCCCCTGTGAAATCAACCGGTTACTCAACCCAACAAAACAAATATAGCCGCCAAACACAGAATCGGGCGGAGGGATATTTCAATGAACACCACCAAGCAGAACAAGCCGCGCCGCCATTTGTTGGCTCTGGCTGTCCTGGCACTGACCCTGCCGATGGGTGCTGTGGCAGAAGCCGAAAGCGCTCTCGAAGCTACCAAAGACAAGGAAGTAGAAAAGGCGGAAGCCCAATCCTGGGATATCAACAAGCCACCCTACGAATTCAAACCGATCCAGTTGGACACCCGCGAGACCACCTGGAGCAACCTGGATATCAGCCCAGATGGCAAAACTATCCTGTTCGATATGCTCGGCGATATCTACACAGTGCCGGTAGCAGGCGGCGAGGCGGTAGCCCTGACCAATGAAATCGCCTGGAATATGCAGCCGCGCTTCAGCCCGGATGGCAAGACCATCGTGTTTATCAGCGACCGTGACGGCGCCGACAACATCTGGTTGATGGATCGCAATGGCGACAACCTTCGCCAGCTCACGACAGAGAAGGAAAACTTGCTGCACTCACCCAACTGGAGCCCCGATGGCCAGTACCTGGTAGCGCGTAAAGGCTTTATGTCTGGCCGCAGTATCCCCGCCGGTGAAATCTGGATGTACCACTACGGTGGGGGTGAAGGTCGCCAACTGAAAGAGCGCATCGGTGGCGATATCGCCCAGAAAAATATTGCCGATCCAGCTTTCTCTCCAGATGGACGCTATGTCTATTACTCCATCGATACCACCCCCGGCACCGTGTGGAAGTACAACAAAAACTCCACCCAGGAAATTTTTGCCATCAACCGCTATGACCTCCAGGATGGTGAAGAGGAGACCTTTGTCTCCGGTCCCGGTGGCGCAGTGGCACCTGTACCATCCCCGGATGGCAGTAAACTGGCCTTTATTCGCCGCCAGGACAACCAGACCTCCCTGTTCCTGAAAGATTTGGACACAGGACTGGAAACACCGGTTTACTCCGGCCTCGAACGCGACCTGCAGGAAATCTTTGGCCCCCATGGCAACTACGTTCAATACGACTGGATGCCCGATGGTGAGTCATTGGTCGTTTGGACTGGCGGTAAATTCCTGCGCATCTCCATCAACGGCGACAGCGTCGCACCGATTGCGGCCCATGTGAAAGTTGAGAAACAGGTAGCAGATGCGGTGCGCTTCCCGGTAGACGTAGCGCCGGAAACCTTCGATGTGAAGATGATCCGCTGGGCGCAGAAATCCCCCAACGGCAAGCAGGTCGCTTTCCAGGCATTGGGCAAGATTTATATTCAGGATATCGCCAGTGGTGAGCGCCGTCGTCTGACCCGCCAGGACGACCACTTTGAGTTCTATCCCAGCTGGTCCCGCGATGGACGCGAGATCACCTATGTCTCTTGGGACGACCAAAACCTGGGCCATGTGAGGGTAGTTTCCGCTCGCAACGGTCGCGGTAAAAACATCACCAAGCAGCCGGGCCTATACGTTGAACCAAGCTTTTCTCCAAGTGGTGACGCAGTGGCCTACCGTCGCTTTACCGGTGGCTATCTGCTCAGCCCTGAGTACTCCCTGGAACCGGGCATTTACCTGGCAGACGCCGACGGCGACTGGCAACGCCGGGTCGTAAAGTCCGGCTATGAGCCTCATTTCGGCGCCAGCGAAGATCGTATCTACTTCTCCGAGTACCAAAACGCTGACGGCGGCAAGCGCGTGCTGAAAAGCACCAACCTGGAAGGCAAGGATGAGCGCGAGCACCTGCACGGCGCTGAGATTACTTCCTTCCGCCTGTCTCCGGACGGCAAGTGGGTTGCCTTCACCCAGGACTTCAAAGCCTTTGTCGCGCCCTTTATGCATACCGGCAAATCCGAGGTTATCGGCCCCGATAGCAAAGCGGTCAAAGTCACCCAGGTATCCAAGCGCGCCGGTGAAAACCTGCATTGGTCTGCCGATAGCGATACTTTGGGCTGGGCACACGGCCCCAAACTGTTCGAGCGTGAACTGAAGGACGCCTTCGAATTTATCGCCGGCGCTCCGGTGGAACTGCCAGGGCCAGTTTCTGAAGGCATCGACCTGAGCTTTGAACAGTCCTTCGACAATCGCGCAGGTCTCGTTGCCCTCACTGGCGGCAAGGTTGTCACTATGCGCGATGCGGAAAACACCCGTGAAATTATCGACAATGGTGTGGTTCTGTTCCGGGGCAACCGTATTGTCGCGGTTGGACCCGCTGCGGAAGTGGAGATTCCCACCGAAGCGAAGCGTATCGATATCACCGGCAAAACCGTTTTACCGGGGCTGATTGACGCTCATGCCCACGGTGCTCAGGGTCGCGAAGAAATTATCCCGCAGCAGAACTGGAACCTGTTCTCCAGCCTGGCATTTGGAGTGACTACTATTCACGACCCCTCCAATGACAGCAGCGAAATCTTCTCCGCCGCAGAAATGCAAAAGGCCGGCCTGATTACTGGGCCGCGTATTTTCTCCACCGGCACCATCCTCTATGGCGCCAAGGGTCCAGGCTACAAAGCCAAGATCAACTCCCTTGAGGACGCTCAGTTCCACGTGAACCGCCTCAAGGAAATGGGCGCCATTTCGGTGAAGAGCTACAACCAGCCCCGCCGCGACCAGCGCCAGCAAGTGCTGCAGGCAGCCCGCGAAGCCGGCATTATGGTAGTGCCCGAGGGCGGCGGTAAGTACCAGCACAATATGAACATGATTGTGGACGGGCACACCGGTATCGAGCACTCACTGCCGATCGCCAATGTCTACGGCGATGTGGAGCAACTGTGGAGCCAAACCCAAGTGGGTTATACACCGACCTTTGTCGTGGCCTACGGCGGTCTCTGGGGTGAGGAGTACTGGTATGACCGCACTGAGGTATGGAAGAACGAGCGCCTGACCCGCTTTACTCCGGACTTTATCGTTAACCCCCGCTCTATCCGTCGCCCGACTGCGCCGGATGCCCACTACAACCACTTTAATGTGGCCCGTCAGGCCAAGCAGCTGCGTGACGAAGGTGTCACCGTACATATCGGCGCCCACGGCCAGCGCGAAGGACTTGGAGCCCACTGGGAGATGTGGATGATGGAGCAGGGCGGTTTTACTCCTTGGGAAGCCTTCCGTGCCGGTACTATCGATGGTGCCCGCTACTTGGGTATGGACGGTGATATCGGCAGCATTGAAGCTGGTAAGCTGGCTGACCTGATCGTGGTTGACGGCAACCCCTTGGATAACCTGCGCCTATCAGAGAACATTACCTACACGGTAATTAATGGCCGTATGTTTGAGGCGGAAACCATGAACGAAGTAGGGGCTGGCGAACGCTTGGCATTCTTCCACGAACGCCTGCCTATCAGTGCTATGCCCGCTCCTACGGCAGAAGCGGTACAGGAGAAGATGGAACGCCACCACTGGGTACACTAACCTCAGGCACAAACTGAGATGCAAACAAAAGGCCGGGGACAAACCTCCCCGGCCTTTTTTGTATAAAGCCCTACCTGGTCCGGCGACGTCCTCCCAGCTTATGCCAGAGAATGGCGCGATAGATTGCGACAGGCAGTCTAAAGATTCCCGTAACCAGCCACCAAAATGACTCATAGATGGCAATCGTCTGATCCACTAATGGATGATCCTGGTCGAGCCTTTCTGGATAGTGATCGTGTCGCAATATGCCCCGATGAAACAGAAATCTGCGTAAAGGCCGGCTCAGTCGCCAACTAAAAGACTTGGTTATACGGTTTAAGTTATCGGCGAGAAAGCTCTCCGAGGCTATCTTTTGCTGTGTGAGCAGTTCGAAATAGTGGCTTTTGGACTTATTTTCATTCTGCCAATCAGTATCAAAATCCATCTTTGTTAGCCAATCGCTTTCCCCGAATCCATCTATCTTGCGCAGATCCGATGTGTATTGAGGGATAGTTATCTGATTTTTAATGATGGCCTTGGAAATGCGATATACATCAGCATTCATCCGGTCAGGGTTCTGCAATTCCCGACTAAGCCTTTGCTGAAAGCCGGACCGGAATTTGAAATGGAGAAGATGAGCGCAATTTTTACTGAGAGGAACCGGCGTACATGAGTGGGTTGAACGTAAATATTGAAAACCCGTCCGCCAATAAACCAGCGGAATTTTATAGGATTTAACAAAGTAATCAGAAATACCAGATATTTGCGCTCTGGCTTTGGAGCGAATTTCAAAAAAAGGAAAAGCTAATATGCTTTTTTTCTTAAAGTTTTTATAAGATACATAGTTAGGCGTTGATTCCATTAACTCGGAAAGATTTCTTATGTCATATGTATTCCCTTGAAGGTTGTCGCTAAAGAAATCTATTAGTGGAGTATATAGAGCAAAAGCTAATTCACCCTGCATAAGCTGAGTCATAACTTTCAGGGAAGTTTTACCTGAAATTTCAGGTAACCAGAGAAACTCATCAGCATCAACCACAAGAGTCCATTTTCCCTGGCAATAGTTCCGGGCAATTCGGTTAACCCAATCTACACCTGCGTTTGCCTGGGGGTAGCCACAATCAACTTCGTATAGCTGGACATCATTCTGCTTCAGTAGATAGCTTACCGAGTTATCGCTACTTCCCGTATCCACCAAATGGAAACATGTCACACCTAAAGACCGGTAATGGTCAAGAAAAGCTGGGAGAATATCCAATTCATCTCGGAAGATACAAATAAGGGGGAAGCGTGTTTCACTAGCACTTTCAATGTACTTAAC
Source organism: Microbulbifer maximicatervae (SeqCode) (assembly GCF_052467325.1). NCBI lineage: Bacteria > Pseudomonadati > Pseudomonadota > Gammaproteobacteria > Cellvibrionales > Microbulbiferaceae > Microbulbifer > Microbulbifer maximicatervae (SeqCode). The sequence continues at coordinate 3,766,980 of NZ_CP174310.1, forward strand.
TACTTTCAAACTTTCACCCTAGCGAATTTACGCAGCCTTCGAATCGTTCGCTTTAAAAACCCTGGCTTATATTTTCCCCCTTTATTTTTTTTCGCTTCTTTTTGCTGTTTTCTTAGTAGTAGGAGACTTTTCTCTTCCGAGTCGAGCCCTTCAAGGTAAGGACTTATTTGCCTGAAATCTCCTTCTTCTTGAAGGTGATTTCTGGATTTCATAGAATTGTCACCGGTGCGATAGTAATATAAAGGATCAGGATAATAGGATACACTTTCCTTTGCTAAAATTAGCTTGCTATAGAATTCAATATCATCCTTACCTGTTCTATATCTCTCTGTATAACCTCCGTGATCTCTAAACTTAGTAGCTTTTATCAGACACGTCGCATCACCGACTATATTTACTTTCGTTGCCCAAGCTCTAGCTGGCCCCATAAAACGAATTTGAGTTCCAAGCTTACCTTCTGGAGTATTAGGTGCCCCCTTGCCGCTGAATCGGATAGAGCTACAGGTCAGGCAATCAATATCTGCAAAAGTTGCCGCGCAAACCAACTTATCTACCATTTCCGGCATCATGACATTGTCATCGTCAAAAAAAAGTAGATAATCTCCGCTTGCATTTTGTGCTGCAGTATTTCTAGCAGCCCCTACATATCGGTTTTCCTGGTATACAAACTGCCAGCCCTTCTTCTGATAGTGACTTTCTATAATTTCCAGCGCGTGTAGCGCTTCTTGTGAATGACTACCATCATCAACCACAATAACTTCTATGTTCTTATAAGTCTGATCTTCAATGCTTTTTAACGCTTGATAGAGAAAGTCTGGACGCTCAAAATGAGTTACGCATATAGAAACTAAGGGATCATGTCTATTGGAAGATCGGGCGTTTTTAATAATTGAATGCTCTTGGCCATGCCATTTATTCCATACATCTAACGACTTCTTAAGCCTCTGGTGTTTTATACCCGGCGCAGGCAGTTTCTTTGCATGTAATTCTAACTTTCTCGCTAAAGCAATATGATTTGGCTTGAAGAGGATTTTTTTTCCATTTTCGTCATCAAGTAACTCTCGAGTACCACCAGTATCAGCAGCAATAAATGGTACTTTAGTTGCAAGGCATTCGTAGACAGAAATCGGGGAATTTTCTAACAAAGCTGGGATCACAGCCAAACGTCCTTCTCCACTCAAATACTCTACAGCCTGTATAGCATTACAATCACTTATAAATGAGACTTCTGTACTCCAATGCTTCTGGTTTTCCTCTATGAATTTTCGCGCATCAAATCGATAAGAGTGTCCACCCAAAAAAGTAATCGATGGTAATCTAACCCCTCTTTTAGCAAGAGTGTTTAATGCATTCACAAAAAGAATGACCCCCTTGCGAGGCTCAAGCCGCCCAAAAAACACCCATTCTTTTGTCTCTAAATTACTATTTTTTATGGCTTCATTATCAGGTAATAGATCATCCAAAAATACATTTGGCCAATAGTAGCTGCGCTCAGGCAGGCGGTATTTATTATTTTCCATCCAGCAGACTAAATGCTGACTTCCACAGATCAGAGTATCTGCCATCTCGGCACTTCTGCGCTCCATAAATACCCACCCCAATTGCCGTTCCTCTTTAAGGAATTGTTGATTACCTTCAGCAGACCAGAGTGTTGGGGAAGAACCTTTAACAGCAAAATGTATATCTTGGAATGCAATACCAAGACTCTTGGCAAGTAACGCTATATAACCCATTCCACGCCATTCTGAAACATGGACAATATCAAAGCGATCATTTCGCTTGAGCCATTCATAGGCTGCATAGGGCATTGCCATAGTACGAGCCATTGTCGTTTTGGCTAGCGCTTGCGGTGCAACACCATGAAATTCAACATTGAGTTTTGCAAAAAATTTTTTTGTGATTTTCATTTTCACAGGATTTTTTGCTAAACCATTAACGAAACAGATGGTGACTTTGTGACCAGATCTCTGCAGAAAAATAGCCAAATGAAAGTAAGCCGTTCCAATACCACCATTTTTTATTGGACCAAACATATCCTCCGTTAGGATACAAATACGTTTAGATTTCTGAACAGCTTCAAGGCGTATATCCTCGTGAAGCTCTTTCATTATTCAAGCCACCTTAGATCGCGACTAACATTTGTTTAAGATAACGCAATCGGCCATTTCGTAAGACAAGTCCATTTTCCTTAACACGTACGGTAATTTCTGAGTTTTCCTGCTTTATTTCTGGGGTTAAAGAGAACCGGAATCCATACCAAGCTAGTTTCGGGTTTCGAGTACCGAAACGTTCCACATAACGATTCGCCATGGTTTCAGCTACAATATTTCCGTTCACCTCTAAGACAATCACTAAATTTTTAGCTATATTGCTTCTATCCCATGCCCATCCCTCAAGAACCCGTGGATCGAGTGCAAATAGTTCTCGTGGTGGAATTGAACCTTTAATAGGTGAGCCGGTATATCCCTTGAATATGCGCTGCAAGGTAGTGCCAGATTTTTGAATCACAGCCTGAAAACTAAACTTGGGTTTAAATTCAGTTTCATTGATTTTTCCCTGCTCATGGATAAGTTTTGCAATATCATGTTCAGGCTCATCCTTACCTTCTACTGTATAATCCTTGTCTACAAACTCTCCTACCTCTGCGTGATCTTGTCCATATAAAGTGGTATCTTCAGCATCTACCCCTTGAATGTTTTCAGGTATGTTATTTTCCGATTTAGAGAAGAAACTCCAGGTATATTTCTGGTTAAATATCTCCTCAACAGCCACCTCATTAAGTATTGGACTTCCAGAGATAGCTGCAAACACATTTTTAGAAAGTTTTATAACCCGTATAAAACGGGTGTAAGTCATTTCTTGATCTTCTAGCAGAAACTTAATATTAAACTTTTCGCCTTCTTCCCATTTGTCTGGAATTGGGAATCTATGTAAAGTAAGTTCATTATCTTGTAGCTCCAAAGAAATTGACTGAGGCTCGCCATTAACGATTAATTGCCTATTTCCCTGACCTTTGGCTACACAGAGCAAATGGGAGTTTCTCTCGTCCAAACCAACAACCACCCTAGGATTGCGGTTTTTCATTTTACGAGGCCGGTCGGCATGTAAAAGCCACACAGGTTCCTCATCCAAACGATTCTTATCCCGATAAAGTGCTGGTCTTAACTTAGCTCCAATCGGCTGAGCTGAAGGAAGAAGGGCTAATTTACGATAGGCAATATTGTCATTTTCAATCAACGACATTGAGCGCAAATAGACTGAGTTAGCATTATTTCGAGATTCTTCCAGTTCCTCTAAATAGTAATCACTCCGAAGATGGCACTCAGGAATAACCATCAATTCAAACCCAAATTCTTTGTTCGCCCTTAAAATATATTCCTGTACCAAACCGTAGCGAATATCATAAGGGAGTATTGACCCCACCTTGCTTGATACCAGTTTTGGGATACAAATAATATTTGTGCCTATAGCATTTCCAAAGCTGATCTCAGATACGATATCTCCACCTATCGGCATTACCACCTTGTTTTCAGGTAGAGATAAAAAGCTAGTGATTATGAATTCATGATTTATTTGAAGAGTTTTGCGTAACTCACCACAAAATTTTCCACTTAATCGAGAGGATGTACCATCACAGAGAATGCAAGCATCTAGAGTACTTTCAGAAAGACTTTTAGCCAGTGCAATCCCTGCTGGAAATCCAATGAAATCCACCAAACTACAATCGAGACCGGCTTCCAATAGAAAGTTAGAAGCTCTCTCAGCAATATTTTCAAGAAAGGAATCGATTAATAAAAATTTGATCGAGTCGGGTCTATCAACTAAAAGTGCCTCAGAAAATTCCATAACACCCTCAGTATTCCGCAATAGAACAACCACTTCTAGGGTCGGTAGCTCAATCTCATTAGAAACTGTTAAGGCTGGAGAGCCTGTAATCTTGGTGATCGCTTCAGGGCCACCAAACTGCTTAAAAAGATCTGCTAAGTAGGCATGAAAACCATACCAAACTTGAAGGTTATAATTATTATCAAAACTGGAATGCGCAATCCTATGCCCATTCTTCAGCACCTCTTCTAGCCTTTTCGCTAGCTCAAATGCGTAGGGTGCTATAAGACAACTTTCATGGTCTTCTTTTGCGATAAGTTCTGGAGTTCCCCCTACACGCGTTGCAATAAAAGGAATATTATTCTCTAGTGTTTCATATACTGCCATGGTGGAATTTTCAATCAGGGAGGGCATTACCGCTATCATATCCCTGGAACACAAAAACGAGAGAGCTTCCGGCTGGTTATAATCTGTGATGCAATTGACTTCAAAACTCCAAGTAGATGCTTTTCGCTCAATATAGTCCGCAACCTTCTCATTGTTTTGATTAGGTAAGGCTTCACCATATTTACCTAGGAAATTAACTCTGGTAGGACAATTCCCCGTCCGCTCAAGTAAATCCAGAGCCGTACAAAAGAGCTCCAATCCCTTCCGCATTTCCAAACGACCAAAGAAGGTCAATTCGTTAGTGCGAACTATATCACCAGGCTTTCGATTAATGCGTTTATCATCAACAGGAACTTCAGAAAAATCGAGAATATTTGGCTGAACATAAGTTGATGTTGGCAGCTTATAGCCGACATAGCGCATAAAGCAAAGTAGGTGTGCGCTACCACCAATTACCATATCGGCAAATTCAACACATTTCTGCTCAGCAAAACTCGCTGGTAACAGCTCCCTTTTTACCAATGGCTGCATTTGATAATGACGATTCCAGAGGTGCGGGGACGATGTCTTTACAATAAATAAAGTATCTTTAAACGCCAAACCCAATTTCTTAACCATCAACGCATAAATTAATCCACCTCGCCATTCGGAAGTGTGGATAACATCAAAACGTCTCTGTTCAATTAACCATCGGTATGCCGCACTATATCGTCGCTGCCAACTCTGTGAGGGGCCGATAATTGTTTCATCCGAGTGCACCAAGTAGTGCAGTGAAACACCAAAATTGGAAAATTCCTCAACCCAATACTCAGGTGTTTCATTCTCAACCGTTTCACCCTTTAAGTAGAGCACATGTACTTCGTGCCCATGTGCTGCCAGTCCTTTCGCTAGGTGATAGTAGGTTGAAGCAATCCCTCCATTTCTCACCGGACCTAGGATTTCTTCTGTGGCTATACAAACTCTGAGCTTCTGGTCCGACTCAAAACCTGCATAAGTATTTAAATCAGGGAATGAATCTACTGAAAATTTGTCAATCTGCATTCTGTAGGGCCCTCTGCGAGAGGCTGGGCTTCAGAACATCCTCCTTATTGACAAAGTAATCCCATGTAATTTGAATACCGTCCCTTAATGATACTTCCGGTCTAAAGCCCAAGTACTGTTTTGCTTTAGTAATATCGGTATAGTTATGACGTACTTCACCTGCTCTGAAAGGGTGGTTAACTATTTCAAGGTCTTCATGGCAGCCCGAGACATCCCTTAGTAAACTAATTACTTCGTTAATTGACGTTGGCTGGCCGCTGCCTAGCTGAAATACTCCATTTTCTCTCTTTTCCAGAGCGTTCATTATTCCCTGGCAGAGATCCCCTACAAAAATAAAGTCTCTAGTCTGATAGCCATCTCCGTAGACATCACAGACCTGTCCTTTCAGAATATTTTTTATAAAGGCTGCTATCACACTTCCCTTGTGAAGGGAAAGCGGACCATAAACATTAGAAAATCGTAAACAAGTTATTGATAGTCCATAGCTCTGAGAATATGCAGAACAGTAAGCTTCTGCTGCAGCCTTAGACGCACCATAAGCCGATGCGGGGTTCACCGGCATTAGTTCATGTACAGGTGGATCAGCTTCCCCAATGATCGCCCCACCTGTAGAAGCATTAATTAGATGTCTAACCTCATATCTTCGCATTGCTTCCAGAAGATTGACTGTCCCCTGTACATTTACTTCGAAGTTATAGACAGGATTATTTATTGAATTAATAACACGTGTATCTGCAGCTAAGTGTATAACAGCATCAGCATGTTTTACTGCCTCATCCACATCCCGCTGATTTCTAACATCTCCTCTAATAAATTTATGAGGTATGCCGGCTAATGCTGCGGTAGTGCCAGTGACCTCATTATCTAAAACTAAAATTTCGTCATATAAACTCAATGTATTGAGGTATTTGACTAAATTTGACCCTATAAATCCACATCCACCAGTAATAAGGATTCGCGTAGACATAGCTAAAGCTACCCACTAGGAAATGGTTTCAGTAACTTCACTAGTTTTTTCCCGATAGGAAATATCGGCAAGTTTATTACCTTGTGTCCAATAGGAAACGCAAGGTATTTTTGAATGATCAGCCCGATCTTGATATTGCATTGTTATATCTGTAATTTCCTGCAGAAGGCTATCTTTAATAAGAATCGGCTGCCATCCAAATGAACGAAGTAAATCATTTTTTACATTGAGATCATTTCTCTCTGCCTCCTTCCTCGGATTTGGCAGATAACTTATTTCACAGTCTGTCAGTGATTGAACTAATTGTGCAAGATCGGAAAGCGTTTGTGTTTCCGCCATCTGATTGAGAATCAGTGGCCGTTCACCAAGCTCCGGTGGATGTAAAAGTGCCTGCTCAATACATTTACAAGTATCAGAGATATGGATAAATGCACGAGTTTGACCACCTGTGCCATGAACAGTCAGTGGAAAACCGACAGTCGCTTGCATTAGAAATCTATTTAGGACTGTGCCGTAGTCCCCGTCATAATCAAAACGATTTATCAGGCGCTCATCCAGACTAGAGAGTTCAGTCTGTGTTCCCCAAACAATCCCCTGGTGAAGATCGGTAATACGAAGCCTGTCATTTTTCGCATAATACTGAAACATCTGCGAATCCATCGTCTTGGTCATATGGTAAATGGAGCCTGGATTAGGCGGATAAACGATAGAGTCTGAAATTTGACGATTATCAATTGTCTCTATTTTTACATCCAAGTAACCTTCAGGTATTGGTATGGGCTCCTCATGGCCGTAACCATATACACCCATTGTACCGAGGTGAACCAAGTGGATATCAAGCTGTGTCGCTACAATCGCATTGAGAATATTATGGGTACCACAAATGTTATTAGCGATAGTATAATTTTTAGTAGCGCTACTTTTCATCGAATAGGGGGCAGCACGCTGCTCACCAAAATGAACTATACTATCTGGTTTTTCCTCCTCTATTAGATTTACAAGATCGTTAAATTTCTGGGAAACATCCAACTCGACAAAGCGAATAACCTTTCCCGTTAACTCAAACCAAGTATCAATACGTTCTTTCAGTTCTCGAATCGGTGTTAATGACTTTACATTGAGTTCACTATCAATTTTTCTTCTAGAAAAATTGTCAATAATAATAACTTCATGACCTAAATTACTCAGATGTAATGAGGTTGGCCATCCACAAAAGCCATCGCCACCGACTATTATCAGTTTCAAAGAGCCACCTCCACAAGTTTTGCCAACCAGGCCGTTGGCAGATCAATTTATTCAGGGTTGAGGTGTTATCGTCTGCTGCTTAATTGGATAACGTGAATCTTACAAAATCCAATTTATAACACAGGCTTTACAGCTTTACCGATTATACGAGTTAGCATCCGCGCCAACTTTTACAGATTGCACCTTGAATAGTTTTCCCAGAGAAAATAAATTTATTATTTGACAGCTCCAACTTTCACATTTATGAATATTTTCATAATTTAAGAAAATCAATGCTAGCTGCGAGCATGTACTCAATAATAAGCAATCTTATTATATTTGATTTAAATCGAGCGCAACTGCACCTATTTGCAGCATGCAAGTCAATATCCACGCCAAAAAACCTGGTTACCATTACTTGGAAAATTAAATGTCTACTTTAGAAATCAATCAGCTGGATAATTTTGAACAAGGGAAGCAAGCTGCATTAGCTGGAGAAATAGACCTGGCGAGAGAGTTATTGCGTCCAATTGCCGATCTCAACCCTTTTCATCCGGCTACTTATTTTCTTTGCTATGCCGAATCAAAAAATGGTTCGATTCTAAATTGTGATAAATATGCGCTGACCTTCATATCAAGACATCCACACCATGTAGGCATGAGAATAATCTCCGCTATGCTAAATATAGCTAAAGGAGATATAGATCAAGCTGAAAAAGATATAAAAATAGCAATCAAGTGCAGTCCAGAACATAAACGAGCGCTAAAAGTCTTTGACCAAGTCAAACTGATACGAATCGAAAATAACGCCAGGGAAGCGATTGAAATTTTAGACACCTCCCGTTCTCACCCTGCATTTTCAAAACTTTCCCGCTCAAAAGCAGCAAAACAATTGAAGAAAATCGAGCCTTTAGAAGATTGGGACAATCATGAATTACAGGCTAAAATCGCATTTTTCCACAACTGCACTAATATACGCCACGCACTGAAGAATTTTGATTCTGACCTCATCACTAGTGCCGTTGAACTCGGCTACTGTTCATGGCCAAGAAAACTACATAAATATGTACAAGGGTGCAATGTTTTAGATGTCGGTTGTGGTTTTGGCGGCTATGCCATGGGCTACCTCTGTGCTGGGGCAAACAGTTATACCGGTGTAGACCCTGCAATGTCTTTAGACTCCAGGAGAGTTCGCAATAAAAGGATAAGAAAGTGGGTTAACGCGCCAATGTCCGGCCAGGACATCATGGATTTGATCCCGGATATTGATTTACGCCAGTGCTCTACCCGCGATCTCGTTGGTATAAAGACCTTTGATACGGTTTGCCTACACAATGTCACTGAGCACCTATTGGAAATTGAGGGTGTATTCGAGGATATTGCGGGGTTGTTATCGAAAGGAGGAAAAATTATATTTCTGCATCACAACTTTTATGGCTGGAGTGGGCACCATATGCCTCCTCATAATCCATCAGTTTTAGATGAAGGGAATCCAGATCATCTTAAGTTTTGTGATTGGAACCATATTAATATTGTTCGCCATTTGCCACATGATCACTATTTACACACACATCTAAATCGCATTCGAGTCGATGAATTGCGCGCATTAACACGTAAGTTTTTTAATATCGAAACCTGGGAACTACAGCCTTCCCATAGTAATGTTTTAGAACGTTTAACTCCGGAAATAGAGACCAGAGTAAGAGAGGAAATTCCTGATATTACACTGGATGAAATGAAGACAAATGTTGTTTTTTGTGTAGCTTACGCTAAGTAATTAATTTTATTTCCGGAGCAAAATAATGTACGAAATTGATGATGCGGAAATTGCAAGGGGTTGTTATATACACCCAGAAATTTCATTTTCTAAAACCGAAGTTCCCCAGAGCGTATTTGAAACACCAGGAATGGTTTCGATTGCGGAGCGTAAATTACTATATTCACTAGCGTCAAAAAATTTCCAACAAAAAGGGTATATTGTTGATGCCGGAAGCTTTATGGGAGCGTCTGTGGTTTCTCTCGCACATGGGTTGATGAGTAACTCAGATTTTTCGAACAACAGAAACTCAAATATATTGGATAGTAAACCTATTAGTAGTTATGAATTGGGTTTTCTACCTAAACCTGTAAATGGTTCGGATCGTGTTTGGGAATGTGATTCACTAACCTATAAGTTTGGTGAATCTTTTGTTCCTATACTAGAAAATAGTATTTCTCCATTTGAATCATTGATTGAACTGAATATCGGTGATTTTAATGAGTTTTCCTGGCCTGATAATCCAATTGAAATTTGTTTCATTGATGTATGTAAAACTCAGAACCTAAATAAACATGTTTCAGCAGAGTTTATGCCAAAGCTTATTGAGCGTGAATCATTTTTCATTAATCAGGATTTTTTCTTTGATCGTTTACCATGGATTAAAGTAACCATGGGATATCTTGAAGATTATTTCGACTGGTATGGGCAAGTATTTTCAAGCTCAATCTATAAGTGTAAAAAACCAATTCCTAAGGAAGTAGCTGAATACGACCCATTCACCGAAGCTAGCCTAGAGGAATGCTTGAAGCTCCACGATAATCATCCTAAAGAACATCTAACAGATGCTCATAAATTAAGAATGTGCTTGTCTCGCTCATACCTTATTGCAATGAAAGGGGATAAAGATGAAGCACTAGATTATCTCAAAGTAGTTGAAAGTGATTATGAGCATATGATGGATGAAAATACTTCTATAGACAGAAATGATCGTTTTCGATTCAACAGAGCTGTCCGGCAAATAAAAAGCGGAATTTTTAGTTGAAAACTAGTATTTGGGATAAATCAAAAAGGTCAGGAATATAGTTTCTGACCTTTTAGTTCAAACAAAATATATTTAAATTTAAGCTGGGCTTATATTCATGTCTTTTTCCAAAGCTGCATCAAGTTCTTGAGCTCGTTGAAATGCTTTACGTTGAGATAAACGATTTACATACTCCTGATACTCTTCACGTCCATCTATAGTTCCAAACTGTAACCCCCACCCCAGCTGTGCACCAATATATACATCTGCTGCTGTAAAACGTTCTCCAACAATATACGGGTTTGATTTTATTGCACCAGATAGCGTATCTAGTGCAAGTTTATAATTACCGTAACCCAACATTTGCTGTTTATCTTTAGCCACATCTTCATCAAAGATATATTTATTCACAATGGCGGACTCTAGAGGTCCAGCCGAATAAAACATCCACCGGTAATAATTGGCACGCTCTTCGTTATTCATCGGAGACAAACCTGAATCGGAAAACACATCAGCCAAGTAGACACATATTGCTGCTGCTTCAGTTATTATTTTGTTGTCGTGCACTAGTGTTGGAACTTTCCCCATGGGATTCAAAGCAAGATACTCTAGCGATTTCATGTCTTCGCCATATTCAAGTACTTTGGTTTGATAGGGTACTGATATCTCCTCTAACATCCATCGAACAATACAGCCTCTCGACTGAGGATTCGTATAAAAGATGATTTCATTTGCCATGTCAATATCTCGAATTTATATGGAGACATAAATTTTAGCTAGGCTAGTATCATTTCTTCGAGAGATTTACATGTCAAGTTTGAGTAGAAGTACTATCTATTTGCTTGGACAATTCACTCGGCTAATTCAACGGTTATATTCTCTGGTCCCAAGAGAAAAGCTAATTTTTTATCTTGATACTCCAATATTCCGCTTCTTGTACTAATTCCTTGCTTCGATAAATACTCTAAAGCTTCATTCAAATTATCTACCTTTAAACACAGATGGTTATAACCGGGCCTTGCCAAGTCAATTAGTGATGGATTAGTTTTAACCACTGGATTTCGGTAGTGAAGTAGCTGTATCTCAAATTTCGGAGATGACTGCTTTAGTACCATCGTAAAGTGATCTGCTTCTACATTATCCACCTGGAGATACCGTGACGCTTTCTCGCCAGTTAGAAAGTTTTTGAGTAGAAGCTCAAAACCCAGCAATTCAAAAAAGCTGACACTTTCCTCTAATTTCGTAACAACTACTGTTACGTGATCTGGATGTTTAAACATGGATTGAGAGCCTTCAATCTAGATTTAAGTACAAGTTTAGATGGAATTTATTAAGTTTTTTCCAAATACAAGATATACAAATCAAATTTCTGTATTTTTAAGTAGGTTATTACTCAATATATAAGTTAATTTGTTGTTTTGTATTCCAGCTCTTCTAGAGACAATCGAAATAAATTTGTCACATTATCTTTCAAATGCTAAATATGTAGGTTTGCTTATTATTTTAACGGAGTGAATTGGTGGTCGAATATTTATCTTTAAGCAGCAATATAAAGTCCAATATAGCTAAATTATTTCTATTACTCTCAGCCTCTAGCAACTTTGTTTATGCAGAGACAACTATATTTCAAGGTGACATACTTCATTTTACTTCCGACCCGGCGAAGACTAGTAAAGCTTATGAGTATATTGAGGATGGCGGATTAATTGTCAAAGATGGAATAATTGCCGGGATAATTTCTGAAGAAGAAATTTCGGTAAAAAAAAGAGGCGCAGAGATTGTAGATTATCGCGGCAAGTTAATACTTCCCGGCTTTATCGATTCTCATATTCACTATCCACAGACGGGAATGATTGCGGCTCATGGTGAGCAATTATTAGAGTGGCTTAAAGAATACACCTTTCCAACTGAAAGGAAATTTTCCGATAAAGAACATGCAAAGGAGGTTGCAGAGTTCTTTATTAGTCAGTTACTAAAGAATGGCACAACATCAGCACTTGTATTTGGTACCGTTCACCCAGAGTCTGTAGATGCTCTCTTTGAAGTTGCTCAACGAGAGAACATGCGACTAATTGCAGGTAAGGTGCTGATGGATCGCAATGCGCCAGAATACCTGCAAGATACACCGCAAAGTGCCTATTCCGATAGCAAGAAACTGATCGAACGTTGGCATAATAAGGATCGATTGAGCTATGCCATTACTCCAAGATTTGCCCCGACAAGTACTCCTGAGCAGCTTAAGCAGGCAGCTAAGTTACTAGATGAATATCCCGATGTGTATATGCATACCCATGTTTCCGAAAATAAGGATGAAATTAATTGGGTAAAATCATTGTTCCCAGAAGCAAATAGTTATCTTGATGTTTATAACATATATGGATTAAATCGGGACCACTCAGTGTTTGCTCATGGTATTTACCTGGATGACAAAGAGATGGAAAGTATGGCTTCTGTCGGCAGCGCTATTGCTTTTTGCCCAACGTCTAATCTGTTTCTAGGGAGCGGATTATTCCCGCTTAATAGAGGTGAAGAAATCAATGTTAGCGTGGGCCTGGGAACCGATGTGGGAGCCGGCACCAGTTTCTCTATGTTAGAGACTATGGATGAGGCCTATAAGGTAGTTCAGCTGCAAAAGTCGATTGGAAATAACAACAATATAAAGACATTCTCTCCGCTAAAAGCTTTCTATCTTGCAACCTTAGGATCTGCAAAAGCATTGGATATCGATGACAAAGTTGGAAACTTTGAAAAAGGAAAAGAAGCAGATTTTATTGTCATTGATTTAAAATCAACTGATTTAATGGATTTTAGAATGAAGTCTGTAAAGACACTTGAAGAAAAACTATTTGCCCTGCAGGTTCTTGGTGATGATAGAGCTATATACAGCACTTACATAATGGGTGATAAAAAATAGTTTATCTGGTGTTTGATATCGCGTGACCTATTTTTCGATACTCTTCTTGTACTCGCTCGAGATTGTCAACCCCAAGGTAGTAGTCGTCTTTGCCAAAAATGCTCTCCCAAACAAAGGGATAAATGGCGATAACCTTGGGGTTTGCTATTGCAAAATCATAAGCTTGCTTTGCCTGGCTGATTAATTGTGATTCAGAAATACTACCGAAACCTCTATTCGAGGTTTTAAATGCTCTTGGAATTAAATAATATTTAACATCTAAATGTGATGTTTTAACCATTAGCTTTTCTACTAGTTGTTGTTGAAAACTCTCTCCTACATAGTAATTTACAGCAAATAAATTATATTTTTTAGGAATTATTTTTTTGAAATTTGACTTCCTAACTGTTTCATTCATAAATGTAATTGCTCTTTTTGCTTTAGGAAAGCTTTCTTTCACTAATTGAGCAATTTCTTCTAGATATAGCTTTAGTGTTTGATTATTTAATTTTGAGCGATGGAAAGGTTCATCTAATGGATCAAACGCTATAATAATATCACTAAATGGCTCTAATCGTTTCCTTGCTAGTTCCCACCGTTCCAAATAATCCGCTCGCTTCCTATAGGTCGGATAACCATCAAAGAATATCGGAGCTATTTGTACCCATATCTTTAGTCCATGACTTCTTGCGACCTTCATAATATCTATTTCATTGTAATAGACGTCAACAAACGTTGTAAATTGCGATACCTCAGCAATTTCATCGACAGTCCATCCGGAATGAAAGAAACCAAACTCCACCAAGTGTTCAGGCACATTATTTTCAGGATCTACATATATAGGGGAGGTGATACTTCCGTGAATTAGTAACGCTCTAGGGGACTTTAGATTTTCAGCTGTAGTAGGTTCTTTACTAGTTTTAATAGAGGCTGCAATCACTTTGTTAGAAGTGGCAGTCAAGGGCGCAAACATGAAAAGTAAATACGCGACAGTTAACATCCATTTCATAGTTGATAGCTTCTTCAATCCTTAAACATACAACCATCACTTGAAACTATAGCCGTTATAGGGTGTGCGCAGGGTAGGAGTAAGGGTAGGCTTTTAGAGTTTTCCAGAAGAATAAAAAAAGCAGCCGAAGCTGCTTTTTTGTCGCCTGGAAACAGGCCTTACGAGAAGGTAAGAACTGTTTACTTACCGGCCGCCTTGCGGATTGCCTGCAGGGTACGCAGACGCGCTTCGGCTTCGGCCAGCTGGGCTGAGATGCGCGCGTAGTCGACTTCAGACGGTGCCTTGTGCAGGGCGTGTTCCGCTTCTTCGCGGGCCTTCTGCGCGGCGTCTTCATCGATCTCACGTTCGGCTACATCGGCGAGGATAGTCACCATATTAGGTTGTACCTCGGCGTAGCCACCGCTGACGAACAGTACTTCCTCTTCACCACCGGGCTTGATGATGCGCACCGGACCGGCTTTCAGAGCGGTAAGCAACTGGGCGTGACCGTAGGAGAGACCCAGCTCACCCTCGATACCAGTCACAATCACCATCTCTACCAGTCCGGAGAAGAGAGACTGCTCGGCGCTGACAATGTCACAATGTACTGTCATGGCCATAGTATATGCCTCTCTCGATTAGCCCTTGGCTTTGTTGGCTTTTTCCACAGCTTCGTCGATGGTTCCCACCATGTAGAAGGCCTGTTCCGGCATGTGGTCATATTCACCATTCAGGATGCCCTGGAAGCCACGGATGGTTTCTTTCAGGGAAACGTATTTACCTGGTGCACCGGTGAAGATTTCCGCAACGTGGAACGGCTGGGACAGGAAACGTTCGATCTTACGCGCGCGGGCTACGGTCTGCTTGTCTTCTTCAGACAGCTCGTCCATACCCAGGATCGCGATGATGTCCTTCAGCTCTTTGTAGCGCTGCAGTACAGACTGTACGCCGCGAGCCACTTCGTAGTGCTCCTGACCGATTACCTGTGGGTCCAGCTGACGAGAGGTGGAGTCCAGCGGGTCAACAGCCGGGTAGATACCTTTAGCGGCGATATCACGGCTCAGTACTACGGTGGAGTCCAAGTGCGCGAAGGTGGTCGCCGGAGATGGGTCAGTCAAGTCATCCGCCGGTACGTATACCGCCTGGATAGAGGTGATAGAGCCAGTCTTGGTGGAGGTAATACGCTCCTGCAGAACGCCCATCTCTTCCGCCAGGGTCGGCTGGTAACCTACCGCAGAAGGCATACGGCCCAGCAGTGCGGATACTTCGGTACCGGCCAGGGTGTAGCGGTAGATGTTGTCGACGAACAACAGTACGTCTTTGCCTTCATCACGGAATTTCTCCGCCATGGTCAGGCCGGTCAGGGCTACGCGCAGACGGTTGCCGGGCGGCTCATTCATCTGGCCGTAAACCATCGCCACTTTGGAGTTGGCTTTGTTTTCCAGGTCAACAACGCCGGATTCAGCCATCTCGTAGTAGAAGTCGTTACCTTCACGGGTACGCTCACCAACACCTGCGAACACGGACAGACCGGAGTGCTCGGTAGCGATGTTGTTGATCAGTTCCATCATGTTTACGGTTTTACCTACACCGGCACCACCGAACAGACCAACCTTACCACCCTTGGCGAACGGGCAAACCAGGTCGATTACCTTGATGCCGGTTTCCAGCAGTTCGGTAGAGCTGGACTGCTCTTCGTAGGTCGGTGCAGCGCGGTGGATAGAGGAGCGCTCTTTCTCACCGATTGGGCCACACTCGTCAATCGGGTTGCCGAGCACGTCCATGATGCGACCGAGGGTTTCCAGGCCAACCGGTACAGAAACCGGAGCGCCGGTATTGCGCACGGACAGACCGCGGCTGACACCTTCGGATGAACCCATGGCAATAGCGCGTACCACGCCGTCACCCAACTGCTGCTGCACTTCCATGGTGAGGTTTTTGTCCTCAACCACCAGTGCGTCGTATACATTCGGAACAGAATCGCGTGGGAATTCCACGTCGATGACCGCTCCGATCACTTGCACAATTTGCCCGTTACTCATTTCCGGATCCTCAGCTTTAAATTCTTTCTAGGCTGACCATTACTGGCAGCGGATTAAACCGCCGCCGCACCGCCGACAATTTCGGACAGTTCCTGGGTAATGGCCGCCTGGCGCGCCTTGTTGTAGACAAGCTGCAACTGATCGATCAGCTCACCGGCGTTATCGGTGGCGCTCTTCATCGCGATCATACGCGCTGCCTGTTCACAGGCTTTGTTTTCAACTACTGCCTGGTATACCTGGGACTCGATGTAGCGAGCCAGCAATCCATCCAGCAATTCAACCGGATCCGGCTCGTAGAGGTAGTCCCA
Source organism: Microbulbifer maximicatervae (SeqCode) (assembly GCF_052467325.1). Lineage (NCBI taxonomy): Bacteria > Pseudomonadati > Pseudomonadota > Gammaproteobacteria > Cellvibrionales > Microbulbiferaceae > Microbulbifer > Microbulbifer maximicatervae (SeqCode). The sequence continues at coordinate 3,783,435 of NZ_CP174310.1, forward strand.
CTCGTGCATGAGTTTTTCATCTTCGTCCTTCGGCAGCGGCAGCAATTGCTCAACCTGCGGCTTCTGGGACATGGTGTTGATAAACTCATTGGATACCAGGAACAGGCGATCGATATCGCCTTCTGCGTAACGGTCCAGCATTACCTTAACTGAGCCAATCAGCTGGTTGGCCTGGGGCGCATCGCCCAGATCGCGTACCGCTGCGACAACCTTGCTGCCGATGGCATTAAAGAAACTGGCCGCCTTGTTACCTACCGCGCAGACTTCGACGTCGACACCCTTTTCGGACCACGCCTGCATCTCGCGAATAGCGGCTTTGAACATATTGACGTTCAAGCCACCACAGAGTCCGCGGTCAGTGGATACCAGGATAAAACCGACCCGCTTGGCCTCGCGCTCTTGCAGGTAAATATGCTGGTACTCGGCCGAAGCGTTGGCGACGTGGCCGATCACTGCGCGTATGCGCTGGGCGTAGGGACGCCCCAGTGCCATGCGATCCTGAGCCCTGCGCATCTTACTGGCTGCAACCATTTCCATTGCGGCAGTAATTTTCTGCGTGCTCTTGATGCTGGCAATTTTTGTGCGTACTTCTTTTCCGCCTGCCATAGTGATTTACCTTGTTCGCTGGAAGTTAGATTCCGAAAGAGCGGACACGCCGCTCTCTCGCGCTCTCCAGGGAGTTCTTACCAGCTGCTAGTAGCGACGAACTTCTCGATAGCGGCTTTGAAAGCTGCGTCGATTTCGTCGTTGTAGTTACCAGTGCTGTTCACTTTCTCCATCAGCTCTGCGTGTTCGCTGTTCATATAAGCGAGCAGGGCGGCTTCGAAATCGAGAACCTTGGCAACTTCTACTTCTTTCAGGTAACCCTTGTCGGCGGCGTAAACGGAAACAGCCATGTCCGCGATAGACAGCGGAGAGTACTGTTTCTGCTTCATCAGCTCGGTTACGCGCTCACCGTGATCCAGCTGGGCTTTGGTAGCTTCGTCCAGGTCAGAGGCAAACTGGGAGAATGCCGCCAGTTCGCGGTACTGAGCCAGAGCGGTACGGATACCACCGGACAGCTTCTTGATCACCTTGGTCTGCGCTGCACCACCTACACGGGATACAGAGATACCCGGGTTGATCGCTGGGCGGATACCGGAGTTGAACAGATCGGTCTCGAGGAAGATCTGGCCGTCGGTAATGGAAATCACGTTGGTCGGTACGAACGCAGATACGTCACCGGCCTGGGTTTCGATGATCGGCAGGGCGGTCAGAGAGCCGGTCTTGCCTTTCACTTCACCGTTGGTGAACTTCTCTACGTAGTCGGCGTTTACACGCGCGGCGCGCTCCAGCAGACGGGAGTGCAAGTAGAAAACGTCACCGGGGTAGGCTTCACGTCCAGGCGGACGCTTCAGCAACAGGGAGATCTGACGGTAGGCCCAAGCCTGTTTGGTCAGATCATCGTATACGATCAGGGCGTCTTCACCGCGGTCGCGGAAGTACTCACCCATGGTACAGCCGACGTAGGGAGCCAGGAACTGCATCGCTGCCGGATCGGCGGCGCCAGCGGCTACTACGATGGTGTGATCCATAGCGCCGTGCTCTTCGAGCTTGCGCACTACGTTGGCAATAGAGGACTGCTTCTGGCCCACGGCAACGTAGACACACTTAACGCCGGTGCCTTTCTGGTTGATGATGGCGTCGATCGCCACAGCAGTCTTACCGATCTGACGGTCACCGATGATCAGCTCACGCTGGCCACGGCCAATCGGGATCATGGTATCAACCGCTTTCAAACCGGTTTGTACAGGCTGATCAACGGACTGACGGGCAATAACGCCAGGCGCTACTTTTTCTACCGCGTCGGTCAGCTTGTTGTTCAGCGGACCTTTGCCGTCGATCGGGTTACCCAGCGCGTCTACAACGCGGCCGAGCAGTTCCGGACCAACGGGGGTTTCCAGGATACGGCCGGTACAACGACACTTCTGGCCTTCAGCCAGCGCCTTGTAGTCGCCCAGGATTACAGCACCAACGGAGTCGCGCTCCAGGTTCAGCGCCATACCGTAAACGCCGCCTTCGAACTCGATCATCTCGCCGTACATCACATCGGCCAGGCCGTGGATGCGGATGATGCCGTCGGATACGGAAACAATGGTGCCCTCATTTTGGGCTTCAGTGCTCACATCGAGATTTTCGATGCGGCTCTTGATGATTTCACTGATCTCAGAGGGATTCAGTTGCTGCATGCTCTGTTCCTCAAGTCCCCGCCGGCTAACGCCAACGGGGAGAGTAATTTAGGAGTTCATCGCCTCGGCGAGCTTGGCCAGACGGCCGCGTACGGTACCGTCGATGACTGTATCACCGGCGCGGATGATCGCGCCGCCCAGCAGGCTCTCGTCCACCGAGCTGTGCAGATGTATTTCGCGTTCAAACTTCGCGCTGAGCTTTTGGCCCAGTGCTTGCGCCTGTGCATCGCTCAAGGCGTGCGCGGAAACAACTTCCACCTCGAGGGTGGCTTCCGCTTGCGCTTTCAGCTCTTCGAACAGTTCGGAAATTTCCGGCAGCAGCTGCAGGCGGTTGTTTTCCGCCAGCAACCGGATGAAGTTCCTTCCGTGCTCGCCGAGTTCGTCTGAACAGATCGACAGGAATTTATCTGCGCGCTCTTCACTGGTGAGCTGGGGATTATCCAGCAGCTCACGCACTTTTTCGTTCTGGCTGACCGCTGCCGCAGTGCTCAGCGCAGTGCTCCAACCACCTAAGTGGGAGGCTTCCTGCGCATAAGAGAATGCGGCTTTAGCGTAGGGCCGGGCCAGTGTGCTGAGTTCCGCCATTGGGTTCCTCGCTTACAGCTCGGCTGCCAGTTTATCGATCAGGTCGTCGTGCGCCTTAGCGTCGATATTGACCGCGAGAATCTTCTCCGCACCCAGGACAGACAGGTCTGCCACACGGCTGCGCAGTTGCTCTTTAGCGCGATTCACTTCCTGGTCGATCTCAGCTTTGGCCGCAGTTTTCAGGCGATCGCCTTCAGACTGAGCCGCTTGCTTGGCTTCATCGAGAATCTGGTTGGCGCGCTTGTTGGCACCATCAATGATCTCGTTAGCCTGATCTTTGGCTTCCTTCAACTGCTCGGCAGCTTTGCGCTTGGCCAGTTCCAGATCTTTCTGTGCGTGTTCGGCGTCAGCGAGACCATCTGCGATCTTCTGCTCACGCTCTTTCATCACGCCCAAAAGCGGCGGCCAAACAAACTTCCAGCAAAACCAGACGAAAAACAGGAAAGTAATCGACTGGCCGATTAGAGTCAGGTTGATATTCACTCCGACACCTCTTGCTCTTTAAATAGGGTTAAGGGCAATTGGAACGGCGTAATTAAACCAGACCAGGAGCTACGGCGAAGATCAGGTACATAGCGATACCAACACCGATCATCGGAACCGCGTCAAGCAGACCAGCCATCAGGAACATCTTGCCCTGCAGAGCCGGAGCCTGTTCAGGCTGACGAGCGGAACCTTCCAGCAGCTTGCCACCCAGAGTACCGAAACCGATAGCGGTACCCAGGGCGCCCAGACCGATCAGCAGTGCACTTGCGATGTAAACCAGACCTAATGCTTCCATTGTGTTCTCCAAATCAAAGTTAAAGAGTTGTTGTAAAGGTCGAAAAAAGGGTTAAAAACTTATTGATCGTGCTCGTGCTCATCGTCGCGATGGTGTGCCATCGCCATGTACACGGTGCTCAATACCATAAATACGAACGCCTGCAGCACGATTACCAGTACGTGGAAAATCGCCCAGCCCATGTGCAGGAGGCCCGCACCAATAAAGCCGAGAACACCAACGCCAAACACAATCGCGATCAGGATAAAGATCATTTCACCGGCGTAGAGGTTTCCGAACAGACGCAGGCCCAGGGAGATCGGTTTGGCGATCAGGGATACTGCTTCCAGCAGGAAGTTCACCGGGATCAGCAGGATGTCAAAGAACAACTTGCCGGTATGGAAAGGGTGCAGAGTCAGCTCCTTAAGGAAGCCGATGGCACCTTTTTCGCGAATACTGAAGAAAATCATCAGCGCAAATACCGCTAGGGCCATACCCAGGGTGGCGTTCGGGTCGGTGGTTGGGACCACTTTAAAGAAGAGGTGATCGTTGCCGGAAATCTTGGCGGCAGCCATCGGCAGCCAGTCCACCGGTACCAAATCCATCAGGTTCATCAGGAAAACCCACACAAAGATGGTCAGAGCCATCGGGGCAACCATAGTGTTGCGGTGGGGAAAGGTTTCCTTAACCAGCTTGTCGATAAAGTCGGTAACCAGCTCCACAAAGCTCTGGAAGCCTGTGGGCTTGTCCACACTGGCCTTCTTGGCTGCGCGGGCAAACAGGAAGCAAAAAATCAGACCGAGGCCGATAGACCAGCCCAGGGTATCTACGTGCAGGGCCCAAAAGCCCATATCCGCAGCTTCCTGGGAGGAATGCGCCATAGTCCAAGTAGACTCATTCAGCACACTACCGTCGGCGCGGGTATACCCGGCCGGCAGCTTGCCGTAAGTCATGTTTTGCAGGTGGTGTTGGATATACCCCGTCGCGGTTTGAGCTTCGCCTGCCATAGTTCCTCAACAATCGTAAAAGTAAGAATTCTTTTTTCTTATCCACCGGCTAGCGGACCATGCGCGCTACCAAAATCCACTGCACGATTACACAGAGGACGTAGCTGATAAAAAGCGCCGCAGCATTCAGTGGTTTGACGGTGGCAAACACCGCTGCAAAACCTGCCATGGTCAATATAAATTTGCCGGTTTCCGCGCGGTAGAAATTGCCTACCACGCGATGGGCCGCGCGCGCACCGCTATCGCGAAAGGCGCGCCTGCCAAAATATGCTCCGGGCAGTGCACACAGGGCACCGCCGATAAATACGGAGAGCGCAGTCACCGGTTTACCGCTCAAGTGCAGTGCCGCACTGGCCACCGATATCAGCAGAAGCTGTACCGCGGCTATTCGTAATACCGGGGGTTTTGTCATAGACGGGATAAGCCGACTTTTTTTGCGCTGTCCGCCCAAAATTTGGGCGTGCGAATTATGCGGCAACAGCATCGCCGATTCAACCGGCAAATGTCGTCAACTTATTTGATTTTCAGGAGGTTTTGCACGGAATTACTCGCCGCAGTGAGTATTTGCCAACAGTTATTGCGCGCGCCACTAGGACGCGCATTTCCCTGTGGCCTCAGTCCTCGGCGTAACCCAGGTGGGCGAGGATTCCATCCAGCTCTTCCAGAGTGGTGTATTTGAGTACCAGGCGGCCATTACCTTTATCGTTGTGATCGATAGATACGGGCACTCCGACTTTTTCTGCCAGGCGCTCAGTTAGGCGACGGATATTGGGGTCGGGCTTCGGTTTTTCCGGTGCGGGGGCAGCCGGCTGTTGTAAACGGCGCACCAGCGCCTCTGTCTGGCGCACGGTAAGGCTGCGCTCGACCACCTGGCGCGCAGCAGAGCGCTGGGTGGCACCGGATAGACCGAGCAGGGCTTTGGCGTGCCCCAACTCCAGATCGCCACGCTCCAGGAAAGTCCGCACCTCTTCACTGAGACTCAACAGTCGCAACAGGTTGGTTACTGCGGTACGGGATTTGCCCACCGCATCGGCCACTTCCTGCTGGGTCAGCTTGAACTCATCCTGTAAACGCTTGAGGGCTACAGCTTCCTCTACCGGATTCAGGTCTTCACGCTGGATATTTTCAATCAGCGCCATAGCGATTGCAGCTTCATCGGAAACGCTGCGCACCAGTGCCGGCACTTTCTCCAGTCCCGCCAATTGGGCCGCGCGCCAGCGCCGTTCACCGGCGATGATTTCATAGCTCTGCTCACCGATACTGCGGACGACGATCGGCTGCATAATGCCCTGGGCGCGTATCGAGTCCGCCAGCTCTTGCAAGGATTCCTGTGGAAAATCCCGGCGTGGCTGGTAGCGGCCGCGCTGCAAAAACTCTATCGGCAACTCCTTCAGCTCACCGTCGACAACGGCGGTTTCGGTTTCAGCTTCACCGGTAGCCTCGGCGATCGCGGTGCTGTTTTTATTGCTGATCAGGTGGGATAAACCCCGGCCCAGTCCTTTGCGTTTGGCGGCCATAGTAATTACCCCTTATACGGCTTCCGCCACAGGGCGGCTTTTCTTATTGGAAGATTGATTGGCGGGATGGCGGCGATTGATTTCGCAAGCCAGTGCCAGATAGGCAATAGCCCCTTTCGAATGGCGGTCGTAATCCAGCGCCGGCTTGCCGAAGCTGGGAGCCTCTGCCAAACGGACATTGCGCGGGATACAGGTTCGATACAGACGATCGCCGAAAAACTCCTGCAACTGCGCCGACACTTCGCTGGTGAGGCTGTTGCGCGGATCGTACATGGTGCGCAAGATACCCTCGATTTTCAGGTCCGGGTTGGCGGCCTGCTGGATCTGGGTGATGGTGTCCACCAGTGCTGACAACCCCTCCAGGGCATAGTATTCACACTGCATGGGAATCAATACGCCGTGAGCTGCACAGAGGGCGTTTACGGTCAGCATATTCAACGATGGCGGACAGTCGATAATCACGTAGTCGTAACGATTACTCACCGCAGCCAGGGCGCGGCGCAGGCGGGATTCGCGCCCCTCCAGATTCAGCAACTCCACCTCTGCCGCAGACAGGTCACCGTTACCCGGGATCAAATCAAAACCGCTCTCTGTGGATACAATGGCCTGCTCAACGGGTAATTCGGCGGCCAGCACATCGTAACCGGACACCTCAAGGTCACTCTTATCCACACCGCTGCCCATGGTGGCATTGCCCTGGGGGTCCAGGTCGATCAGCAATACGCGCCGCTTGTTGGCAACCAAAGATGCGGCCAGGTTGACGCAGGTAGTGGTCTTGCCAACCCCGCCTTTCTGGTTGGCCACAGCAAATATCTTGCTCAAGATTCTTGTCCTTTGTTGTTTCCGGGTGCGTTTGCCCCGACGCCGGCTCGGCTTCGGGCGGCGGCTGTTGTGCCCCACGATAGGGGAGCAGGATTGGGCGGGCGACAAACCCGCCAAACTATCATCTTATTCTGTGCGACAGAGCTGAATCATATGTCGCTCACCGTCGCAGCCGGGCACCGACAACCGGTGCACCTGCTCGACCTTAATGCCTTTTGGCAGAGCGCTCAACTCATCCTCAGGCAGCTTGCCCTTCATGGCATAAAAACGACCCTTGGGTGCCAACATATGCTCACTGCCATTGACCATATCTTCGATGGAGGCAAAGGCGCGGGACACCACACCGGCAAAAGGCTGTTCTGGCACAAAGGCTTCTACCCGCTCATTGACTACCGTGATATTGGGCAGGGGCAGGGTGCTGGCCACTTGGAACAGGAAGCGGGTCTTCTTGCCATTGCTGTCGAGCAGGGTGATGGAGCGCTCCGGATGCACAATTGCCAGGGGAATTCCCGGCAGGCCGCCACCGCTACCCACATCGATCAAAGAGCCTTCGCCACAGAGATTTACCACACTGAGGCTGTCGATAATATGGCGCTCCAGCATCTGCTCTGGGTCGCGTATGGCGGACAGGTTGTAGGCACTGTTCCAGCGGGCGAAAAGCGCCAGGTATTCCAGTAGCTGATCCTGCTGCCGGTCACTGAGTACCACCGACATCTGTGCCGCCGCCTCTAACAGGCGCGGACGAAACTGTTCCATTGAGTGAGAAATGGGTCTATCCCCCAGTAGTCCCGCGAAACTCAAACCCCGCAGGGCCTCGCGGGATACCCTGTGGAAAACCGATTTATACCGCTTTTTTGCGCTTCAGCAGCCCGCGCTTTTTCAACTGGATCAGCAGCAGGGATATGGATGCGGGCGTCACACCCGGTATCCGCGAGGCCCGCGCCAGGGTATCCGGGCGGGTCTCTCCCAGCTTTTGCTTAACCTCATTGGATAGACCAGAAATATCGCTGTAGTCGAAGTCCGCCGGGATCGGGGTATCTTCGTAGGCCTGCAAGCGCTCAATTTCCTCGCGCTGGCGATCGATATAGCCGGCGTACTTGGCCGAGATTTCCACCTGTTCGGCAACCTGCTCGTCGGTTACCGCTTCCCCTTTGAGACCCGCCACATCCTGATAGCCCAGTTCCGGGCGGCGCAGCAGGTCCATCAGGCTGTATTCCCGCGCCAATGGCTGCGGCAGTTTGGTTTCTACAGAGGCGGCCTGGGGCGTCTTTGGGTGCACCCAGGTATCTTGTAGTCGCTGGGTCTCCCGGGCGATCGCCTCGCGCTTTTCACTGAACGCTGCCCAGCGGGTATCGTCGACCAGGCCCAATTCGCGACCTTTTTCGGTCAGGCGCAGGTCAGCATTGTCCTCACGGAGCAGCAAGCGATATTCCGCGCGGCTGGTAAACATGCGGTAGGGCTCTTTAGTGCCGCTGGTGATCAAATCATCCACAAGCACGCCCAGGTAGGCTTCATCCCGACGGGGGGACCAGGCTTCGCGCTCCTGGGCCTGTAGGGCGGCATTGGCGCCAGCCAGGAGTCCCTGGGCAGCCGCTTCCTCGTAGCCGGTGGTGCCATTGATCTGGCCGGCAAAGTAGAGCCCCTGGATAAATTTGGTTTGCAGGGACGGCAAAAGGTCGCGCGGGTCGAAGAAATCGTACTCAATTGCATAGCCCGGGCGGGTGATATGCGCCTTTTCAAAGCCTTTAATGGAGTGCACCAGCTCAATCTGTACATCGAAGGGCAGACTGGTGGAAATACCATTGGGGTACAGCTCGTTGGTGGTCAACCCTTCAGGCTCGATAAACACCTGGTGGCTGTCTTTGTCCGCAAAGCGGTGCACCTTGTCTTCGATGGAGGGACAGTAGCGCGGGCCAATCCCTTCAATCACGCCGGAATACATGGGCGAGCGATCGAGCCCCCCCTGGATAATTTCATGGGTGCGGGCATTGGTGTGGGTAATCCAGCAGCAGACCTGGCGCGGGTGTTGATCGCGGCTACCCAAATAAGACATTACCGGTGTGGGGCTATCTCCCCACTGTTCCTCCAGTTCGCTGAAATCTACTGAGCGGGCATCAATACGGGGAGGGGTACCGGTTTTGAGGCGATCGACGCGGAAAGGCAACTCGCGCAGACGATCTGCAAGGGCGATCGAGGGCGGGTCTCCAGCGCGGCCGCCGGCATGGTTATCCAAGCCAATGTGTATACGCCCACCGAGGAAAGTCCCTGCGGTCAGTACCACTGTCTTGGCGCGAAAGCGCACCCCCGCATTGGTGACAACGCCCACAACCCGTTCACCTTCGACAATCAGGTCATCCGCCGCTTGTTGGAAGATCTCCAGGTTTTCCTGTGCTTCCAGGATTGAACGGATAGCGGCGCGATACAGGGCTCTATCGGCCTGGGCGCGAGTTGCCCTTACTGCGGGGCCTTTGCGGGCATTGAGGACCCGGAACTGAATTCCGCCCAGGTCTGTTGCCGTTGCCATAGCGCCACCAAGGGCATCGACCTCCTTCACGAGATGACTCTTGCCGATACCACCGATCGCCGGGTTACAGGACATTTGCCCAAGGGTCTCGATATTGTGGGTCAGCAGCAGAGTGGAAGCTCCCATACGTGCCGCTGCCAGTGAGGCTTCGGTACCTGCGTGGCCTCCGCCGATCACGATCACATCATAGGTCTTAGGGAATTCCATAGTGGCTGCTACTGGTTACAACTGGGGGCGCACATTTTATAGGCAGTAGGTGTGAGTCAGCAATTGGCTACAAGCATATTCCTGCACTCTAGTTGGCAGACGCTTGTAAAGCTGTAAAAACTGAGACTATCCAGTTCCATGCTATCGGGGCTCTCTCTCCAAGGAAACCTTCTAGAGCTAGCTTTAGAGCAAATTATTTTTTGGCTCTCTTAAGTTTATATAAATGAATAAATGTATTTCTTAGAGAGAGGTTTTTGATTTAGTTGTTTTTATTAGTGTCCGGCAAATCATGTATAAGCTAAAAAAAGTCTTATAAATCAACAGTTTACACTGATGAAAACATGGGCAATAACCCCTTGGCTGAAGGGGGGGCAACCCCGGTAGACGATTGTGGAAAGCCGGGACAACTTTGCGCGCCTCGTGCTGGCGGGAAAGTTATCATCATAGCATTCGTTGCTTACGCAGGTGTTTATCCCCTTTTTTACTCACACCTGGCAATTTCAGGTTTTAGCTTGTGCGTAGAGGGTGATAAGACTTGGGAGTTAATTGTGCGTAAGAGTGAATATTGTATAAGTCTGTGAGTTTTGTTGCTGTATCTATGTGATTTACAGGTGATTGAAACAAGTGAAAAGATATCCACGGGAAATCCCCGTGGACATGTATAACTCGATCGGCGCCATATCTTATTTTGCAGAGTTTTTTACCAGATTTTTTTGGCAGTCTATTTAATAAGATCTGGAAAAATTGGGGATTTAATTTATCCGGCCTGAAAGTCGGGGTTAAACCTGTGTAAAAGAAGTGAGAAATATGTTGGGAAGCTGGAAGGAGAGAAGAGAGGGAGGATAAAGTTGCCTCCCCCTTGGGATAACTTGGAAGTTGGGGTGGGGCGTTTACTTACCGATACAAAAACTGCCGAAGATCTTGCCGAGTAATTCATCGGCACTGACGGTGCCAGTAATTTCTCCCAGAGCCTGCTGGGCCTGGCGTAAGTCTTCGGCGAGCAGTTCGCCTGCACCGCTAGTGTGAAGTTGCCGCTGGCCCTGATGTATAAAAGCTTGTGCCCGGCCCAGTGCGTCCAGGTGTCGGCGCCTGGCACTGAATGTTCCCTCTCCAGCGCCGCTGAAACCAATACTCTGTTTTAAATGTTCTTTTAACGCATCGAGCCCGGCACCTGTTTTTGCACTGATGGCAATCACTGGCACGCCTTCAGTGTGTGCCTGAAGGCCAGCGCTGTAGTCGGTGAGGTCAATCTTATTCAGTACTAATGTCAGTTTATCGAGATCTCTCAGCTGACTGGTAAATTCTGGCCAAACTTGTGTGGGATCCAGGGAGTGGAGCTGCTCTGCATCCATGACAAGTAGTACCCGGTCTGCGCCATGGATTTCCTCCCAGGCGCGTTCGATACCAATTTGTTCGACTCTATCCGGGGCATCCCTTAATCCCGCAGTATCGGCAAACTGGAGGGGCATACCGTCGATATGAATATGTTCACGCAGGATATCCCGAGTGGTACCGGCGATATCGGTGACAATAGCGGCGTCGTGTCCGGCCAGTGTGTTGAGAAGGCTGGATTTCCCTGCATTGGGGCGTCCTGCGATAGCAACTCGCATTCCCTCGCGCATTATTGCGCCCTGGCGCGCCTGGGTTTCTACACCCACCATTTGTGCCAGTAGGGTTTCTATATCAGCTGCCACTTTGCCATCGGCGAGGAAGTCGATTTCCTCTTCGGGGAAATCAATGGCGGCCTCCACGTAGATACGCAGATGGGTAAGATTTTCCACCAGGTCTTCGATTTTCTCGGAAAACGCGCCTTGCAGTGAGCGCATGGCATTGCGCGCTGCCTGGGCACTGCCGGCGTCGATTAAATCGGCGATCGCTTCGGCCTGAGTTAAATCCATTTTGTCGTTGAGGAAAGCCCGTTCGGAAAATTCTCCGGGGCGGGCTTGTCGAGCGCCCAACTCGATAGCGGCTTGAAGTAACTGATCGAGAATTACCGGACCGCCGTGTCCCTGGAGCTCCACCACATCCTCCCCGGTAAAGGAGTTGGGACCGGGGAAAAAGAGCGCCAATCCCTGGTCGATTAACTGCTCTTTGTGGGTAAAGTTCCGGTAGTGGGCAGAGCGGGGCTGGAGGGATTTTTCCCCGCAGATTTGTTGGGCAATTTGCAGGGCTCTTGTGCCCGACAGTCGGATAACGCCGATACCGCCGCGCCCGGGCGCGGTGGCAACAGCAGCAATAGTGTCGCGATTGAGGCTTTCTTGTGTCATCGGCTGAGTTTACTCGACAGAACGGAAAAGGGCCGCATTAGCGGCCCTTGTTTATTGTGTTGCTGCAGATCGGTACTGGTTAGTACTTACCGGCATCCACCTGTTTATTGATATACCAGGTTTGCGCAATGGTAATCAGGTTGTTGGCGATCCAGTACAGAACCAGACCCGCTGGGAACCACAGGAAGAACACTGTCATCATTACCGGCATCAGCTGCATGATGCGGGCTTGGGTTGGATCGGTGGGAGCCGGGTTCAGCTTTTGCATAAACCACATAGACAGGCCCATCAGTACCGGCAGGATAAAGTAGGGGTCCTTCGCCGACAGATCGTGAATCCAGAAGATCCAGGGCGCGTGGCGCAGCTCAACGGTTTCGGTGAGCATCCAGTAGAGCGCGATAAATACCGGCATCTGCAACAGGATCGGCAGGCAGCCACCCATCGGATTGATCTTCTCGCGGCGGTAGAGCTTCATAGTCTCTTCCGCCAGCTTTTGCCGGTTATCCTTGTACTGTTCCTGCAGCTTTTTCATCTGCGGCGCAAACTTTCGCATACGCGCCATGGATTTGGTGCCAGCGGCGGACAGAGGCAGAAGCAGCGTCTTGATAAATACGGTGAGCAGGATGATCGCCCAGCCCCAGTTGCTGACAATATGTTCCTGGATAAAGTGCAGGACACCGAACAGCGGTTTGGCGATCCACCAGAGCCAGCCGTAATCGACGGTCAGGTCGAGGCCGGGAGAGATTTCTTCCAGACGGTAGACATCTTTCGGGCCAGCGTAGAAAGAAGCGCTCAGCTCGCCTTGGGTGGCAGCGGGGATTTGCACTTGAGGTGCGGTAAAGCCCATGCGGAAGAGGCCGTTGGATAGCTCCTTCAATTCAAAGGTATTGCGCTCGTCCTGGGGGGGAATCCAGGCACTGATAAAGTAGTGCTGAACCATAGCTACCCAACCACCTTCGATGGTTTCGCGGGTGGGGCTTTCAGCAATCTCCTCGAAGTCCTGCTTGAAGTAGTTCTTTTCGTTGGTGCGGATGGCGGCGCCGAGGAAAGGCGACATACCGAAACCGGTGTCGGTTGCGGGTTCACTGGCATCGCGCTTAATTTGACCAAACATGGCCGCGGACCAGGGTTTGTCACTGGTGTTATCCACCAGGTAGGCCACTTGGATCAGGTAGTCTCCACGCTTGAAGGTGAAGCGCTTGGTGATATTGGCGCCTTCCTGTTGCAGAGTCAGGTCTACTATCAGGGTATCGTCGCCCTCAACCATCGCATATTCGGTTTTTGCCACCTTGAAAACCGGGCGGCCAGCGGCGCTGTCGGTCCCGTTTTTACCGATAAGGCCACTTTGGGCAATATAGGTATGGTTGCGGGTCTGGTTCAACAGGATCAGGGGTTGATCCGGGGTATCCAACTTCTCTTGTTGTTTGCGCAGCGCCACTTTGACGATATCGCCGCCACGAGGATTGATGAGCAGATCAAAAACGTCGGTGGTGACACTGATCAGCTTGCTCTCAGTACTGCTGCCTTCATCGGAAGCGGGCACCTGGGAACGAAGTTGGGGAACATCACTGTCGCCGGTGCTCGCGGGTGTTTCGGCGGGTATTTGGCTGACAGTCTCGCCGCCAGTCTGCACGACGGTTTCGCGGTCGAGTTCAGGAGTGTGTTGCTCTTGAAATGCGTTCCACTGGAAGATAAGTGCCAGGAGAACCGCGAGAATTCCGCCGAGCAGCGTATAGCGTTGCCAATCCATCTTGTTACCTAGAGCGTGTTCTTGTGTCTGGTGGGGGGAACCGGGTCCAATCCACCAGGGTGCCAGGGGTGGCATTTTATAAGGCGGCGCAGAGTTAAATAACCCCCTTTTATCGCTCCATGAGTTTCAATGGCCTCTTCAGAGTACCGGGAGCAGGTGGGGTAGAAGCGACATTGGTTGCCTACCCAGGGGCTGGCCAGGTAGCGGTATACATGGATCAGCTTGATCAGTATCCACTTCATGGTTGGGGTTGCGGCTGTCGAGCCCGCTTGGCCAGTTTACGCCAGAGTTTATTCAGTAGTTTCGCCAACTCGGCCTTATCCAGATCTGCGACCCCAGGGCGCGCGAGCACCACGGCATCCAGCGGCGGCAAATCATATTGCTGCAGACGGAAGGTTTCCCGGGTTATACGCTTGATTTGATTGCGGTCGGAGGCGTTGCGTACATGCTTTTTAGCAATAACGAGGCCGAGACGCGGGTGTTCCAAGGAGTTGGGACGGGCGAGGATCAACAGATGAGGGTGTGCGGCGCGCACCTGGTTTTCATTGAATACCAAGCGATACTGCGCCGCATTAAGCAGGCGCAGCGTCTTGGCAAATCCGAAGCTGCTGCGCACCTGCTGCATAAAGAGATATCTCTAAAAGGGAAGAGATCTTATGCAGACAGTACTTTGCGGCCTTTAGCGCGACGGCGGGCCAGAATCTTACGGCCGTTTTTGGTTGCCATGCGAGCGCGGAAACCGTGAGTGCGCTTGCGCTTCAAGTTGCTTGGTTGAAATGTGCGTTTCATAGTCTTGCTACCTGAGACTTTGTGTTCAAAATTTCTCGGGACCTTTCCCGGCCGCGGCCTGGACTCCGGTCCGGCACAAAGCCGGTGCAGACGGAGCTACGCGCTGCGAAGGCCGCGGATTGTATAGAAAGCCAGCAGCGAAAGCAACGCGCTAATCAGGGAAATTCTTTTTATTGGTGCGCGAGTTTACTGTAATTTTTTACGCCAACTAGACAAGTCGTTGAGTCATCAGGGGTATCTCTGAATGCCCACTGATTGACCCCAAGATACCCACAGCTTTCTGTGGATAACTTTCGAAGGGTTTCCACCTCAACTGTCTAATTGTTGTGCAAATCCTTGATTGTGTGGATCTTTTTGCGCAGTTTTTTCAACAGATGCAGTCTTTCTTGTGGATAACCTAAAGGTGGAAAGGTATACTGCGCCGATCTTATTTGACGGTCCCGGGTGATTTCTAATCCGGCCTTGCCGTCTCTCCTTGGTCTTACCATTTTGGGGTTTTTTGGGGGGTTTCTTGACTGAATCCGTATGGAAGCAGTGCGCGAGCTGTTTACAGGACGAGCTGCCGTCTCAGCAGTTCAATACCTGGATCAGGCCGTTGCGCGTCAATCCCGTTAGTGCGGAGGGCGAGTTGCGCCTGATCGCTCCGAACCGCTTTGTGTTGGACTGGGTTGGCAATAAATTCCTGAACCGCATTCGCGAGTTGGTGCAACAGTTTGCACCGGGGCGCCCTCTGCAAGTGGCGCTTGAGATTACCGCTCGCCGGCCGGCTCGCTTCCAGCGCGGCCATGTAACAAATAATGCCCCTCCGACACCGGTACCGACACCCGCGCCATCGGCGCCAACTCCGCCACCACCTCCAGTCCAGCCGGCAGTAGTACCGCCACCGGTATCAGTGCCACCTGTTGCCACTGCGCCACCTCCGGTGACTTCACCGCTGGGATCTGGGTTTGGCGCCAGCAGGCCGGTGCCTCACCCCGCGATGGCTGAGGAGGTGACTGCCGAGCAAATGACAACAGGCGAACTGGCCCTGACAGATCTGCGACCACCGGCTATGAATGGTATGGCTCGCCCCGTACCGGAGCAGCCGGCCAGGCAGGTTGAGGTGGAGGGGGCTATCAAGCACGGCAGCTCACTCAATCGTAACTTTACTTTCAAATCCTTTGTTGAAGGTAAGTCCAACCAGCTGGGCCTCGCTGCGGCACAACAGATTTCTGACAATCCGGGCGGCGCCTACAATCCCCTCTTTATATATGGGGGCGTGGGTCTGGGGAAAACTCACTTGATGCACGCGGTTGGCAACGCACTGCTGGAACGCAACCCCAATGCTAAGGTGGTGTATTTGCACTCCGAGCGCTTTGTTGCAGATATGGTGAAAGCGCTACAGCTGAATGCCATCAGCGACTTTAAGCGCTATTACCGGTCTGTTGACGCCCTTTTGATTGATGATATCCAGTTTTTTGCCGGTAAGGAGCGCTCTCAGGAGGAGTTTTTCCATACCTTCAATGCCCTGCTGGAGGGTGGTCAACAGATTATCCTAACCTGTGATCGCTATCCGAAAGAGATCGACGGATTGGAAGAGCGCTTGAAATCCCGCTTTGGCTGGGGATTAACGGTGGCTGTAGAGCCTCCGGAGCTCGAGACCCGAGTCGCTATTTTGATGAAGAAGGCCGAGCAGGTGGGTGTGGATTTACCTCACGACTCCGCTTTCTTTATTGCGCAGCGTATTCGCTCCAATGTGCGGGAGCTCGAGGGTGCACTGCGTCGCGTAATTGCCAATTCGCAATTTACCGGTCGCGCTATTGACGATGTCCTTGTGCGCGAAGCACTAAAAGACCTGTTGGCCCTACAGGATCGACTGGTCAGTGTGGATAATATCCAGCGGGTTGTCGCTGAATACTACAAAATCAAGGTGGCGGATTTGCTCTCCAAGCGGCGCAGTCGCTCGGTGGCCCGCCCCCGCCAAGTCGCTATGTCCCTGGCCAAGGAGCTGACCAATCACAGCTTGCCGGAGATTGGCGATGCCTTTGGTGGTCGCGACCACACAACAGTACTGCATGCCTGCCGCAAAATACGTGAGTTGCAGGAGTCCGACGCGGATATTCGCGAGGACGTTAAGTTGCTGACACGGTCGCTGACCACTTAATCGAATAACTGACAAAACAAGGCGAAACTACCGATGAAATTCAATGTGAGCCGGGACGCCCTTCTGAAGCCGTTACAACTGGTGGCCGGTGTTGTTGAGAAACGCCAAACACTGCCAGTCCTGGCCAATGTGTTGATGCAGTTACAGGGCCAGGAACTCTCCCTGACCGGTACTGACCTGGAAGTGGAAATTGTCGGCCGTCTCGGTGTAGACGGTGTAGAAATGGAAGGTGAGGTGACCGTTCCCGCACGCAAGCTGCTGGATATCTGTCGCTCTCTGCCCGATGGTGCTGAACTAAAGTTTGAGCGCGATGGCGAGCGCCTGATACTGCGCAGTGGTCGCAGCCGTTTTCAGCTGTCGACTCTGCCCGCAGCGGACTTCCCGAACCAGGAAGAGGCCAGTGCACAGACTCGTTTCGATATCTCCCAGCGCGAGATCCGCCGCCTGATAGAAGCCACCAGTTTTGCTATGGCTCAGCAGGATGTGCGCTATTACCTGAATGGTTTACTGCTAGAGTGTCGCCCGCAGCAGCTGCGCGCGGTTGCTACTGATGGCCACCGCTTGGCACTCTGCGATCGCGATGCCCCCGGCCTGGATGTCTCCACGCCTATCCAGGCTATTGTGCCGCGCAAAGGCGTACTCGAGCTGGGTCGTTTGCTTGAGGACAGCGATGCACAGGCAAAGGTGGTGCTGGGTAACAACCATATTCGTGTGGTTAGTGGTCAGTTTACTTTCACCTCTAAATTGGTAGACGGCAAATTCCCTGACTATGAGCGCGTGTTGCCGCGAGGCGCGGGCAATGTGGTTTATGCGGATCGCCAGGGATTGCGCCAGGCCTTCTCCCGAGCGGCGATTCTCTCCAACGAGAAATACCGCGGGGTGCGTCTTCAGGTTTCTGAGGGGCTGCTGCAGATTGTTGCCAACAACCCGGAGCAAGAAGAGGCGGAAGAGCAGATGATGGTGGATTACGTGGGTGAGCCAATGGAGATTGGCTTTAACGTTTCCTATCTGCTGGACGTCACTGGTGCTATTCACAGTGACCAGATCCGTATCAGTCTGGCGGATGCCAATAGCAGTGCTCTGCTGCAGCAACCTGAAGAAGGTGATGCACTGTACGTGATTATGCCTATGCGCCTGTAAGGCAGCCCACCCATTGCTCTTTTCTGAATGGATTGAGGCTACCTCCCCGCTCGGTGGGGTAGCCGATAAACAAACCGATGCCTGTGCATCGCGCTCTTCACTCTGGGGGAGGTGTCTGTGGCGCTGACCCGTCTTCTCTTATCTAATTTTCGAAATATCTGCTCTGCGGATCTCAAGCTGGGTCCTGGCGTTAATGTGTTTTGTGGTGCGAATGGCAGTGGCAAGACTTCACTGTTAGAGGCGGTACATATGCTGGCAACCGGTCGTTCCTTTCGCTCTCGCCTGCATAAGTCGGTTATTCAGCATGATACTGGTGGGCTTACGGTTTTTGCCCAGCTCGATACAGGTTTTAACTTGGGGGTAGAGCGCCTCGCAGATGGCTCGGGCAGAATCAGGGTAAACCAGGCGCCAGCGGAATCCAGCTCACAGCTTGCTAGTTGCCTGCCCCTTCAACTGATAAACAGTGAAAGTTTTTCTGCACTTGATGGTGGCCCCGGCGTTCGGCGTCGGTTACTGGATTGGACAGTGTTCCACGTGGAACATTTATTTGCCCAAGAGTGGAAAAATTATCAAATCGCACTACGGCAGCGAAATGCTCTCCTGCGTCGTGGTAAAATCGATGAGGCCAGCATCGGCGTATGGGAGGAGCAGTTGGCCCTTAGTGGCGAGCGCGTAAACGATCTGCGATTAGCTCAGTTCTCTCAATTGGAGACCGCTGTTTCGCAACTTCTCGGTGAGTTACCACAGAGCCTGTTGAGCCGTGTCGATATGAGTTACCGTCGTGGCTGGCGTAAAGAAGTTGACCTGCGTAGCGCTCTATCTGAATCACGGGAATCAGATGTTTCACAGGGGCATACGCGTATTGGTCCCCATAGGGCGGATATTCGTTTTACCGTAGCCGGTGAGTCGGCCCACAATATCCTATCTCGAGGCCAACAGAAGATGTTGGTGTGTGCAGTGCGCACGGCCATGGCGGAGGTAGTCTGCAGGCAGGGGGATATGCCAGTATTCCTGGTAGATGACTTGCCGGCAGAGCTGGATGACAGTAACCAACAGATTTTTGCGCATTGGGTTGGGCGTTGTGCCAGCCAGGTGCTTGTAACCGGAATTGATGAGGGCACTACAAGCCGCCCCTGGCGGCAACTAGATGCCCCTTGGAATTGCCCGAAAGTGTTCCACGTGGAACATGGGAAGATCAGTGCCGAAGCTTCGGCCGCACAATAAGTTTAATGGAGCGAATAAATGTCAGAGCAGCAAAGCTATGACTCAAGCAGTATCAAGGTATTAAAAGGCCTGGATGCGGTGCGCAAGCGCCCCGGAATGTATATTGGTGATACCGACGATGGCACCGGTCTGCACCACATGGTATTTGAGGTGGTCGACAACTCCATCGATGAAGCGCTGGCCGGCCACTGTGATGAGATCCGTGTAACCATCCACCCGGATGAGTCCATTTCCGTATCGGACAATGGCCGTGGTATCCCGACAGAGATTCACCCGGAAGAGGGGGTTTCTGCAGCAGAAGTGATTATGACCGTCCTTCACGCGGGCGGTAAATTTGATGACAACACCTACAAGGTCTCCGGCGGTCTGCACGGGGTAGGGGTATCGGTGGTAAACGCTCTGTCCAAGGAGCTGAAGCTGACTATCCGTCGCGGTGGCAAGATCCACGAGCAGACCTACCACCACGGTGTGCCCCAGGCACCCTTGGAAGTTGTGGGTGACAGCGATACCACCGGCACCACGGTGCACTTCAAACCCTCAGAGGGTACCTTCAGCAATATCGAATTCCATTTCGACGTGCTGGCCAAGCGCCTGCGCGAGCTGTCCTTCTTAAACTCCGGTGTGCGTATTGTCCTGAAGGACGAGCGCAGCGGTAAGGAAGAGGTCTATGAATACGAAGGTGGTTTGAGTGCCTTTGTGGAGTTCCTCAACCAGAACAAAACCCCGATTAACAAGGTTCTACACTTCCAAAGCCAGCGTGAAGACGGCATAGCAGTAGAGGTGGCATTACAGTGGAACGATAGCTTCCAGGAAAGCATCTTTTGCTACACCAACAATATTCCCCAGCGCGACGGCGGTACCCACCTGGCGGGCTTTCGTGCAGCCCTGACCCGTGGCCTGAACAGCTATATCGAGCGGGAAGGCCTGGGCAAGAAAGACAAGGTGAACACCACTGGCGATGACGCCAGGGAAGGTCTCACCGCGATTATCTCTGTGAAGGTTCCGGACCCGAAATTCTCTTCCCAGACCAAGGACAAGCTGGTTTCATCCGAAGTGAAACCCGCTGTAGAGCAGGAGATGGGCCACCACTTCACAGACTACCTGATGGAGAACCCACAGGAAGCCAAATCTGTCGTCACCAAGATGATCGACGCGGCCAAAGCTCGTGAGGCAGCCCGCAAAGCCCGTGAAATGACTCGCCGCAAGGGTGCACTGGATATTGCCGGCCTGCCTGGAAAACTAGCTGATTGCCAGCAAAAAGATCCGGCACTATCTGAAATTTACCTGGTGGAGGGTGACTCCGCCGGTGGTTCTGCCAAGCAGGGACGCGATCGCCGCACCCAGGCGATCCTGCCGTTGAAAGGTAAGATCCTCAATGTGGAAAAAGCGCGCTTCGACAAAATGCTCTCCAGTGCCGAAGTGGGTACCCTGATTACCGCACTGGGCTGTGGCATCGGCAAGAGCGAGTTCAACCCGGACAAGCTGCGTTACCACAGTATCATCATCATGACCGATGCTGACGTGGATGGAGCCCATATCCGCACCCTGTTGCTCACCTTCTTCTTCCGTCAGATGCCGGAGCTGATCGAGCGGGGTCACATCTACATCGCCCAGCCGCCGCTGTACAAGATCTCCAAGGGCAAACAGGAACAGTACCTGAAGGATGAGGGCGCTCTAACCCAGTTCCTCACCAACGCCGCCCTGGAAGGCGCCACGCTGTTTGTGAACCCGGACGCCCCAGGGCTTTCTGGTGCCTCCCTGGAGAGCCTGGTAGGCGAATACCGCAGCGTACTGGCGACAATCGACCGCCTGTCGCGTCTGTACCCCGAGGAAGTGCTGCGCAGCATGATCTACCTGCCCAGCTTGTCTCAGGAAGACCTACAGTCCCAGGAGAAAGTCGCAGCTTGGAGTGAGAAGCTCCAGGAGAAACTTGGTGACGAAGAAAGTGGTGGAACCCGTCGTCACGAAGTGACGGTTCAGGAGAACACCGAGCGCGGCCTATTCCTGCCCCATATCCATATCGTGGCTCACGGTGTCGGCAGCGACTACCTGATTAACCATGAGTTCTTCGATTCCGCCGAGTACGCGTCTATCTGCGCTCTGGGTGAGAAAATGGTGGGTCTATTGGAAGAGGGTGCCTTTATCCAGCGCGGCGAGAAGCAGCACCCTGTTGGTACCTTCCCTGAAGTGATGGACTGGCTGATGGGCGAGAGTCGCAGAGGCTACGGTATTCAGCGCTATAAAGGACTGGGAGAAATGAACCCGGAGCAGCTTTGGGAAACCACCATGGACCCAGAGAGCCGCCGTATGCTGCAGGTAACTGTTGAAGATGCTATCGCAGCAGACCAGATCTTTACCACCCTGATGGGCGATCAGGTAGAGCCACGCCGTGACTTTATCGAGACCAACGCCCTGGCGGTGGAAAACCTCGACGTCTAATTGCCATTTTTCCGAAAATCCCACAGTAATTCCCCAAAAGGGGGAATTACTGTGGATATTTTTCCGCTTAAAAATAACTTGCGATAAATACGATCTTTTTTTCTCCCCTATCAAAAGCGTCACGCCGATCCGTACCTGCTCTTCCTTTAAAGCCTGAAATTACTGACAAACAATCAAAGTAAACAGTAAAATTTTTAGTAAATTCTGGCCAAGCAATAATTTTGTTGTATTTTTAAAAAGAAAAAATTATAGGTAACCTTCCTACCTATCTATTTCTACGAAAAAATAAAATTAAACGGACCATAAGGCTTATGGGGAACCTAATCTCTTCTATTCTCGGCAATGCTCGTCGTTTTGTAGCTACTTGTGGTGTGATTGCACTAGCTTTATACGGTTGCACAAGCACGCAGAAATTAGTGAATTCCGAATGGTATGAGATCGAAACCGAGCATTTTCGGATCGTTACCAATGACAACCCCAAGCAAGTTGAAAAACTGGCAATAGACTTAGAACGATTTCGGATTTTTGCAAAACAATATATCAGGTATTCAGCAGATCAACAGAAGTTGACGATATACGCCCTGGATGATCGGCTCAGTTTTAAAGGAGTCAGCGGTAGTGAGTCGTCTAGAACTGTCATTGGACAATTCCATAATACTGCGTATGGGAGTTTTGCATTATTGAACCTAAACGGAAATCGCCTCCTTCCTGACAACCCGGCCCGTCAGACGTTGTTTCATGAATATACGCATTTTTTGACCTACAGCGGAAGCCAGCACCTCTACCCCTACTGGTTTAGTGAAGGTATTGCTGAAGTATTTTCCACAGTAGATTTTGAGGAAAATAAAAAGTACAGCTTTGGAAAAATACCTGTTGATCGAGCGATTAGTCTTACTCGAGCGAGAGAGTTACCACTGGATAAGCTGCTTTCAGCCACTCCTGGTTCGCTGAATTCAAGGGATACCGGGGCACTTTATGCCAGTGGATGGATGTTAGCTCACTGGATGATTTTCGATAAAGGTAGAAATAAAGCCTTAAATGAATATTTGGAGGCTTTCAACGCCGGCGATGATCCAATTGCGGGCCTACCTGAAGCTCTGGGAATGACTTTTGACGAGCTCAATGAGCAGTATAAGAAATTGCCGAAAAGTCATTTCAATTATTACGAGGGAGAGCTTTCCGATAATGGTGTTGTTGAGTCCCCCACCGTTAACCTGATGGAAAGTAGTACCGCAGTCTCAGAACTGGCCTACTTTATGGCAATTTCAGAGCAGGGATCCGAAGCACTAGAGAGATATATTGCCTATGCAGATAAAAAGCAGGCTTCTAGCCCATCGTTAAAGTCCGCACTGGCCATTGCTTTGACAGGTGAAGGAAACTATTCCCGCGCTGAGGAAGTCTTGAACTCTATTCCGGCGCAGTACCAGGGAGAAACCTGGTATCTTGAAGCCCAGGCAAAAAATGATTTATCGGCAGCCTTGGCGGAGGAGGGACACCCCAGTCCCAGAAACATGAAACGTATTCGGGATAAATATGTTCAATTGGTAAATGCCAATGGGGAAGTACCGGCGTACTGGCATGAACTGGCGATCACAATGCAAGTTTTGGGGTATCCCCGCCAGAAGTATACGGAAATGTTGGAGCAGGCGTATTTACGCGCACCGAGAGAAACAGGAATCGCTTGGTGGTATGTGCTGGAGCTTTACCTGGACCGAGATAAAGATCTCTTCGCAAAAGTCTCCCAACCGCTATTCATGCAAATTGCAGAAGAAGGCTCGCGGGCACAGTTGCAGTCGATGCTGGATGAGTTGGAGGAGGAAGAGGGATTGGAGTTCGAGCCTGAGATCAGTGGTTTGGGCCAACTAATGTCAACTTACAGGAAGCACTCAGGAAACAAGGCCCTGGCAATGGCTGTGGACTATCGTGGCGCATTTGTGGCCGGTTTTAACGAAGATGGTGGAAGCACCCAAGCTGAGGCGAGTCAAAGCGCTCTTCAGGCCTGTGAGGAACAGCGAAAGCAGTACCAGATAAGGGATCGCTGTGAACTCTACGCGGAAGGTGAAGTATTGGTGAATTCAACTACGAGGATGTAATTATCCAGTGGGCGTTAGGTAAGGCGCAAAGTAGGCTGTAATAGAGCTTGCTTTGCGACAATATTAAGCTTGGTGATGAGAGTGGATGAGCCGATTACCCCATTACCAAGTATCCACTCTGACAATCAGCTCCCAGAAAATTGGGTATTGGTCGGCAAAAATTAAGACCAAAAAGCGTGTAAATCAGTATTGAGTTATCACTAAAGCCACAATACATCCCATCACTTTTAGAAAAATATCAGTCGATGCAGTTAAGCCTTGCCTATTAACTTATCATTCAGGCGGCTAAACAACTTCACGATAAACTCCCTAAAAACCTTAAAACGCATAACATTGCGGTGCTCTGGGTTGGAGACTAGCCACAGTTCATGCAGGCTGGATGGAGCTGCCCCAGGGACCCGAACGACTCCTTCAACACCATCTGCAAGAAAGCAGGGCAGCCTGGCCAGCCCCAGTCCACTCTTAACTGCCTCTAGCTGTATCAAACCGTGATTAATCTGGTGCTGATAAGGCATCTGTGGATAGGGCGTGTCTTTGGCCCAATTCAATGTGGCGTCATCGCCACTCCAGCCGAGCCAGTGGCCATCGTCAGGTACAGATTTCTCGATATACCCCGGAGAACCGTAACAGCAACTGGGTAGGTCGGCGAGCTTGCGAGCAACAAGTCGATCCGAAACATCGACGTCGCCTTTGGGGAGAATACGAAGTGCTATGTCGGCCTGGTGACTTTCCAAATCGAGAACGTGGCTAGTAACCAGTAGCTGTACGTTGATCTCTGGATACGCTCGTGAGAAGTCATTTAGGTAGGGGATAATTAAGTGCGATGCGACTACATCCGGCATAGTGATACGAACTTCCCCGGAGAGCTGGTTACTCCCCCCCCGTAAATGCTTCTGCGCGGCATTTAGATACTGCTCTGCCGATTGGGCGTAGTCGAGCATCGCTTTGCCATCCTCCGTCAGCTGATAGCCTTTGGAGCTGCGATAAAACAGCTTGGCCTGGAGCTTTTCCTCCAGGGCATCAATACGGCGAGAAACTGTGGAATGGCTGACTTTAAAGTCGTCAGCAACGCTGCGAGCGCTCTTACTCCTGGCTACCGCGATAAAGAACTGGATATCTCCCCAATCGATGGACTCTTTATGCAACACACTGTCCTATTTTGCTGTATTCCGTTGCATACAGTGTCCAGTTAATCTGTCTCCCGTCAATAGCACTCCCGTAGAGAAACCCAGGAGATCAGAGATGAAAGAAGCACAAGTAAACCGAGAAATCGCAATTAACCGCCCAATTGATGAGGTCTGGAAGGTCCTCGCCGTTGATTTTGATACAGCTTACGAGTGGATGACGTTAATCCCTCACTCTTTCGCTAAGGATGGAAAACCCGTTGAAAATGCGAGTGTAGAAGGCCGGGTTTGTGTGCTGACAAATAAGGGACCGTCGGGTCTTGTCGCAGATGAAACTATTACAAGGTTTGATGAGAAAAACTATGAACTGGATGTCTCGGTTGAAACCAAAAATACGCCACCGGGATTCCCCGTTAAAAAGAGTTTATCTCAATTTAAATTAAGCCCCTCTGTTGGTGGAGGCACAACAGTGAATTTCACTGCAAATATGGAGTTAAATGCTTTAGGAGGCGTGTTGAGCCCTGTGGTGAAGAAGATGACTGGCTCTCAATTTGAGCAAATGCTGAAGGACCTGAAAATTTATATGGAAAAAGGAGGTCATCTTGCAAAAGGGGCAGTCGCCTAGCCTATCGCATGATAAGTAATTTAAGGACTCTTCTGGATTTACGCGGAAGTAAATAGAAGAGTCTCCTTTTTGAAAAAAATACAGCGAGTCGAGACCCGCCTATTTGTAATAGATTTTATTATTCGGTAAATACGTAAAAAGTATTTACTTTATAAACGGCTGGGATAGAGGGCCTTGTTAAAGAGATAGGCGAAGTACGCTAGTCCTCGCCGAGTAGTCCATTCTATTTTTCCAACAGCAATCCGCACTCCCGGTGCTCCTCACCTTTAGTTGGATCAAAGTAAATATCGTTATCGGGAAGATCATTCTCGTAAACATACTCTTCCACATCGATTTCCTTCAGGTGGAACATCGGTGCCACTCGAATAGTACTGTGGTTGCCCTGGGTGAAAATATCCAGGTTTTTGCGGTGCGAATTCTGATCATGGCGGATACCGTTTAGCCATACATCCGGCTGCAATTCCTGCATAGCGCGGTTAAACGGCTCCAATTTAACAGTTCTGGAGAAGAAGTCATGCTCAGGGGTATCCAGCTGCGGGATTCCCCCGTAAACGGCGTTGTAGTGGGCCGCGGACATCTTCGGTGAGTAGGTGCGCAGGTTCAAATCGAGAGATTTGACCACGTTTTCGATATGGCGATAGGTTTCCGGGGTGTTATAGCCGTGATCCACCCAAATTACCGGGATATCCGGTTTGGCGCGGGTAACCAAGTGAAGAAAGGCTATTGCCAATGGGCGGAAATTAGTAAAAACCACCGGGTTCTGAGCGTGTTCCATGGTGAACTGCATAATTTCGCTTGGCTTGGCGCCAGCGAAACGAAGGTTCATGGACCCCAGATCCGCATCGTGATGAAAGGTGCGTTCTGGAATAGGCTGTAAAGTTTGGCTGGAAGCGTTGCGTCCCATAAAAATTCAGCGCTCAGGAAAATTATGATGGAGGCATGCTACCCGGTTCAAGAGTCGCGTAGAAACAATAAAAAGAAGTGATTCAAGAAGTTAAAGTTATAAGTAGCGGCTTTCTCACCTTCGATGTGCTAAGTGAAAGCTGCGTCATGTGACATCACGAGTATATGTTGACCGTATTCGGCCTCATAGTGGCGGTCACTTTCGACAAACCCATGCTTTTGGAGAAAGTAACGTGTGCGTAGGTTCTCTCTGAGGAGTTCAGCCTGGAGCCTAGGGAGCCCCCGACTCGCTTTTGATATCAATTGAGCACCTATGCCGCAGTTTGAAAATAGCGGGCTGACGCACAGGTAAGCCAGTCGATAATTCTTGGTAATAGTAATAAATGCTTCAGCCACAGCTGCGTGTCGATCAGTAAACACGATACAGCGTTTGGAGCCCTGGTGGTCCAGGCGGAATTGGTGGCTGCGGTCCAGCCAAAATTGACGTGGAAGAGAGGGGTGGGAGTGAGCCGCAGAGTGCAACCAGAGCTGCTCAAGTCGATCCAGATCTGTGTCTTTTACGGCTCGAAGCATAACAAGCACCATCCTGAACAATTGGGCAAATCCTAGTCAAAAAGGGCGCCACATCCCAAAAAACCCATTGTAAGAAGTGAGTACTTACATCAATTTGAAGGAAGAGCGGACTGAGCTGTGGATACAGTCCGCCGGGGATAGCATGAATTGAAGGTGGGACTAGCCCAGATGGACGAAATGCGCCTTTAAGTAATTGGTCTCAGGGATTGCTGGGTGGACTGGGTGGTCTGCGCCCTGGCCACCACTGGCCAGAATTGACGCCTTGCGCCCCAATCGGTGCGCGGCGCCACGCACACAGTCGAGAAGCTCATCGGATTGCAGATGCATAGAGCAGGAAGCGCTTACTAACAGCCCATCCTTCGCCAACAAACGCATTGCGAGTTCATTGATATGGCGATAGGCCGCCAAGCCGGCTTTATGATCTTTCCTCCGCTTAATAAAAGCCGGTGGGTCGAGCACAATCGCATCAAACCTCTCCCCCTCTGCGACCAACCCTTTGAGGACATCCAGTGCCTTACCCTGGATGGTTTTGAGCTTGTCGGCGAATCCATTGTGATCCGCATTGAGCAAACACCAGTCCAAGGCCTGCTGTGAGGCGTCTACGCACACTACCTCTGCCGCACCATTGGCCAGTGCCTGAATACCCCAACCGCCTGCGTAGGAAAACAGATCTAATACTCTTTTGCCGTTGACCCAGCGATTCAATAGCCTGCGGTTTTCCCGGTGGTCGTAAAACCAACCGGTTTTCTGCCCCTGGTGTACCGGGGCCAGAAGTGGAACGCTGTTCTCCTCGAACGGGACCATCTCGGGTACATCTCCAAAGGCCACAGTGTGTACCAGCGGCATATCTTCAACTGCGCGACCCTGATGGTCATTGCGCAGCAGGATGCCTTTGGGGTTAACCATCTCGACCAACTTATCCACAATCGTTTGTTGGTAGCGCTCCATTCCCCAATTGCTGACCTGGACTACTAAATAATCCCCAAACCTGTCCACTACCAAGCCCGGAAGCCAGTCAGAGTCACCGTATACCATCCGGTAGCTGGGATGGGAAAAGTACCGTTGGCGTTGCTCAAAAGCAGTTTGTATGCGCTCACAAACAGTATCCTTGGAAAAATCAATAGTTCGGCTGACTATTCGGCCACAAATTAGCTGGCTCGGATTTACAAAAGCAGTGCCAAGTAACTTGCCTTGGCTATCGTGGATTTGGCACTGGCTACCCGCATCAATTCCCTTCAGTGGGGAGCGCTTGGTATCCACCTCATTACTGTAAATCCACAAGTGGCCGCGCTTGAGTCGACGCTCTGCGCCTCGGTTTAGAATCAACTCCACCAAAAGGGAATCTCCGTCAATGGGTACAAAATTGGGGCCAATTGTGCGGACTCCAAGGTGAAGGTCAAGTCTGGATTCCAGTACCTAGGAGGTGTCTATCACTGGGCTTTGGTAAAGAATTTGTGCAAGCAAATGAAAATGAAGGATTTATCATGCTCAGAAATAGAACAGCCTATCTGCATAGATCATCGCTTGATACTGAGGGCGAATATCAATGAAATACACACAAACTCTTGAAGCTTAAAACGCCTACAGTCAGGAGAAGTGCCCTCAAAGTTTCTGTGAAGGGTGTCTAAAGTGACTGAAAATGGCAGAATTTAGCGCCAATACGTCATTCTTGTCACCCAAACACTGTGGAAAACTGCCGAGATGAATAAGCGCCAACAAACAAAAAGTGAAGTTAGAAAGGTCGCCATGGTGGTCTGCCCAGGGGCAACCAGCTTGGATATCACTGGCCCCTTGGAGGTCTTTGCTCTAGCGAATGATCAGCTTCGCTCACAAGGGCGCTTTACCAATGACTATTATGAAATCCAGCTTGTGGGGCTAGATTCGGGCCCAGTTAAAACATCAACTGGTATCAAACTCTACATTGACCAGGCCTTTGAAGATGTCAAAGATATCCACACACTGCTAGTTAGTGGTTTGCCTCCAGAGTCTTGCCTAGAGGCTTGCTCGAATAGCACATTTCTTAAATGGTTGGCCGGACAGCAGGCAAAAGTGGCTCGAATTGGGTCGATATGCAGCGGAGCCCTAATACTTGCCAGAGCTGGTGTCCTTAATGGCCGGCGGGCTACAACACACTGGGCGGATGTGCCGACACTGCAAACATTTCCTGAAATTGAAGTTGATCCAGATGCGATTTTTGTACGCGATGGTAATGTCTACACCTCTGCAGGTATCACAGCAGGAATAGATCTGGCTCTGTCCATGATTGAAGAAGATCATGGGCGGGGCTTGGCGCTTAATCTAGCGCGTATCCTTGTACTGTATCTAAAACGGGATGGTGGGCAGCAGCAGTTCAGTGTTCGTTTGGAGAATCAGATAAATAGCGATCGTTTTGCGGCTTTAATTGAGTGGATGTACCAAAATATAGAGCAACTAATCACTGTAGAAAGGCTGGCTCAAGAGGCGGCAATGAGTCCGCGAAATTTTGCTCGTACTTTTGTACGTGAACTTGGTGTGACACCCGCCCGCTTTCTTGAACAGATAAGAGTGGAAAGAGCATGTCAGTTGTTTTCTGAGCAAAATCAATCTCAGGAGAAGGTCGCAAAACTATGTGGTTTTCAATCCCAAGAGCAACTGAGAAGAGCCTTTAAAAAGCATAAGGGTATTTTGCCGAGTGAATATCGAAAGCGTTTTCACTAAAAATATAATTATTAATTGCTTGCAGCCAATTTTTAATATTTAATTTGGGAGATTTATATTTAGCCTAGTTAAAAAGTAAATGATTCTTTAAATCTCTCCCAAACGGAATTTTTAATAATTGTTTATTGAAGGTTAGTTTTCAACTTTAGAGAAAATTTACTGAGTTGGAGGTAAACCTATGAATACCCTAATGGCGCTAGAGTTTATTAGTTTGCCAATGAAATACTTCTTTATGGAAAAATCTAAAAATAAATTTCGATATTGTTCACCGCATAGGAAGCATGGGAATAGAATAAAATTTGAGACCTAGGGCCGACCTAAAATCGTGTCGGAATTGGTCGTAAATGTGTCTCCTGCGACACTTTTAATTGTGTCAAGCTTGCTTTTAAATCGGGCAACAGACCTAAAGCTTAATTCGGAGGGGGTATGAGACGTAAGCTCATATTGATGAGCGTGGCCACACTTCTGTGTGGTTTTACTTATATGTTGTGGCCAGTTTATCAATTCTATGCCTGGTCACTAAATGCAGTGCCGTTAAGTCCATTGGGGTGGCAGGCTCTACCTACAAAAGCGCCGTCCACGCAAGAACTTTCCGATATTGGATTGCAGCTTGCCGCAGGGCAATCGCTTAAAGCAATTGAAGATCATCGTGAGAAAATCGGTGCTCCGGCAATTTCTGCGGCAGTATCTGCTTGTGGTGCAGTAGTTTGGGCAGGGGCCGCCGGCTGGGCCGATTTAGAAGAGCGAGTACCTGTTTCTACAGAGACTCGCTTTCGTATTGGTAGCACCTCTAAGGCTTTAACAGGAACCGCATTGGCGCGTTTGGTACAGAGGGGGGCTATTGATCTGGATAAATCTATCTCAAATTATTTGGAACCCTTACCAAACCCCGATTGGGCGTCAATGACCCCGCGCCAATTGGCCTCCCATATGTCTGGCTTGCCACATTATAAAAAGAACTCCGATTGGCTGGGGTTGTATCAAACTCTGGCACTGGATGTTCACTATGAGGATATGTATCGGGCTCTTGGAATTTTTGATGCTAGTGAATTACTTTTCGAACCGGGTACCGATTTTTATTACAGTACTTTGGGCACAGTTCTTCTGGGAGCCGTTTTGGCTGGTGCTGAGGACAAACCTTACCTGGAAGTGATGCATGATGAGGTATTTACGCTTAGCGGAATGAACAGCACAGAGGTATCGCCACTGAATGGTGATATAGAACGTAATATTGCTCGTTTCTACAAAAGTAATGGCTTGTCTGGCAGTGCCCTTCGCCTGCGGGAATGGCGTCCAGTGGATTTAAGTCATCGCCTGCCGGGGGGAGGCTTTATTTCCACACCCAGTGACTTGGTGAGACTGGGGGCTCAGTTCCTGAAAGCAGACTACTTGTCCCCAGGAGTCCGTGAGATATTTTGGGCGCCACAAAAATTGGCCAATGGTGAAGTGAATGAACAAAACTATGCCTTGGGTTGGCGGGTGACTGAAGTAGAAATCCCTGAGGTAGGATTAACAAAAGTGGCCAATCACGGCGGAGTTAGTCGTGGCAGTCAGAGTTGGTTAATGATATTACCGGAATATCAGCTTTCTGTTGCTGTGAATATCAATCGAAAGACAAAAGATTTTTGGGACTTTGGTCGAGTATCCCTAGACATAGCGAGCGCTTTTATTCATCAGCAGAATACACTCAATTGCGAATAAAAAACCGGCCAAACTCCGGCCGGTTTTGACTTTCACTTCTTACCATCAATTATTAGCGTGTGAGGCCTATTGAGTATTAATCATGACCTGAGTTTCGGAAAATTCTTTTTCTCCGTCACCATGAGCCAAAATACCAAGATGGCGGGTATTGGGAGTAATGTTCATCCACTCCAAAGAAACTACCCCAGTTCCGCCAATCTGTGCTTGAGCCGGCGCATCCACTGCGGTATTTCCATTGTCCCCGTTCAGATTAAAATTGAATAAGCTGAAATTGGTGGGGCCGGCGGATGTCGCATAATCGACAACAACGGCTGCATATTGACCGGGAGAGGGGTTAGCCAGGGAAACTGACTCTGCGGAAGTGGCGCTGCCGCTGGTACCGACTTCGGGATAGTTTGGCGCTGGGCCATAAACTTCCAGGTCCAGGTCGTCACTTCCGCTACCGTCGCCCACATCGGCATCATACATAGCGATATGCGCAAGCTCTGTTCCTTCAGGTATATCAAAGAAAATTACTTGAACATCGCCATCTTCAACAGTGGTTGTAGTGGCCTCACCCTCTGCCAGGCCAGTGACATTCACCTGGAAATCACCGTTGTAGCCGAAGCCCACATTGAGATCGAGGTTGCCATTGGTGCCGCTGCCAGTTAATTGCTGGGGTGCAGCTAGCGGAACAGGGCGAATAGCAATTGGGCTGCGCACGCTAATCTGAGACCCCACGGATTGCCAAGTGAGGTCGCCAAAAACCCAAGTATTCATTTCGGCGGACTCTGTGGCGGTGAAGGTTACTTCAAACTCAGCACTCTCCCCCTCCCTGAGGCGCAGAACTTTCGGATTGATATCTACATCGATACCGAGTGGTGCGTTGATGGATGCCCAATACCAACGCTGGCCGGGAGCGACGCTGGTAACCCGGCGTTTGATGGTCTGGCTGCCGAGCAGGTCAGCGACTCCCATAGAAGCGAGGTTCAGGTCGCTGGAATCGATAGAGTATCCCAAGGACGTCAACGCATCACAGGTTGCACTATCGACCAACTCGGGTTGGAGTTCAGCGCCGCAAAGGAAGGCGAGATAATCATTAAAGCCCGCGTCGTAAACCAGACCTGGCTTGAAGGCGTCACGGGGCACTATGGCACCGGCACCCATATCGAATGGTGTTGCATCCGCTAGACCGTAAGACTTACGCAAATCATTGCGCGCAGTCGTCATCAGTGCGGATTTGGCCATTGCCGGGCTCCAGTGCGGGTTAGCCTGCTTTAACAAGGCCATTACGCCGGCCACGTGCGGGCTCGCCATGGAAGTGCCACTCAGAGCCCCAAACAGTTCTCCTCCACTTAATACCGGAGAAATTCCCGCGATAATGCCAACCCCGGGGGCACTGATATCCGGTTTGATAATATCCGGCGCCCCACCGTTCTGGCCGCGGGATGAAAAGTTTGCGACGCGGTCTTCCCTGGCAATCAACTGAGACGGATCAATAACTCCGGAAACTCCGCCACTGGCTGCAAGAGTCTCGCCTTCGTAGAAAGAAATCATCATGCCGGGAATGCGAGTATCCGGGGCCGACATCGTGATCGGATTGATGCGGTCATCGGCAGTACCATCATTGTAAACTACGATAGCTACAGCGCCGGCATCGGCCGCATTATTATATTTATCAGTAAAGGAGCAACCTCCACGTCTCACCAGGGCAATACTGCCCTCCAAAGATTCGCTGTTAGTAACTTCAGTACAAGCTTCTAACGGCTCACTGAGAACAACCTCAGCAGATACTGCTCCAACCTCTTCAAGGCTTACTGTGCCATTGCCCTCACGCCCCTCGTAAATGCCGGAAACCGACTCTGGTGAGGATACTTGTAGGGCTAAGCCAAAGCTCTGGTCATCTTCAGAAGCGCCGACTGCGGTTATCCAAGGTATCCCTGAAGGGGTACCCATGGTCTCTGGGCCAGGCCCGTTATTTCCGGCAGATGTGGCGACAAAAACGCCGGCATCTGCAGCAAATAGGAATGCGATGTCATCGGCACCACTAAAAGTAGTACCAGAGCCACCGATCGAATAGTTGATTACGTCGACACCATCGGCTACGGCCTCATCAATAGCGGCCATTGAGTCGGCCGAAGAGCAACCGCTATCGTCCGGGTCAGGAGCATCCCAGCAAACTTTATACACTGCAATGCGGGCTCGCGGTGCCATTCCGGTAAGGGTTTTCCCGTCTGGAGTAGTAACGCCATAGTTACCGGCGGCCGTTGTGGCGGTATGAGTCCCATGCCCATCTGCATCTCTGGCTGAAAGGAATTCATAGTCCGCCAACTCTTTATTGGCCAGAAATGCATCGGAAAAAGACTTGGCTTTAATCAGCTTGTTGTTACAAGTAAATGCGGCATCATTGGGGTTTTGGTCGCTGTTACCGAATTCACAGCCTTCGCCTGTAAAGGACTCGGGAATTGAACCGTAAGGAACATGGGCTCCCAAGTTGCCTTGCAAGGGTGTCGCTATGTCGGCGACGCTTTCGTGCTCCGGGTGAATACCGGAGTCGATAATACCCACTACTATATTTTCGCCGGTAATGCCCCAGAGCCAGGGGCTGGGCATATCTGTGATACCGAGGAAATCCGCAGTGGAATCGGTATGGGGTTTTAATAGTTCATCTTCCCAAACCCCTTTGACGTCAGCGCGGCCGCGAAGTGCAGCTGCTTCTTTTTCACTCATTACCGCAGCGAAGCCATTAAATGCGGTGTCATATTCGTGAACTGTGCGCGCGTTGGGGATTGTGGATAGAACCTGCTCCCGCCGCGATCTAAGAAAGTCAGAGTAGTGTTGATAGCTACTGCTTTGAGGGTCGAGTTTGCCACGGTTGGCCGGTTTGGTAGCTGATAAGCCCGGGATGGTGCCGCTATAAGAGGTTAGAGGCTCACCATCAAGTTGAACAATATAGACTTTTTTTGTTTTTTCCTGACTCGGGGCAAACTTCTCCGCAGCTGAATCAGCAAGTACGCTGCTGGATAGCAATATACCTGCTGTCAGGGCAGAAAGAATTTTTCTTTTCATTGGAATATCCCTTTTGTTGTTTTGTGCAGGCGGCAACAAAAGGCTTAAAAGAGCTCTCCACCAGGGCAATACTCCATTTCCCTGGCAGAACCACTTAGAGCGTCACTCAAGCCTTGCCCATCCATGGCTTGGCACAACGTGCTGATACAACTATGGGCTCGCCCTCCCGCCAATCGCTTTTATAGGAATGTGTCGTGCAACTCAATAACTTGGCGGGCGGATAAACGTGTTGTGTCGAACACAGTGCACTAAGTTCGAAATATGGCGCACAATTAATCTTGCAGGGGGTACCGGTGAGAGATTTACTGGGGGAGGAGATATTTTGAAAAGTGCGCCAAATCAGCGAAAACTGAGGTGGTGGTTAGGCGGGGATCCGGCTGCTCGATTAGGTGCTGTAAAGTCTGATCACCTGCACCGGTTTTTACCAGAACGGGTTTACACCCCTTCTCTAACGCCAGATAAAGATCTGCCAGCTTATCTCCAACCAAATAACAGTCGTGCAGGCTGGTATCAAATTCCGCTTCGATTGCATCTAGCAGACCCGCCAGGGGTTTGCGGCAGCGGCAATTATCTTCAGGGCCGTGGGGACAGTAGAAAATAGCGGCGATTTCGCCACCGGCATCTTCCACCTGAGTACGCATTTTAGCGTGCATTTCTTCCAGGTCATCCAGATCAAATTGGCCCAGCGCCAGGCCACTCTGGTTGGTGGCTATCACCAGTTGATGGCCGGCCTGACTGAGCGCTGCCAGTGCTTCAATACTGCCGGGCAGGGGCTGCCATTCGTCGGCGGATTTGACGAATTTATCGGGATTTTCGTTGATCACCCCGTCGCGGCCGAGAATGATAATTGCCATATTAGTATCTCCCTGATTTGCGAGGCGGGGGTTTAATGCCCCGCCTCTGCAAGTCATTACTTGGCAGGAACCAGTAGGGAAATATCGGCAACTTCGAGGAACAGTGCGCGCAGCTGGGCCAATAGGGCCAGGCGGTTGTTGCGCAGTTGCTCGTCGTCACTCATTACCATCACGTGGTCGAAGAAGCTGTCTACGGTTTCACGCAGGCCAGCCAGACCGGCGAGGCCCTCGGCGAAGAGCGCATCGCTATACAGGGGCTCGACTTCTGTGCGGGCAACCTGTACTGCGGCGAAGAGAGCCTTTTCCGCCTCTTCCTGCAACAGAGCTTCATCAACACTGCTGGGTACAGCACTGTCTAATTTGGCGAGGATATTGGAAACGCGTTTGTTGGCGGCGGCCAAAGCACCGGACTCCGGCAGCTGGCTAAACGCGTTGACCGCGTGCACGCGGTTGTCGATATCCAGCGGGCGCGACAGCTTGCGCGCGGCAACGGACATAAATACTTCGGTGGCGATACCCTGATCTTCGTAACGGGCGCGGAAGCGCTCCAGTACATACTGCAGAGTTTGCTCCACCACCTTGTCATATTCACCCAGGGCGGTGCGCGGGTAGTTGTCGCGGGCCAATTCCAGCAATTCGCGCAGGTCCAGGTCGAGGCGCTTCTCTACGAGAATACGGATGATCCCCAGGCTGGCGCGGCGCAGGGCGAAGGGGTCGCGGGAGCCGCTGGGGGGTTGGCCTATGCCGAAGATGCCGACCAAAGTATCCAGGCGATCCGCCAGGGCGATTACAGTGCCGGTGTCGCTGGCGGGCAGCTCATCACCGGCAAACTTGGGCATATACTGCTCGTACATGGCCTTGGCCACATCCAACGGCTCGCCGTCATTTTCGGCGTAGTAGTAGCCGGCGATGCCCTGCATATCGGCAAACTCGAACACCATCTCGGTAACCAGGTCCGACTTGCACAGGCGGCCGGCGCGCTCGGCCCAGTCGCCGTTGCTTCCGGTTTTCTCAGCGATGGTGCGGGCGAGGGCGGCTACCCGTTCAGTCTTGTCGTAGACGCTACCCAGGTGCTGCTGGAACACGATTTGGCGCAGTTTCTCGCGGCGTGATTCCAGGCTGGTCTTTTTGTCGGTCTCAAAGAAGAAGGCGGCATCCGCCAGGCGCGGACGGATTACGCGCTCATTGCCGTGGATAACCTGGGCGGCATCCTGGCTCTCGATATTGGACACGGTGATAAAGAAAGGCAGCAATTGGCCATCTTCATCTACCACATGGAAATATTTCTGGTGCTCCTTCATGGAGGAGATCAGGGCTTCAGCGGGTACTTCTAGGAAGCGCTCTTCGAAGCGACCGGTGAGGGCTACAGGCCATTCAACCAGTGCAGTCACTTCGTCGAGCAGATCGTCATCGATGACCGCTTCACCATTGACGTTGTTGGCTTCGGCGATCACCTGGGCGCGAATGGCTTCGCGGCGCTCGGCGAAGTCAGCCATTACGTAGCCGGGTTCGCGCAGAACCTGTGCATAGTCGTGGGCGGAGTGGATCTCCAGCTCGCGATTGCAGTGGAAGCGATGACCGCGGCTGGTGTTACCGGCTTTTAAGCCGAGTACTTCACCGTTTACTACCTTGTTGCCAAACAGCATGACGAGCCAGTGCACCGGGCGCACGAACTCCTCGCGGCGCGCCCCCCAGCGCATACGCTTGGGAATTGGCAGTTGAGCCAATGCCTTCTCGACAATGCCCGCTAACAGGGATTCGGTTTCAGCGCCTTTTTGCTCGCTGATAAAGGCCAGGCGCTCGCCTTTGTCGGTCTCTTTGCGTCCCAGCTCTTCAACATCTACGCCGTTGCTGCGGGCGAACCCCTCAGCGGCTTTACTGGGCTTACCCTCTTTATCGAAAGCGGCTTTGACAGCCGGGCCCAGCTTTTCAATTTGTTTGTCTTGCTGCTTATCTGCCAAACCGAATACTGCTACGGCCAGGCGACGGGGGGCTGCGTAGGCTTTAACTTCGCCAAAAGACAACTCGGCGCCTTTGAGGCCCTGGGTAATACCATCGGCGAAAGCGCTCATTAATTTGTGTAACGCCTTGGGCGGCAGCTCTTCGGTGCCCAGCTCTACCAGAAAATCCTGAGCCATTACTGCTTCTCCTCTTGCTCGATGTCTTCCGCCAAAATATCTGCCCGCAGTGCTTCATCTGCCATGGGGAAGCCTAAGGCGCGGCGCGCATCGTAGTAAGCCTGTGCCACGGCGCGGGCCAGGGTTCGTACGCGCAGGATATAGCGCTGGCGCTCAGTCACTGAGATGGCGTGGCGCGCATCCAGAAGGTTGAAGGCGTGGGAGGCCTTCATAACTTGCTCGTAAGCGGGGAGCGGCAGGCCCAGCTCAATCAGGCGTGTGCTCTCGCGCTCGCAGTGATCGAAGGTCGCGAACAGGAACTCCACATCGGCGTGTTCAAAGTTGTAGTGGGACATTTCCACTTCGTTCTGATGGAAAACGTCGCCGTAGGTGACGGGGCTGCCATCCGGGTTGCGGGTCCACACTAAATCGTAGATAGACTCGACACCTTGCAGATACATGGCGATACGCTCAAGACCGTAGGTGATCTCGCCGGTAACTGGGTAGCACTCGAGGCCGCCAACCTGCTGGAAGTAGGTGAACTGGGTAACTTCCATACCATTCAGCCAAACTTCCCAGCCGAGGCCCCAGGCGCCCAGGGTTGGGGATTCCCAGTTGTCCTCAACAAAGCGAATATCGTGGACAGCGGGATCTACGCCCATGGCGCGAAGGCTATCGAGGTACAATTCCTGGATATTGTCCGGGGATGGTTTCATTACTACCTGGTATTGGTAGTAGTGCTGAAGGCGGTTGGGGTTCTCGCCGTAGCGGCCATCGGTAGGGCGGCGGCAGGGCTGTACATAGGCCGCATTCCAGTTTTCCGGGCCTATGGCACGGAGGAAGGTCGCTGGATGAAAGGTGCCGGCGCCCACTTCCATATCCAGAGGCTGTAGAATGACGCACCCTTGGCGCGCCCAATAATCCTGCAGGGCAAAAATGAGTCCCTGAAAGGTACTGAGATCGTATTGCTTGGACACCGCTATCTCCGGATCAGTATCTGCTGTGGGCAAAGGGACGCAATTATAGCGGCAGCGGCTCCTGTGCTTAAAGCGCTATAGCCGCTTCGGAGGTGTCAATGTTCATTCTCGAACTAGATAGCCGTCTCAAAATGGCTTTTGTGGATAGGAAGTAATTCAGTGGATATTAAAGGGCGCCTTGCAGTAGGGGCACTGAAAATCATTGGCAAACTGCCGTTGTCTTGGTCGCGACACCTCGGTTTACTCGTTGGCAAAATTGCTGTGTGGACGCGCTCCGAGGGGCTGCGCCTGAGCCGTATAAACCTGGAGTTGTGCTATCCGGCCATGGACCCAAAGCAGCGCGAACGGCTCGCCAGAGAGAGCGTGATCGGTACTGCAATGACCGGCTTTGAGATGGCGGCCCTATGGAACACCCCCTGG
Organism: Microbulbifer maximicatervae (SeqCode); assembly: GCF_052467325.1. Taxonomy (NCBI): domain Bacteria; kingdom Pseudomonadati; phylum Pseudomonadota; class Gammaproteobacteria; order Cellvibrionales; family Microbulbiferaceae; genus Microbulbifer; species Microbulbifer maximicatervae (SeqCode). The sequence continues at coordinate 3,821,969 of NZ_CP174310.1, forward strand.
GCCAAAAGTAAGAATGCGATTGTGGGAGTGCGCAACCAGCACTTGCTCGACGGGAGTGAAGAAGGCAGGACCGGCACAATTGTACTGATGCCGCATACGGGCAATTGGGAAATTTTTGGCTTGCATGTAGGCACCCTGGCTCCCTGCACAGTGCTATACCAGCCTCCCAAAATTGAAGCTTTGGACCCGGTTATTCGCAATGGGCGGGAAGTGACCGGTGGCAAGATGGTTCCTACCAACGTACATGGGGTTCGCTCGCTACTTAAGGCTCTCAAAGCCGGTAATTTTGCCCTGATACTTCCCGATCAGGAGCCGGATATGGGGGGGGATTTTGCCCCTTTCTTTGGGCGCCCCGCATTGACGATGACCTTGGTTCACAATTTGATACAGCGCACTAATTGCCATGTGGTGTTTGGTTTCGGCAAGCGCGTTGAAGGTGGATTTGAGCTGGTATTTGTTCCTGCGGAAAAGGCCATTTATAGCGATGAGCAGAAAGTTTCCCTGGCGGCGATGAATCGCGGTGTAGAGGCTTGTATTGCCCAGGCACCGGAACAGTATCAGTGGGAATACAAGCGCTTCAGGAAACAGCCGGAAGGCAAGAGTAAAATTTACCGCAAGAAAAAGTAGGGGCTCTTCATAGAAGCCCCCACATAAAATTATTTAAGTCGCGTGCCGGAAAGCGACCACAACCGGCATGCGTGCCGCGCGCCAGGCTGGGAAGAAGCCGCTGATAAAACCGATCACCAGCGCCAATACGGCGCCCTGCACAAACAGGTCTGGGGACATCTCAAAACTAAACACCACCTGGGTAAAACTGCCTCCCAGAGTTGAGGTGTTGAGACCGTCGAAAAACAGGTAAGCAGCTAGGGAACCCAAAAGCCCACCGGCAACAGCTAAAACCATGGCCTCAGCAATAGTGCCGCAGAACGCGGAGAAGTTGCTGAACCCCAATGCGCGCAAAGTAGCGATTTCACGAGCCCGGTCCGCTACCGAGGTATACATGGTGTTGAGCGCCCCGGCCAATGCGCCTAGCGCCATCACAGAGCTGATAATCCAGCCAAAAGTAGCGATATATTGCAGCTGTTTACCCTGGCTGGCGAAGTACTCCTGTTCGGTTTGCGCTTCCAGGTTCAGGCGGGGCTCGCGCTTAATGGTTTCCTGAATGGGCTTGAGATCGCCGTTATTCTCCAATTGCAAACGGATTGACTGGTAGCTGTTACCCCGGTTGTAGTGACTTTGGATAATTTTGATATCTGCCCACAGCTCGCTCTCAAATATATTACCCCCTGTGGAAAAGACCCCAACAACTGTCCACAGGTTTTTGCCAAAGCGCACTTCTTTACCGATTTCGAAACCATTAAATTCACGCAATACCCCTTCACCAACAATCATTTCGTTAGTGCCGGGAGTAAACATACGCCCCTCCACCATACGCATGATATTGCGCATGGCCATGCCGGTTTCATTGAGACCGCGCAAGGGGATATTGGCTTCGGTGCCGGTGGATTTCTTCAGGCCATCGACAATAACGTAGAGCTCCGGTGATACCAGCGGGCCGTTCGTATCCCTGGCAACACCGGCGGATTCCGCAATCAGGTTGACCTGGTCCTGCAGGATTACAGAGTTGATTTCACTGGCAGACCCCTCTCGCATCAGGATAGCGATCTGGCTGGAGCCGGCCCCACTCATGGTCGCCTCAAATCCCTTGGCCATAGCGAGAAACGCCAGCAGGATTGCGACGACAACTGCCGAGGCAAATACCATGGCCAGTGACATCCACAGGCGCCGACGCAGGCTGCCCAGATTCATCAGGGTTACCGAAACAATTTGTGCAATAAGAGAACCCATAATTTCTTCTCCTTTAAGGCTTCCCCAGTGAAAACCATTGTGTAGTTTCAGTGGGGCACCAGTTTATTGTTGTCGGTTAAATGCAGTTACTATGTTAAGTCGCAGAGCCTGAAAGGCTGGCATCAGCCCGGTAATCAGACCCAACAACAACATAAATAGAATGGCTTGCAGGGCGATATCCCCATCCAAAATCAAGTTGGGCAAAAAGCGGGCAAGGAAGGTTTTTACCCCTTCGACCAGCAGCCAGGCTGCGGCCAGGCCGGAAAGGCCGCCGACAAAGGCAATTAACAGGGACTCTGACAGCACCATTCGGAAAATACGGGTGCTGGAAAAACCCAGGGTTTTTAATACGGCAATTTCCCCGGTACGCTCGCGAATAGCCAGCGCCATAGTGTTGCCAACCACTACCAATATGGTGAAAAAGGCAGTAAACACTACAGAAAAAATAATTAAGCCAATATTTCCGATTTGTTCAATAAAGGCTTTATTAAAGGCTTTCTCGGTACTGGTATCGGTTTCACTCTGCGAGTTGGCAAAATTGTCATCGATAGTTTTTGCGACGTTTTCATTGATGGCAGGGTCATCGGTTGTTAGTGCCATCCAGCCAATCCAGTCACCACCGAAAGTCTGTGTCTCCATAAAATATTTATAATGAAACAATAATTGGCGTGTATCGTACTGTTCCGTATCCCCTTTAAAAATCCCGGAAATCACAAATTCCCAGGTGTAGCCACCATCTTTATGCGAAAAAATATTGGAGGATAAAGGAATCCTATCGCCCACTTTCCAGCCGTAAATCTGCGCGAGTTTTTCCCCAACCAAGGCCCCTTGCCTATTGTTAAACCAAGCCTGCTTTTGTTCCTCGGGAATAACAATTTCTTCATAGACTTTTAAATAGGATTCTGGATCTACAGCCATTGAAACGACCTGCCGGCTGGGTTCCTGAAAATAACCGCCAAACCAGTTGAGATGAGTTACATGTTTCACTCCCTTGACGGCTGCAACCTTTTGCACATAGGCAATGGGTAGTGACTGGGTAAAGTTAATTCTATTGAATACCACCAGACGATTATCAGCGGATAATTCCACGCTGGAATTTAATGCGGACTTGAGGCTGGTAACCGCACCGAAAATCAAGAAGGCGATAAAAATAGCAAAGCAAGTAAGGAATAGCCGCAAGGGCTTCCTTGTCATATTTTTAAAAACCAAATAAAAATCACTCATGCCACTATTTCCCTCTGCACAAATTGTCCTTTATCCAGATGCAGGGTGCGCTTGGCGTATCTTGCAGCCGCGGGATCATGGGTAACCATCACGATGGTTTTGCCGTGATCGCGGTTTAACAATTGCAGCATTTCCAGTATTTCATCTGCTGTGGCCCGATCCAGGTCACCAGTGGGCTCATCACACAGAATCAGTTTTGGATCGGAAACGATGGCGCGAGCGATGGCAACACGCTGTTGTTGCCCGCCGGACATTTCACTGGGCATATGTTTTGCCCGATCACTTAATCCCACCAGGGCCAGTGCGGTTTCCACATTGTGGCGGCGTTGTGATTTGGACAGATTTGTCAGCAGTAGCGGCAACTCTACATTGCGCTGGGCATTGAGCATCGGCATTAAATTGTAAAATTGGAAAATGAAACCAATATTTCTCGCTCGCCAGCGGGTTAGGGCGCCTTCATTGAGGGAGTCAATGCGCTCGCTGTCAAACCATATCTCTCCACCGCTGGGTTGATCGACGCCGCCCAACATATTTAACAGCGTTGTTTTACCGGAGCCCGAAGGCCCCATAATGGCAACGAAATCACCGCGATCAATTTCCATATTCAGGGATTCAAAAATGGAAATGGTCTCTTTGCCCTTGGTAAAACTTTTGCTGACATCCTTCAGCTGAAACAACCCTTCCTCTGACATCTCAAATTCCCTCTTATAAATACTGTTGTGTTTTTATTGGTGTTTGCTAAGGAGCTGCGGCCTCGCCTGCGAGGAAGCCCACCTTAACGCCCATATCCGGCAGGATTCGGGCATCTTTGTCGTCGATAGCGATTCGTACCCGGACAGTCGCCTTGGCTCGATCGGCCGTTGGAATGATGGCGATAACGGTAGCTGGGATGTCCCAGTTCGGGTAGGCATCCAGGTTGGCGTTAACTTTCTGTCCCTTGGCAACCCGGCCGATAAAGGCCTCGTTCACATCCACTTCGATTTCGAGTGAATTCATATCCACGATGGTACAGATTCCAGTGCGGGTAAAACCTCCGCCAGCAGAGCTGGGGGCAACTATCTCGCCAGGTTGTGCATTTTTTGTCGTGACTACGCCGGCAAAAGGCGCGCGGATAATATGATCTGCCAGGCGTTCGCGCTGCCTCTCAGCTTCAAGAATGGCGACTTGAATATTGGCGCGGGCACTTTTCAAGTCTGCCCGTAACCCCTCTACCGAGGATTCACTTTGGGTGAGCTGCGCTTTGCTGGAATAATTTTTGTCCCGAAGTCCGGCAAAACGCCGATATTGGCGTTCAGCCTCTTTTAACTTCGCGTGAATACTCGCTTCCTTGGCTTGAAGCACTTGAATTTGTGCCTGGGCAAAATCCAGCGCGACCCGCGCTTTGGCATCATCCAAGCGGGCCAGAACCTGCCCCTCCTCGACCTGCATTCCCTCTTCGACATCCACACTACTGATCAGGCCCATTACTTCAGCAGAGACCGTAGCCATGCGCCTCGGTGTGATATAGCCGGAAGCATTGAGAATGGTCTCGTGAAATTTTTCCTCCCTGGGAATCAAGCTGAGAGTCTTGGCTTGAGGTTCGCTACTTTGGGGGAGCACTGGTGTACTGTCTTCTGCAAATAGAGAAGCGCCGGCAAGGCCTATAACTATGCCAGTAACTAGGCCGACAGATGCCGCCAATATAACTTTGCGCGATGGGGAACTGGGTTCGGGCGCTGTTTCCCGATCAATTTTGAGTTGACCGAGCAGCGCACTAGTATCTCTGCTCATACAGCCTGTTTTTATTAGTTACTTCCTGTAAACAGCAACTGTGGCAGAAATTAAAAAATATTGCCACGCGTTAGCGTGGCCATGACATCTTGCGTCGCTAGTGGCGCCAAAAAGCCGGGGTAAGTAGTACTAGCAGGGTAAAAATTTCCAGGCGTCCCATCAGCATCGCCAGGATAAGAAACCATTTGGCGACTTCATTAACCGCACCATAGTGGGCAGCGGCTTCGCCGAGGGCGGGTCCGATATTACTCAGGCAGGAGGCTACTGTAGTAACGGAGGTGACAAAGTCCTCACCGGTGGCGATGACGATAATGGCGAGGATAAAAAAGGATGAAACATAGACCGCAAAGAAGCCCCACACTGCGTCGGTAACTCGATCGGGGACAATTTTGCGGTTGATCTTGATAGGGATAACCGCATTGGGATGTACCAGGCGATTCAGCTCGCGCATACCAGACTTCATAATCAGCATACCACGCACCGCCTTAATGCCACCCGAGGTGGAGCCGGCGCAGGCACCGAGAATACCCAATAGTAAAAGGACGTAGGGTAAGAATACTGGCCAGGCAGAGAAATTTTCCGAGGCAAAGCCGGCAGTGGTACTGATCGATACCACCTGGAAGAAACCGTGTAGCAGGCTGTTGCCGGGGGAAAAGATATTCAATATCCACAGGTAACAGCTGATCAACAGGCCGGCACCGAGAATCAGCATAACGTAGAAGCGGAATTCTGAGTCGCGCCAATAGTGGCTGAGGGTCCTGTTGCGAAATGCGAAGAAATGCAGACCGAAGTTAATGGCAGCAGTAAACATAAACACGATACAAATAATCATGATCGCGCGGTTGTGGGCGTAGAATCCCATACTGGCATCGTGGGTGGAGAAGCCTCCATTGGCCACAGTGGAAAACGCATGGCCAACGGCGTCGAATACCGTCATGCCGGCCCACCAGTAGCCGATGCCGCAGAGGATTGTAAGAATTACATAAATAACAATTAGCGCCCGTGCCGTCTCGGCAATACGCGGGGTCAATTTGGTATCTTTTACCGGGCCGGGAATTTCTGCCTTATACAGCTGCATACCACCGATACCCAGCATCGGCAGGATGGCCAGGGCGATAACAATTACGCCGATACCGCCAAACCACTGCAACTGCTGGCGGTAGTAGAGAATGGCAGGAGGCAGTGAGTCCAACCCGGTAATCACCGTGGCGCCGGTGGTTGTTAGCCCTGAGATGGATTCAAAAATAGAGTCGGTGATACTCAAGTCAGGTTGTGGGCTGATAATAAAGGGCAGGGCACCGAAGCTGCCCAGTACCAGCCAGAACAAAGATGTCACTACGAACCCGTCCCGGGTGCGCAGATCTTCGCGCAAATCGTGCACTGGCAGCCACATGAACAGGCCGGTGATCAGAGTGATGATGAAAGCTGCGACAAATGCGCTGTGAGTACCATCTTCATACCAAAGGGATACGCCAATCGGCGGCAGCAGAGTCAGGCTGAACACCGTCAAGAGAATTCCAAAAACTCGCGCAATTACCGCAATTCGCATTGGCGCCTATCAGCCTATCGTTATTTGTTGCAATGTTATCTGGACGGCGGAGACCGTTATCGCCGGAAAACGAAAATATTATTTGCTCAGAAAAAGCCAAAACCAACTTGGAACAGCTGTTCTACATGGCGGGTCTGGCGGCGGTCGATAAGGAAGACAATCACGTGGTCATCGCTTTGCACAATGACATCATCGTGTGCCATCAAAACTTCGCTGCCATTTTCCGTTTCCCGTACTATGGCGCCAATCGAGGCGCCCTCGGGTAAGTCGATATCTTCGATCTTGCGCCCCACCACCTTGGATGTGCGCTCGTCACCGTGGGCGATAACCTCAATGGCTTCAGCTGCACCTCGACGCAGGGAGTGGACGTTGACCATATCCCCTCGGCGCACATGGGTGAGCAGGCTGCCGATCGTATTTTGCTGCGGTGAGATGGCAATATCGATTTCACCGCCCTGTACCAGGTCCACATAAGCGCGGTTATTGATCAGCGTCATCACTTTGCGTGCGCCCAGACGCTTGGCCAATAGTGACGACATGATATTAGCCTCGTCGTCATTGGTCAGGGCAAGAAAAACATCGGTATCTTCGATGCTCTCTTCCAGCAGCAACTCCTGATCGGAGGCGCTGCCGTGCAGGATAATGGTGTGAGACAGCTCCTCGGATAAAAATACACAGCGCTCGTGGCTCTGCTCAATAATTTTTACCGAATAGCGATTCTCCAGCCGGGTGGCCAAGCGCAAACCAATATTGCCGCCGCCGGCGATCACCACTCGTTTATAACCGTGTTCCAATCGACGCAGTTCGCTCATTACCGCGCGAATATCTGCTCGCGCGGCAATAAAGAACACCTCATCGCCGGCTTCAATCACCGTATCACCCTGGGGAATAATTGGCCGGTTGCGGCGATAAATCGCAGCAACCCGGGTATCTACCTTGGGCATATGCTCGCGCAAATAGCGCAGTTGGTGCCCAACCAGAGGCCCGCCCTGAACGGCTAAAACAGTTACCAGCTGTACGCGACCACCGGCAAAATCCAATACCTGCAAGGCTCCGGGATGTTCCATCAGGCGGGAGATATACTCTGAAACCAGTTGCTCCGGGCTGATCAGTACATCGATAGGGATGGCCTGGGTATCGAATAATTCCGGGTATTGCAGGTAGGAGGAGGCCCGTACCCGGGCGATTTTGGTGGGGACGCGAAACAGAGAGTGCGCAATCTGGCAGGCCGCCATATTGGTCTCATCGTTATTGGTGACTGCAACCAGGATATCCGCATCCTCAATCCCGGCTTCCATCAGAATATCCGGATGAGAGGCGTGGCCCAGTACCACGCCGATATCGATGCGGTCGCGCAGTTCGCGCAGGGTTTTCTCGTCGCTGTCCACCAGGACAATATCATTGCGCTCGGAGGCCAGGGCCTCCGCTAGAGAGCCGCCCACCTGGCCGGCGCCGAGAATGACAATTTTCATATCGGATGAGACTCGCGACTAGCGACGTCGTTATTCAGCTTTGCTCAGCAGAGCGTAGTAGAAACCGTCACCGCCGCCGGTTTGGGGTAGAAGCTGCATACCGGCAACTTGTTTCTCGCCCCAGGGCTTATCGTTTAGCAGTTCAGGGGTATTGTCGCTCGCATCCTCTGTCTCCGCAATGAACGCTGCGACGACTTCGCTGTTTTCCGTCGGTAGGCTGGAACAGGTGGCGTAAAGCAACTGCCCACCCGGTTTAACCAGGGGCCACAGAGCGCGCAGGATCTTGCCCTGCAAAGCCACTAACTCGGCAATGTCTTCTTCCCGGCGCAATAGTTTGATATCCGGGTTGCGGCGAATTACCCCGGTTGCCGAACAGGGTGCGTCCAGTAGTATCTGGTCGTATTGCTGCCCGTCCCACCACTCATTCGGAGACGTGGCATCGGCACAGATAAGCTCGGCACTCTGCCCGTTGCGCTCGAGGTTTTCCTCGACCCGCACCAGGCGGTCCTCCTCAATATCCAACGCGCTCAACTGAATGCTGGATTCCTGCTCCAATAAGTGGCAACTCTTGCCTCCAGGTGCCGCACACGCGTCCAACACCCGGGCATTTTCCTGCGGCTGTAACAGCAGCGCCGCTAATTGTGCGGACTCATCCTGAACACTGACCAAGCCCTCGGCAAAGCCCGGTAGCACTGTGACTGAAACCGGCTCAACCAGGGTGATACCGACTGGGGAAATAGTACAGGGTTCGGCGGAGAGGCCGGTTTCATCGAGCTGTTGTAAATAGTCCGCGCGCGAGATCTTGGCAGTGTTTACCCGCAAGGTCATGGGTGGGTTGGCATTGTTGGCGCGGAAGATGTCTGACGCCTTCTCAGGCCAGGCGGCTTTAATCTGCTGCTGTAACCAGGCCGGGTGCATAGAGCTGAACTGTGGATTGCCGGACAGCTTGCGCTGAAGCTGCTCACTGTTGCGCAGGGCGTTGCGCAGCACCCCGTTGATCAGCCCGGTCGCTCTGTCCAGACCGAGGCTGCGCGCGGCATTGACGGTTGCAGATATGGCGGCGTGATCGGGTATGCGAGTGTACTCGAGTTGGTAAATGCCCAGCAGGATCAGTGCATTGATCTCAATATCCGAGACTTTTTTACGCAGCAACTTGGCGGCGATCAATTGCAGGCGCGGTGCCGTGCGGGCACTGCCGTAACAGAGCTCCCGCAACAGAGGGCGGTCGCGCTCCTCGACTTTGTCCTCGGCGGCAGGCAGAAGTCTTGCCAACGAGCCACGTTCTTCCAGCAGTGAGGCGATAACTCGGGCGGCCTCGGCGCGTACATCTCTGCTCATAATTATCCCAGTTTGGTACCCGGGGCGAACTGCTCCCGGTAGCCTTTCAAAATTTCTGCTGCGGGAAGCGCTTTTTTACCCGGTAGCTGTATTAATTGGAGGCGTAGGGCCTCGCGGCCGCAGGCCACTAAAATACCTTCGTCGTCACTGGAGAGAATGGTACCGGGCTGATCACTGTGGCAACCCTGTTCGATGGCGGCGCTATAGATACGCAGGCGCTGCTCGCCCTTCTTGTCCTGATAAGTGCTCCAGCACACCGGGAAGGGGTTAAAAGCGCGTATCAATCGATGCAGTTCAGCAGCGGGGCGCTGCCAGTCGATCTGCGCCTCTTCCTTGGTAATTTTGTTGGCGTAGTTAGCCTGGGTATCGTCTTGTACCTGAGGGTTGGCACTGCCACTTTCCAGTAGAGCCAAGGCCTGGAGAAGGGATGGGCCGCCGAGTTCCGCCAGCTTGTCGTGCAAGCTGCCACCGGTATCGGACTCAGTAATCGCGCAGCGGCTTTCCACCAAAACTGGGCCGGTATCCAGGCCCGCCTCCATTTGCATAATGGCGACACCGCTCTCGCTGTCACCCGCTTCCACCGCGCGTTGGATCGGTGCCGCACCGCGCCAGCGCGGCAACAAAGAGGCGTGCACATTGATACAGCCCAGACGCGGGGTATCCAGCACCACCTGCGGTAGTATCAGGCCGTAGGCCACCACCACCATAATATCCGCTCCAAGGGCAGTGAGCTCCGCCTGGGCCGTCTCGTCGCGCAGGCTCAGGGGTTGGTACACCGGGATATTGTGGGAGAGTGCCAGCTGTTTCACCGGGCTGGCCAGCAATTTCTTACCGCGCCCAGCCGGCCTGTCCGGTTGGGTGTAAACGGCAATGACATTGTGCTCGCTGTCGAGCAGCGCTTGCAGGTGCACAGCGGCAAAGTCCGGCGTACCGGCAAAAATAATATTCACTGACTTGCTCTCAAGTAAGGGGGGAGAGCTGCCGTAAGGCGGCAGCTCCAGGCTCCTGCGGCTGGCGCAGATCAGGCGCGGCGGCGCTGGGATTTTTCCAGCTTGGAGCGGATGCGGTTGCGCTTCAGTGGCGAGACGTAATCCACGAACAGCTTGCCGTCCAAATGATCGACTTCATGTTGGATACAGACCGCCAGCAATCCCTCGGCCTCCAGGGCAAAAGGTTCGCCATTGCGGTCCAGGGCTTTAACACGCACTTTGCGCGGGCGTTCTACCGTTTCGTAGAAACCGGGAACTGACAGGCAGCCCTCGTCGTACTGGTGGATCTCCGGGTCCAGCACTTCGATCTCGGGGTTGATAAACCCGAGCGGTTCATTGCCGTCTTCAGAGATATCCACCACCACAATGCGCTCCTGCACATTGACTTGGATGGCGGCGAGGCCGATGCCGGGCGCGGCGTACATGGTTTCAAACATGTCGTCGAGCAATTGGCGGTGGGCGTCGGTCACTTCAGCGACGGGTTTAGCGACCTCGCGCAGGCGCGGATCGGGAAATTCCAGTATCTCGAGTTTAGCCATAACACCTGTGACAAACTTCTAGTATTCGTTGAACGTGCGCTGATAACATTATGATCGCGCTCAAAATTTACCGAGTGGACCCCTGTTTTTGCTGGCGCTATGCGCCCGGGTCCGGTCTCGCTCCCTTCACGGGAGTGGCCCGGCGCTGAGAATTATAGCGATAAAGAGCATAGGAATGCTTCCATGAAAAAAATTATCCTGGCCGCGATCTCGATGTTAGCGGTTGCCCTTGGTGTCGAAGCACAGGATCAGGTTCGCCTGAACCCCAGTTACCCCGACGCTTATGTGGTGCAAAAGGGCGATACGCTCTGGGATATTTCCAGTCAGTTTCTGGTGCAACCCTGGTACTGGCCGGAGATTTGGCAAGTGAACCCACAGGTGGAAAACCCCCACCTGATTTATCCAGGAGATAGCCTGCGCCTTGTTTATATAGACGGCCAACCACAGCTACAGCTGCAACGCGGCCCCCGGGCGTATCAACTGTCGCCGGGGGTTGATGGCAACCGCCTGTCGCCCTCGATCCGCCGCCAGGCAGTTGAGGATGCAATTCCGGCGATTCCGCTGGATGCAATTAATGCTTTCTTATCCCGTACCCGTATTGTCGAGCCCGGTGCTTTTGAAGGTACCCCTTACATTGTTTCCGGCTCCGATGACCATATTCTGATGGGAGCGGGTGATACCATCTATGCGCGCGGTGATTTTGGTGCTCCACTGCCGTCTTATGGTATTTATCGCCCCGGCCCCGTTTACTCCGACCCTGTTTCGGGTGAAGTCCTCGGGCGACAAGCCCTTGGCGTAGGTTCTGTCGACTTGCTCCAACTGGACCCGGACAACAATCCTGACTTTTCTGTTGCGACTATGGGCGTACGCAGCACTGCCCGTGAGGTTCGCCTCGATGACCGGTTGATGCCGGTGGAGGAGCGCTCAATTGAAGCCCTGTTTCATCCCAGTGCGCCCACTATCGCTATCGATAGCCTGATTGTAGGGGTTGATGAAGGGGTTACCCAAATTGGTAAATTTGATGTCGTAATCCTCAATATTGGTGAACGGGAAGGATTACTGCCGGGCAATGTCCTGGCGATATACAAAGCGGGTTCAACGGTACGCGATCGTATTACCGGTGATGTGGTTAAGCTTCCCGATACCCGCGCTGGTGAGTTAATGGTGTTCCGCACCTTTGAAAAAATGAGCCTAGCCCTGGTACTGGACGCTCGTCGCCCGCTGGCAGTGATGGATATGGTGCGCAACCCCTAAGCGATCCCAGAAAATCTCGCGGCAGGTGTTGCTGTTTGCCCTGCCGCACAACTATCAAAACAGAAAATGGTAAGTTGCATGGATGCATTGACCGCTACTATGGCGTTGCTGCGTCTCGAGGGAATTGGCCCGGCTCGCTACTGGCAATTACTGGAGCACTTTGCCACTGCCGAAGAGGCTCTCCAGCAGTTTCCTCAACCTCTTCTGCAAAAATTATCACCGCGGGCCCAAATCCAGTGGCGGGAATTTACCAGCCGATCTGCCGCCAGTGAGCTCGCTGATTGGGTTGAGCGTGAGCTGGCCCGCTGTGCAGACCTGGGGGTACAGCTAGTTTGTCACAGCGATCCCGATTATCCCGCCCTGTTATCTGAGACCTCACGCCCCCCGCCTGTGCTCTATATCCGTGGTGAAAGAAGCGCTCTGAAGCTGCCTCAGGTAGCGATGGTGGGTGCCCGTCGGGCCACTGTGGCAGGTTTGGATAATGCTCGGGCCTTCGCCGCAGAATTGGCGGGTTCCGGATTTGCTATTACTTCCGGGCTGGCCCTGGGCGTGGATGCCGCAGCTCATCGGGGGGCGCTACAGGCTGCGGGCATTACGATCGCTATTTTGGGTAGTGGCGTTGACCGCATTTATCCCAAACACAATCGCCCCCTGGCGGAGGATATTCTCGCTGCAGGCGGCGCCCTGGTCAGCGAATTGCCTCTTGGCAGCAGTGCTGAGGCGAAGAATTTTCCTCGGAGGAACCGGATTATCAGTGGCCTTTCAATGGGGGTATTACTGGTAGAGGCAGCGATGCGCTCAGGTTCTCTGATTACGGCGCGTTTGGCGCTGGAGCAGAATCGAGAGGTTTTTGCGATCCCAGGTTCTATTCACAACCCAATGGCCAGGGGTTGCCACCACCTGATTAAAGAAGGTGCGACACTGGTTGAAACCAGCGCAGATGTAGCTAGCCAGCTTGGCGGTTTACTGGCAGACCCCACACCTACTGATCTCCCCCCCGCTAAACCGCTGCCAGAGCTTCAGCAACAAGTCATCAGGGCGCTTGCCGGTGGGCCTCGAAGTATCGAACTTTTATCGCGGGATACCGGAATTGAGCCGGGTGATTTAATGGCTGTATTGATGGAATTGGAGTTAGAGGGCTTGGTCGAGCAACTCACAGGGTCTTACCAGCTAACTCTGAAGGGAAGCCGCTACACGGACGGGAGGGTACTGGCTAAAACCCCTGAGGAGTTAGTGAGTCCCTAAAGGTCTTAGAAGGAAGTTATAAAATTATTCAGTCAGAAACATCTTGGTTGTTGGTGTAGCCGCCGATCAATTCGCGCAGTTCTATGGCAGCGTTAATACTCAGTGGATTCCAAAACTGGAGTCTGATTATGGCGGATAAACCCAAACTCACCACTGATGCCGGCGCTCCGGTTCCCGATAACCAAAACAGTCTTACAGCGGGGCCAGATGGCCCCCTGTTGATTCAGGACTATCAGCTTATTGAAAAACTGGCTCACCAAAATCGTGAGCGTATACCCGAGCGGGCGGTACATGCCAAAGGTTGGGGCGCCTATGGGATTTTGAGGGTTACCGGTGATATCTCAAACTACACCTGTGCCCGGGTGCTGCAGCCGGGGGCAGAGACCCCACTGTTGGCCCGTTTTTCAACCGTGGCCGGTGAATTGGGTGCAGCTGATGCGGAACGGGATGTGCGTGGTTTTGCACTGAAGTTTTATACGGAGGAGGGCAATTGGGATTTGGTCGGCAACAATACGCCAGTCTTTTTTGTACGAGACCCCTACAAATTTCCGGACTTTATCCACACACAAAAACGGCATCCACGCACTCACTTGCGCTCCCCCACAGCCATGTGGGATTTCTGGTCGTTGAGTCCCGAGAGTCTTCACCAAGTGACCATACTATTCTCCGATCGTGGTTTGCCCATATCTCCATTGCATATGAACGGTTATGGCTCCCATACCTTCTCCCTGTGGAACCACAGTGGAGAGCGCTTCTGGGTCAAATTTCATTTTAAGACTCAGCAGGGACATAGGTACTTCACCAATACGGAAGCTGAAGCTGTGATTGGACGTTCGAGGGAGAGTTACCAGGAGGCGATGTACAGCGCGATAGAAAATGGGGAATGTCCGAAGTGGACATTCCAAATTCAGGTCATGCCCGAGGCAGACCTTGGCAAAACAAGCTACAACCCCTTTGACCTCACCAAGGTTTGGCCCCACGGTGATTACCCACCTATCGAGGTGGGAACCATGGAGTTGAATCGCAACCCGCAAGACTACTTTACAGAAATTGAGCAGGCAGCTTTCTCTCCATCCAATATCGTACCGGGTATCAGTTTCTCACCGGATAAGATGCTGCAGGCGCGTATATTCTCTTATGCCGATGCACATCGTCACCGCTTGGGAACTCACTATGAGAGACTTCCAGTGAATGCACCGCGTTGTCCTGTCCATAATTATTATCGGGATGGTGAAATGAATAGTACGGGTATTCGCAGTGGCAATCCGGATGCCTTTTATGAGCCCAATAGTTTTTCTGGGCCAGAGGAGGACCCAAAAGCGAAAGAACCCCCGTTACCAATATCTGGTGCGGCAGATAGATATGACCACCGCAAAGGCAATGATGATTACAGTCAGGTTCGAGCGCTCTTTGACTTGTTCGACGATGAACAAAAACAGCGCTTATATAAGAATATTGCAGAAGCGATGGCGGGTGTACCGGATGAAATAATTCAGCGACAATTGGCTGAGTTCCACAAAGTACATCCCAGCTATGCGTCAGGGGTAAAAATGGCGCTTTGAAGAGCGGATTCCTGGCCGCTTTTATATAAATTGCCACAGCCTTTGTCTGAAATAGAAAGCTGGGCTGAGCAAGGCGGTTACAACTTGTGCACAGTTGGGCAATCCGCTAGATTGCCTCGGTTCACCTCGCTTGACATTAAGGCGAGCCGAAATGAGAAAGCCTTTTGTAGCGATCCTGACGGGTTTTGACTTCGATGTGCCTGTAGTGGAAGTTGCCTTTGGTGTCCGTTCCATATTCCCTTGCAGCAAGATTTGCAGCAGCGTAGAGATGAAGTAAAACCGGCATTAATAAGATGAAGTACTCACCACTTTCCGTAAAACAGGCTGCCCGCGCCCTGGCAGCGGGTGGTGTTATTGCCCATCCCACTGAATCTGTTTGGGGCTTGGCTTGCGATCCCAATAACCTGTTGGCTGTTAGGCGCCTGTTACAACTCAAGCATCGTCCGCTTGAAAAGGGTTTGATCCTGGTCTCCGGTGATAGAACACATTTTGCCCCCCTCCTCAGCGATCTCAGTGATGGACAAAAGGAACAGTTGGATCGCAGCTGGCCGGGCCCGGTTACCTGGCTTGTACCCCATCGGGACCTGATTCCCTCCTGGGTCTGTGGGGTGCATAAATCTGTAGCCCTGCGCTGCACCGATCATCCGTTTACCGCTGCGTTAACACGCGCCTTTGGCGGTGCTATCGTATCCACTTCAGCAAACCCGGCCGGGTCTCAACCCGCCCGCAATAAATACCAGGTACTGCGCTATTTCGGCCGCGATCTCGACTTTGTCGGTGGCGGCTCAACCGGTGGTCGCAGCGCCCCCAGTGAAATACGCGATCTGCAAAGTGGCCGCGTACTGAGGGCGGGTGCTTAATTTCAAAACAGTGACGTAGTTTTCGCCTATGAGTGATATCGATACCAAGGAAGTAAAGGCCTATCTCCTCGGCCTACAAGACCGCATTTGTAATGCCCTGAGTGAAGAAGACGGCCAACCATTTCGCGAAGATAATTGGGAAAGGCCCGGTGGCGGTGGTGGTCGAACCCGGGTACTGGAAGAGGGCAACCTGATTGAAAAGGGGGGCGTGAACTTTTCCCATGTCTATGGGGATGGACTTCCACCCTCGGCTACGGCAAATCGCCCGGAACTGGCCGGCTGTTCTTTTGAGGCGATGGGCGTCTCTCTCGTAATTCACCCGCGCAACCCCTACATGCCCACTAGCCATGCAAACGTGCGTCTATTTGTGGCTAAAAAGCCTGGAGCTGAGCCCATCTGGTGGTTTGGTGGTGGCTATGACCTTACCCCGTATTACGGCTATCACGAGGATGTCGTACATTGGCACCAAACAGCCAAGCAGGCCTGTGAGCCTTTTGGCAGTGAGATCTATCCCCGCTTTAAGCAGTGGTGTGATAAATACTTTTACCTGAAGCATCGGGATGAAGCACGGGGAGTTGGCGGGCTCTTTTTTGATGATTTTAATGAAGGCGGCTACGACAACGCTTTTGCGCTTATGCGCGCAGTTGGCGATAGTTATCTGGAGGCCTATTTGCCAATCGTGCAGAAGCGCAAAGAGACTCCTTACGGTGAGCGTGAGCGTGAATTTCAGCTCTATCGTCGCGGGCGCTACGTGGAATTCAATTTGGTATTTGACCGTGGCACCCTGTTCGGCTTGCAAAGTGGCGGGCGAACTGAGTCCATACTGATGTCCCTGCCTTCGTTGGTGAGCTGGAAATACGACTGGCAACCGGAGCCGGGCTCTGAGGAAGAAAAACTCTACACCGATTTTCTGCCGCACAGAGACTGGGTATAGGCAGCCAATTTGTCACAATGGAGATTTGCTGTGCACCCATCGCGATTGGAAGGCATTAATTCCCTGTTTCTCGATTACAGGCGGCATTTTGAAACGGGAGATGTGGAACAGATAGCTGATTTTTATCGCTTCCCTCTGCATTACTATCGGGAGGATGGCGTAAAGCTCGCTGTGGCGAGGGATGAGTTTATCCAGCAAGTGGTTAAATTGCTCAACGCTTACCGCCGGCTGGGAGTCTGTCAGATTCTTGGCACTGTCACCGAGGTGATAGAGTTAAACGAATACAGCACCCTTGCGAGCTTGCGTTGGACCCTGCTTCATTCACTGGGGGAGGAAAAGGCGGTAGAGCTGTATAGTTCCCACACCCGCTATTTGGTTGCTGAAGCTGCCGACGGCCTCAAAATAGATGGCCTGATAATTGTCGATGAAAGTGCCAAAATTCGAGAGGCGGTCAGAGCGCGTAAGAGGGCGGGGTCATGAGTGACCGCTACGCAGTAGTGGGCAATCCCATAAAACACTCTCTCTCACCGGAGATACACAGCGCTTTTGCGGCACAAACGGGAGAGGGGGTTGAGTACAGTAAGCAGCTTGCTCCCCTGGATGGCTTTAGCGGCTTCGTACGGGCTTTCTTTGCTGGGGGTGGTTGTGGCCTCAATGTGACGGTGCCCTTTAAACTACAGGCCTTCGAACTGGCAGATACCCTGACTGAACGGGGAGCTTCCGCTGGCGCAGTTAACACTCTGGCTCTAGCGAAAAACGGGAAGATTCTCGGCGATAACACCGACGGGGCTGGCTTGGTATTTGATATTAACAGCAACTTGGGTTGGGAAATCAGGGATAGAAAAGTTCTCTTGCTTGGTGCCGGTGGTGCTGCTCGGGGAGCACTGCTTCCAATTCTGGCAAAGCAACCCGCGCATTTGCATATTGCCAACCGCACCGCAGAAAAGGCGGTGCAGCTTGCGGCAGAATTTTCCCAGTTGGGAGAGTTGAGCGGTGGTGGCCTGGAGGAGTTGAGAGGCTGCTACGACCTGATTATCAATGCGAGTTCTGCAAGCCTAGGCGGTGTGCTACCTCCATTGCCTGAAGGTTGCGTTGCGAGTCATGGCAAAGCATACGACATGATGTATGGAGCTAAGCCAACGCCTTTTACACAATGGGCCCGTGGGCAGGGGGCAGAGACTGCTGACGGTCTAGGCATGTTGGTAGAGCAGGCCGCTGAATCATTTTTGCTGTGGCGGAATATTCGTCCAGAAACAGCGCCAGTCATGGCTAAGCTGCGCCGGGACCTCAACCAGACAACCGATAATTAAAAGAGAGAAAGCGTTGTGCGTGATATTGTGCGAAATCTGTCGATTTGTTTTGCTGTGGGGTGTTTCGGTGGGCTTTGCTATGCCGTGGGGCTATGGGCGATGGGGCGGTATGGTTTCACTCAGTTTCTAGGGGTAGATTTGGCGCCATCCCTGAGCAATGCCTACCTGTACCAGCGCGTAGTTTGGGGTGGAGTTTTCGGGTTGCTGTTTTTGTTGCCTTTGCGCAACGCCTGGTTAATACGGGGCTTCCTCTTATCCCTGGTGCCGGCAGGGTTGATGCTGTTGTATCTTCTGCCGCAGAGAGGTTATGACTACGGTGCTCTGGTACTGGGACAAATGACGCCCCTGGTTATCGTTTTGGCTTGTGCCATTGGCGGCATAGGTGCATCGGCACTGCTGCGTCTACAGGGTAAATAGTGAGGAGGCCTTGGTTGCCAAGGCCTGCCACATCACTGTTTAAATTCGATCTCAACCAAGCTGCAGCTTTGGGTATATCCCATAGCCCGCTTGATCGTGGGGAAGACTGACGCTGTAGCGACGCTGACCCCCAGCTCGATTCTCTGCCGGTTATCCAGTTGTGCACCTATCCGTTCGTTGAGAACAGGGTCGATTGTTTTGTAGCTGGCCACGGCTGTTGCAAAATCAAAAATGTCCTGCAAGTTCTCAGGCAGGCCGCTGCCGCCTTGGATACAAGCTTTCACCAAGTGGGGTTCAACACCAGCCTCTAAGGCCATACGCACATTCAGTTGCAGGCACATGCCGCAATCAGCTACTTGCATTGCCGCTATCTTACTCACCCAAAAAACATCAATAGGTAAAAACTCCCTGTGCATGGATAAGGGCTGAAAATTTCTAAATTTTTCAAAGCCTTCAGGAGAGCCCTGAAGAAACTCGCGCAAGTAGTCCATGTCATAGCGGTATTTTTGGGAGAAGGCCTCCATTTCCTGGAGATATTGCTGTTTGGACATAGTTTGGCTCCTAATCAAGTCGGATTGAGTCACAGACCATCGGCCTACAACGCCAAGTCTTATGTAAAAGCCTGATAGGTAAAAATTAGTTTCTATCGGATATTTCGATAGGTGGGCTGTAAAAGTTACCGTAGAGTCGCCGGGCCTCTCGGGCGAACCATTGCGCAGCTAAGCCTTGTGGCGTCTGCTTGGACCAGAGCAGATCCACACCGAGGCTCCAGGTATTGAGAGAACCGGTTAAGTTGAGCTCAACCAACCTGCCGCTTTTTAAAAAGGGTCGGGCCAGTTCGTAGGGCGCATTGACCCACCCAACCCCCTTACATGCCAGATCCAGGGCCTGTAGCAGAGAATCACTTCGCCAAGTCTGTGCAGAGAGCTGCCAACGGTACCTTTGGGATTCTGGTGCTGTGGTGATCTGTCGGTGCTGGGCCGCTTCATTCAATGAGGATTGTTTTTTCTGGGCCAGGGGATGTTCCGGACAGGCCAGGCTAAGTACCCGCTGTTGTCCCAGGTTACTGGTATCCAGCGAGCTGGGATAGGAATCCCTGGAGGTGACAAAGGCAAAATCGGCTTCACCCTGTGTCACCTGCTGGACCGCTTCCTTCCCAGTAACACTGCCGAGCTGAAGCTCAGTATGCGGGAAGCGCTCGCTGAAAGTTACCAGCATATCGTTGAGTCGATCCGGCATTACCAGCTCTTCAAATAATATATTGAGCTGGGGCTCTTCTCCCCGCTGGAAGGAATTTGCCGCCTGTTGGAAGCGCTGCAACTGCCCCAACGATTGACGTGCTAATGGCAGTAATGCCAAAGCGGCGTCGGTGGGTTGGGGATATTTCCCTTCGCGGTTAAAGAGAGTCAGCCCCAGGTCGAGTTCAAGATTTTGAATCAAGCTGCTTACAGAAGACTGAGCCCGGCCCACTTCGCGAGCAACCGCCGAAAAAGATCCGACTTCACAGGAGCGCACAAAAATATGCAGCTGGTCCATATTCAGGTTAAGCATAGCGGGGAGCCGGCTGTCACTATGGTTGCTGTTTAAGGAGATACTGATCTTTCAGTTTCACGTAGTTTTCAGCGGAATACTTAAAGAAAGCCTTTTCCTTGTCAGACAGGGGGCGCGCCTTTTTGCAGGGGGCGCCTACATAGAGATAACCACTCTCCAGGGTTTTACCGGGCGGAACCAGTGCTCCGGCTGCCAGTACGACATCGTCCTCAATAATGGCTCCGTCGAGAACAATAGATCCGATACCAATTAAGATCCGGTTGCCGATGGTACAACCGTGCAGGCAGGCTTTATGACCGATAGTGACATCTTCGCCAATAGTCAGCGGCCAACCGTCGGCGTTGAATGGTCCCGCATGGGTGATATGGAGAACAGCCCCATCCTGTACACTGGTTCGCGCGCCGATTCGGATCTTATGCATATCACCGCGCACAACGGCCATGGGCCATACGGAGCAATCATCCCCCAGGGTAACGTCACCAATGACTGCGGATTGCGGATCGATATATACGCTGTCGCCAAGTTCTGGAAACTTTTCGCCGTGGGAATCATCGTGGCTGCGCAGTGGGGACATAAATAAGCTCCTGTACAATGAATCCTCTATCATAGCTTTATCCTAATTCGAGCACAGAGTCTTATATGTCCAATCCACTGTTGAATATCCCGCTGCTGCCGCCTTTTGATAATCTCGAGCCCGAGCAGGTGGAACCCGCCATCGCCGAACTGATTAAAACGTGTGAGCAAACCCTTCAACAGGGATTGGAGACCCCCAGCTGGGATAATACGCTGGTGCCTCTGGAGCAGGCGGAAGACCAGCTAAATCGAGCCTTCTCCCCAGTCAGTCACCTGAATAGCGTTCTAAGTGGCCCCTGGCGGGCGCCCTATGAGGCCGCTTTAGCCAAAGTGACGGCTTACTGGACAAAGCAGGGGCAAAATCGCGAACTTTACGACCTGTATCTCCAATTAATGCAGTCGCCCGAGTTTGTAAACTGGCCACAGGCACGCAAGAAGTCTTTGGAGCTGGGAGTCAGAGACTTTGAACTCGGTGGTGTAGGCCTTGAAGGAGAGGCCCGTGAAAAGTTTGCCGTTAACAGTCAGCGTTTGGCGGAGTTATCCAGCCAATTTGCCAACAATGTCCTCGATGCAACCAATGCCTGGACCTGGCATACGAATGATGAAGCTCAGCTTCAGGGGCTTCCTCAAACTGCTCTCGCCGCTGCACGGAATGCAGCTGAGGCAAAAGGCCTGGATGGGTGGCTGATTACCTTAGAGGGGCCCAGCTTTCTCGCTGTTATGACCCACGCTGAAAATAGATCTCTGCGTCGGGATGTCCATTTGGCTTTTGTTAGTCGCGCATCCGAAGTTGGTCCCCAGGCAGGTGAATACGATAACTCCGAAGTGATGGAGGCAATTCTCGCATTGCGCGCTGAACAGGCCAGTTTACTGGGAATGAACAGCTATGCGGAGTTGTCATTGGCCAGCAAAATGGCTCCAAATACAGAGCGGGTTTTGGAATTTCTACAGGATCTGGCAGAACGAGCCAGGCCAGCTGCCCAACGAGAAATGGCTGAGCTGAAAGCGTTTGCTGCAGACCAACTCAGTATTGAAGAGTTGCAACCATGGGATGTGGCCTGGGCCGCAGAAAAGCTCAAACAGCAGCGATACGCCATCAGCCAAGAGGAATTGAGGCCCTATTTCCCTTACGCCAAAGTCGTTGACGGCCTCTTTACTGTGGTGGATAAATTATTCGGAATCACAGTTGAAGAAGATACCAGCGTTGCTACTTGGCATGCCGACGTGCAGTTCTTTTGGCTGCTGAGAGATGGCGAAAAGATAGCTGGTTTCTATTTGGATGTGTTCGCGCGTGAGAAAAAGCGTGGCGGGGCCTGGATGGATACAGTAAGTAGTCGTCGCCACACGCTCAACGGACTCCAGTTGCCTATTGCTTATCTGGTATGTAATTTCAGTCCGGCTGCAGGTGATATCCCCTCACTTTTAACCCACACGGAAGTAACCACTTTATTCCATGAATTCGGCCATGGCCTCCACCATATGCTGACACAGATTGATGTGGCAGCAGTTTCTGGTATTAATGGTGTTGCTTGGGATGCGGTGGAAATGCCCAGCCAATTTCTGGAAAATTGGTGTTGGCAACCCCAGGCTATTTCCATAATTTCTGCACATTTCGAAACTGGAGAGGCCCTTCCCGAAGCTTTACTGAATAAAATGCTGGCAGCGAAAAATTTCCAGTCTGCCATGTTTACAGTACGCCAGTTGGAGTTCGCACTTTTTGATTTTCGCCTCCATGCCAGCGAAGAGGCATTGACCGCCGATAAAGTTCAGGTTTTACTGGATCAGGTACGAGCAGAGGTTGCTGTTGTGCCTATCGCCGCAGAAAACCGCTTCCAAAATGCTTTTAGCCATATTTTTGCTGGTGGTTATGCCGCAGGATATTACAGCTATAAATGGGCAGAAGTGCTTTCGGCAGATGCTTTTTCTCTATTTGAGGAAGATGGTATCTTTAATAGAGAGACGGGAAATAAATTTCTGCACAGTATTTTGGAACAGGGTGGTAGCCGTGATGCGCTGGAGCTGTTTGTTCAATTCCGTGGACGAGAGCCGCAAATTGATGCCCTATTGCGTCACTCTGGTATCGAGCAGCAAGAGCTGAATATCAGTCCTGTGTAACGGATAAGTCAATCATGAAATATTGAGTAGTAGTCATGATGAAGAAAGAAGATTCGGCTGAGTCTGGTAAGATCGTAAAAAAACGCTTTATTGCAGGGGCTGTGTGCCCCCGCTGTAGCGAAATGGATAAAATTATTAACTATCACAAGGATGGGAAAAATTATAGGGAATGTGTTGCCTGTGGGTTTAAGGATGAAATTCGATTGCAGTCAGCGCCAACAGAACTGTCTACTCGTGTTAACCAAGATACAGAGAAAGATATTCACGAGGAGCCAGTGAAACTTATCCAACCCACAAGTAGCCGTAAAAAGTGAAAAAAATATTTTTTATACTGGTGGTTTTTATTGCGGTTGCGATCATAGGTCTCTATGGCCTTGATCGCCATCGAAAAAAAACAGAGCAGCAGAGAGAACAAGTTGCCTACCTATTGGCGAGCTGTGTGAATCAGGGGATACTTACGTTATTCCGTTTACAAGCAAATGACTGGAAAGCCCATCCAGATTTTTACATTGAAGAGGAAAATAGGTTGGGAGTAGCTGTAAAAGCTTTACCTGATCAAATCCTTAAAGGAGAATCTTTTGAAAAGTGGAGACATGCAATAAAGATTTGTGACAAGCTCACAAGGAATAGCAATTTGCAACATGTCACTATTTTTCGTCCTCTGGGCGATTTCTCCGAAAAGGAAATCTCCAATATATATACCTTGAAAGATCGCGGTGCTCTGCGGAAGCGGGAAAAGACTATTCACGCACTATATGAATCAGCAGAAGCTGCAGCTCGCTATATGAAAGACCTAAAGCGAGATATCAATACGCAATTAAAAGCCTTTCGTTTTTCAGATAAAGAGCGCGAATTAACTCTTCAAAAAATCAGTTCTCAGGTTTTAGATAATTACCAACAAGGTAATTTTTCCAAAAAGCAGGCAGATACCTATCTGGAAAGAGTATCCCTTTTTTACAAAACCATGGCTGAGAATCCAAAGTCCTATAGTGTCCGAAACGGCAGCCTATATTTTTATAGCCAAGAATTAAAGCAGAGGGTTGAAGACCTATATGGCGCTGTTATACAGGGGGAGGGAGCGTTTTATGGAAATTTTAAGCAAATTCTAGTGCAAAAACAGGTACAGTCTTCAAGCTATTAAAAATATGAGCGGGTTTTATTATTTGTTGCTTTGCCCGCTCATTATTTACCAACCTGAGATTATAGCTTTAAATGTGTTTGTAGCATCATAAGAGATTTACTATTTTGATAGTGAGTAATCCTGACTGAAATAGTTAATTTCTCAATCGCAAAATTTGTCATATTCTGTTATTTATACATTAAAAAATAACTCTAAATATCCTGCCACAGTTTTACTGTAATTTACGTATCCAGGAATTGGTTACAGTGTAGTATTGAAAATATACTATGAGTCCTAAAGATCGTGCTCCGATCCACAAAAACAAGCTGAACCATATGCCTGCATTCCCCCAATCCCTTGTAAACCACCAGGCGGGAAAGAAAACCAGTACTGAGGCTATAAACATAGTATTACGCATATCGCGACTTTTCCCAGCACCGATAAAAACACCATCGAGCTGATAGCTCCAAACCGCTAATAAAGGTAGTGCACAGAGCCACCAATATACCTGTTCCGCTTGGTGGATTACTGGTTTGATATCTGTAAATAAGGATAGAATCAAGGGTTTCCCTGAAACTAGTACCAGCGTAATCAGGACAGCGCTTCCCAGGGCCCACAAACCTGCACTGCGAACGGTATTTCTGAATAGAGCCGTTGATCTCTTTGCCATGGATTCCCCAACCAAGGCCTCGGTAGCATGAGCAAAACCATCCAGGGCATAGGAAGTCATCATTAATAACTGTATAAGAATAGCATTTGCAGCAAGTACATTATCACCTTGGGCTGCCCCTTGTGCAGTAAAAAAAGTGAGTGTTAGCAAGAGCAAACAGGTTCTTATAAATAAGTCTGTATTTATCTTTAAAAGATTAATCCATGGGGATGAATCGATCCAGGGGAGAAGTTTCTTCTGCCCAATTTCTTTGCGTATATAGGCCCAGATATCAACATGAACCCTGGTAAGAAGATATAGACCCAGTAGAAATGCAAAAATATCGGCGAGTACCGTTGCCGCTGCTGCACCTTTTGCCCCTAGGCCCAGGCCAAGAATAAATAGGAAATCGAGGGCTATGTTCAGTAGATTGGCAGCGAAAAGTATATATAGAGGCGCACGGCTATCTTGTCGACCAATAAAAAAACCCAGAATGGCAAAGTTTGCCAGAGCCAGGGGGGCAGATAACAGACGTATTTGTAGGTAGGCCAGTGCGTGGGGTTGTGCTTCCTGACTGGCATTCATCCACTCAACGATATAGTAGATTAAAGGAGAGGCAACAATAAACAGAGTGATTCCCAACCCCATGGCTAATACTAGTGCACGTACTAACCATTGAATCCCAAGATCTGTACTCCGAGCCACCAGTCCGGTAGTACCCATGCGCAGAAACCCAAATGCCCATAAAAGCATCGACATTACGCTAGCCCCGATAGCTACACCGGATAGGTACTCTGCAGATGGAAGGTGACCAAGAATTGCGGTATCTACTATCCCGAGTAAGGGCACTGAAATATTACTCAGTATCATTGGCCAAGCCAGATTCCAGACGCGAGACATAGGTTGGGATTCAAGTTTTGTAGAAGAAGGCATAAGTCATAACAACTAACGGATAGATTGGCTTCTAGCCGAAATCGGAAAAAGAAAAGCTGTGCAGGTGGATTCTACCAATGGTGTCAGTACAGAGCTGATAAGTTACTTTTCCTAAATCGGTCTCCCAATACTGCTATTAGCAATTCATTTCATAACGCTTACAAAATCGAAACGAAATATTTGGCGGAAAAATCATTTTGATTGAGTGTAGATAGTACAGGATTCTGTATTGATCTGCCTGACAATCCTCAAGCTTATTGAAACTAATCTGTCTTGGTTGTGTGAAGCAGTCAGAATTTAGTATTAGAGATTAAAAATTGTTGTCAATCTGTGTAAAAGCAATCAGGGGCACTTGAACCCGAGGATTTATACTTCTCGTGGCAGCATTATTAATGCTTGATTAGTTGTCATCTTTCACCAAATAAATTGCCATGTCTCTATTTGGAGCGACTTTTTTTCTACTTGTGGAAAAGTATCCTATCAAAGTGGTTAAATTTATTTGTTAATCACCGAATTTTTTCACAAAGCGACAACGTTATTCAAAAATGATCCCGATTGACTTTTTCTTGTCGATGTGTTCCTTTTGTACCTGCAGTAGTTGCGACAAATAAAGAAACTGGTTGTTGGTTGTACCTTTCCGGACGACGACATCTGGAGTAAAAAATCTTTTACTAAGAATAACAAGTTGCACTGACGGCAGTAACGCGAGGTGGTCTCCTCGCCCAGTGTATGTAGTCTTGTGTTACTACAGTATGTCCACAAATTTTGTGTGGAATTAATCCTGTTAGGCAGTTGATACAGGTAAAATTCGCTTATCCGTGAAGGCCAGTGGCCAAAATAAAAATTACGGGTTTCTCTGAGAGACCCGCAACCACGGAGATCTGTAGGCGATGTTGAAAGGCTTTGATCGGCTGTTCGCCTTGCTGGCTACTTCGCTATCTGCACAAGCGGTGTTAGCGAATGAGCAGGACGTTGAGCGCTGGGGGGTTAATATGCCCCAGGGGGTGACAGAAGTCGCCCAGACCACCTACGAGCTACACATGCTGATCTTTTGGATTTGTGTGGCTATAGGGGCATTGGTGTTCAGCATCATGTTTTACAGCATGTGGCGTCACCGCAAAAGTAAGGGATACCAAGCGGCCCAATTTCATGAGAGCACGGTTGTGGAGTTGGTGTGGACTATTATTCCCACTGTCATCCTGATTCTGATGGCGATTCCGGCAACCAAAACACTCTATGATATTTACGATACTGAGGAAGAAGATCTCAATATCGTAATCACCGGTTATCAGTGGAAGTGGAAATATGAATATCGGGGCACTGATGTTTCATTCTTTTCCAGCTTGTCCACTCCCAAAGCTCAAATTGATAACCTCCAGCCTAAGGGTGCCAACTACCTCCTAGAAGTCGATGAGCCCCTGGTTGTTCCTATCAAGAAAAAAATCCGCTTCCTGATAACTGCCAATGATGTGATACATGCTTGGTGGGTCCCAGATCTAGCCGTTAAAAAAGATGCAATCCCTGGTTTTATCAATGATGCCTGGACGCGTATTGAGGAGCCGGGAATATATCGCGGACAGTGTGCTGAATTGTGCGGAAAAGACCATGGATTTATGCCTATTGTTGTGAAAGCTGTGCCACAGGCTGAATACGATGCCTGGTTGAGTTCTCGTGCAGCAGAAGCCATAAAAATGCGTGAACTTACAGCGAAGACATTTACCTTCGAAGAGCTTTTTGCTCAGGGTGAAAAAGTCTATACACGCACATGTGCCGCCTGCCACCAGCCGAACGGGCAGGGAGTACCCGGTGTATTCCCGGCGATTGCTGGATCAAAAATTGCTACCGGTCCCCTCAATGGCCACTTAGATATCGTTATCGATGGTTCTACGGTAAACCCCGCAATGCAGGCTTTTGGTGAGCAGCTATCAGAAGTGGATCTGGCTGCGGTAATTACTTACCAGCGAAACGCTTTCGGCAATGAGATGGGTGATACCGTCCAACCCGTAGATATCCTCAACTTCAAGAATAAGCAGTAAGCGCCCGGAGGAATTTAAGAATGGCACATGGTCCTCAGCCCGGTATAAAGCGTTGGCTCTATACGACCAACCACAAAGATATAGGCTCTATGTATTTGTGGTTTAGTTTTGCGATGTTCCTGCTCGGCGGATGTATGGCATTGGTTATACGCGCTGAATTATTCGAGCCCGGTTTGCAAATTGTACAGCCGGAATTTTTCAATCAAATGACCACTATGCATGGTCTGATCATGGTATTTGGTGCAGTTATGCCGGCTTTTGTGGGGTTGGCTAACTGGATGATACCAATGATGATTGGTGCGCCAGATATGGCACTGCCAAGAATGAATAACTGGAGTTTTTGGATTTTGCCCTTTGCTTTCGCAATGTTGGCATCGACCTTATTTATGGAAGGAGGAGCACCTAATTTCGGCTGGACATTTTATGCGCCACTTTCAACGGAATATGCACCACCCAGCGTAACCTTCTTCATTTTTGCCATTCATATTATGGGTGCCTCGTCCATCATGGGTGCGATCAACATTATCGCTACCATTTTGAATATGCGTGCTCCTGGTATGACCTTGATGAAAATGCCGTTGTTTGTATGGACCTGGCTGATCACTGCTTACCTTTTGATTGCCGTAATGCCGGTGTTAGCCGGAGTAGTGACCATGATGTTGATGGACATTCATTTTGGCACAAGTTTCTTCAGCGCAGCCGGTGGCGGTGATCCGGTTTTATTCCAGCATGTGTTCTGGTTCTTTGGGCACCCGGAAGTTTACATTATGATTTTGCCGGCCTTTGGCATTATCTCTGCAATTATTCCCACCTTCGCTCGTAAGCCTCTTTTTGGATACAGCTCCATGGTATATGCCACCGCAGCAATTGCATTCCTGAGCTTTATCGTATGGGCGCACCATATGTTTACTGTGGGAATGCCGATTGCTGGTGAGCTGTTCTTTATGTATGCCACAATGCTGATCGCTGTACCTACAGGAGTGAAAATCTTTAACTGGGTTTCTACCATGTTCCGGGGATCCATGACGTTTGAAACCCCGATGCTTTTTGCAATTGCATTCATCATCCTTTTCGCCATCGGTGGATTCTCTGGTCTGATGCTAGCGATTGCGCCTGCAGACTTCCAATATCACGATACGTACTTTGTGGTTGCCCATTTCCACTATGTGCTGGTTCCTGGTGCAATCTTCTCAATTACTGCTGGTGTTTACTATTGGTTGCCCAAATGGACTGGCCATATGTATAGCGAAGTTATGGGCAAGGTACATTTCTGGCTGGCATTTATTGGTCTCAATGTAACTTTCTTCCCAATGCACTTTGTTGGCCTGGCCGGTATGCCACGTCGGATACCTGATTACGCACTGCAATTTGCGGATTTCAATCAAATATCCAGTATCGGTGCCTTCCTATTTGGCGCTGCACAAATAGTATTTTTGTTTAATGTGGTTCGAACTGTAATGGGCGGGAAAAAAGCATCTGATCAGGTTTGGGATGATCCTGAAGGACTGGAATGGACGGTTGCTTCCCCGGCCCCATATCACACGTTTAGTACGCCACCGGTTGTACGTTGACCTATGAAAGTTGGAGCAAATGCAAAGGTAACTATCAAGCTGCTGGCCGTGGCGACCAGCATGCTGGTATTTGCAATTTTCATTATGCCGCCTATTTACGATGTCTTCTGTGAAATCACAGGGCTCAATGGTAAAACCGGTGGTCGTTATGAAGCTGTGCCAGCTGCGGTTGATAAAAATAGGCTGGTCACAGTGCAATTTGTGGCAAACAATAATGAAAATATGCCATGGGAATTTCGCCCGGGTGTGATGTCTTTGAAAGTACACCCTGGAGAAATTAAAGATACTGTTTTTATTGCAGAAAATAAGACATCTAGGGATATGGTTGGTCAGGCAATTCCCAGTATGGTTCCTTTCAAAGCTGCTGAGTACTTTCATAAAACAGAGTGTTTTTGCTTCAACCAGCAAGAATTAAAAGCGGGAGAGACTGCAGAATTACCACTACGTTTTATTGTGGATCCAGATCTTCCCGCAAGTGTTAATACTGTAACGCTTTCCTATACGTTGTTTGATGTAACGGAAAGGTTTGCCAATAAAACCGATAAGAATGATATCGACCCCGAGCGAGAGGGATAAAAATTATGGCTAGTGAAAGCAGTTATTACGTGCCCGAACAATCCAGGCTGCCAATTTTTGCGACGATAGGTCTATTCCTAATAGCGTTCGGCGCAGCAAATTGGATTAATGGAGGAAGCTCTTATATTTTCTTCACCGGTGCGTTAGCGATGGCCGCAGTTTTGTGGTTTTGGTTTGCTGCCGTAATCAAAGAGAATATGGCAGGGCTCAACAGTGAACAGTTAAAGAGATCATATGTTTGGGGGATGGGCTGGTTTATATTTTCTGAGGTGATGTTTTTTGCTGCGTTCTTTGGAGCACTTTATTACATACGCAATTTTACAGTTCCCTGGCTAGGTGGTGAAGGTGATCGTGGAATTTCCAATATGCTTTGGGAGGGATTCGAAAGTAGCTGGCCCCTATATGTGACTCCTGACGCCGCAGCAAACGGAGAAACGGCAAAATTTATGGGGCCTAAAGATGTGATAGACCCATGGCACTTGCCACTATGGAACACCATCATACTTCTCACCTCCAGTGTAACTGTACACTTCGCACATGTTTTCCTGAAAAAGAATCAAAGAAAAAATTTCAATATATTACTGGCAATCACTGTGGCATTGGGTGGGGCGTTTATTTTTCTACAAGGTAAAGAATACTACGAAGCCTATCAACACTTGGGGTTAACACTTGAGTCAGGAATCTATGGTACAACATTCTTTATGCTGACCGGATTTCATGGTGCCCATGTCACACTCGGTACAATTATGTTGTTGATCATGTTGTTAAGGTCTGTGATAGCCAATCATTTTAGACCTGATGATCACTTCGGCTTTGAAGCAGCAAGTTGGTATTGGCATTTTGTCGATGTAGTTTGGGTCGGGCTGTTTATATTTGTATATGTTCTAGGTGCTTAATGTGGGCAAGGCTTTCTATCGTATAAATAGAAAGCCTTTGTTTTCTTAATATTTATCAGCCCAAGGTGCCGTTTTTGCCAAAATGCCACTTTCAAAGCCGTACCAAATGGCAAGAAGTAAGAGTGACGCTAGGAGTATTCTAATACCTAATGCGTAGAGTGTGCGCTTGGATTGAGGTGTTCCCATATCTCTAAGTAGAAAAAAAAGTGCACTTGAAAGACTGACAAGTACGGAAAGGAATAGGACAACAATAACAATCTTTAGCCACATTTTATTATTTTCCATTATTTATGTAGTTGCGCATGATAGTAGATATTCCATCAGCTTCTGCGAAAGATATCAGTTTACCACTGATTCGCAATTGGCCCATCACGATATTTTCTCTGGGTGCATTCATCCTTTTTATTTTTTTAGGATTGTGGCAGCTTGATAGAGCAAAGCAGAAAGTCGAACTTATACAAAAGGTAGAGAGTAGGCTCTCTCTGCAACCGCAGGAAATTTCAAATCTAAGTTCTTATCAAGAGTATGCGTCTGTAACTTTAGCGGGAGTTTTCCAGAAGGAAATATATTTTCTGGATAACCGGACCAGAAACGGTCGTGTGGGCTATGAAGTACTACAAGTATTTTCAACAGAAAATACTGATTGGCTTGTCAATAGAGGTTGGATTCCCTCTGCTGGCGACCGAGATAGCTTACCTGAAGTAACAGCTTTACTTGATGTGAAATCACTTCAGGGCTACTTATACCCTATCGATACTGAATCCTACTCGAATGTTAGTATAGACCCGGTTTTTAAAAATAGAATTCAACAAATAAATTCAAATTTCATTGAGGCTACCGGTTTAGTCAACAATAGATGGTCGATCCGTTTGTTTGCGGATTCAGGTGCAGCTTTAATTACTGATTGGAATTTTTTCAATAGTGGCCCTGAAAAACATCAAGCGTATGCTTTCCAGTGGTTCACGATGGCAATAGCTATCTGGCTTTTATGGGCTTATTCAGCCACAAATATTATTTTTAGATTACGTCGTAGATTGAGTAGAAGTTTGAAAAAGGAGTTTCAAAATGAAATCAAATAGTCAGCCAGTTTCACCTGAAAGAAATCTGAGCAAAAGGAAGCCAGCGAATAAAATCATTCAAGGACTCTCAGTGCTAGCATCCGTCGTACTCCCAATTACAGCTGCCTATGTCGTTTACTATACGGGCTTAGGCATGCCTAAAGAGACGATTAATCAAGGTGAATTATTGCAGCCCCCATTTGATATCACTGAAATAAAAATCACCTTTCAAGGGCAACAGCAATCCCTGGCACAAGAGGGAGAATCAAAATGGCGCTATCTAATATTAAGTGACAGTGATTGTGGTAAAGATTGTGAAGATCTCTTGTATATAAGTAGGCAGGTTCATATTCGGCTGGGGGAAAAAGCTCATAGGGTTGAGAGGCTACTGGTGGTTGGTGATAGTTTGGATGAAGAACGACAAGAACAAATACAAATTGAGCATCCGAAACTAAAAATAGTGAATTTGGATGATGAAAACTTTAAGCAGTTGGTACAAAAAACTGATCATGACGGTGTGACTTTAACCAAGGCGTTGCTGGTTGATCAGGAGGGTTATGCAATGATGGCCTATGATCGGCAGCATAGCGGAAACCAATTGCTTAAAGATATAAAAAGATTATTGAAGTACTCCTACGAGCAATAAGAATAGTATTCGGAGATTTTCAGTAGTGTCTAAACAAGAAACCCCTAAGAATTGGCGACATATCATTACCTGGGCGGCCTGTATTCTAGCTGTCGTAGTTGTTGTTCTAGGTGCATTTACTAGGTTGGTGGATGCCGGTTTGGGCTGTCCAGACTGGCCTGGTTGTTATGGTCATCTCACCTGGCCGAATGATATAAAAGAAATTAAAACGGCCAATATGATTTTTCCGGACTCTCCGGTAGATGTTAGTAAAACTTGGCCGGAAATGGTTCATCGATACTTTGCAGGAACTTTACTTTTATTCGTTGTATTACTCACTTATCTTGCTTGGAGAGATCGGCAAGCCCCAACCTTTAAGCAAACACATATTCTTTTAATTATTATTATACTGCAAGCTGCTTTTGGGATGTGGACGGTAACCTTGAAGCTTTGGCCGCAGGTAGTTACTGCTCATCTATTAGGTGGAATGGCAACATTATCTATGTTGTGGATTCTCTGTGAAAGGTTGGCTGATAAACCTAGACAATTACATGGGAGGTATTTGCCGGGAATAAGGCGATTACGGCTACTTGCTCTGACTGCAGTTGCAATAGTAATTCTACAGATTGGACTCGGTGGTTGGACCAGCTCTAATTACGCAGCTTTAGCTTGTCCAGATTTTCCAACTTGTCATAACCAATGGTGGCCACAGGCAAACTTTGTAGAAGGCTTTAATATTTTTCAACAAATTGGCCCAAATTATTTAGGTGGTGCATTAGAGAGTGATGCACGTACGGCAATACATCTTGCCCATCGTATTGGAGCACTGATTACAACAGCAATTGTACTCATTCTTTCAGTTTTAGCTTGGAGGTCTGGGTTGAGAGGTTGGTCATTATGGCTTAACGGGGTACTACTTCTTCAAGTCAGCTTGGGAATAGCAAATGTTGTTATGTCTCTACCATTAGGGATTGCTGTGGCACACAATGCTGGCGCAGCTCTTCTACTTCTTAGTCTGCTAACTTTTTGTTATCGAATATACACAATGAATGCTGTCATTATAAATAAACAAGAGGTAGTCGATGTGGAAGTAATAGAGCGGGGAGAAGGTTTAACTACCGTATCCAATCTTAATTAGATATTAAGCGTATATAAATATAAAAATAGGTGCGAATATGGCCATAAATTCCACGGGAATACATCAAATTCAATGGCGGGACTACTATGAGCTTACTAAGCCTCGAGTAGTTATGCTTATGCTGTTAACTTCTGTTATTGGAATGTTTTTAGCTGTTCCAGGAATGGTGCCGCTAGATATTTTAGTATTTGGTAATTTGGGAATTGCATTTTGTGCGGGTAGTGCTGCGGCAGTAAATCATTTAGTTGATCGTCATATTGATACAAAAATGGCTCGTACTAGCAATCGCCCGATTGCGAAAGGACGGGTTGAGCCAACTAAAGCTATTGCTTTTGCTCTTAGCTTGGGCGTGACGGGGATGTTTATCCTATTGGTTTTTGTAAATGCCCTTACCGCTTGGCTAACCTTAATATCTCTTCTCGGATATGCGGTGATTTACACCATGTTCCTGAAACGCGCCACACCACAAAACATTGTTATAGGTGGGCTTGCAGGAGCCGCTCCGCCCTTACTGGGATGGACTGCGGTTACTGGGGAAGTGCATGGGCATGCATTGTTGTTAGTATTGATTATTTTTGCTTGGACTCCTCCACATTTTTGGGCCCTTGCCGTACATAGAAAAGAAGAGTATGCAAAAGCTGATATTCCTATGTTACCGGTTACGCATGGAATACCCTATACAAACCTAAATATAGTTTTGTATACCTTTATTTTACTGGCCGTTAGCCTATTGCCCTTTGCTACCGCGATGTTTGGGTGGTTATATTTACTGGGTGCTGTCGTACTTGGGTTTGGTTTTGTTTATTGGAGCTTTGTAATGCTCATTGGAAAAAACCCCAATGCTGGTATGGAGACTTTCAAATATTCGATAATCTATTTAATGGCACTATTTTTTATCATGCTATTAGATCATTATTTAATTGAAGTGTGAGGGAAAAGTGGAAAATCAATATTCTGCCATCGATAAACAGAAACGTGGAATTAGAATTACCGTTATTGTTCTTTTAGTATTGATTCTTGCTGTGCTTGCAGGATTCATACATAAGCTCGGACAGCCTCGTATTATCACTGATGAGGAGCTTAGAATTAATGGCACTGTAAAACTGCAGAGACCAAGAATCATAGAAGATATACAATTATTGTCTGATGACAGTAGAGATTTCTATACCAAAGACTTTCAAGGTAAGTGGACTCTGGTATTTTTTGGGTTTACCCACTGTCCAGATATCTGTCCAACAACTCTATCTACACTTAATAATTTTTATAAAACTTTAGACGAAAGTACCAGAGCATCTACAGACGTAGTACTCGTCTCGGTTGACCCAAGTAGGGACAAGCCGGAGCAGTTGGGGCAATATGTCCGGTATTTTAATTCTGAATTTCGTGGTATTACCGGTGATTTTTTTAAGCTGAAGAAATTTGCCACTCAGCTAAATGTACCTTTTAATAAAGTTTCTCTTGCTGAGGGCGGTTATACTATCGATCATGGGTCTCAAGTTGTATTAATTAATCCTAGAGGGCATTATCACGCTTTTTTTAAGGCACCTTTAGATCCTGCAAAAATGAAGTTGACCTATCGTTCAATACGAGCGACCTTTAATGGATAGTGAAGGAATCGTATGAGCTATTGTTATCAAATAAGATATTAATTCTGGGCCAATCGATGCAAAATGAAGTTGCTGCTTTAAGGAGAAGAAGAGATCAGACACCATCTGGTATGGTGAGTCCTTGGGCTGCACCTATCTTGCTATCACTTTGTTTCATTCCTTTCGGCTGGAGTGGGCTGATAGCCCCCGTAATCTGGATTTTTCTGCGGGCAATTGAGTCTACTAGCGGTTGGTCAAGAGCGCTGTCTTTTCTTTCTGTAGCTCTTTTAATGCTTATATCGGGATTAAATTTGCTTCCCGGCAGTGAACGTGTCCAAGTATTAGCGCCCTATACAGATACAAGTGGTAATCTTATCTATGCCAGTATAAACAGCGGTAAAGCAATTATTTCTATTGCTTTATTGGCTTTTATGTTGCGCATGAAGCAGACCTTCCGTTTTACGGACTTACCCTATCTTTTATTGGCTATATTTACTCCCATTGCATTAGGTCTACTCCTGTATACACCTTCGATAAAATTTACTGGCACTATCGCCGTTGCAGCAATGATTAACTTAGTAATTGTTTGCATTTCTGAGGAGGGCTTCTTCCGGTGGATATTACAGCGGGGTAGCGAAGAGCTACTAGGGCGCTGGCGCTGGTTGTCCGTACCAGTTGTAGCTACGGTATTTGTGCTTCTACATGGAGGGTGGTCAACAGATATCTCCGCAGTGCTATTATTGATAGTCGCTTCAATCTGTTATGCATTGATTTGGACATTGCGACAGAATTTTTGGATATGCGTAATGGCGCATTGGGGGGTAAATCTTTTGCATATGCTTTTGCTACCTTACCCGTTACCCGGCTAAGCTATACATCATCTAATTTTGGTCATTGTTTTAATGTTACCCCTAAGATTCAGCCAATCTGCAGCTATAAGAAAGACAACGATTTAATCTTTGTGGATTAACGAATCAAATTAATGTACTTAAGAAATGTGGCTCTAGATGAACATCATCTATCGTGAATTTTGCAGATATATTCATACAAATAGGGAGATTGTCATTTGAAAAATTATTTTTTAGTTGGAACATTATGTGCACTAACTTGCAACCCTGTATTTGCAGGTGAAGGTAAAGATCTAGCTCAAGAACTGGTTCAAGAGTATTTGATTGTTGATGGACATGTGGATGTTCCCTATCGTCTCGAACAAGCTGAAGAAGATGTTGGGATTAGTACGGATAAGGGAGACTTTGATTACCCTCGAGCTAAAGCAGGTGGACTAAATGCCCCTTTTATGTCTATTTATGTTCCAGCAGAAAAGGAGGATGAGGGTATTGCCAAATCTTATGCAGATACTTTGATTGATAAAGTAGAGGCAATGGTCAAACAGCACCCGGATAAATTTGCAATACCTAAGTCAATAAATGATCTACAAAAGCAAGTCAATGCCGGCTTAATTTCTTTACCCTTGGGTATAGAGAACGGGGCTCCTATTGAGGGGGATCTTACCAACTTAAAGTACTTCTCTGATAGAGGGGTGAGGTACATTACCTTAGCCCACTCAAAGAGCAATCATATCTCTGATTCCTCGTATGATAAAAACAGGCCTTGGGAAGGTTTGAGTGCTTTTGGAAAGCGCTTGGTACGAGAGATGAATCGGATGGGAGTAATGATCGATATTTCCCATGTGTCGGATGCGGCTTTTTGGCAAGTTATTGATTTATCTGCTGTTCCTATTATCGCTTCACACTCTTCGGCAAGGCATTTTACGCCGGGATTTGAACGAAATATGAATGATGAAATGATAAAAGCATTAGCCGATAACGGTGGCATTATCATGATTAACTTTGGCTCCACATTTATCAGTAAAGAATCACTGAATTCATACCGTGAAATAAGTGAGTTGGTTGATATTTTTGCTAAGGAAAAAGGCTTGTCCAAAGATAGTAAGGAAGTGGAGGAATACACTGACAAGCTTTCCCGTGAGAAGTTTATCTTTGCGAAATTAGATGATGTTCTTAATCATTTCGATCATATCCGAAACCTGGTAGGAGTTGACCATATTGGCATCGGTTCAGATTTTGATGGCGTCGGAGATAGTCTGCCAATCGGTTTAAAAGACGTCTCAGAGTACCCACACTTGGTTGAAGGACTACTAAAACGTGGATATAGCAAGCGAGATATTAAAAAAATTCTGGGTGGAAATTTAGTCAGAGTTTGGCAAGCTAATGAAGCTTATGCCAAGCGCCATAAAGGTTAGGCACCTAATCTTCGAACTTAGCTAGACTGCACTATTCTGTTATTAGTGTTCGAGCCGATGAAGCCCGTTCTTATACTATTAGCGCAGTCTTTAATTTTGGCCGATTATTTTCGATCCAAAAAGTTACGATTGATAGTGGGTTGGACTGGAATACTGATTTCCAGTGTATTCTTTCTGTGGGGTATTTTGGGGTTTATTACTTTTATTCCCTCTATGTTGGATGTTTTTGGTGTACTGGGATTGCGGATTCCTGCAGGTATAACTATCTTCGGCTTGCTAATGGCAGCGCTTGGTTTCTGGAAATTTGATGAAGATTAGAGGATGTGGTGCGTGTTAAAAGTATCAGATTTCTTTATCTTGGTGGCGGTTTTAGTCTCTCTGGCACTGTCAGCCGGCTTGTGGTTTAACGGCTATAAGGAGCAGGGCATTTTTACCGCACTTTGGGTTCCCACTATTCTGACGTTGGGTATCTATTTCAAAGTGACAGCTTTGCTAGCCCGCAGGAATTAGACGTGCCAGAAATCTACCTATTATTTATTGGAGTGGCAGTTTCGCTTTTTGAATTGGTTGGTATTTTGCTGGGAATTCGCGAGTTTCGAAAGGCTGGAGAAGAGATGGCTAAACAACGCATTTCATTTGAGGTCGCAGCAAATAAATCTAGAAGGAATGGAGTGGAAAAGTAATTATAGGTCAAGTACCTTAATAAATGCGAAACAGAAAGGGAGGCTAAAGGTCTCCCTTTCTGTTTTTGGTTAATAACAAATACTAGAAACTGTAAGTCATCTTGCCGTAGATAAAGCGGCCACGGGGATCATGCTGTGACTGCACGTAACCATATAGGTCCGCATTACCATCACCGATTGCGAAAGGTGGCTCTTCATCAAACACGTTATCCGCGCCGAGGCTCAAAACCATACTCTCGAAGCCGGTATAACGGGCCTGCATATTCATGGTCAGGAAGGAGTCTACAGTGCGGGAATTATTGGTGTCATAGTCGAGAGTCCCGTCGAAATCGATGTCCGGGGTATCCTCAAATTCACCAATGTAGCTGAGCCCGGCGCTAAATCCGAAGGTGTCAAAGGTCCAGTCAGCGGTAGCGTTCCATCGGTGTTGTGGATACTCGTACTCGCCAGCCAGGTCGCGGGTTATAAATGCATCTCCGCTGGAGTTCAGTTCAACACGCTCAAATTCAGCCAGGTAGGAGTAATCCAGCCGCAGACCAAGCTCACCACCTACTAACTCGAATCCACTGTAGACGATACTAAGGTCTACACCTGATACATCCTGTTCGCCGATATTGGTGAAGCTGCTATCGATAGACTGCAGGGCGCCTAGGGTTTCGCCTTCTAGCGGTGTATCGCGACGGCAGACGGTGCTGTCTTGATCCCAGCAGTAAAGGCTGTAGATATAGCCAAAGGGTACTTCATCAATCTTGCCTTCCTGGGTGATATTCCAGTAATCGATAGAGAGTTGCAGATCTTCTATGGGCTCGTACACAGCGCCGATGTTGAAGGATTCAGACTCCTCAGCATCTAGATCCGGGTTACCGGAGAAAATAATGGTGTAATCTGTGCTTGCGCAGTAAGCATCATTAACTTCACAGCCGTAAGTATCCACAAAGAATAGTGATTCTTGGGATGGGCCGAGGCCTACCTGAGCCAGTGATGGTGCACGGAAGCCCGTGCCCCAGGAGGCGCGCAGAGACAGCTGGTCGGTTGCCGTCCACAGCAAGTTCGCCATTGGGTTGGTGGTGCTGCCAAAGTCGCTGTAGTCATCGTAGCGAGCAGCTACAGTCAGGTCGAACCTGGCGGGAAGAGGAATGGCAACTTCGACATAAGCTGAGGAAATATCCCGGCTTGCACTGGCGGATACTGACTCAGTACCGAAGATCAGGCCACGCTGGAACTGGTCGTCAGGAATATCGGAAGCCTTCTCCTCCCGGTACTCCAAACCCGCAGCCATGGCAATGGTGCCACTGGAAGTGTCAAATAAATCCCCATTGACTGATAAGTCATAGCTGGTCAGTTCAGACTTGCCTTGGCGCACCAAGCTGGTAGTAATGGCATCGATCACAGAATCCGGGTTCTGAACCCCTCCAAAGGGATTGTAATTACCGGCATCAATCTGTTCTTGTAGGAGGTCCGTACGCACCCAGCCCTGGGAGCGATCTCCGGTCTGCGTGGATTCGCTGCGGGAGCGCTGTACGGAAGCTTCCCAGTCCCAGTCGGCTATAGAGCCGCGTAG
The DNA here is from genome assembly GCF_052467325.1 of Microbulbifer maximicatervae (SeqCode). Lineage (NCBI taxonomy): Bacteria > Pseudomonadati > Pseudomonadota > Gammaproteobacteria > Cellvibrionales > Microbulbiferaceae > Microbulbifer > Microbulbifer maximicatervae (SeqCode). The sequence continues at coordinate 3,861,214 of NZ_CP174310.1, forward strand.
GCCGAAGACACCGCGTAGGTTGTCGGTTTCGATATCCCACTGGCGGGCGCCGGCATCTACAGTGCGATAGCGGTAGATATCTACATCTTCTCCGAATGGGTTATTGGGGTGGTCAGCCAATACATAGAGACCTGCATCGCCGTCCAGTGGGGTGGGTGCACCTTGGGCTACGGAGGTATTGTGCTGAACAGCGATCTCGCTAAAGAATTCTACGCTCTCGGTTAACTGGGTATGGCCCAGCATTAATAGGCCTGTGCGCTCAGATTCTGGAGTGAGCAGGGTCCAGGGGCCGTAATCATAGACACAGACTTCTCCCGTATCGCGTTCATCTGGGCAGTCTGGATCGGGAACAATAGTACCATTGACACTAAAGCTTCCGGGGTAGCCCCTAGATGAACGGAAATCCATTCCACCGCGGCTGGACTGGTTAGCAGTGTCCAGGCCACTGCGCTCGGTACTGGATAGGCGGCTATTTTTATGGTGGTCGAAAATAACAGTCAGGTTTGAGTCATCCCCATTGATGCCCCAGACGGCAGACATGGATTGCTCGTCGTAACCATCGGCACCACCGTAATCGACAGATACCTCAGTGCCTTCAAAGTCTTTGCGTAATACCAGATTGACCACACCAGCGACGGCATCGGAACCATAGATTGCTGAGGCGCCATCTTTTAGGACTTCTACCCGTTCAATTGCCGCTAAAGGCACACTATTGATGTCCACAAAGTTGGTGGTGATGCTCTCGGCAAATGCACTGATAGCTACTCTTTTGCCATTCACCAGTACTAAAGTGGCATCGGCGCCCATGCCGCGGAGGCTCACTGCGGCAGCTCCGTTGGCCGTAGAGTCCTGATTGTTGCCTCGGGTTGAGAAGGTACCATTACCGGCGGCTGGGTTTTTCTCAAAAAGTTGCTGCAGGTTGGTGTAGCCGGATCTTTCGATTGCGTCGCGATCCATTACCTGGATTGGTGTCGCTGTTTCAAATTCAGCGTTGCGACTAATGCGAGAGCCTACAACCGCTACTTCTTCCATCGCCTGATCCTCGGCGGCAAAAAGTGTTTGCGGGCTAGTGGCAGCGGTTGCCGCCACTATGGCTGTAGTTAATACCTTGCGACGAAGAGAGAATTTTTCCATATCGTTGTGCGTCCATTTTTTTTGTCATTATTGGTGACCGTCCTAAAGAGGCTGGTCGTCGGGCAACACTAGCAACGACGGAAAACTGACACAATTGGCTAGCGGCTAACCATCAGCTTATTGCGATAAATGGTGACAAATATCTCATTGAGAAGTAGATTTGCACGCCAATTTGCGACAAATGGCGATATCAAATAAGAAATTAGGATGAGGTTCGCCCGCAGGGGCTTTAACTGTTTCGCAGTTGTGAAGTGAGGAAGAACAGTGCTGCGGCCAGAACAATGGACGGACCCGCCGGCGTATTCCATAGGATAGAGGCTAGAAGGCCGAGTACTACCGCTAAGCATCCCAGTAATGAGGCCAGCACAGCCATACGCTCTGGTGTGGGGGACAGTTTTCTCGCGGTAGCTGCAGGAATAATCAGCAGGGCGGTAATTAGCAGAACCCCCACAACTTTCATTGCAATGGCGATCAGTATTGCCAGCATCAGCATTAGGGCTATCCGCAACCGCTCGATAGGGATACCTTCTACCGAAGCCAACTCCTCGTGCAGGGTAAAAGCCAATAATTGTTCCCACAGGAAGTAGAGCAGCCCCAAGATTGTGGCTGCGGCGATAGCCATCAATACCAAATCCTGACCACTAACGGCGAGTAGATCTCCCAGCAATAGGGATAAGAGATCCACCTTAATCTTGAAGAAACTAACGGTGACAATCCCCAGTGCCAGCATTGAATGGGACAATATGCCTAGCAAGGTGTCTACAGCGAGTTTTTGGCGTTGTTGTAAATACATCAGCAGCAGTGCCAGTACACAGCAAGTAATACCGACAGCCACCGTTGGCATAATTTGAAGTACAAAACCCAGCGTCACTCCGAGAAGGGCTGAGTGAGCCAGGGTGTCGCCGAAATAGGCCATGCGCCGCCACACAGCGAAGCAGCCTAAAGGGCCGCTGACAACAGCGACCATAAGGCCTGCGGCGAGGGCGTACCAGAGAAATTGGCTGTGCAGTAATTCGCCGAAATCGACCACTTATTTTTGCTCTTTGTTTTTTGTATTTGTGTGTTGATGATTGCAGCTGCTTGCGGGCGCAATATCTCCACTTAATTTATGTTGGTGGTTATGCTGGTGGGTATAGGGGGCGACCTTGTCCCCAAATAATTCCAGATAGGCAGGGTGACGGCTTACTTGCTCCGGGTGTCCGTGACAGCAGATATGCTGGTTCAAACAAAGGACCCGGTCGGTGGCGGCCATAACCAAATGAAGGTCATGGGAAACCAGTAACACACCGCAGCCGAGCTCGTCGCGCAGAGTGGCAATTAACTGGTACAACTCACTTTGACCACCGACATCTACTCCCTGAGTGGGTTCATCCAGGACCAGCAGCTGAGGTTTGCGTGATGCGGCACGGGCGAGTAAGACCCGCTGCATTTCTCCACCGGATAGATTTGCCAGAGAGGCGCCTAAAAGCTGCCCTGCACCCACTCTCTCCAATGCCGACTGTCCTTGTTCGGGCTTCATCGCCGGTTGGCCAAGCTGTAAGAAGCGTTCAACTGACATGGGCATTGAGCTATCGATGTGAAGCCGTTGCGGCATGTAGCCGATACGCAACCCTGCTTTTCGCCATACGCGGCCCTGGCTCGGCTTGCTGAGCCCCAATAGAAGGCGAAGGAGAGTGGTTTTGCCGGCTCCATTGGGGCCAATTAAAGTGACAATCTCCCCCTGGGACAATTCGACTGTAATATCTTTAAGTAACTGCCTGCCGCCCACCTGAAGGGCGATATTGTCAGCTGTGATAAGCGGCTGGGGTGGATTCAGAATTCAATCTCCGCAGGGAAGTCTTTAGGATGTTTGCCTCCATACCTTATGTGCCGGATATGGATAACCAGGCTGGCAGCTTGGCGCTGGTTGTGATTATATCGCAATTTTTCGCCGCCTAATGTCACTGATGTATCCCTTCAAACGTCTTTTTACAATCTCCACGGTGCTTCTAATCGGGCTCTTTCTCCAGGCCTGTAGCAAACCGGAATCCGACAGTGGTGGAGAGCTAGTGGTCAGCGTACGTCCATTAGCCCTGATTGCCCAAGAAATTACCGGTGAGGATATTCCGGTTCGGGTTCTGGTTGAGGGAGCCGATCCCCACCACTATGCCCCCACTGTTTCCGATCGAGCTGCACTTGAACGCGCTCTACTTTTGGTGTGGTTAGGGCCACAAATGGAGGGGGTATTGGCAAAACAGGCAGCCCTGTTACCAGCAGGCCGGCAAATGCAGCTGCTGGATATCGAGACCCTTGAATATGAGGGAGCCAGTGCTACCGATCCCCACCTCTGGTTGCGCCCCCGCAATGCGGCAATAGCTGCGGCGCAGATCGCTGAGCGCCTGGCGCAATTACAGCCACAGCAGGCGGAGTTGTTTATGGGGCGTGCACGGCAGTTTTCCAGTGCGATGGCCAGCTTGCAGAAAGCACTCGACCGGGCTTTGTATGGGTATCGCGAAGTTCCCATCGTTGTTACCCACGATGCCTATGGCCACTTTTTTGGTTCCGCAGGAGTGGAGACCTTTGCCCTGGGGGATGGCAGTGGCGGAGGCTATGGTGCCAAGGCGATGCTGAATTTGTCCCAGATTGGCGATGGCTGTCTCTTTGGTGAAATGCCGGCTAATGACCGCGATCAACAACTGGCTGACAATTTGGGATTGCGTTACGCCGCTTTGGACCTGTTGGGAGATCAGTTGAGTGAAAATGCTGACTATAGGGACTTGATAGAATCCCTGTTGACCCAGGCCCGTACTTGTTTAAGCCAAGTTCCCGACCAGAAGTAGGTTCAATCAGAGGCCCTTAAAGGTACCAAGTATCCCGCCGGCTCAAGGAGGGGCGGGATCTTGTGTGGTAGCTTTTAGGAACGATTGGTTATCTGCTGCAGTTTCTCTGCCCGAGCAGCGTCTCTTTCCGCCTGTTGCTGCAGTTTTTCCAACTGTTGCTTTTGCCTCTCTAGCAAGTCATTTTCTCTTTCACGGATGGCCTGCCTGAGTATCAGCTCGTGCTCTGTTACCCCTGACTGCTGCGAATGTATTTCATCAGCCGTTTTGACTTCAGCGGTATGCTCTGCACTGCAATCCGAGCCGGCATTTGCCGAAATGGCAAATACACTTGCGGAAAACAACAGGGTGGCACGCATCACTCCTCTCATCTTTAGAATCCTTCCTTCAACATCGGGTGGCACAGTTTTTTTGGAAATAAAAGATCCCTGACTGCCGGTGGGCAGCCTGTGACAATTTGATTTCCGGGGAGTAGCGAACGCATAAGGTCGCTACCGGGAAGACTAGCCAAGCCTGGGGATTTGGTGAGATCGATGCGCCGATAGTTTTAATCGGCGGGGTAAGTCGAGTGGGCTTTTGTGCAGAGGTTGCCTACGGTGTCTGGCGGGAAAGAATCAGTAAGCGGAAAAACAGAGCGAAGGGCGTTATCCTATCGGCCTGCCGCGCGTCCTGAACGCCAAACTAAGCAAGCAAGAATTCATCGTCTATGAGCAAACAAAACACCTCAGCCGCCCCGTTGATTTTGGTGGATGGTTCCTCCTACCTTTATCGCGCTTTTCACGCGTTGCCGCCATTGACCACCAGCCAGGGTAAGCCTACTGGTGCGGTGCGCGGTGTGATCAGTATGCTGCGCCGCCACCTCAAGGAGCATCCAGGCAGTCCTGTAGTGGTTGTTTTTGATGCCAAGGGCAAGACGTTTCGCGATGAGATGTTTGCCGAGTACAAATCCCACCGCCCTCCTATGCCGGATGACCTGCGCGAGCAGATTCAGCCCATTCACGACATCATCGACGCTATGGGATTGCCGCGCTTGGTGGTCGATGGTGTTGAAGCTGATGATGTAATCGGCACTTTGGCGCTGGAGGCCCAGAGTCAGGGGCAGCAAGTCATAATCTCCACCGGCGATAAAGACATGGCGCAGCTGGTGCGTCCGGGCGTTACCTTGGTTAACACCATGTCCAATACCGAAATGGACAGCGAGGGCGTGACTAAGAAATTTGGCGTAGGTCCAGAACTGATTATCGATTTTCTCGCCCTTATGGGAGATAAATCCGACAATATCCCCGGAGTTCCAGGTGTGGGCGAGAAAACCGCTCTTGCACTGTTACAGAATCTGGGAGGCTTGGAGACCATTTATTCCGACCTGGATGCCATTGCACCGCTGGGATTCCGTGGCTCAAAAACCCTCGGTAAAAAGATGGCGGAGCATCGCGAGGCGGCAGAACTCTCCTATAAGCTCGCTACTATCAAAACCGATGTGGAGATGCCTTATCACCCCCAGGAACTGCACAATTCAGAGCCCAATACAGAGGCACTGGTTGAGCTATTCACGCAGAATGAATTTCGCGGCTGGTTAGAAGAGCTAACCAGTGAAGAGGCTGAAGAAGCCATGGCGGAAGCCGTTGAGCGCGATTACGTCATCGTCACAGAAATGTCGGAGTTCGATGCCTGGCTGGAACAACTGAAGAGTTCAGACATCTTTGCCTTCGACACGGAAACCACCAGCCTCAATTATATGCAGGCAAAATTAGTGGGGGTGTCCTTCGCGGTGGAGCCCTATCGTGCAGCCTATGTTCCCCTGGCCCACGACTATATGGGTGCACCAGAGCAACTGCCGTTTGACGAAGTACTGGCCAAACTCAAACCCCTGCTGGAAGATCCGCAGCAGAAGAAGGTGGGGCAGAACCTGAAGTACGACAGTCATATCCTGGCCAACTACGATATTGAATTGCGCGGCATCGCACGGGATACCATGTTGGAGTCCTATGTTCTGGACAGCACCGGCAGCCGTCACGATATGGACAGTCTTGCACTCAAGTATTTGGGGGAGCACACAGTTCATTTCGAGGATATTGCCGGTAAAGGCGCCAAGCAACTGACGTTTAACCAAATTGAATTGGACAAAGCGGGCCCCTATGCGGCTGAAGATGCAGATATCACCCTGCGTCTCCACAATGAGTTGAGTGCGCGTCTGGAGCGAGAGCCAACTCTGGTAAAGGTACTCGATGAAATTGAGATGCCCCTGCTACCAGTCCTGGCCCGTATGGAGCGTAACGGTGCTTATATCGATGCCAAGATGTTGGCGGAGCAGAGTGCTGAACTTGAGCAGCGAATGCGAGAACTGGAACAGCAGGCTTACGAATTAGCTGGCGAGGAGTTCAACCTGGGCTCTACCAAGCAGCTGGGAGCGATCCTGTTTGAGAAGCTGCAGATTCCAGTGATCAAGAAGACCCCCAAAGGTGCCCCCTCTACCGCTGAGGCGGTATTGCAGGAATTGGCCCACAACCATGAACTGCCCGCACTGATAATGCAGTATCGCGGCCTGGCCAAACTGAAGAATACCTACACAGATAAACTGCCAAAGATGATCGACCCGGGTAGCGGTCGTGTACATACTTCCTATCACCAGGCGGTTGCGGCTACGGGGCGCCTGTCCTCCAGTGACCCCAACTTGCAGAACATTCCTATTCGTACAGAGGAGGGGCGCCGTATTCGTCGGGCCTTCACCGTTGACCCAAGAATCAATGGTGGCAGTGAGATCATCGCTGCGGACTACTCCCAAATTGAGCTGCGTATTATGGCTCACCTGTCTGGGGACCAAGGGTTGGTGGATGCATTTGCTCAAGGCGCAGATATTCACCGCGCGACGGCGGCAGAAGTCTTTGAAGTAGCTCAGGATGAGGTGACTGATGAGCAGCGCCGGCGGGCCAAAGCGATCAACTTTGGTTTGATTTACGGCATGTCGGCTTTTGGCCTGGCCAAGCAGTTGGATATCCCCCGGGGCGACGCTCAAACTTATATCGACCGTTACTTTGAGCGCTACCCGGGTGTATTGCGCTATATGGAAGATACCCGCGCACAGGCCGCGGAAAAGGGCTATGTGGAAACCCTGTTTGGACGCCGCCTCTATCTGCCGGAAATTAACTCACGCAACGGTATGCAGCGCCAAGCAGCAGAACGGACCGCAATTAATGCGCCAATGCAGGGCACTGCCGCCGACATTATCAAGCGGGCCATGATCGCTGTGGATAACTGGCTCAGAGAGAAGAAGCTGGCTACCCGGATGATTATGCAAGTACACGATGAATTGGTTCTTGAAGTACCCAAGGATGAGGTCGAAATTGTGGCCGCTGGCATTGTTGAATTGATGCAGGGTGCGGCAGAACTGCACGTTCCCCTGATTGTGGATCTGGGGCAGGGCCGAGATTGGGATCAGGCACACTAATTTGACTGAAGAAGCCACCTAAGAATTGGGGATAGGGCGTGCTGCTCGGAACATTTTGGCGCGCTCTTATTGGTGCGGATGAATAAAGTGCCAACTTTTGTGTTTTGTTAGGCGGTTTTACAAGCTTTTTGAAATTCCGTGGAACTGTTCCGGCGACAGCCCCTCTAAACAGGCAAGATTGTTGGAATGCGTCATCATCCCCCAAGGAAGTCAGATGTTTGCCCCGGTACTCCCCCAAGTCCGGGGCATTTTTTTATCTGTTCTCTCCCGGTCTAACTTCTCTTCTATCGGTAAGTCAGAGCTTACCGGCCACTTTTGTCAAAATGTAGGAAGTAACTCGATTCGTCTGGCCTGGATCTGCGGCGATATCAGTAGCCTTAAAGACCCCGGCATAACTGGAGTCTCACTTCGTTGCAATTTTATTGCCTTATATCGATTGCCAGCTTCTGTGGAGTGGAGCCCCTGCAAAAGTTGAAGGGGCCTGAGCCAAAAGCAGCATTTATAGATCTGAATAGGTTAGCTAGAGAGAGATAGCCAACCCTAATGCTCTGGTGTAGGGGGGTAAGGATAGGTGTCAATGATAGATGGGCCAGCCTTGGTATCAGTTTCTGCTTGCATAATTTACTTCCCTTTAATTGCATTTTGGAATTTGACGATATCTCAGCTCAAAAACTAACACAATATTTTGAACCCCTTTATTTTTTGCCTAGAGCTAGCCCTGATGGGCAAAGACTCTTCCTCCCTCGTTGTCGATAAGCCACAACACTTGTGGTACTCCAGATCCTAACTTCCACCGTCCATAATTCTATTAAAACGTGGGCAAGGCGCTTAGCGAGCGAGAGGCGCCAGGCAGGGTGGTGAGCTTATGGGGCGTATTAAATTATTCAGTCTTGATGTTGGAGCAGATTTCGCTGGACGTGTCGCGGCAAGTCTGGGTGAGCCGGTTTCTCACCATGAAGAGCGCCAGTTTGATGATGGGGAACATAAAGTTAGGTCACTGGACGATGTGGAAGGGGCGGATGTTTTTCTGGTCCAATCCCTTTACACCGATGCCAGTAGTTGCGTTGACCAAAAGCTTATGCGCTGTCTTTTCTTTATCGGGGCACTAAGGGATGCTGGTGCTGCAAGGGTGACTGCAATCTTTCCCTATCTCTGTTATGGGAGAAAGGAGCGGCGAACCCGATTGCGTGACCCGTTACCCAGTCGTTATATGGCCAGCTTCCTGGAAGCTGCAGGGGTTGATGTGGTGGTGTCTATGGATGTTCACTCCCTTGCGGCTTTCGAGAATGCCTTTCGGTGCCGAACTGTCCATCTAGTTTCTCGCCCTCTATGGATCGAAGCTGCCCGAGTTCGCCTATCTGGAAACTTGGACCCCCTGGTTGTTCTGTCGCCAGATGAGGGAGGCATCAAACGTGCGGAAAAATTTCGTTTAGCGTTGAGAGATGCATTTGGAGTTTCAGTGGCAAGTGCGCTTGTAGAGAAGCATCGCAGTGGCACTTTGATCAGCGGTGGAACATTGATTGGGGAAGTTAAAGGCGCCACAGTCATTATTATTGATGATTTACTTGCTACTGGCGCTACAGTTGCGGGAGCAGTAAAAGCTGCGACAAAAGCGGGGGCGCTACGCATCCTAGTGTTTTGTACTCATGGCCAATTCAGCGAGGATGCTCATGTGACGATGGCGCGACTGCCGGTGGAATCAATTATAGTGACTAATTCATTGCCTCAGTCACAGTTACAAGGGAATTGCGAATGGATAGATTGCGCGCCACTGATAGCAGATTGTATTCGCCGCCTGCACAGCAATGGGCCAGTGGCTGAGCTAACAATTTGATAAAAATCGACCGCCTTTACATAGAAGAACGTATGAGGCGCCAAAACACGTATTTTGTTTACACTTATTTACCAAAGGGGCGGGAACCATCGGGCTTGAGAGCCTATCCAAGTAGTCAGTTCATTGTTGCTCCCTAACCCCAAAGCGTTTAGCTTTTTCTACCCCGGATGGTCCCCAACTCCGGGGTTTTTTTATGTCCTTCACAAATTTATTTTTTGTACCTGTGTAATTTTTCTTTCCCATTCGAGAAGGGGGGCTTTGGAAGTCTCTGTATAACTCTGCAAATTGTGCAGCAGTTTGAATTCTACGCTAAGCAGCTCTTCAGATCGGCAACCTTCAAGATTCTCGGCGATATCACAGAATTGATTGCAGGCCCCCGGTTATATCGATTGGATCCTAATTTCGGAGTAATTGCTTTCTGGGGTCTAAGCTTGGCAATTTTAGAAGGTGCAAACATGTGCTTGGGAAGCTTGCAAGCCCAGCCTACTATCGAACTAGGCAAAGAGGTTTTGGATTGAAAAGAACCCTCAGGCGTACCCGTCCCCCTGGGTGCGTCTGACAAGTGCCCCACCCCAAGGGCACTGTCCCCTAGCCGGCAGCCCCCATCTGCCGGCTTTTTTTATTTAAGCAAATGACTCCACCAAAAAATTCACGACAAAAGCAAAAGCTACCCGCAAATGCACTTGCAAATGATAATGGTTCGCATTATCTTTGATCTAAATCAAATATGGGGGGTTGTCGGTGAATTTACGTTACTTATGTGCCAACCATCGCCAATGGTTGACTGCTGACACGGATCGTGCGGAAAAGGCATGGCTCGATTGGATTGAGCGCGGCAAGCTTTTGCTTGAAGAGTCCAATGACGCCGAAGCAATACCCTACTTGGGATGTGCCTTCGATCTGGCCAGCTTTCTTTTGGAGAGGCAGTGGCCAACTTATGCTATTTCGGCAACGCGTTTTAGTGAAAGCGCTATCTGGTTAATGGCTGCTTACCGGGAATTGGGCGATGAAAAGCTTCGAAACTACATACTTGCCGGTGCCAGCTCAGTGCTCGCCCGTGAGTTGGGCGACAGCCATAAGCAAAGGGTTGCGGCGGATTGTATCAGCTCACTCTACCCCGGCGAGACACAGCATCAGGTACGCAATTTCTCCACAGCAAGATTATCCGCCTGTATCAATGGCGGAAACAGCTTGCACTGAGGAGTGTGAAAAGATGAGTGCTGATGGCAATTCCCGTCTGCTGACAATTGCCATACACGAAGAAACCCTTGCCGCTCTTCTCGCGCAGAGGTACTTACATGCAGAGGAATTGCATTGTTTAACTCCGGGGGCACGCCGACGGCTGCACCGGGTACTGCTTCGCTCCCTGATCCCCGAACAGAAGCGCAAAGCAGCGGCAACTGGTGTGCCCGGAGTTCACTTTTAGGAATTTCCTCCTGGTGTGAGAAAAATTGAAGTGCTTGTGTTGCTCGGGGGGCGCTGCCCCCAGGCTCCCAGCCCGTTTAATCTTCAGTGGGGGCGGCTTCCTCTGGGATTTCCAGCCACTCATTGAGCTTGCGCTCGAGTTTATCCAGGCCTGTTTTTTTGGTCGATGAGAAGATCTGCAGAGTGACCCCGTGATTAAGTCCCTGTTCCTTGAGGGTCTTCTCTACGGCAAAGCGGGTATTGTTGGCTGGACCGTTCTTCAACTTGTCGGCCTTGGTTAGCAGGATGTGCACTGGGAGCTCGGCCTCTACTGCCCAGGTGAGCATATGCAGATCGAACTCCTTGAGGGGCTGGCGAATGTCCATTAGTAACACGAGTCCACGCAGGCACTCTCGCTTCTCAAGGTAGGTGGCCAGATGGCGCTGCCACTCATCTTTCATACTGCGGGCGACCTTGGCAAAGCCATAGCCGGGCAGATCCACCAGGCGCTGCTGGTCGGAGAGGCGAAAGAAGTTGATCAACTGGGTGCGTCCCGGTGTTTTAGAGGTACGCGCCAACTTGTTGTTTTCCGTGAGCGCATTGATAGCACTGGACTTGCCCGCATTGGAGCGACCGGCAAAGGCCACCTCGGCACCAAAGTCTTCCGGACACTCAGTCAGGGTGGGGGCACTGGTGAGAAATTGTATGGAACGGTAGTTCAGTTTTGGTGGTTGGGCTTTAAATTCTGTATTTGACATCGTATAAGTCTGTTTATTCGGTACACTCGCTTGGCGCGCAAGTATATAATGCCGCCGTTTTCGCGTCGCAGGACTATCGGGGGCGGTGCGAAACGCCATCTCTCAGCGCGCAACGGGACGACGTATGAACAGCATTATCAAGAACACTGCACTGGCACTCGGTTTAGTTTTCGGCTTGGGCGCCGTGCCCTTGGCGCTGGCTGCGGGCGACGCTGCTGCGGGCAAGGCAAAAGCCGCTCAATGTGCAGCCTGCCACGGTGCAGACGGTAACAGTATTGCTCCGGCTTTTCCAAAGATTGCCGGACTCGGCGAAAAATATCTGTATAAGCAGCTTAAAGATATTAAAGGTACACCTGACGGTAAAAAGGCCCGCGATGTGCCGCAAATGATCGGTCAGTTGGACAACTTCAACGATCAGGACCTGCAGGATATCGCCGCTTACTTTGCCTCGCAGCCAATGCAGCTGACCGGATCTGAGGCTATTTCCGTGATGCTAAACAACGGTGAGAACGTCGACGGCCTGATGCTTGGACGTAAAATCTACCGCGGTGGCAATATGGAGACTGGTGTTCCCGCCTGTATGGGGTGCCACTCACCTGCTGGACTGGGCAATGCGCCGGCCGGTTACCCTCGTTTGGGTGGTCAGTATCCAGAGTACATCGAAGCCCAGCTGAAAGCATTCCGTGCGGGTACTCGCAACAATGACGGTGAAGTTCGCACTATGCGCACCGTGGCCAAGCAACTCTCCGATGCAGAGATCAAGGCGCTGGCCAACTATATTGCAGGCCTGACTGACTAATAGTCACAGGGTTTGAGTACACTGAGGCCGGTCTGAGACCGGCCTTTTTTGTGTCTGTCGCCTAATCAAAAGACCTCATTACCTGGGCATACTGGGCAGTTTTTGCAGTGTTTCCTTGCGTGAGGGTCTGGGAACTTAAATAATCTGCGTTGTCTATTGTGTCCTCAGTGGCTCGACAGCCCGCCGGCTAACGGCGTTCGCACCACTAAATAAAAGTTGGAGATGACTTATGAGAGCAGTTCTCGCCCCAATCACTATGGTTTTGGCTGTAATGTTCAGTCTCGTTGCCTGCGCCCAGGAGAGTGGCGAGTTTAAAGCGGGCCAGCATTACGAGGTATTGCCACAGGCGGTGCCGCAAAAAAGCACCGACAAGATCGAAGTGACTGAGATGTTCTGGTATGGCTGTGCCCACTGCTACAACTTCGAACCGACCTTAAAGCGCTGGAAAGAAAAGATGCCCAGCGATGTGGCACTGCTGAAGTTGCCAGCTATCTGGCAGCCGGTGATGGATGTTCATGCACGCCTTTTCTACGTTGCTGATGCGATGGGCGTTCTGGAGAAGATGCACACTCCAATTTTTAACACTATCTACAATCAGCGTCAGATGCTGGCTATCCGTGAAGGTCGCAACTGGAAGCCCGATTTGAAAGCTATTGAGGCACTGTTTAACAAACATGGTGAAGATGGTGCCAAAGCTGCGAAGCTGATGAATTCCTTCGCTATCAACAGCAAAGTGAAGCAAGGTATGGCCAATCAGCGCGCTTACAAAATGACCGGTACCCCGGAAGTAGTTGTTGCGGGTAAATACCGTATCAGTTCCTCTTTCCCGGGATATAAAGGTAAGAGCAATGGCCAGGAGCTGATGCTGCAAGTGGCGGATTACCTGATTGCCAAAGAGCGAGCGGATCGCGGCTAAGCTTTCCGATTGAAGAAACCCCGCCTCGAGCGGGGTTTTTTATTTCTACCCTAAGAAAGGTGCCCCGCAATCTGTCGAGAGGCTCCTAACATCGATCAACCTTGCCCGATCCGGAAGCCACTAATGGGATTCAAATGGATTTTACTGTTTACCCTCCTAGCTGGCTTAATCGCACCTGTTTCAGCCCAGAACACGTCAAGCAGCAATACTGTGGCCGCTCAGGCCAGCAATCTTCTCTCCTATATAGCGGTAGACTACGGCGACGCTGTAGAGAACGGGCAGCGACTGGACACTCCTCTGTATGAACTACAGAAGCAACAGGTAGAAGAAGTACTGCGTCTGGTCACTCAACTCCCCGATCGGCCTGGTCGGCAGGGTTTGCAGAAAAGCCTCTCGGGCTTGCGTAAGGCGATTGAGGATAAGGATTCCAGCGCAGAGGTGCGCCGTCGAGCCAATGCAATCGCCGATCGCCTTGCTGCTTTGTATCAGCTGCAGCGGTCACCCAGTTACTCTTTGCCCTCGCCGGGTTTTATGATGCCTGTTTATCAGCAGCGGTGTGCCGTCTGCCACGGTGTCGACGGTGAGGGTAGTAATGAAGGCCCAGCCCTCAATGATCTTGAGAGAATGGCGGGGTTCAGTCTTTATGATCTTTATAACACCCTGGACCCAGAAACTGACTCTATTCACACAGTCGACATTGATGGAGATCTGACCGGCCTACAGCGCTGGGCATTAGCGGTGACTGTCGCTGCTTTTCCAGTGGCGAATCAGTTACCACCCTCTTCCGACTTGGCGACCCGTTATCCCGGGTTACTGGGACTCCCGGGAATGGCGACCACTAAACCGGCGGAACTAGAGCCAACTCTGCAACAAGCATTGATGTGGTGGCGCGGAAACCCCCACCTTGTACGCACTCTGATCCCCCCTCTTATCAGCGCAATTGGCTTGCTGCAGCTGGCGGAGACGGACTATCGAGGAGGAGATATAACAGCGGCATACGGTAAGTTAATGCTGGCTTATCGTGATGGGTATAGGCCGTTACGACAGGAGCTGCTGATTCGTGACAAGGTACTGGTGGAGCAGCTTCAGGTCCAATGGCAGCAATTGCGGGGTGACTTGATTGGTGGTGCCAGTTCTACAGAAGTTATTGCCGCGTTTCAAAATCTGCGGGCGGATCTCAATCTGGCCCACTCCAAGTTGGAGCCACCTGCGATGGGGGAGGAGCGATACCTATGGACTGCCGCTCTGTTTGCTTTGGCAATTGGTTTGGGGGTGCTGCTCTGGTGGGGACTGCGAAGACAAAAGCGAACTAGACTTTAAAAAGTTTTGTCCGCCATTTCCCGGCGCAGTAGTGAGGCCATACCATGTCAAAATTAGTTGCCACTGCCTTCATGTTGTTACTGGCCCTGGATTGCCACAGTTCTGAGCCTCTGGATGCATTTCCAGAGGAGGTTGATGGCAAGTTACGTCACGTTATCAAGCTGCCCAAGGTTGTTGATGAAAGTCGCTTTAGGGTTGAATTGATACCGGGAAAAAGCCAAGTCGCGGAATGCAACTTGCAAAGCTTTAGCGCTCCATTGCGTAAGGACATACTCCCAGGCTGGGGTTACCCCTTTTATGTCCTGTCCGACTTGACCCCGACCACAGATACGCAAAAGGTCTGTGCCCAAGGCAGTGAATCCCGGCGATTTATCACCGTGCGCGGTGATGGCTTGATGCTGCCTTATAGCAGTAAGTTGCCAATGGTTATATATCTGCCACAGGGCGTGCAGTTAAAGTATCGGGTGTGGAGAGCAGACAAGAATTTTTCCGAAGCAAAATCCAGATAGTTGGACTACCGGTAAAAATGACTTGGCATTCTTTTTGTGAATTTGTCGTAAATTTGAATATTTTTAACGTTTAACCTGCCACCGTTGTAAATTGCGTCTAGCCTTACTTTTCGAGGGATGTGAAAAATAGCGCCGAAGCGTTTTTTCATGCCGATAAGTGAGGCTTTAGCCCCGTAATCGGAAAGGAAAATTGGCGACTTCCCCAGTCGTCTTTTGAATAACCCGCCCCCTGTAATGCACTGGGGCCGATACCGTAGGGCAGCGCATGAAGTTTTTGCGTCTTTTACAAAAGCGGCATTTTATCAAGCCGGTTGTTCCATTTGTCACAGCAATTTTCCTAGCGATACCAATGTGGGCCTCGGCGGAGTCCGCCCAGCAAAAGTGGGCGGGAAATTGGCTGGTTGTGAGTGAAGGCGATGATCAATTAGTGTGGCAATTGCATGCCGATGGCTCCGGATATGCCTATGGATTTAATGCCAAAGGCCTATTGACCCATGGTTTTGCCATTAACTGGCAATTGGATGGTGACCGGGTGCGAGTTAAAACGGGAACTTCGGTGCGCTGTAAGGGCGGGGTTGTATCTGTCGCATTTCGAGATTGGAGCCGTGCCACCCTCCTATTTGCAGTGATTGATGGCCGTCATTGGCTGCAGGCGGGCGGCGGACTTCTGAGCTTTCAGCGTCGGTTGGCTGATTGGCGAACCCCCAAGGCCGGTGCAAGTTGTCCGGATATTGTCAGTCGCTAGCAGCTTACTTCCGTGCGAACGCTATTTAATCCGTGCGTGGAAAAGATGAGTAGTGGGTGGGAATGGATAAAATTCTATCTCTTCCTGCCACTGCTAATTTTTGTCGTAAGTGCAAATGCCAGTGAAGAGAAACGAAAAACACTCAATGAAGGCTGGCATGCAAAATCACGCTACGATGCCAGTCAATGGGTTGGGGCCTGGCTGATTTCCCGCGATGGTGAAGCGCGGCATGTCTGGAGTCTCAAGCCCGATGGCACTGGGAGATCCTACGCTTTTTTAAGGCAAAATGGAGAGATGCAATTCGTATTTGGATACGATATTAATTGGTATTTTGATCCATTTACTCAAATGGCCAATATAAAGACCGGACGCAGAATTATTTGCAAGCGAGGGAAGATTTATCCCTATTTTCTCACTTTAAAATCCTACGAAAGCGATTATGCGGTGAGGGGAAAGTTTGCCTGGCAAACAACATGGACGGAAGTGAGTATTGGACGAAATCGTCTGCATAAATCCTATGTGGTTTTTGTAGCCCCCCTGTCCGCATGGCATGATCCAGATAGAGATTCACCCTGCCCCAAATTTCCCCGTGTGCGCCTGGAAAAGGATATTGATGCGGTGCTGAAGAGCTGGGAGGTTGAACAGGATTCGTCGGAAGTGGATACAACTCCCGCGCCCAATGAACCGGAATTTGATGGTGAAGAGCTGAGAAATCCGTAACTTCTTACCGTCATTGGGTCAATTTCTCTTAATAAGAATTAATCCCATCAATATATTTTTAACTATCCACCACCTAAAATCCGACTTCTCGAAACTTCAGGAAAATTCTTAAAAATATTTAGTTATTAAACAGCTAACCCTGTTAGGAAAATAATTCTAAAAAAATGCGTGATCTTGCTTTTTCCAAATTAAAATATCCTGCCGGGTAATAGATATCCCGCGAAAAGTAGTTTTAGAATTGGACTACTTTCACCTGAAGTACAGGTATTAATCAGCAAGATTGATCCAAAAACAGTGCGATTGTATAGAAGCCGGTCGTATTCATCAGGCTGGAGAAAACTTCCAGACGGCAATGAAAGCATGAAAGCATGAAAGCTGATCTATCCATAGTGAGAGCATTGAGAACTTTGTATCCCAAGCTGCACGATGAAATCTATGTATTTTGTCAGGTTTCAGATAATCGGTTTACAGATATTTTGTCAGAGAGTTTGTGTTTCTTCCGAGAAGGTGAGGGAATGAGTGTGATACTGCCTCAACGTTCGGCTCGGCAATTAGATATTGCTGCAAGCGCCCCATTTCGCCAAATCACTTTGCAGATCCTGGCTAGCCTTGATGCGGTGCGGGTTATTCCTGTGGTTGCCCAGGAATTAATGGAGGCTGGAATAGATACCAGCGTGGTTTCCACACTACACTGTGACCACATTTTTGTCCCTGATGAGCGCGCGGAATTTGCAGTAAAAATTCTGCGCGGTATTCGAAATCGAGTTCAATATAGCTGATATGTAGCCTGCCAGTGCGTATCAACTACCCCCCCACAGAGCCCCATGGCGAGATTCGCCAGTTGTTACCTAATTTTTTTTATGTTCCCGGAACTATCAAACTAGCGCCGGGGGTGACTATCAATCGCAATATGGGAATCGCTCGCTGGCAGGATCACCTTACCTTGATTAATCCCATCAGATTGCGTCCACAGCAGGAGGAAAAGTTAAAAGATCTTGGGCGTGTGAGTCACGCGATACGGCTCGGTTATCACCATGGACGTGATGATCTCTACTACAGAGACCACTTTGATCTTACCTTTTGGACACAGCGCGGCTCAGATTTTTATCCGCCAAAAGCAGATAAGGTGTTGCGACAGGAGGATGTTTGTCCAATACCGGGGGGGCGCTTTATTGTCTTTTCCCAAAGTCAGTTTCCAGAGGCCGTATTGTGGCTCCCGTTTAGTGGCGGACTACTGGTCAGTTGTGATGCCCTGCAGTACTGGCAGTCATGGAATGGATGTACCTGGTTTGGTAAAAACCTGCTGAGGTTTTCTGGTATCCGCCGAGGTATGCAGATTGCTCCCTCCTGGAGAGCAAGGGTGACACCAAGTGATAAAAATGCCAGGCTGTGGTTGAAGTACGATTTCGAACAAATCCTAAGGCAGCCATTTTTGCACTTTCTTGCGGCTCATGGAGATTTTTGTGCGGATAATGCCTACGAGAAAGTAGCTTATGCGGTTGGACAAGCGTTCCCCGGTTTGGGGAAGGCTGCATAGATGAGTTTAGCGAGTACAGTCAGGGCGCAGCTCACTGGGCCTCAGCTTAGATTGCCCTAAATCGTGGTAAGATGGACAATTGCTTGACGGTCCACAAGCACCTGTAGTGGTGCGATTTCAAATGACCTGTCCGTATCAACAATCACGCTTTGTATTCCTGAGAAGTAGCACTCCCCATGAGAGTTAAAAGTCTATTGGGTGCCCTGGCTATGGCACTATTGGTGGCTTGTACCACCTCCAGCATTAACAGCACTGGCCCCATTGCAGATAGTGATTATATCCGTAGAGATATCAATTTCCTCGCATCAGCGGAACTAGAGGGTCGCGATACCGGTAGCGAGGGTTATCGCCAAGCGGCACAGTATGTGGCTGGCCAATTTAAAAAGATGGGGCTGATTCCAGCAGGGGAGCAAGGTTACCTCCAGGAAGTGCCTTTTCGCAGTGCCAGTTGGGATGGGAGTGATCCTGAATTTGTCTTAGAGGGCCAGAACGATGAAATCGCCATGCAATTTGGCGAGGACTTTCTAGCATCGCCCTCCGCACTGAGTGAGCGCTCGCAGATCAATGCCCAGTTGGTATTTGTCGGTTACGGTATTGAGGCTCCGGATTTTGGCATTAATGACTATCACGGCCTGGATGTACAGGGAAAGATTGTCGTCGTGTTAGCTGGCCGGCCGCAGAGCTTGCCCAGTGAAGTGGGGGCTCACCACTCCTCTCCTCGCACCAAACGCCAGGTTGCTGCAAAACATGGCGCTGTGGGTTTTGTTCGCCTTTATACACCTGAGCGGGAGAAACGCCGCCCATTTGACTACTATGCGAAGCACCGTTTTGACGACACTTTTGACTGGGTGAAAAAGACTGGTATGCCCGGTAGTGCAATCCCGGGGATGCACCCGGGAGTAATGTTGAGCATCGCTGCAGGCGGCAAGCTGTTTGATGGCGCTGAGCGCAGTCTTGAAAGTATTTTTGCCGATATCGAGCAAGGAAAAAACCCAGAAGGCTTCCCCCTTAGTTACCGTGCAAAAATGAGCAGCAGCTCTAACCACAAGCGCGTAACCAGCCCGAATGTAGTGGCCGTTTTACCGGGAAGTGATCCACTCCTGAAAGATGAATATGTTGTTTTTTCCGCACACCTGGATCATGTTGGAAAGAAAGAGGACGGCGAGATTTACTACGGTGCCCAGGATAACGCTGCCGGTATCGCGGTGATGTTGGAAACCGCACGTCTTTTTGTTGAATCCGGGCAAAATCCTCGAAGATCACTGCTGTTCGTTGCTGTTACCGCAGAGGAAAAAGGTTTGCTGGGATCGGATTATTTTGCCGAGTACCCCACGGTGCCACTGGAATCGATCGTAGCCAATATCAACCTTGATATGCCCATGCTGCTCTATCCATTCCGCGATATTATTGCTTTCGGTGCTGAACATTCATCTTTGGGGCGAGTTGCGGAGGAGGCTGCAAACCGTTCCGGGCTTAAACTCAGTCCCGATCCTATGCCGGAGGAAGTTATCTTCGTGCGCAGTGACCACTACAATTTTGTCCGTCGCGGAGTGCCCTCAATCTACTTGATTACCGGAAGGGAGGCAAAAGACCCCAGTGTGGATGGTACTGCTGCACAGATGGCTTTCTTTCGCGAGCGCTACCACAAGCCAGGGGATGCTGCGGACGAGCAGATTAATTATGAGGCGGCTGAGCAATTTACCCAGGTAAATTACCTGATTGCCCGGCAAGTTGCCGATGCCGACAGTCAACCATATTGGTACGAAGGTGATTTCTTTGGGGATTTATTTTCCAGGGATTGAGCGGTTTGAACGCCCTGGGAGCAACCCTAACTGAAACCATTGATTGGCTTCAGGATAGTACTATCGCTTGTTCTCCCGCAGTGGCTAGCTCTAAATGTGCCTATTGGGTTTACGACAGAGGTGGCTTGATTGTGTTTAACCGCAAGGCTTAGGTAGGCTCCAGGCCTCGGCTGTCCTGTCCACAATAGGTAATTCTTGTACGGATGGTTCAATTGCTGAGGTCGGTTAATTACAGGGGCTGAGGCCAGCAGCTGCCCCAAATCGACACCAGAACATTTAGCTAATGCTTCTTTGGCGGTCCATTTAGTGAGGAAACAAGCAGCTACTTGCGATGTCGGGAGCGAGTTTAGTTCGGTTATCTCCGCCTTGTGGAAGTATTGCTTAGCCATGGCCAACCAATTCCTTTGGCGGGACTCATATTCGCAATCAATACCTACTGGAGTTTCCGCTATTGCTACGGCAACAAAGTCATCGGAATGGCTTATGGAAATATGACAAAGGGGTTTTCCTCTAACCATAGCAATGGTCGGTGCTTCGGCCTCAACTGTAATTTCCCAAGGTGAATACTCGTATTGCTCCGCAATTAAAGTGCGCAGTAATATTCGCCCGGCCAGGAACTGGGCTCGGCGTTTAATGCTGTGTATTTTCTCCAGCCGTGAGAGCTCAGTGCTTCCCAGTAGATGAACGGATTCTCCCTGCCAGTTTCCTGACCAGCTATTGAAGGAAGAGTAGGTAAAGTAAGGCATTTGATAACCCCTAAGAATTTGTTCCCTTTGGAAGCGATGGAATCTGGTCGACTTAAAAAACCTTCACTTTAACGGCTGGGGGGCTGTGCAATACAAGTTTTCCATGGCAAATGTGTACCATAGTACGAGAGAATAAGTGGCCGGAAAAGCCCGTGTATTTCACTGTAATCTAAGGCCGCGCATCGACCTATAATTCAGCGCTTTTACTGGCGGCTATTGGTCATTTTGTGTACCATTCCCGCCCTGTCTCTGGTCGCGCAATACCTATTAGCCAACTAAAAATAATGGTGGGAAAGGCCAGCTTCAGCTTTTTGATTTTGGGGGATGGAGCTCTGCTCCAGAATTAATGTTTGGTTATGGAATTTGTTGTCAGTAATTGGCGAGCATGGTGCTCGGGAATATCAGATCAATCGGATTGGCAGGGTTGGCGTAGAGGAGAAAAGCAGCTTGGTGGAAATAGCCAGGCGGATGTGTCTTTTCTTCCCGCAATGCAGCGCCGTCGGTTGAGTCCGCTGGCTAAAGCCGTTTTTAATACCGCTTTTCCGCTATTAGAGCAGGAAGATATTCCTTTACTGCTTTGCTCAGTGCATGGCGAAGCAATGAGGACTTATTCCTTGTTACAAGGCGTTGCAGCAAGTGAAGACCTATCGCCAACTGCATTTGGACTTTCTGTACACAACGCAATTGCAGGACAGTTCTCTATTGCCTGTAAAACCAGGTCTCCAGCACTTGCGTTAGCTGGGGGAGATTTTCCTATGCAGTCGGGTTTTATAGAGGCTGCTGGTCTACTCCAAGAGGGTGCTGAGGAATTGCTTTTAGTGTTCTGTGAAGAAACACTACCTGAGATGTACTATCCCAGCGCTGAGAGTTCAACATATATTTGCGCAACGGCTATGCGCTTGGCGAAACATAAATCTAGTGATACAGATATAAAACTATCGTTAATTGCCAGTGAATGTGCGGGAGCTGAGTCAGTATTTGCAGAGCCTGATTACCAGCTTCCGTTGATTAGATCTTTGATTGATCGCGAGGGGCGTATACCTGTTTCAGAGAGATGGGAGCTACAGATCAATGCCAGTTAACTTATTGCCGGTAAAGAAAAAAGACAAGTATTGGCTAAGGTTGGTCGCTACGGCGATAGCATTTAGCCTGTTCGGTATCGGTGGATTGATACTGCGGTTTGTTCTGTTCCCACCATTAAAGGTGATCTATCGGGACACAGAAGTTCGAAAATGCAAGGCTCGTTTGTGTATCCACAACGCTTTTCGATTGTTTATTGGCTTTATGCATATCACGGGAATCTACACCTATCAATTTCGTGATGAACAAAAGTTAGCTAAACCAGGCCAATTGATATTGGCAAATCATCCATCGCTTATTGATGTGGTATTTCTAATATCCCGAATACCGAATGCCAACTGTATTGTAAAAGCCAGTTTATTTAGAAACCCGTTTATGCGCGGCGCAGTAATGACTGCAGGCTATATACCTAATGATGACCCGGAACAGATTATCGAACTGGCTTCGAAATCACTACAAAAAGGGGAATCAGTAGTTCTCTTTCCAGAGGGAACTCGCTCTGTACCAGGACAACCGTTTAGGTTTCAGCGTGGGGCAGCCTACATGGCGTTACGCTCCGGGGTGACCCCAACTCTGGTAACAATACGGTGTAATCCACCGATGCTGATGAAAAATATTCCTTGGTACAGTATTCCTCTGAGTCGACCACATTTTCAATTCGATGTGAATGAATCAGAGAGTTTTATTCAAGTAAAAGAAAAAGATGAAACACCACAAGTAGCCCGAGAGGTTACTCAAGAATTAAAAGCATTTTTTACCGAGGAGTGTGCTGCGTGAAAGAGTTAGTTGAAGAGCTTAAAGTTCTGATTATTGATGTATTAAATCTGGAAGATATTACTCCAGAAGAAATCGTAGCAGATGAGCCCCTTTTTGGAGAGGGCTTGGGGCTGGATTCTATTGATGCACTAGAGTTAGGTCTTGCTCTGCAAAAAAAATACAACATATCAATAGATGCAGAAAGCGAAGATACAAAATCGCATTTTGCTAATGTGAATAGCCTGGCAAATTTTGTCAGCAGCAGCCGCGCATAATAGAGGTATTTATGTTGAATAGCAGAGAAGAAATTTTACCAAAATTGACCGAAATTCTGGTTGAGATGTTTGAGGTCGATGAGGCAGATATAACAGAAGAAGCCCACCTCTCTGATGATCTTGATATAGATAGTATTGATGCTGTGGACCTAATTGTTCGCTTGAAAGAAGTAACAGGAAAGAAAATTGCACCTGAAGAGTTCAAAAGTGTAAGAACTGTTGGAGATGTAGTTGGTGCAATTGAAAAGGTAATGGCAGAGAAGTGAGTCGATTCGCGCAGCTAATATTGGTCATTATTCTGACACTATACCCTATGGCAATTTACTTTGGCATAGAATACTTGTCTTTAAGTAGTATTCTGTTACTGCTGTTGATGGTTGCGGTTTTAAGGGTATTGTTTGGCGGCGCGAATAAGGCGATTGGCACCAAGTTAATGGCTGTGGCCTTGGCTTTTGTTGTTGGGGTTTCCTGGTTAAGGGGCGATTCAAACGGACTTCTTTGGTATCCAGTACTTTGTAACCTGATTCTATTTTCAATGTTTTTATACAGTTTGAGTCAACCGAAAACATTAGTAGAACGGCTTGCTCGCCTTACGACTCCAGATTTACCACCTGAAGGTATTGTATATACACGAAAGGTTACCAAGGCATGGTGTCTATTCTTTTTAATTAATGGAAGCCTCGCACTGGCAACTGTTTTAAACGGCGATATGAAAGTCTGGACTCTTTACAATGGCCTTGTTTCATACGTGCTAATGGGAATTATGATGGGTGGTGAATGGCTACTGCGTCGTCGCGTCCAAAATAAGGTGTGAGTTAAGGCCGTGGACAAAGTACAGTTTGAACAGGTGTTTGGTTACTCGAATGACCAGGCAGTAGTTAGCTATTCAAGTCGTGGGGAAATTTCATTCGCACAATTTAAACGTGAATTGGCATTTGTTGAGCGAAAGCTAAAGAAATCCCTAAACGAAGCTGGGATCAAAAGAGCTGCCATTTTCTGTGAAGATAGTTACGAGTTTAGTTTGCTCTTTTTTGCAGCTATGTCTTGTTGTGAAGTCGTTGTTATTCCGGCAAATAACAAGCGATTTACTCAGCAAAAACTGGGTGAGCAAACCCTATTACTGGGCAGCTGGGAAGATAGCTCGGCATTTAGTATAAATATTCCGGATCAATATAGCGAAGAGCTATCTGTTCCCAGTTATTTTGATGCTGGTATTCAATTATTCACATCAGGAACCAGCGGTGAACCACAAACCGTTGATAAAACCTTATCTCAATTGCTCAATGAGGTTAAGGCCCATAATCTGAAGTGGTCATCCCGGGTGGTTAATACAATTACTTTGGCAACAGTAAGCCACCAGCATATATATGGCTTACTGTTTAAATTACTGTGGCCGCTAGCCAGCGGGCGTCGATTTGTTAGTAAGACTTATGTGGATATTGTGGGATTACTCCAAGACGCCCAGAAATGGGGGCCTGCCGTGTGGGTTGCAAGCCCTGCACAGTTAAGTCGCCGTATTTCTTCCTGGCCATGGGAGTTAGGAAAGTCCTTAGTGGATATCTTTTCTTCTGGGGGGCCTTTACTGGAAGTAGATGCAAAGGCGATTGATCAGTTGTGTGGAATCCAGCCCATAGAGGTCTATGGAAGCACTGAAACCGGGGGGATTGCCTGGCGTAATCAATTGCGTCAGAAAAGTTGGAGTCCACTAAAAGGAGTGAACATTGCAAAAAATAGCGATGGGTTACTCAAAGTCTCTTCTCCGTGGTTACCCAAGGAGTTTATTTGTCAGGACAAAGTACAAATAAGTACAGACGGTATGTTCGAACTTAAGGGGCGGGCTGATCGCATTATTAAGATTGAAGAGAAAAGAATTTCTCTTACACAGGTTGAGTCCCTACTAGTTGGTAGCTCATATATTGTAAAAGCCAATGCACTTGTCCTGGAGCGTAAAAGAAAAGTAGTTGCCGCTGTTGCCACACTTACGGAATCCGGGAAAGAACTATTGCAAAAGAAAGGAAAGGCTTCTCTTGTTCGTAAACTTAGAGAAACCCTGGCCAAGGATCTTGATGGCGTGGCTGTGCCACGTTCTTGGCGTTTTGTTGATGAAATTCCCACTAACTTACAGGGAAAAATAACGAGAGACCTGCTAATGCAACTTTTTGATGAAATTCCGGCAGCAATGGTGCCACAGATTATTAGCAGCGAAATATTAGATAATACTCGTCAAGTTAATTTTACGGTTAATGACGATTTGCCTTGCTTGGATGGTCATTTTGAAGGCTCACCGGTAGTGCCGGGAGTGGTACAGCTGGATTGGGCTATGCATTTTGGCCGCCCACTTGTAAAAGCCGGCAGTACGTTTACCCAAATGGAAGTGATTAAATTTAAACAGTTAATGATGCCCGGTGATGCTGTCACTTTATCTTTGGAGTTCAGCCAGGAAAAGAACAAATTAAATTATTCTTTTCGAAACACTCAAGATGGCAATATAGAATATAGCAGTGGTAGGTTGTGCTTCAGCCATGTCTAACTTTTGTTTTGTAATACCTGTTTATAATCATGAGGGGGCGATCGCACAGACGCTGGCATCTCTGGATGGCTTTAACCTGCCTTACATTCTGGTAGATGATGGCTGTGATAAACCCTGTAGAATTGAACTACAACGCTTAGAGCAGAGCTATGGTCCCCGGGTTCACTTGGTTGTTCGCCAGGCTAATGGTGGAAAAGGTGCTGCGGTAAAAAGTGGTCTGCGAGCTGCGAAAGAGCTTGGATATAGTCATGGAATTCAAGTCGATGCCGATGGTCAACACAGCCCCGCTGACATACCTCAATTCCTAGAGAAAAGCAGAAAGTGCCCTGATTCACTGATTTGTGGCTATCCGCAATACGATAAATCAGTACCTAAAGTTCGTTTGTGGGGACGCTATCTAACTCATGTATGGATCTGGATTAATACTCTTTCTCTGGAGATTAAGGATTCCATGTGTGGGCTGCGTTGTTATCCCTTATCTCGAACTGTAGATTTGTTAGATAACGAGTATACCGGTGATCGAATGGATTTTGATCCAGAGATCTTGGTACGGTGGTATTGGAGCAAAGGCGGTCTTTGCCAGGTACCTGTTAATGTGAGCTACCCAATAGATGGCGTTTCCCATTTCCGGGGATTTGAGGATAACTTCCTTATATCGGCAATGCACACCCGTCTATTTTTTGGCATGTTGGCCAGAACTCTGCGTATTTCGACAGTAGGGCGAAAAGCGTGAGTAATTTACACTGGTCAAAATACCGGGAACAAGGCTTTTTCCTGGGCATCAAGTTCTTATTCTGGTTGCATCACTGGTTGGGTCCAATTGCCTTTAAAGTTGCGGTATACCCGGTAGTTTTATGCTATTACCTAAAAAATCAGAGTGGCCGCAATTCGATCCGTGAGTACTTGGAATTATTTGCCAAACGCTATCCATCTTGCGGTATAGAACCGAATTGGAAAACCGGATTTAGAATTTTTCTTAATTTTGCTAACAGCGCTAGAGAAAAGCTTGAAGCCTGGTTTGTGGGTATCCCGGATAGTCAGGTAAATTTCCCGAAAAGAGCGGGTCTTCACCAGTTGGCGGCTAGTGGCCAGGGTGGATTAATAATTGGATCTCATCTCGGGAACCTGGAGGTTTGCAGAGCGCTTGGCAGCCTGACAAAGGTACGGGTAAATGTGTTGGTGCATACAAAGCATGCGGTGAAATTTAATCGCATGATGAAGATGCTCAATCCCCTGAGTCAAGTACGGCTTATTCAGGTGACAGAAGTAACTCCCGCTTTAGCGATGCGACTCTCCGAGGCTGTTGAGGCTGGGGAGCTGGTTGTTATTGTCGGTGATAGAACACCTATTAACTCTATGGGGCGCACCTGCGAGGCAGAATTCCTAGGGCGAAAAGCGCCTTTTCCCCAGGGGCCTTATATTCTTGCTGCGCTGCTCAAATGCCCGGTGTACACACTTTTCTGTCTGCGCAGTACTTCCGGATACGATATTTATATGGAAAAACTCTGCGATCGCGTTGTGATGAAACGCGGTGACAGAGAGGGGCATATTCGCTCTCTTGTCGAGGAGTTTGCGCGACGGTTGGAACGCTATTGTCATATAGCACCTTTGCAATGGTATAACTTTTACCCGTTCTGGGATCAGCAAAAATGAATTCAGCAGTATTACAACGAACCCAAATAGTCTTTGATGGCACAGATCTATCTATTGATCAGGTAAACACCATTGCAGCTGGCCGTGGCGATATCTCTCTATCTGATGAAGAGGCCTTTGTCGCAAGGATAAATCGCGGTGCCGAGTTCCTGGATAGCCTTTGGCAGAAGGAAGGTGTGATCTACGGAGTAACCACTGGATATGGTGATTCCTGTACTGAAAGTATTCCTGCAGACCTGGTGGAAGAGTTACCTCATCGATTATTTACCTTCCATGGTTGTGGAATGGGGGAAGTCTTTACTCTTGAGCAGAGTAGAGCGATTGTTGCTGCCCGGATTGCCAGCCTCGCAAAGGGCAGTTCAGGGGTCCGATATCGGCTGTTGCAGCAATTGGTTTTGTTACTTCAGAAAGACATTATTCCGGTAATTCCCCAAGAGGGTTCTGTGGGAGCCAGTGGCGACTTGACCCCACTGTCTTATGTTGCTGCGGTTTTGTGCGGGGAGCGCAAAGTTTGGTACCGAGGCCATCAGAGAGATACTGCTGAGGTATTCGATGAATTACAGATTGAGCCATTGAAGCTATACCCAAAAGAGGGTTTGGCGATAATGAATGGCACCGCCGCAATGACTGGCTTGGCGTGCTTAGCCTACAAACGGGCAGAGTATCTAGCACAGCTGAGTGCTCGTATTACCTCCATGATGAGCGTTGCGTTGGATGGCAATGCCTATCATTTCGATAGCGCGCTTTTTGCAGTGAAGCCTCACCCCGGTCAAAACCAAATTGCAAAGTGGATTCATGACGATCTCAATGCTGGTGCCGCTCCAAGACAAAATAGCCGATTGCAGGATCGCTATTCACTTCGGTGCGCTCCCCATGTAGTGGGTGTATTACAGGACTCTCTGCCCTGGCTCCAGCAGTTTATTCATAACGAACTAAACAGTGCCAATGATAACCCGATCATCGATGGTGAAAACGAGAGGGTGCTTCATGGTGGGCACTTCTATGGTGGGCATATAGCCTTCGCCATGGATAGCCTGAAGAATGCGGTAGCAAACCTCTCTGACTTACTGGATCGACAAATAGCCCAACTGGTAGACGTTAAGTTCAATAATGGACTCCCGGCAAACCTATCAGGTGTAACCGGGCCTCGAAGATCGATTAACCATGGCTTTAAGGCTGTTCAAATTGGTGCGAGTGCCTGGACTGCTGAAGCACTAAAGCAGACCATGCCCGCAAGCGTTTTTTCCAGATCAACGGAGTGTCATAACCAGGATAAGGTCAGTATGGGCACCATTGCTGCCAGGGACTGTATCAGGGTATTACAGTTAACGGAGCAAACAACCGCAGCGGCACTGATGGTTGCTTGGCAGGGCATTCAACTTCGGGTTCGTAGTGGAGGAGTGGATTTGGAAAAATTATCCACCGCTCTTAATACCACAATCAGGCAGATAGGAGATGAATTTTCTTTTCTGGAGGAAGATAGAGAGCTTGAACAGCCATTGAGAAAATTCGTTTCGTTAATTCAGCAAAGACATTGGCGCTTATATGAAAACTAATAAACCTATGCGCCCTGAAAAATGGACGGCACAAGTTGAACTACAAATTCCTTTCCACGATGTGGATATGATGGAGATAGCTTGGCATGGGCATTATGCAAAGTACTTTGAAATAGCCCGATGTGCATTGTTTGATCAGTTGGAATATAACTACCAACAGATGAAGGAATCAGGTTTTGCCTGGCCGGTCATAGATTTGCGCGTACGATATGCCAAGCCTTTGCGATTTCAGCAGTGGATTGTTATTCGCGCTGAGGTTTCTGAATATGAAAATCGATTTAAGATTAATTATACGATAACAGATAGAGATACCGGTGTACGCTTAACAAAAGGACATACCGTACAGGTAGCTGTCGAAATAAGCAGTGCCGAAATGCTGTTTGCATCGCCTCCAATTTTGCTGGAAAAATTGGGGGTAAATTAGTGATGACTGCCAAGCGTTTGGTTTTATTTTTTATTTGTTTTCTATTTTCCACAGTAACTTCTGCTTTGACTTCGGAGCAGCAGGCGATTTTGCGGGAGATAGAGAAAAACATTGTGTCATCTCCACAGATGCTTGGCACTTTTTCCCAGACAAAGAGGCTGCCCCAGTTGCCCAGGCCTCTGGTTTCTTCAGGCGTCCTGGCTATTTCCGAAGAGTTAGGGTTAAGCTGGCGAATAGAGAATCCAATAGAATCCCATCGAATATTTAAACTAGATGATGCTGATTCCGGAAATCGGGTCAATAGCAATATTGTAGGAAATCATGTGGCTGATCCTCTATTAAAGATAATCAGTGGTGATTTTAGCGAGTTGGATCAGACTTTTACGGTGGGACCACAGATCGCAGAAGAGCAATGGCGAATTAACTTAATTCCCAAGCAAGAGGCTTTTAGAAAGGTTATTGAATCGATAGAAGTCGTGGGAGACAAAAAGATTCGGAAAATAGTACTAGCTGAAGCCAACATGGCAATTACTGAAATAGATATTATGAATTTACATTCAGTTGAAGCTAATAACAGTCAACTGCTGAGTGAATTCTCAGAAGATAACCAGAAATAATCCCATGTCACGTCGAGTTGTTATTTGGTTTTCCTTTGTTAGTGTAATCCTTGGGATAACTGTATTACGCTATCAATCTAGCTGGCTACAAACAGATATTTTGTTATTAGCTGATAATAACTCCGACTCGGTAAGTAGTGCTGGCATCCAGAAAAAAGTCAGTCAGCAATTACAGGGAAGTCTAATTTGGGTTTTAGTTTCTGAAGGAAAAGAAGCACAACGTCTGGCCAGGCATACCCAAGAGTTGGCGCAGAAACTAAAGGCCACTAAATCTTTAGAGTCTGTTGAATATCGTTGGGCCGATTCTGAAAGCTATAAAGAGGAGTGGGAGCTGCTCTTCCCTCTGCGCCAACAGCTACTCAGCCCTGAAGATAGGGCGTTATTAGACACTACGCCAGAGGAACTTATACAGCGTCAATTGAGTAAGTTATACGGGCCTGACGGCGCTGGAATTGACTTGGAGAAAGATACTTTCTCAACTTTTCGCAATTACTTTACCGCTGATATTGGAGTTACTCCACAAGTCTTTGATGGAATCCCGGTACATACAGAAGGACATAAAGGTTTTACCCTACTTTATACGCTGGCCGCACCAGTTGATTTGACTGGAGAGAGCGATATATCACTTCTTTCTTTACAGTCAGAATTAAAGCAATGGGCCCAAAAAAATGGTTATTCTCTGCTGGTAGCTGGGGCCCCCCTGCACACAGAGTATGCTGCTGCTATGGCACAGGATGAAATACGCCTAATTGGCTCCCTTTCGATCCTTGCTATTTGCTGTCTATGTATTGTTGTCTTTCGCTCATTAAAACCTCTACTAGCCTGTACATTCGCAATTCTATGTGGCATGGCCAGTGGTATATCTGGTGTTATTATCATTTTAGGCCAAATTCATATACTGGCTTTTGTATTTGGTACAACGGTTTCTGGATTGGCAATCGATTACGCATTTCACTTTATTTGTAATAGATTGAGGCTGGGCAAGCCAAAAGATAAGGATATATTACCTGGGCTATTGCTGGGCTTGATATCAAGCTGCTTGGCATTTTTCTCTCTTGCATTAACACCTTTTCCGCTTTTACAACAAATAGGGGTTTTTGTCGGTTGTGGTTTAATAGGGGCTTGGTTGACTGTAATCCTGCTATTCCCAGGCTGGATTAATATTAAGCATAGGCCTTTATCGTTTTCCAGTCAGTTTCCTAAACTCAATATTAGGTACTACCTGTTTCCATTGGTTGGGCTGTTGATTTTTGGATCTGCGGCACTTCAGAAAATTCAATTTAATGATGACCTAAAACTGTTTTACCAGCCTCCAGAATTTCTTACACAAGATGAAATAGATCTAAATTCTCTGATTAAATCTCGGCCAGACTCCCGTTACTTTTTGGTTTTTGGTGAAGATGAACAACAAGTATTAACACGAGAATGGGAACTTAGAAATCAACTGGGCTATTTAGTAGAAAAGGAAATTATTAGTGGTTTTCAGGGGGTAACTAACCGGATACCTCCAAAAGAGGTTCAAGAAGCTGATTGGAAGTTATTGTCGAAGTTCTACAGTGGGGATGCTGTTAGGTCTTTTTATCAGCAATTAGGTTATTCTGCACAAGATATTAACCAGCAGTTAAGTTCTAAAATACAGCCATTTAATACCTTTAACTTCTCTGAATGGTTGCCAGTTGCAGGTCGGCAATATAAAGGACTATGGTTGGGTTGTGAAAATAATCACTGTTATTCTGTGGTTCGTATTTATGGCTTAAAAGAAGATTTGTCATCTTTAGAGTTACTGTCTGGAGTAACCTATGTCGATACTACCAGAAATATCTCTAATATTATGTCACAACAGCGTGATCTGTTGCTGCAATTACTGCCATTAATATTCATTGTTGTATTTCTGGTAACTGCAACTAAAACAGGAATAAAACAAGCCTTAAGTATAGTTGCACTTCCAACCAGCGCAGTACTAGGCACCCTGGCGATAGTGATTTTACAGGGATCAGCAATTAATTTATTTCATGTTGCGGCTTTATTACTTGTCTTTGGTATTGGTATAGATTACGCAATATTTAGCCATACAAGCAGAAAGGCAGAGCAGTATTATACCCTGCTGGCGATAGCTATGGCTGGGTTAACAACTTTTTTAGGGTTTGGTTTGTTAGCATTGTCTGGCACACCGGCGATAGCAAATTTTGGGTTAGTCCTGGCTGTGGGCACAGTATTAACTTTGTTGTTGGCATTTTTATTTTTTTGTACACGGGGTAAGGGATATTAGCCAATGAAAGAAATTAAGTCTGACGTTGTTATTATTGGTGCCGGTCCTGCCGGAGCTATCGCAGGTGCGTTATTGGCTAAAAAAGGTTGGCAAGTTTCGATAGTTGAGCGGGAAGAATTTCCTCGCTTTTCTATTGGCGAAAGCCTACTGGCTCAATGTATCGAGTATCTTGAAAAAGCAGATATGTTAGAAGCTGTGAAATCAGCGGGCTTTCAATATAAAAATGGTGCTGCTTTTGAGTGGGATGGTGCTCGTACGTCATTTGATTTCCGGGAGAAGTTCTCCCCTGGACATGGCACCACCTTCCAGGTACAGCGAGCTAAGTTTGATAAAATCCTGGCTGATGAAGCCGAGCGCCAGGGAGTTAAGGTCTATTATCGCCATTCTGTAGTGTCAGTTGATATTGCTGAGAATAACGCAAAGTTAATCGCCGAGAATGATGGAGAAAACCTGGCTTTCCAGGCGCGCTTTGTATTGGATGCCAGTGGCTTTGGCAGAGTTTTACCGCGATTACTTGATCTCGATCGTCCGTCAGAGTTTCCTGTTCGAGAATCTGTATTTACACATGTTGAAGACAATATTGATGATAGCCATTTTGACCGGGATAAAATCTTAATCACTGTGCATCCCAGTGAGCGGGATATTTGGTACTGGTTGATTCCCTTTGCAGATGGAAGAGCTTCTATTGGGGTTGTAGGTGAGAAAGAAAAGATTTCGGCCTGGGGGCAGGATCCGGAACAGATATTGAAAGGGGCTATTGCCTCCGCCCCCGAGTTGGCAAAAACTCTGCGCAATGCAAAATTCGATACGGAAATACAACGTATTTGCGGATATTCCAGTGATGTGACCAAACTGGCCGGCCCTGGTTTTGCGCTTTTGGGGAATGCCGGAGAGTTTCTAGACCCGGTATTTTCATCCGGTGTTACCATCGCAATGAAATCCTCAGAGTTAGCAGTTGAGTGCCTGCATCGCCAGCTCTCAGGGGATGTGGTTGATTGGGATGAAGAGTTTGTTGAACCCCTGAAGCATGGTGTGGAAGTTTTTAAAACCTATGTCAAAGCTTGGTATGACGGTCGTTTCCAGGATGTAATTTTTTATCAAACCGACCAAAAAGAAATAAAAGGCATGATTTGCTCAATCTTGGCTGGTTATGCATGGGATAAAAAAAATCCGTTTGTTGCCGCTGCTGAGCGTCGATTGAATACACTGGTAGAAATATGTTCCGCCAAGTAATACTGTTTTTGAGCTTTCTTACTCTGGTGGGATGTATGTCCACAGGGGGGAGGAAAGAAGAGCTGCAAAGTTGGCCTTTGGCCCCGCTATTGAGCGAGGGACCGCGCCAGCTCAATCAACATTTACGCATTGTCTATCAAGGCGATGAGTATGAATTGATGGCGGCTACTTTCCACACTATGGAGAGTTTAAAGATATCTCTTCTCAGCCCTGAAGGGATAAGCCTGCTGGATGTTACATACGATGGTAATCAGGTCAGCACCGATTACCATATGAGTAGAGTAGAGAGAGTGCCACCAGAGAAATTGCTGGCAGATATCCAGTTTGTATACTGGCCAATAGCCCAGCTTCGTGAAGTATTGCCCGTAGGCTGGAATTTGGACGAGGCTATTGTCGAGGGAATTTACACGCGAAAACTCTCACGCAGTGGTGAAGTGAATTCAGTGGCTCGCTATAGCAGTAAAGATATTTGGAAGGCCCAAATTGAGCTGGAGCACAAACTACTGGGTTATAGGTTAAGCATTAGGAATTTCTAAGTATGAAAAATTTCTATCTTAATCATATGGGGATCATCTGCACCCTGGGAAATACTGCTGAGGCAGTAGCTAATTCCTTGTTCGGTGATGAGAGTTCTCATATGCAGGTCGATGAAACCTATTTGCCACAATACAGAGGGAATCTGGGTATTGTGCAGGGGAAGCTGCCTGATTTACCGAGTTCGTTGCAAGATTACCACTGCCGCAATAACCAGCTGGCTATGGCTGTGCTGACTCAAATTGAAAGTGCAGTCGCTGAACTAATAGAAAAACATGGTGCGGGCCGAATTGGCGTTGTGATGGGAACCTCAACCTCGGGAATAGACTCAGGTGAGGCCTACTTAAGTGGTGAGAAAGAGACCGGATATAATTATCGGCTTCAACAGCAAATGGCTGGTTTGAGTACCTTTGTTGCGAAGTACCTGGGAATCCAAGGCGTTCAGCTCACCGTCTCCACAGCTTGTTCCTCCAGTGCCAATGCTTTTGCCAGTGCCCGGCGCCTTATCTCAACCGGTACTTGTGATGCCGTTGTTGTTGGCGGTGTGGACTCTCTCTGTGGCATGACAGTCCGGGGGTTTCATAGCCTGGGGGCACTTAGTACCGGCCAGACCAATCCTTTCAGCGTTAATCGGGATGGTATTAATCTCGGGGAAGCTGGAGCAATGTTTGTGCTGAGCAAAGAGCCTGGTCCTGTAGTTCTATCCGGTGTTGCTGCCACGTCTGATGCCCACCATATGTCGGCCCCAGACCCAGAAGGACGTGGTGCGGAAGCCTGTATGCGCGGGGCTCTGGAGAATGCCGGCTTGGATACCGCCGACATTGATTATCTGAATCTTCATGGTACGGGAACGCCACATAACGACTCTATGGAGGCTCTGGCCGTTGAAAGAGTGTTTGGAAGCCAGCTACCGTGTTCTTCCACAAAACCTCTCACCGGGCACACACTCGGTGCTGCAGGCGCTCTTGAAGCGGCTTTTTGTTGGCTTGCCTTACAATATGATCAATTTCCCCGCCATCAGTATGATGGCCACTATGATCCGGAGATCGTGCGACTGAACCTGTATCAAGGCCACGAGGCTCCTGGAAAATTGCGCTATGTAATGAGTAACTCTTTTGCCTTTGGTGGGAGTAATTGCTCGGTAATCTTGGGCAGTCAGAGGTAAAATAGATGCAAAAATATACTGCTGAAGAACTGGTGCCACACAGTGGAAATATGTCACTCCTCGATGAAGTGATCTCTGTAGGCGAGGAGCAGCTACAGGCAAAGTTGCGAGTTCGTGATGATGGAATATTTTCCCGCAACGGTCGTGTTCCCGCTTACGTGGGCATTGAATATATGGCCCAATCCATCGCAGCTTTCTCCGGATATCATGCAAAAGAGCAGGGTAAAGACGTTCGCCTGGGTTTTTTACTGGGTACTCGCAAGTTCCTGTCAAATATCGAGAGTTATCGCTGCGGGGAAGAATTAACAATTGATGTCCAGCGCATTCTCCAGGCTGAAAATGGCATGGCGACATTTGAGTGTGTGATAACCGGCTCATCTATCGAGCAGAGTGCACGACTTAATGTTTATCAGCCGGATAACGTAGAACAGTATTTGAAGGAAAGAAACTAAATGTCAGAGTGGGTTTTAGTTACCGGTTCCAGTCGTGGTATTGGCCGGGCGATTGCACTTCAGTTAGCTGAAGATGGCTACGATATTGTTTTACATTGCCGCAGCCGCCGTGATCAAGCAGAGGAAACAGCAGAAGAGATTGCTAAGTTAGGGCGAAAAAGCAGAATTTTGCAGTTTGATATTGCCGACCGGGAGCAAGCACGGGATGTCTTATTGGAAGATGTCGAGAGTAATGGCTGTTACTACGGCATTGTGTGCAATGCTGGTGTTACTGCCGACAATGCTTTCCCTGCGATGCCTGCTGAAGATTGGGATTCTGTTGTACACACCAATCTGGATGGTTTCTACAATGTTTTACACCCCTTAACCATGCCAATGGTCAGGCGCCGTGCGCCCGGCCGTATTGTCGTGATGACTTCTGTATCCGGCATTGCTGGAAATCGCGGCCAGGTAAATTACTCCGCATCCAAAGCGGGTTTGATCGGTGCAAGTAAGGCATTGGCGTTGGAGTTAGCCAAGCGAAAGATTACCGTGAATTGTGTTGCTCCGGGCCTCATTGACACCGATATGTTGGATGAAGACTTGCCCGTTGAAGAAATTTTAAAAATGGTGCCTGCCCGCAGAATGGGTAAACCAGAAGAAGTGGCGGCAACTGTAGCGTTCCTGATGCATGAACGTGCTGCTTACATCACCCGTCAAGTTATCTCAGTAAATGGTGGTCTCTGCTAATGAAACGCGTGGTTGTTACAGGAATGGCCGGAATATCCCCTATCGGCCAGGGTTGGGACTCGGTTAGTCAGGCTTTACAGAGCGGTCTTTCAGGCATTTCCTACATGGAAGACTGGGATAAGTATGAGGGGCTTGAAACCCGACTGGGCGCGCCGGTAAAGGACTTCGAAAAACCGGCCCACTACAACCGTAAACGTGTGCGCAGCATGGGGCGCGTTTCATTAATGGCGGTTCGCGCCAGTGAGATTGCGCTTGAGGATGCGGGATTGTTGGATGACCCCATTCTCAAAAGTGGTGCTGTCGGAGTTTCCTATGGCTCGTCAGCAGGCACTCCGTCAGCAGTGGCTGATTTCGGCAATATGTTGATAAATCACCGCACCGACGGCCTCAATGCGACCAGTTACATAAAAATGATGTCCCATACGGCGGCGGTCAATATTGGGGTATTTTTCGGCTTGTGTGGACGGGTTTATACCACAAGCTCCGCTTGTACCTCTGGAAGCCAGGGGATTGGGTATGCCTATGAGGCAATTCGCAATGGTAGCCAAACCATTATGGTGGCCGGTGGTGCAGAGGAGTTGTGTGCAACTGAGGCTGCGGTCTTTGACACCTTATATGCGACTTCAACAAAGAACGACACCCCTGAATTGTCTCCTCGTCCCTTCGACCGCAACCGGGATGGATTAGTTATCGGCGAGGGCGCCGGTACACTTATCTTGGAAGAGTATGAGCACGCGATTGCCCGTGGAGCCAGGATTTATGCAGAGGTCGTAGGGTTTGGAACCAACTCTGATGGCAGCCACGTTACCCAACCTCAATCGGCAACTATGCAGGTGGCATTGCAGCAGGCAATAGCACAGGCTGGGGTAGAGACTAGCGAAATAGGTTATGTCAGTGCGCATGGCACAGCTACGGACCGAGGCGATATTGCGGAAAGCCACGCAACCCGTAATGCATTTGGGCATGCAGTACCCATAAGCTCACTTAAGAGCTATACCGGTCATACATTGGGTGCCTGTGGCGCATTGGAGGCTTGGGCAAGCATCCAGATGATGCGTAACGGTTGGTTCCATCCCACGATTAATTTGGCAGAGGTTGATTCTGACTGTGCGGAATTGGATTATATCCAGGGCAGTGGAAAGCACATCGATACTGAGTATGTGATGAGTAATAATTTTGCCTTTGGCGGAATCAATACATCTTTAATATTTAAAAGACGTATTTAATTTTTCTCTTAGAGAGCTTTAACCTAGGGATAGCATATGAAGTGGGTACTGGCTGTAGTTTCGACAATTCTTTTGGCTCAGCCAGTTACTGCTGATGAACTTTTAGTGAGTTTTGGCGGTGGCCCGCAACCTGATTCAAGTCAGAATAATAAAACCTACGGGATAGATTATTCCTTTAAAACATTTAAAAAGAGTTACCGTCAGCATATTGATATAGGTGTTAGCTATACTGAGCTAACTACTGATACTGATGAAAATAAACGTATAAGAGCGTTTTCCATCTATCCTCAATTAAATCTATATCCCAGGCAAAGAAGTTGGGGGCAACCTTATTTCTTTGTTAGAGCGTTGGGTCCTAGCTATATTTCCAGCAACCAATTGGGAAACCGTCGTCAGGATAATAACTTTTCTTTCCAGGCACAGGTTGGATATGCTGCGCGAATTAACTGGAGAGGGAAAGAAGATCTGGTGCTAATGGTTTCCTGGAAACACTACTCCAACGCCAACCTGTTCAGTGACAATGATGGAATAGATGTTCCGTTTGTTATTAATTTGGGCATGAAAATCTAATTTCCAGTTAAGATAGCTCCCCAATAGTCACAGCTACTGGGGATAGATATAAAAGCTATCAAATGGATAGTTCTTTTATAATCGCGTCATTCAAATTTCTAACCCAGCGATTGTAGTTTCTGTGAATGGTGTAATATTTTTCACTATAGTCAAGCATATCGCTATCTTTATAGGTGATACTATAACTATTAAGGTTATATATAATATCTGCTTCAGCATGATGCTTGCGAACGTTAATGGTGGCTAATATTTTCCCAGGAGCAACTTGTTGGCAAATCCAGTTTCTCTCGATGCACCCTGCAATAATTGATTTTTTAATTGAATCTTGAGTTTGAGCTGACCCGTCAAGACGATCGGGAATTAATCTACTTTCAATATTCATAATCGGGTTGCTTGTACAGCCAGATACTATTAATGCAAAGGCTGCAATAGATATGGACTTAATAATATAATTCATGAAGTTTCCTTATTTGGGTGAAGCTAAATTTTATGGTTTCTAGAGATCCACTTGGCTACGTCATTACCAAGGGTGTGAACACAACGTTCGAGAACACTGCAGGAGCTTTTGAATTTATAAAATAAACCTCCACTTGAATTTCTGGTGGTCTTGAGAGTATCTATCAAGTCGCCGTTTTTGTAGAGTTCAGCCTCAATTGAGACTGATTTTTGATGGCTACCTGAAATATATCTTCCGCTATATGCATTGAGAATTGTTAATTTAAGACTGTATCCCTCTGATTGAATATCCAACTCTGGGTCTAGTGAACTGGCAAATCCATGCTTACCAAGAAATTTCTTGGTTGAGCTTGAAAATTGATAACCAAGGTTATTACACTCTTTAACTATATTGGATGCAATTAATTCTTCGTCGTGATATTCGGCTTTTTCATTGATGGAAATCAGGCCATTTCCGTAAGCGGATAGTGAGAGGCTGAAAACAGCACAAAACAATAAAATTCCTTTAATCTTCATATAATCTCTTTGTAAGTAAGGAGCAGACCACTTAAATAATCGTAGATAAAACTATAAGTTGGGGAGGTCGTCTTAGGTTGCGTAATTTACCAAAATAAGTAGATAGGTAGTAGATCTTGGATTGATGGTAGAGGTGGATAAGAATTCATCATACGCAAAATGCAGGGTTAGCCCATACGGCTTAAAGACTGAAATGATGTAACTTTACTGATTTTAAGCAAACTAGATAACTCTATGATTTAAATACAAATTTTCTCAAATAATTAATCTTTTTTTATCCTGCTGAGTCACATAATTCCATCCATCGTTTAATTCCGGCGCTTCTGTATTTTTGTCGATGCAGGACAAAATAGAACTCTCGATGAAAGTCTCTATGTGGTACGGGTAGCTCAATAAGCGAGCCGCGCTTTAAAGCATCAGTTAATGAAACACGGGAAAGGCAGCTGATTCCCAATCCCGCTTCTACGGCTCGCTTGATCGCTTCTGTATGCTGCAATTCCAATAGGATATGTAGTTGTGGCAATAGCCCTGCCATGGCTCTTTCAAAAGTCTGTCGCGTTCCAGAGCCCGATTCCCGGGTGATCCAGGTCGCACCGATCAGGTCTTTATCGGCGAGGCGCTTGCGGCCTGCCAAAGGGTGGTTTGGTGCACAGAAAACAACCAGCTCATCATGGCGCCAGGGGATGATTTCCAGATCCGGGTGATTGATCTCTCCTTCAATTAATCCCAGGTCCAATTCAAAATTGAGCACCCTCTCGGCAATCGCTGCGGTATTGGCAACTTCCAATTGTACTTGAGTACCGGGCTGCTCTTCCATATAACGAGCCATCACGCTGGCAGTCAGGTAGTTGCCAATGGTCAGGGTGGCTCCGATCTTCAGGCTTCCCAGTTCCCGGTGAGTGGCCAGTGTCTGCTCAAGTTCCTGGGCTCGCTCCAGGAGTTCTTCCGCCCTTGGCCACAATTGCCGTCCCAGTTCATTGAGACGCAATCGCTTACCGGTGCGCTCGAACAGGCGCAACTCAAACTGCTGTTCAAACTCTTTCAGCGCTGTGGAGGCTGCGGACTGGGACATACTCAGGCTCTCCGCAGCACGACTGACATTCTCGTGATGGGCACAGGCAAGGAACACCTCTAACTGGCGGAGCGTGTAGCGCAAAGGGAAATCTCCAGTTGATCGTTAAAATAGATAAGGAATATCGAAATATCCCACTTTGCCAATAGATCTTCTAGGGCTAAAATTCAACTATCAAGAGACTCGTGGAATAACCGGTTTTAAGTTTATGTCCAAATTGAATATAGAGAAGGTGTTGGAAGTCCATCACTGGAACGACACACTGTTTAGCTTCAAGACCACCCGGGATTCGGGTTTTCGCTTTGAGAACGGACATTTCACGATGATCGGTTTGCAGCAGGACAATGGCCGTCCACTGCTGCGCGCCTACTCTATTGCTAGTGCCAACTACGAAGACGAGTTGGAATTTTTCAGTATCAAGGTTCCCGATGGCCCCCTGACCTCCCGCCTGCAGAAGATTAAGCCGGGCGATGAGATCTACGTGAGCCAAAAACCCACCGGTACTCTGGTGGCGGACCACCTGCTGCCGGGCAAACGCCTGTGGTTGCTGTCCACGGGTACTGGCTTGGCACCTTTCATGAGCATCATCAAAGATCCCACGGTCTACGAGCGTTTTGACCAGGTAATCCTTACTCACGGCGTTCGCTATGTTTCTGAGCTGGCTTACCAGGAGCAGATCGAGAACGAATTGCCGGAACACGAGTACTTTGGCGAGATGGTACGCGAGCAACTGCTTTACTACCCAACCGTCACCCGTGAGCCCTATCGGAATACTGGCCGCCTGACTGATCTCATGCTGTCCGGAAAGCTTTTCACCGATCTGGGTGTGCCCAAGCCGAGTGTTGAGGAAGATCGCTTTATGCTGTGCGGCAGCCCGGCAATGCTGAAGGATCTCACCAATATCCTCGATGACTGGGGATTCAAGGAGACCCGCGCAGGTGTACCTCACGAGTATGTGATTGAGCGCGCTTTCGTCGAAAAATAAGTTGGTCAGTCCAGCGATAAAAAAACCACCCTCGCGGTGGTTTTTTTATGGGTGAAATACAGATTCCCGAAACTATCCTGATCTTGTGAAACCCCTGCCTTCTATTCTGACTTGAGGGGGATCTTACTGGGAGTGGCTAGATGAAGCTGTTTTCACTGGGTGTATTACTGCTTTCCTTGTTCTGGCTGGGTGCCTGTACACGGGTGCCGGAGGGGGTTGAGCCTGTCCAAAACTTCCAGCTACAGCGATATTTAGGTCACTGGTATGAGATTGCTCGATTGGATCACTCATTCGAGCGCGGCCTGACCCAGGTAACTGCCGACTACAGTCTCAACCATGATGGTTCTGTCGCGGTGATCAATACCGGCTATTCAAAAGCGCGTGATGCCTGGCAAATGGCGGAGGGGAGGGCCGAGTTTGTCGGCCCGAAAAATGTGGGCCATTTGAAAGTCTCTTTTCTTGGCCCCTTTTACTCATCCTATATCGTGATTGCTCTATCGGATGACTACCAATACGCGATGGTATCTGGCTACGATAAATCCTATCTGTGGATATTGTCCCGCACCCCAACCATGCCCAAGGATGTGTTGGAGCAGTTTTTACAGAAGGCCAAAGCTTTGGGGTATCCCGTCGACCAGATGATATTTCCCAAGCAAGAGGCTAAGCCGGGAAATAAACCTACGGCGAGGCCCTCAGGGTCGTGATCTATTCAAAAGCCTGCGTTCCCGCCACCAGCTTATACACACTAGTAACAGCAATATAAGGGCCGGCCATTGGCGCCCCAACAAAACCCTGTTTGCGTGATTATTTGCTTCTGGCCCCAAACGTGCGGCAGCCATTAGTTGGGTTTCCCTGGCATTCAGGGACTGCTGCCATAGAGGCCAGTCCTCTTTGGCAAAGATATAGAAGTCTAGTACCGACTCCCCTTCCAATTCAGTCCAAAGCTGGTGCCAACCTGAATTTTGGGGCCAGAAGCTGTAGCACTGACCCTGGGAACTTCTGCTTGCGGCGATTCCTTCGGTAGAGCGGGAGCTATCTTGAAACTCTGATAAGAATGGACTCTGATCAGAAAAAAGTGGGCTGCATAGG
Source organism: Microbulbifer maximicatervae (SeqCode) (assembly GCF_052467325.1). NCBI lineage: Bacteria > Pseudomonadati > Pseudomonadota > Gammaproteobacteria > Cellvibrionales > Microbulbiferaceae > Microbulbifer > Microbulbifer maximicatervae (SeqCode). The sequence continues at coordinate 3,902,886 of NZ_CP174310.1, forward strand.
GTGATGCGTTCTTGTGTACGCGGTAACTCACTGGAGAGGATTACTGGCTGCTGACTACCCAAATGCTTGAGTTGGTAATCAATAATGGACTTCCACAGGCTGGCGAATTCAGTAGCAAACCCACCGGTTAGCCAGCGATGGCTGTCACTAAATAGGATAAACCCCAGGTGTTGTGTCTCAGTCGAACGCCCCCAGAAAAGTGGGGACTCTCCATTGCCCAGTAAAAAGTCGTATGAGCCGGGCTGCGTGATTTTGAAGCCAAGATTACGCAGTGGGGGAATCTCTGGATTGTCCGCTTTTTGGTAGCCAAAGCCGGAATGTAAGTGGTTGGCTTCTTCCTTTTGTAGAGGCATGGATTGGGCAGCAGCGTACTGGAGAAACTTTTCAGAGCTATCGCTAGTGACCAACCACAACAGTGACTTTGTAGTGGCCAGCTCGTTGAGCTGACGCTTTTGCAGAGCAGAAAATTGTGGCCACAAACTGCTGTCGAGTATCACTAAATCGAAGGGACTTTCATTCGTGAATAGATCTGCAGACTCGGTAAGTGGAAGGCCGTTGAGAGTTTCTTTCCTTATGATTTCAGGTGCCAACTGGGTCATCACTTGTGCTGTTACACCGGATTGGCGCAGCCAGCGAGAGAGGGCGGCCGTCTCAAAAGAGGGGCGTGCCAGCCACAGTAATAATTTGGGTTGGAGCGGTTCACGCACCAGGATGGGTAAAGGATCTGTATGGGTTTCGCCGGCTTCGCTTTCCGTCCGTACTCGGTATAGCTGGGGGCCTGCGAGTTTTGGAATGGCAGTGAGTTGTGCCTGAATTGCTTCTCCCACTTTCAGCTCAAGACTGTCTTCAATATGGCCGTAGGGATTGAGCAGACTAATTTTTACGTTTTCAGTCAGTGGCTGGTTGTTGTGAACCTTTAACTTTAAAGAATCACCCAAGGTAATTTTCCGCTGCCAGTCCAATTCCCAGAGGCCATAAGATTCCTGGATCTTCGATAACTCCAGACGCATCGGTGCCAGGTCCCGAAGTTTGTCGCGGCCGAGTGGCTCCCCATTGAGAGAGATATTTTCCACACCATTGAGATTTATTGGATGTGAGCTCGCCAGCTGTTTGCTGTCGATAGAGATATTGCGCTCGGCGGGAATGATTGCCGGCGGCTGCCAAAGTATCCAGGCGCTCAACCAAATCGCCAGTTGCAGGCCATAGTCGAACGGCTTGGCGCCACGGCGGCGCAACAGAACGAGTGATACTAAACAGGCCAACAGGCACAGGCCGGGTATCAAGAAATCAATCACAATGACTTCTCCCCTTGCTGGTGCAGCCAACGGCTGAAATGGCCGTCTGCCTCAGTTTGCAAAGGCAGTGAAGGCGCAGATTCCGGTGCTGGTAGTAGCTGATAGAGCAGCTGATTCAGGGAGTTTGTGCAATCAATGCAATTCGGTTGCTGGTGGCGCTGCTGGTATAAACGCAGCTGTTTGGACAGCTCCAGGCCAAGATCTAATGATTGCTCTGTGGCTAGCTCATTTATCTGCACCAGCAGATCGGTATCGAGTTCGGCGCCAGAGTCTACTTGGGCCATTAGGGCGAGCACCTGCGCTCTTTGTTTTTGTTCAAAGGCACTGTCGACAGTTTCTGGCGCTACGTCTTCCCGTTCACCGCTAAGCCGACGGCTCTCGTCTATGGGAGGCGCCTCGAAGCCGATTCTTTGTAAGTAAATACGCGAGGCCTGCTGTACCTCCTTGATAAAGCGCAGCGCCCGGTGTTGATGGGGCAGAGAGGCTTGGGGCTCTATAACCGACAGGTCGCGCCAGGAACTCCACATGGCGTTCAGAGCGTTTCGCAGTAGCTCCTTTGTTTGTGGGTCAAATAGGGTGGCGTGTTCAGAGCTGTCATGCTGATGCCCGACGGAAGCGACTATGCGCTCTGCCAGTTCGAAACGGGAGCCACGCTGGGCAAAGGGAGCGGTAGTTTCTTCACCATGTACCTTGTGCTCACCTTGTTCTGGATGATGGTGGTCATGGTCGTGTTCAGATTCCTCTTCATCCTCGTGCTGCTCACCATCTCCTCCAGAATGCTCCGCTTCCGAGTCTTCTTCGCCGAGAAAGCGGCCGTAGCGCATGCGCAGCAAATTCTGTTCATAGGCTAAACCCTCGGAGCGTTTGCGAAACTCCTCCGGATGCAGCTGCTCTTGCTCGGCTAGCAGGGCCTCGGTGTCAATAATCAGCTGGCGTTGGCTGCGGAAGTACTCCGGTAATATCTTAATCGCCATCCCCTCGCTGTCACTCAGCCCGAAAATCTCTTCTTGCGGCCAGCGCAAGATAAAGTGTTGGCTCTTGGCAACGTTGGCGCTGGGCTCGCGGTTATCCCTGGCCTCCAGATACCAGTAGAGTTCATCTCCCGCTTCCATGGGAAACTGGTGGATGGGCAGGAGGAAATCGTAGCGAGCTGCTTTCTTATCTTCCGAGAGGCTTGTTGATAAAGCAGTGGAGTGCAAACTGGCGAGCGGAATACGCTCTTCGCGAAAGCGTAAATTTTCCCCGGTGCCGCTGGCAAGGGTGACCAATAAATCCGCAGAACTCACCTGGTAATCATCATTAATGATTACTTTCACGGGAATACTTTGAGCGCTCCCTTTAATGGTATCGACGCGCAAGCTGGGTGCCTCAAAGGTAAACTCCGGAGCATTGTCTTTTTGCACCCGAATATTATGAATTTCCGGCAATAGCATTTGGCTCTCCGCGAGTTGCACTGAGAGCTGGTAAAAGTCTGCCTTAGCGATAGTGCGTTGTAATTGCCATTTTTTACTGGGTAGATTACCTAGCGGAGAAAAGGTGAAGCGCTCAGCTTCGGCCAACATTTCCAGCCCTTGCACCGGCTGATTCAATTCAACTTGCCACTCGACCGCAGACTGCTCCGGCACATCGATTTGTAAGGATTGGCTGTCGGCTGCGAGCCCAGTGTAGGCGGGCGGCTGGATATGGGTTGCCGCGCGCGTTATGGCAAGTTTTTCGGCAACGGGAATAGCTGTATTTTGTTGCGTGGTCTCAGTTTTATCCCCGGTGAAGTGAGAATCGCTCAGTACAAATAACAAAAGTCCCAGGCAGGCACCGAAGGCATTTGTCAGGGTACGGCGGAGTTTTTTTGGACCGAAAGACGACCGGTCGCCACTTTCCAGCAGTTGTTGCAGCTCTGTTTCGATACGCGTGCGCTGTAATTGCTGCAATGGACTTAGGTTGGTTTTCTGTTGGCTAAGCAACTGGCTGCTGTCTTGCAGCTGTGGATATTGCCCATCCAACTGTCGACAAAGGTTTTCAGGGCTTGGGCGCCAGCTGCGATCCAATAGAATTGCTACAACAATAATTCCGAGCCAGGCGAGCAATAGCCACTGTGGCCAGCCGAATACAAAAATGCCCAAGCCAGCCAGAAGGCTGAGGCCAGTGGCAAGCCAGAGATAGGGCCGCAGGGCTGTCAGTTGCCAGCGCCTGTGCACAGCGTTAAGGGTGGACTCACGCTTATCCATGGTCGGCCTCCCCGTTACTAACAGTTGCCATGATGACTGCGGGTCGCGATAGGACAATTAGGCGTTCAAAAGCCAGAAGTAACAGTAGGGCGGCTATTAACCAGGGTTGCAGTTGTTCAATACGGCGGTTTTCTACCTCGCTGTCTTCTACAGGAAGGCCTGCCCCAGCTATGTCTGCCACTACTTTATTGGCAGACCAGTGGCCACGATTGTGGTGTTGCAGAGCCCAGTCTTGCAGAGCCCAGTGCTGCCACAGGAGTTCGGGCAAATCCGCGCGGCGATAAAAGGCCTCGCTGTACCAGTCACTTTCGTAGCGCAGCCAACTTCCCCGTCCCACTGAGGCCGCTTGAGCTGACTGGCTGTTATCCACAGCAACGAAGTTGAGATTATCGGCAGGGGGGATGCTGTTGTCGGTGATTAACAGGCTGCCATCTGAAACAAATTCCAGCACGGCTTGTGGCAGGGGAGCGGGGCCCGTGTAGATCAACCAATCTGCCTGCTCGGCATTGGGTGTCTCTTCTTGTTCCTGAATATGCACCGATAGTCCCGGCATATTGCTTTGCCAGTCTTCCAGCACTGGCGCCCACCAGCTGGGTGGTTTGCCCATTAAAGCGATACTCGGTAATACCGGGCTCGGAGCTATGGATGTTTTGTCGAGGCTGTGCCACTGCCAATGGGGACTGACTCTTAGTGCCTGGTGGGATGCTGGAACCCCGTTGTTTATCAACAGGATATGAGCCCTGCGCAAATCCGCCCGGCGTGATAGTACTAATAGAGTTTTCCACAGGTCCACATTTTGTGGTGGGGGTGAGGTTACGGAAGGTGTTTCTGGGGATAACCACAGTACTTTATAACCTTCCCCGACAAGCTGTGGCAGTGAATTGTGGATAAATGTATTCGCTTCGCCCGCCCCAATTCTGGGGTCTACCAGTATCACGCCCTCTTGGGGATAAATTTCCCGTTTAATCAGCGGCTGTGCCAATAAACCTGCCAGCAGGGCGACGATTAGCAGGCGCAATAGCAGCAACCACTTGTTATCCACAATAGGGCGGCGCGCGCGACTCTGTGAATATCTTTGTACCCATTGCAGCGCAGCAAAGGAGATCTGCTGTGGATTACTTCGGCGCAGCAAATGAATGGCGATAGGGATAATCAGGGCTGTGAATAGCCATAGCCACTGTGGGGATTGAAATAAGTTATTTATCCACAACATCTCAGCACAACCTGCCGTGCAGTTGAATAAATTGCCGCAGTGACTTTTCCACAGGCTGCTCGATAAGGTCGGTCTGTAGTGAGCACTCCTGTGTGGCGAAGCGTGCTTTTAACTCGCTCTGCGCTTGAGCAAAAGCATCCAGGTAAGACTGGCGTTGCCGCTCGGCATCCACTTCTAAAGTTGCGGGAGTACTGGCGCTTACTTCTGGATTGAGCAGCTTTAGCTCTCCGCCAAAAGGAAAAGTCTGTTCTGCCTCAATTAACAATTGCAGTGGCAGGCAGGGGCGGCCGGCGGCATGCAGGCGTGCGGCAAAATCGCCGATCTCATTACCCTGTTCAAAAAAATCACTCAGTAATACCACCTGACAGGGCCGCTCAAAGTATTGCCACAGCGGCGCCAGTTGAGTGTGACCTGGCCAGTGGTCGCTGGCGTCGAGTTGTTGTAGCTGAAGAGCGATTTGACGCTGGTGGCTCTCGCCCTGGCCTTCGGGCACATAAACCGTCCGACGGCTGTTAAACGCCAATAGGGAATAGCTGTCTCCCTGGGCGTTGAGCAGCCAGCATAGGCTGGCAATCCAGCACTTGGCGTAATGCAGTTTATTCAGGCTGGGCTCGACAAAGCTTGCCTGGCTCAGGGAGGCGCTGGTATCGAGCACAAAGCACACGTGCATACGGCTCTCCTGCTCGGTCTCGCGCACATAGTAGCGATCACTGCGGGCAAACAGTTTCCAGTCGATATGGCGGATGGAATCACCCGCTTGATAGCCTCGGTATTGATGAAATTCCAGGCCGGTGCCACGGCGCTGGCTGTGTTGCACACCGAGCATTACGCCCTCGGCGATATGCCGCGACAGCCACACCAGATCGCGACAACTGGCCAAGGTTTTGGGGGACAGGTATTCCACGCTGATCAGTCCCGGCCCGGTTCCGGCACCGCCGTCAGTAATTCATCAATCAGCTGTGGCATCTGCACGCCATCGGCCTGGGCCTGGAAGCTGAGCAACACCCGGTGGCGCAGCACTGGCAGTAACAAGCTGCGGATATCCTCGCGGGTGACGGCGAGGCGTCGTTGCAAAAGGGCCCGTGCCTTGGCGGCGAGAATCAGAGCCTGCCCCGCGCGAGGGCCGGCGCCCCACTTGATCCACTGTTGCAGGGTATCGCTGCCGCTGGTTTCCATACGGGTAGCGCGCACTAGTGCCGCCACGTAGCGGTACAAATCGTCGCTTACATGAATTTCCCGCACCAGTTTCTGCATTTCCCGCAATTGCTCCGCATCCAGGCTGGGGCTGGGTTTGACCCTGCTGGCACCGGTGGTGGAGCGCAGGATTTCAACTTCATCCCGCTCATCGGGATAGTCGATATGAATATTTAACAGGAAGCGGTCCAGCTGAGCTTCCGGCAGGGGATAGGTGCCGGCCTGCTCGATGGGGTTTTGTGTGGCCAGTACGAAATAAGGATCGGGCAATTTCAGTGTTTTACCGCCCACGGTTACCGAGCCTTCCTGCATGGATTCCAATAGGGCTGCCTGGGTTTTCGGCGGTGTGCGGTTAATTTCATCGGCGAGCAGGATATTGGTGAAAACCGGGCCCTGCTGGAATTTAAAAAAGCGCTTGCCGGTGCTGTGATCCTCTTCGAGGATCTCACTGCCGAGAATATCTCCGGGCATTAAATCCGGGGTGAACTGTACCCGCTTAAAATCCAGCGCACTGGCATCGGCGAGGGTTTTTACCAGCAGGGTTTTACCCAGTCCCGGCACCCCTTCGAGTAGGGCGTGGCCGCCGGCCAACAGGCAGATCAGCATCTGTTCCACCACAGGTTTCTGGCCGACAATCACCCGCGCAATTTCCTGTTGAAGATTGTCGAGGCTGTGCAGTTGTTGTTCGATACTATTTTCCAGGGTGGTCAGCATAATCAGCTCGTCAGTGCGTAAATAACAATGTTCACCGCAAATTTTGTGTTATCGATGGCGAGCCAGCGTTTGTTGCGGTAGTCGTAGTCCCATTCGCAGCCGAAATCTTTGTTGCTGTAAAGCACGGCGATACGGCCGTTTACAACAATGGCTTTCAGGTAGTCGTGTACCAGATCATCACCCCAGCCATTTAATTCAAAGCTGGTTACCGGCAATTCATCGAATTGAAAGAAACAGCGGTAGAGGTCGTGATTGTCCGGGAGTTTTTGCAGGCAGTCTTCGCCAAACAGCTCGGCCATTTGCGCTTCGAAGGATTTGGCAAAGAGACCGTCGATATCGTGGTTGCAGTCGTCAACAAATACAAAGCCACCGCGATTGACGTAATCGCGAAAATTCTTTGCCTCTTCCGTAGTGAATTGCACCAGCTTGTGTCCGGCCAGGTAGCAGAAAGGCGCCAGCAGCATTTTCTTATCGGCCAGCGGCACTATGTGCTCTTTGGGATCAACCCTGAGATTGGTGTATTCCACCAGTGAATTGAGCAGGTTGGAGGGCATGCGCTGATCCACATCCCAGTCACCGGATTCGTACATCAAGCGGGTGAAATAAAAATCGTAGTGCTCCTGTGCACTACCCGGTGCTGTATTTTGTGCGCGTGTGCCCAGAGGCAGCGCTGCGGCGCAGCTACCCAGGATCAGGCGCTGAAGAAAAGCCTTGCGGGTGAGGGACACGGGATAACTCTGTTACTGCGTTGGTTTTTATTGTTGAGAGCAAAGGAAAGAAAGTGCTCCGTTCGAGACACGCTGTAAATACATCCCTGTACGCTCGTAATCGGCATCCATGCCTCATACGGTCTCGAACGGAGCACCTTCTTTCCTTCTACCCATTTATTTTCAATACTGGGAGCTGACTGGTTTGCTGGCCAGCTCCCGTGTGGATCAGTGGTTAGCCCAGCTTGCGCTTGGTATTGATCACATTGATACCGTCGAAGCGTGCTGTGGAACTACCGTGGGACACGGCACTGGTTTGCATCGGCTGTCCCTTACCGTCAAAGAAGGAACCACCCAGACGATAATCATCTTTGCCGCAGACCTGCGAACAGGCATTCCAGAATTCCTGGGTGTTGGACTGGTAGGCGACATCCTCCACCATGCCGGTAATCTTGCCGTCTTCAATCTCGTAGAACAGTTGTCCACCAAACTGGAAGTTGTAGCGCTGCTGATCGATGGAGAAGGAACCGGCACCCACAATATAAATGCCTTTCTCCACATCCTTGATCATATCGTCGACGCTCAGCTCCTCCTTGCCAGGCAACAGCGAAACGTTGGACATGCGCTGGAATTGCACGCTGGACCAGCTGTCGGCGTAGCAGCAGCCGTGGGATTCCTTTTGCCCCAGCATATGTACCTGGTCGCGGGTGGCCTGATAGTTCACCAGCACACCGTCTTTTACCAGATCCCAGTTGCGGGTCTTCACGCCTTCATCGTCGTAGCCGACGGCGCCGAGAGAGCCGGGCTGTACCTTATCGGCAAACAGGTTGACCTTGTCGCTGCCGTATTGGAATTTGCCGCTGCGCCATTTATCGATAGTGGCGAAAGAGGTTCCGGCAAAGTTGGCCTCGTAGCCGAGCACGCGGTCCAGCTCCAGTGGGTGGCCGACGGATTCATGGATGGTGAGCCAGAGGTGGCTGGGGTCCAGCACCAGGTCGTACTTGCCCGGTTTGACCGATTTAGCCGTGAGCTTTTCCTTGGCTTGTTGCGCCGCCAGGCGTGCGTCTTCGGCCATATCGTAGGAGTCGCGGTAGAGCACTGTCTGTGCTTGGATCTTGTCTTCGGCGCGGCCATCCAGGTATTCAAAGCCGCGTCCTACCGGCTGGCTGAGGCCCTGGCGGGTACGGAAACCGCCAGTTTTCTTGTCCACTGCGGTGACCGAGAAGGGCGCCCACAAACGGTGAACGTCCTGGTCGATATAGGAGCCGTCGGTAGAGGCAAAATACTTTTGTTCATTCACCAGGTACAACATGGAGTTGATATAGTTGGCGCCGGCATCCATAGCGGACTTGTTCACGTCCATTAACAGGTCCACCTTGTCGGCCAGGGGGATCTGCATAGCGTTTTTCTGGATGGGTGTCTGCCAGCTCACCTCGCCGTGGCCTTTTACCGGAGCCAACTGTACGGGCTCCTGCTGGTACTTGGAGTTGGCCTTGGCGGTAGCTACTGCCTGGCGGGTGGCGCGAGCAACGCCATCGGCTGTCAGGTCATTGGTGGCAGCAAAGCCCCAGGTGCCGTTGGCAATAACCCGAATCCCCATGCCGATAGATTCGGTGTTCACCACGTCCTGCACTTTCATCTCGCGGGTGATCACGTATTGGTTCAGGTAGCGACCAATACGCACATCGGCATAAGTGGCGCCGAGTTTAGTGGCGGTATTCAGGGCGACATCGGCAAATTCTTTTTTTACCGAGAGATCAATACCGCTTTGCGTCAGTTTGCTCTCGGCGACCAGATTGCCGGATAGCGGCAACATGGAAACACCCAGGCCGGCACCGCTGAGCTGGAGAAATTTTCTTCTTTCCATTTCGTTATCCTCGATGGGTGCTGGCTGTTATACGGCGTCGGAAAGGCTGCTGAAGGTGAAGTCGCGCACTTTCAACGCGGGAATCATGGCGGACATGTCCCACATACCCACTCGCTGGGGTACACCCATATCTTCGATATTGTTGAGCATGATTACCGGGCTCTCGTTGAAGCGGAAGTTCTTCACCGGGTATTTGATCTTGCCGTTTTCGATATAGAAGGTGCCGTCGCGGGTGAGGCCGGTCAGGAGCATGGACTGTGGATCGACCATACGGATATACCAGGTGCGACTTACTAAAATGCCTCGGCGGGTATTTTTAATCAGTTCTTCGGTGGATTTATCACCGCCGACCATAATCAGGTTGTTGGGCTCAGGGACCACTTCGCCTTTGCTTTGCTCGGCCCAGTAGCGACTGCGCGCCAGGTTTTTCACTACCCCATCTTTCACCCATTCGGTGCGTCCCAGCTGCATAAAATCACCGTCGGTCCAGGGTTGAGCCGGCACATCGAGGCTGGTGGGGTCGGAGTAGAAATTTACTCGCTTGTCGAACATCTTCTCGCCGGTACGGTTGCCGCCGCCCTTTTTGCTCATAAAGCTGCGGCCCTCGTCGGCACTGCGCGCATCGAAGCCGCTCATCATGTAACCCACCAGGCCGGACACCGCATTGGGCTCCAGGATCACGGTGTACTTGCCCGGTTCCAGGGCACGGGCTTCCTGGGACAGGACCGCTTTGTCGATGGCGACAGAGGAGGTGCTGCCGGTATTCATTGCACCGAAATCGGTAACGTCACTTTCGGCCCAACCAGAACCCAGGCCATTCTCGGTGCGCATAGTTACAGTGAAATTGGCAGAGGTAGAAGCGTGGTAGCCGAACAAGCCTTTACTGGTGGCGACTGCCGCAAAAGAGCGCTGGTCTTCCAGGTAACCCGCAGCAACCACTTTCTTTTCCTTGGCTGCAATAATGGAATCTGCCGCAGCCTTGGCGCGCTGGTCTGGAGTGATATCTGCAGTGGACTTGGCGAAGCCGTCTACGCTGACATATTTCTGCGGTCCCAGCATCGGCATGGCCTCCGGGTTTTCCGGAGATAGCTTGGCCAACTCTTCGGCGCGACGCATCACTTTTTCCAGGGAGGCATCACTGAATTCATTGATAGTGGCCACACCGGATTTCTTGCCGAAACGGGCCTCTACGGCCAGCTCGATATCGTTGACGATACCACTGGTGGAAACGCTGTTGCGCGCGTAGCGAATATTGCCGGTTTCGCTGCCGGCCAGCTGCGCGCTGGCTTCATCGGCGCGGCTGTATTTTAAAACCTTGTCGAGAATACGCTTCGCTTCACTTCTACTCAGAATGGCCATTGCCTTTTCTCCAATTACTTATTCTTGTGCGCCGCTCAGGAAATCTTGCGCTTGGTATTGATTACATTAATTTGGTCAAAACGAGTGGTGGAACAGCCGTGGGAGACTGCGCTCACCTGGCTCGGCTGGCCCTTGCCATCGAAGAAGGTTCCGCCCAAGCGGTAATCACTGCTGTCGCAAATCGCCGAGCAGGAATTCCAGAATTCCTGGGTGTTGGACTGGTAGGCGACGTCTTCAACCTGGCCGACGATCTCACCGTTTTTGATCTCATAGAACAGCTGCCCGCCGAATTGGAAGTTGTAGCGCTGCTGGTCGATGGAATAAGAGCCGCGTCCGACAATGTAAATGCCTTTTTCCACATCGCGGATCATGGATTTTGCCGAGTATTCTTTTTCGCTTGGCGCCAAAGAGACATTGGGCATGCGCTGGAACTGCACACTGGACCAGCTATCGCCATAGCTACAACCGTGGGATTCCTTTTGGTCGATCATATGCACCTGATCGCGGGTAGCCTGGTAGTTCACCAGGATGCCGTCTTTCACCAAGTCCCAACGCTTGGTTTTAACCCCTTCGTCGTCATAGGCGACTGCACCGAGGGAACCCGGTTGTACCTTGTCGGCAAACAGGGTGACCTTATCGCTGCCGTACTGGAATTTACCGCTGCGCCACTTATCCAGGGTGGCGAAGGAAGTTCCCGCATAGTTGGCCTCGTAACCCAGTACGCGGTCCAGCTCAAGAGGATGGCCCACAGATTCGTGGATGGTCAGGCACAGATGCGAGGGTTCCAGTACCAAATCGTACTTGCCCGGATCGATGGACTTGGCTGATAGCTTGGCTTGGGCTTGCTCGGCTGCAAGCACTGCATCCTCGGCCATATCATAGGAAGCTTTGTAGAGCGTGGTCTGACCGCGAATCTTGTCTTTGTCGTGACCGGCCAGGTATTCATAGCCTCTCCCCACTGGGTCACTGAGACCGTTGCGAGTCTTGAAAGCACCGCTCTGCTTATCAACAGCGGTCACCTGCATAGGTGCCCATAGGCGATGGACATCCTGGTCAATATAGGAGCCGTCGCTAGAAGCAAAGTACTTTTGCTCATTGACCAGATACAGGGAAGAGCGGATATAGCTGGCCCCAGCTTTGAGTGCCCCATTGTTAACATCCATCAGGAAATCGACTTTTTCACTGATGGGGACCTGCAGGGCATTTTGTTCGATAGGTGTCTGCCAGGAAACCTCGCCCACGCCTTTTACCGGTGCCAAACGCACGGGCTCGGTTTGGTACTTGGCATTGGCCTTAGCTACGGCTACTGCTTGGCGCGCGGCAAGGGCGACGCCATCCGCTGTAAGGTCGTTGGTGGCGGCGAAGCCCCAGGTACCATTGGCGATCACACGAATACCAGCGCCAAGGGATTCTGTGTTGACGATATTCTCCACGTTGGTTTCGCGGGTCATAACGTACTGGTTCAGATAGCGGCCGATACGCACATCGGTATAACTGGCCCCGGCTTTGCGCGCGGTATTCAAGACTACATCCGCCAGGTGTCTTTTATGGGAGCTGTGCATGCCTTCATTGAGCAGCTGCTCGGCGCTGACCTGAATGCCCTGTAGAGGCAACAAAATACCACTGGAGCCGACGCCGGCGATCTTGAGGAATTTTCTTCTTTCCATTGGCTACCTTTACCCCACGAGAGCACGAGCACTCTCTGCGGGTACTTATTGTTATTACGACTGACGCTGGAGGCCTTGTGTGCACGGAGGTCAGACTTTGGATACGCACAACTAACAGGACCAACCTAAAGTTGTAAAGTACTCGCTCGGTAAAGTGAAGTTTCGTAGGGGTAAGACGTTGTGAGGGTGGAACGGGAATCAGAGGGCAGCATTTCTTCGAACTTTGTCGAAAGTAATGTCCTTAAGCAGAATACCGTTGCGGTAAACCGGCCTCAGCAGGTTAGCTTCTGATTTTAGATCGCTCTGCGCAATAGTTCGAAGTGCACCATCATCGTCGCGAATCAAGGCAAGGCGGCCACCCTTGGACCTTTTCTCGGGCCCGGTTCTAGGATTCTTAAAAATATCGTACCAACTGCCATTGATACAGATAGCGCTGGCTTTCATTGCAAATCCCATCATATCGCGGTCAACTTTTTGTAGTAATCCTCCGCCCATACCAAAGGTCAGATTTTCTGTGCTTTGATTGTTTTCTTTCATTGCTTGGAGAATTTTTGGGATTACAAAGCGGGTGATACCGTCTCCTTGTATAACTCGAATAAAGGGGGGTAGTAATCGATATCCTTTTTTATTCTTCTGCGAGCCAAATATCCGCATCAACCTTTCTATTGCTTCTATCACGACTTCCTCTGGGTTGCCGGAGTCAGGCCTTATTACTAATGTGCCGCCACTGTGAGTAACTTTATCCTTTAATTTTTTTCCCCAGATATTCTCTATAGCATTCCACAAATCGTAGCTATCGCTGACAACAGCCACAGTTTTTCCTTCCCCAGAAAATTGCTCAAGTATATTACGGTAAGCATCTTCCTCATGCTGTTGTCCCCAAGCAATAATTGTGCTGTGTTCAGCGGCGGGAATGGAAGCTCCAGGTACAGCGGCGTTGTAAAATCTTTTCGCGGCTAATATTCCGGATATCGTATCAGTCCCCTTAAAATTCACCAAGTGAGCCATACCTCCCAGCATGGCTGTTTCGAGACTGCTGGCTCCCCGAGCCCCGAAGTCGTGTAAACGAAACTCCAGAGTATCCAGATTTTCTGCTGTTTCAAATAAATACTGTGAGATAATTTTCTTTATTTCGCGGCTCTGGGTAGCTACGGTTGATGGATACCAGATGCTTCGTAAAAGTGCGGTTTCAATATAAGTGGTAAGCCAAAAGCAGTAAGGACAGGTATTAACAACCTGAGCTAAAGCATTGGTTACTGGAATGACTTGCCCTTCTTCTATCGCTGTAATTTCAAGGGGCATTAAACCATTGTGGTCATTTAAAATATGATTCCATCCAGCACGATTAAATGGCAGTCCATGGGGTTTTAAAATATTTTCAGCTTCATCTATTTGATGAGAACTGATGGGGGTGCTCAGGTATTGCTTTATAAACGCCTGCAAGCCAAAGAATACCGTCGACGCAAATTCACCACCACGACACTCTACATAACTACTTATATGTGATGTTCCTGGGGGGTACTGCAGATAATGGCTAGTTTTATAGCTATCGACATTGAGAATAGGATTTCCCAAGCACTGAAAGGATGAATTAGAACAGGGCGTGTTCATATTTTCAAAACCATAAGTTGGCGTCGATTTTAGGTCATCATTTGCCTGCTGTTATAGCGTGTAATTGATTTTTGAATTGTATGCCTACCACAATGTTCAGTTTTACAGTGCTATTAGCTGCTACTTTAGCAAAGCATAAATGCAAGCGATGCACGTTTAAAAACTTGTCATCCACTCATTTTATCTCCTATTGATTGACCTACTCTATTGGTATGTGTACATTTATATGCATGTGAGGCAAAGGAACGTCATACTCAATGAGCCCCAGCAGATTTCGGCGTATTTACCAGCGGATGACTGTGCCTGCCTTGGTGTTGATCGATCACAGTAGCGCTGTCATACGAAGTAAAAACCCGTAAGTTGATTGCTATAATGAGAAGTTCGGCAGAGCAGAAAGAAATCTGCCCGGTCATAACTTTCTTATGTAGAAGTGTTCCTTCCTTTAATGGCTTGTTGTTTGAGAAAAAGTCATCGCAGTTTACTAATTGGAATGATATTGAAATTGCTCGTAGAGAATACGGCATTGATATAATTTAGTAATGATTCCAATTCTATTGAGCTATTTATAAAAACTGCTGCTGCAGACTCGTAATACTTTGCGGAAAAATTGTCTTGCCGTCATAGCAGGAAAGCATAAACAGTATCTATGGTGAGAGATTGGATACTGTTTCGACATCACTTGAAGTTTGTAGCTAATAATAAGGTGGATTCTTCTATTTGGGAGCGGGAGATAAGTTATGAGTGAAGGGTTTATTAAGCGTATATCACGTTTAATCTCTGTGTCCGCCAATGCCGTCGTGGACTCGGTTGAAGCCACTGCACCAGAGTCAATGATGGAGCAGGCAATTCGGGAGGTGGATGATGCAATTGCAGATGTGCGAGATCAGCTAGGGAAAGTTGAGGCATCCAAGTATCTAAACAGTAGAGCGTTAAGTGACGAAAACAAACGTCATAAGAATTTAGCTGAACAAATTGATATTGCTATAAGTGAAGGTCGTGATGATCTGGCTGAAGTCGCCATTGCCAAACAAATGGATATTGAGGCGCAACTTCCAATTTTAGAAAAAGCGATCAATGAAAATGAGATAGAAATAAAGGAACTAGGTTCCTATATTCTTGCCCTGCAAGGTAAGAAACGTGAAATGCGTGAGCAGTTACAAGAGTTTATTGCAGCCAATAAAAAGGTAAGCAATAGAGTTACTGCCGATGAATATGGCAGGGATAGAAAGCCAAAAGCCCAGGTAGAACAAGCTACCGATGCATTTAATCGAGCAGTAGGTAATACAGCTATATCGACATTTGACTCTGGGATAGATGCCAGCAAATTAGCAGAGCTTGAGGAGTTCGCGCGAAATAATCGTGTGAAAGAACGTTTAGCCAAGATTAAATCGGGGGGCTGATGATATTTTTATTGCAAGACCAAAACCTGGTCTTTACCGGTGCGCTGATTTTAATGTTTATGATAGCGCTTCTTGAAGGCGTCATGACATTGATTGGTGTTGGTATTTCAGATTTACTGGATAATTTATTACCAGATTTTGATGTTGACGTGCCAGATACAGGGTTGTCTGGCGGGATGACTAAGCTGCTTGGGTGGTTGCGTTTCGGTGAAGTTCCTGCACTTATACTGTTAGTAACTTTTCTGGTTAGCTTTGGAGTGACCGGCCTAGTAGCCCAAATGCTCATAGAGTCTCTTGTTGGATATTTATTGCCGGGCGGTTTACTTGCTGTGGCAGTCTTTTTTCTTGCGCTACCTCAGGTACGTTTTGTTGGCAACATTATGCGGCGCTTCGCTGTGGGTGATGAATCCGAGGCAGTTGAGAGAAATTCCTTTATTGGCCGTGTAGCGATTATTACGATCGGTAAAGCAGAAATCGGTTCACCAGCAGAAGCGCGTTTTAGTGATGAATACGGAACCACACACTATGTAATGGTGGAACCGGATGAAAGTGAAATATTTAATCAGGGGGATAAGGTGTTGCTGGTTGAAGAGCTGGGAGCACATTTTCGAGTAACTCGCCCCAGCAGTATACATCTTATGGAGAATAACTAAATGGAGAATCTAGAAGTGATAGGAAACCTACCGGTTATGGTATTTATTGCCGGGACTGTACTAGTGGCCTTAATTGTTATTGGAACTATTTTTGCGCGCCTGTATACGAGAGCCTCAAAAGAGCGCTCATTTGTACGTACCGGTATGGGTGGTCAAAAAGTCATAATGAATGGAGGTGCATTGGTACTACCGGTTCTACATGAAATTATTCCTGTGAACATGAATACTTTGCGCCTGGCGGTTTCCCGAAAAGAGCATCAAGCGCTTATCACCAAGGATCGTATGCGTGTTGATGTACTTGCTGAATTTTATCTGCGGGTAAAGCCGGATGCAGATGCGATAGCCAATGCTGCACAGACTTTGGGTCTGCGTACTTTAGACCCCGAAGCATTAAAAGAAATGATCGAGGGTAAATTTGTTGATGCGTTACGCTCGGTAGCAGCTGAAATGGAAATGGCTGAATTGCATGAACAGCGCAGTCAGTTTGTACAAAAAGTTCAGCAGGTAGTTTCCGAAGATCTATTGAAAAATGGATTGGAACTTGAGGCTGTATCTTTGACTGGTTTGGATCAAACCCATAAAGAATTCTTCAATCAGGATAATGTGTTTGATGCTGAGGGCCTCGCCAGTATGACCCGCTCTATTGAGACGCGTCGTAAAGAGGTCAATGATGTCGAGCAGGAAACCATGGTGCAGATCGAGAAGAAAAACCTCGAAGCTGAACGCCAAAAGTTAGAAATTGATAAAGAAAAACGTTACGCACATCTGGAGCAGCAGCGCGAGCTGGAAAATCGTGAAGCTGCTCAGAAAGCGGATATTGCCCGTGAACAAGCAGAGCAGGAACGCGCAGCACGCAAAGCTGAAATTGAAGCCCAGCGTGAAGTCAGTCAATCCCAAATTGCTGCGGAACAGGCAACTAAGTTGCTGGAAATCGAGAAAGAGCGTCGCTTGAAAGAGCAAGAGATTGAAGGTGAGCGTATTCTTGATGAGCAGCGTATTTCCAAAGAGAAGTCAGTGGAAATTGCCAAGCAGGAACGTGCAATTGCTGTTGCAGAAAAGTCCAAAGAACAATCTCTCGCGGACCAACAGGCCAACGTAGCTCGAGCTGAGGCAGTAAAAGCTGAAGAGCAAGTTCGCACGGCTCAGGATGTTGAAGTTGCCGAGCGTGATAAGCGCATTGAAATCATCGAAGCTCAAAAAGTAGCGGAGCGCCAGGCGACTGGTATTAAGGTAATGGCCGATGCAGAGAAAGCGGCTGCAGAGGATAAGGCTGAAGCATTGCGCTTACAGGCTGCTGCAGAAGCTGAAGCCGTTCGTATTAAAGTTGAAGCTGACCGTGAGAAATATGCGGTGGATGCTGAAGGTCAACGCTTGATGAATGAGGCTTTTAATAGCCTCAATGAAGCCCAGATCGCACTTAAGAAAGTGCTTAGTCTGCACGAAAATCTGCCCAATATTATCCGTGAAAGCGTTAAGCCAATGGAGAGTATTGAGGGTATGAAAATTATCTCTGTTGAAGGCTTAAATGGTGTTGATGGCCGGGCAAGTAGCGGTATTTTAGATGGCGACGCTGAATCTAAGGGCCAAAGCTTACCTGAAGCATTAGTAGGCAGTGCCCTTAAACACCGAGCCATGGCGCCACTGGTAGATTCGCTCTTAAAAGAAGCTGGAGTTGGCGACTTGAATAAAACTACAGAGCTTGATAGTTAGTGAACCGTACGTATTTGAAAGACATATTGCACAAATCACTATAATGTAGTTAGAAAAATTGATTTCTTTAATCCGGATCTAAATAAATAGATCCGGATTTTTTATTATGATATACAAAATATGAAATGTTGCACTAGCTGTAAAAATGGCATTCTTAACCCAGGATTTATCGAATAACTATTTCGTGGTTATACCTGTTCTTCCTGTGGGGGAAATTGGGTTCTTATTGAAGATTACTTAACCTGGAAAAGACAAAATCCTGAATACCATTTTTCAGAAGATATAAATAACCTTAGCGATATAGTTGCTGAAGATACCAAGAGGGCGATTTTGTGCCCGGAATCGGGCTCCATTATGCAGAAGGTAAAAATACTGGCAAGTAGTGAGCGTCGTATCGATTACAGCACTGTTGTCGGTGGGGTTTGGTTGGATAAGGGCGAGTGGAATCTGTTAAAAGCTGAGGGACTTGCAGGTTCACTAAATTTTTTGGTAACCCATGAATGGCAAAAGAAAATAAGAGAAAGTAAGGCGTATAAGAATTTCTCTGAAATGTATAAGGATAAATTTGGTGAGGATCTTTATGATAAGGTTAAAGAAGTTCGTGAGTGGTTAATTTCCAACGAAAATAAATCAGATATCTTGGCTTATTTAAATGCTGAGGACCCATATTCTGCAGAGAGGTAAATCATCTTATGGGGATTATTAGGCAAACAACTAGATACAGCTAATTTAGCTAACAGCTGGATTCAAAGTGATAATGCTTTATCTTGGTATTATTTAGTTTGCACATCTTGGTAATTCCTAAGAAAATTTCACCGGGAACGAGTGTTTAGGGGATTCTACGAAATGCTGCAAACTGAACAAAAGGTTTCGATTTACATATGTAGAATATTTATATGAGCAACATTTATATATTATTTTAGTATAACGAACTTAAGTCGATTTAATTTGATACCTTATGCTCATTTATCTATAAATATATAATTGTAAATCCATATAAAGTTCACGGCTGTAGTGGTAGTCTCAGTTGTGTTGCAAGCTCATTTGTCAGAATAATCGAAGTATAAAAACAATAAAGGTTATAAATATGAATATTAGAAAGTTATTGTTAGCGAGTTTATTGATTGTTTCATCATCTCTCGCCCTTCCAGCTATGTCTGCTGATCTCGTATGTCATGTAAGTGTTAAGTCCGGTGGATATGCGTTTGGCAATGGAACATCTTATTGTTTCGGGCAGGATTTTAGTTTTGGTAATTCCACATCAGGTTCGTGGAGCATTACAAATGTAACCAAATCGATCGATAGAATTTTCTGGGTAAAAGGATGCTCTTCTGGACTTTCATGTTCGGTTACCGTAAGGGCTTATACATCCAATGAAGCACAAGCTTATATTCACTATGATGACGGCAGCATTGAATATGTTGAAGCTGAGATGTGGTATGAAACCGGCCACTAATTAGTGGGTTTGGCGCCAGTTTTATGTTGGCGCCAAATCTATACTATTTTCATAAAATTATTCTAGATAAAAAATACTCAACCGAGGCCAGAGGTAGATAATAACCTAATAATAACTGAGACCTGTTAGTTAGAAATTTATGGGAGATATATTGGCAAGGGGTAGTTTTACTATTTAAGAATGATGGAAAAATGTACCATCATCGGCTTTTATTAAAGCCATGGAATACAAGGACTATTACAAAATACTCGGCCTGGATCGGAGCGTTGACCAGGCGCAGATTAAGCGTGCCTATCGCAAGCTAGCACGCAAATATCATCCTGATGTCAGTAAGGAAGAGGGCGCCGAAGAGCACTTTAAGGAAGTAAATGAGGCCTATGAAGTATTGAAGGACCCAGAGAAACGAGCTGCTTACGATCAGCTCGGCAGTGGTTTTCAGTCTGGGCAGGATTTCCGACCGCCCCCCAATTGGGACCAGGGTTTTGAGTTTCACGGTGGTGGATATACCGAAGCTGACCCTGAAGCTTTTAGTGACTTCTTTGAAAGCTTGTTTGGCCGCAGCGGGTTTCGTCAGGCTTATGGGCAGGGGCAGCGCCGCTCTTACAGTGCCCAGGGTGAAAATACCTATGCCCGCATCACAGTAGACCTCGAAGATAGTTATCGTGGCGGTACGCGCCAAGTAACCTTAAAGCACTCGGTGTTGGGTGCAGATGGGCGACCGCAATTGCGTGAGCGCATTCTCAATATAAAAATTCCCAAGGGGATCACTGAAGGGCAACAGATTCGCTTGGCTGGACAGGGTGAGCCTGGCATTGGAGAAGGTAAGCCTGGTGATCTCTACCTGGAAATTGCTTTCAACCCCCATCCCCTTTTCCATACAGAAGGTAAAACGGTTTACCTGGATTTGCCTTTGGCTCCCTGGGAGATAACGCTTGGAGCCAAGGTGCAAGTACTCACTCCCGATGGTCCCATTAAAGTGACCATTCCAGCAAACAGCACCAATGGTAAAAAACTGCGCCTCAAGGGCCGCGGTATCCCGGCAAAGCAGCCGGGGGATATGTATATAGTGATGCAAACTGTTACGCCGCCAGCCACGACTGATAATGAACGCGAGGCATACCGTCAGTTTGGAGACGCATTCAACTTCAATCCGCGTCAGTCCATGGGAGGATAATTGTGATGCCTAAAAAGGTTGAGCAGCTTAGCGGTGTTCTCCTGGATGAAGAGAGTGAGTTAACTTTGAGCGAACTGTGCCGGGCTTGTGGTGTGCCGGCGGAGCGCATTATTGCCTTGGTTGAGGAGGGAATTATTGAGCCGCGTAGCAGGGAACTGCAGTGGCGCTTTAGCGGAATTTGTGTGCGCCGGGTGCGCCGGGTTTACAGCCTGGAGCGTGATCTGGGGGTAAATCTTGCCGGCGCTGCATTAGCGATAGAGCTGCTGGAAGAAATAGAGCGTCTTCAGGCGCATCTGGCACGGCTGGAGAAAGTTCGAAAACGCTAAGGTTATTTATTGTCTTGCTTGTAGATATGGACCAATAAGCTCTATCTTCTCAATCCAAATAGCTCCGCTGTAACCTTCGGGCAGAAAACTGAGTTCTTCCGGTGTGTAAATACCGGGCAAGCCCCGCTTACCATTTTTATGGTCCACCGCCATCACCAAGCTATTGGCTTTGGCCACTCGTTCAGAGTAGCGATTGGGCCAACCCCATAAAGCCCACCGCCAGGTATTGGGTGCAACAACAATGCTGTTTCGGCAAGCCTCGGGGAAATAACCGCTCCAACCAAGTAGCACGTAGCGCAGAATGCATTGCTTGGCACTGGTTTTGCTGAAGGCCAGTACATTTGGCCGCAGCTGCCGTATCCTTTTAATTGGGCGATCGCCGCCGTAGATCATAAGCCGGGAATTAATAGGCAATTGGTGTAGCCGAAGATAGTTATCCAATCGGTCTGCTTCTGTCGGATCATTACTCTTAATATTGATCAGAAACTGCTTGCTGGGAAAGTGCAGTAAGACTTCTTTTAAAGTGGGAAGTAAGCCCACCCCCTGGCCACGAAAGGGAAATGTCTTGCCGCCATCAAAGGTATAGCCGTAACCAATATCCAGCTTCTTTAAGTCCTTTATGGACTGTTCCCGGGTGACACCTGTTCCATCCGTGCGGCAGTCTATGGTCCAGTCGTGAAATACCGCGAAGTCGCCATCAGTGGTGGGATGGACATCGATTTCGACAATGTCCGCGCCATGAGAAAAGGCAGCTTCCATAGAGGGAATCGTGTTTTCCAGATAGCGGTGTTGCGGGGTATAGATACGGACTGCGGTGCATGCGTCACGGGTCAAATTATCCCGGTTGTAAGTTTGATAGACGCCGCGATGGGCAATCAGGATCGGTTCCCCTTGCTGGGCTGTCGCCAGCCAAGAGGCATTGAGAAGGTAAATTGCACCGAGTCCAAATAGGGCGGTTAGCCCGACGGTTTTGCCAATGGTGCTTCTCTTCATCAAGCTGCTCAGCACTTTTCCTTGGAAGGTGTTTGCAGATATTAGTCAGTTTTTGGCAAGAGAAATGGGCCAGAGGTGGCGAATTACGGTGAATTCAGGCAGTAACTATGGGGTGGTGCGGCACCACCCCGAATATTATCAGAGTGCAGCTTTGGTAATGGTTCCTACCAGGTAGCCGGTATATACGAGGTAAGCCATTAGCAGCGCGGAGCCTTCCCAGCGATTGATTCGGCCCTGGCCTTTGAAGCCGTAGGCAAAAATAAACAGGGCAATTGTGAGGCCCAGAACCATCGGCCAGTCCCGGGACAGCACCTCGTGGGGTACGTTGTTCATGGGAGCAATGGTGCCGGCAATGCCAACCACCGCCAGCAGATTGAACATATTGGAGCCGACAACGTTACCGATGGCGATATCGTGCTCACCTTTTCGTGCGGCCACTAAAGTTGCGGCCAGTTCCGGCAGTGAGGTTCCCAGGGCAACAATAGTCAGGCCTATCACCAGGTCACTGACCCCCAAAGATTCGGCAATGGTTACTGCTCCCCATACGAGGATTCGGGAGCTGACAATCAATAGTACCAGCCCCGCTACCAACCAAAATATGGCAGTTCCGAGTGGCATAGGGTTGTCTTCCAGCTCAGTTTCTACTTCTCCCTCAAGCTGGTCACCTTTATTGCGCATGGCAGAAAAGATACTCCAGCCGATCAAGGCGAAGAAACCGAATAACAGAACAATACCCTCCCAGCGCTCCAAGCGGTCATTCCACAGGAAGGCACCACTGAGCAGGGTGATTGCCAGCAGCAGTGGCAGCTCTTTACGCACAATCTTTGAGTGTACCGATAGTGGGATCAGCAGGGCACTGAAACCGAGAATCAAACCGGTATTGGCAATATTGGAACCGTAGGCATTACCCAGGGCGAGGCCGGGGTTGCCATTCAAGGCGGCAATGGCTGAGACCACCATCTCAGGGGCAGAAGTGCCAAAGCCGACGATCACCATACCAATTAATAATGTGGGCATACCGCAGTGTTTGGCCGTGGCGGCAGCTCCATCCACAAAGCGGTCGGCACTCCAGACCAGCACAATAAAGCCGGCAATGATGGCAGCAGCGGCGAGAAGCATAGGGGGTCCTCAATAAATACATTCCTGTCGGGGCTTTTTACCCGACAAACGGGGGCCGATTGTACCGGCTCTGGCAAATACAAAAAGGTATTCAGTTATTTGGATGGGCTGTCAGGGGCAAATTAACGTAAATGTCCCGTCAGTCAGATGGTTTCGCTGCCAGTGTGGGCTACAGTCAATGCATGGCCCGGTAAATCTGCAGGGTGACAATGGGATGGCGCGCCTAATCGCAAAATCCCTGAGCTGGTGGAGATGTCGGGTAAATCTACGCGGGTCGCACAAAGCTATGCGCGGCAGATTCCGCGATATCCATGTCACCGGCCGCTAAGCCGGGTATTTAGGAGGCCTTAATGAGACTCAAAGCTTCAATTGGGATACTGGCCGCAGCGATGGTATTGACCCTATCTGCCTGCGAACAGCGCAAGAAAGATGAAGGTATGGAAGGCGGTAAGGGAATGGGTACCGCTGAAACCGGTTGCTGCCAGCATGCCGAAAATGCCTGTGCCGGAGATGTGAGCAAATCCCAGTGCGACCAGATGACCGGCAAGTTTCACAAGGATCATATGTGTCGTACCGATACCGGAAAATGCACGCGTAAATAAGGTCGGTTGTGCACGGGTGTGGCGCAGCCAATGTGTCGCACCCGGCTCCCGATTACTCTTCCGATCCTGTCCAAGGACCCGTTGCCAGCTGGTTATTCTTCCAGGCGCTAGCTTTGGAGGCTGGTGACTAAAAATACTCTTTTAGTACTCATTTGTTAGCTGATCCAGAGTTTCTTGACATTAGTTACATCTGCAACTAACTTCGTTTGCGCTTTAAATCCACAATCCGCAGCCCCGCTTTGAAGTGCTGCGATGATAAGAAATGGAGGACCGCATGGCCGACTTATTTGAAAACCCGATGGGACTTAACGGCTTCGAATTCGTAGAGTTTACAGCGCCGGAAAAAGGCATCCTTGAAACCGTTTTTTCCGCCATGGGCTTTGAGAAAATCGCCCGTCACCGCTCCAAGGCAGTGGAGTTGTGGCGCCAGGGTGATATCAACTTTATCACCAATTACGAGCCTGACAGCCACGCCTATTACTACGCCCAGGAGCACGGTCCCTCCGCTTGTGGCCTGGCTTTTCGGGTGAAAGATGCCAAGTTCGCCTACGAAGAGGCCTTGCGTAAAGGTGCACAGCCTGTTCATGTGAATACCGGCCCGATGGAACTGCACCTGCCGGCAATCAAAGGTATTGGCGGTGCAACCCTGTACATGATTGATCGCTACGAAGATGGTGAGTCCATCTACGATATCGACTTTATCTGGGAAGAAGGCGTAGAGCGTCGCCCTGAAGGTTGTGGTTTCCACACTCTGGATCACCTTACCCACAACGTGTATCGCGGCCGTATGGATTACTGGGCCAAGTATTACGAAGACCTATTCAATTTCCGCGAGATTCGTTACTTCGATATCAAAGGTGAATACACCGGCCTGCTGTCCAAGGCGATGACTGCACCGGATGGCAAGATCCGTATTCCGCTGAACGAAGAAGCAGCTGGTGGCGGCGGCCAGATCGAAGAGTTCCTGATGAAGTACAACGGCGAAGGTATCCAGCATATCGCCTTTGCTTGTGATGACTTAATTGCCTGTTGGGATCGCCTGAAAGAGCGCGGCATGGAGTTTATGACCCCGCCGCCGGACACCTACTACGAAATGCTGGAAGAGCGTCTGCCTGGGCACGGTGAACCTACTGAAGAATTCCAGAGCCGTGGCATCCTGCTGGATGGCACCACCGAGGGCGGCCAACCACGCCTGCTGCTACAGATTTTCTCCGCTAATATGCTCGGCCCGGTATTCTTTGAGTTTATCCAGCGCAAGGAAGATGAAGGGTTTGGTGAGGGTAACTTTAAGGCCCTGTTCGAGTCCATTGAGCGCGACCAGCTCAAGCGTGGCGTCATTAAAGAAAAGGAATAATAACGGAGGCTTCAATGGGCATTAAGCGCATTCACCACGTGGCGTATCGCTGTAGGGACGCCAAGGAGACAGTGGAATTCTACCGCGATCTTCTCGGCATGGACTTCCAGCTGGCCATTGCCGAAAACGAGGTACCCTCAACCGGTGAGCCGGACCCTTACATGCACGTCTTTATGGATGCGGGTATGGGGAATGTGCTTGCCTTCTTCGAAATCCCCAACTCCCCGGAGATGGGGCGCGATGAGAACACACCTAAATGGGTGCAGCATATCGCTTTCGAAGTGGAGTCCATGGAAGAAATGCTTGAGACTAAAGCGCGACTGGAGGCGGCCGGGGTCGACGTACTCGGCCCTACCAATCACACTATCTTCCAGTCGATCTACTTCTTCGACCCCAACGGCCATCGTATTGAGCTGGCCGCCAATACCGCCAAGCCTGGTATGCACAAAGAGCTGAAGCGGGTTGCTGAGGATATGTTGGAAGAGTGGTCGCGTACTAAAAAAGCCCCAAGGCACGCCGCCTGGATGCATGGGGAAGAAGAATTTGTGGAAAAAACTGAAGGGGAGGCACAGTGAAGTTAGCCAGCCTTAAATCCGGCCGCGATGGCCAATTGGTTGTTGTTAGCGACGATCTTACCCGTATGGTGCCAGCTGGCGATATTGCCCCCACCATGCAGAGTGCGTTGGACAATTGGGCATCTGTCAGCAGCAAGTTGGAGAAGCTACATGAGCGCCTGCAGAATGGTGAGATTCAAGGGGAAGCCTTTGACCAAACTCTGTGTGCTTCACCTTTACCGCGCGCATATCACTGGGCCGACGGTAGTGCTTACGTGAATCATGTTGAGCTGGTGCGCAAAGCCCGCGGTGCCGAGGTGCCGGAGAGCTTCTACAGTGATCCGCTCATGTATCAAGGTGGTTCCGATACCTTCCTGGCCCCGCGCGAGCCGGTAAAAATGCCGCAAAGCAATGGCTTTGGCATCGACTTCGAGGCAGAAATCGCCGTGATTACCGATGATGTCCCTATGGGGGTGTCCGCTGAGGATGCACTGTCCCATATCAAGTTGGTAATGTTGGTCAATGATGTATCCCTGCGCGGTTTGATACCTGCAGAACTGGCCAAAGGATTTGGTTTCTACCAGTCCAAACCCTCTAGTGCTTTCTCCCCTGTTTGCGTAACCCCTGAACAACTGGGTGAAAACTGGAGCGAGGGTAAATTGCAGCTGCCACTGGTTTCCCATCTGAATGGTGAGAAGTTTGGCGAGCCCAATGCCGGTGTGGATATGACCTTCCACTTCGGGCAACTGGTCGCCCATGCGGCCAGAACTCGTCCACTTTGTGCAGGCACTATTATTGGCTCTGGAACCGTGTCCAATAAGTTGGATGGCGGCCCCGGTAAGCCTGTAGCAGAAGGCGGTGTTGGTTACAGCTGTATTGCTGAGATTCGCATGATTGAGACCATCCAAAAGGGTTCAGCGAGCACACCGTTTATGGACTTTGGCAATACCATCGCTATTGAGATGTTGGATGGTGAGGGCCAATCTATTTTTGGGCGTATTGAGCAGACGGTAGAGCAGATTTAACACTACCATTTGGTCACGGCTAAGATCTTGGAAAAGGACACCCGTTGGGTGTCCTTTTTTATTTAGACACCGAGCTGGTACATGGAGAGCGGCGGCATTTGGCAACGCGCCGTGGCCAGTCTTTTAGCATCTGGCCGGGCGGCGATCACGGTTTCCCATAGCTCAATAATCAAAGAGTGTGCCCAGGTACGTCTTTTATCCTAGTGCGCGCCGTTCTGGTTGGCCGCAATCATAAACAGCCATTCTCGATGGTGCGTGCCCCCAATAAATTTATCCATTATGCCTTTCCGGTGGCGTGAGTTAACGCCGAAGGCACCACAGAAACCTCCGCGCTGATTATTGCCAACGTCGGTAGAGTTCGGGAAAGCGCAGGTCAAAGCAGATACTTAGCCGGGGCTGCCCCTAAGGCAAGGTTATTACACAGGCTTCATCACCGGGTTCGATTGACGGATTCGCGATAGCTTCCCGTAGCGCACTGTGATCATCGTGTAGGCTAAAGTCAGCTTTTATGCTGACAGTTTTTAAGCAATTAGAGAACTGAATGGTTTTGTATATACAGTTAG
This sequence comes from Microbulbifer maximicatervae (SeqCode), assembly GCF_052467325.1. Classification (NCBI taxonomy): domain Bacteria; kingdom Pseudomonadati; phylum Pseudomonadota; class Gammaproteobacteria; order Cellvibrionales; family Microbulbiferaceae; genus Microbulbifer; species Microbulbifer maximicatervae (SeqCode). Next base: position 3,929,667 of record NZ_CP174310.1, read on the forward strand.
CGTAAATAGTAATTATCCTATTTTTATTGCGCGACTAGAATCTCATTTTGTAGTCAAGGTGTAACAAGTCTTTCTACAAATTTTCTCCACTTACAAGATACTGATTAAAAAACAATACAATAATCAATTAAATTCGCCTAACAGCTCCTCGAGTTCCCTTCCAGGCTTAAAACTTATATGGCTTAAAAAAATGGTGCCAGAGTGGATTTAAAAAGTCCTGGGTTTGACTTTTTGCGCCAAAATTTTTCTGTTTCAATACCAGGCATGATCCAATCTAGGACTTCCAAAAAATTCTGTGATGTTTGTTTAAAAGGATTTTTGAATGCCTATTACTACTAAAAAAATCCAGGAAATAAAAATACCAGTTTGGATTGGTAAAACTATTCTTCTCAGGCTTTACGTCAGTGGAACATAGCTCGTTGTTTTTTTAGTTTTTATGGGTTTTCGTGAATGCTAAATTTTCTCGGTTTTGATGTGAGATAGGCTGATAGAGTTTAGCTAAAGCTTTAATAGTTTTTTTGAAAAACCTGATAGAAGTTATGGAGAGAAAGTATGCCGATATTAACAGGTAGAAGAGGCGAGCTAACCCGCTCAAAAGCTGACATTCTCAGTGCCGGAGGATTGGTTCCTAAATTAGGCTTGAATGCCCATAAGGGCGGCTTCAGTGGATTTCTTAAGTGTCAGAATAAGGTCAACGGCGTAATGGGCTGCAAATGTCCAAATATGAATGAAACGTGGCTCTATTACAGAGGCGTAGCCATGATGCGTAGCTTTGCCTTAGATCCAGGTTTACTTCAAGAGCATACAGCATCTAATTCCGCTGGCCTTCTTTCGTGGGCCGGGCCGGGTAATCAGAGTTATGCCGGCCAGCAAACTAAATATACTTCACCTGAAATGGCTGTATTTGGCTGGGAAGATGGTGAAGAAGGACTGAAAGAGGTTTATAGAAGGCTCAAACTGCCCAACGCACCTAACAAGAGAGCTCTCAATCTCCTTAGACAGCATAAAGTAAAATATGCGATGAGTCCCGACATGAAAGTGCTGGCAATGATTGTGAAGAATGGAGTGGAATTTAGCTATTTTACACCTATCAAATCAAAAGACATTGAATTTGGTGGCATAGATCAGGGAGGTCTTCAGCCGCCAGAAGATCCAGCACTTAAAATATTGAGGTTGAGAAGAATACCGAAAGATTCTGAGCAGTATAAAATAGCGCTTGAGGATATTGAGAGTAAGAAAGCACGTCAAGCTAAGAAATTTATACAGATTTCCCAAAATGCTCAACCTGTACATTTGGAATACCATCCTGTTAATTTCAGGCTTCCCCAACCATATAGAGGTCTTGGTGTAGGAAGAAAAGAAAAAATTGGGTTTTAATAAATTAAAATATAAGCCAGATCAATAATATCCCTTATCAGTTATTATTTTGGACCAATAGTTATCTATGGCTGAATCTGCGGCTATAAAGTTGGTTCTTATATTTGTCGGGCGTAGGTTAGGTATTGTTTTAATTTGTAGTACTGGTGGAATAGTAGAACGCTACCAATGCTACCCTCTTAGCCCTCCCCCCATGGGCACTTGGCAGCCGGATTCTCGGCTGCCTTCTTTTGCTAGCCGTTACCTTTATTTATGGAGCCTCCGACCAATTTCGTAATATCTCAGCGGGTCTTGAAGGCTAAAAATGTCAGGTACAGCTCGCACTAATGGCCTCAGTTCTTTGCAAAAGCCGCAACGCAGTAGCCGTGGCCATCAAGCCCCATCTTGTCCGGTTTTCAGAGCGAATTACACTTAGTGATGTGATTTTCGGAAAGGCTTGGACATTGCACAAAGCCGCGCCTCGATTGCGAACTGCTCTGAGGACATAGGAACCATGGAATTATTCAGAGGCTCCCTAAGCCCATCTGACTATACATTCACCTTGAAGACAACCATATCGAGTTGGTGGTTACTTACCTGAAACTGCAGGCATAGCCTGTCATCTATAGATAAATACGGCGTAAAGCAGAAAGGAACTCAGTCATAATTCGATTTTTTTTAATTAAAAATAGTGTCAGAGTCGATTTATAGAATATGTGCAAGTTGACTAGTTTGTGAGTTTTAGTCTGATACAGGGGAAAATTTTTGATGAATAGCAATGATGTTCCTAGCTATTAAAAATAGTGCCAGAGTCAAATTTATATCCGTGCCAGAGCCGATTTTAAGTTGGCGTTTATAGCGAAAATAAAAAAGTTCCAGAGTCGATTTTAAAAAAAAATAGACACCTACCTACCCTAATTTTTTTTTGTTTCAATCTTACGCAGACACAGTAATGCACTAGACAGAGTGCTTATATTTTTGCAAATACAGAGGTGTGGGTATGCCAATTTGGTTTGATAAAACAGTACTTTCAATTACTGGAACAAGAGTTGCTCCTGTTCAGAGATCGGTGCAACAGTATGGTGGCACGCTCCTGTACAATTTCAGTCAGTGTTTAAATCCGGTGAAGGGACTGATCACTATACATAAAGATACCTCTGCCGGAATTTGTGAATCTCTTTCTGTACACTGGATAAAGCATCACGCAAAGGAAGGCAGCCTTTGGAATTGGCTTTTCCCCAATGGCACACTGAGTGAACAGCATCTTTTTCACGTAATGACTTTGCACCAGATTGGTGGAAATGCCGTTAATCAGGATAGGGTCTCTGAGTCATGGCTCCGATCCAATAATATTCTAAGAGTACACACAAATGACAGCGTCGTGAATCGTGGAGCAAATGCCCCGGATCGAATCCAGGCTTTTCATGGCGACTTTTATGGGAGAGGAAAAACGACACGGCAGAATCCGGCCAATCTGGTTAATGAAATTCTGAGAAAGCCGCCTAAAGGTGTGGGTACCTATAAGAAGATCGGCATTGAAGGAAAAATGGGAGGTCATGCTATGGCGGCCTGGGTTGCAGAGGATGTAGCGTTTTTCGATCCAAATTTTGGTGAATTTTGGTTCCCAACCACGGACGAATTCCGCAACTGGTTTATCAACTCATTTTGGAGTAAATCGATGTACTCCCTCGGACTGAGTGAAAAATACGATGTGTTCTGTTATTCCCATGCTGCTTAACTGTCAATAGGCTGACCACTTGGCGGAGGGAGGGATACTTCCCCGCCTTTGCCGTAGTGGCATGTTTATCCCACCGAGCCCCTTTAGCTCCCTTCATGTATAGTGCTGAAACAAGCTTGCTTCCCTATGGTCATTAGGTGAATTAATTGAGCAAGCTCTGTTGTTCTCTAAAGCTACTAACAACACTATGGAGCCCAGGGTGAAATCCAAGAGATCCTTTACTGATTATCTGAAGTCACTGGCGGGAGCGATGATTACCGCCAGTTTAATGGTGCCCTCAGCCTGGGCTGCAACTGCTACCGAAGAGCTTCAGAGTGTTATTGCCGATCACTGGCAGTTCACCCTTAGAGAGAACCCGATTACTGCGGGCCGGGTTGGGGTTTCCGCTTATAACCACAAGCTGCCAGGCGTTACTGCCGAGGACCGCCAGCGTCGTATTGAGGCAGAGCAGGCTTTTATAGGGCGTCTGGAAGCGATTGACCAAAGTAAGCTGAGTGCCTCAGATCGAGTGAACAGTGAACTGCTCTCTTGGGTCTTGGCCAGCTCCGTTGAAGAAAAAGAGCTGTTCCTTGATCGAATTCCCCTGAACACCTTCTCGAGCTTCTACGCTAGTGCACTGGAGGCAAATAGTGGTTTGGGGATGAGGGATGTCGCTGACTACGAAGCCTATATCGCCCGTATTGGTGAGTTTGGTCGCTATTTCGATGAGAATATTGCCAACATGCGCGAGGGAATTCGCACAGGCTTTGTGCTGCCCAAAATCGTTGTTGAAGGTATAGCACCAACTGTACGCGCCCAGGTATACAAAGATCCCAGCAAGAGCAGTTTGTACAAACCTTTTGCTGAAATGCCGCAAACCATAGCTCCCGATGAACAAAAGCGCTTGCGTGCGCAGGGCCTTACCGCGATTGAGCAAGTGGCGATCCCCGCATTTGGACGGGTGGCGGATTTCCTTGAGCGTGACTACCTGAAGGCTGCCAGTAAGACCCTGGGTGCTGAGCAGATGCCCGGTGGCAGTGACTACTATCGTCACAACATCCGCTACTACGTGACTCTGGATCTGGACCCCGCAGAGATCCATCGCACAGGACTTGCTGAGGTGAAGAGAATCCGCGCGGAAATGAAAGCTCTGATTAAGGAGTCAGGCTTTAAAGGAAGTTTTTCTGAGTTTACTCAATTCCTGCGTACAGATCCGCAGTTCTATGCCAAAACACCGGAACAGCTGCTCAAGGAAACGGCCTATATTGCCAAACGTATTGACTACGTACTGCCGGAGTTCTTTAACCTGTTACCACGTACGCCCTATGGCGTGGTACCGGTGCCTAGTGAAATAGCACCCAACTACACCACAGCTTCTTATAACCCAGCCGCCGTTGGCGGCACCCGTGGCGGTGCCTATTGGCTGAATACTCATGGGTTGGACCAGCGACCCCTGTATGAGCTACCAGCTCTCAGCCTGCATGAAGCTGTACCTGGCCACCACTTACAGAATGCTCTCTCGCAAGAGCTTGAGAATGTACCGGACTTTCGTCGCAACCTTTACCTTAGCGCTTATGGAGAGGGCTGGGCACTTTATTCAGAGCGACTGGGTAAAGAGATGGGGCTGTACACCACTCCTTACGAGCACTTTGGGCGACTCAGCTATGAAATGTGGCGTGCCGCTCGCTTGGTGATCGATACCGGTATTCACTCTCAGGGCTGGACACGGCAGCAGGCACTGAACTTCTTATCTAATAACACCTCGCTGTCCCCAGCAAATGTACGCGCAGAAGTAGATCGCTACATATCCTGGCCGGGGCAGGCGCTATCTTACAAGATGGGGGAAATCAAAATTCGCCAGCTGCGAGCTCTTGCGGAAAAGGAGCTTGGCGATAAGTTTGATTTGCGATCGTTTCACGATGCACTGTTAAGTAATGGTGCTTTGCCTCTTTCGATGCTGGAAGAGCAGATGCAGCGCTTTATTGAAGAACAGAAGTCTGCCTAAGCCTACCCTGAATCCCATTCACAACCTGTGGGTGGGATTTAATCTTTTTAAGATTTCCTCTGTCGTAAGCAAAACTTTCTTAGAGACAGCTGAAAACACAAGTCGCTTTGTTGGCATAAAGTGCATTGTTTTTGTCTCATATTCGGAGTGGAGGTTGTGTAGGCAATAAAGGTCTAATAATCACACAATAAGCATTCTTTTTAGATTAAATACCTGGTTATTCTTTTCTTTTACATTTTTACGAGAGGTAAAATGAATATCTTTAAGTGCGTGATTTTTTTAGGCTTGTCGCTGATAAGTCTTACGGCTTTTTCCTCAGGGAAAGTAACGGATAATATAACAATTGATTTTGAGAGTGCTGATAGATTAGTTGATATTTTATCTGGAGACAAAGTATCTGATGATCAATTAGATAAGCTGGTGAGTTTGCAGGGTATACAAGCAACGATCCATCAAACCTCAAGATTTGACAGTAAAGCCAATACTGAGTCATTTCGGTCTAGTTTGATCGACGTTGTTGAAGGTAATCCAGTTAAAAATGATCCCTTTAGATTTCAACAGTTAAATGAACGATTGTCCGAAGTTGAAGATATACTCAAGATAATAAAGAGCAATCCTCAGCAATACTTAAACAGTGTAAAGAGGGGGATTGGTGATTATTCTCCTAAAGATATTTCCTTTGATACCAATATTTTTATGGTAGTCGGGGGAACTTCTGACGGTTGGGCCAAAGATGATAACTTTTATATTGCGCTGCAGTATTTTAAAGGAGATTATGAAGGTTTACTGACACTTTCAACACATGAGTTATATCATGTTGTTCAGTCCAATTTTTATGGAAAGGGAGAAAATCCAGACTCTAATTGTGAGAAAATCTTAAATCAAACCCGTCTGGAGGGTATAGCCTCTATTGTGGGTTCTCCATTAAATGTTACAGACGGAAAAGAGTACACAGAATGGTTTAAGAAAAAATTTAAAAGAAATTTGCAGCGAATAGATAGTAACTTTGTTTTATTTGAAATAATGCTTTTTCGTGCATGCATTGACTCAAGTTTAGACTTTGACAAAATCTATCATTTGGGTTTTTCTGCAGTATGGGATAGTCCGTTGTATTTTGTAGGTTTCTATATCGGTAATAGAATCGAAGAGTTAAAGGGTAGGGATTATCTGGTTTCACTTTTGCAGGAATCACCTTCAGCTATGTTTAAAGCTTATATCAAGCTATATAAAGATGAGAAAAATAAAGATTTAATAAAATTTGATAAACCGATTGAAGATATTATTCTTGCCATATAGCACCTAATCAAAACTCTAAGAGTTGGTTCTGGAAAATCTAGGCGCCTTGGGTAGGCGTCTAATTCTCTTGTTACATACCCTAGCCTTCCCGAAAGCATCTAGCTTAAGCAAATTATCGATTAATAAGTTTGAAAAAAGGTGTATAGCTGTCTACTTTAAGTGGTACAGCCTTTATCAGACTTGATTATATTCAAATTAATTTACTTATTGTGTTTACATTTAATTCTGCTGCTTTGGGATAATTGAGAGAATTATAAAGAGAATTTGTATGCCTAACAGTAAAGTTGGGGTGGTGATACCAACATACAATGAAGAAAATAATATTGTTAATACGTTGAACTCTATTGTTCATAATAATACGACTGATGTAAAAATTTACTTATCTGACGATAATTCCTCAGATACCACGGCTGGGTTGGCCGCTGATTTTCTTCAGAAAAATAGAATCCCATATAAAATTATTTTAAACGATGGTAACAATGGGGCAGGCTATTGTAGGAATAGCGCTCTCGATCAAATAGCTGAACCGCTGACTTTATTTTTTGATGCCGATGATCTAATCCTCCCAAATATGTTGGATAGAGCTGTTTCAATTGCTACAAAAATGAACACTGATGTTTTGTTGATGGCCTACCAGTGTAGATTCCCAGAAAATACTATTAATCTCGGTATGGCAGGTGATGACAATTCCATTTTCTACAGAGCGCTTAGAGCCTTTGGTAACAGGACTTTCTCCACTTTTGATTTTGATAGCATTCTATGTTTAACACCCTTCCCTTGGAATAGATTGATTAAAACCAGTTTTGCAAAAAGGGTTTCCCTTAGATTTTCACAAACGCCTGTACATAATGATGTATTAGCACATTGGAATTTGCTCACAAATGCTAAAGATATTGTATTATTTGAATCCCCTTTTTGTATTCATAATGTAGATTCCACAGGAAATAGGCTGTCAAATATTTCAGATGCACGGCGTATATCTGTATTACAGGTTTTCGATGAAATTGAAGAGTTCTTTAAAAATAATATTAATCTTAGAGATAGATTTTATCACTTGTATGTCAAAAGCAAGTTAGCATTGTTTAACTGGTGTTGGCGTAATCTTGACGAAGAGTATAGGGGGAGCTTTCAAGCTCAGTTTGCAAGATCTTTTCTATCATTGAGTAATGTGGATTTGAGAATGCTCTTTGACAAAGATCCAGATACTGCTAATTCTGTATTAGATTACCGAACTTCAGTGGTATGCGCATGATTTCGATCGTCGTTATTTCAAAGTCCAGCGGTGTTTATCTCAATACCTGTCTGCAGAGTATTATTCGACAGCAATGCAAGAACATAGAGATTCTTGTTCTGCATTTTTTCGAAAATGATGAGTGCAGTCGGGTTAATAACTTTACAGGTTCAATGCCCAGAATTCGAAGTATTCATTTTCCAAGTACTTCACAGATAAATGACCAGTTGATTTTTGAATTTGGCGTAAAAAATACTTTTGGAGAATATGTTGGGTTTGTCGATGAGGGAGATTGCTTGTATCCTACATTGATCCCTAACTTACAGAATGTAGTCAATAGTGAGAACCCAGATGTAGTATTTTTTAGTCATAATAAACCCCTACAAAAATTTACTGAATCTATTGATGATGAATCCAAGTTTGTTTTAAAAATAAATTCTATAAATGTTAGGAGGTTTTATCGAAGGGACTTTGTCCGCGGAAATAAAATATCCGAATTTGCTTTGGGTTCCTGCGTTAATAGTCATTCCCTACATTGGATAGCAACTGTCAAGGCTAAATCAGTATTAGTTTTACCAGAAATTGGTTCGTATAGTTTATTCAATGAGGATGAAATAGAAAGTGATCTAATGGTTCAGCAATTGGCGAATCAATACCACTTTGTATTTGATTGCTTAATAAAAAATAATAGTGATACGGATTATAAAAATTATCTTTTGGGATGTTGGTTGTTATATTTATTAGAGTTGCGTCCGATTTATGGTGATAAAAAAGTAAATTCTCTATTAGTTAAGTCAAAATTAATCGAAAGATATACAGAAAAAGAATTTAATGAAGCTTTAGCGTGTCTGGAGTTGGAAAGAGATAAGAAAATTTTGGTGAGAGAGTGGCATTCTGGCTGCAATAAGATGGATAAATATTTCAGTCTATTTTATAGGTTGCTACCATTAAAACTAGCTAGTTATATGCAGCAAAATGGTTTTAGATACTCCATGAGCAGAGGTTTTCAAAATACTTATTATCGACTGCCTGACTGGGTAAAGCCACTGATAAAATTTACCAGGAAACGAGCCAAGAGAAGAGTTTCCAATGATGAATTGCTAGAAAGATTAGAATATCTAATAAAACAGAGCCGGTTTGAGCAGTATATGTCGATAATCAATGAGGATTTTGAGAGCAAGCTATCGAATCAAATTGCCGAGATCAAGAAGGAGTTGATGGAGCTTAAAAAAGAAGTTCATTAAAGATCTTTTTAGATGCTCCATAAAATAATCCAAAGTCTTAATGTTTAGTCTGGTTTTTCTGAATTCCAGCCACCCCATACCCTTCAGAAAATATAATCTATCCATCCCATAGAGTGGATATATTTTATTAACATTCCACCACACATAAGAACTACCAATCCCCGTAAATAACCAGGATTAATTTTAAATAGAAAATGAGATCCCAGCCAGGCACCTATAACTTGTCCAATCATCATTAAGATTCCCGCAACCCATAAAATTTGACCGGCAAATAAGAATACGATTAAAGATGCGATATTAGTGGAAAAATTGAGAGGTTTTGCATTGGCCGTGGAGGTTAGTAAATCCTGTCCCCTACAGGCAACGCCTGATAAAGCAAAAAATGATCCAGTTCCGGGGCCAAACATACCATCATAGTAACCAATAAATGGGATTACGCCATATTGGTATTTCTTTCTTGAGACCTTGGGTTTAGTACTACTATGAGTAAGGGATGGCGAAACTATAAAATAAATAGCGATAAATAGAAGAACAGCAGGGATAATAAATGACAAAACATCAGTATTGATGAACTGTACCGCTATTGTGCCCATGGCTGCGCCAATAAAGGCAAATAGCATTAGACTTTTAATTCCATCCCAACTGATCTTGTTGTTTTTAAGCATCATGTAGGTAGCAGTTGCAGTACCAATACTGCCTTGTAGTTTATTGGTGCCCAAGGCAGCTAGTGGTGGGACGCCACTAAGAATAAGGGCCGGTACAGTTATCAGGCCGCCCCCACCTGCTAGTGTATCAAGTAGGCCCGCAATAACGGCGACGAAAAACAAAATAAACAATAACTCTATAGAGAGGCTAGCGAACTCCAAGAAGGTATCTCCTTTCGCTTGGTATTATGGTAGATAGTGATTAGTACCAAAAATAATTTTTAGTCGGTTTGTACCGGAATTCCAAAATTAATAAATCGATTTTTTTCCATGCCACCACATTAGGAAATTCTCTCCCACTGAATATTGGGGCAGGGAGTGGCGGCTTCTTTTAATCCCCTGTTCCTGTTCCATCTCGGTTACTTTTAACTTGGCGGCTTCAAACCATGCCCCAGGATTATTCACTCCCTGATTGAGGGCTTCACCGTAAAGCGCGGAACTAAACCAGGTGCGCTCGGAATCATCGCTACATCCAAAGGAGCTGCGATCCGCAGCGGCCGAAGTAAAGATGACCCGATTGGGGCTATGTAGGGCTTCTACCCATTGACCGGAAAAGCAGGCTGAAACAACGATCCACTGGTACTGGGCGTTAATATTGTTCAGCAATCGTTGCCCATCTTTCAGTGAGAAATCATTTAGGGGAATCTCCCCCTCGGCAATTTTGAAATCTCCATTTCGAGCACCATGGCTGACCAGGTGTATAAGAAGTAAATCTTCTTTGGGGTCCATTAACTGATCAATTGCATTAAGGCTTTCCTGGATACTGGTGCGGGTAGCTAGGGGGAAACTGTATCCGCCGCCGTTACTGAGGCGCAGCATACGTTGGTCAATGCTAAAGGCTTCGTCGAGGCGCTCTGCCACCCAGTCCAGCTCCCTGGCAAATACTGGAGAGGTGCCATCACCACCTATAAGTAGGGTATAAATATCGCGCACGCCGGGCCTCTGCGAGGGGAGGGCTTTTATAGCGTCATGTAAGCGCTCACTTTCGCTATAGAGACGGGTTTCTGCCTGGGCACCGGGAATATCCGTCTGTGCGCGCCAGGCGTCTTCGCTGGGATAATAAGTGCCATCGGAGAAATAACCAGGCTCTTCTGTTGTGTTACCCTTAGCATCGGCACTAATTCGCACACCTTCACCTTCTGCTTCTCCATAGCGGAAAGTGGCACGGATAATCGTACCGTCGGGCTGTGTGAGTTCACCTTCGCCGGAATAGGAGCCGTACTCGAAGTTGCCGGTATAGCGATAGCCATCGCTATCTGAGTAGCTGCCCTGTATTAAGTATCCGTATTCAAAGGCGCCCTGATAAAGACTGCCATCTTCCTCAGTGAGTTTGCCTTCGCCATGGGGATCAAAGTTTAAAAACTCACCATGATAACTCCCACCTTCATCCCAATTTAAAGTACCGCTTTGCAGCTCCCCTTCATGGAATTCTCCCGCCCACTCAGTTTCATCGCAACTATAGCGACCTTTGCCGTGGGGCTCTCCATTGAGGAATTCCCCTTCATAGCTACAGCCATCACTTCCAGTTAACTCACCTTCACCTGTCATGCGACCTTCTCGAAAGTCGCCACGATAATGGCTGCCATTGGGCCATTCGAGCTGACCCTGCCCATGAAACAGACCGTTAAGCATCTCGCCTTTGTAAACAGAGCCATCTGGCAAGGCGGTACCACCTGCGAACTGGGTTGGTTCACAGGCGCTGAGTAAGAAAATAAAAGGCGTTAAATAGGTGTATCTCATTCCATGATCCAGCGTCCGGCTTTTGGAATCAGACTAACAAAAAATGATGCTAAGTGGCCTCTATGTTTTATTCAGCTGGTCGAATTTAAGACCGTATTTATCTAAAAGTTGGCGTACCCGGTGTGAGTCGTTGTTGGATTTTTTTGAGGTGCGGCTCACTTGAAATAATTTGCGTCCGGCCTCGGCCATCGAGTTGGATTCTTCACAAACTTGAATTAGCCCAGCAAGTTTGATTTGCTCGTAGTAATCCATCTGTTCTATCTGATCAGGGCCCAACAGTGCTTCAATGTGGGCAAGAGGTAGCGATGAATCTGTTAGTGGATTTTGCCATTTAATTCGCAGCCTATGGATTTCCTCTTCCACTACCTGAGTTGTGATACGCCCACCATTGGCGAGGGTACCCATACGCAGGATACTGGCATTAAGATCGCGAAAGTTCGCAGACCAGCTGGCCTCGCGGGAGCGCCCAAAACTCAGGTACTTTTCCCGTGCTGCTCTATTAAAGCTGACAAGATGCCCGGATTTCCTGGAGAAAGCCTCCAGCTCAAAATCTATATTGGGTTCCAGGTCTTCAATACGCTCTCGTAGAGAGGGCAGTCGGTAGGTCCACAGATCGATACGGGCGAGCAGGTCCGCGCGAAATTTACCTTCCTGGCAGAGCTGTACCAGATCCCGGTTGGTACCGGCAATCAGCTGGAAGTGACTGCTTACTTCCTTATCAGAGCCGAAAGGCATAAAGCGTTTGTGCTCAATCGCACGCAATAACATGGCCTGCTCATCCAATCCCAACTCACCGATTTCATCGAGAAACAGCAGGCCCTTATCTGCTTCCATAAGCAAGCCTGGCCGGTGGGTGGTGGCACCGGTATAGGCGCCTTTACGATGGCCGAACAGGGCGGACATGGCATTTTCGCCGCGCAGGGTGGCGCAGTTAACGGCTACCAGGCCACCCTCCAGCTTGCCCCGCTGCTTGCGTAGTTCAAAGACACGCTGGGCCAGCTGGGATTTACCTGCCCCTGTGGGACCGGTAATTAGTATGGGGGCGTCGGAGCGAATCGATACCTGCTCCAGCTGCTCGATCATCTGGTTAAAAGCGAGATTGTTGGTCTCGATTCCCCCCTTCAGATAGGTGGTGCCCTCCTGGTGTTCCCTCTGGAAGCGCGAGGCAATCTGGTCGTATTTGGACAGGTCCAAATCGATGATTTGGTATTCGCCCGGTAAGCTACTGTTCTTTCGCGCCGGGGAAGTTTGCAGTAGACGTCCGGGGAAATACCCCGCTTCTGTTAACAGGTACAAGCAGATCTGGGCTACATGGGTACCGGTGGTGATATGCACCAGGTACTGCTCGTCATCCGGCTTGAAGTTATAGGCGCGGGCGAAATCCAGCAGATTGCTATACACGCTCTCGAAATCCCAAGGGTCATTGAAGTTCACCCGGTGGTGGACCACTTCGGTCTCTGGAGAGATCCGCGCAATATCTTCTGTGACCTGGTCAGCCAGGCTTCTCGAGTGGTTGTCGAAAAGGAGCTCCAGCCTATCGATCAATAGGTCATCGTGCTGGCACATGGAAATGTTTGGGCGCCACTTATCCCAGCGCTTGTCGCCTTTGCCGCGCCGGTCCTTACTGGTACCGAGAATACTGATAGCGATTGTCTTCATGCTATCTAAAATATGATTTAACTATCAAAAAAGATAGATATTTATGAATCCCTTGTCTCAAGAAATCTACTAAAAAACCCTGAGATAGAAAATAAATCGTTAAAAAACAATAAGTTACAAGTATTTTTCAGCTGTTTGCAAAAGTTGGCACCCAATTCGCTATATCAATAACTAAATGAAACACATGAATACCAAGCGCGGTTTCAAAAGGAGTGGAAGATGAAACCAATGCCATATGAAGTAATGCAGGCAGGTGGGGTACCGATTAAGTCCTGGACCCTGGGTGTGCCTTTTGAAGATGAGGCCAAAGCGCAGCTCAAAAATATCTCGCAGATGCCATTCGTCCATAAATGGGTTGCGGCGATGCCCGATGTACATCTTGGCAAAGGCGCCACCATTGGCAGTGTGGTCCCAACTCTGGGGGCAGTAATTCCCGCTGCCGTAGGGGTGGATATTGGTTGCGGCATGATGGCGGTTCGCACCAGTCTGACGGCGGGGCAACTGCCGGACAACCTGGCTGGAGTGCGCAGCGCCATCGAACGCGCCGTGCCCCACGGCCGCACTGGCCGGCACCGGGGGAGAGGGCGGGACAAGGGGGCCTGGGAGAATCCACCGGACGATGCACTTGCCGGTTGGGCGCCTCTAGCCGCCCAGTTTGAACTGCTCAAAGAGAGGCATCCGGTATTAAAAAATACTAATAATATCAATCACTTGGGAACACTTGGTACAGGCAATCACTTTATCGAGATGTGCCTGGATGAACAGGGTAGCGTGTGGTTGATGTTGCATAGTGGCTCTCGGGGAGTAGGAAATCGAATAGGCACTTACTTTATTGAGAAAGCCAAGCGGGATATGGAGCGCTGGCATATCCACTTACCGGACAGTGACCTGGCCTATTTCCCGGAAGGTACAGAGCACTTTGATGACTATGTGCAGGCGGTGGAGTGGGCGCAGGAGTTTGCCCGTATCAATCGCGAAGTAATGATGGTGCGAACTATTAGCGCGGTGAAGCAGGCCCTGGGGATGGATTTTGAGGCACGGATGGAAGCGGTGAATTGTCACCACAATTACGTTTCCCGTGAGCATCATTATGGCAAAGATGTGTTGGTGACCCGGAAAGGCGCTGTAAGAGCGCGTGCCGGTGAAATGGGTATTATTCCCGGTAGTATGGGGGCCAAGTCATTTATTGTGCGGGGGCTGGGTAACGAAGAAAGCTTCTGTAGCTGTAGCCATGGGGCCGGGCGAGTGATGTCCCGTACCAAGGCCAAAAAGCTGGTCTCCCTGGAAGAGCATCGCGCGGCCACCGCCGATGTGGAATGCCGAAAAGACGAGGGTGTGATCGATGAAACCCCATCGGCCTACAAACCTATAGAAAAGGTTATGGCAGCACAGAAAGACCTGGTGGAAATCGTCTACACCCTCAAGCAAGTGGTTTGCGTCAAAGGCTGACGCGTTTTAGGCCAGGGATCGGCCGAACTAAGGCAATTGCTAAAGTATGCAGGCCGCCGGGCGAATTCGCCGGGTTGCCGCAACCGAGTTTGAGGCCTTTAGCCCGTCAGCGGAGCCGGTTCTGAATCCCGGCCCGGCACCACCGCCTATGGCGGCAGGTGTACCCACGGGATAGAAGTTCAAACGCCTACTTTGTAGCTCATTTGGTAGAGCAGTCGATAACTTATCGATTGGTAGCAGGTTCGATTCCTGCCAAAGTCCCATCGTTATCCAAACGACCTGGAAAGAGGCGAGAGCCTGGGGTTCGACTCCCCATTAAAAATCTACCTGGGGTCCGATAGCCTCTCGATACGGTAAATAGGATTTAGCGATTTACTGCGGAGGCATTCTGGCAACTGTGTCGTTAATCGTGGGTCTGCCCTGTGCGATCCAGCGGCAAGATTTATGATTGTGTCTCCTGGCCAAGGATATTGGCTGCAGGCTCAGGGGGAGCCATGTGGGGGAAATCGTAAGTCCTCTGCCGCTGGGCCCCGCTCGGCACAAACGGTTTACCACCTTTCGCTGGACGGGCCCCACCCTTGCGGCCCAATGGGGTAGCGCAGTATGGAAATGGAATAAAAGATAAGAACCATGATATCTCTGTTCAAAATATGGAAGAACGTGGATGTTGCGGATAGCGAGCGAGTGTTGCTATTTCGCCGCAACCGTTTTGAAGGGGTGCTGCCACCTGGCAGCCATCGTATATCCCTATTGTCCGGTGATGTACGGGCAGAAACTTACGATATTACCGATGTGGTATTCGGTGAAATCAAAGCCAAATTTTTGTTAAACACCTATGGTGAGATCCTTGGTGACTACCTGCAATCCTATGAATTGTCAGACCATCAGGTGGGATTGTTTTACCGGGATAATCACTTGGTCGATATTTTGCCACCGGGTACTTTTCGCGCTGTGTGGAAGGGCGGTGAATCCGTGCGGGTGGAAATCGTGGATATCTCTGAGGAATACGCCATCGATAAAAAAGTCCTGGGCTTACTGGGGCGAGGTGTACGTGCTGGACAAATGCGCACCGCCCTTCAGGCGGTAAGCTACAACGAGATTCCCGATGAGCACGTGGGCCTGTTAATGGTCAACGGTAAGTTGGAAAAGGTGTTACAGCCCGGCTGTTATGGCTACTGGAAATACAACCGCTCTATCGAGGTCAAGGTACTGGACTTGCGATTGAAAACCATCGAAGTTAGCGGCCAGGAAATTCTGACCAAGGATCGGGTCAGCCTGCGTATCAACTTGACTGGCGCTTACAAAATTGCCGATGCAAAAAAAGTAGCGCTAAAGCTCAGCGATAGTACAGGTTTTATTTATCGCGAATTGCAGCTGCACTTGCGCGAGGCCGTGGGTACTCAAACCCTGGATAGCCTTCTGGCTGATAAGGACAGGTTGAATATTGTGATTGCGACCGGCATCCGCGACAAGCTGGCGAAATATGGTATCGAGCTTACCAGTGTGGGAGTCAAGGATATTATTTTGCCCGGTGATATGAAGATGATCCTTAATCAGGTTGTAGAAGCGCAGAAGGAATCTGAGGCAAATCTGATTAAGCGCAGAGAAGAAACCCAAGCAATGAGATCTCTGCACAATACCGCCAAGCTGATGGATAACAACCCGGTACTGTTGCGCTTGAAAGAACTGGAAGCTTTGGAACGGGTCAGTACCCGCATCGATAAAATTTCCGTATATGGCGGTCTCGATGGGGTGATGAATGAGTTGGTGAAGTTACGTCCTACGGCTTAAAGGCGCCATTAACCAAAAAAAGATGTAAATTTTAAGGAATTAAACAGTGATTGAGATAGACGGCGCCCAGGGGGAGGGCGGCGGACAGATTTTGCGGACTTCCCTCACCTTGTCTGTTTGTTTAGGGGTACCGGTTCGAATTAAGAATATTCGAGCGGGTCGTAAAAAAACCGGTTTGTTGCGTCAGCACCTAGCCTGCTTGCGAGCAGCTAAAGCGATTAGCCATGCCGAAGTTAGCGGCGAACAATTGGGTGCTTCGGAAATAACTTTTGCACCGGGAAAAGTACGTCCCGGTAAATACCACTTCCCTATTGGCTCGGCCGGTAGTACCAGTTTGGTGTTTCAAACCGTCTTGCTACCGCTGTTATTGTCCGATGGTGTCAGTGAGCTGTGTCTTGAAGGCGGCACTCATAATAAAAAGGCTCCCAGCTTTGATTTTATAGCCCAGGCATATTTACCTCTGTTGGCTCGCATGGGCGCTGGTGTGGAAGTGGCTCTGGATGATTACGGTTTCTATCCTGCCGGGGGTGGTTCATGGCGCACACGTATCCAGCCGCTATCGCAGTGGTCAAAACTGGAGCTGACAGAACGGGGTGAACTTCTGGATGCTGAAGCTGTGGCGACCTCGGCCCATATTCCTGCTCATGTGGCCCAGCGGGAGTTGGCACAGGTACGTAAGAAGTGCGAATGGCGATCGGAGCGTCTGCATCAAAGGCAGGTGAAGTCCCAAGGGCCTGGCAATGTACTTTCCCTGCGTCTGCAATCCCAGCAAGTGACTGAGGTGTTTGAGGCTATGGGGGAGCAGGGTGTTAGCGCTGAGCGCGTTGCCGATCGCGCGATTCGGCAGATGCAGCGCTATATGCACGCCGGCGTGCCAGTGGGCGAACATCTGGCCGACCAGCTAATACTCCCATTGGTGCTGGGGGCCGGTGGAAGCTTCACTAGCCTGAAGCCGAGCCTCCACCTCTTGACCAGTATCGAAGTTGTGCGTCAGATAACAGGAGTGACCATCGATTTGAACCAAGTGGGAGAGGATCAGTGGCGAGTAGTGGTTGAGAACTGCTAAGAGAAAAGAAAGCCCGATGTTAGGTACAAGGGGCTGGGTTGCCCCAGCCCTGAGATATTGCCAAAGCCGTCGAAAAATTGTTTAAAAACAATAGGTTAGAGTTTTAGTGTTCTCTGTAGATGCAGCGGTAAACCGGAAGGCGATTAAAAGCCCTGCTTTCACACCTTTTGTTCCCCGCATTTGCGGGGCACGTTTACCTCACTAATAGCTATTTGGTTTGCCAGTCCCATCTTTGAGGTAATCCTGAAGACTTCCTGGCAAATAGTAATCCCATCCGCTTTTGCACATCTTCCAGCATTTCATCTCTGGCGAGAGACCGATATGGGTAAAGGTGAGGCGGGTACCACCGGGTTCGCTAGCAAATTCAAAGCGAAGAGTACTGCCTTGCCACTCTTGGGGATCATCAACCTGCTCAGAAACCATATAAGACTCTACACACTCAAGTTCGATTAACTTCTGCGGCACCAAAGCTTTGGCGCGAAACACCCAGTAGGACTCGCCACCAAATCCGGTCTTGGCGGTATCACCCACTGCCAGGAAAGGGCCGCTAGTTGGCGTCCACCATTGGGACATCTTTTCAGCAACTGCCCGGTAAGCTTCTTCCTGAGTGACAGGGCTTAAGAAAGAGGTGGTGTAGTCAGGCATGATTGTCTTTCCCTTTTGTTTTCATTGCTGGAGCGAATTTGAATATAACTTTTAGCAGCTGGCATTACTTTCACAAGTTTTTAAGCCCATTAATTTTTCTGGTAAATATGAAAGCTATTTCGTTTTTTGTTAGTAGCCGCTAGCTTTGTATTTTCAACTGCGCTTAATCAATATTTTTTCCCGTAAGAAATTTTTATTCATAAACCTCCGGTAAATCTTTCTAAAAGCGAGGCATCAATCTGATATACATCAATAAATCGCTAGGTACTACGCCTGCATAATTCACTCGCACTGGGATAACTGCTGTGATCGGTAATAGTTTCGATCATATTTGTGCAGTTGCCTTCCACCCAAAATATTTTTGCAAAGGAACGGCGAATGAAACAACAGAAATTGTCCACCGTAATCGCGGCCATCATCCTTGGCATTTCCGGCTCTCAGGGAATTGCAGCAGAGAATGAAAGCGCCACACTCACTGATGCCCTGACTTCAGGGCAGGCGGGGGTAAATCTTCGCTACCGGATAGAAAATGTTGATCAGGACAATATGGACGATGTTGCTATCGCCTCAACCTTGAGAACCCGCCTGAATTGGACCAGTGGCAGTTACCGAGGTTTTGATGCGTTTTTTGAGGTGGATAATATTAGTGAAATTGGCAACGACAATTACAATTCCACCGTGAATGGCAATACCGAGCACCCCGTGGTTGTCGACCCCCAGGGCACAGAGGTTAATCAAGCCTATTTAAAGTACAGTGGTTTTAACTCCATGGTGATTGCTGGTCGACAGCGAATTAACCTGGATGATCAGCGCTTTATCGGTGGCGTGGGTTGGCGCCAGAATGAACAGACGTATGACGGCCTGCGCTACCAATTTGGCGGGGAAGGGGAGTTACAGCTGGATTACAGCTATATCTACAACGTAAACCGTATTTTTGGTGAAGACAGTGACTTATCGGACCTGGATGGGGATATTCAACTGTTTCATGCCAGCTATCCATTGGTAGAAGCGCATAAGTTAACTGCCTTCTTCTACAACTTGGACCTGGATAATGCTGAGAGCTTCTCATCCCGTACTTTCGGTGCCGCTTACCGGGGAGATTTTGGCCTGTTTGAAACTCAGCTGAGTTATGCCCGCCAGGAGGATATCGGCAATAATCCCAGTAATTTTGCAGCCGACTATTACCTTGCTGAAGTTGCCGCGCCATTAGGGCCAGTAAAAGGCAAATTGGGTTATGAAGTTCTGGGTTCTGACGACGGTGTGGGTTTTAGCACACCACTGGCGACACTACACAAATTCCAGGGCTACACAGATAAGTTCATTGAAACTCCAGCGGATGGTGTTGAAGATTTATATCTCGGTGCCAGCTTGGCGCTTGCCGGGGGAGATTTGGGAATTACTTACCACAGTTTTGAGGCCAATGAAGGTTCAGCAGATTACGGGACTGAGTGGAATATCAGTTACGGTCACGAGTTTAATGAATATTTCTCAGCGTTGGTAAAATACGCAGCTTACAATGCAGAAGATTACAGTGAAGATACCGATAAGCTCTGGTTGATGCTTACAGCAAAATTCTGATTTTTGTTAATTAACAATTTTTAGGTAGATATAAAAAAGCTGGGCTTGTATATAACGAAGCCCAGCTTTTTCTTGTCTCAGCAGTAAATTTGTAATCTACTTATCCATTGTTAACAGGCCGGAAACTTCGCCTTTGGGGTCCAGCTGGGTATGCAAGTTAACAAAGACCTTCCCATCCATTAGCGCCTTGCGATAGGGTTCCTCCACCATCCATTTACCCATAATATATCCACTGGTGCCTTCAGCACATTTTTTTGCCAGGCCGTGCTTGCCCTTGTCAGTTTTAGTCTCGGGCCAGTCGGGAACCATACCCGGGTGATTGGGCATTCCGCAGATGGTTTGAATAATTGGGCCACTGGGTTTACCTGGCTTGCAAATAGGGGGCTCTTTGCCATCGCCTGCACATTGCATATGGAAGTGCGACATTGCCACCCCGCCCTTTGATAGATCGCTGTAACCCACCATAAAGTGCAGCATATGTGACTGTTTGTCGTAGGCGCCAATAAAGAAGCCATCGGCATCTTTGGGGGTTTGCGGATTCACCTTCTTGCCGAGCATATTCTCATTAGCGGTGGTTAAGTCAGATTTAAAGATGGTGAACATCTTGTCATTGCCCGCTTTGGACCAGGCTTTCTCACCACCAGCCCCATGCTTGGCAGCTGATGGATCTTTCTCTTTTTTGTTATGGCTATCGGAAACCGTGAATGCAGAATAAGCCAGAAGAAATACTGCCAACATTAAGAAAGTGGCTCTGGGCAATGAACTCAGTTTCATAAACCTCTCCTCTCTATTAAATCGATATAGTCATTGCTTGATGGAATGGTTGGATGCCAGGCCATCAAGGAAGCTGATATTCACCAATGTCATCGGTGTGAATCACGGGATAGGCTAGCGATAAGTACTTGTAGCATATGGGCTCGCAATTGGCCCTCGGGGGTCAATTTAAGAGTCAGTATTTTTGACGATAGCTACTTGGGTGTTGGAGGAGCTTCAGGATGGAAGAGCGTTTGGATAGGTAATAAGGTCGTTGAAGATAGTTACTACTGGGGTGGAAGGAAAGAATACACCGCACTCGAGACACGCAGTGAATACATCCCTGTAACCTCCTAATCGGCATCCATGCCTCATAGGGTTCCGAGTGCGGTGTATTCTCTCTTTCTCCCTTTTTAGTAATAAAGATACTGACGGATTTCGAATGATAGGGGCGGCAATTATGTGCTCGCCCCAAGTGACCTTTCATAAAGGTAGAGAGTTATCACCCCACGTCCTTCCACACCAACTCCCGCTCGCGGGCGTAGAGAGGAATAAAGTTGAAACGCACTTCGGTGCCCCCTTCGTCGCGGCGGCGGATATTCAGATTGCCATTCAGGTTGCTGGCGCGCTCTTGCATGATCGACATACCGAAGTGATTGCGTTTCTCCGGCGCGTTGCTGATACCGATGCCGTTGTCGAGGATACGTACATTGAGGGAGTGGTTGTCGGCCTGGGTCAGGCTGATCTGCACCATGTCGCCCTGGGAGTGGTACACAGCGTTTTGCGAGGCCTCGCGCACCAGTTGTAACAGGTGAATTTCCTCGTGGGGAGTGAGGGGCACCTCGTCCAGATGGTAATCCAGCAGCACATTAATTTGCGGGTGCTGCTCCCGGTAAGCGAGGATAGATTGCTCCAGGATACTGCGCAGGCCGCCGGGACCTATTTGCAGGCGGAAGGTGGTGAGCAGTTCGCGCAGCTGACGGTAAGAGGAATCCAGACCCTCTTTCAGCTCGGTAATAATCTCCTCTACCTTGGACTTGTCCACCTGCTCACTGCGATTGGCGCGGTTGAGTCGGGTAACCTGAATTTTCAGATAGGACAGGGATTGGGCCAGGGAATCGTGTAGCTCCCGAGCGATGATCGCGCGCTCGTCCAGTAGGGCAACACGGCGCTCCTGTGCCTCCCGCTCATTAATAGCGATGGCCGCAGTGACACTGTCGGCAAAGGTAGCCAAGCGTTGTTGCTGTTCTTCATCAAGGCTTTCACCTCGGGGCAGGGTGCAGGTGAGTACGCCGTAATTGCGTTTGTCCACTTCCAGCGGGAATCGGTACACGCGCTGTTGGTCTTCATCAGAGGGGCCGCAGGTGTTTACGCAGATGTGGCATTCACTACCTGTGCACTGAGTGTTGCCGAGCCCCTGTACCAGATGCTCGTAGGGTGCTTCGCCCTCCGGGGTCATCAGACACAGATCCAGGTTGTCCAGGCTGGCGACATTGGCAAACTCTCCAAGCCACTGGCCCAATTCCGCTCCCGAGAGCGGCCCCTCGCTTATCCGTCGAGCCAAGCGGTACTGGAAGTCCAATGCCTCATGGCTCTTCTGTAACTGTGAGGTTTTCAACTCCACGCGATGGGCAAGATCCCGGTGAGTCGCGTGAATTTCATCGCTCATATAATTGATGGTGCGCGCTAAAACCCCCAGCTCGTCCTCGCTGTTAATCTCCAGACGGTTTTGGTTGAAGTCTCCCTGGGCGATGCTCAGGGAGCGGTTGGTCAGCTGCTTGAGAGGCTGCTCCACAGAGCGGTGCAGAATGCACAAAGAGAGATAAACCAGGGTCACAATGGCAAACAGTGAGCCCACCTGGACCAAACGCAGCAGGCTTATTTTTTCCTCGGCGATGGTCTGATAATCGAACACCAATGTATCCACATCACCGATAAAGGGCTCCAGGCGGTTGGCCAATTGCAAGGAGTCCATGGAAGTGCGCCCGGCGGCAATGGACTCCAGCAGTGGGCGGATTTCTCCCTCCCAGCTTTCGATTACCTTGCGGTAATTGCGCGCTGCGGGCAGGTTATCGCTGGCAGTGAAGTCGGAAATGCTGAGTACCCGGGTCAGGCGTGCGGTCACCTCGTCTGCCAACTCAGCTGTGGCTTCGATATCCCCAGAGGGTGCAGTGGCCGCAAGTCGGTAGCTCATAGCCCGCAATGAGCCGGCCAGGTTAACGGCGGCGGCATCGTTTTCGGCGGCATCGGAGATAATATAGGACGCCACCATAGAGCTCAGTGCTACCAGCACAGTGAGCAGCATCAGGGTGCCGATGCGGTAGACGATGGACTGTCGAATTCGGTTCAGCATATCGGATTCACTTCGCCCTGGGGCGGTTGTGGATGGCTGATCTCTATTGTGCCGTCCATTGGCGCACAAAGTTGTGGGTACCACTAAAGATCGCCAGTTTTGCACATAATTTAACCTGGCGCCTGTTTTTTACACAGAGGCCCTGTTATTGCTGGGATAGGGCTCCACCATAGCGGCCCCCTGGCGTCGTTTCCCTACCTATTCGGGGGTAGTTCGTCGCTTTTCTACCCCTTTTTGGTCAGGTGATCCCGCCGTCCCTCCCTTTTATATTCCCGGTAAACCGATGCTTTAACCGCATGCCGATGCCCTGGGAGTACCGCATGAGCCATTTCCTGGACCGACTGAAATATCTGAAGAAACAAAAAGAGCCCTTTTCCGGAGGACACGGGGAAAAGACGAATGACGACCGCAGCTGGGAAGATGGCTACCGTCGTCGCTGGCAGTTCGACAAGATTGTGCGCTCCACCCACGGGGTGAACTGTACCGGCTCTTGCAGCTGGAAGATCTACGTCAAAGACGGCCTGGTCACATGGGAAACCCAGCAGACCGACTACCCGCGCACCCGCCCGGACCTGCCCAACCACGAGCCTCGTGGCTGCCCCCGTGGTGCCAGCTACTCCTGGTATATGTACTCGGCCAACCGCCTCAAGTACCCGAAGATCCGCAAACGTCTGGTAAAACTCTGGCGCGAAGCCAAGTTGAGACACAGCGATCCGGTGGAGGCCTGGGCCAGTATTGTCGAAGACCCGGCCAAGGCGCAGTCCTACAAAGAGCGTCGCGGTATGGGCGGCTTTGTGCGGATCAAGTGGGATGAAGTTAACGAGCTGATTGCCGCTTCCAACGTCTACACCACAAAGAAATACGGTCCCGACCGGGTGACCGGCTTCTCGCCGATTCCCGCCATGTCCATGGTTTCCTACGCCGCTGGTGCTCGTTATCTGTCTCTGATCGGCGGCAACTGTCTGAGTTTCTACGACTGGTACTGCGACCTGCCGCCCGCCTCACCGCAGGTCTGGGGTGAGCAAACCGACGTGCCGGAGTCCGCCGACTGGTACAACTCCAACTACCTGATCGTATGGGGCTCCAATGTGCCTCAAACCCGTACCCCGGATGCGCATTTCCTCAGTGAAGTGCGTTACAAGGGCGCCAAAACCTGTGTGGTCACCCCTGACTACTCAGAGTGCTCCAAGTTTGGCGACACCTGGCTGGCACCGCGCCAGGGTACCGATGCGGCTCTGGCGATGGCCTTCGGCCATGTGATCCTGAAAGAATTCCACGTCGACAAACCCAGCGCCTACTTCACCGAGTATGTGCGCACCACCACCGATATGCCGATGTTGGTGACCCTGGAAGAGCGCGACGGCAAGCTGGTACAGGGCCGATTCCTGCGCGCTTCTGACCTGGCGGACAACCTCGGCCAGGATAACAACCCGGAATGGAAAACTATCGGTGTTAATCACGATGGCCAGCTGGTTTCCCCTCAGGGCTCCATGGGTTATCGCTGGGGAGAGCCCTCAGCGAAAGAAGGCCGTGGCAAGTGGAATATTGAACAGCGCGATGGTCGCAGTGGCGAAGAATTGGAGCTGAAGCTCAGCCTCAAAGACTGCGCCGATGAAATCGCCCAGGTCGCCTTCCCCTATTTCGGTGGCCAGACCCACGAGCACAACTACTTCCAGCATACCGAACACGATGAAGTGATAGACTACAAGGTGCCGGTGAAGCTTGTTCAAAACAAAGATGGCGAGATTCTAAAAGTAGCCAGCGTCTACGACCTGACCCTGGCGAACTACGGTGTCGAGCACGGCCTCGACGACCCCAACTGTGCTCAGAGCTACGACGAAGACAAGCCCTACACACCCGCCTGGCAGGAAAAGGTGACCGGTTGTCGTCGTGAGAATGTCATCCAGGTTGCCCGTGAGTTTGCCAACACCGCCGACAAGACCCGTGGGCGCTCCATGGTAATTCTGGGTGCCGGACTCAACCACTGGTACCACATGGATATGAACTACCGCGGGATCATCAATATGCTGATGATGTGCGGTTGTATCGGCCAGAGCGGCGGTGGTTGGGCCCACTATGTGGGGCAGGAAAAACTGCGTCCGCAGACCGGCTGGACCCCACTCGCGTTCGGTCTCGACTGGCAGCGTCCACCGCGCCATATGAACGGTACCTCCTTCTTCTATAACCACGCCAGCCAATGGCGCTATGAGAAGTTGGAGATGGATGAAGTGGTTTCGCCGCTGGCCGACAAGAGCAAGTGGCAGGCTTCCATCATCGACTACAACAGCCGCGCCGAGCGCATGGGCTGGTTGCCCTCCGCGCCGCAGCTGGGGATCAACCCTCTGCAACTGACTAAAGATGCCGCCGCCGCCGGTATGTCTGCCAAAGACTACACGGTGCAGCAGCTCAAGCGCGGTGCGCTCAAATTCGCCAACCAAGACCCGGATAACCCGCAGAACTTCCCGCGCAATATGTTTATCTGGCGCTCCAACCTGCTCGGCTCTTCTGGTAAGGGCCACGAGTACATGCTGCGCCATCTGCTCGGTACCAAGCATGGTTTGATGGGCAAAGACCTGGGTGAAGAAGGCGGCAAAAAACCAGAAGATGTGGCCTGGCATGACGCCCCCAGTGAGGGCAAAGTGGATCTGCTGGTGACACTGGACTTCCGTATGTCCACCACCTGTCTTTACTCCGACATCGTATTGCCGACGGCCACCTGGTATGAGAAAGACGACCTCAATACCTCAGACATGCACCCCTTTATTCACCCGCTCACCAAGGCGGTGGACCCGGCCTGGGAAGCGCGAAGTGATTGGGAAATTTTCAAAGGCATAGCGAAGGAATTCTCCAACCTGACCGATGGCCACCTGGGGGTGGAAAAGGATCTGGTGACTCTGCCGATCCACCACGATACCCCCGGAGAAATCGCCCAGCCGTTCGGTGTACAGGCTTGGTGGAAAGGCGAGTGCGACCTGATCCCCGGTGTTACCGCGCCGAGCATGATTGAGGTGGAGCGCGACTACCCCAACACCTACAACCGCTTTACCTCTATCGGCCCGCTGCTGGAGAAACTCGGCAACGGCGGTAAGGGCATCAGCTGGAACACTGACGATGAGGTGGACTTCCTCAAGAAGCTCAATCGCACTTGGAAAGACGAAACTGCTCGCGATGGCCGCGCCCGTATCGACAGTGCGGTAGATGCTGCCGAAATGATTCTTTCACTGGCCCCTGAAACCAACGGCCAGGTAGCCGTGAAGGCCTGGGAAGCCCTCGGTGAGATTACCGGTCGCGATCACACCCATTTGGCCAAGCCCAAGGAAGACGAAAAAATTCGCTTCGCCGATATCGTGGCGCAGCCCCGCAAAATTATCTCCTCGCCCACCTGGTCTGGCCTGGAAGATGAGCATGTGAGCTACAACGCCGGCTACACCAATGTGCACGAGTTGATCCCCTGGCGCACCATCACCGGCCGCCAGCAGTTCTACCAGGATCACGAGTGGATGCGTGACTTCGGCGAGAACATGTGTGTGTACAAGCCGCCCATCAACCTGAAAACCGTGCAACCGGTGTTGAACCAGAAGCCCAACGGTAACAAGGAGATCCTGCTGAACTGGATCACCCCGCACCAAAAGTGGGGCATCCACAGCACCTACTCCGACAACCTGCTGATGCTCACCCTGTCCCGTGGTGGACCCATCGTTTGGATGAGTGAGTACGACGCCAAGTTGGCAGGTATTGAAGACAACGATTGGATCGAAATCTTCAACGTCAACGGCGCCATTGCTGCCCGCGCAGTGGTATCTCAACGAGTGCCCGACGGTATGGCCATGATGTATCACGCCCAGGAGCGCATCGTGAATACACCGGGAGCGGAAACTACCGGCACCCGGGGCGGTATCCACAACTCCGTAACCCGCGCGGTGATGAAACCCACCCATATGATCGGTGGCTACGCCCAGCAGTCCTACGGCTTCAACTACTACGGCACTGTGGGCTGTAACCGGGATGAATTTGTGGTGGTCAGGAAAATGAACAAGGTCGATTGGCTGGATGGCGAAGACGTCAAAGAGCCGACGCGAGAGGAGGTGTAGCAATGAAAGTTAGAGCCCAGATAGGCATGGTGCTGAACCTCGATAAATGTATCGGCTGTCACACCTGCTCGGTGACCTGTAAAAATGTGTGGACCTCCCGCGAGGGGGTTGAATACGCCTGGTTCAATAACGTCGAAACCAAACCCGGTGTTGGCTACCCCAAAGAGTGGGAGAACCAGGACAAATGGAACGGCGGCTGGACCCGCAAGAAGAACGGTAAATTGCAGCCGAAGATTGGTGGCAAGCACCGCGTACTAGCCAACCTGTTTGGCAACCCGGATATGCCGGAGATCGACGACTACTACGAGCCGTTCGACTTCGACTATCAGAACCTGCACAAGGCACCGGAGCAGAAACACCAACCGGTAGCCCGTCCGCGCTCGCTGATTACTGGCGAGCGCATGGAAAAAATCGAATGGGGCCCCAACTGGGAAGAGATTCTCGGCACCGAATTCGAGAAGCGTAAAAAGGACAAAAACTTCGAGCAGGTGCAGGCCGACATTTACGGTGAATTTGAAAACACCTTCATGATGTACCTGCCGCGCCTGTGCGAACACTGCCTCAACCCGGCCTGTGTTTCTGCATGCCCCAGCGGCGCCATCTACAAGCGCGAAGAGGACGGCATTGTTCTGATCGATCAGGATAAATGTCGCGGCTGGCGCATGTGCGTATCCGCCTGCCCCTACAAGAAGATTTACTACAACTGGAAAACCGGTAAATCTGAGAAGTGTATCTTCTGTTACCCACGTATCGAGGCGGGTCAGCCAACCATCTGCTCCGAGACCTGTGTGGGCCGTATCCGCTACCTGGGCGTACTGCTCTATGACGCAGACCGCATCGAGGAAGCCGCTTCTGTAGAAGACGAAAAAGCGCTCTACCAGGCCCAGTGCGATATCTTCCTCGACCCCAGCGATCCGAAGGTCCAGGAAGCTGCCCGCGCCGAAGGTATCCCCGAAGCCTGGCTCGAAGCTGCGCAAAAATCTCCGGTGTACAAGATGGCTATCGACTGGCAGATCGCCCTGCCGCTGCACCCGGAATACCGCACCTTGCCCATGGTTTGGTACGTGCCACCCCTGTCTCCGATCCAGAACGCAGTACAGGCCGGCCAAGTGGAAACCGTTACCGTGGGTCGCGGCGCCGAGATCCCCGATCTCTCCACCCTGCGTATCCCGCTGCAATACCTGGCCAACCTGCTCACCGCCGGCGACGAGAAGCCAGTGGCCCGTGCCCTGGAACGCATGATTGTGATGCGCGCCTATATGCGCGGCATCCATGTGGACGGTATTCAGGAGCGCGAACTGCTGGAAGAGGCTGGCCTGACCGTAGCCCAGGTAGAAGAGATGTATCGCTACATGGCACTGGCCAATTACGAGGATCGCTTCGTGGTGCCCTCAAGCCATAAGGCCTACGCCGAAAACGCCTACGACATGAAGTCCTCTTGTGGTTTCAGCTTCGGCAACGGCTGTAGCACCGGCAACGACAGCACCAATATTTTCGGTGGCAAGCAGCACGCAGTGCGCGAAGTAATACCCGCCAAAGTAGTCGACTAAGGTCGAGCGGAGAATACTGATGAAAGTACTAAACCTGATCGCCCGCCTGCTGGATTACCCATCCGATGAGCTGGTGGCGCACCTGGATGAGCTGACCAGCTGGTTGGCTGAATCAGAGGATCTGGATGTTCCGCTGCGCGACAAGCTGCTGGCATTTATCTCTCATTACGAGCGTATGGATGCGCTCGATTGGCAGAGCGAATACGACGGTTTGTTCGAGCGCGGCCGCGCTGTATCCCTGCATATCTTCGAGCATATCCACGGCGAATCCCGTGATCGTGGCCAAGCCATGGTAGACCTGACCGCGCGCTATCGCAGCGCCGGCCTTGAGCTGAATGAGCGCGAACTGCCGGATTACCTGCCCACCTACTTAGAGTTCTGTGCCACCCAGGGGGAAGCAGCCTACGGCTGGGTTCACGATATTACCCATGTGATTGCCCTGTTGAGCGCGCGCTTGTCCAAGCGTGAGAGTCCCTACCACCTGTTGATGGATGCGCTCTTGCAGATGGCAGGGGTATATGTCGATCTGACAGCACTCAAAGAAGAAGTCGCCAACGAAGAACGTGACGATACCCCCGAGGCGCTGGACAAGATCTGGGAGGAAGAGGCCGTTAGCTTTAGCGGCGCCAACAGTTGCGACCAGTCAATAACGCGGCCCAGCAATACGCAGCTGCGCGACGGCCAGCCCCTTAACTGGGCCAACGCCGCGCAGAATTCTGCCCAGCCCGCACCACAGGAGTAACAAGATGAACTATCTGAATACGCTGCTCTTCGCCATTTATCCCTTTGTCGCCCTCACGGTATTTCTGGTGGGTAGCCTGATCCGCTACGACCGGGATCAGTACACCTGGCGTACCGGCTCCAGTCAGCTGCTGGAGCGCAAGCAATTACGCATCGGCAGTTACCTGTTCCATATCGGGGTGATCGCCATTCTCGCGGGCCACTTTGTCGGCCTACTCACACCCAAGGCAGTGTGGCACTTCCTCGGCATTGAAGCTTCCACCAAACAGATGATGGCAATGGGGATCGGTGGTTTCTTCGGGGTGATCTGCTTTATCGGTCTCACCATTCTGGTTAAGCGCCGTCTCACCAACAAGCGCGTACGCGCCACCACTTCCAAAATGGACTTGGCCATACTGCTGATGCTCTACGCGCAATTGATCCTCGGCCTGATCAGTATTGTTGTATCTGCCGGCCATATGGACGGTGCTGAAATGCTCAAACTGATGGCTTGGGCTCAGTCCATTGTCACGCTAGATGGTGCCGGTGCAGCTGCCGCGATTAGCGGAGTGAACATCATTTACAAGCTGCATATTTTCCTCGGCATGACACTGTTCCTGCTGTTCCCCTTCAGCCGCCTGGTACACGTATGGAGTGTTCCGGTGCAGTACTTCCGCCGCAATTACCAGGTAGTTCGCGCCAAAGCCGCGCGCTAATCCCTGCAACTATTAAATGGCCCGCCATGAGCGGGCCCAGTGTGGAGTTGAGTCATGAATACATTACTGGCCACTGATGCTGCCGGCGGCGAATTTGAGATGGCCGAGGTAGTGGCCGTCAACGGAACTGAAATCCCCGCCGACCTGATCTACCAAGAGATGCAGTACCAGCCTGCCGATTCTCCGCGTCAGGCGATCTACTGCGCCGCACGCGCTCTGGTTATCGGCTGGTTGTTACGAGATCGAGCCGCAGGGCAGGGTCTCTGCGCTGCCGACGAAGACTTGCACAGTGAGGCTTTCGATCGCGCAGTCTCAGATCTATTAAAAGGCGAGCTACAGGTGAACCCGGCAACCGACGCCGAGTGCCGCGCTTACTTCGAAGCCCACCCGTATAAGTTCCGCTCCGATCCCCTCGCAGAAGTACGCCATATCCTGATCCCGGCTGCACCGGATGACTCCGAGGCCTGCGCCAAGGCACGCACCGCAGCCGAGAATATGCTGGAACAGATTCGCGCCGACTCCAATCCGCTTCAATCTTTCGCTCGTTTGGCCCAATCCCACTCAGCCTGCTCCTCCTCCGAAGCCGGTGGTAGCCTCGGCCAAGTAGGGCGCGGTGATACCGTCGCCTCCTTCGAGCGCGCAGTGTTCGAGCAGGGCACCGGATTGGTAGCGGAACCCGTGGAGACTCCCTACGGTGTGCACCTGATTTATGTGGAGCAATGCGAACCGGGCCGCCCACTGGAATACGAATATGTCTCGGAGCGAATCGAGGAATACCTGACCGAAAAACGCCGCCGCCGGATGACCAGCGACTACCTGCAAAAAATGGTGCAGGCCGCGCAAATCTCTGGCCTGGATTTATCGGGGGAGGCCCACTGAGGTGGCAGAGATTCGCCAATTGTTCGCGCGCAATCGCGCCTGGGCAGAGGATAGGACGGCACAGGACCCGGAGTTTTTCCAACGCCTGAGCCGCCTGCAAGTACCCAAGTATTTATGGATCGGCTGCTCCGATTCCCGCGTGCCCGCCAACGAGATTGTGGGCATGGCACCGGGGGAGCTGTTCGTTCACCGCAATATCGCCAACGTGGTGGTACACACAGACTTTAATTGCCTCTCGGTGCTGCAATACGCCGTAGAAGTACTCAAGGTGGAACACGTGGTGGTGTGTGGCCATTACGGTTGTGGCGGTGTACAGGCCGCCATGGGCCACAGCGAATGTGGCCTGGTGGATAACTGGTTGCGCCATATCAAGGATGTCTACGCCCGCCACCGGCAAGAGCTGGAATCCCTCGATAAAGAATCCCGCTCAGCGCGCCTTTGTGAATTAAATGTGATGGCGCAGGTACAAAACCTGGCCATGACCAAAATAGTCCAGCACGCCTGGGACCGAGGCCAACGCCTCAGCTTGCATGGCTGGATCTACGATATTCGCGATGGTCTGATTCGGGACCTGGGTATGCGGATGGATGATCGCGGTCAAGTGCCGGAAATTTATCATGTTTATGGTGAGGTGTAGGAGGAGGGGTGAGATTCTTCTCTCAACTTCATGGCTTCTAAAACAGTCTTTTGCCTTGGAGGAGTTCGAGTAATTGGTTATATCTATTCACTGCCCATGAATTGAATCGCCAAATAGAACCACAAAAAGATTGACGCAAACCCAACAGTTGCTCCAGCAAGCTCTTTCAGAAAACGCCACTTCTCAAACTCTACTTTCGATCTATAAAACTTCTTGCCTTTACGCCTAACAAATAGATACAAAACCGCAAATGTGGCAAGTGGTCCCAAGACAGTAATAGGCAAGAATAAACTGCCGCTATTTGGGCTGAGAATCAAAATATAGATAGGCAGGGCCGATCCAAGAATCCCGCACCAATACCCCTCTAAAACATGGTAGAGCTGCAACTTCCGCCCACATTTAGAGCAGAAACCGTACAAGGACAGCCTAATCTCGTCACTTTTGAATTGTTTACCACATTGATTGCAGATCATTGATATGTAACGCCTACACTAATATAGCGGTCCTAAGTCCCTGCAAAGTCTGACTAGCCCGCTTGAGATTGTAAGGCCTACTCCCCACAGGTTGTTGATACATATCGATCTCCAGCCAAAGTCTGAACTTTAATATAGGGCTTGGAATTTATAGAAAGGAATTTAATTTCCCCGCTACCATCAAGCCAAAGTTGATGTGATGTGCTTTTTTCTAGATGTTCCCCAATATTAAAAAAAGAACCATTTTTTGACAAAGTACAGTCTTTTTTATATATCTTGATGACGGGGTAGTTTTCTCTATACCAAAATTCAACATAGACAAATATCTCACCGTCATCTGACAGTATTCCCTCTGAATATCCATGGTGCTCATAGGTTCTAGACCAAACGGGAACAAAGTCTGGTCTAGGGAATGGATATTTAAAACCCTCGTAGACAGAAAGCGTCCAGTTATCTCTCCAGGGCTCTTGGATAGTATGGTCTCTACTTATTAATGCGGTCCATTTCCGGTTTTTTGAAGTAACAACATAGTCCTGCCAATCAGGTGGCTGATCGGCTGATAAATTTATAGAAATTATTAGTGCTATAAAAAGTGTAAAAACCTTCATGAATGGCTTGATAACCTTGCAATTGATAAGCGGACTTATGGTGCGAAGCACCAAAAGTATTAGTAAATACATCACTTACTAATTGGTGCCAGTATTCATCCTTAGCATAAGGGGTAATAACTCATATAAGCTTTCTTGCTATTATGACTGGAATTTAACTTCTTAGGATAGTAACACTCTCCTCTCTAAAATAACTACCCTGAGTGCCGTCGCAAAGACCACAGAGAAGCAATTATTACTAATCCACAAAAACCCAAATATATTATTTTACCGTTTAAATCTTCAACATCAACACACTGCCATTTTTCACACTGACGGACTATAAAAACATTTCTCGGATCACGCCAAAAAATGATAGATGCCACTGTTGCAAAAAATACTACAGGGTAGGATCTTACTTTGGGGGTAACCTCGGCCAAGAATGCCGCAAGCCAGAAAGCGAAGAGTGAGGCCAAGTATAGCTTTAAGTAGCTCTCACCAGAGAAAATCAAGCTGGCGATTGTACTGAAAAAAGTACATAGTCCGATAAAGAATCGGAGCCCACTTAACCTAGATAGTCCGCCATCATCTTTGGCAAATTTGTAGCCGTATCTTTTCATAATTTATATAACGTACTCGTAAGTGACTTAGTCATAAAATGGTCAGCCACTAAATACGAAGCTAAGCTTAGTTTTATACTTACACCAGCTACCCGACCAGTCGAACTTCCAACTGCTTACAGCATTTAAAACAGATCGATCAAAAAATTTATCTGGCACTGATTCTACAATGTCGACTTCTTCTAATTCCCCATCTGGATTAAGGCGAGCGGTTAGAACTACCCAGCCATCTACAGGTTGTCGGCTCTCTCGGATTGGATAACTAGGGTCATATCCTTCAATTCGTTGAAGTTTTTGGGGGCAATGGGTAATCTCTTCAGAATAGCTAAATGTAGCGAAAAAAAGCAATATAAATAATGTGGCTATTCTCATAAGGTATTGATTCCTTATTATCCTATCGGAATGAATCCGTCCTGCTTCAGTATGGCGAAAAAAGTGTACACAATCGGATACAGAAACTCGCTATACTACCGAACTTCGAAAATATATAGTTTTTTAGGCTCGCCTTCAATTGGGACCCAAACTTCTTTCACGCCCTTAAAATCCAATACTAAATCTGCTTCTTCTAGAATCTTTTGAGCATATAGGGACTCGTCCCAGTAAACTCCACCGCATGCATAGTAATTTGGTGCTTCCTTTTCTGGTATATTTACAGTGAATTCACCACCCTTTGGCCTGCTTATTTCTAATTCATACTCTTTGAATACATTTGCAGAAATGAAATTCTTACCTTCAATATTCATGATCTTCGGTAACAAAATTTCTCTCGGCGCTTGAGAAGCACAGCCGAAAATGGTAAGAAAGATAAGAGTCAGGAATAGATATTTCAATTTTCTTCTTCTTTAGTTTAAGGCTGATGTTAGTAATTGATTAATATCGCCACGTTCAGCTACGGACAGTTTTGGACGCTTTATGCACGATAATGGGAGCGCAGCGACCGGGTAAAAATGCACAAAGTTGGCCCTTGGTATACAGCGCATTGTTATGCATTATAGCCTGCTAAGTAGATAACTGCCGGGGTATATGTTGCCACAGTAAGTACCCAAAAAATCAAAAAATTGGTTTTACTAACCCTATTGGGAGTTTCTACTCGATAGCATCTATACGTGATATACCAGTAAGTCATAGGACAAATCATCATCAAGCCAACCAATGTAAACCCTACTGTATTAGAAACATTATCAGCTGACACAATAAAGTTAAAAGGAATGACTAAGAATATCAGCACCGACCACAAGAACGCATGAATAGATAGGCGGTACCAAATACTTAAAATATACTCAAAACCGCAATCTGGGCAGCTCGACTTAGAAAAACTAAAAGGGAATACTTCATCTACATTTTTCGACTTGCACTCAGGGCATTTTATTGCCATTCATTTCTTCCTACTTGGTACATAACTAACTGTTCAATAGTGCCATTGTTTTTGAGTTTCTATTAATCGCGTTCATTGAAGTCCCACCATGTCACTTTAGTACCGGCGACAACAACAAACTTTACGTGTTGATTGTCTGATCTATAAAGAAAACTTGCTTGGCAACTGTTATCAGGATTGTCCATTGGAGTCAGATGTTTTATTGGCCAACCTTTAGATTCAATATGTTTTACAATAAGGGACTTTTGAAACTCGTAATCTGTGCTGCAAGCTATGGGTTGTGAAAGCAATAAAGCGCCCACGAATAGCAGAATGCCTAACCCAATAATAAATGTGACTGATCGCTTCATCATGCCTATAGTTGTATGACTTTATATCTATTCTAGAATAATACTATCTTCTCTTTAAAAGATCTGCTTGATTTTGGTAATTAGAGCCTGCTTTACCGAGGTACTTGTTATATTCAAGCATGTAAGCTATTTCACTATCAATGAAACTGATAATTTAACCACTTTCTGAGAAATTCATTGGTTTCAAGCTTTTATTATTAAGATTAATAATCTCAACCCTTACCCCGTTATCAACCACCTCAGATAAATGGAATGTGCCGTTAGGTTGTTTCACTATGGATTTTTCAACATTACCAGATACAAACTTCCATAGATCAGGGGTCAGTGCATTCGGTTTTGGTTTGTAAACTTCCGCAGTGAAACCGGACTTCTCGTCATTATTGCGTAGAATAACGATATCACCTTTATAATCAGGTGCGGTTATTATCGTTATCGTAGAGGTTTCGATCTTATTGCCAAATCCCTTTTGGTTCCATTCTCGCAATACAACCTCAACTTCAGTTTCATAAAATCTGACACTATCAATTGCTGTGCAAGAAAATGAAAAAGGCGATGGTAGCATTAAAAAAGGTGACAAGATTGTTATATTTTTAAACGTAATTTTCATCTTTATTGGTATATAAATTCGTAAAATTAGTATTAGAGAATGCTATTTAAAAAGTCTAAAATCTGTTTGTTAAAATTCACTATGCACTTGTTGTTTCGATTTTGAAAGAACCTTCGTCATAATATAGCCACTGTCCATTCTTTAACCTGATTGACCACTCAGGATACGCTTTCTCGGTCATAAACGTGAGCAACCATAGGTCTTTGCTCAGTGATATCTCTAGTTCAGGAATTCGGCTAAAGAAATCGATCTTCTTTATATTGGTGCCAACTAATAATTCTGGAAACCGTTCGATTTCATCTGGGTCACTCCAGCTTCCCAGTAATATTGAATCTCTATTCTCCAGTCGCCATGACCATTCAATCATTATTGTTTGATCACCGGAAGGATTATTTCCTCGTTTCGACTGGGTCAGCTCACCCAACTCCAAAAAGATTGCGCTTCCATGCCCTCTCCAGGCATAAGAGACCTTTGCTCCTTGAAGCTCTACCAATTTCGCTTTTGCCTGCTGCTCAGATATCGGGATGACTTCTTTCATTTACTTACTTCTAGAGTTGACATGGGAATTTAAGCTTTGCCTAGTAGATAATAACTGCAGATGAAGGTAGGAGGAGTGGACTGCCTTGCCTGTAAGCCTTATTAAGTGGCTACTGGCTGACATGGTAGAGAACAAAACTGATTGTTAGAGAGGCTACTATAGCCCCAACGATACTGAATGCTACTTTGGTTGGAATAACGGGTACAGGGGTCCTATAACGTTGCTTTCGGCCAAAGACAGTGAATGAGCTTTGCTTACCATAGGGGGCACACATGACAAAGAATATTATTGATCCGATGGATATAGAGTATGCCAACCATCCAAATACGCTTGAGGCTGATAAAGTTTCTTGAGTTGCCAAGATATAGACATAGACCCCTATACCAGGGAGTATGCCGAGTAATTTTTTATTCACTTTACTTCGCAAGATAACCCCATAATCAAGTAGCAGCTTTCTTTTTGATCGTCTTGTGCGAACATAACGCTCGTTATGAAATCAAACGATGGGAAAGCTGCTTACTGTATATAGTTTTACTATGGACAATACCCGAAGTTAAAAATACTTACTATATAAAGCAGGATATAGCTTGGGTAAATCACTCTCATCCCACGCTTCGCCAGCGGGATCTTCTCTGCCTTCAGAAGTAAGACGGTCATAAGGAAACTCCTCTCCGGTGACCTTCTCGTAGGCATCATTAGCTATATACATGAAGTCCTCAGCTTCGAAGTCTTCAGGTAGCCAATCGGCAAGCGATTCAGGATTTTTAAGTGCTGCATCAAATTTCTCTCGCCCACCAGAGATCAAGCCGGCCCTGAAATAAGTAAAGCCATCATCAGAACAGCCACCATTTAAGATATAGGCTACAGCCCAAATATCCCAACGATAAACGAGGTCACTTACCTCATATTGCTTTTGCTTGAATGCGATAATTTCTTCAGGGGTGAGTTTGCTTACAACCTCAACTAACCCCCCGAAAATGTCTTCAATATCAGAAACTCGATTTGTAACGCTTTCAACAATATCCCAAAACCTAGAGTCTTCCACGGCCCCCTCCTTTTATACAGCAGCGTATTCAAACTAAGCTGTATCATATCATCCACTGACAAATATCAAGAGTCTAAATGCACTCTGAATAGAGCGATATTTATTATTATGCAAGCTAATATTTGTAAAAAATATGAGAGGTATCTATGTAACTAAGCACACCACTGACCTATGGGTGTTCAGTATAGTTTCCCTTGCTATAAGTTTCGGCTCACTTGCCAACCTTCATTGGCGACGAAATATGGTGGTGAGCAAATTGCCATGAATCCTTAGTTTTAACAAAGCAAAAGGTTGCGCGAACGGTGTCTTTAACCTGTTTTCCGTCCGGTAAGGTACCTCCACAATTTATAAGACAATGAGCAAAACCCGTGTCATCTCCAGCATGAATGTTTAGTTCTGATAGCTCGAAAAGGCATGGTATAGCGAAAGGTGGCTGCCATTCATCAAAGCTCTTTCTGTACGCAAGCTTCCCTTCATACTTAATGGGAGCCAGGACATCAAAGATGACCGCTTCTGGTTGATGATTTTCCAAGATTTTGTCTTTTTTATCTTGGCGAGTTGATTTGGCCCAGTCGGAAAGAAGTGATTTTATTTCATCGACGCTAGCTTTATTCATTGGTTGGCTCTCATTAGATTAGTGGTTTGAAAGGCATATAAACAGCGTATTCAAAAAACCTCATCATAGCACCCGGGAATATACTCTAAAAATGGGGAACCACTCCAGTCTAAAAAGCCTCGATAATAAAGTATTTGTATTTATTGGCGCAAAATTCTTAATTACTCATAACGCCGCATCGACCAACGTATGGAACTACAGCGGTTTGTTAATTGCTGGGGTTCGGATAACTATAACCCTCTAAGCGTGTACACTAGAATACTACGCTTTTGTTATAAGTTATTCTTATGGGATTGTGTATTTCTAGATGTCTGATCCATGGTGCATATAAATACTTATTCAGATCAATTCTCAATTGAGAATAAGCCAAGGCTAGAGTAAAGAATCCCAGTGTGTACACATTTAAGACTATTAATAATGATTTCTCTATCTTCTTCATGGGGTTAGCAAGTATCTCATCAGGAAATTGCTTAATCTGAAGCTCGCCAATACTTGTGCACGCTATTGGCTTGGGGACCTACGAGTGTTTAATAACGATAGATCGCGCCTGTGCGCGATCTATCGTTATAAGTTATGCTTATTGTTTATCGACTTCATTTTCCCATTCTTCTTCATAGCCTAGGGCTTCAAGGCGTGCTGAAATAGAGTTCATTATTTTCTCGTTCCAAAATTCAGCTCCTTCATTCCATTGAAGCTTTACTCCGTTATTTTCGTCCTCAATTGATGCATCTACCATAGCCCAAAAGAAACGACAGATATGCTCGGCTTGAGATTTGTTTAAAATAATTCCATATTGAAGGAATTGCAGGATAAATTCATCATCTAACTTTTTTGCGTAGAACTCCGCGTATTCTTTTTCTTCAGGAAATTTATAAGTAATCATAGGTAAGAAACCCCTTCTCTTATTAACGCCATTCCTTGGGCAACAATCTTAAGTTTTGAAATTAATTGAGTAAGAAGCGTTTGATCTGTAACGGTTAATAAATAGTGGTCCTTTTTATTTCTGTCTTTTCTAACTTAAGCCTTTTGAATATAAAAATATGTGTAAGCCTTTTGCTTGAAGAGCCGGACGTACGATATGTTTTCAGCTTTCAGGGGCTAAAATGCAACCAAAAAATTATAGCATTCAAGTTAGTTTAAGAACTAATTCATAGCACAGAATACGAGAATATAAGAGCTAAGACGGTACAACACGTAGTATAAGCCGTCCCAGCCCATACCTTTTAAAGGCAATACAATCTTTTTATATTAGTACTTTTTATATACTTCGCCTCTCGGCTTTACATCCAATACTAAAACTTCCAATTCACCATCATTAATCCTATATACAATCCTATGATGCCCCACTCTATACCGGTATAAGTCAGAGTAACCAGATAGTTGAATAGATCCATGAAGCCTTGGATCTTCAGAGATTGCTTCTAATGCCGAAATCACACGGTCCCTAATTTGAGGATGTAGTTTTTTAATATCCTTTTTTGCTTCACGGTGAATTACTACATCATATGCCATTACCAATTCCCTTTATTTGGTTCTCTTAATTCATTTTTAAGTTCAGAAAGTGAAGTTACTTGATTTGCTTTTTTTTGGATTTCCATTTCCAGCTTTCGCTTAGCAATTTCAGCTCTTTCTTCATTTGTAAGCTTTTTATCTTCACTGTCGATCATTTATCCAGCTCCTTTTTAAAGTCATCTAAACTCTGAGATCCTTGCCTATCCTTTGAGCGGCTATTAATTTCTTCAATATCCTGCTGAGCATCTATTTGGTCAAGAAACCATTCGTATTGTTCAGCTGTAAGTATCGCCCCAACAACCTTCCCTTTAGTCGATAAAACTAATTCCGACTTGTTTTTTTCGATCGAGTTTACGAAATTCAAAATGGATTCCGTATCAGTTACATCTTTTTCTATATATTCATCAATACCCATTTAGATCTCCTTAGTTTTGTTTTATATTGAGCATATGCTCGTTACTCAGGCGAGCGAAGCGCGTCTTTTGAGACGTATGATAATGTCGCCGTTTGTTAGGGAGTGAGTTTCTCTTGCCATATTTCAATTTTATTTTCCAAGGTTACTGCATAAGCAGAACTTGATGAAGGCAAGCGAACAAAGCTAATAGTTTCACAGTTTATATTGGGTTTAACATAAGTATTAAAGCTCTCTTCTGCCTCTACTCCGTTGAACCCAACTTTACAAATATTTTGATACTTTTCAAAGAATGATTGAAAGTCATTTGGAACCCGAGTGCCTGATTTAATAGAGCTATCAAGGCTGCCTGAACGAACGCAAGTATGAAGTACATCCCAAAGTGCGATCCCTGATGCTTTTAATGCCTTTATACGAGCTTCATAGGGTAACTCAGCACTAAAGCCAACAATGCCAGCCATGATATTCCAGAATGCATTTCGGGGGTTGGCATAATACTGGCTGTATTCGAGTGAAAGCTCACTCGGCATGCTACCTAAAATTAGAATACGAGATGCTTTATCTGCGATAGGACTGAAGCCTGCAATAGTGCTCATTGTGGTGCCTAACAGGGTGTTCAAAAGAAGCTGGATTATACCACTTGCCAACATATTTCAATAATGGGAGATCACCTTAATCAAAGGACGTTCTGAATCAACAATATTAACCAGAATGGACTATCGTACCAAGCGGCCAAGATTTAAGTACTTAACGAAAATATCGTCGCCACTAAAAATAGGGTGGTCATCGATAACCCATAGCAATATTTTCAAAGGCTACAAGATACCTAGGTAGTGAGGTCTTTTATATCGATATAAGACTGGCAAACTCATAGAGCGGTGGTATTGGTGATTAGTTGATTCATGAATTCCAATGTTACAACTGGAGAAAACTACCTATCCAATCCCCTTTTTCTATGGACAACTGAAAATTTCCACAGTGTGAACACATAAAAATATAGGCACAAAAATGATCTTATTGGATTTTATTCAGTTTGTTTTAGTGTCAAAGCTGCGTAAAATCGATTGATGTTTATTGGTATTTTGGCCGGAATTGGGTGACCTTTTGTGGGCCGATGACCAAAGACCACAGGGATTCGAGAGAATCAAGATATCTAAGAGTTTTCTAAAGAACCATCTTCTCACAGGAGAACGGTAGCGTGACGTAAGAGACAGTAAAAGGCGCTGACCCAAGGTGCAGCAACACCAGGGGCCAGCTGACCAAATTGATAAACCACCTATCAAAATGGCTATATGGATCATACGCTAGAAACCCGCTCGTCTTCAATAAAGTGGAGTACATTCAGCAGCTTGGAGCGATTCCCCAAGCTCTGGAGGCGTTGTGCCTGCCTTTTCTTCTTCTATGCCTACCGCTCCCGCGCACCACCTTTATTTCCTCAAGGCATTACTTTCTCAGCCTTCCATCGTAGGAAGCTCTACCCATGGTTTAACTATCAGTAGGAAATAACTATGTTGATTTTAAAGCGCCGGACTGGTGAAAATTTACGGATTGGAACCAATGTTTCAGTCACTGTATTGGAAGTTAAGGGCAATCAGGTGAAGATAGGGATACGTGCTCCCAAATCTTTACCCGTCCATCGTGAAGAAATATATATTCATCTCCGAAAGGAACGGGCGTTGGAGGATGGAAATCGTTGAGATTTTAAACAAACATCAAACCAGGCGCGCCGTAGGCGCCACCTGGATTTACTTATTTGTTTCTTCTTCATTTTTACTTTGGGTATCTTTGGCTGCTGCAGAAATTACTGCAACAAGCTGAGTAACTTGTTCAATTACTTTTGGTTCAAATGAAGTTTTTTGAACTTTTGTGAACGCGCTATCACTTTCTAGATTCCAATTTTCGAAAATTGACTTCATGTCGGATTGACTTACATCGTTACCATATACTTCAAGATATAACTTACCGAAGTTTATAGCATGAATTCCGTCACTTCTTTTAAGTGACTCATGCATATAAGCATTGCCAATATTGTATGCATGGTTAGCCCATGCTCCAAATAAGGTAACAACTATTAAGCCTTTTATTAAGAGAAAAGAAAAAAAGAACCAGTCAATATTTTCTTTTGCTGCAGTATTAAATTCAAAGCTGCCATAAATCAAAGCAGCTACGGCGGCTAATATCGACAGGCCTAATGCTATTGTTCCCTGAATATTCCAGTTTTTAGACTTAGAAGAAAAATCGGTTTCCTTTATTTCTAAAGTAGTTACTGCTTCTTTTACAAATTCAGGTACCTTCAATTCTATCTTGCCCTGCACCTGCTTTTGATGCTCCTCCTGCAGTATTCTAATGCGTTCCTTTAGATCATTTTCTCTTTTAAATTGATTATTCTCTAAGTCTCTAAGTCTCTAAGTCTGGAATGCATACTCTTTCTCTGCATGAGCAATTTGAGAACGCATATTCTCAAGTTGTTCGACATATTGGTCTTTTCTTACTTGTTGCTGCCTCTCTAGGAATATTTCCTTCTCTTCTAGCTCTATGATTCTTTGAAATGCTTCTCTCTCTAAAGAATTTTCGAATTTTTCTCCAAGATATTTTTTATAGTTTTTATCAAGATCAATTTCTTCATCTATTACTTCTAGAATTGCCTTTTTCTCAT
Source organism: Microbulbifer maximicatervae (SeqCode) (assembly GCF_052467325.1). Lineage (NCBI taxonomy): Bacteria > Pseudomonadati > Pseudomonadota > Gammaproteobacteria > Cellvibrionales > Microbulbiferaceae > Microbulbifer > Microbulbifer maximicatervae (SeqCode). The sequence continues at coordinate 3,971,638 of NZ_CP174310.1, forward strand.
CTATAGGAAAGGATGATAGCAATCTATCCCTTTGAGTTTGGCTTGCTGAAGCTAGTACTTTTATTAATGTTTTTTCATTTAATGTTTTTGATATTCTGGATAGCTCTTTCTTGCTAAGAAGGACAAATATTTTGTTTAATTCATTCTTTGAAAGGCTGTCAAATATCTTGTTTATATTTTCTGACTCAAAGATAGAGAATAAATATGTTAGCCCCTGCTCGTTTGTGTGCCCTATGAGCAACGAAATCTCTTTTGAGTTTGAACGTTTGATGAGCGTGTTTAGCTCATTAGAATTTAGATTCTTCCAAAGAACAGGAAGTTCGCTCCTTTGTAAATTGCTAATTCTTATGCTATTTGTTTCCATTTTCTTCCCTGACTAAGAATTCCTATGTTTTCTTGATAGGATGCTTTCTATATTATCTGTAAGTGAAATACAACGACGCGTAATATAGGTGTGGCCAATTAGCTTATTATACTATTGGTCAGGCTCAGTTTGAATAATGGTAATACTCGAAGCATCTGCAATCAAGTTAGAGATCTCCTCCTTAGAATAACCTTCAATATGTACTATCTTTTTGTCGGTCATTTGGAGGATTACTTTTCGAGAAGATCTATTCTTTAACCACTGAACAACTATTGCCGCAATTGATGGAGTAATGGATAAGCCTGCAACTGCTTTCATTATCTCGAGGGAGTCTCCAGAGGCAGCTACTACTTGTGATGGAAAGCGAAAAGATTCCTCAAAAGGAACTTTTTCACTTTTCAATAAATTGATAAAGTCATCGATCCCATCTTTAAAAAATTTTACTTCTAATATTTCAGGCGTTCTTAATTCCATTCTGGTTTGATGCATTAAATAACCTTAAAAAGACTTTATATCACTTGTCAAATTATTCAAAGAGTAGAAAGCCATTTAATCAAAGAGCATACTAATAGGTATGTCAGTTAGGTTAGTAAATAATCGCATAGTAGATATGGACGGATTCTCTTGAATCATCACCTCTGATAAAGCTGAGTGTTTTATGTATATTCTGAGCCAGACTATTAGCAAATACGAACTATCGTACAGGATGGCCCTGGCCTCAAGCACTAGATAAAAACAATACCACCACTGCCAACAAAGTAGCCATCCAAATCACACACAGAATATTCTAAAACAAAAAGGCATCGTCTTTCTTAGTAGGATCTTCCCGCAGGTAATCTGGACTTGGATTGGCCAGATCGCGCATAAATTCCGTTAGAGTGGAATAGCGCCATTCCAAGTCGATACTGATTCGCGTTGCAGAGCACAGTCGAACCAGATTGGGACTACGGGATTAAACTGGTTAGCGGTGTGGTAGCACTGACGTTCAAAGTAGTCGCTGGAGTGTCAGGCTGGTTTTTTGTGGTACCTCTAGCTTTACCGCTACTGCCCGTTACGACCGAGAAATTGTTTCTCCGTGGCGAGATAGTTGGTTGTGTCTAGGGCCTGCGATTAAGGCATTTCGTTATCCCAGACATCTAAGTACCCATTATTGCCACAATGGATGTGTAAGGTTGTGTATATTCTCTCAAGAATATACTCCAGATCTTTTTCCTCAATTGTTTCGTCAACTATTTTCCAGTAGAACTTCGCTAAGGCTGCTGCTTCTAATTCGCTACTGACACCAGATTCAATGATATTTAGAATATTTGAGTCTCCAAACTCATTTGCATAATGAATTAAAAGCTCTTTCTCTTTTATATTTCTAAATTCAATCATAACGTTTCCTGTGCATCTCGGATTATTGACATTCTATCAGCGACCCATTCTAATTTTGAACGCAACTCTGAAACAGTCATTCGTTTTGTAGCGGCAAGAAGGTAGTGTTGCTTCTTTTTGTCTGTTGGGTCTACTACGAACTCTAAACCTTCGGGAATATCAGCCTTTTCTAATATCCAATATACATGAACTCTTTGTCCCGGATTTCTTTTGGACTTCATCCGGTGGATACCCTTTAAATGCTGCCAGTGTCCAGAAAATGAGAGCCCGTGCTCTGCTGAAGGGATAATCCAGTTGCCACACCCAGAGAAGACGTAATCATCTCTTTGGATACCATTTACGACTTCCCGATTAGTACTGTTTGGATTGACATGCAGTGTTGGGTGTTCACCTTCGACAATTGGTCTTGCAAACCATTTGCTTAGCCTTTTGATCGAGTCCCTTAAGTCTTCCGTTGTTTTGAACTGCTCCACTCTATTTCCTTATATAACTTTAACTACTTCAAATATTTATATCTGATTAAAGTGCCCAGAGCTGACCATATGGCTGGTCCCATTTGCCCCAAGGCAAGGCAAAGTTCATCCTTGCGGAAGGTTATAGATTTTCAACCAAATGGCAACCATAGATACTCAGCTATTACTAATCTATCAAGCTTCGCTACTCAAAATGAACCCTTAAGCGCTAGAAGAAAACAACGCCGCCACCGCCAACAAAGTAGCCACCCAAATCCCACAAAGGATCTTCCAGAAAAGGGAAGCATCCCCTTTCTCAGTAGGATCTTCCCTTAGGTAATCCGGGTTGGGGTTAGCCAGATCGCGCATAAATTCCGTCAGTGTGGAGTAGCGCTGTTCCAGGTCGATACTGCATCCGCGCTCCAGGGCGCGGTCGAACCAGATGGGGACTACGGGATTAAACTGGCTGGCGGTGCGGTAGCGCAGGCGTTCGAAGTCGGCGTGGGAGCGGCAGCTTTCAATTTCTTCGCCGTAGGGCAATTCGCCGGTAAACATTTCGTAGGCAATGGTGGCGAGAGCGTAGATATCGCCGCGAATACCGCTGTTGTGCCCGAGGATATAGTGGGGGTCGGAGTAGCTGGCGGTGCCCAGCGCTTCCGGGTGCTCCAGGGGGCGGAAAATCTCGGCACTGCCGGCTACATAAACTGAGCCGAAATCGATAATTTTTACCCGCCCGTTGCCGTCGATCATGATATTGGCGGGGCGTAAATCCTGGTGAATGGTTTCCTGATCGTGGAAGGCCTGTAGCCCGGTGGCAATCTCCTTAAGGATACGAAACGCTTCCGCCGGTTTGGGAAAGCGGTTATTGGTGATCCACTGTTCCAGGGTGCTGCCCTGCACATACTCCATCAGGTAATAGAGCGCGGTGCGCGGGCGGGTCTGACGGTGCAGGCGCACTACCTGGGGGCTGCGAATACGCAGGCCTATCCACTCTTCCTGAATAAAGCGGTCGATATAGTGGATATCGTCCTCGTAATTTACCGAGGGGGTTTTCATTACCAGGATTTCGCCGGTAGCACTGTCGCGCACCAGGTACAGTTGGCTGCGCTGGGAGGAGAATAGCTCCCGTTCCACCTGGTAACCGTCTAGTACCATGCCGGGTTCCAATTCCGGCGGGAATGGCAGACGAGTAAGCTGGCGGCTGTAGTCGTCCAGGGTGGTTTGTGGCAATGCCTTTACCTTTACCACTAATGCGGAGAGGTTATCGTCACTGCCGTTTTCCTCGGCGAGGCGCACCAGGATTTCCGCTGTTTCCTGTTCGCTTATTTGGGTATCTGCCAGCAGCTCGCGCAGCAAATCCTGTTTGATAAAGTCGTGCACACCGTCGCTGGTAATCAGCAGTACATCGTCCTTAGCCAGGCTGAGCTGGCCGTAATCCACTTGCAGGCCGGTATCCATTCCCAACGCGCGGGACAGCATCTGCTGGCGGTGGGCCAGGGTGATATTGTGGTCCCGGGTGAGGCATTTAAGGTTGTCACCGCGTAGGTGATAGATACGGCTGTCGCCGATATGGAAGTAGTGGGCGGTGCGGGATTTAAAAATCAGGGCAGAGAAGGTGCAGAGGAAGCCCTTTTCCTGTTGGGGAAAGTCGTGGCTCTTGCGGTATAGCTTGCTGTTAATGGAGGCGAGGATTTTCTGTCCGGCGTGGGCCACAGACCAGGTATCCGGCACCTTGTAGTAGTCCCGCACAAACTGCTCGGTGGCGGTGTGGCTGGCGAGGGCGCCGGCTTCGGCAGAGCTGACGCCGTCTGCCAGTGCCGCTACCGCGCCCAGGTATTCCTGCAAGTGCGGGTTGTCTGGCCAGTGGTAGATTGCGGCATCTTCGTTCTGCGGTTTGATGCCGGCACTGGTGCAAAGGCCGTGGCTCAATCGCGGTGTCTGGGCTTCGGGGTTTGCCTCGGTTTCTGTTTGCACCCCGGAATTGGTTTCGCTCACAGCTTTCTCCACTCTCTTTTCATCCCCTCAGACCAACGGCGAAAAACAAAGAAGGGCCATTGGCCCTCCTTTGCGTTTGTTGCTTGATAACAGCTTTCCGATCACTCCACGCTGATCAGCTGCACCGTGCCATCCGGTAGCACTTCGGCGATATTGCCTTTGGGCTCTTCCAGGAACAGGCAGGCGAAGAAGATCACCGCTGCTGCGCCGCAGATAATCAGGAAGAACTGGCTGTAGCTGACATAAGACAGGGCGGTAAGGAAAGTAACCGCACCCACGTTGCCGTAGGCTCCGGCCATACCGGCGATCTGCCCGGTCATACGACGCTTCACCAGGGGGACGACGGCGAATACGGCACCCTCACCGGCCTGCACGAAGAAAGAGCAGCACATGGTGGCCACTACCGCAGCGGGAATCCACCAGCCGCCGTTGATCTGGCTCAGAACAAAGTAACCCACTGCCAGGCCGCCGATCAGGAACATCAGGCTGCGGCGGCGTCCCAGTTTGTCAGAGAAGTATCCACCGGTTGGGCGAGCCACCAGGTTCATAAAGGCGAAGCCAGAGGCGAGCAGGCCGGCCTTCACCGGGCTCAATCCTTCAAAGGTTTCCAGGAAGAACAGAGGCAGCATAGAAACCACGGCCAGCTCTGAGCCGAAGGTGACGAAGTAGGCCAGGTCGAGGATGGCTACCTGCTTGAAGTTGTATTTCTCCAGCTCGGGCACACCTTCGCGCAGGTGGTCTTTGTTTACATTCCAGATCATGCGGGTCTGGAAGGCGAACAGTGCTACCAGCAGTCCCCACATTGCGTAGGTGGCATTCTGGCTCAGCAGGGCTACACCGCTGGGAGACAGTTTGTAAGCCAGCGCTGCCAGTGCCAGGTACATGGGCACATTCATCAGCAGGTAGAAGTAGAAATCCCGCTTGCTGGTCACTTCCAGGCCGCCGCTCTTCTTCGGCTTGAAGTAAGTGGAACCTTTAGGAGTGTTGCGGGCAACGCGGTAGTAGATGATGCCGTACAGGCCGGCGATGATGCCGGTGAGGCCCAGGGCATAGCGCCAGCCATCTTCACCGCCGAACAGCAGGGCGATGGTGGGCAGGGTCATGGCACCGGCAGCAGAACCGAAATTCCCCCAGCCGCCGTAAACACCTTCTGCCAGGCCAACTTGTTTGGCTGGGAACCATTCACCCACCATGCGGATACCAATTACAAAGCCGGCACCCACAAATCCCAGCAGGAAGCGGAACAGGGCCAGGGATTCATAACTGTCTGCGGTGGCAAAGCCCAAACAGATTAAAGATGAGGTCATCAGCAGCCCGCTGTACACCAGGCGCGGCCCCAATTTATCCACCAGCATACCGATAATGATACGGGCGGGGATGGTGAGTGCCACATTGAGGATTAACAGGGCTTTTACTTGCTGGCTGGTGAGGTCGAACGCTTCCTTGATAAAGACCATCAGCGGAGCGTGGGAGAACCACACCACGAAAGTCAGGAAAAACGCAAACCAAGTAACGTGCAGCGTCTTTATTTTGGGATCGCCCCAATTAAATAAATTGAGGCCGCTGGATTGACTCATGACTATTTTCTCCGGCTTCTCAGAAATTTTTAGAGGTGGATAGGGTCATGACCGATAGTATTTGAGCAGCGCCAGAGGGAAAGCGCGCAAAAGGGGTAAGTGGAAGGGAAATCGATTTGTATATGGAAGGGAGTAACCCCTTGGGGTTAGTAGCTCGGAGTGGGTAGGGGCGGTTTTTAGTGCGTTTCTACCCCTGTGGGGGTAGTCGGCGGAAATTGATAATGATTAAAAAGGGTTTTTGGGAGTAATTGTCGCTAGCCGATTTTTTGTGCATCTTGCCAGTAGCTTGCCTCTATAGATTTCTTGCCCAGCTGTAATTCTGTGATCACTTTTCTTGGGCGGGGGCTCAATGCGGTGAATAACCGGGGTGGCAATTAATTTTCGACAGCCAATATTTTGGAGATGCCTGCCGTGCAATATACACAGCAACTCGCCGGGCGCGCGCTGATATTTGCCTCGGCCATGTTCGCCGCTAACTTTTCTGTTTGGACGCTCTACGCGGTATTGGGGGTAGAGATTCGCGGACAGTTGGATCTGTCTGCAACTGAATACGGGGTTCTACTGGCTGCGCCGATTTTGAGCGGGGCGCTGCTGCGTTTTCCGGCGGGATTTCTGGTGGAATATTTTTCTGCGAAAAAGCTGATTTTATTGCAGATGCTGTTATTGCTGCCGGTGCTCTTTTTGTTGCCCTTTATCGATAGCTACGGGGCCCATTTGCTGGCGGGGTTGTGGCTGGGTATTTCCGGGGTGTCTTTTGTTTTGGGAATTCGCTATATCAGCCCGTGGTTCGAAAGAGGGCGACAGGGTACTGCGATGGGCATTTTTGGTGCAGGAAATGCCGGAGCTGCAATTACCTTGGCATTGGCTCCTGCCATTCAAAATTGGTTTGGCCGCGAGTGGATAGGGCCGGTTTACGGAGCCGGGATTATCCTGATGATGGTTTTATTCGAATTTTTTGCACCAGAGGAAACCCGCTATATGCGCAGCCGGGGAAAACCGGATCTGCGCAGTCATTTAAAGCCGTTAACGCAAATCCGGGTTTGGCGTTATGGGCTCTACTATTACTTTGTTTTTGGCAGTTTTCTTGCGCTTTTATTGTGGTTACCGAATTACTATCTGTCGGTGTACCAAGTCAGTACGCCGGTGGCAATGGCACTCACCCTGCTGTTTGTGGCCCTTTCCAGTTCACTGCGCGCTTTGGGGGGCTGGTTTGCCGATCGCTACGGTGCGCGCACCGTCAATTGGAGTGTTTTCTGGACCTGCCTGGTCTGTCTTTTCTTCCTCAGTTACCCGCCCACCAGCATGACGATTCATGGGGTGGAACGGGATGTGCATTTAAATATTGAAGTGGGTATTGAGCTGTTCACTTTACTGCTACTGGTTATTGGTATCGCCCAGGGATTTGGCCGCGCTTCTGTTTACAAAGCGCTGCACGATAATTTCCCCGCGCATATGGGGAGTGTTGGCGGTACCGTAGCCACTATTGGTGCCCTCGGTGGTTTTACCCTGCCTGTTCTTTTTGGAATCGCTCAGGACTTAGTAGGTATCCACAGTGCGGCCTTTATGCTGCTCTACGGTGTGCTCGCTATTTGTATGTTGGTTATGTATTTGGCGATTCAAAGAGAAAATTATATGCAGCGTTTACAGTACGCACAGCAAAATAATTTCCTGCTTGAGGAAACCAGTGAAACCGAGGCTTTGCCGGATAGGTAGTGCCCACTACCAATAAGGGATTACGCCTGTGTAAAGGCTAGGGAGTAAAGATTAATTAAGCAGGAAAAAATATATGGTTTCAGTCGAGTCTGAAAAATTGTAATTTGTCACTGTTCACTCCGTTGTTGCAAAGGAAAAGCGTCATGACCGTTTCCAAATTTCCAAAAATTCTCGGTGCTTTACTGTTGGGGGCCTGCAGCACTGTCGCATTGCAGGCCGCTGCGCAGGAAAGTGAAAATGCCACTCTGGTAGATGCGTTGAAATCCGGTGAAGTCGGATTGAATCTGCGTTACCGCGTAGAGACTGTTGATCAGGATGGTATCGATGATGAAGCAGTTGCATCCACTTTAAGAACCCGTCTCAACTGGCGCAGTGGCAGCTACCGTGGCTTTACCAGCTTCCTGGAAATGGATGATGTAACTGCGGTTGGCAATGACAGCTACAACTCCACTGTTAATGGTGAAGATGGATATCCGGTGGTGGCTGATCCGGAAGGAACTGAAATTAACCAGGCCTACATTCGCTACAGCGGTGAGAATTCCATAATTACCGCCGGCCGCCAGCGCATTAACCTGGATGGGCAAAGATTTGTCGGCGGTGTTGGCTGGAGACAAAACGAGCAGACCTACGATGGTGTGCGTTATCAGTATGGCAGTGCCGATAGTTTCCAGCTGGATTATAGCTACGTCTACAACGTTAACCGTATTTTCGGTGAAGACAGTGCTGGTTCCGATATGGGCGGCGACATCCAACTGCTACACGCGATTTATCCAGTAGCTGAAAACCATAAAATCAGCGCTTTTGTTTACAACCTGGATCTGGAAGATCTCACCGATAATGCCAGCCGCACTTATGGGGTAGATTACAAAGGTAAATTTGGTCCGGTAAAAGCCAACCTCAGTTATGCGCACCAGTCAGATATTGGTGACAACCAGTATGACTATAGCGCTAATTATTACCTGGCAGAGCTTGGCGCAGATCTGGGTCCAGTTGCGGCAAAACTTGGTTATGAAGTTTTGGGTTCCGACAATGACGTTGGTTTTAAAACCCCGCTGGCAACCTTGCACAAGTTCCAGGGCTTCACTGATAAATTCCTGGGAACCCCCGCTGATGGTGTCGAAGATCTGTATGTTGGCGGTTCCATGAAAGTGGCCGGCGGCAAGCTGGGTTTGACCTATCACAATTTTGAAGCGGCCGAGGGTTCTGAAAGTTACGGAGATGAGTGGAACCTGAGCTATGGGCGCAAAATCACCGAGGATATTTCCGCTCTGGTTAAGTACGCCGCTTTCGATGCTGATGATGACTCCACAGCGTATGCTGACACCGACAAACTTTGGATCATGGTAACCGCTAATTTCTAAGCGGCTGAAAGAACTCCTTAGCGAGGCCCCCGGCTTCGGCCGGGGTTTTCCCCGCACCTTGACCTGATTTTCTGATCTATAAATTATAATCGACTGAAGCTCCACATTTTGATGTCCCTAAAGGGACATCAATTCGAGCGCCAAGGGAGTACCACCTTTGCCCCAAGCATAAATTAACCAGCTTGATACACTGACATCAGTTTAAACACCGAGTCCCGCTACCTAAACAGCGCCATTTTTTATTGACGTTGCAAGGTGCCGGGACCGTGGCCGTACCGGCCACCAGGGTCTAGCGGGAAACTGCGCGGCCTCCCGAAATTGGAAAGGCGTTTAATGTTACAAGACAATTTTGGCCGTAGGTTTTATTACCTGCGCCTGTCCGTGACGGACATCTGCAATTACCGCTGCAACTACTGCCTGCCCGAGGGCATCGGTTGCGGACGTTCCCTGGAAGGGGAAAATCCTCTCTCGGTGGCCGAGGTGGGCACATTGGTGCGCGCTTTCGCTTCCCTGGGTACGGAAAAGGTACGCCTTACTGGCGGAGAGCCCTCCCTGCGCAAAGACCTGGTGCCGCTGCTCGAAGCCGTGCGCGCTAGCGATAAGATTCGCCGCTTAGCCATCACCACCAACGGTTACCGCCTGCCCAGTCAGATTGACGACTGGCACCGCGCGGGCTTGGATCAGGTGAATGTCAGTATCGACAGCCTCGACCCAGCTCAATTCCACCATATCACCGGCCACAATCGCCTGGATAAAGCCTTAGCAGGGCTGGATCGCGCCCTGGCCTTGGGTATCGATACCAAGGTCAACGCAGTGCTGATGCGCCAGTACAACCTGGCCGAGCTGGATAATTTCCTCGCTTGGGTTCGCGATACTCCGGTGACCCTGCGTTTTATTGAATTGATGCGCACCGGCGATAACCGCGAGTTCTTCGCCAGCAACCATGTCTCCGGCGGCGATATAGAAACCCTGCTGCTGCGGGAAGGCTGGGAGCAGGTGATCCGCACCCGCGATGCCGGTCCGGCGCGGGAGTATTTCCACCCGGATTACGCTGGCCGTATCGGCCTGATTACCCCTTACGGCAAAGACTTCTGTGCAAGCTGCAACCGCCTGCGGGTATCGGCCCAGGGCAAGCTGCACCTGTGCCTGTTTGCCGACCAGGGCTTTGATATGCGCGAAATCATCGCCGATGGCGATAGCGAGGCGCTGGCGGCCCATATCCGCGAGTTGATCGTGGATAAGACCGCAGGCCACCAGCTGCACGAAGGTTTTACCGGCGCTACCCGCAACCTGGCGATGCTGGGGGGCTAGGGTTATGGCCAGGGCTCTTGTTAGTAAATCGACAATCGGCGTGGTGCTGGCCGGTGGCCGCTCCAGCCGGATGGGCCGCGACAAGGCCCTGCTGGCACACCCCCAACAGGGCAATTTTTTGCAGCATGCCGAGGCATTGCTGAGTGAGCTTCCGCTGGAAAAAGTCGTGACCAGCGGCGCCCGCCCCGGAGCGATTGAAGACCTGGTGCCAGAGCGGGGTCCACTGGGCGGCCTTTATTCGGTAGCCCTGGCAACCGGTGCCAATGCAGCCCTGGTGATTCCGGTCGATATGCCCCTGCTCGGGCGGGAGCACCTCGCAGAGTTATTGGCCGAGGGGCAGGCAAGTGGCCGGCCCTGTTATTTTGAAAACTTCTTTTTTCCCCTGTGGCTGCCTTTAAATGGCGACTGCCTGGATTATTTGCGCCGTGCCGTCGAAGGCAGTGCGCGCAATTCTGTCGGCGCGCTGCTGCGTCACCTGGGGGCCAAATCCATACCCATAAAAAGTGCTGGCGATTGGCATCGCAATATCAATACGCCGGCAGATTATCTCGGTTTGAGTACGCCGGATAAAACTCCAGAAAACAGTTTTTTGAGAGACCACTGATTATGTCCGCACACGCTAGCAAAGAATTTGTACCGCTCAATATCGCGGTACTTACCGTATCCGATACCCGCAACGAGCAGACTGATACCTCTGGCCAGTATCTGGTGGAAGCTCTCAAAACTGCCGGCCATCAGCTTGCAGATAAGCGCATTACCCCGGACGATGTTTACCAGATGCGCGCGGTGGTCTCCGCCTGGATTGCCGATCCCAAAGTGCAGGTGGTATTGGTGACCGGTGGTACTGGTTTTACCGATCGCGACTCCACGCCGGAAGCTCTGAGTCCGCTGTTCGACAAAACCGTCGACGGCTTCGGCGAGCTGTTCCGCCATATTTCCCTGGGGGATATCGGCAGCTCCACCGTTCAGTCCCGCGCGCTCGCCGGCCTGGCTAATCGCACGCTGATATGTTGTATGCCCGGTTCCACCGGAGCCTGCCGCACGGCTTGGGAAGGCATATTGCTGGAGCAGCTGGATGCCCGCCACAAGCCCTGTAATTTTATCCCCCATGTGCGCTTTGCCAGCGCGCCCTGCGAGAGCCGGGGGTAATTTGTGAGCCAATTAACCCATTTAAACCAGCGCGGCGAAGCCAGCATGGTGGATGTTACCGAGAAGGACATCACTGACCGCAGCGCCCTGGCCGAGAGCAGTATCAGTATGAGTGCAGAGGCTTTTGCACTGCTGAGCCAAGGGGCGCATAAAAAAGGTGACGTGCTTTCTGTAGCTCGTATCGCCGGCATCCAGGCCGCGAAGAAAACCTCGGATTTAATTCCCCTGTGCCATCCACTGGCGCTGACCAAAGTAGCGGTGGATTTCGAATTACAGCCGGAAAAACACAGTGTGCATATCACCGCTTTCTGCCGCTTGGCCGGGCGCACTGGCGTTGAGATGGAAGCGTTAACCGCAGCTTCGGTAGCGGCGCTGACCATTTACGATATGTGCAAAGCCGTGGACCCGGCGATGGAAATCGGCCCGACCCGCCTGCTGCAAAAAACCGGCGGTAAGCGCGGCCACTGGCGCGGCGATGCTGCGGACAAGGCGTAAAAATTTCAGAGGTGTAAAGCGATGGTAAAGGTTCTGTTTTTCGCGCGTCTGCGCCAGCAATTGGGCATGGGCGAGACTACCCTGAAGGACTTTTCCGGCAGTATCAGCGAGTTGCGCAAAACCCTATGTGAACAGCACCCGGATTGGAGCCCGCACCTGCAAAGGGATGATATTCGTATGGCCCTGAACCAGGAGCTGGCAGAAACCGGAGCCCAGGTGAAGGCCGGGGATGAAGTTGCATTTTTCCCGCCGGTTACCGGCGGTTAGTGGTGCCAATATGACAGCTGTTGATCGTATTGATGTCTGTGAAACGCCCCTCGACGTAGCGGCTGAATATACTGCGCTGCAAGGCAACAGTGGCGATGGTGCCTGCGCCCTGTTTGTGGGTTCGGTGCGGGACTTCAATGCCGGTAGTGATGTCTGCGGCCTGGCCCTGGAACACTATCCGGGCATGACGGAAAAAAGCCTGCAACGGATTATCAATAATGCCCGCGATCGCTGGTCCCTGGGGCGTGTGACTATCGTCCACCGGGTTGGCGGCCCCATGCAGATCAACGATGAAATTGTTTTTGTCGGTGTTACCAGCCCCCACCGCCAGGCTGCCTTTGCCGCCTGCCAATACATTATGGATCGCCTCAAAACTGAGGCGCCTTTCTGGAAGCGCGAAGTGGTAGCGGATGAGTCGGGTAAGTCTTCAGAGCGCTGGGTCGAAGCCCGGGCCAGTGATGTTGCGGAGATGGAAAAGTGGTCCGCCGGCTGAGCCTGTTGCTATCCGCTTTACTGGTGGCCATCGCGCTGCCGGTTAATGCGGATAACTGCACCTTGCGGGTGGCGGTAGCGGCCAGCTTCCGCCCGGCACTGGAAGAGGTACTGCCGGAATTTGAGCGTCGCCATGCCTGTGTGGTGCAAATCAGTAGCGGCAGCTCCGGGGTGCTCTACCAACAAATAGCGCACCGCGCGCCCTTCGATTTATTCCTGTCTGCGGATCGTGAGCGACCTGAACTGTTGGAAAAGCAGGGTGGGGCACTGGCCAACAGTCGTAAGACTTACGCCCTGGGTTTACTGGCTCTCTGGCACCCAAAATCGGAATCGAATATCGAGCAGTTACTGCAAACCTGGCCCGATAAAATTGTACTAGCCGATCCCAAAGTAGCGCCCTTTGGCAGTGCCGCCCGGCAAGCGATGCAAAGCCTGGACTTGTGGAAGAAAAAACAAACTCAATTAGCCCGGGCCCACAATGCTGGCCAAGCCTATTTAATGCTGGATTCCGGCAATGCGCAGCTGGGCTTTGTCGCCGCCAGCCAGATGCAAGCAGCCGGCCGCGATAACTACTGGCTGCTGCCGCAGCGTTTGTACAAACCCATTGAACAGCAGTTGCTGATTCCCACCCAGAGCCGTCGGCCTAAAGAGGCGCAGTCCCTCGCTGACTATTTGCGTTCAGCGGAAGTGCAGGTGCAACTACAGCACTTGGGTTACGGTGTTTTGCCAACTCAATATCGAAGTAGAGATGGAGGGAGTGGCTTATGAATATCGCCGCTGCCGACTGGCAGGCCCTGTGGCTAACTTTAAAATTGGCCGGCTTAACTACCTTGCTCCTGTTTATTATCGGCGTGCCCCTGGCCTGGAAATTGAGCCAATGGCAGAGCCGCTGGCGCCACGGTATCGAGGTATTAATTACCCTGCCGCTGGTACTGCCACCCACGGTTTTGGGTTTTTATTTACTGCTTTTATTTTCCCCTAACTATGCGCCCGGGCAGTGGCTGTCACAACTTTTTGATGGCCCTTTGGTGTTTTCCTTTACCGGCCTGGTATTTGCGTCAGTGATTTATTCCCTGCCGTTTATGGTGCAGCCGCTGTTGGCCGCGTTTAATGCCAATGGTCAGCGTCTGACCCAGGCTGCCGCAGCGCTGGGTATACCGCCCTGGGCGGCACTATTAAAAGTTCTTTTGCCGGCGAGTCGCGCCGCTATTGTGAGTGCCTGCGCTTTAACGTTTGCCCATACTCTGGGTGAGTTCGGGGTAGTGCTGATGATAGGTGGCTCTATTCCCGGTGAGACCCAGGTGGTTTCTATTGCTCTTTATCAACATGTGGAGGCGATGGAATACGGTGCGGCGCACCGGCTGGCTTTGATGTTGATGGGAATTACTACGGTACTGCTACTCGCTGCCCGTTGGCTGGGACATAGTTTGGCCCCGCGCGGATCGAACAACGAGCAGGCTAAACCGGTAATGGGGGTGCTGGGCTAATGGAAATCACCTTGCCCCTATTCGGTACTGCGTCTACCACCTCTGATTCTACCGGACTGAGTGTTACAGGGCTGGTGACTCTGCTTAACGCTGCGACTCCCTGGCAATTAGAGCTGCCAGCCTCTGGAATTTTTGGCCTTACCGGTCCCTCCGGCAGTGGCAAGAGCACATTACTGGCTGCTTTGGCGGGCCAGCGTCACTGCCGTGGCAATATCACTTTTGCCAATACGGTTTGGCAGCGCGGACGCCGCGCCCTGGTTACCCACAAAAGAACACTTTCTTTAGGCTTTCAGGATAACCGCCTGTTTGCCGGCCAGTCGGTGGCAGATAACCTGGCACTAGCCCGCCGTTACAGCCGCAGGCCACTGCCCGAGGAAGAGTGTGGTCGGCTGCTAAAGGCTTTTGGTATTGAACCGCTGCTATATCAGCCGGTGGAGTTACTCTCTGGTGGAGAAGCCCAGCGTGTGGCTGTATTACGTCAGCTTTTTAACAACGCGCCGCTGCAATTATTTGATGAGCCGCTTTCAGCGGTTGACCGCGCCCAAGTACTGCGGCGCCTATTGCCGACCCTACGGGATTTCTGGGTCCGATATCCGGCACTGGTAATCTGGACCAGTCACGACTTTGATGAAATCCAGCTTCTGGCCCAGCGCTGTTTGTGGATGGATTCTGCCAATTTGTCCGCACCACTTCCTTTACCTGAAATTGCCCAGCGCCTGAATAGCCACGGCGTAGGGGATAGCTGTCGCAGCCGGATTGAAGCGCGAGTGGAAGCCCTAAGCGATGGTTTGCTCACTTTGGATTTAGGTGGGATTTCCATCTTTGCAGATAGGGTGACAGGCCATTATCGAAAAGGCGATACCGCAGCTTTTCTGCTGGAAGCTGGAGATATCAGCCTTAGTGTGGAGAAGCCGGGACTTTCCAGTATCCTCAATTGCCTGCCGGTAACTTTAGTTGCTAAGCAGAAGCTTACCGATGGCCGCATTCGTTTACAGTTAGCCGCTGCTGATCAGGTGTTCTACGCAGATATTTCCCGTCTCTCCTGCGAGCGCCTGGAATTGCGTGAAGGCACTACCTACTTTGCCCAGTTTAAGGCCGGTAGTCTTGCCGGTTTGTAAGTAGTTCCAGGGCAATTTCTGAAAGTGCATTTCTTCGATCCCTAAAACCCCAGCAATTTTTTTGCTAAGTTTGAACACCAGCTAACTGAGTGGTGCTCCTATGGGCGTTCTGTTGGGAATTTCCCTCTTTAACGAGGGTGATAAGTTTTACCGGGAAAAAGCACAGGTCGAGGGCTTACCTTTAGCGAAAGCTGTGACCATTGAGGATCTACACCCGGTACTTACTCGCTGCATAGAAGAAGGCGGGCACAACTATCGAGTAAGCCGCCTGGAATCGGGTGAGCTGGAAATTGCCGAGCTACTTGAGGATTGTGAGCCCTACCGGGTCAATGCTTTCCGCTATCAGCTTCGCCGAAAGGGCGACGCTATCGTTATCCACTCTACTTACAAAGACGATGCCTTGTACTTTCATCTGGCTTGCCGCGCAGCCAGTGGGCAGAGAGTTAAGATAGATTTCCACGGCGAGCACCCGTTTTATAACTTTGACTCCATAGCGGAATACCAGGGTGGTAACTACCATCTGGCCAATTTCTTCGACCTTCAACATTTGCCCGGTTATATCGAAGAGCACTGCCGGCGATTTATACACTGCCCGGAGTATTGGTCCTTTACCTTCTTTATTCCGTATTTGGGCAAGGTAGAGCTGAGTAACCACACTTCCGATCCAGAACAGCCTCTCTACCACCTCGATTTCTATTGCCCGGAGCGCAAGCTAAAAATCTTCCAGTCGGCGATTGAGGGAGAAGGCTCTTACTATTTTCGCGACGCTATTTCGGCAGAAAAGCTGGTGCAATTGCTTGAAGATATGGCGACAGAACTGCTGCCAGAGCTGCAAGAAGCGGGTGTTATGTCTTGCTTGAGCTGCTTTGAAGCTATTCATCAAGCCTACAGTGAAATTGAGAGCACCATTGAGACAGATGACAGTCTTGCCTCAGTTGCGGAGGATCTTATTGGGTACCAACAGAGTATCTGCGGCAGACCTGTCCAATACGAATTCACTGAAAGTGCAGATGGATCTATTACTGTGCAGGCCTACTATTTTCAGCTGCCGGTAGGTTACAACTATACGATTAGTGCTGAGGATATCGCAGGGGGCCATATCTATCTGGATAAGCTGCACGATTTAGATTTTTATGAGCAGATGTGTATGGCTATTGCCAGGTATCTATGCCCGACGATGCCGACCGTTGAAGACTTGGATGAAGTGACGATCTACTATCGCAGGGATACCGAGAGACAGCTGATATCCAGCCTGCTTGAAGGTTCGGATATAACACCGATATTGGTTCAGGTGAAATAAAAAAGGGGAGGTTAAACCTCCCCGCAACAGCGGTTCCCCGCCCGTGAGACCAAATTATGGATTGTAGAATTCACCGTTTTTGCGCAGGTAGAACCAGTAGTTAACTACCAGGCAAACCGCGTAGAAGATGGCAATGCCTGCCAGAGCGTATTCCGGAGTGGTGGCTTTGATCTGCTCGCCGAAGACCTTGGGAATATAGAAGGCACCGTAGGCGGCAACTGCTGAGGTCCATCCCAATACCGGGCCTGCCTGCTCTTTCGGGAACACCATGGCGATGGTGCGGAAGGTAGAGCCATTGCCGATACCGGTAGCGGCGAACAGCACCAGGAACAGGAGGAAGAAGGGCAGGAAGAACTCTTCCGGAGTGGCTGAGCCGTAGGCGGCCTTCATGTAGTAAGCCACACCCAGGGCACTACCCACCATGATTGCAGCACAGATTTGGGTAACCAGGGCTCCGCCGATGCGGTCGGAGATCCAACCACCTACCGGGCGAATCAGAGCGCCGATAAATGGACCCATCCAGGCGTACATCAGGGCGCTGGGGCCATTGTTGTTGATGGTATCGTGAGTCATAACCCCGTCCACCATTACGTGGCTGTATCCGAAGATGACCTTGATAGCCAGGGGGAAGGCCGCTGCGAAACCGATAAAGCTGCCAAAGGTCATGGTGTAAATGACACTCATCACCCAGGTGTGCTTGTTGTTGAAGATACGGTACTGACGCTGCAAGCTGGTTTTAATCTCACCGGGCAGAAGCTTCAAGCCGAACACGGTAGCGGCGATTACCAGTACCAGAACGATTTCCTTGGGCACCCCCCAGCCTGAACCGTTGGCCGCTTCGGGAAGCAACAGCCACAGACCTGTGATTGCGGTGAAGAGGCCGATTCCCAACATCATGGTCATCTTCAACATCGCGCCGATAGAGCTGCCCACATCCGGGGTTACTTCGTCGGTGCGCAGGTTGTTCATACCGAACCAGCCGACAAAGGCCAGTGGAACCAGGAACAGCAGCCATACAAAACCGGCATTTTGAATCCACGCTTCAGAACCGGCTGGTACTTTACCAATCAGAGAGCCAGAGCTGCTCACCAGGGTCATGGGATCGCCGCCAGCAGCGCCGAAAGCACCGAAGGTCATAAACAGCGGTACCAGGATCTGCATGGTGGTAACACCGAAGTTACCC
This sequence comes from Microbulbifer maximicatervae (SeqCode), assembly GCF_052467325.1. Classification (NCBI taxonomy): domain Bacteria; kingdom Pseudomonadati; phylum Pseudomonadota; class Gammaproteobacteria; order Cellvibrionales; family Microbulbiferaceae; genus Microbulbifer; species Microbulbifer maximicatervae (SeqCode). Next base: position 3,989,279 of record NZ_CP174310.1, read on the forward strand.
AAGCCCGCATTCAGGCCAAGTGCCAAGCCTTGCTTTTCCTTGGGGAAAAAGAAGCTGATATTGGACATGGAAGAGGCGAAGTTACCACCGCCAATACCAGACAGCAGTGCCAGCAACTGGAATACCCACAGTGGGGTGTCCTTGCTTTGCAGTGCGATACCGGTGCCGAGGGCGGGAATCATCAACAGGGCCGTGGTGAATACAATAGTGTTGCGCCCACCGAACAATCGAATAAAGAAACTACTGGGTATTCGAAGGGTAGCGCCGGTGAGGCCGGCAATTGCCATCAGGGTAAACAGATCGGCTTTGGCAATGGGGAAGCCAAGGTTGAGCATTTGAACGGTAATAATGCCCCAGTAGAGCCATACGGCGAAGCCGCACAGCAAACTGGGAATGGATATCCACAAATTCCGGTTTGCGATTTTTTTGCCCTTGGACTGCCAGAATTTGCTGTCCTCTGGGGCCCACTCGTAGATGTCAGACACGGCGGCCACTCCTCCTCGAAATGATTCGTCCAGCCACTATGGGCCGGGGTGTATCCCTGCTCAATTACCAACAGTAAGTAACCCTTTTGCCCCCGCGCGTAATAGCTACCCCTTTGGGGGTAAGCGCAGGCACTGAGCCCTGTGTTAAAGTCACTGTTCAGAATTAGTACAACTTACAGCAATGAAGCAGGACACCCCATGACTTCTTCTGCCACGGTAATGATGGTTGATGACCATCCTCTGTTTCGTAAAGGTCTCAAGCAATTGTTTGCTATGGAGCCCAGCTTGGAGTTAGTAGCCGAGGCCAGTAGCGGAGAGGAAGCGTTGGAGCTGGCCAAACAGCATGAGCCGGACCTTATTCTGTTGGACCTGAATATGCGCGGTATGGATGGGCTGGATACCCTGAGGGCAATGCGCGCGGCCGATGTAGCTTCACGCATCGTGATACTGACAGTGTCCGATAACAACGCGGACGTGGTTTCCTGTATTCGCGCCGGTGCCGATGGCTACCTGCTCAAGGATATGGAGCCGGAAGATATTCTCGATCAGGTTATCCAGGCCACACACGGCAAGCTCGCTATCAGCCAGCGCCTGACCGAGATCCTCGCCTCCGCCCTGCGCAAGCCGGACAATTCCGGTGCGGATACCCTGTCGACGCTCACAAGTCGTGAGTACCAGATCTTGCAATTGATTGCCGATGGCCTCAGTAACAAGTTAATCGCCCGTGAATTGGATATCAGTGATGCCACTGTAAAGGTTCACGTTAAACACTTATTGAAAAAGTTGGGCATGCGCTCCCGGGTGGAAGCCGCTGTGTGGATGGTTAATCAAAAGCGACCGGAATCGCAAAACCGCAGCCACTGATTTTTCCCAACTACAAAGGAATGAAGTAAGAGATATTGTCCATGCCCACTATCGACTGCTGTAGCCAACCGGGCCTGATGCCCATCGAAAGCGCCCGCGAAAAACTTCTTGAGGCACTGAGCTCAATCAGTGGCACTGAGACTTTGCCCCTGGCACAAGCCGCCGGTCGGGTATTGGCTAAGGATGTTATCTCCACAGTAAACCTACCGCCCTGCGACAACTCCGCAATGGACGGTTACGCCCTGCGCTTCGAAGACCTGGCCAGTGGCTTGCCGCTGGAGCTGATCGGCAAATCATTCGCCGGAGCACCTTTTGACGGTGTGGTAAACCCCGGCACTTGCGTACGCATTATGACGGGAGCCGCAGTACCGGCCGGTGCAGATACGGTAGTGATGCAGGAAAATGTCGATGCCCAAGGGGAGTCGATACGAATAAATTGCGAAGTTCGCACTGGCGACCATATCCGCCGCTGCGGTGAAGACGTAGCCGAAGGAGATAGCCTCCTTAAGGCCGGAGAGCGCATTAGCGTTCCTCATATTGCCCTGCTCGCCGCTGCCGGAGTGGGCACAGTGAAAGTCGTGCGCAAACCGGTAGTCGCACTTTTCTCCACCGGCGATGAATTGCGTCAGCCCGGTGAAGCCCTGGGTAAGGGCGATATTTACGATAGCAACCGCATTGCTCTGTTATCCGCCCTGGAACAGCTGGACCTGGATGTTTTGGACTTGGGTATATTGCCCGATAACAAACAGGCCATTACGGATGCCTTGCAGCGCGCTTCCGAAGAGGCCGATGCCATTATTACCTCTGGTGGAGTCTCCGTTGGCGAAGCGGATTACACCCGTGAAGTGTTGGAAGAACTGGGAGAGATCGGCTTCTGGAAAGTGGCGATGAAGCCCGGCAAACCTTTTGCCTTTGGTTTCCTACAGGGAACCCCGTTCTTCGGCCTACCCGGCAACCCGGTTTCCGCCCTGGTAACTTTCTACCAGCTGGCCGTGCCCGCCTTGAATGTGATGAAGGGCGATCAGTGGACTGGCCCGCAGACCTTACAGGCGAAACTGTTAAAACCCCTGAAGAAAAAGCCCGGCCGAACCGATTTCCAGCGAGGTGTTTATCGCAGTGATGAAAATGGGTTGTTGGTAGTAGAACCGGTTGGTACCCAGGGGAGTCATATTCTTTCCGGTCTGGCTGTTGCTAACTGCTTTATCGTTTTAGCGCGAGAGAGTGGCAGTGTAGAGGCTGGGGAGCAGGTGGTGATTGAGCCTTTGAGGGTGCCGTTGGGGTAGGGGCTTCCAGCATTACTGGAAGCCCCCAATAAAATTATTTACATCCTCTTATTTGCAAAGGGTTGAGTTGCTCAAATATTTAGCTTGGCCAAATGTAGATTAGTTTTTATTTCTCTTTGGGCGAAGCCGTCATTACTACCTACCCAATATTTATGTGATATTGGGTCTGTAGATACGTTGGATGCTCCACCCGTAACTAAAGCATCATGTAGGGCTTGTTGGCGTATTTTTGGGTTTTTGCTATTGCTAAACACCCAAAAATTTAGAGGCCCTGCATACCCAAGGCTTCTGGCAGCTGCAACTATTGCACTGCAAGTATTTTGATATAGACCTTTATTTGCATTAACCAAAGCTTGGGGTTGCATATCCCGCTCAAACTCGGCATTTAAGTTTTTTACATAAATATTGCCAATGATATCTGCAGGACTAACCCTAAAGTATTCGGATGCTATGGTTACTGCTGCGATAATATCGGCAACATCAGTTGCATCAATTTCAAATACCCATAGTTCACGATCAACGATAGCTGCTTTTCTCTCTGCACCTTTTACAAAAAGTTTAAAAGGTGATGCTCCCTTACAATAGTTTGCTTTCCAGTCAGAATATGAGCATAAGCTGGTCCTCAAGACAAAATCTTTTTTGTCTCTGCCATTGTTAAAAATAACATCTACATCAACTTTGTAGTCATACATACCTTCAGCGAAGGTCATAGCACCTCTAGGGTTATTGTTCATGCCTCCCTACCTCATCGCAGTCCATTGCTTCAGAAGAAATGCCGATATAGCGGATCTGCTCATCTTCCATTGAGCTGGATGCCGCAAGCATTACACGTTTGTCATCTTCACTAGATTCGGCAAAATCATCAGGGTCGTATTGCTTGCAGCTTTTCAGCTCCAATATTTTCATTCCCTGCTTATCAAGGTATTGCTCAAATAAAGACATGGCGTCTTCTTGGCTACTGGCTGGAACAAATCCTGTTCCAATCATGAATTCAGAGCCATCTTCATTCATGGGAGAAAACTCATCAAGCGATGCTTTGTGCTCAATAAGCCATACAGATATTATTTCCATTACGTAACCTCCTTAACAAATCATGTAAGGTTTTTCATTTCTTAGATTAAATTATCCAAAGTAATAAGATATTTATACTATTTAAGCAAGAAAGCGCCCTTGCGGGAAGCGATCAAGAGAGTACATTAGATTACATTTTGGGTGTGGTCTTCTAAAGCATCTAATTAGTAACTTAATTGTATTATCTAGTGCTTGGCATAAAATTTTTCGTAATAGCTTAATGTATCTACCTATTTGAATCACATAAATAAAATATGAGACAAGAATGGTTTCACTTATGGCCGCTATAAAGTCTTTTGATTTATTGTGGGTTTAAAAAACTGGGGGAGGTTAGGGAGAGGTGCGTACCCGGTTTGCTTGAAGTGAATAATTCTGACAGGAAAGTTAGCTTCGCCCTTTGGGCTTGGTGTTGTGCGGCAGCTTTACTGCTTCCGAGTCCAACCTGAGTTCGAGCGAAGCCTGGGAGTTAGCCATATACAAGGAAGCCCGCTTATGCGGGTAGTGTGCGGGAGGATTAGCTTCGCCCGTTGGGCTCGCTGCTCTACGGCAGCTTTGCTGCCTCCGAGTCGAACCTGAGTCCGAACAAAACCCTGGGAGTTAGCCATATACAAAAAAGCCCGCATCAGCGGGCTTTTTTGTATATGGCCCGCCTGAGAGGATTCGAACCTCTGACCTTCGCCTCCGGAGGGCGAATTCGGCACTAACCGGGACAACCACTTAGCGCTAACGCCTTGATTTATAATAACTTTGATTCCCGCTGATGCAAGCTAATTCCCGTTAAATCCCACTCGTAGTGTCCCGATTTTGGCCCGATTTTTAGGTATCGTCGTATGAATACCAGGATTGGTATTTATTAGACGTGATGGGCTGGCCACCTTTCTTATCAATTTGATTACATTCCTTGCATAGCAACTGAATATTAGTGACATCGTTCAATCCGTGCTTTGACAGCGGCACTATGTGGTCATAGTTCTCCAGGTTTTCGAGGTTTAATGTGCCCGACAAGTCTTTGTCGCAGAGGACACAGCGCCCTCGATCTCTAAAGAAAACAGCTCGTTGAACCCATTTGGGTATGGACTTACGTTTCAGAATACCGGGTCTGACAAATAGTTGATCCGTCTCTTCAGGAGGTAGCATATCTTTTGCCAGCTCAAGAGACCGTGACATCATGTCATTGAATAGCATCATCAACCCCCGATTCTGAAAGAGTACGTGGTAGGATCATGCGGGCACTCGCCGAGATTTTGGACGAGCCGCACTCGTTTGTGCAGAAGGTAGAGATGATGGAAAGAAGGCTAGATATATATGAGTATTCAGTTTATTGCGCGGGGCTTGGAGTAGATCCCCACGAAGGCCTTGACCTATTAAGTAGACAGTAGATATGAAAATGGAGCTGAATTTCAGCTGGGACATATAAGAATGACGAGTGAAAACGATCTACAGAAGACTAAAAAGGACTTTCGCCCCAGAGCTCGGATAATGGAGCTTTTGGGAGAGCAGTTGATCAAAAATCACACTCTAGCCTTGTTTGAGTTAATCAAGAACTCATATGACGCAGATGCCAGTAATGTCTCATTGCTACTCTTAAACATCGACGAAGACGGTGGAGAAATTGAAATCCAGGATGATGGTGATGGAATGGACTTCAATACAGTTACGAATATATGGATGGAGCCGGCTCATGGTCATAAAGGTGAGTCTAGGGCTAAAGGAATTCGTACAGAGAAAGGGCGATTACCTATTGGGGAAAAAGGGGTAGGCAGGTTTGCTGTTCACAGGCTAGGGACACAGATTGAACTGGTAACTCGAGCTAAAGATAGTGCAGAAGTTCATGTCAAAATAAACTGGTCTGATCTGGAGCAACATAAATACCTAGATGAAGCAAAAATCGATATCAAGGAGAGGGTTCCTGAGACCTTCTTGGGCGATTCTCATGGAACAAGAATTACCATATCCAACTTAAAACAGAAATGGCGAAGAGGGGATATAAGAAAGCTATACAGATCTGTTCTGGGCATGACCAGTGGAAAAGTGGACAAAAGCTCGGAAACCGGATTTTCTGTGAATTTTAGTTTAGAGCCAGATAAGAAATGGCTGGACGGCTTCTTCGATCCAGATACAGCGCGTGATCAATCGATGTTCAGGTTAACATTTGAGATGGATGATCATGGCCTGAGCTATGAGTATTCCTTCCACCCTCTCGAATCTATCAAGGCGGACTACCCTGGCTTGGTAGATGATCGATCTGTATCTGCTACGAGGGAATACTCTGAGTTCTTCACGAAGAGTCCTCCGGATGAAGATGGCTGGAAGAAGAGAAATAAGCGTCCAAAACGCCCAATTCTAGGAGCGTCGAATACGGATGATAGTGGCCTCGGCATTGGTCCATTGAAAGGATCAATAATTGCCTTTGATCTGGACCGAGAAGTTAAGGACCGATACTTGAAGGATGAGATGTCCGGGCTTTCAGAGTTTTTGAAGGATCAAGGCGGAATTCGTGTCTATCGTGATGACCTTCGAGTCTATAACTATGGCGAACCTGGAGATGATTGGCTAGGGCTCGATCATAGAAGAATTCAGCGGCCAACAGGAAAATTAAGCAATCAACTTATGCTTGGTGAGGTTCATTTAGAACTTGAACACAGTTTTAATTTGAAAGAAAAAACTAATAGGGAAGGTTTTATAGAAAACGCAGCCTATAACGAATTACAGTATGCAATGATCTGTATTCTTACGGAATTTGAGGCAGAGAGGAATAAGGATAAGAAGGTTCTTAGATCTGTGTTGAGCATACCTCCAGGTAAGCCGGGAAATGAACCAAGGAAGAAGAAAACAACCGACGAGCTTTTAAATGACTTGAAAGCTACAGTGCATGAGAAAAAACTAGAGGCAGAAATTGGAGACTTGGTTGATCAGGTTTCTAAATCCTATAAGGAAACCAGGGATGTCCTTCTTTCCTCTGCTGGAGCTGGTCTTGGTTTGGTTACTGTATTTCACGAGCTGGAGCGCGGCGTCAGAAATTTACATGCGGCTATATCTGAAGGCGAAAGTGTTGATCATTTAAAAGAACAGTCAAAAGGGCTTGTTTCTCTGCTCCGCGGCGCCATGTATATGGTTAGCAAGGGGAAAATGGAGAAGATATCCGCTTCGCGCTTGGTGTCTTACGCGTGTATAACACAAGAGCTTCGCTTCAAGCATCACAATATAAAATTTGTTAATGGTTTTGAAAATCTTAAGGATCTAGATTTTGAAATAAAGGGTGTCCGTAGAATGTTAACGGCGACCTTGGTTAATCTTATTGATAATGCAATTTACTGGGCGTCACAGACTGAGAGTGATCAATCCATAATTTGGGTTGGGCCAAGCTTCGATTTAGATGGGCCTTCAATCATTGTGGCCGATAATGGGCCTGGTTTTGTCGATAGCCCTGAAGATATAGTCCAGCCATTTTTTTCGAGAAAAACGGATGGTATGGGGATCGGGTTGTATTACAGCGATATGATGATGAAATCTCACGGAGGTAGGTTGAGCTTTCCAGAGAGGCATGCAGTTGAAACACCAAAAGCATGTGATGGGGCTGTGATAGCTATGGTCTTTAAAGGAGTAAATGATGCCGTACAGAAATAGAGTCTTAGTAATAGATGATAAGCCAGAAGATGGTGAGGCTATAGTTCGTCGGCTATGGAAATCTCAAATCCCAAGCTTTTTCCTTCATTATGATGAGGAAATTATTGCGGATCTTGATCAAAGCAAACAGTTTGAGGGTATCAGAGTCATATTTCAGGATATTGCATTAGTATCCCCTGATTTTCCCGGTCATGATGACTATGCGGCGGCGGCAGCCGGTATAAACCGCCTTTTGGCAGATGCGAATGGCCCTTGGTTCATGATCGCGTGGTCTACATGGGGAGAGGACCCAGATAAGGGAGATGAGTATGCCAAGAATCTATTCGAGTATCTGAAGGAACACCTTCCCGAGGGGAAAAAGCCCTATCATTTCGCAGTTATAGATAAAAGACCTTATGCAACAGATGGCCAGCATGGTGTTTTAAAGAGTGAGTCGGAGCTTAGTGGTCAGGAGAAAGATCAATTGCTCGCTTGTGTTAAAGATTCTATCTCACTGGCTAAGTCATTAGATGCTCTCAATCTATGGGAAGCAAATATCAGATCCAGTGCGTCCAGGGTTATTAATAAATTGTGGGGTATGGTTCAAACAAACACTGTTGAGGAAATGGATCGATCTTTAGGTGGAGTTCTTTTTCAGCTGGCGCAAGCCCAGGAAGGAAAGAGGCTGAGTAAGTCTGAAGATCTATCTTTCCCTTTGTACCAAATTCTATCCAGCTTGCTATATGACCAGGTTGGGCATATGGCCGTAGACGAAGTCCTGGTGGATGAGTCCGTTAAACAGAGTATTAAGTCTTGTTTGATTAATACAATGCTTCATTGGGACGGGGAGAATAAAAGCATAAGGCGTTCTCCGGGTTGTATTTATGAATGGCCATATGGAACACCGGTAAATCTTGGGGGTATTGATGTATCAAGAGAAAATATTAAAGAGTTTGTTATTGATGCGTTTGTAGCGGAAGACCAAAATAAGAGGCGTGATGCTGAGTCAGATAATGATCTGGCTGATGATGTCAGCTTGGTTATTATGGATGTCACTCCTGCATGTGACCATGCAAACAATAAAGCATTTTGGCGGAAGTTTTTGGTTGGCTTAAAAGTTCCTGATAAAAGCAAAAAACACTTTTATACTGGAGGTAAAAAGCTGGCAGGAGACTATTTAAAAGAAACCCCGATATTCATAGATGAGAAATCGCAGTATAGATTTATTTTTAATTCAAAGCTTATTCTGCCAATGGGAGATAAAGGTGAATATATTTCTGTAAGGTCTGGCGAAGTCGAGGTGGCTGAAGAACATACACCTGATGTAGACCGGCTACAGCTTAAAGGCCGAATTCGAGAGCAGTTATTACAGGAAGTTTTAGCGTGGTTTGGTGGAATGGTAACCCGACCTGGAATCGTTAGCCTCAGATAGGCTTTCCTCTTATGGATGTTTTGACTCCCGGGCAACGCTCATATTGCATGTCCCAAATAAAGGGGAGAAATACAAAGCCAGAGGTTGCCCTAAGGAAGTCGTTGTGGGCAATGGGTTTTAGGCATCGAATAAAAAACAAGCTGCCAGGAAAACCTGACTTTGTTTACCCTTCCTTTAAAACAGTCGTTTTTGTAGATGGTTGTTTTTGGCATAGGTGCCCAGAGCACTACCAGCCTCCCAGGACGAGAGCAGAGTTCTGGGAAAACAAAATCTCAGGAAACGTCAATCGAGACAGGAAAAATGATCGCCTGTTAAAGGAGCAGGGCTGGCTTGTTATCCGTGTGTGGGAACATGAGATCAAGGAATCGCTTGCTGACTGTGCTGAACGATTGGTGGCGATTCTCTCTGACCGAAAAGCTAAATATTCTCCAGCCAATGGGCAATAGAAGATGTAGAGCCTATTCGCTCCTTCAATAATGAAGTTATGTCTTCGGCGGAAATAATCACGACAGGGTGGCCATCCTCTTTGAGCTCACTATATGCTTGGCTGCCAAGATAGGAGGTGGTGACTAAAACGCCAAATTGCCTATGGCGTAGCCGGGATAGCAGCCGCGAGAGCTCTTTAACTCCCACGCTTGATCCGGGTTTGTAACATTTGGCTTCCAGGGCAAATTCTACTTCAATAGCGCTGGGTCCTGAGCCTATTTTATACGTTCCTACAGCATCCCTTCCTCCATCACCTGGTTACCTCGCAGGAGCCAATATCGGGCATCATTAGTCGAGCAATTTCAACGGCACACTTTTCAAAATCAAACGGATTATCTTTAAATTTATCGTAAACCAGGGATAAGACTTTTTGGCTTTCCTGGTTTTTTGGAAGCTGTTGCTCTTTGCTGCGTATTTCTATGCTATGAGGTGCATAGAGAGGTTTGTACGTTCGGGACTTACTAGCGGGGCAGAAATGATCAGTACTCTCTGGTAATATAAACTGCATGAAATACGATGCCAGAAAACTTAGTACTGAGGAGCAGCACCTCATACGTAAAATTGCTGTTCAGCGAGTATTTGATGGAGAATCTGCGGCGGAGGTTAGTCGTAGCTTAGGGCTGGGGAGCAGAACTATTTTCCCATGGTTAAGGACTGCTCGGGAGAAAGGTATTGAAGCGCTATCTCCAAAAATTAGACCTGGACGCGGTAGAAAACTGTCAGCTATTGAAGAAGAGGAAGTCAAGCGATGGATTATTGGTGGCGATCCAAGGCAATATGGCTTTGATTTCGGATTGTGGACACGTCAGATCGTATCGGATTTGATTTTTGAGAGATTCAAAATTGAACTTAGCGTTTCTAGTGTCGGCACACTTCTACATCGACTGAGCCTGACGCCACAAAAGCCTCTACGAAGAGCTTACGAGAGAGATGAGAAGGCGGTGAATAAATGGGTAAAGGAAGTCTACCCAAAGATTAAATCTTATGCGAAAAAAACTGGTGCAGAAATATTTTGGCTGGACGAGGCTAGTATCAGATCAGACGATCCACTCCAAAGGACATGGGGAGAAAAAGGAAAAACTCCAGTGGTAAAAACGAGTGGTCAAAGACAGTCAATCAATGCGATCTCAGCGTTATCGAATAGAGGTGGCTTCTGGTATCATATTTATAGTGGAAAGTTCACGGCAGAAAAGTGCGTAGAATGCTTCAAAAATTTCCAGAGAAGTCAGAAAAGACCAGTGATTCTCATTGTTGATGGGCACCCAGTACACAAATCGAAAAAGGTATTGGAGTATGTCGATTCACAGGATGGAAAGCTTGAAATGGTGTTCTTACCGCCATATGCACCAGACCTAAATCCAGATGAGTTGGTCTGGAATCATATGAGAAATATAGGGACCTCAAAGAAGCCGCTGAAAAAAGGTGAGGCACTACTGAGCCGTGCAAATGCAGATTTGCAGAGCATCAAAAAAATAGAAAACTTGTGAAATCATTTTTTCAAGAGTCGACTGTATTCTTTGCTGCTGCCTAGGTAGTAATCCAGTCAAGCCAGGGCTTGGGGGCGTGTGGTGATGTAACGGCGGTGCCATTTTTGATGTCGTTGATCCATGCCCGTTTTATTGTAGGTACATCCAGGACAGTGAATGTAGATTTGTAGTTCTGGAACCGTTCGTTGATTATTCCTTTTGCACGCCAGATGGCTACTAAATCTTCATCTGGTCCCAGTGTTTGTGCTCCAGGGACTGCCAGCCCAAGAAACCTTACATCCCGGTATTCGCCGGTGCCTCCGAACAGAAGTATGACTGGAAAGTGATCAAATTCAGTAATGGAGTGTCTTGCATCAAAGAGATTGCGGAGAATCAGGTTTCCCTGCCTGGGTGTATCATGAATATCGCCAACCGACTTATTATCACCGTAGTAGGTGAATAGGCCGTTCTCGGTATTCAGGTTATCCGGCCAGTCGGGGTCGTTAAAGTTCGACTTTAGTGCGAGCAGTTTTAGGGTTTCAACACCGGGGCGTTTCCCCAGGTGACGGAAGCCAGCGCTATTATCTACGCCCAGTAGTTTTGGTAGAGGATCGTCAGATGCGTTTCCATTGCGCGACCCACCGTATACTTGATCAACAATAAAGTCGCACTGGGCTAAATCCATTTATGAGGCAAGCTCCATTTCACTGGCATAAACCTGAGATATTTTCTTAAAAATGATTTCCATGACAGGCGAGCAGACTCCATTACCACAGAGCTTTACCTTATCTCGCCTGCTCCCGTGAGGAAGAGCATGTTTTGACCCGGCTCCCATTGCTTTCATTAATTCAGGGGGTTGGAGCATTCTTAGATATGGTGTGTTGCCTTGCCAGGTAACCAGCCCAAAACGATCCAGTGTGGTGATGGTGCGCAGCGGGGAATCAAGGGATTGCCAGCCACCTGCATAGTCGGAGCCATAGTAGACAATAATAAAGTCTTTCTTCTTGCCCAGTTCTTTCATGGCGCGTTCTGCGCGGTCAATAGTTGCCTGAGCCCGGCCTTCTTTATAGAGAAGGTTGCTCTTATATTGTCCTGACCAATCAATGATATCTCTGGCAGTTTTGTTGCTCCGGCGATGTAAAGCCTTAAGATCCTTCTCTGTGATGACCGTGCCTTCACGGTCGCATATCAAGAACATACGCTTGCGGGCTTGCGGAGTGCCAAAGTCGGCTGCATTGAGCAGCAAATCGTTAACTGTATAGTTATAGGACTCTATGGTCGAAATCAGCTCGTTATGTCGCCCCCACTTCTTCATGCGGTTGACGTTCTCTACGATCAGCCAGCGCGGCTGCATGGCTTCAATCCAGGGGATGATGCCTATAGCTGTTTCCTTGCTCTTCTCACAGCCAGGTTTGGCTCCTCTGGCAATAGAGTGAGAGGTGCATTCCGGGGAGGTCAGAAGTACGTCAGGCTTGTGCTTCCTGGCAAGTTGCTTGGGATTCAGCTCTTCGATTGGTGAGCAGAGAACCTCTGCATCTGGAAAGTTGCTTTGATAGGTCTCAGCAGCCAGATCCCAGGCATCCACAGCCAGGATGGGCTCCGCCCCAGCTGTAACGGCACCACGGCATCCGAAGCCGCCCCCACAGAACAAATCCACAAATTTAATCATTACAAATAGCCCTTTTTCCTTGGGGCTGAATAGTACCAGGTTTATCCCGACAACCCTAATTTAAAGGGCACCAATCAACTGGCTATAAAAATTGCCTGAAACTAAAAAATAGCACCTTTACGGTGCTATCTGCAGAAGGGTGTTGGTGGCCTGTACAGGTAATATCTCTCTCATCGCAATCAACCTAGCAGGGGAAAAGATGAGTAAATTCTTAACTATTGATGAAGCCGCAGAGAAGCTCGGAATAAGCCGAAAAACTTTGCTGAACCGCAATGCTGATGGCAGTGGGCCTCCCTATTATAGACCCGGTAAGCAGCCTCTCTACAAAGAGTCCGAGGTGAACGAATGGATTGAGATGCATCGTGTTGATACTTCAGGAGGGCGCTATGGAAATTGATTCATTTGATGCTTTGTCTGTTTCCGCATTGAGGCAATCTCTTTAGAGCTATGATTACGATGGCAAGCAACGCTATCGGGAGCTGGCACGAAATATTATCTTTGATCCTGACCGGCTAGCTGAATACTTAAATTCTGACGAACTGACTAGGGCTGAAGTTTACCCAGGTTCTTGGGATTTTTATTACGTAGTATTTGAGGAGTTGCTGGGAATTGTCGAACGATTAGATGTTCTCTATGACGGGTTAGCCTTGGCTGGAAAGTACGCCTGTGACGATTTTCATGATGAGAAACTGGGACTGCGCCGATGGGGAGAGCGCTATGGATATATTGGGTCGTATGTCAGACAGGAAAATGGCTCAAACCAGTACCGGTTTTATCAGCGTCGCCCAACTGATGGATTGACGTTTGTTCGGACAGCAATAAACCCGCGTAAGAGTGGATACACACACTCCCAACTTAAGCGTTTTTCCAGTAGCGATGGCGAATATTGGATTTGCGCTTTTACAGAGGCAAAATTTCAACGATTCCGCGAGATGAGCTGGTTAATGAAAGACATTCGTCGGATGATTAACAGGCACAAAAAACAGTTTTATAAGACTAATAATGAGCAGAAGTTAGAGATATTTCCTGGTAGATAATATTTGATCCCGGATTTTCCTCCGGGACTTTCTTGCTTGTTAACTAAGCTTGCTATGGCTGATTGTTGCTCTAGCCAAGCTTTTTCGCTATATCTTGAGGTCGGAGGTGTGTGTAGCGTTGCAGCATGGCGAGATCTCTATGCCCTGTGATACTTGATACTTCCATGAGAGAAAGACCCAGCTCGAAAAATCTTGAGGTGGCTTCATGGTGGAGGTCGTGTAAGCGCAAGTCCTTGATTTCTGCACGTTCACGGCACCGTGAAAACGCTTTCGTTGCTGAATCTCCCCGAATCGGGAAAATACGACCGCTGATATGTCGAGGCATAGTTTGCAAGATTGATACAGCTCGTGTGGATAGCGGAATTGTTCGATTTTCTCCATTTTTTGTATCCCAGGATACAGCTGTCCTGCTCTGAAGGTTGATGTCCTTCCAATCAAGTTTAACTATCTCCCCACGCCGCATACCGGTTTCCAGTGCGAATAAGAAGAAGGGCAGGATGAAACCGCCGTATTCGGATAGCGCTTGAACCAGTTGCTGTTCTTCGCCGTGGTTGAGGCGACGTTCGCGCCCTTTACTTTTGGGAGGAAGGCGCACATTCGCCATAGAGTTGCCGCGAGGCATATAGATTTCGCAGTCTCGAATCGCAAAATCCAGAAGCCTGTTAAGTACTCCCAGCTCCTTGCGGACGGTTTCGGGCTGGCGGGTTGTCAATCGCTCGTCCCTGTAGGATTTGATTATAGAAGGGGTTACAGCTGCCAAAGTCAGATGGCCAAAACTCGCTCGCAGCAATTTCAATCTGCATTTGATGTCATAGAACGATTTCTTGGTTGAAGCCACTTCCTCCTGGTAGCGGTCCATAATGTCAGAAACAAGAATGGTTTCCGCCTCAATGGTGGAGACAAAGATCCCCTTGTCCATCTCGGTTTCCACTTCGCGCGCCCAGCGTTGAGCCTCCCCCTTACGAGTGAAGTTACGGGAGATAGGCTCGTAGCCACGTTTTCTAATTTTGACCCGATACGATCCATCGGGTGTCTGGGTAATTGATGCCATGTGTACCTCGTTGCCAGTCAAAGGATGAATGGCGCGCGCTCATGGCGTACTGTAATTCAGAACGTCCGAAACACCGTTCTGCGGGAATACCCGTAAAGGTGTTATTTCGTCGTTTTGAATCTGAGTGTCCCGATTTTGGCCCGATTGGCCAAAAGAAAGATGGCCCGCTCGGAGGGATTCGAACCCCCGACTTCCACCTCCGGAGGGTGGCGCTCTATCCAGCTGAGCTACGAGCGGGTAGTGTGAGGTATGTAACTGCTAACCTCTTTGGCAGTTTTAAGAGGGCCAAAGCCTCTGTATTTTACCGCTTTTTCCCGTTCCCTCAGCCTCCGGAGGGCGACGCTCTATCCAGCTGAGCTACGGGCGGTTTAATTGGCTATCTGTGCCAATAGGAGGCGGATTATACAGAAGCTGGGGGTAGGGTTAAAGGACATTCTATTGGGTTATATAGTCTTTGGCAGGTGGCGATGCAGTGCTTATAATGCGCCGCGTAGGAGTTTGCGACGATATTTTGAACGTTTGTGGGCCAACTCACTTCGGTCCTTTTGGGGGAATATGATGAAGCGTATTTTGGGAATTGTGGCGGCACTGGCCGTCAGTGTGGCTACAGCAGTGGCCCAGCAGTCTGTCGATGAAGAAATCGCAGAGCGAATTGCTCCGGCAGGTGAAACCTGCATGAAAGGTGAAGAGTGTGCGGCGGCGGTAGCGGCAGCACCTGAAGGTGCTAGCGGCGGTGCTGCTCGCAGTGGCCAGGATATCTACAACGCAAGCTGCCAGACCTGCCATGCAATGGGCGTTGCAGGTGCGCCTAAATTCGGTGATGCCGCAGCTTGGGCACCGCGTATCGCTAAGGGCATGGATACTCTCTACAACAATGCCATTAACGGTATTAATGCCATGCCGGCCAAAGGCCTGTGTATGGATTGTAGCGATGACGAGATCAAGGCTGCTGTGAATTACATGGTGGATAATAGTAAGTAAGCTGTTTCCTATTGAAAAAAGGCCGCTCATTGAGTGGCCTTTTTTATTTGTGGATAATTATTGATATTCATTCTCACTATCTAGGTGCTGCTGATTCGCCGTCAGTGAGTGTTCCTAGGCTGAATTAATAGGGCACCATGGATTTACCGTTGTTTACTGTAAAAATTTTTGGGATCGTAGGGTTACAAGAATATTGAGAAACACTAGGCGGGCTTTAAATGAATCAGGTTTACACAGTAAAAACTAAGACTGGAACTGTTCAGGTCCAAGATAAGGAAGTATTAGGACGTATTGTGAAGGTTGCGACTCCAGCTGAAGTTAAAAGGGCAACCGAGAAGGTACTGGTTAAGTATTGTAAAACGTTAGAGGCACTAAAAAGCCGATAAGATACCTGAGATTCCTTTGAGCAGCTTCGTGACACCTTTGCGGGTCGTTAAGTTATAGAAAGGAAAAGGCCGCAGAAGGGCGGCCCTGGGATATTGGGTACTTGTGTCGTAGGTACAATAGTTTTGAACTAATCAAACATACTCAACAAAGACCCCAAAGTTTCCTCTCCCTTCGCCTGATTCTGTTCCGGCGTCGCCTTACCAAATCCTTCCAACAACACATCTTCTTCCGGCAATTCGTCAATAAAGCGGCTGGGTGTGGTGTCCTGGGTTTCGCCGAACTGTTTGCGCTTGCCCGCCAGGGTCATGGTGAGGGTGCGCTGGGCGCGGGTAATGCCTACGTAAGTGAGGCGGCGCTCCTCTTCGATGTTGTCGTCTTCAATACTGTTGCGGTGGGGAAGTAAGTTCTCTTCCATACCGATCATAAATACGTGGGGGAATTCCAGGCCCTTGGCGGCGTGCAGGGTCATCAGGCTGACCTTATCGGTGGCTTCCTCTTCTTCCTGGCGCTCCAACATATCCCGCAGGATCAGTTTGGAGATGGCCTGTTCCAGGCGAATATCCTGCTCCAGCTCATCGTCGGTGCCCTCCATAATCTTGTTGAGGCTCTCCAGCAGCCAATACACATTCTCCATACGCTTCTCGGCGACCTTCTCGCTGCTGGCATTTTGCGAGAGCCAACCGGCGTAGTCGATATCCTCCAGCATCTCACGCAGGGCGCCATTGGCGGTGGTATCGCGACAGTTGCGCTGTACCCCTTCGAGCCACAGGGCGAAGCGGTTCAGGCGCTCGTAGCCCTGCTCGTTGATATGCTCCTTAAAGCCCAGTTCCGAGCAGGCTTTGAACATGGAAATCTCGCGGCCCTTGGCGTAGTTGCCCAGGGCTTCCAGGCTGCTGGTACCTATTTGGCGACGCGGGGTATTGATAATACGCAGGAATGCGTTGTCATCATCCGGATTTACCAACAGGCGCAGGTAGGCCATCACATCCTTGATTTCAGCGCGGGCGAAGAAGGAAGTACCGCCGGACATCTGGTAGGGAACCTGGTGTTCCTGCAGTTTCATTTCGATCAGGCGCGCTTGGTGGTTGCCGCGATAGAGCACGGCAAAATCCATAAACTTGCAGCCGCGACGGCTCTTTTGCAGAAAAATCTCGTTGGCGACCCGCTCCGCTTCCTCGTTTTCATTGGCCACTTTGAGTACGCGGATCTCCTCACCCAGACCGCGATCGGACCACAATGCTTTGTCGAATTCGTGGGGATTGTGGGCGATCAGGTGGTTGGCCACTTTCAGTATGCGGCTGGTGGAGCGGTAGTTCTGCTCCAATTTGATCAGACGCAGATTGGGGAAGTCGGTCTTCAGCGCACTCATATTCTCCGGGCGCGCGCCGCGCCAGGCGTAGATAGACTGGTCATCGTCTCCCACCACTGTGAGGCCGCCGCGCCCGCCCACCAGCAGCTTCACCAGCAGGTACTGGGAGTTATTGGTGTCCTGATATTCGTCCACCAGCAGGTAGCGAATCTTTTTGCGCCAGCGTTGCAGCAACTCTGGATCTTTGTCGAACAACTGTACCGGCAGCAGGATCAGGTCGTCGAAGTCGACGGCATTGTAGGCCTTGAGGGCTTCACAGTAGCGATCGTAGGCAACCGCGATGGCCTGCTCTCCGGGGCTCTGGGCCTGCTCTAGGGCGCGGCGCGGGGTGAGCATATCGTTCTTCCAGTTGGAGATCTGGTTCTGTACCCGGTCGAGCAGGTCCGTATCCAGATCGCCATCCCTGAGCATCAGCTCCTTGATCAGGGCCCGGGCGTCTTCGGCATCGAAGATGGAGAAGCCGGGCTTGAAGCCGGCGGCGCGGTATTCCTTGCGCAGGATATTCAGCCCAAGGTTGTGAAAGGTGGATACGGTGAGACCGTGACTTGCCTTGGAGCGCTTACCATCCGGGCCTGCCAGCAGTTTGCTGACCCGCTCTTTCATCTCCCGTGCCGCCTTGTTGGTGAAGGTGAGGGCGGCGATATTGCGCGCGGCGTAGCCACACTGCTCGATCAGGTAGGCGATCTTGCGGGTGATTACGCTGGTCTTGCCGGAGCCGGCACCGGCCAGTACCAGGCAGGGGCCATCGACATACTTCACGGCTTCGGATTGGCGGGGATTGAGCTGGGTCATAGATGGGGCTGCATCTTCGCGTCGCGGAAAAGCGGGAGATTCTAGCAGTCTTGGCTCGAATCATCCCAGTACCAGTGCGAACCACCGGCCACACGTATACTTTGCCATTGGGATTGGCTATAACTGCGCCTTATTCCCTGCTTGTGTAACCCCATGCAACAACCCATCGCCGGCTACCACCTGGATGAAGAGAATCACTGGGTGGCGGAGCTCGCCTGTGGCCACTTCCAACATGTACGCCACAACCCTCCCTGGACCAACCGGCCCTGGGTGATCACTGAACAAGGGCGCGAGTCCATGCTGGGATTCCAGCTCAATTGCAAGAAATGCGATGAGGGTGCACCGCCCGATACGCTCGAAAAGGTTGTATAGCCATGACAAAACTCTGGGTCGATGCCGACGCCTGCCCAGTCGCCATCAAGGAAATCCTGTTTCGCGCCGCTGAGCGCACAGCCACAGAGCTGACTTTGGTGGCCAACCAAGCGGTGCGGGTGCCGCCGTCGCGCTATATTCGCTCCGTGCAAGTGACAGCGGGTTTTGATGTGGCGGATAACGAGATAGTGCAGCGCTGCGAGGCGGGGGACCTGATTATTACCAGCGATATCCCACTGGCAGCAGAGGTGATCGACAAGGGTGCTGAAGCCCTTAATCCCCGTGGGGAGCGCTATACCAAAGCCAATATCCGCGCGCGTCTGAATATGCGGGACTTTATGGATACCCTGCGCTCCAGCGGTGTGCATACCGGCGGACCACCGGCCCTTAGCCAGGCGGACCGCAAAGCTTTTGCCGATCAGTTAGATCGATGGCTGGCAAAGAGTCGCAAGTAACTTTAAGGAGAATTGCCGTGGAGAATTTGAGACTGAAGCCAATGGAAGAGTGGCAATTCCCAACATTGATGTCCTGGCTACCTGACAGGGAGCAGTGCCAACAGTGGGGTGGTCCTGATTTCAGGTTTCCGTTCGAGCGGAGGTCCTTTTTGGAGGATTGTCGTTGGCCGGAGTTGCCCAGCTACGCACTTCAGGACAGCAGCGGCGATGTGCTGGCTTTTGGGCAGTATTATCAACACCTGGGCCGCTGCCACCTAAGTCGCTTAATTGTCTCGCCTAATCATCGCGGAGCCGGATTAGGGCGTGCGCTAGCAGTACAGCTTGCACAAACAGGAGCCAGAGCCCTGGATACAATCGAGTGCTCTTTATTTGTCCTGCGTACTAATCTAGCGGCACGGACTCTCTACCAGAAATTGGGCTTTGAGGAAGCGGCTTATCCAGAGCAGCGAAAATGGCTGGACCAGTGCGATTTTATGGTCGCACCGTCTGTAGATTTTCAGCAGAAACAAAATATTGAATAGCGCGAATAATTCATGCCTGAATTAATACAACCTATGACAGAACGCTTACAGCTGCGCCAGTGGCGAGAGGAAGATAAGCCTGTGCTTGCAGAAATGAATGCCGACCCCAGGGTGATGGAGTTCTTCCCCTCATTGCTGACGCGACAACAGAGCGACGCCGGTGTGGATCGCAGTATTGCGCATATTGAGAAATACGGCTGGGGCTTTTGGGCCTTGGAGCTGAGAGAGACTAAAGAGCTTCTTGGATTTGTGGGCATGAAAAATGTGACTGAAGATTTGCCCTTCACTCCAGCGGTAGAGATAGGCTGGCGCTTGGCCTTTCCCCATTGGGGAAAAGGCTATGCCAGTGAAGCTGCACAAGTATCTTTGGATGTAGCTTTTAATACCCTGAATCTCAGCGAAGTCGTTTCCTTTACTGCACTACAAAACCTTCGTTCCCAGCGGGTGATGGAGCGACTGGGTATGCGGCGGGATTCTCTCGTCTTTGAACACCCACTGGTCCCCAGCGAAAGCCATCTACAGCGGCACTGCCTTTATCGCTTAAGTGCTAATGATTGGAAAAAATCTTGATGTGATTAGCTTCAGTTAGTTCGGGAACCATTGCTTTTTCTTGGGTTCGGATAGGTGGGTGAATATAAGGGTCACCCCCTCTCCAACAATAACCAAGCAAATATAGCCCCGCCTTTAATTTCAGGTGAGGGCAGGGAGTTCTCGCTATGGGTTTTCTTAAATCAGCCTTTATAACGGCAACTGGTTTTCTGCTAGCGGTTTTGCATGTCGGTGTGTTCGCTGAACCTCTACTTAAAGTCAGTAAACGCCCAGATGGGTCAGCGCTTTACTGGTCTTTAGAGCAACCATCGAATAACGGGAAATATGGCTTGTTCCTGATAGCCCAGGGATCTGGCTGCCTACCTGCTGTTAAAAATACTACTATCCAACAGGCTAAAGAGATGGCGGCAGGATATGCTGTATTGCTGGTAGAAAAATATGGTGAAACTCACTCTGACAGCCCGGAAGAGCAATTTAAAGATTGTTCAAAAGTGTATGTAGCTAACCACACCGTTGAGCAGCGTGCGGTAGATGTAGTGCAAATTATTGAGGAGCTGCGCGGCGCTGATTGGTGGAATGGCAAGCTGGTCCTGTTCGGCGGTTCCGAGGGTGGTGCTCTTGTTGCACGACTGGCGCCGAGGCTAAACCCTGATGCAGCAGTGGTCTTTTCAAGTGGATTGGGGGAGTCCTTTGCTCAAGTGTTAAAGAGTTTGGTTCCGCCCCACGTAGCTAAAGAAGTAGATGCCAAACTCGCCTATGCCCGAGCCAACCCTGAAAGCGCGGAAGCCTGGGGAGGTAATTCTATGCGCTGGTGGGCCGATGTCGTCGATCAGGTGCCGGTCAATGATTTATTGAACAGCCATGCCCCCGTATTATTGATCCAGGGTACAGAAGATAAATCTGCTCCGGTCAGCTCCAGTCGAGCAACACGAGATACCTATGCATCAGCCGGACGTTGTGAGCTGACTTATTGGGAATACCCCGGTTACGATCACTATATGACGGATAAGGATGGCGTAAATCACCGGAAAGAAGTCTTTGAAAGAATTGCTGGGTGGATTAATAATGCTGCACTAAATGGGGCTCCCAGGTGTATCTCTGGTGCCGGTAAAAGTTGAGACTGATCAATGAATTTAAGAATCAAATTAGCCGCAATAGTAATGGCAGCTTATTCCAGTTTTTCGGCAGCGGAAAATTTTGCTGTATTACCACAACTGGCAACCTATAAAGTACCAGAATCCTGGCGCCAGCCAGTAGCGCCTCTAAAGATTGCAGATAACACATGGCAAATAGGTACCGAGGGAATTACCTCACTGTTATTAAAAGGCAAAGAGGGATCGATTCTAATTGACGGTGGCATGGAGCAGACGGCTGAGCATTTATTGGAGAATATGCGCAGGTTGGGAGTCGCCCCCTCGGATCTCAAAATAATCTTGCACAGTCAGGCTCATGCAGACCACATTGGTTCTATAGCTGAGCTAAAACGCGTAACTGGTGCACAGGTGGTAACCAATGCCGAGTCAGCGGTGTTAATGGCTCGCGGTGGTGCCAATGATATTCACTTTGCCGACGAACTTTTATATCCGCCAATAAAGGCGGATCGTATCCTGCACGATGGCGAGCAAGTGGTTCTAGGGGATTTGCGTCTACGCGTACATTTTATCCCAGGCCATACACCAGGCAGTATGGCCTGGACCTGGGAAGACAAAGTTGATGGTAAAACTAAAGATATAGCTTATGTGGATAGCCTTACAGCGCCCGGTTATCAACTGATTGATAATCGCCGCTATCCCAATATCGTAGAGGACTTCCGCACAAGCTTTGCCCGTGTGCGGGATTTACCTTGTGATTTACTACTTACCCCTCATGCACCTGCCAGCGGTTGGGAGTTTAAAAACAAAGCTATACAGAAAAAATCAGTCAGCTGTCATCAATATGCAGAGAAAGCAGAAGAAAAATTAAGTGAAAAGCTGGAAGCTGAGAAAGATCCAGCTGACTAGATGTTGGCGCTACAAAACATGGCTCGACAAATTAATGCCGGGCCAAAAATTGATGTACCTTTGGCACAAGATAGAAATACATTAGTGGGACCAGAATAGCGGTCATTATTAGCGCTTTTAAACCAATTGCAATTTGCAATTCCAGTGCTTGCATCCCTAGAAGTAATAGAGTAACAATAGGGTAAACCAATGCCCAGATGCACAGGGCGTGTAGTATCGGTTTCTTCATTTGTTCAACTCCTCCATAAATTTAGAAATTGTCTTAAAATACCCGGGTAAGATTTTTTGTAAAAATTGTTTTCCACTCTTGGATAGTGCTACACATTTTGCCCTGCCATCGCTGGAGTCTGCTTCCATAACGATGAGCTCATCTTCCACCATGCTTTTCAAGGTTCGTGTCATTACCGGGCGAGAAACATCGATGCGCTCTGCGATTTCTGAAGCCAGCAAACTATCTCTTTGAGGCTCCCGGTCGATAACGATCATTACCAGGAAGCGCAGCTGGGAGGTTCCGTGTTCAGAAAAATACCCCTCCAGCTCCCGCAATAGCAGACTCGCATCCCGCATCATGGTAAGGGCGTCCTGAACGGCAGTGGGATCTTTTACAGAAAATCGTTTGGAATATCCCTCAACCATCTGTTGTGAGGGAAGTTCTTTGAGAAAAAACATAAGGGTTTTAAGCTAACCTCTCCAGCTTATTGATCTCCACAGGCTCTTTTAGCCACTCTTGATAGGCTTCGAATATCGGAGCGATATAGGGCATAGCGTAATGCTTGTTCAAGTCTTCCTGGCTGCGCCACTCCTCGTATAAAAACAGGTTTTCCCCGTCCTCGTGCACAGAAAACTGCAGGCAGCCCTCTTCCTCCAATGTATTAGCCACTATGGACAGGATGGCCTGCTTGGCTTGGTCAAAGAACTCTGTCTTGGGAGAAATCTTGGCAATAATGAATAAATTTATAGCCATAAACGTCACTCTCTATGGAATATAGTTATCATGATAATCAAATGGGGTGGGTTGTCAAACTACTTGTGGGTCAGTTTAATGTAAGGAGTGGAGGAGAACAGTCGGTTTACTTAACATTGTAGAGATAGCAGTGGCTCAACTAGGAGCCACAGAAATGATGATTGCACGAAACTAGTAATGAGCTACCTTGGAGCGGCAAAATAAACTTGGCGTTTGTAAAGCTTACGCCACTGGATACCGTCTTCTGATTTCCATATGTCATTATTTATTCCCTCACCCTGACCCCCAATAAGTAATAGATGGTCACCATTGCTCACTATTTGGTGAGAGCCTCTGGCTGAGAAGGGGGCGGAAGAGGTTTCCAGAGTCCAGTTAACCCCATCCTTAGAAGACCATATATCATTGGTATATTCCGCCACTTCTGTGTCCCATCCCCCAATTACCCATAGCTTATTCTTAAAGGCTACAAATTGGTGATCGTAACGAGTATTAAATATTGGGTTAAGCGTTTCTTTTGACCAATTGATACCATCGGTAGATGACCACATGACATCATCTGAACCTAAGTCCCCTTTTCCTCCAAAAACCCAAATTTTATTATTGAAACTGAGTGCCTGATGAAAGTGACGAGATATAAATGGAGGGTTATCTGTGACAAGTGTCCAGTTAATACCATCTATTGATGACCAGATATCTTTTTTTTCTGTATCGCCATAATCTTCGGTACCTCCAATAAGCCATAGCCGCTCATCGTAACTTATGAGTTGATGGCCGAACCGGGCTGAGAATCCAGGAGTCTCTGACTCTAACTTCCAATCTATTCCATCAATAGATGACCAAATGTCATTCTTTAATCCGTGAGATTGCTCGCAACATGCTCCGTCATTACCTCCAATTAACCACATTTTTTTATTGTGGATCGCGACTTGATGTCGAAAACTGAAAGGGAAATTTGGACTGTCTGTCGCTAGTGTCCAATCTGCCCCGTTACTAGATGACCAGATATCATTCTTTGAACTTCCAGAACCACCAATAATCCAATATTTATTTTTATAATAAATAGCTTGATGTTGTGTTCTTGGTGGTATCTCATCAGTTTTTGTGTGTTGTTGCCAATTCACACCATCTATAGATGACCAGATGTCATTTCTTAACCCACTAAACATACCACCTGACCGACCTCCAATTAACCATATTTTTCCAGTAAAACTAATAGCTTGATGGTTTTCACGGGATGAAAAAGGAGTACTTTCGGTTTCTTGCTGCCATCTAACCCCGTCTGTTGATGACCAAATATCGTTTATATTATTTGGGCTGCCACCTTCACTGCCACCAATTACCCAAAGCTTATTGTCATGGGATACTAGTTGGTGGTCTTCTCTCGCCATAAATGGGGTCTCTTCTGATACCTGTTTCCAATGTTCTCCATCCTCTGATGACCAAATTTCACTCTTTGTGAAATCAAATCCCAGGGCGCCGATCATCCATAGTTTATTGTTGAAACTAATTGTTTCTGCAGCCCATCCGATTAAGAATGAGAGGTCTTCTGTAACAAGCGTCCATGTGACTCCATCAGTAGACGACCATACATCATTGTGAAAATTGTCCCCTGTTGAATCTCTATACGCACCACCAATGATCCATAATTTATCATCGTGAGTAATAAACCTCTGTGTAATGCGACTCGGAAAATTGGGATTATCCGTAACCAGTTCCCAGGTAATGCCGTCATCTGATGACCAAATCTCATTATTTTCAGGGTTACTAATAGGACCTAGAACAACCCATAATTTATTATTGTATACGGCGGCTTTAGGGGACCTGGCTAGAGGAAAAGGTGCATTTTGGGTTTGTAGTTCCCAAATAATTCCGTCATTACTGGACCAGATATCATTTTGGTATTCCAAACCATCATAACCACCGATGAGCCAAAGTTTTTCTTTAAAAGCTATTACCTGGTGTCCTTCTCTCCCAGAAAATTCTGAAGTAGTTACTGTGACAGAGGCTTTTGAAGTATCAGAAAGAAGATTGTAGAAAGCTGGCTGGGAGAGAGTGGCAGCTGTATCGGTAACTATTTGACCGTTGATAATACTTAACTGCCCATTTTTACAAGTATTATAGCTTTCTAGATTACACTCATTCTCAGCGCTACGATAAAATAAGATATTGTCATCTGACTCAGAAAACTGAATTTTAGTATCAGATTTGCCTACCCACGCAGTCATACTGATTGTTTTTATTTCAGAGTTAACTTGATAGCTAGATGAAGCGGAAAAGTATTGATTGTCCTGATCTATATTTGCCGTTATGGTAGCTGAGCCTGCGGCTATAGCAGTGATTAAGCCTTCTGAATCAACAGTGACTATTTCTGGATTATTAGAACTATAAGCGATTAAGCCTGAGCCTTGCCCAGTTGCAGTATTTTGTAAACTGTCGCCAAGATATAAATCAATTGAACCAGTATAGGCGAATGTCAAATTCTGTTGGCTCAACGATGAGTCAGACTTCTCACCACCACCACCACCACCACCACCACCACAGCCAGTTAAAAAAATACTAATAAATATAGTGATAAATAATGATAAAATAGGATTAATTTTTATTTTTATCATCGACTCGTCCTTTATGAGTACGTACTTACGTATTAATTAGAGCTAATTTTATATAGAAAATAATAACAGTATTTAGATACTGATTTTAATCCTAAATATTGATAGGGATTGGAAAGGGTTAATAACTATCTACTTTATAGCTCAGGTTTTTGACTAGTTTGATAAAGCAATTACATTTCTTCGGTCGAGATTTCTATAGGCTAGTGCCTCAGCAATTTGAGTAGTACTTATATGTTCAAAATTAGTGAGGTCTGCCAGGGTTCGAGCTACTTTAAGAATACGGTGGTAGCTACGCGCGGATAGTCCCAGTTTTTCCACTGACTGTCGTAAGAGGTGCTTTTCCTTTTCCCCCAAGGCACAGTGTTTTTCCAGCTCTGCGCCTTTTAACAGGTTATTTGTCTTACCTTGCCGCTGTATTTGTTGCTGGCGTGCGGCACAAACTCTCTCTCGCACAGTATCGGAAGTTTCCCCGGGAGCTGAATCCTGCAGTTGCACTGCATTCATAGCACCCACCTCTACTTGCATGTCGATACGATCTAGCAACGGGCCTGAGAGCTTGTTGCGGTATCGATCTATCTGGTCTGGGGTACAGCGACAGCGGGGCTCGCCTAAATAGCCACAAGGGCAGGGGTTCATAGCCCCGACCAGCTGAAAGTGGGCGGGGTAGGTGACTTGGGCTCGGGCGCGGGAGATTCGCACCTCACCATTCTCCAGGGGTTCCCGCAGTATCTCCAGGGCGTGCCTGGGAAATTCGGGCATCTCATCAAGGAATAGGACTCCCCGGTGCGCGAGGGATATCTCACCGGGCCTTGGTGTGCTGCCACCACCGACCAGCGCTGTTGGTGAGGCGCTGTGGTGTGGGGCCCTGAAAGGGCGCAGACTCTGGTGGGGTAGGCCTGCGCTGGAGTAAACGCTCGCTACCTCTAGTGACTCTTCAGTTGTCAGCGGGGGCAATATTCCTGGCAGGCGGCTGGCCAGCATGGTTTTGCCGGTGCCGGGCGGACCGTAAAAAAGCAGATTGTGGCTCCCGGCTGCTGCCACTTCGAGAGCGCGGCGAGCCTTCAGTTGGCCGCGCACATCGGCTAAGTCTGCGCACAGGCGCTCTTCGGCAATAGGCTCTGCAACAGCTTTGGGCATAGATTCACGCCCATGAAGTTCGGCGCAAACCTCCAGCAGGGAGTTGGCAATGCTGACTTCGCCGGTTGCCAGCGCGGCTTCCGCACCGTTCTCGGTAGGCACAACGAGTTTACGGTCTTCATTGGTGCAGGCTACGGCTGCCGGTAAGCTACCACTTACTTCCCGCAAGGCGCCAGTGAGTGCTAGCTCGCCAATAAATTCATAACGTTCCAGAGTTTCGGTGGGAACCTGTCCCGAGGCGCTGAGAATGCCGATGGCGATGGCCAGATCGTAGCGGCCACCTTCCTTGGGTAAGTCGGCGGGGGCGAGGTTCACGGTAATACGGCGCTGGGGGAAGTCGAAATGGCTGTTGATTAGGGCGCTGCGCACACGGTCGCGGCTCTCCCGTACCGCCGCTTCCGGTAAACCCACAATATGAAAAGCAGGGAGGCCATTTGCGAGGTGGGTTTCTACGGTTACCAGAGGTGCAGAGACCCCGAGCTGAGCTCGGGAGTAGGTGACTGAGAGGCTCACGATTTCATCCTTGAAGTGGCTCCCTGGGCTTAGTCCTTGGCGGCGCTGTCTCTCTGCGCCAG
Source organism: Microbulbifer maximicatervae (SeqCode) (assembly GCF_052467325.1). NCBI lineage: Bacteria > Pseudomonadati > Pseudomonadota > Gammaproteobacteria > Cellvibrionales > Microbulbiferaceae > Microbulbifer > Microbulbifer maximicatervae (SeqCode). Next base: position 4,016,443 of record NZ_CP174310.1, read on the forward strand.
GGCTTGCTCCAGCATTTCGACCTTATCCTCGAGTCGTGCCAGCTTTTCCCGGGTCCGGCGCAGTATCTCCACCTGAGTGTCGAACTCACGCTGGGAGACCAATGGCAATTTATCCAGTGATACTTCCAGAGCACTGCGCAAGTCACTGGTCACCACGGCGCCCTGTTGTTGTAGCTCTTTCAGCAGCTGTTGCAGTTTATCTGCTGCCACGGGCATTTCCTCGCTAAATAAGATGGATATGAATAGCACGGGATTGTAACCCAGTGCATTTTTTGGAAAAAGCAGCCTAACAGCGCACCGTTCTGAGCGCACCTTAATCTTTACCTCCCCACTTCAGTGCAAAGGAAGAAAGGCAGTTCCATGTTGGTGCAGCACTTTGCCTCCGAGTTTCTATTCGTACGAATTTTACTAATTCAATTACTCCTAACTTATTGATTTTGCTTGCGGTTGCAGTGTTGGCATCAAGTCTGCAAACAATCTGTGCAGGTGTCCCATTAACGATCATTGGGAGTCTGGGAAAGTAGCAGTTCACGAGACGCAAGCGACCCTCTGTCACACCCGACAGTGAAGGACTGATTGCAGGCGGCGCCATAAAAGCACTCGAAAAAACAGCTTCAAAAGCCTTGGAGGATCAAAGTGGAAAATAAAATGTATAAAGTTGCCACTCTCGTCACCGGTGCCGTTCTCGCACTGGGCGCTGCAAATTTATCGATGGCTGCCGAGGGCGGTCCCAGCATTAGTGCCAATGTGGGTCTTGTTTCTGACTATAGATTCCGTGGTATTAGCCAGACTGATGGAGGCCCCGCATTACAGGGTGGTGTCGATGTCGATTTTGGAAACGGCATTTATATTGGCACCTGGGCATCCCAAGTGGATTTTGATTACGAGACTGATCAAACCGACTATGAACAGGATTTTTACGGCGGTTATAGTGCGGATATCAATGACAGCGTTAGCTTTGATGTTGGCTACATTTATTACGCCTATCACGGCGGAAGTGAAGATGAAGATTATCAGGAAATATACGGCAGCCTGAGTTTTTCAGATTTAACGTTGGGGTTTGCCTATTCCGATGATTATTGGGCGGATACCGGTGAATTTTATTACCCTTATGCGGAATATAGTTTCGCTCTTCCCTCAGATCTTTCTCTCGATCTACATCTGGGATTAAACCTCTTTGAAGAAGAAGGTTTTCTCGATGGATCTGATTCCTATATCGATTACTCCGTTTCCCTCAGTAAAGAATTTGGTGGCTTGAGCCTGAGCGCTTCTTTCGTGGGCACCGATGTTAGCGATAGCGAATGTTACGAGACTGACTGGTGCGAACCTACATTGCTCGCCGGCGCGACTTATACCTGGTAATACAAAAGGGCCTTCGTTAATGCGAGGGCTCTTTTTCTTTAGGGGAATACCATGAAATTAATCACTGCAATCATTAAACCCTTCAAGCTGGATGCTGTGAGAGATGCCCTGCGGGAGTCGGGGGTTAATGGTGTAACGGTCACTGAAGTGAAGGGCTTTGGTCGCCAAAAAGGGCATACGGAATTGTATCGCGGCGCAGAGTATGTGGTGGATTTTCTTCCGAAAACCATGCTGCAAATAGCGGTGGCAGATTCGCAACTGGATGCGGTTATCGAAGCAATTGGTTCCAGCGCGCAGAGTGGCAAGATCGGTGACGGAAAAATATTTGTCGCAGAGCTTGAGCAGGTCGTGCGCATACGTACCGGAGAAACCGGTAATGCAGCAATTTAATTAAAAACCGAAAACATAATTTTAATAAATATCCAGATTTGAACGGAGAGGAATATGGAGAACCAAATTTTTCAATTGCAGTATGCAATTGATACTTTTTACTTTCTGATGTGCGGCGCCTTGGTAATGTGGATGGCCGCCGGCTTTTCCATGCTGGAAGCCGGCTTGGTGCGCTCCAAAAATACCACGGAAATTCTCACCAAGAATGTGGCCCTGTTTGCGATTGCCTGCATTATGTATCTGCTGACTGGCTACGCCATTATGTACGATGGTGGCTGGGCATTGTCCGGTATTGAGGCGTTTAGTCTGGAAGGCGTCCTCAGCGATTCTGCAGAAAATGGTTTTGAAGGTGACTCCGTTTATTCCGGAGCTTCAGACTTTTTCTTCCAGGTGGTTTTTGTAGCTACCGCCATGTCCATTGTGTCCGGTGCGGTTGCCGAGCGTATGAAGCTGTGGAGCTTCCTGGCCTTTGCAGTAGTTTTGACCGGTTTCATCTATCCACTGGAAGGTGCCTGGACTTGGGGTAGTAAAGAGGTTTTCGGCCTGTATAACTTGGGCGATCTCGGTTTCTCTGATTTTGCCGGTTCCGGTATCGTGCATATGGCGGGCGCAGCGGCTGCGCTTGCTGGTGTCTTGCTGCTGGGCGCGCGTAAAGGCAAATACGGCCCCAACGGTCAGGTGTATGCTATTCCCGGTGCTAACTTGCCGTTGGCAACCTTGGGTACGTTTATCCTGTGGATGGGCTGGTTTGGCTTCAACGGCGGCTCGGTGCTGAAACTGGGAGATGCTGCCAGTGCACACTCCGTAGCCATGGTCTTTGTGAATACCAATACCGCTGCTGCCGGTGGTGCTATTGCTGCACTGATCACCGCCCGTATCCTGTTCGGTAAAGCTGATCTGACCATGTTGCTAAATGGTGCCCTGGCCGGTCTGGTGGCAATTACAGCGGAGCCTTCGACCCCGACTGCATTGCAGGCAACCCTCTTCGGTATGATCGCCGGTGTGTTGGTGGTCTTCTCTATCATCACCCTGGATAAGCTGAAAATTGATGATCCGGTGGGCGCTATCTCTGTACACGGCGTTGTCGGCTTGCTCGGTTTGCTATTGGTACCTGTGACTAACAATGATTCCAGTTTCAGCGGGCAATTGATTGGTGCACTGACCATCTTTGGCTGGGTATTCGTCAGTTCATTTGCAGTGTGGTACCTCCTCAAGCTCGTCACTGGTATCCGTGTGAGCGAAGATGAGGAGCAAGAGGGTGTTGACTTGACCGAATGCGGAATGGAAGCTTACCCGGAATTTATGAACAAGTAAGTTAACAGTGTCGGTGCTGCCCCATAGGCGGGGCAGTGGCCTGGGTAAGGTTCTCTCGACGAGGACGAATCAGGGGAAATACTCAAGATGAAATTGATTACGGCTGTAGTAAAGCCCTTCAAATTGGATGATGTACGCACTGCCCTGTCTGAAGTGGGCGTGCAGGGAATGACCGTCACCGAGGTAAAAGGTTTTGGGCGTCAAAAAGGCCATACAGAACTTTATCGTGGCGCCGAATATGTGGTGGACTTCCTACCTAAAGTAAAATTGGAACTCGCTGTTGATGATGAGATGGTGGACTCCGCTGTTGAGGCAATCACCAAGGCGGCGCAAACCGGCAAAATCGGTGACGGCAAAATCTTTATCACAGCTCTCGAAGAAGTCATTCGTATCCGTACCGGTGAAACCGGTAGCGAAGCTGTGTAACCTGTTTGATAACTCTTTCATAACGTAGCGATTGAGTATCATAAGCCCCGCAAGGGGCTTTATACGCACTTCTGATAAGTCCCACTATCTCGCCTTCGATCTTTGTTATCTATTTAGCTTGAAATACCTGCTACGGGTGCAGGCGCAAAAATCTGCATAACTAACTGAAATATTCCCATTTCATTTCCCAACAAAAAACTCTACAGCCTCCTCCTTGTGATACTGGCACGGGGGTGGGGAACTGCCTATAAATTAATCGCCGCTATTGACGCGGTAGGGGATCGCCACTGAAAAGTGGTTGTCAGTTTTGTAGATGCCGCGGGAAAGGGGCGGCACAGAGGTACTCCCTCTGTAACAGGAGTAAAGGTTACAGGGTTTTAGCTATGAAAGATGGTTATGAAGATCAGGGTAAGAACTCTCGCAGCAAGGACTCCGAGGAATTTGCAGAAGAACGCAGTATCACCTCTCGCCAGCGCGCCAGAAGCCAGTTAAGTTCCGATGTAGAGGAGTTTCTCGCCGGTGGCGGCGCGATTAGTGAAGTTGATCCAGAAGTTACCGCCGACCCCCCGCGCAAACCGCAGCCAAAATACGGCAGCCGCCCTATCTAATCTCTCTGGTCGCTGTTGCTCCTCCAGCAGGAGGAGTGACAGTTGGCCAAACCCCTCTCAGCCTCTCAGAGCTTTTACCGATTGAGCAGTTTCGGTAGCAGGCGCTCCAGGACTTCGCCGATATAGGATAGGAATAAAGTGCCCAGGCTAGACCGGTAGTACTGGGGATCAGCAGAGCCTACCGCTAGGGTGCCAAGTTGATTGCCCAAAGGAACTACGGCAGCTGAAGCGATATATTGCGCTTTTTCCGCAAATAGGAACTCTTTTTCCCGCTGGCGCAAAACACCACAGATGGGGCGGCCGTTACGAATTATTCCGCCAATTGCCGTCTCGGCATCGGAAAATGTGCTGGTCTGAACTTGTCCAAGGCTTTGGCGGGGGGCAGATAATGGCTCGAACAGAGTCAGGCTGGTGAACTCAACATTGAAGTCAGCGGCGAAACTGGCGTAGAGAGCTTCTGTGACTTCGCCGATATTTTCAGCTTCCAGCAGTTCAAGGATAAGTCGGCGGCTATTGAAAAATAACTGGTCGTTGTCCCGGGCGTTGTGCAAGAGCTGGTCGAGGCGCTGGCGCATTTCGATATTGCGCTCACGCAGCAAATTCGTTTGGTGGGTCATCAGCGACACGGTCTTGCCATTTTCCCGCGGCAACTTGATAGTTTCCAGCAGTTCCATGCGCTCTTCAAAGAACTCCGGGTTTTGAATCAGGTAGCGGGCTACCTGCCGTGCCAGCAGTTTATCGTCACGCTGGGTTTCCTTGTGAGTGTCGCCGGCAATCTCTTCGGGGGGCTGATTGGCGTCTGTGTGTTCCATTGTGTTTGCTTTTTCTGGCACGGGGATGGGGCATCGGACAACTGATGTGGCGAAGCGTTCTGCTCTCTGAGTTATCCCGTACCCGCTTGTGGCGGGTTTACTGCCAAATACCCGGACAATTGTTTAGAGAATAATCTGCCCGTGAAAAACCGTGGTTGCGGGCCCGGTCATAGTAACTGGCTGGCCGGGTCCGCTCCAGTGAATTGTCAGTGTGCCACCTGGGAGCTGAATTTGGACTTTGTCATCCACCAGGTTTCGCAGGCGAGCGTATACCATGGCAGCACAGGCGCCGGTGCCACAGGCACGAGTTTCGCCAACCCCGCGCTCAAATACCCTGAGCTGGGCTTCGGTGCGTGTATCCACTTGCAGAAAGCCAGCGTTGACCTTTTGCGGGAACCGCGGATGGCGTTCAATTAGGGGCCCGAGTCTTTCTACCGGTGCGGAAGTGATATCTTCCACCAGCAGAATCGCGTGGGGGTTTCCCATGGATACAGCACCAATGGTGAAGGTCTCCCCGTCCACTTCCAGGGGATAGGACTCTGCACGGCGATCGGCGGAAAAAGGTACTTTTTGGGGCTCGAGGACCGGTGCCCCCATATCGACACTAACCTGATCCCCGTCCAGCACTCTCAGGTGCAGTAAACCGGCGGCAGTTTCTACCTGGATATTTTTCTTACCGGTAAGGCGGCGTTCACGTACAAAGCGGGCAAAGCATCGGGCGCCATTGCCGCAATTTTCCACTTCGCTGCCATCGGCGTTAAATATGCGATAGCGAAAATCCGCCTCGGGTGTGCGGGGCGGCTCCACCAGCAGTACCTGGTCGCAGCCCACGCCGAGGCAGCGGTCTGCCAGGCGACGAGTTTTTTCCGGGGTCAGTTTAATTTTTTGGCTGACGCCGTCGAGCATCACGAAATCGTTGCCGAGCCCATGCATCTTGCTGAATTTAACGCGCATTCCATTTCTCTGTTCGTACTGATTTTCCGCGGCGTTAGCTGCGGTTTGGGGCCCGGACTGAAAAATGGACCCCACTGCGATGCAAGTAGCTGATCAGGCTTTTTTGGGGACAGTGGTCTCACCGCGAACCAAGTCGGCAAAAGTCTCCCGCTCACGCACCAAGTAAGTCTTGTCGCCATCCACAAGCACTTCAGCTGCGCGACAGCGGCTGTTGTAATTGGAACTCATGGTGAAACCGTAGGCACCGGTCGACAACATGGCTAACAGCTGCCCCTCTCGTAGAGATTGGGAGCGATTTTTACCCAGGAAGTCGCCCGTTTCGCATACCGGACCGACAATATCCCACAGGGTACTTTCACTCTCGTCCGGTGTCACTGGCACAATATCCTGCCACGCTTGGTAAAGGGCTGGACGCAGGTTGTCATTCATGGCGGCGTCGACGATAGCGAAGTTGTGTTCTTCGGTACGCTTCAGGTATTCGACCCGGGTCAGCAGGGCGCCGCCGTTCGCGGCAATAGAGCGGCCGGGTTCGAGAATCAGGGATAAATTGCGTTCGCCGATACGCTTGTGGACCTCCGCCAGGTAATCCCCGACAGGGGGTGGTTCCTCACCCCGATAGCGCACACCGAGGCCTCCGCCCAGATCCAGGTGTTCCAGGGTAATTCCCAGCTCGGCGAGCTGATCGATAAGAACCAGCAGGCGATCGAGTGCATCCAGGAAGGGGGCAACTTCGGTGAGCTGGGAACCGATATGGCAGTCCACACCGGTAATTTTCAGGTGCTCGGAATCCGCCGCGTGCTGATAAACCTCGATCGCCTTGTCTATGGCGATGCCAAATTTATTTTCTTTGAGACCGGTGGAAATATAGGGGTGGGTTTGGGCATCCACATCGGGATTGACCCTGATGGAAATCGGGGCGGTCTTGCCACACTCTGCGGCCACGCGCTCAAGGCGATCAATTTCCGCTTCTGATTCAATATTGAAGCAGTGCACTCCAACGTCGAGAGCGCGCCGCATTTCCTCTGAGGTTTTACCCACTCCAGAAAATACGATTCGCGATGGGTCGCCGCCGGCGAGCAGCACTCGCTCAAGTTCCCCGCCGGAAACAATATCAAAGCCCGCCCCCAGCTGTGCCAGCAGTGACAGAATGCCCAGGTTACTGTTGGCTTTCACTGCGTAGCAAATTAATCCGGGACGATTGCCGAGGGCCTCGGCGTAATCCCGATATTGCCGTTCAAAGTGTGCGCGGCTGTAGACATAAGTGGGGGTGCCGAAACGCTCGGCAATTTGTTCCAGTGAAACCTGTTCAGCCCACAGGCTACCGTTGCGATAACTAAACTCTCTCATATGGCCGGTTCTTACTCTTCTAAATCTTCCTCGACATTGGAGTCATCCGCTGTGCCCGATTCGTCGTCGACTTCGATAGTCGGGCCGGTCTCAATGGTGTCATCGATATCAAAGTCGGGTCCGTAGCCGTCTTCAGATTCAATTTCATCAACGGTTTCCACCGCTTGCTCTGCTGCAGAGCCGGGCTCGCCGGGTTGTGCTGCACCACTGGTGGGTACTGTCTCGGGCGGGCCACCTGGAATATTGGAGGCGGGCATGGCGGGGTCCTGTGGAAGATAGAGAGGACCTTTTTGGCCACAGCCCAGTAACAGTGCGGTGGCACCGATGGTGATGGTTAATAGAGAGAGTCGTTTTTTGAGCATCGATAACATCCTGAGAGTCGGAGATTCGCAGCGGCAACCGGCAAAAGCCTGATAGTATAGCGGCCCACCTGATTCAACACATTACACGGTAACAGAAGTAACCAAAGATGAGCCAAGCGGAATATGATGCGGCTGTGGAGCAGACTCTAATCGGTATTGAGGATGCACTCGATCACTGCGATTGGGATATCGACTACGAACGCAGTGATGCGGTGCTGACCCTGACCCTGGAAGACAATGGCAGCCAGGTAATTCTCTCGCGCCAGTCTGCCAACCGGGAGTTGTGGATTGCGGCCAAATCCGGTGGCTACCATCTCTCTTTTGAAAATCCCGGTTGGAAGTGCACCACGACCGGTGAGGACCTGCCGACTTTGCTCGACCGCGTATTGAGCGAGCAGCAAGGCGAACAGGTTTCCCTCGGATTATCCGCTTAAACAGCGCTTAAGTGCGCTGCGAAATCTCTTCCCGTGCGCGTTTACAGGCCGCGCGCACTTGGTTTGGTGCGGTACCGCCAATATGATCGCGAGCCGCAACCGAGCCCTCTAAAGTCAGCACCTCAAATACATCTTCGTCAATTTCTGTTGAGAACTGTTGTAGTTGGGCCAGGCTGAGTTCAGATAAGTCTTTATCCTGTTCAATGGCAAAGGATACGGACTGCCCGACAATTTCGTGAGCATCGCGGAAGGCCACCCCTTTGCGTACCAGGTAATCGGCCAGATCCGTCGCGGTGGAGAAGCCTTTGGCCGCAGCTTCCAGCATATTTTCTTTTTTTGCCTTCAGTGCCGGCGCCATATCGGCAAATGCACGCAGGCAATCCAGTGCGGTATCGGCGGCATCGAATAGCGGCTCTTTATCTTCCTGGTTGTCTTTGTTGTAGGCCAGCGGTTGGCTCTTCATCAATGTGAGCAGCGCAATCAGGTGGCCGTTAACCCGGCCGGTTTTACCCCGTACCAGCTCCGGAACATCGGGGTTTTTCTTCTGCGGCATAATTGAGGAGCCGGTGCAGAAGCGATCGGGCAGGTCAATAAAGTCGAACTGGCTAGAAGTCCACAGCACCAGCTCTTCACTGGCCCGAGACAGATGGGTGAGCAGCAGTGCGGCGAAAGCACAGAACTCGATAGCGAAGTCCCGGTCGCTGACTGAGTCGAGGGAGTTTTCTGTGGGGGCATCGAAGCCAAGCAGCTCCGCTGTGCGTGCGCGATTGATCGGATAGCTGGTGCCGGCCAGTGCTGCGGCCCCCAACGGTGAGCGGTTAACCCGTTTGCGACAATCCATCAGGCGCTCGAAATCCCGGCTCAGCATGGCATTCCAGGCCAGTAAGTGGTGGCCAAAGGTCACCGGTTGCGCGCTCTGTAGGTGAGTAAAGCCGGGCATAATGGTATCGGCCTCGCGCTCTGCCAAATCGACCAAGCCATTTTGCAGGCGGGTCAGTTCGGTAGCAATCAGATCGATGCGTCCACGCAGCCACAGGCGGATATCGGTTGCCACCTGATCGTTGCGCGAGCGGCCGGTATGCAGTTTCTTGCCAGTGGCACCAATGCGTTGGGTCAGGCGTGCTTCGATATTCATATGGACATCTTCGAGCTGCACAGACCAGGGAAATTCTCCCGATTTTATCTCTTCGGCGATGCCCTTCAGGCCGTCGGCTATCTTGTGATATTCATCAGCACTTAATACCCCCACTTCTGACAACATCTGCGCGTGGGCAAGTGATCCCTGGATGTCTTCCATGGCCATGCGCTGGTCAAAAGTCACCGAGGCGGTAAATCGCTCGACAAAGGCATCGGTGGCTTCACTAAAGCGGCCGCCCCAGAGTTTGGCGGCAGGATTGTTGGCGGACTCGGAGGGGGATTTTTCGTTACTCATGGTTTTCCTGGCTGCAGTGAGATGAAAGGCTGGGGAGCTTGGTGATATCTTGCGCTTGGAACTTTGGGACAATCAAGAATAACAACTGCATGTCATTCCCCTGGCCGTCGGGCATTATAACGCAGAAAATTCGAAAATATCGCACAGGAAATAAGGATTCTGCGCTATCTGGGCAGCTTCCGTTTCTGCCAGACCTCTGTAGTGTCACCTCTCTAGCGGTACTGGTGTTGATGGGGGAATTGCTGGCATTGGTGCTGGTCCTGGCCCTGGACGGTTTACCGGAATTCAGCTGGCAGCGCCTGGGGCTGATCTCTCTGGTGATCCAATGGGTGATATTGCCCTCGGCCGCGCTACTTTGCCGGCTTCGGCCGAGCCTGGCGAAAATGCCCCACAAACTCGCTGGCGGCTTGAGTTTTATTGCAGTGCTGTCGGTGCTCATATTGGTGATGGCAGTGCAGCGCTCCCTGCGCGCGGTGCTGTTACAGACCAGCTTTGACAGCTGGGGGTTTGCGGGCGACTGCCTGCTTGGGGCTATTTGTGCGGGGGTGGTATTGCGCTACGCCTATCTTCAGCAGCAACTCTATAACCAGCAGCAGGCGGAGCTCGGTGCCCGAATTGAGGCACTTCAATCGCGGATTCGCCCCCATTTCCTCTTTAACAGTATGAACAGCCTGGCTAGTTTGATCGCTGTTGATCCTGATCGCGCGGAGCGATTGGTAGAGGATTTATGTGCATTATTTCGTGCAAGCCTCGCCGATCCAAAGCTGGTGCCTTTAGCGCAAGAGATTACTCTAGCCCAACGCTATTTAGAGATTGAAGCCCTGCGTCTGGGGGAGCGTTTGCGCCAGAGTTGGCAGCTAGACGCGGGCCTGGATAAGGTTCAGCTGCCCAGTATGTTGCTTCAACCCCTATTGGAGAATGCGGTGTTGCACGGTGTGGCACAGTTGCGGGCAGGTGGAGAGATCAGTGTACAACTCTCGCAAGAGGGGGGCATGTTCAAAGTTGTTATTGAAAACCCATTGCCACAGGATAGTGCAGTTCCTACGAAGACTGGTAATGGCATGGCGACAGAGAATATTCGCCAGCGTCTCACCGCCTACTACGGCGATCGCTTCAAATTTACCGCCCGTCGGGAGGAGGGCCGGTACCGGGTCATACTACAGCTACCCTTATCTCCCCGGGAAGTGGACCGGCGGGAAACAGAGACCACCATAAAATCCAAGAAAACTATCGAGGTGATGGAGTGACCCAATTGCGCGTACTGATTATTGATGACGAGCCTTTGGCTCGTGCCCGTCTGCACCGGCAGTTGGAGAAGATTGATAATTGTATTGCTGTGGGAGAAGCGGCAGATATTGAAGTTGGATTATCACAGATCCGCGAACTCGACCCGGACCTTGTGCTATTGGATATTGAAATGCCCGGTGGTAGCGGCCTGGAATTGGCTCAGCAGTTATCCAGTTTTGCGTGTCCGCCGGCAATAATTTTCTGCACTGCTCACGATGAGTTTGCTTTGCCCGCTTTTGCCACCTCAGCGGTTGGGTATCTATTAAAACCTGTGAATGTTGAACAGCTGCGGGAGGCAGTTTCCAAAGCACAGCGTTTGAGTAAGCCGCAGCAGCAGTTGTTAACTAAGCAGGATCAGGTGGAGCCCATTGGTCGGAGCCGTATCAAGGCGATTAGTCGCCTGGGGGTAGAGCTGCTGGATGTAGACTCTATCCGTTGCCTGATCGCCGACAGCAAGTATGTTGTAGCCTACCACCCCGCTGGAGAGACCATTCTGGATGAGTCATTAAAAGAGTTAGAGGGTGAGTTTGGGCAGCGATTCGTGCGTATACATCGCAGTGCGCTGGTGGCCGTACAATATATAGCCGGGTTGAGACGGGATGGTACAAATTACCGGGTAGAGCTGGACGGTGTAACAGCAGCGCCGCTGGTGAGTCGGCGTATGCTGCCTTCGGTAAAAGGCCTAATCGCAGAGATGTGTTAGAACTTAAATGCTTCCGCGGATAAAAACAGCGAGTACGGTTGCCACCATTAATTCCAAAAACATACCCTGATTATTCGCGCCTGCCTGGGTTTATGAAAAAACGGCCTCTTACCTAACTTTTATTCCCACTTCACACCTGCGATATCAATAAGTGAACCGATGGTAAAGTTGGACGTTGCTACCATCAACGTGCATATCAATATAAATAAACCCGGGTCTTACATCATTTACGCGAACACCGTCATCGGCAACTTCCCAATTGAGTAGACCGACGATCAGTGTATCGGCAGCTCCTTTACTTGCTGCTTAAGCGGCCGGTAACTAATGGCAGCTTGGTATCCCATCAGGGCGAGTAATCGGGCTGTAGTGGTACCGATGATCCGGTTGCCGCCAGTGATCAAAGCGACTTTTTATTCACTTTGACTGTCCACTCTATAAACGGGATTTTCGCAGGAATTCGGAGGCTCAGAGAGAGGTTATGTTTCCTCCAATAAAAGCGTTGCAAGTAGAGGCCAACAAGGATATTTATTATCGGGCGGGATCAGCTTTTGCTCCGCAGAGATGTCCGCAGTGGACTATAACGGGTGAGAACCGTTTACAAGCCTGGGGCCTGTAAACGGTTTTGATCTGGCTGGATCGGGGGCTAGTAGAGTTGAGGACCACCGTCTCCGTACTCTGAATCATTTTGCAGACTCAACTCTCCAGCGGCACTATTTAAGTACTCGGCATCGGATTCGGATTTGAGTTTAATCATCAGGCGCAAATCGTTGGCAGAGTCGGCGTGGGAGAGGGCATCCTCATAGGTAATTTCTCCTCCATCGTAGAGCTCGTAGAGTGCCTGGTCGAAGGTCTGCATTCCCTGCTCACCAGAGCGCTTCATCAACTCCTTGATCTTATCCACTTCGCCCTTGCGAATCAGGTCCGACATCAGTGGGGTATTGATCATGATCTCAAGGCAGGCACGGCGGCCATCGCCATCGGGGGTCGGTACCAGCTGCTGGGCCACCATCGCCTTCAGGTTGAGGGACAGGTCCATAAACAACTGTTTGTGGCGGTCTGCCGGGAAGAAGTGAATGATCCGATCTAGGGCCTGGTTAGCATTGTTGGCGTGGAGGGTGCACAGACACAAATGGCCGGTCTCGGCGAAAGCGATGGCGTGGTCCATGGTTTCGCGGGAGCGCACCTCACCGATCAGAATAACATCTGGTGCCTGACGCAGAGTGTTTTTCAGGGCTACATCGAAAGACTCGGTATCCAGGCCCACTTCGCGCTGGGTCACAATACAGCCGCGATGCTGGTGGATAAATTCGATCGGGTCCTCAATGGTGATGATATGGCCCTTGGTGTTCTCATTGCGGTGGCCGATCATGGAGGCGAGGGATGTGGACTTACCGGTACCGGTGGCGCCCACAAAAATGATCAGCCCGCGTTTGGTCATGGCCAGGTCTTTGAGTACGTCGGGTAGTCCGAGTCCATCGATAGTGGGGATTTTGGTTTCGATGCGACGTAGCACCATACCCACCAGATTGCGCTGAAAGAAGGCCGATACCCGGAAACGCCCCACGTTGCGCACTGCAATCGCGAAGTTCAATTCCTTTTGCTCGGCAAACTCGCGCCGCTGTTTCTCGTTCATGGTTCCCACCACCAGCTCGCGCGCTTTCTCTGGCGTGAGCGCGGTGCTGCTGCAGGGCACCACTCGGCCGTGCAGTTTGATGGAGGGCGGGACGCCCGCCGTGATAAATAAATCCGAAGCGCCCTTCTCTACAACCAGTTGTAGAAGTCTTTCAATATCCATGGTGATTACCGCGTTTTATCTCGACTTTTCTTCCCCAGATTGGGGGCGGGTTTTGGCCGTTTAGAAGTTCTCCGGCATCTTGGCTTTTTCGCGAGCCACTTCGCGACTGATAATGCGGCGTGCCACCAGGTCTTCCAGACATTGGTCCATGGTCTGCATGCCGACGCTGGCTCCGGTCTGGATGGCCGAGTACATCTGCGCGATTTTGTCTTCGCGGATCAGGTTACGGATGGCTGGGGTACCGCGCATAATTTCGTGGGCAGCGACCCGGCCACCGCCGTTTTTCTTCATTAGCGTCTGGGAGATAACGGCCTGAAGGGATTCCGACAGCATTGAACGCACCATGGCTTTCTCCTGCGCCGGGAATACATCCACCACACGGTCAATGGTTTTGGCGGCGGAAGTGGTGTGCAGGGTGCCGAATACCAAGTGACCGGTCTCTGCCGCAGTCAGAGCCAGGCGAATGGTTTCCAGGTCCCGCATCTCACCTACGAGAATGATATCCGGGTCTTCACGCAGTGCAGAGCGCAGTGCTTCGGCAAAGCCGTGGGTATCCCGGTGCACCTCACGCTGGTTCACCAGGCATTTCTTGGATTCGTGCACAAATTCGATCGGGTCCTCGATGGTGAGGATATGCTCGTATTTGTTGTCGTTGATGTAGTCCATCATCGCCGCCAGGGTGGTGGACTTACCGGAACCCGTGGGCCCGGTTACCAGCACCAAGCCACGGGGAGTATCTGAGATCTGCTTAAACACCTGACCCATTCCCAGGTCTTCCATAGTGAGAACTTTGGAGGGAATGGTCCGGAATACGGCGCCGGCACCCCGGTTGTGGTTAAACGCGTTTACACGAAAGCGGGCGACACCGGGGACTTCAAAAGAGAAGTCTGTTTCCAGCAGTTCTTCGTAATCCTTGCGCTGCTTATCGTTCATGATCTCGTAGATCAGGCCGTGTACCTGCTTGTGCTCCATCGAGGGCAGGTTGATACGGCGCACATCGCCGTCGACACGGATCATCGGCGGCAGGCCCGCCGATAGGTGTAAGTCCGAGGCGTTTTGCTTGGCGCTAAAGGCGAGGAGTTCAGTGATATCCATACTGCTACCTTATGGTTCTTGTTTGGGCTCAGGTAAAATCGCCGCTCAAATCGGTAAGGGCATCAGTATATGCGCAAAGAGACAATCGTCGAAAACCTGAATGCAGTAGGTGAGCGGATTGTGACATGCTGCAACAACTGCGATCGCAACCCCGCAGAAATTACTCTACTGGCGGTTTCCAAAACACGGCCGGCGGAAGACTTGCGGATCGCTTTTGCAGCTGGCCAGCATCACTTTGGCGAAAATTATTTACAGGAAGCCCTGCAAAAGCAGGATGCCCTGTCCGACCTGGATATTCACTGGCATTTTATCGGGCCGCTGCAATCGAACAAAAGTCGAGCTGTGGCGGAGCGATTCCATTGGATACACACGGTGGATCGCTTAAAAGTCGCCCAGCGCCTGTCGGCGCAGCGCCCCAGTAACATGGCGCCACTCAATATCTGCTTGCAGGTGAACATCGATGGCGAGCAGAGCAAGTCTGGCATAGCTCCACAGGATTTGGTGGCTCTGGCGCGTGAAGTGATGACATTGCCGGGGCTGTGCCTGCGCGGCTTGATGGCGATTCCCGCTGTTCGTGACAATGTATTTGAGCAGGAAAAACCATTTATCCAGTTGGCAGGGCTGCTGCGAAGTCTTCGCGAAGCATTTCCCGAGCAGGCCTTAGATACTCTATCCATGGGGATGTCTAAAGACATGGAGGCTGCTATTGCCAGCGGCGCCACTATTGTGCGTATCGGCACAGATATTTTTGGGGCACGAAACTATTCTGCATGACAGAATTAGTACGCAAGTAGATTTTTTTTGGGATATAGGATGACAAAATCTGGGACTGTAGATGTATTGCTGCTGCTTTTATCAGTGAGCGCAGTGCTATCTCTGTCTGTAACGAATAGTGTACTGGTGACTTGGGTGGCGCTTGAGTGGTTGGCTTTTATCTGCCTGCTTGCATTTGTCTCTCCCAAAATCTCATTGGTTACCGGCTTTTTGAATTCGGCAGTTACTGGGATATTCGGGGATAAGAGCCGTTATTGGCTTTGGATATTGGCGATTGTTCTTAACTTGATTGCGATTGTGGAAACATTTCCTTTTTTGTTTCGTTGATGCTTGTTTCTCTATTCTGATAGCGCTACTTAGCCAAATGAAGCTAATTGAATAGCTCCCTCTTCTAACTAAGACTATCGCCTTGTGTGTCTTGTTATTGGGCTTGAACGACCACATATTAATGAATCCTCCCAGGAGGAGAATGCGACTAAATTTTGCAACCGCCCAAGGTGATATGAGTGAGTACAGCGAACCCTAAGATGGTTTTTATTGGTGGCGCCGGCAATATGGCGGGGGCAGTGATCGGTGGTTTGGTGGCCTCCGGTTATCCGGCGGACCAGATCACTGCTACAGGCCGTGATCGGGATAAACTCAATGCTTTTGCCGAGAGCCACGGGGTAGCTATTAGTGACGACAATATTGCCGCTATTGTCGATGCCGATGTAATTGTGCTATCGGTGAAACCGCAGGTTATGCGGGAACTTTGTGAAGGACTGAAACCCCATTTGGTGGATCGCTCGCCCTTGATTATCACTTTTGCTGCAGGAATCCCGCTCGCGGCTTACCACCGTTGGATGGGAATACACCTCCCTATTGTCAGGGCTATGCCTAACACCCCGGCCCTGGTGCAAACCGGAGTTACCGGTCTCTATGCCGATAGCAAGGTAACGGGTGAACAGAAGGAACTTGCCGAGCGCATTGTCGATGCGGTGGGTATCTCCTACTGGGTTGAGGAAGAGCGTGGCATCGACCAGGTGATTGCGGTAGCGGGATCGGCACCGGCTTACTTTTTCCAGTTTATGGAGGCCATGATTGATGCGGCTTCCGCCGGTGGCCTTGCTCGTGCGGATGCGGAGCGCCTTGTGTTGCAAACTGCCCTGGGCGCCGCCAAACTGGCGGTCGCCAGCGATGTTGACGTCGCCCAGTTGAAGCGCAATGTGATGTCACCAGGTGGAACCACTGAGCGAGCTGTTCAACGGTTCGAGAAGGGTGGGTTGCCGCAGTTAGTGGCCGATGCCATGCGCGATTGCGAGGAGCGGGCGACAGAAATGGCAAAGGAATTGGATCGGTAACAGGTTCCGGTCCAATTGGGTAGGTGCAGCGGTGGCTGCTGAAAATCTTTTTGTTTAGGGTTTATCCATGGTCAATACCTTCAGCGATATCGGCGTTTATGTCGTGGGCATACTGGGCATTTTGTTCCTTTTCGCCGTGTTATTGCGTTTCCTATTGCAGTTGGGCCGTGCGGATTTTTACAACCCCATATCTCAGGGAGTTGTGAAGGTTACCAACCCTTTGCTGCTGCCGCTGCGCAAAGTGGTGCCAGGACTTTTTGGCGTCGATATGGCCTCAGTAGTACTGGCGTTGATAGTCGGTTGGGCGATGATTATGGCTTGCGCCATGATTGCAGGTTACGGCCTGGTTAACCCCCTCAGTGCCCTGCTGTGGTCGTTGATCGGCTGTGTCTCCACTGTGATAGCGATGGTGTTTGTCGGCTTATTGGTCTCCATCGTTGCCAGCTGGATTGCGCCGAATAGCGGCCATCCAATTCTAATTTTACTGCACCAACTCCTGGAGCCATTTTGCGGACCTGTGCGACGCTTGATCCCGCCGTTGGGGGTGATTGATATCAGCCCGATATTTGTCTTTATCCTGCTCACTGTGATTAACAGGCTGCTTATTGGTTTTGCCCAAATGGCCAACATGCCGGCTTTCGTGTACAGCCTGTTTTGGCATATCCCCGGCTTTTAAATAGCCACTGTACCACCCAACAATATCTTTGCAGCCTCAACCTACTCTCGGTTCGGGGCTTGCCCGCCGGTCCACACTTTGCATTACGCCCCCTCGAAAGGCTCAGATATTCCTGTGGGGCCGCTTCTAAATTGTGACCGGCTGAACATTTCTTCACCTACGCACACTGGATCGCACCTGGCGCGATGTTAGACTCTAATACTATCAATTGACGGCCCTTTCCCTCGTCTTAGGGGGCGGCCGGTAGTCATTGGGTCTCAATAAAAAGAACATCGTGAAATGGAAGACGCACATTTACGCCAGCATATTTCCGACTACGACCGTTGGAAAAAAAATCTCGATCGCCAATTTGCCCACTTCAGTCAATGGCTAGAGCAGCACTTTTCCAACTCTGCAGGTGCTTGCCAGGTTGTACAACAGGCTCGCGCCTTGCTCGCCGACGACCAGTTTACCCTGGTTTTGGTCGGGGAGTTTTCACGTGGGAAAACGGAGTTGCTCAACGCGCTGCTGTCGCAAACTTACGGCCAGCGTTTACTTCCCTCACGACCCGGGCGTACGACGATGTGCCCAACCGAAATATTCAGTGATGGTGGTGAACGGGCTAGCTTGCGGTTACTCCCAATTGAGACCCTGGCAACAAATACCAGTCTCGAAAGTTTCCGTCGAATACCGCAAAAGTGGGTAACTCACGAGTTTGATGCCAATGATCCAGAGGCGACCAGGGAGACTTTGTTAAAGGTTGCCTCAACCAAGTCAGTAATGCCGGAAGAGGCGGCCCGCTACGGTTTTGACCGCCGCCATCTGGATGGCAAAGGGAATCTTGTCGAAATCCCAGCATGGCGTTTTGCTCTGATTTGCTTGCCGCATCCATTGTTAGATCAAGGTTTACGTATTATCGACACTCCCGGGCTGAATGCCCTCGGTAATGAGCCGGAACTCACTTTGAGCACTTTACCTGGTGCTCAGGCTGTTGCCTTCTTGTTGGCCGCTGATGCGGGCGTAAGTGGCACTGATATGAGCATGTGGGAGACTCACCTGGCACCGTTGCAGGAGCATCGCGGAACCTCTGTGATGGCACTGCTAAACAAGATGGATGTGCTATGGGATGACCCCGAAGAGGACGCTGAGTTGCTGTTGCGCCGCATGCGTGCAGAAGTAGCCCGTCTCCTCTCCCTGCCGCAAGAAAGTGTTGCAGGGGTATCTGCAAAGATGGCCCTGCTGGGGCGACAGCAACGAGATGCGGATTTGATCCGAAACAGCCGCTTTGGTGAGTTTGAGCGGATGTTGGTGCAGCGTCTGTTAGAGCATCGTCATAAAATGGCAGAACACCGCTCACTACATCAAGCGCTTACCTTGATGGCTGATACCCGCGATCTACTCAAGCGTCGCTTAAATAGTGGGCGTGCGGCACTAGCTCACTTACAGCGTAATAGTGGTAATACTTCTGAACAGCTTGCAGAGTTAGAGCAGCTGCAGGTGACTGTTCGTGAACAACATAAGCTTTGCCATCAGGAGTTGCTGACACTTAAGTCGAGCCAGAGAATGCTCTCTAGACAGAGTGCATCGCTGTTGACGCCGATTTCCAGGCAGCAGTTGCAGGCGCTGATTGACGATACCCTGGCTACTCTCAATCGCCGTTGGACGCCCATGGGAATGGCCAAGGCTATTGATACCTTTATGGAGGGAGTGGATCACCAACTCTCCAATCTTGAGCGGGAAGTGGATCAGGCTAATCGCTTGCTCGACGCTGTTTTCGAGCGCTCCAGTTTAAAGAAAGTGGATGATGCCGAGCAGTATTTCACCATTCGCAAATTCCGCTTTGCGTTGCGCGGGTTGCATCGCCAGGCCGCACAGCTGAGGCGGTCTCCGCAGTTACTACTGGCGCGTCGCAATCGTCTCAGTGAGCGCTTTATTACTACGCTTGCCAGCGAAGTGGGTAGGCTTTACGACGAAATGAGTAACAATGCTGAGAGCTGGCTGGAGCAGGCTCTCGAACCCCTCAAGCAGCACGCGCAATACCAGAAGCAATTACTTAATCGCCATCTGATTAAGCTTACCGAGTTAAAGCAGAAAACTCGCAGCCGCCGTACTGATCTTCGAACACTGGAGGATGAGGTTCAACGAAATGATAAGGCGCTGGTGGCGCTAGAGGATCTACTGCGGCACAACAGTTCAGCGCCACAGCCTGTTGCACCGGCGCCGCGTGCGCGCAATGTTACGCCTTTGAAAGCCTCCCAAATCACTTGAACCGGGTACTAATTGATATTGGTTCTGGCTGGCATTTGTTATAAGTTGCAGTGATCTTATTCACTGACTGCTTCGGCAATTTGCCAGGCAGCACCTATCAACCTGACAGATACAGTGCCTTGTCAACGGAAAATCCTATCGCTTCTGCGGAAGCCCAAACCGCAACTACCGGTGACCCAGGCTCCGTGGGCCTTGTTGAGCCTAAAAGCCATCACTTTAGTGAACCGCTGGAATTGGCCTGTGGCCGAGTACTGAAAAATTACACTCTGGTTTATGAGACTTACGGTGAACTCAATAGGGAAAAGACTAACGCAGTTCTGATTTGCCATGCCCTGTCTGGGCACCATCATGCTGCGGGACGACATAGTGCTGACGATAAGCGCCCGGGATGGTGGGACCACTATATCGGTCCGGGTAAGCCGATAGATACTAATCATTTCTTTGTGGTGTCCGTTAATAATCTCGGCGGTTGCCACGGATCTACCGGCCCCGTATCCATCAACCCGGATACCGGCACTACCTGGGGGCCGGATTTTCCATCACTGCGTGTCCGCGACTGGGTCCACAGCCAAGCGCGTCTGGCGGATATGCTAGGCATTCGACAGTGGGCGGCGGTTGTTGGCGGCAGTCTCGGTGGAATGCAGGCAATGCGCTGGTCACTGGAATACCCTGAGCGCCTGCGTAATTGCGTGGTGATTGCCTCTGCCATGAAGTTATCTGCACAGAATATCGCGTTTAATGAGACCGCACGCCAGGCGATAACATCCGATCCGGACTTTTGCGATGGGCACTACCTCCAACAGGATAAGTTACCCCGCAGAGGCCTGGCCGTCGCGCGTATGATCGGACATATCACTTATTTATCCGACGACGGGTTGGGGCGCAAGTTTGGTCGAGAATTGCGCAGCGGCAGCTTTCAACAGGGATCGGATGAAGAGGTGGAGTTTCAGATACAAAGTTATCTGCGCTACCAGGGAGCCAGTTTTTCCACCACCTTCGATCCCAATACTTACATTCTGATGACTCGAGCGCTAGATTTCTTCGACTTAGCTCGGGAATACGGGGATGACCCGGTAGAGGCCTTCTCCCATGCCAAGTGTCGGTTTTTATTGGTGTCATTTACTTCTGATTGGCGCTTTGCGCCGGAGCGCTCGAGGGAAATCGCCGATGCCCTGATGCACGCGGATATTCCAGTCAGCTATGCCGAAGTAGAGTCAGCAATGGGACACGATGCCTTCCTGCTGCCCAATGGTCGTTATGAAGGTGTATTTCGTGCCTATATGCAGAGAGTTGCGGCAGAAATTGCTGAGGAGGTGTACTGATGCGGATAGATTTGGATGTGATCCAGGAATGGATCGCTCCCAACAGCCGGGTTCTCGATCTCGGCTGTGGCGATGGTGCGCTGCTCGATCAGCTGGGGAGAAATAAAAATGTGAAAGGCTATGGCCTGGAGATTGATCCCGAGCAAATAGAGCGATGTGTGGCCCGTGGGGTCAATGTTGTCGAGCAAAATCTGAATACAGGGCTGGGAAATTTTGCTGATGGCAGCTTTGATGCTGTGGTGATGACCCAGGCACTGCAAACCTTGAGTCAGCCTCATTTAGTGGTAGAGGAAATGCTCCGGGTTGGGCGGGATTGCATTATTACGTTTCCCAATTTTGGGCAGTGGAAGGCCCGCTGGCACCTCGCATTCTCCGGGCGCATGCCAGTATCCGACTTATTGCCATACGAATGGTATGACACTCCCAATATTCACTTTTGTACTTTTACAGACTTTGAGGTGTTATGCAGGGAAAACGGCTGGGCGATTCTGCATCGGCAAGTGGTTTCTGAGTCCATGGTTGGGCGGGCACTCAAAGACTTTTTACCAAATTTGTTTGGTGAGACAGCCATCTATCACCTAACTCGCTAAACTAAGATTTGCGCCAGCTCTTTTGTGGAGGACTTTGGCGCGATAAATAGATCGAGAAAGGCACTCCTGAGGGAGCCTGACTGGAATTGACCACCAAACCTGCTGGGAGAGGTGGTGCCTATAACAACTGGAGGTGGAGCGTGAAACGCATCCTTACCCTGGCTGCTTTTGTGGCCTTGCTATTTTTATCTGTCGGCGCTGCCGCGCAAGAAGCGCGTACGATTAAGAACTACGCTGATTTTGGCGACTATCGAGTAGTCTATTCAGTGTTCAATAGCGATTTTATCCAGCCGGATATCGCCCGTCAGTACCAGTTGGCTCGAGCAAAAGATCGGGCCTATGTAAATGTCTCTGTCGTCAAGAAAGAGGGCGGAACCCATGGCCTCAGCGCTGAGATGTCTGGCACAGCTACCAACCTGATCCAGCAGTCAAGACCACTTAAGTTCAAAGAAATTCGGGAAGGGGATGCTGTTTACTATCTCGCACCCCTGCGCTTTGAGGATGAGGAGACCCTTACCTTTAACGTAGATATCAAGCTGCCCAATGGTAAAAGTGAGACGATTACTTTCCGTCGCAGATTGAACCGATAGACATCTGCCAAGGTTCCGCTAGCTGAGAGCTGGTCGAAACCCCTTCTTTAAGATTCACCGCGGGCCGAGGCCCGCTTTTTGTTTGAAGCAATATGGTAAATAAAATTGTTCTTGCCAGCGGTAATGCCGGCAAACTTCGCGAATTTTCACAGCTGTTCGCCTCATGGGATATACAGGTTCTTCCTCAGTCTGACTTTGGGGTAAGTGACGCTGATGAGACCGGATTGAGCTTTATTGAGAATGCTTTGATTAAGGCCCGCCACGCCAGCCGTATCAGTGGCCTGCCGGCATTAGCCGATGACTCCGGGCTGTCGGTAGATGCATTGAGTGGTGCGCCGGGAATTTACTCTGCACGCTACTCAGGTGTCGGGGCGACTGATGAAAAAAACAATGCGAAGTTATTGGAGGCCATGGTTGATGTTGAATCTAAGCATCGCACTGCCAGTTTCCACTGCGCGTTGGCTTTTGTGCGGCAATGGGATGACCCGGTGCCTTTGGTATCTAGTGCAAAGTGGAGCGGGACAATTTTGCGGGAGCCGGCGGGAGAGCAGGGTTTTGGTTATGACCCGCTGTTTTTTGTTGAATCTGAGGGAATGACCTCCGCTGAACTGCCGAGAGACTTGAAGAATCGACTGAGCCACAGGGCCCAGGCTATGTCTCAATTTGAGCTTTTATGGCAGCAAAATATGCAGGGTGCCGACCTTGCCTGATCAGATTGCTGAATTACAGCTGCCACCGCTGAGCCTGTATATCCATATCCCCTGGTGTGTGCGCAAATGTCCCTATTGTGATTTCAACTCCCACCAGGCTGATAGAGACCGGGCTAATTCCGACTACGCCCTACCGGAATCCGAGTATGTGGCGCAGTTGCGCCTGGATCTGATCAGCCAGTTGCCCTGGGTGCACGGGCGAAAATTACAATCCATCTTTTTTGGTGGTGGTACGCCGAGCCTGTTCTCCCCCCAAGCAATTGGGCAGATCCTGGAGGCTGCTGAGCAGGTGGTGGGTTTTGCTGAGGGGATCGAGATAACCCTGGAGGCCAACCCCGGCACTTTTGAGCAAGCCAAGTTCACTGGCTATCGATCTGCTGGAGTTAACCGTCTTTCTATTGGAGTGCAAAGCTTCGATTCCAATCAGCTACAGCAGTTGGGACGTATTCACAGCGGAGAAGAGGCCGAAGGTGCCCTGGCGATGGCGCGTCGCGCGGGCTTTGACAATATTAACCTCGACCTGATGCACGGATTGCCCAATCAGACTGAGGCAGAAGCCCTTGGCGATTTGCGCCGAGCAATTTCCTTGGCTCCAGAGCATATTTCCTGGTACCAATTAACGATTGAGCCAAATACTGCATTCTACAGTGCGCCACCAGTCACCCCCGGCTCCCAGCTGATCGCCAGTATGCAGGGCAGCGGACGCGAACTACTGGCGTCCGAGGGCTATCGTCGTTACGAGGTGTCGGCTTATAGCAAACCCGAACTTGAATCCCGCCATAATATTAATTATTGGTCATTCGGAGATTATCTGGGGATTGGTGCAGGTGCTCATGGCAAGGTAACCCTAGCTGAAACTGGGCAAATTCTGCGCAGTCGTCGCACACGTACTCCGAGGGACTACTTGTCTATCGCCAGGCAACATCCCGAGCTGCTGCATAGTGCCTTGTCCGAACCCCATACTGACAGGGTTGAGAATGAGGATTTGCCACTGGAGTTTCTTATGAATGCCCTTCGCCTGGCGGATGGTGTTCCCAGTGATACTTTTACCCGCTACACCGGGCTGCCGATGTCCGAGCTGCAAAAACAATGGCCTACCCTGATGGCAATGGAGCTTGTAGAGTGTCTCGATAAGCGGGTTGCTGCCACGGCTTTTGGCTTTGACTATATCGATGAGATTTTGCAGCGCTTCCTGGAGCAGGCGTAAGTCTGTGGCAGGAAAGACTTGAAATCCCATTTTGCGCCCCAATTTTGAGGGCAATGGTGCATCGCAGCTGTATAACCACCGCTGTGACCGTGAGAAGATGCGTTGGCGGTGCCCACGCATCGAGTAACTAAAGAACAGGAATGCAATATGAGCGAGCACTCAATCGTCAACGTATCTGACGCTGAATTCGAAGCAGAAGTTCTCAAAGCTGAAGGCCCGGTGTTGGTAGATTTTTGGGCACAGTGGTGCGGTCCGTGCAAGATGATCGCTCCAGTGCTGGAAGACCTGGCAGGCCACTACGGCGATAAGTTGAAGATCGTAAAAGTAGACGTTGATGCGAATAAAGAGAGCCCGGCCAAATACAATGTCCGTGGTATCCCCACGCTGCTGCTGTTCAAAGGCGGCAATGTCGAAGGTACTAAAGTCGGCGCACTGTCCCGCGCGCAGCTGACTGAGTTTATCGACGGTCAGCTGTAAGACTGTCGTTTCCATCCTGCAAAGGGGGTAAATTTCTTTGCAGGATTGGAAACACCCGTTATACTGGCTGTAATTCTGAAATAGTTCAGCGGTCTTGAATTAAATGAGACGAGCTGACAAAACGCCCCTCCACAGGGTCCCTGACCATCCCCGGCGCGTATACTCCTCGAGTTGAACTTGTTCTGATAATGCTCCATAAATTGATTATGGAGAGCAAAAGTTTACTGAGTACTGTGGTCTTGGTAGGAAAAGGTACCTAGGTGTATCGGGTAAATAAACGAGCTAATCTCTAATATCAAACCCCTCCTCAAAATTTCAGGCGTGTCCGCGCCATATGACAACAGAAACATTAATAAGCAATTGGTATGAATCTCTCCGAATTAAAAACCAAACCCATTGAAGAGTTGATTGAAATAGCCAAAGGCATGGGCCTTGAAAACCTGGCCCGTTCGCGCAAGCAGGATATTATTTTCAATATCCTCAAGCGCCACGCCAAAAGCGGTGAAGATATTTATGGCGACGGCGTATTAGAAATCCTTCAAGATGGTTTTGGATTTTTGCGTTCTGCTGACTCCTCTTATCTTGCGGGACCGGATGATATATATGTATCTCCAAGTCAGATTCGCCGATTTAATTTACGTACGGGTGACTCAATTTCCGGAAAGATTCGCCCACCGAAAGAAGGTGAAAGATATTTTGCCTTATTAAAAGTTAACGAAATTAATTTTGACAAACCGGAAAACGCACGTAACAAAATTCTTTTCGAAAACCTCACTCCTCTTTTCCCCAACGATCGCCTCACCCTCGAGTGCGGAAACGGCTCCTCCGAAGACCTGATTGGTCGTATTATTGATCTTGTAGCTCCAATCGGGAAAGGCCAGCGCGGCTTGATTGTTGCGCCGCCGAAGGCCGGTAAAACAATCATGTTGCAAAATATGGCACAGGCCATTACGCGCAATAATCCAGAGTGCCATTTGATCGTACTTCTGATTGACGAGCGTCCTGAGGAAGTGACAGAAATGCAGCGCTCCGTGCGCGGTGAGGTTGTTGCCTCTACTTTTGACGAGCCACCGGCGCGTCACGTACAAGTAGCGGAAATGGTAATTGAAAAAGCCAAGCGCCTGGTTGAGCACAAGAAAGATGTGGTTATCTTGCTCGACTCTATCACCCGCCTGGCTCGCGCTTACAACACAACAGTTCCTAGCTCCGGTAAAGTATTAACCGGTGGTGTTGATGCTCACGCCTTAGAGCGTCCGAAGCGCTTCTTTGGGGCAGCGCGAAATATTGAAGAAGGCGGAAGTCTGTCTATTATTGCTACTGCACTTATCGATACCGGCTCGAAAATGGACGAAGTGATTTTCGAGGAATTTAAAGGTACCGGTAATATGGAATTGCAGCTGGATCGCAAAATTGCTGAAAAACGCGTATATCCGGCCATTAATGTGCGCAGATCCGGCACTCGCCGGGAAGAGCTGTTAATGCCTGAGGGCGAGCTGCAGCGAGTGTGGATTTTGCGTAAGCTGTTACACGATATGGAAGATGTTGCATCGACTGAATTCCTAGTGGATAAATTGAAAGATTTCAAGACAAATGACGAATTCTTCCTATCCATGAAACGGAAATAATTTTTGTATATAAAGTAGCGCCTAAAAAGGCGCTCTTTATTTATTAGGAGCAGAATAAGACGATTAATTGCGTCTATTACTGTTGAAAAGGCGAGCCAATAGGCATATAAAGTTCCACATTGTGGCGCTTGATATGGATTTTAGGCAACGCGCCTTACTGAATTGGCCCAGGGGTTTATTTCTCCGCAAAGGGCCAATCTCAAATGGTTAATCTGGTGGAGCTGGTTATCCATTTGTGACTGCACGACAGCCCACACACCTAGTGAGAACCTTTTGTGAATATCTATATTGGAAATCTGGCCTACGCGGTAACCTCTGACGACCTGCACGAAGCTTTTGGTGCATTCGGAGAGATCTCTCGGGCTACTGTTATCACCGACCGTGAGACTGGCCGCTCTAAAGGCTTCGGTTTCGTAGAAATGCCTAACGACGATGAAGCGCGCAAAGCTATCGAAGAGATGAACGACCAACCGCTGTCTGGCCGTAACATCCGCGTTAACGAAGCTAAGCCTCGCGAAGATCGTCCGCGTCGCCCCCGCTTCTAAGCTGTAAAAAGCTTATTATTTCCGCGGCTCGCAGCCCAGGCTTGCGAGCCGCGACTCCCTCCCTCCTCTCTCTTCATTCCAATTGGTGTGTTGTTACCCATCCTGCGCCTTCTGTTTTACACTGCGCTCTGGTTTATAGTCACGCCTTGTTAGCCCATGAAATATAAAGATCTACGCGACTTTATTAAGTTGCTGGAAAAGCGCGGCCTACTAAAACGAATCAAGCACCCTGTTGACCCCATTTTGGAAATGACAGAAATTTCCGATCGCGTATTGCGAGCTGAGGGGCCTGCATTGTTGTTTGAGAACCCGGTAGGCTTTGAGACCCCAGTTCTTGCCAATCTTTTCGGAACACCAGAGCGAGTCGCCCTGGGGATGGGAAGAGAGAGTGTTGCCGAACTGCGTGAAGTGGGAGAACTGCTGGCTTTTCTCAAGGAGCCGCAGCCACCGGAAAATCTCCGCGATGCCTGGGAGAAGTTGCCGGTCTTTAAGCAGGTCCTGAATATGGGGCCAAAAGTCGTAAAGGGTGCCGCTTGCCAACAGGTGGTCCTTGAGAAGGATCAGGTTGATCTTCATCAGCTGCCAATCCAAACCTGCTGGCCGGGAGATGCCGCTCCGCTGGTCACTTGGCCCTTAGTAATTACCCGAGGGCCTGAGAAGAAACGGCAAAACCTGGGCATATACAGGATGCAATTAATCGGAAAGAACCGCCTGATAATGCGCTGGCTCAGTCATCGCGGGGGTGCGCTGGATTATCGGGACTGGTGTAAGAAGCATCCCGGTGAACCCTATCCGGTAGCTGTTGCCCTGGGTGCCGATCCCGCCACAATTCTGGGGGCCGTTACCCCGGTGCCGGATACTTTGTCTGAGTATGCCTTTGCCGGCCTGCTGCGGGGGGATAAGACAGAAGTGACTGATGCCTTACTCAGTGATCTTCAGGTGCCTGCCAGTGCCGAATATGTTCTGGAGGGATTTATCTATCCCGATGATATGGCTGATGAGGGGCCCTATGGGGACCACACCGGTTACTACAACGAAGTGGACAGCTTCCCTGTGTTTACGGTAGAGAAGGTTACGCACCGTAAAAATCCCATTTACCACAGCACCTATACCGGGCGCCCACCGGATGAACCTGCGATTTTAGGCGAGGCTTTAAACGAGGTTTTTGTGCCAATCCTGCAAAAGCAATTTCCTGAAATTGTCGATTTCTATTTGCCGCCGGAGGGATGTTCTTACCGTCTCGCCGTGGTCACCATGAAGAAGCAGTATGCGGGTCACGCCAAGCGGGTAATGATGGGTGTCTGGTCTTTCCTGCGTCAGTTTATGTACACCAAGTTTGTTATTGTCGCTGACGAAGACGTCAATGCCAGGGATTGGAAAGATGTAATCTGGGCGATGACCACGCGTATGGACCCGGCGCGGGATACGGTGATGGTAGAAAATACTCCGATTGATTATTTGGATTTTGCTTCGCCGGTCTCCGGTTTAGGCTCAAAAATAGGTTTTGATGCGACTAATAAATGGGAAGGTGAAACTAGTCGGGAGTGGGGTGTACCTATTGAGCGCGACCCGAATGTGGTTAAAAAGGTTGATGAAATATGGTCTAAATTGGGCCTCGAATAAGCACGGCGTTATATTCTCAGCACCCCCGTCCGAATAAGCGCCTCTGATGGCGCTCAGTACAGTGACCGCTTAGCGGTCACTCTTTATTTTTCCTCTTTCTCTACATATATAATTTTTATTGCTGGCGTCGCAGTTAGGTATGGGGTCGACCGTGGCTCTGAATTAACTATAAGGAATGCTTTAATGAGGAGAATTTATTTAGTACGCCTGATAGGGATAGTTGTTTTCATATTTTGGTATTAGTACCAAGTGAGCAGGAATAAAATGCTGTAAATAATAATATCGAAGAGTTTATATCTGTAGTTATTTGGTAGGCAGCCATACCTTGAATAGCCATTGCCAGAATAAAAGTGTGGGGGCTAATCCGAGTGTATTTGTCGGCATTTATTTTTGAATTAGAAATTAAATATAGTTTATTATCTTGATGAGCAGAGACATGGGTATTAAATCGGAGAATTCGATGAAGCGTATTGCTATTTGTCTCATGAAAATATAAAAAACAACTGTAGGATGACTACTCCGGAAATTTTTATTTTTAGGAGGTTCTTTCTTGTTGTGTATTTTTCTAAGGTTGGATGAGAATATGATAGGGAATTTATCAAAACTAGTAGTTCTATTTTTTGGGATAGAAATATTTCAGCCTGTGATTGCCAGCCAGGATAATGGTGCAGAGGCAATTTTTGAGAGGATCAAAGGGCTAGCCGGAGAGTGGCGAGAGGAAGGGGCGGAAAATGACGATTTTGTTATTAGTTTTTCCGATACAGCTGGGGGAAGTGTGGTACTGGAAAGTTGGCTCTATAACGGGCACCAACATTCCCTGACGGCCTACCACTTGGATAACGACAATTTAATAGTGACGCACTATTGCCCCCAGGGTAATCAGCCCAGGTTAAGCTGGCAAAAAAATAGTGCTGAAGATACTTTGGCATTCTCTTTCAAGGATGTAACTAATTTTACTTTGGACAGTAAGAGTCGTCTGGATAGCCTCACTTTTACCTGGTTAGGTAACGGCAAGTTACAACGGGAAGAGACTTACTTGAAGAACGGGGAGCAGTTACCCTCATCCTTGACTCTGGTACGTAAATAAGCTGCCAAATCGTTATTAACTGATAGTTTAGATGTATTATTTCTCAAAGCTGGAGCGAAATTCGCGCCAGCTTTTTTATTTGTGAACTTTATTGTGGTTTTGGTTTATATAAGTATGATTCGCGACTGAATTTGCATGCTGTTGCCAGCTTATTGGCATGGGGTGACAGTGCGCGCTATGCCCGGATTGTGTTTTTGCGTATGACGACATGCTGCATTGAAAACAAGTGGATATCTAATTCCTGGAGTTGGGAAACGGTAGAAGTTGGAAGTGAGTAAATAACTAAAATTAAATGGAGAGGTAACAAATGGAATTAATTATTTTTGTAATTATTATGGTGGCAGTTCTTGTTCTGCCTCTGAAGTTGGCAGCTGCCATGTTGGGGGCGAAAAATACGGGTGTATTTTATTGTCTTTTCGCTTTGCTATTGGCCCTAATTATTCAAAGAATTGTTGGCGGCATGTTGCCGGGTGTGACGGATAGCGCTGGGATTTTAATGACAATTCCCCTGGCTGCTATTGCCTATATGCTGGTACTTGGTACGGGTTTTTTAAAGGCTATTCTAATCTCCCTTTTGCAAGGGGTAATTACTTATTTTGCCATGCTACTCTTTGTGGGATTGCCCTGGGCTGTTTAAAACGAAATAAATTCTCGTAGAAAATCTGCAAGCGGCGACTTATTGAATGTTAAATCGCCATTTGCACTATCATTGATTACTAATAGTTTCCTTGTGTGCAAGCTATAACTTTCTGAAAATGGATGTTCTACACATCAGCCTCCGTGCCAATAATGTGTTTCCTAGATAGGGTTTCTACTGGGCAGGCTGTAGGTCCTACTTTCCAATAGGAGCCGCAAGAAATTTACTTAAAACATCAATATAAGTTGGAAAGGCTTCGAACTGGGGTAAATGTCCAACCCCCTCCATCTCAACTAATTCGGCTTTGGGGATTTCTGCTGCTGTACGCTTGCCCAATTGATCGTACCGGCCTAATTTTTCTTGTACAGCTTCAGGCGCACGGGCGCGGCCAATAGCTGTTCGATCTCGGGTACCTATAATCAGTAGGGTGGGCACCTTGATATTGGCAAACTCATAAAGTACCGGTTGAGTGAATACCATTTCGGAGGTTAGGGCATCCACGGTTGCCATATGAGCCGCATCGGGTCCCAGGGTCCAGCCAGCTTGAATATCCAGTAGCGGGTTATATTCTTCGCGCCACTGCTCAAAAAAGTAGGCTTTACTCATGTAGCGTTTGATAGATTCTGGAGTTTGTTTTTTTTCGCGAGCAATCGCTTGGTCCAAAGGTTCATAGGGAACCCATCGCTTCCAGTCTTCAAGGCCTATAGGGTTTACAAGTGCTAGCTTTTTGACTCGCTCCGGGTACATCAGGGTAAACCGGGTAGCCAGCATGCCTCCCATAGAGTGCCCAACTACCATAACCTCTTTTATTTTCAATTTATCCAATAAAACCTTGGTATTGTTGCTAAGTCCCTGAAAAGTGTATTGGGTTAACGGTTTACTGGATTTTCCGAAACCGATCTGGTCCGGCGCTATAACCCGGTACCCTAGCTGACTGAGTTGGGAGATAGTCTCCTTCCAATAAGCCGCCGAAAAATTCTTACCGTGTAACAGGAGTACCGTGCCTCTTGCATCTCTACCCTCTGCAGGAGGTACATCCATAAAGGCCATTGCCAGTGGTTGCCCCTGTTGTTCGAAATGAAAGTGATGAACTGGATAGGGATATTCGTAATCAGTTAAGGCTTTATCTTGAGGAGTTACTGAATATTCAGCGGATGCATGGCCAGTAAAAAACACACTGACGGTAAAAAGTAAGGCAACTATGTAGCGCACAAAGAGGGTCACAGCCGTGTCCTTATTGGTAAACGGGAGTTCACTA
The DNA here is from genome assembly GCF_052467325.1 of Microbulbifer maximicatervae (SeqCode). NCBI lineage: Bacteria > Pseudomonadati > Pseudomonadota > Gammaproteobacteria > Cellvibrionales > Microbulbiferaceae > Microbulbifer > Microbulbifer maximicatervae (SeqCode). Next base: position 4,047,472 of record NZ_CP174310.1, read on the forward strand.
TAGGGGCAATTGGGGAGTGGCTGAAAGGCCCGTCGGCCTTTCAGGGGAGATGACTCAGGCGTGAGCGCCTAGTAGGGGAGTGCCTTGACTGGGCATAGGCAACTGGGGCAAGTCCTTGACTGCTTGTAGTAAGCCTTCCTCATAGAGTTTTGCTGCTTTATCTTTTTCCCCAAGGGATTGAAATAGGCGAGCCAGTTCAGCGGAGGTAGCGGGATCTTGGCGCAACAACAGGCTTTTCTCAAAATATTGCTGAGCTTTGCCCCAAAGTTCATTGCGCATTGAGAGGCGTCCGAGACAGGTTAGCAGTGCGGCACTCTCCCCATACTCTTTCAGCCAACCTTCAGCTGCTGATATTTGTGCCGCAGGGGCGGCCCCCACCAAGCAGCCGTAGAGTTCGGCAAGCTTGGGGTCCCAAGCTCGATTGAGTAGCCAGCGCAAATGCTTCTCTGCCTCTGTATCTTCACCAATCCGATGCAGTTGCTGTGCGTAGAGGCTGCGCAGGGCTTCGTTGCGTTGCCAGCGGCCACTCAGGCTTTGCCAGGTATTGTGTAATTTATCGATATCTTTGCGATTAGCTGCTTCGGTCAGCTGATGTTGATACACCTCGAGTTCAAGCTGGTGCAGCTCAGCTTCGGGCATGTTCGCATGTTTCTCCAATTCGGGCAGTAGTGCGCGAAGACGGCTCCAGTCACCCAGAAGGTAATAAGCCTGCTTGAGAAGTTGTAACAGGGCAGGATGTTTCGGCTCGAGCTGCTTGGCGCGCTCCAGGCTGGCAATACACTGCTCGTAATGTTTATCGAGGAGCTGCATACGAGCTTGGCTTAGGGCTACAGCCAGGCGGGTATCTTCACCACAGGCCTCCGCTTTGGCGAGTAATTCATTAGCCTCCTCACGAAAGCCCAGCTCAAAGGCGCTGCGCGCTGCCGCCAAATAATTGATCAGCGGGGCTTCAGATCGAGGGGCGCTCTTCAGCAGCTGACGGCGCGCCCGGGACCAGTTGCCCTCCATAAATTCCACCAAGCCGCTGGTCAGGCGTCGGCGCGCTACACGCTGGCGACCAAATCTCAGCCGGTCGACACTACCTCGGAATCCGCGAAAGATACTGCGAGCCAGCCAAATGGCAAAGAAGAGGATAATTAGGGCTGCTGCCAGCGAGAAAATTGCGAACCAGAGGTTCATCTCGTAGCCTTTATTCAGCTCACCGCCAATACCGATTACCAGGTAGCCGGGATAATTGTTAATAGCCTCCGGTAGAAAAGCGCCGAGCAGCAGTAGTACCAGTGCGGTGAAGAACAGTTTTTTCACTGGTTCTCCTCCTGTTGCGAGGCAGTTGGTGCGGCGGTGCCGGATGTTTTGTGTAAGCGCTCAATATAATTGCGCAGGGCAAGTTGGGAGGCGCTGAGATCGGGCATTTCGACCTGGATGCGCTGTTTGCTAAGGTCCGTCAGTTGTTGGGCCAGTGCATCGCGCTGCGGACTGGCAGTGCCGTAACTGAGTAGTAGCGACCGCGCACTATCCAGAGCGTCCCTGTAAACCGTGGTATCGCCGCGAAGCAATGCCAGTTGGGCCTGCTCCATATAAAGGCGCAGAGTCTGGCGAAAGCGAGCTTCACTCTGTGGGGACAGCATTACCGGGTTGATGTCTCCATCAATGGGGCGCACCGATTCGCGCATGAAGCGGGTGAAGTTGTGCCACTCCCGCTTCCATAGGGGGGCACTCTCCTCAATGGTGGGCTGCTCTTCACTGGGTTGTTCTGCCGAAGCCATATCGAATTGTGGTTGGATATTTGTGCGGATTAGCTGTTCTTCCAAGGCGCTGAGACGGAGGTATAAACCCTGGCGATCGATGTTTTGGACCAGCTTCAGTGAGGTGATATCACGGGCAAGCTGTTGGCGTACCCCGTACAGATCCGGTAAGTCCACATCGCGCAATATCTCGTCCACGCGCTCGACCAGCCCCAGCGCAGCGCGACTATCGTCTTCGAGAAGCAGGCGCTGATTGGCTAGACGCAACAGATAATCTGCCTCAGCCAATTGCCAATCGTCGCGGCTTACATTTCCCAGCTGACCCAAGCGGTTTCCCTGTGCGGTGACACTGCGCTGCATGGAAGCCAGTTGCTGCTGCAGTTGGGCGATAGTGCGATTTTGTCGCTCCAGTTGATTGCGTAAATTGGCATCGGCCTGCTCCAGCTGATTGAACTCCCCGGAATAATCGGGGGTTTGGGGTTCAGTTGGGGCAGGGGTAGCAGCTGGGGTTTCCGAAGTGATATTGGAGGTCGGCGCTTGGGTGGTGTTTTCAGCGGCAACCGGCACTTCCGTTGCAGGGGTAATAGTGGTGGTGCTCTCCGGGGCTGCCGTTTTTCCGGGAAGATAGTTGAGGTAAGCGCCAAGGTGTTCGCGCAGCTGAGGAGAGTTAAACCAGGCCAGTGAGGCCACAGCAATCAAAAGGAGGATGAACAGTAGCCACCACCACAGCCCATTGGATCTACTGGCCGCAGCACCCCCGCTGGCTTTACCAGTAGAGGCTTTTTCCTCTGAGGCTTTGGCGAAATTACTTTTGCCTTTTACAGGCTTTGTGTTTTCCGGGGGCTCATTGGTCGCGGCTATATTTTGATCTTTTTTATCGGTCATGGGTATGGCGGCGCAGGTGGAAAATGTCGTCAGATTATAACGAGTGGCGCGAGCCTTAATAGCGGGCTAAACGCCGTTTTAAGATTTTTAGCGCAAAGCGGTCGAGAATTCGATAGCAAATCAGCCGAGGGCTTTACGCAGTGTTTCCAGCATAGCGTTATCGCCGGCATTTAGCGCGCTATAGCAACGGGCAAAACCAAGCTCATTTGCCCGATTGGCAACTCGTATACTCGGGCAGATAAGAGCGGTTTCAAAGAGTGTATTGCGGTTTATCTGGCGGATACAGGTAACCAGGTTATCGAGTGTTTCACCGCTGTGCACACTGATAATATCGGGTTGGAATTTATACTCAGCCAGGGAGGTTGCAGCCTCCGGTGGCAGCACTCTCCGATAGAGTTCGCAATAAGTTACTCGCGCACCCCTATCACTCAAGGTGTCGCCGATAAGAGGGCGGCCACCGGAGCCGCGAAAAATAAGGACTCTTTTCCCATCCAACTGCTGTAAACAGGGTAGGCGCAGCAGCTCCTCGGAGTTCATCGTATTGCCACTTTGCTCGCTGGGTATACCGCGCTTTTCCAGGGCGCTTGCGGTTGCTGCGCCGATCGCCAAAAAGCGAGGACCCTGGGGAAACTGTGGCCAATAATCTTCAAGCCAGTCTACGCCGTAGCGCACGGCGTTCTGGGAAACAAAGATCGCGACATCCGTTTGATCGAAATCGAGGATTGAGTTTTTTAAGGCCTGTATGGCAGCTTGATCCTCAATTGGCTCTATGCCGAGCATGGGGATGTTATCTACCTGGGCCCCCAGGCTGCGCAGTAGCGCACACCAGTTATCAGCCTGCTGCGTTGGCCGCGTACTGAGAATACGTTTGCCCTGCAGAAGGTCGGAGGTGAGATCGCTCATATCAGATAGCGGCGAGGATTTTATCGGCACCATCGGCCAGTAACTGTTCCGCGAGCTCAGTACCCAGGCGCTCTCCCTCAGCGGCAGGGCCACGATTGTTGGCATGTATCATGGTTTTGCCATCGGGACTGCCAACGAGTCCGCGCAACCACAGGGTGTCACCATCCAGCTCGGCGTAGCAGCCGATAGGCACTTGGCAGCCGCCGTTGAGGCGCTTAACCAGGGCGCGCTCCGCACTGAGTCGGGCTGCGGTTTCCGGACAGTGGAGCGGTTGGATCAAGGCTTCCAGTTCGCTATCGCGGCGCGACTCGATACCCACTGCGCCCTGTCCACCAGCGGGGAGCAGGATGTCTGTTGCCAGGAAGCTGCGGATGCGTTCCGGCATCTCAAGTCGCAGCAGTCCGGCCGCAGCGAGGATGATTGCGTCGTAATCGCCGGCATCCAGCTTGGCCAGTCGGGTATTCACATTGCCCCGTAAAAAGGTGACTTTGAGGTCCGGGCGACGGGCAAGTAATTGGCACTGTCGGCGCAAGCTGGAAGTGCCGACTACTGCTCCCTGGGGTAGGTCATCAAGGCTGTCATAAATATTACTGACAAAGGCATCGCGGGGGTCTTCACGCTCGCAAATAATCGGTAGGTGAAGTCCTTCGGGGAATTCCATGGGGACATCTTTCATCGAGTGAACTGCGATGTCCGCACGGCCTTCGAGCATCGCCACTTCCAGTTCTTTAACGAACAGGCCTTTGCCGCCCACTTTGGTTAGTGGGATGTCCAAAACCTGGTCACCCCGGCTGGTGAGGGGCAGTAACTCGATAAGAAGTTCGGGATGCGCCTGTTGCAGGCGGTCTTTGACATAGTTGGCCTGCCACAGAGCCAAAGCACTCTGTCGGGTGGCAATGCGAATACGATCTATAGACATGCGGCTCAATCACTTATTGGTTGAAGCGGCCATTCTAACAGAGTCGCAATGCAGTGAGGCTCTCTGTAGTCGAGGGGCTAGCCCCTGGTGCGCAGCCAGTCTTCGAGAATTATCCGTGCGGCTATTGAGTCCACTGGGTCTTTTGCGTAGTTGCCACGATGTCCGCGTTCGTTAGCCTCTTCCTTGGCGGCTCGAGTGCTTAAACGCTCGTCGATCAGCTCTACCGGTAGTCCATAGCGACCGTGCAGGCGCTGGCTGAATTTTCGCGCACGCACGCCAAATTCACTTTCGCTGCCATCCATATTGAGGGGGAGGCCAACCAGTAAAAGGTGGGGCTGCCACTCTTTGATCAGGCCTTCGACGGAGTCCCAATTGGGCTTGCCATCTTTAGCGGGCAGTGGGGCCAGTTCCCGTGCTCCACCGGTAAGGCTCTGGCCGTAAGCTACGCCAATCGAGCGGGTTCCAAAGTCAAAAGCTAGCGCTGTGACGGGTTTATTCATAGGGGGCAGTAATTTTTCTGTTAGGCGTGCCCAGCTTGGGAGCCGAGGCCGGAAAGATCGATGCCGTGGCGGGCGGCGGCGCTTTGCCAGCGTTTTTCGACCGGTGTGGCGAATAGGGTTTCGGGCTCTGCCGGCAGTGTCAGCCAGGCGTTTTCTGTCAGCTCCTGCTCCAACTGACCGGGCCCCCAGCCCGCGTAGCCGAGGGCGAGTAGTACATCGTCAGGGCCGCGTCCTGCGGCGAGGGATTCGAGGATGTCCTTGGAGGCAGTCAGGCTGATATCTGAATTGATTTCGGTGGTAGAGTCGAAGTGCATGCCGGTGCCGTGCAGTACAAATCCCTGCTCTGGTGACATGGGACCGCCCAGTAGAACTGGTTCGTCACCGCGCAAGCTGAGATCCTCCAGAGACAGCTGCTCGAATACCTCGTGCCAGTGCACCTTACTGGGCATATTGATTACTATGCCCATGGCACCGTCGCTATTGTGCTCAACAATCAGTGCGATAGCGTGCTTGAAGCGCGGGTCCTCCATGCCGGGCATGGCCAGAAGGAATTGGCCGCGCAGGTTTCCGTGAGTCAGGTCGCTATCAATATTCGAATTCGGCATAGATCACTAATAAACCGCCAGTTGAAAGCCTATTTTAGCCTCGGCTGGGCAGATCCCCTGCAGAAGTAGTGAGTCCCCCGGTTCTTTCGAATTGCCAGGTCCGGATGATTTCCAGTCGGTCCACTTCGCTCTTTATCTCTGCTGGGAATGGGGCGAAAGGTGCAGCCAGTCGCACAATTTGTTGGGCCGCATCGTCGAGAATACGCTCACCAGAAGATTGAAGGATAACAACTTTTTCGACTGCTCCGGTGGGAAGTAGTCTAACCATCATTCGCAGTTCGCCACTAATTTGTTTCTCCAGGGCTTCTTCCGGGAAGTTATCGTTGCCAACAGCTTCTATTTTCTGGCGCCACTCATGTAAATATGCAGCATCTGCAGAAGCCCTGGTAGCTACAGAAGTTAGCCTGCGAACTCTGGGGCGCTCGGCAATAGTCTGGCGAATTTTATCGAGGCGCGCCTCTAAGCTGGCTATTCTTGGGTTACTCAGTGGCAGGTCATTGGGAGCATCGCCGCGTTTTTCCGTAGAAAACTTGTCTTCCGCTGAAAGTTCGGGAGCTTGAATCGGACTTTCACCAATTGTGGTAACTAATAGGCGTCGCTGTTCAGCTGGTCGTGCAGCTTGTTGTTGGGGTAACGGGTTTACTCGATGAATTTGCGTATCGGCAAACTCTGCACGGCGCTCAGTGGATAACTCTTTGGGAGAGTCAGCAGTACCACTGGCTAATTGGTTGTGTTGTGCCAAGTAATAGGCATCCTCAGGTGCTTGAGCGGAATTTTGCAGAGAAAGTGTTACTTCAAGCGTTGGCGGCGCCTGAGCCCCTTCCGGCTTGTTAATAACCAGCTTAAAGATAATTAGCACGTGCAGGGCGACGGCAAGAAATAATGAGAACACAAAGCGATCACGTTGTATTGCGTGAAGTTGTGTCGCGTTGGCAGAGGAATTCATTATCTATTATCAACTACTACTTATTCGGGCGTGTATATCACACAGCCTTGTACCCAGTGGTAAATCGCCCTGAGGGTTATCAAACACCCAGTTTACCTTTTTTGTGCCAACAGGTGTGTGATGCCGCTCATTAGTCGAGCTGCGATGTTTGTATTGTAAGCGGCATCGATTTCCCGTACACAGGTGGGACTGGTGACGTTAATTTCTGTTAGGTAGTCACCAATAACGTCCAGCCCGACAAATAACAGACCTTTTTCCTTCAAAGTAGGAGCGACTTGCTCAACGATCCAGCGGTCCCTATCGGTGAGGGGACGTGCTTCACCGCGTCCGCCGGCTGCAAGGTTGCCACGAGTTTCCCCCGCTTCCGGAATTCGCGCCAAGCAGTAGGGAATTGCTTCACCGTTAACGACCAGGATACGCTTATCCCCGTCTTTGATTTCGGGGATGTAGCGTTGCGCCATAATTTGCTGGCGGCCGTGATCGGTGAGCATTTCCAGAATTGCTCCCAAGTTGGCGCCGTCCGGTTTGCAATGAAAGATGCCCGCACCGCCCATACCGTCTAGAGGTTTAAAAATGACATCTTGATGAGTTCGGTGAAATTCCCGCAGCTTGGCCATATCGCGACTGACTAGAACCGGTGGGCAGCACTGGGGGAAACTTGTCGCAAAAATTTTCTCATTGCAGTCGCGTAGCGCCTGGGGCTTGTTGACTACCGTTGCACCTTCGCGCTCTGCGGCTTCGAGAATATAAGTGGAATAAATATATTCATTATCAAAGGGGGGGTCGACACGCATCAGGATTACATCCAGCTCGCCGAGAGGCATTTCTCTGGACTCTTCCAGAGAAAACCAACGATTCTCATCATCAAAAACCTGCATAGGGCAGCCGCGCCCAGTTGCGCGCCCACTCTCCAGGTAAAGATGGCTCTGCTCGAAATAAAACAGCTGGAAACCACAATCTTGTGCGGCTTGTAACAGTGCAAGCGTCGTATCTTTTTTAAAATTGATCTGGGCGATGGGGTCCATCACCACACCGAGGGAATAATTCATACGGGTTTCCAAATCGTTGGGTATCTCTATCCCAGTTATCACTGGTTTTGCTCCCAAATTTGTGGCCGCTACCAGCGTTGTTGGATAGATAAGGTAAGAGCAGCTTTGCGAAGGTGCAACCTTCTTAACGCAATACCTCCAATGAATGTATAAGTGGTGATAATTTGAACTGCGTCGCCTGCAGTGTGTCGACTCAGCTAGATTCGCCTGGGGTTCTGTGATAAAAGTTCGTCTCAGCGTGCGACCTTCGCCAGGCTAGGCGCCCGGACCCCGCAAGCGGTTTGAAAAAAGGGCGCAACTAAAGTTTTCGCGTGCCCGAAAATAAGTAAACAGGGGATTCAAAAAAGACTATGGAGCTTAACTGGGAAAGTCTGACTGTCATGGTGATCGACGACAGTAAGACAATTCGCCGCACTGCGGAGACGTTGCTGCAAAAGGCGGGCTGTACCGTGGTCACCGCGACAGACGGTTTTGATGCGTTAGCAAAAATCGCGGACTCCCGTCCGGATGTCATTTTTGTCGATATTATGATGCCGCGCCTGGATGGCTATCAAACATGTGCGTTAATAAAAAATAACAGCGAATTCCGCTCCACCCCTGTTGTAATGTTGTCGAGTAAGGACGGTTTGTTCGATAAGGCAAAAGGGCGTGTTGTTGGTTGCGATCAATATCTGACCAAACCTTTTAGTAAGAGCGAGCTGCTGGGTGCTATTTCCGCTCATGCCAAGCCGCACCATGCCGCATAAGTGGCCTACAGAAAAAGAAAATATAGATAACGGACTCCATTGTGGGCATTGTGCCCACAAGCTCGGTACCAAAATTTAATTAGAGTACAGATTTTCCGGTTGTTACAGACCGGTTGATTTTTGTACCCACACTATCGGTAGTCATAGTGCATCTCGGCACATGCTAGCGAGGATAATCACAACAAAAACCGCCGAGCGCAGTAGTTGTTGCCGAAAAGATGTCATGGGGGAAATGATGGCAAGAGTACTAATAGTTGATGACTCTCCTACAGAAACACATAAGCTGACAACCATTCTTGAAAAAAATGGCCACGCAGTAATCACCGCTCCCAACGGTGAAAGCGGAGTTGAAGTAGCCCGCGCCGAACGCCCCGACCTGATCCTGATGGATATTGTGATGCCGGGTCTCAACGGTTTCCAGGCCACCCGCCAATTGAGCAAAGACAGCAATACCGGTGAAATTCCGATCATTATGGTAACTACCAAAGATCAGGATACAGACCGTGTCTGGGGTATGCGCCAGGGAGCCAGGGCTTACCTGACCAAACCTGTCGATGAGAGCAAATTGCTGGATGCGATCGGGGAGGTGTTGGCCTAATAGCCAGCTGCGAAAAGTGCAGTCACAAACACCTTATTTAGCTCTGGTTGATATTGCACGGCGCGCCAAAGCGCAGGCCACTGGCCTGCCTGGCCGCCGGGAAATCAAACCCTACTGGACCGGTATCGGTTTCTCTCTTCTGGATAACCACTTTGTCGCCTCCATGGATGACGTTGTGGAATTGCTCGAAGTGCCACAACACACCTTTATTCCGGGCGCTCAGCCTTGGGTAAAAGGCGTATCTAATGTTCGTGGTCGCCTGCTTCCCCTTATTGATCTCGCAGCTTTTTATGGCGGCTACCTCTCAGGTCCGCGCCAGCAACGTCGTGTTTTGGTGCTCGAGAGGGATAAGACCTACGTGGGGCTTATCGTGGATAAATTGTTTGGGATGCAGCACTTGGCGTTTGAGTATGCCCGTGAGGCACCGACAGATTTGAGTGAACCATTTGCGCCAATGGTGCACGGCCAGTTTGTTTTACAGCAGCATCGTTGGCTCGTTCTCGATATGCGGGCACTGATCAAGGATGCGCGTTTTATGGATGCAGCTTTACGCTGACTAATCCAGTTCTTTCTTTCCGGTAGCCGAGGGTGGTCGACCGGATGGCCCGCAATTAGTGCAGGGATGTACAGCACTGACTGAGGGGTCTTGTCATTAAAGCGTTAAAACTAAAGTGGTATTAAACCGGCCTAATGCAATGGCCCGCTAGGAGTAAATTATGAAACCAGGCTCCCAGAGTTCCTTTTCCGCGCTGCGCAGTAACCCTGCCGCGCTGGTATTAGGTCTACTGGTACTCGCCACGCTGGCGGGGCTTATTGTCAGTATTTATTTGGTACAGACTCGAGACGAGCAGGATAAAGAGTACCTGCAGCAAGTCGCCGAGTTGCGGGCCCTTTCCTATCAGGTAGTTTCCTATGCGCCGGCGGCAACCGCAGGCGATAGTGAGGCCTTTACCGAGCTGGAAAATGTTACCGAAGAAATGGCTAATGCCTGGAACCAGCTTCAGCGAATGGATGACAATAGTCGCCGCGCCCTGGGTGCTCAGCTGTCTGCCTACGATCAGGTTTGGCGCAGCTTGCGCGAGCAGGTCGACACGATTATCGGCAACCAGGAAACCATCGTATTTCTTAACGATATCGCTTCAACGCTGAGTGACTCGCTTCCGGAATTACAGGCGGAGCACAACAATATTGTAGAAATTCTGCTGGCTAACAACGCCCCGGCAAATCAGGTGGAACAGGCCCAGTTGCAGGTATGGCGTGCGGAGCGTATTGGTCGAAATATCGATAAAATGCTCCAAGGTGGCGATGATGCCGAAGCCGCCGCTGACCAGTTTAATACCGACGCCAGTCTTTTCGGTAAGGTGGTTGACGGTATGAAGAGCGGCGATGTGGTGATGGGGATTTCCCGTATTACCGATGAAGAGGCTCGCCACTCATTGGATGAAATTACTGAGCTGTTCGGCTTCGTAAGCACCTCCGTACGGGATATCTTCGAAGCAACTCCAGCCCTGTTTGCTACCCGCCAGGCCTCTGACGGCATTATCGCGTCATCTCCCCAGCTGATTGAAGCATTGAGTACGCTGAATGACCGAATCGTAAACCTTTCAGATGATCGCCAGCCCAACAACTTGACCATTGCTGCACTGGCTTTGGTCTTCGTTTTGTTGATCTTCGGTATGATGGCGATGGCATTCTCCGGTACCCGCCGAAACCTGAAAAAAGAGGAAGATACCAACGAGCGTAACCAGCACGCGATTATGCAGCTGCTGGACGAGCTGGCCGACCTCGCCGACGGTGACTTGACCACCTCTGCAACGGTAACCGAAGCCTTTACTGGTGCGATTGCCGACTCCATTAACTTTACTATTGACCAGCTGCGTGTGCTGGTATCGCGGATTAATGGTGCTGCACAGGAAGTATCTGGCTTGTCCCAGGAAACCCAGCAGACTGCACTGCACTTGGCCGAGGCCTCTGAACACCAGGCGCAGGAGATCGCCGGAGCTTCCGCTGCGGTTAACGAAATGGCGGTCACCATTGACCAGGTATCTGCCAACGCCTCTGAATCTGCCCAGGTAGCCGAGCGCTCGGTACATATCGCAAGTAATGGCGCCAAGGTGGTACAGAACACCATCAAAGGCATGGATAACATCCGCGAGCAGATTCAGGATACCTCCAAGCGAATTAAGCGCCTGGGTGAATCCTCCCAGGAAATTGGCGATATCGTAAGTTTGATTAACGACATTGCCGACCAGACCAACATTCTTGCATTGAATGCCGCGATCCAGGCGAGTATGGCCGGTGATGCCGGCCGAGGCTTCGCGGTGGTTGCGGATGAGGTACAGCGACTTGCGGAGCGCTCTGCAGCTGCAACCAAGCAGATCGAAGGTCTGGTAAAAGCGATTCAGTCCGATACCAACGAGGCGGTAATCTCCATGGAACAAACCACCAGTGAGGTGGTACGTGGAGCTCGTCTGGCCCAGGATGCGGGTGTTGCACTGGAAGAAATTGAAAGTGTATCCAACAACCTGGCATCGTTGATTCAGAACATTTCTAACGCTGCTCGTCAGCAGGCTTCGTCTGCAGGCCACATTTCCAACACGATGAACGTGATTCAGGAAATTACCTCGCAGACTTCTGCGGGTACCCAAGCTACCGCCCAGTCCATTGGTAACTTGGCGCAAACTGCCAGCGCACTGCGCGAATCCGTTGCCGGTTTCAAACTTCCGCAAGAGGAAAGTGTTGAAAGCAACAGCGAGCTGTATGACGTGGAGTTGCCGGAAATGGATACAGATACTTTCGCTATTGAAGGTGAAGATACTCATTCATTGGAGTCCCGCGAAGACCGGGCCCTGGCCTAACCCACACAATAATGCCCGGCCATTATGAAAGTTGGCCGGGCGCAAAAGGGGCGCACGGAATTGCTTCCGATAAATCCGCGAGTTTTTCTCGCAGAAAACTGTAGCGCTTGAGTACTGAATAAATTATTGGGGACTTGGCGTGAGTCACGACAATCCGAACTTCATGGCCTTGGATTGGCTGATCGGTGAAATTAACGAGACTTTGGCACAAGCGCGCCAATTTCTTGAGACGTTCGCTGTAGAACCCGATACGGGTGCCTCTCTTCTGCAAAACAGCTTGTCGCTGGTGCACCAGGTGCACGGCAGCTTACATATGGCACAGCTCAGTGGTGCCGCGATGTTAGCAGAAGAGATGGAGCAACTTATCCAGGCCCTAGCCACTGGTGCGGTTGAAAATACCGACGAGACGCGCGAATTTTTGATGCGCGCATTGCTGGAGTTGCCCCTTTACCTCGAAAAGGTTTCTTTTCAGCGTCGTGACAATGCCGTTCTCTTACTTCCCCTGATGAATGACTTGCGCGCAGTGCGCCGCGAGCGATTGATCAGTGAAGGAGCGCTTTTCTCGCCAGAACTGTCTTCATTGGCAATGGTGATTGGAAAGCGCCAGCCCCTCGTTGCCGATAGCGCCCGTTTAAATGACCTGGTCACCAAGTTGCGCAAGATGTATCACGTTGCGGCTGCGGGTCTGATCCGGGATGTAAACAGTGGCGAAAGCCTGGCTTACCTCACCAAAATTATTGAAAAAATGCAGCTGCTCTACAGTGGCAGCTGTCGCCAATCCCTGTGGGAAGTACTGTTCGGTATTTTGGAGGCGCTCGGCGAGCACCGTATTAATGTGCAGCCCGCACTGCGCCATTTACTGCGCAAGGTGGATATTGAATTCAGGTTGTTGCAGGGGCGTGGCGCAAAGGTATTGGATGCGCGCCTGGATCAGGACTTTCTGCGCAACCTACTTTTTTATGTCTACCTCGCCGGTCCGAATGGGCCGCACTGCGAGAAACTCTACCAGCGCTTCGCACTAGATAAGGCAGTTCCCGGTACACCTCGCCCGGATACTGAAGACGTATTGGCGATGGGGCCAGAAGCCTTAGGCAGTGCAATTGCTGCAGTGCGCGATGAACTGCAGTTGGTGCGTGAAGCACTGGAGCCCAGTACAACTGATACAGAACAACCCTCGCTGTCTGACACTGCCGCAGTGGCCAAGCGTCTCGCGGATACACTCGGTATTTTGGGATTGGAGGCGCAGCGGGTTCGCGCTCGCAGTGTCTACGAAGACCTTCGCGACGCCTCCCGTGGCACTGACGTTGAAGAGTACCTGATGCGTGCCGCCGGGGAATTGGTTCAGCTTGATTCAGCGCTTGCCGCCACCGTCGATCGCAATAAAAAAGTCGACGATGAGCAGCCCATTATGGGCGACGCCACTGACTCTGTATTACGCGAGGCCAGACTCGGTCTGGAAGCGGTAAAAGAAGCGGTCATGGAGTATGTGGCCAGCCACTGGGATATCAGTTACCTGAGTCGTGTGCCACAGCGTTTACAGGAAGTCTGTGGTGGTCTCGAAATGGTGGGTTACCAGCGAGCGGGTGAAATCATCTCCGCTTGCAACCGCTATATTGGCAGCTCCCTGATTGAGGCTGGAGAACAGCCCGAATGGACAATGCTGGATACTCTGGCAGATGCCATTACCAGTGTTGAATACTACCTGGAGCGTCGTGCGGAAGGTCTGGCTGATGCAGAAATGCTTTTGGCACTGGCTGAAGATAGCGTAGAGGCTTTGGGCGTTTCGCTGAAGATCGTCGACGAGAGTGAGGCCGACGCCAGTCTGGAAGCGTCCCCGATATCAGAACCCGAACTGCCAGATCTTATTGATTACGATTTAATCCCCGATGACGAAGCCACTGCGGTTTCTGACGAATCTCTGGACTCTCAAGCTGAAATAAATGCGGAAGAGTCATCTGCCATAACTTTGCAGCTGCCTGTCGATGAAGCAGATTCTGTTGTGGAGTCCGAGCTGGAAATCGATGGAGAGTCTGTTCCGGAGGAGTCTTGGTTCTCTGATGGGGCTCCTCAGGTTGAAGCTGCCCCGACACTTGAAGTTGAAACTGGGATAGAGGCTCCTGAAGCTGAGGAAGCGCCTGCTGAGATTGCTGACTTCATTGAAGCTGTACCGATGGTAGAGTCTGCTGAGGTTGAGCCGGTTGCTGCAGTTGCAGAGGTCGCGGATACGACGGAGGAACTCGGTGATGACACTGAGAGCCTGATTGACGATGAAATTATCGAGATCTTCCTGGAAGAAGCCGGGGAAGTTCTTGCGCATATCAGTTGCTACTTCCCGGAGTGGGCTGCCAATTTTGCCAATCAGGATGCCCTGGTAGAGTTTCGCCGGGGCTTCCATACCCTGAAGGGGTCGGGCCGTATGGTCGAGGCCCTGGATATTGGTGAACTGGCCTGGTCTGTGGAGAATATGCTCAACCGGGTTATCGATGGCAGTGTGAAACCCGGGCCTGCCCATGTATACCTGATTGAGCAGGTGTATCAGAAGTTCCCCTCAATGATTGAGGCGTTTAAACACGGACAGAGCGACCCCGATCAGCAGCTTACCCTGCAGTTACAAGCTTGGGCTGAGCAGCTAAGTGCGGGAGAGATGCCCGCTGATCTGGAAGCCCAAAGTGCAGGCGGTGTCGCGGCAGTTGACGTTGTTGAGGACACCGGAGAAGACCTGGCTCAACTCTGGGAAATTTTTGCCCAGGAGGCAGAGACGCACCTCAATGTCGTAGATGAGTATCTGCTGGATATGCAGGCTGCCGCGCCTTTGTATGGTGTTCCGAGCGACCCAATGCACCGGGCACTCCACACACTAAAAGGCTCCGCACATATGGCGGAAGTCAAAGTGGTTGCCGAAATTATGGCGCCACTGGAGCGCTTCGCTAAAGAGCTGCGTATTTATCAGGTGCCTATCGATGCAGATATTTTTGATCTGATCAATGATAGCGCCACCTATGTGCGTGAAGTGCTGGAACAGATTCGCTCTTCAGAGCCTCTCGCAATAGAGAAATCGGAACAGTTCCTTGCTCGCGTTGCTGAATTGCAGGAGCGCTCTGTAGGCCACTTGATTCGCGAGCGCGAGGCGAATGAACCTCGCGCGGTCGATCCCCAGCTTCTCGAAGTCTTGATGGCTGATGGCATGCGGGTGCTACTTGATGCAGACCAAATGCTGACTGAGTGGCGCGCCGACCCGGCAGATAAAAGTCGTGTTGTATTGGTCGCTGATGAGCTCAATGTTCTGCAGGAGGCGGCCAGCCGAGCGCAGTTGCCGATCCTGGCTGAGCTCGCTGAGCTGTTGCTGAATGTTTATCGCAAAGTCCTTGCTGGTGACCTTGAGCAGGAGCCCGCGCTATGGGCCTCTCTTGAGCAGGGACACAATGAGTTGCTCGATTTAATCGATGCAGTAGCAGCAGCACAAGACCTCCCTGAAGTCAGCGAAGCTGTGGAAGAGGCGCTTCGCTACCTGGCTCAGGGTGAGGAAACCAGTTCATCAGCAGAAGATGACTACGACCTCGATGAACTGGGAATCGATAGCGAAGCACTGGCTATTGCCGAGCCTGAAGAGCAGGCGCCGGAGCCCACGGAAGTAACCGAGCTTCTGGTTTCAGAAGCATCCCCTGATGAGTGGATTGAGCCACCTGTATTACAGTCGCACGACGGGGAATCTCTCGATGGCGAGGCTGAGGATTCGGAAACTCCTCAATTGCAGGCCATAGAAGTTGAGGCCGCCGTTGAGGATGTTTTTCAATTTGAAGAACCCTTCTCTGCACCTGAAGTTGAACCTGCTGGCGACCTGGCTATCGAGCAACCGGGTAGCGAGGTGTCATCACAGGATTCCGCTCAATCAGTCGATTTACAGAAGTTGTTGGCAGACATTGACCCGGATGTTGTCGATGTCTTTATGGAGGAGGCGGGAGATCTTACCGATGAGCTGGAGGAACTGATCCAGAGTTGGGAAGAGCAGCCGGAAGGTCGCGAGCAAGGTGAGGCCCTGAAGCGTGTATTGCACACCTTTAAAGGTGGTGCACGTATGGCTGGCCTAATGGGGTTGGGTGAAGTAGCTCACCGTTTTGAAACGGTGATCGAAGGCATGCGCGACAACGATCGGCCCTCCGCAGATTTCTTCGCCAATGCCCATGGTATCCACGATCGTCTCGCCGATGGAGTAGAGACAGTTCGCGCCTGGATGGCTGGTGAACAGCTTGATGCTTTTGTACAGCTGGTCAGCACCGATTGGGCGGATCAGAAGCCGGCTAACTCGGCAGCTGCAGAAGCAGTGATTGAATCTGAAGTTTCAGACGAACAACCTCAAGAAACTGTTCTCGTAGCGGATGCGGAACAAGGTGATGAAGTCATTGCGGCCGAGAGTACTCAGCCGGATGCTGATGTAGTTGCTACGCAGCTGCCCGAGATCGCTGTAGGTCAGGAAAGCGATAACGTTTTGCCGTTTATCCGCAAGGCCGGTAATGCAGAGCAGGAGGTAGCGGCACCGACCCGGAACCAGCCCCAGGAGATGGTACGTGTCGCTGCTGAACTTCTGGAGGAGTTGGTAAACCTCGCCGGTGAGACTGCAATTTCCCGTGGTCGTCTTGAAGAGCAGATGAGTGAGTTCGGTCTCGCCCTAGACGAGATGGATGTGACGCTGGTGCGTCTCAACGAACAGCTGCGCCGCCTGGACCGCGAGACCGAGGCTCAGATCCTGTTCCGCCAGGAGCAGTTGGCAGAACAGGACGGCGACTTCGATCCGCTGGAAATGGACCGTTACTCGTCTATTCAGCAGTTATCCCGTTCCCTGCTGGAGTCCACATCTGACTTGATGGAGCTGCGCTCCACTCTGAATAACAAGGCGCGGGATACAGAGACCCTGTTGCTCCAGCAGTCCCGGGTAAATACCGAATTGCAGGAAGGTCTGATGCGCAGCCGCATGGTACCTTTCTCCCGTCTGGTACCGCGCCTGCGTCGCATCGTGCGCCAAGTAAGTGCTGAGCTGGGCAAGCAGGTCGAGTTGGGATTCTCCAACGTTGAAGGCGAGCTGGACCGGTCCATGTTGGAGCGTATGGTTGCGCCACTGGAGCATATGCTGCGCAACGCTGTGGACCACGGCATTGAAATGCCAGAGGAGCGTTTGGCTGCTGGCAAGTCTGAGCGTGGGCGTATCGATGTGGCGCTGAAAAGGGAGGGCAGTGAAGTTGTCCTCACCATCCGCGATGATGGTGCCGGTGTCAATTTGATCCGGGTGCGTGAAAAGGCGGTGGAAAATGGCCTGATGAGGCCGGATGCTGAGCTCTCGAATAATGAGATTCTTCAGTTCATTCTGCAGGCCGGTTTTACCACTGCAGAAAAAGTTACCCAGATCTCTGGCCGGGGTGTGGGAATGGACGTTGTATCTGCCGAGCTGAAGCAGATCGGTGGCAGCGTCCATATCAACTCAGAGGCAGGCGCAGGAACAGAATTTGTCGTTCGTCTGCCGTTCACAGTTTCGGTTAATCGCGCTTTGATGGTGCGAATTGGCGATGACCTGTTTGCACTGCCGCTGAATACTATCGAAGGTATTGTGCGCCTCAGCCCATTTGAGCTGGAGCACTACTATCGCTCAGATGACGCGCGTTTCGAATACGCTGGAGAACTCTATCAGGTTAGCTATTTCGGTACTCTGCTGAAGTCTGGCGCCCAACCTAAGCTCAGTGTCGATGATATGCAACTGCCCGTGCTGTTGGTGCGCTCTGAAGGGCACGCTATGGCGTTACAGGTGGATGCCATTAAGGGCAGTCGCGAGATTGTAGTGAAAAGCCTCGGCCCGCAGTTCTCCGGGGTTCAAGGGGTATCAGGTGCAACGGTAACTGGTGATGGTAGCGTCGTGGTGATTCTCGACGCACACGCCCTGCTGCGTCGCCAGGCCACTCAGCTGGCAAGGCCGGAAGTGCCACAGCTTCAAATTCTGGAAGAGCCTGAAGTGCAGTCCGAGCAGGAGGCGCGCCAGCAGACCGTTATGGTTGTGGACGACTCGGTTACAGTGCGCAAGGTAACTACGCGCTTCCTGGAGCGAGAGGGCTATCTGGTTAGCACTGCAAAGGATGGTCAGGATGCGGTTATCCAGCTGCAAGATAAGATCCCGGATCTGATCTTGCTGGATATTGAGATGCCGCGTATGGATGGCTTCGAGGTTGCCCGCCATATTCGCTCCAGCAGCCGCCTGCGCGATATTCCTATCGTAATGATCACCTCGCGTACCGGTAATAAGCACCGCGATCACGCTATGTCCCTGGGAGTTAACCACTACCTGGGTAAGCCTTACCAGGAAGATGTACTGCTGGCGGCTATTCGTGAGTACGCGGATGCCGAAGCTGTCGGAAGCTGAGACGGCAAATATCAGGAATAATATAGAGATAGGCAATGAGTGAAGTTGAAGCGCTGCCGGTAGATGTCCCCCAGGAAGTGAGCAGCCTGTTATTGCCCCTTGAGCAGGGGCAGCTGCTGGTGCCGGTGGACAGCCTCTCAGAGGTTGTTGCAATGCAGACGCCGATGGCAGTTCAAGATGTACCCGAGTGGTATTTGGGAGATCTGATTTGGCGGGAACAGCGCCTGCCGGTGGTATCTTTTGAAGTGATGCGTGGTGGTGCCTTGGGAGCAGTTGCAGAAGAGGGGCGTATTGCGGTGCTGAGTACGGGAAATCCCGATGGTGAGCTGCCGTATTTTGCATTGCTCTTGCGCGGCACTCCGCGCCTGGTACGGGTTACCCCTGAGGAGTTGGCACTGCGAGAGCAGCCGCTAAGCCCTGGAGAGTTAATGCATGTGGCGCTTTCTGGTGAGGAGGCGGTTATTCCCGACCTGCAGGGATTAGAGCGGGCCTGCTTGCGCTATCGCAGTGACTGAGTTGTTTTGCGATGTATCACCAAAAAAGGGGCCTGAGGCCCCTTTTTTGATTGGGCTGTTCGCTTAGAACAGCTCTTCCGGTAAAGAATCCTCCCGGCCATCCTGGCTGGGCATATCCATATCTTCATCGGTGTAGCGATTGCGATATGGGTTATACACTTCGCGGCCGGGCACCCGGTTGGTCCTGAATATCTCAAACATGCCGCCGTAAGAGGTGCGCAAGCCATTTTGGGGGTTGATGCGTACCGTAACTATGCCATCTGGTTGAGCCAGGTGGCGCTCGGGAAGACCTTCGAGGGCACTGCTCATAAAATCGATCCAGATAGGCAGGGCGGCTGAGCCACCGTATTCATTTTTACCCAGTTCGCCATAGGAATCGAAGCCAACCCAGGCACTGGTTGCCAGGTAGGGGCTGTAACCCGAGAACCACGCATCCCGTGGACCATTGGTGGTTCCGGTCTTTCCGGCAATATCACCGCGCTTCATCGCCAGAGCGCGGCGCCCGGTACCCTTTTTGATAACATCCTTGAGCATCGAATCCATTATGTATGCCGTCTCTGCGGACATGGCTCGCGGAGCGCGAGGACGCGCTTGGCTCTTGCTCGGGTCGAGGGGGCCAACGGGCAGTACGTGTAGTTCTGCTGGCTCTTCACCTTGATCGACCCCTTGTCCTTCCAGCTGTAATTCCGCGAGATCGACGGGTTCAGCGGACAGAGTTTCAGAGCCTGTGCCTGGCTCGGGACAGTTATCGCATACAGTGAGAGGCAGTGCCTGATACAGGACTTCGCCATTAACATCCAATACCCGGTCAACCAGGTAGGGCTCCACTCGGTAGCCACCATTGGCGAAGGCGGCATAGCCTCGCACCATCTCCAAGGGCGTGAGAGCGGAGCTACCTAGAGCAATGGTCAGGTTGCGGGCGAGCTTGCTGCGCTCAAACCCAAAGCCTTCGACAAAGCCCAGGGCGTAGTCCAGTCCTAGGGATTGCAGCAACCGGATTGAGACCATATTGCGGGACTTGTACAACGCCATACGCAGGCGGGTCGGGCCGAGGAAGGTCCCCCCGTCATTTTCAGGCCGCCATACATCTTGCAGGTTGGTTTCCTCAAAGATAATCGGGGCATCATTGATAATGCTCGCCGCTGTATATCCGCGCTCGATCGCCGAGGCGTAAATAAAGGGCTTGAAGCTGGAGCCGGGTTGCCGGGCAGCCTGAGTGGCCCGATTGAAGTGGCTCTGGCGGAAGTCATAACCACCGACAAGGGCGCGGATAGCCCCATCTTCGGGCTCAATAGATACCAGGGCGCCCTGTGCTTCCGGGACCTGGGCTAGAACCCACTCTTCGGTCACCTGGGGTTCAGCAGGCTTGGTATCACCGCTCTCTGGATCCGCAAACGGATCGGCCTGAAGGGGCTCATCTACAGCAGTGGCGATCATCTCGCTACTGGAGTTGCTCTCTTTCTTTTCCTTAACGACCTTGCGCAGCCGAATAACATCTCCGGGCGCAAACATTTTTTCAGCGGACTGAAGGCGAGCGCCCCGAGCGCTCTCAGAAATATAGGGCCTGATAGAACTGAGCCCATTGCTCCAAGGCAATTCAATTACGCGCCTATCTCTCAGTTGAACTTGAAGTTTCTTGGGTTCTACTGCGGTGACAACGCCGGGTTCCAAACCGCCGAGAATCGGAATCTCGTTGAGTAAATCGATAAGTTGGTCGCTATCTTGCAGCAATTCTGGTGCAAGACGCTGTTCTGGGCCACGATAGCCGTGGCGCGCATCATAGGTTTCCAGACCATGCTGAAGCGCATTGCGAGCCGACTCCTGCAGGCGACTGTCTACCGTTGTTATGACCTGGTAGCCGTCGGTATAAGCGTTGTCGCCAAAGAGGTCTACCGCCTCCTTCCGTGCCATCTCGGCGATATAGGGCGCATCCAGGTCGAGGTCGCGGCTGTGATAGCTGGCTGTTACTGGCGCAGTGATAGATTGGTTATATTGATCCTGGTTGATATAGCCGAGATCGAGCATCCGCATCAGGATCCAGTTGCGGCGCACCAAGGCTCGGGAGGGGTTGGCGAGAGGGTTGAAGGTTGATGGCGCTTTGGGGAGTCCCGCCATCATAGCCCACTGAGCCAGGTTCAGATCCTTGATATCTTTGCCGTAATACACCTGAGCTGCAGCCTGGAAACCATAGGCGCGGTTTCCAAGGAAGATCTTATTGATGTAAAGGGCGAGGATCTCGTCCTTGGTCAGCTCTTGCTCGATTTGCAGCGATAGCAAAATTTCATTGAACTTGCGCACAAAACGCTGCTCTCGACTGAGAAAGAAGTTGCGCGCCACCTGCATTGTCAGTGTACTACCGCCAGACTGGATAGAGCCGGTCTTAATCAGCTGCGAGGCCGCCCGCATCAAACCTTTGATGGAAACACCATTGTGGGAGTAAAAGCTTGCATCCTCAGCGGCGAGAATCGCTTTGATAAAGGGTTCTGGCGTTTGCTCGATCGTGATAGGGTTGCGCCGCTTTTCACCGAACTCACCGATTAGCTTCATATCCCGTGAGTAGACCCTAAGAGGGGTTTGTAAGCGGATATCGCGGAGGCTCTCCACTGAGGGCAACCCCGGTTTGAGGTAGAGATAGATACTGGCCAGGGCCATTGCTGTAGCGGCTACACCGGCAAGGCCGAGCCAAAGCAGTGCGAGCAGACGATTGCGGGCTTTTACGGTCATGAAACTGCTTCTGTGTACTTCATCAAAGTGATTAGGTGAATAATTATACGAATATTGTGCGCTATTACCTATGCAAATGCAGGTTGAAGCGTTAATTTAAAGTGCTATAACATCAAACCCTCATAACCCACGGAAAAGATAAGAAAAAATGGGAATTTTCCCTTTTCTGAACAAAGGCCCCAAGGCCATGTTGGGACTCGATATTAGCTCTACAGCGGTCAAGTTGCTGGAGCTAAGTCGCAACGGCGATAAATATCGTGTCGAAAGTTACGCCGTGGAACCTCTCCCACCCAATGCCGTAGTTGATAAGAATATCAATGATGTGGGGGCGACGGCTGAGGCTATCCGCAAAGTTGTACGACGCTCCAAGACCCGCCTGCGTGAAGCCGCTGTTGCTGTGTCTGGCTCGGCTGTGATTACCAAAACCCTTGAAATGCCGGCGGACCTCAATGATGAGGCTTTGGAAGCCCAAATCGCAATTGAGGCCGATCAGTATATCCCCTATCCGTTGGAAGAGGTCAGTCTGGATTTTGAGGTACAGGGGCCATCCGAAAAGGGTGAAGGCCAGATGGAGGTCTTACTTGCGGCGTGCCGTACAGAAAATATTGAACAGCGGATCTCAGCGTTGGGCGAGGCGGAACTGGAACCCGGTGTAGTGGATGTTGAGGCATACGCTATTGAGCGTACTTACACGCTACTGGAAGATCAACTTCCCCCGCAAGAGCAATTGGTGGTTGCAGTAATCGATATTGGGGCGACCATGAGTGCCCTGTCGGTCCTTGTGGATGGCAAAACGGTGTATACCCGTGAACAACTCTTTGGAGGGCGCCAGCTTACCGATGAGATTCAGCGCCGCTATGGCCTTTCAGTTGAAGAAGCGAGCCTAGCAAAACGCCAGGGGGGGAGCGGGCTGCCCGACGACTATTTTGCCGAGGTATTGGAGCCGTTCCGCGATGCAGTTGTGCAACAGGTAACCCGGTCCTTACAGTTCTTCTATTCCTCTACTTCATATAGTGATGTTGACCATATCCTTCTCGGTGGTGGGGTTGCCGCCATGGAGGGGATTGGGGAACTGATTAGTGAGAAATTGGGTCGCCCTACCTTGGTTGCTAATCCATTCCTGAAAATGAGTGTGTCTTCACGGGTAAATCGCCAGGCGTTGGCAAACGAAGCCCCCTCATTAATGATTGCCACTGGCCTGGCGATGAGGGAGAAGGACTACTGATATGGCAAAGATTAACCTTCTGCCTTGGCGCCAAGAATATCGCGCACAAAAGCAAAAAGAATTTCAGCAGGTAATGGTTGCGGTTGTTCTTATCGTGGCCGCTGCTGTATTTGGCTGGATGAAGATTGTTGATGAACAGATAGTTGATCAAAATGCTGCTAATCAAATCCTGAAAAATAGGATTAAAGAGTTAGATATCCAAGTAAGAGAGATTAAGGACCTGAAGAAGCGCCGGCAGGAATTGATTGACCGGATGCGGGTAATTCAGGAGCTGCAAGGCAACAGACCACTTGCAGTGCGGTACTTTGATGAGATTGTTCAGGCTACACCTGAAGGTCTCTGGCTTAATTCAATTGAACGGAAAGGAAATAAACTATCTATTTCAGGTGTGGCAGAATCTAATAACCGTGTTTCTTCTTTTATGCGAAATCTTGACCAGTCAGATTGGTATGACTCTCCAGCTTTGGCCGGAGTTACCGCCAGTCCACGATTTGGCGAGCAGGCGAGTTCTTTCAAATTGACGGTCAACGTTACGGGCAGAAAGCAAGATGAAGAACAAAGCGCTGTGAGAAAATAAGGGATCGGACCATGGCACTGACAGATACACTAAAGCAGATAAATGAGCTTGATCTCAGCGATATTGATTTTTCCCGTATGGGAATTTGGCCCCTGCCTGGACGTATAGCACTGTTGATTATTATTTCGACAGTAATTGTTGGTCTCGGCTATTACGCTTTAATCAAAGATCGTTACAGGCAGCTGGAACTTGCAGAGAGCAAGGAGCAACAGTTGTTTAAACAATTTGAGACTAAGCACCAGCAGGCTGCCAATCTAGATGCCTACCGCGCCCAATTAGAAGAAATGGATTTAACATTCGGTGCACTGCTCAAACAGCTCCCCAAAGACACTGAAGTGCCTGGCCTGCTTGAAGATATTGATGAGTATGGCCGGGGCAGTGGCCTAACGATTAATGATATTGGCTTGCAAAAAGAACGAGTCGGAGAGTTTTATGTGGAGCTGCCAATCCAGATATCCGTGAAAGGTGGATACCATGAGTTTGGAGCCTTTGTTAGTGGTATTGCGGGTATGCCGCGAATAGTCACTCTGCACGACTTTAGGATTGTAAATGATAAACAAGGCGGTTTACTCAACATGACGATTAACGCCAAAACCTATCGCTACAAAGATCAGGGTGAAGAGGGATGATCAGATACCTCACGATCGTGGCCGCATTGCTCTCTATAGTTGGGTGTGACTCCAATTCAGATCACAGCGAATTACGCGATCGCATGGCTAAGGTGGAAAGCCAACCGAAGGGGCAAATTGAGCCAATCCCTACATTTACTCCATACAGTCCGTACATCTACGTTGCTGCCGCCCAAAGAAGCCCTTTTACCCGCCCGGTTCTCGAGTCTGAACAGCGTATAGTCGGGCGTAGGCTTGATATCGCTCCGGATTTAACGCGTCAAAGAGAGCTTCTGGAAGGGGTTAACTTCGATGCGTTGTCGATGGTTGGCAGTTTGTCCCGGGATGGCCAAATCTGGGCTCTGGTCAATGACGGTGATGGAGGAATTCACCGTATTACGGTTGGTAATTATCTCGGAAAAAATCACGGCCGAGTGGTGAATGCCACTAATGCACAGCTCGATATTTTAGAAATTATACCGGATGGCACCGGAGGCTGGATTGAGCGGCCACGGGCACTGGCGTTGGAAGAGAGGGACAACGGATAATGAACATTAAGCAGTTTGCCATTTTTATGGTGCGAATCCAACTGTTACTGGTTGGCCTATTGATGCTTCCAGTTGCGCATGCCCAGGTAAACCAGCTCAATGATATTCAATTTGCAGAGCTTCCCGGTAGTCGAGTCCAGCTTCGCCTAACCTTCAATGAGGCACCTCCGGAGCCAACAGGCTACACAATAGAACAGCCAGCTCGAATCGTATTGGACTTCGCAGGAGTTGAAAGTTCACTCCCCCAGAAGAAGTATTCGCTAGGTATTGGTGCTGCCCGCAGTGCAGTGATTGTCTCTAGTGAAGATCGTACCCGCTTGATCGTGAACCTTGATGAGCTTCCTGTGTACTCAAGTGAGCGCCAGGGCAATCAGTTGATAATGGAGATAGGGGCTGAGGCTTCAGAAAATGAGGTCCAGGTTGCCAGCGCAACTCCACATGATAGTGGTTTGGATTTAGGGGGCGCGAAGCAGTTCCAAGTTACAAGTAACGTAGCCGTCAACAATGTAGATTTTCGTAGAGGTGAAGAAGGTGAGGGTAAGGTTATCGTTAGCCTGACTGACCCCGCCGTTAATATCGATGTTGAACGCACGAACGGAAAAATCTACTTAACTTTCCTGGGGGCAGAGCTGCCAGAAGCTTTGCGCCAGAGACTGGATGTTACGGATTTCGCTACCCCTGTTAGCTCAATAACCGTGGATTATGATGGTCGCAACACGGTTATTTCTGTAGATCCAAGTGACGTTGAATACGATTACTTGGCCTACCAAGCAGATACTGAGTATGTTCTCAGTGTCAAGCCTCTCTCCGCCCAAGAAATTCGCGAGAAAGAGAAAGAATTTCAGTTTGATGGAAAGAAACTGTCGCTAAATTTCCAGGATATCGAAGTCCGCTCGGTTTTACAGGTAATAGCGGACTTTACTGACCTTAATTTAGTGGCAAGTGATACTGTTGAAGGTCGTATTACACTTCGACTAGATGGTGTACCTTGGGACCAAGCATTAGCCCTAATTCTTAAGGCTAAAGGCTTGGACAAGCGTCAGGAAGGCAGTGTCATTATGGTTGCTCCAGCGGCCGAAATTGCGGAGAGAGAACGCCAGGAACTTGAAACCCGTAAGCAATTGGAAGAGTTGGCTCCGCTGCGAACAGAATATATCAGTGTTCGTTATGCTGACGCAGGAGAGCTGTTTGAGCTCTTTTCCGGAGGGCAAAATAACGGGTCTGGACAAGGTGGATTTGCCGGCGGAGGCAGTAGTAATAACTCTAATACCCCAACGATGTTATCTTCCCGCGGAAGTGCGATCGTGGATGAGAGAACCAATACGATTATTTTGACGGATACTGAAGACAAGATTGCTCAGTTCAGAGAATTAATCGAGGTTATTGATATTCCTATTCGCCAGGTCATGATCGAGGCGAGAATCGTAACTGCTACCAGTGACTTTCAGCGTGAGCTGGGAGTTCAATGGGACTTTGCCGATTATACTGATATCACTGACAATAGTTATGGCCTAGCCTCCGCTAGTAGCTGGCTAGAGGACGGTACCTCTATTGGTGATGTAGCTTCTGAAACTCAATTTGACCCAATGATAGTAGACCTTGGAGTAAGTAACCCGGCAGGAAGTCTTGCTTATGCCATTTTGAAAGAAAACTTCTTCCTTGGTTTGGAATTATCCGCTTTGGAAGACAGTGGCCTCGCCGAAGTAGTTTCCCAGCCTAAAGTTGTCACTGGAGATAAACAAGAAGCCAATATTCAGTCTGGTGTTGAGATTCCTTATCAAGAAACTACGTCTTCCGGAGCTGCTTCAATCACTTTCCGGGAGGCGGTATTACAACTGAATGTGACCCCTCAAATCACACCAGATAACAATATTATTATGTCTCTAAATATTGAACAGAATAGTGTTGGAGAATATGTCAGTGTCGGAGCTGGTGAGGTCCCCTCTATTAATATCAATACCTTAGCTACCAAAGTATTGGTTCGTAATGGAGAAACAATTGTTCTCGGTGGTATTTTTGAAGGTACCGTCGTAGAGAGTGAAACAAAGGTTCCTCTGCTGGGTGACATTCCCTACCTTGGCAACTTGTTCAAAAAGACTATACGCACGGATGATAAACGTGAGATCCTGATGTTTATCACACCGCGTATTCTTGAAGACGAGGCTTTCTACTCTAAGTGATCACCCGCTCTATTTTCCTGATCGGCCCCATGGGGGCCGGCAAGTCTACGATCGGCAGGTTGTTGGCAGCGCAATTGCAGCTGCCTTTTGCCGATACCGACAAAGTGCTGGAAGAGCGCACTGGTGCGGATATTCCCTGGATTTTTGATGTGGAAGGCGAAGCCGGATTTCGCCGTCGTGAGAGTGAAATATTGGAAGAGCTCTGCCTGGGTGAGTGCCAGGTTATCGGTACCGGCGGCGGAATAGTTTTGCTGGAAGAGAATCGACGCCAGCTACAAAAATATGGCCATGTAGTTTATTTGCAGGCCAATATCGATCAGCTCTTAGAGCGCACTTCTAAGAATACCAATCGCCCGTTGCTTCGTGTACCCAACCCCCGTCAGCGTATTGCGGAAATTTTGCAGGAACGCGAGCCTCTGTATCGTGAGGTTGCAGATATTATTTGCGACACCAATGACCTCTCCCCCAAGCAAGCATCCCTCCTGGTCGCAGAACACCTAGGCAGCCTACTGTACGATTAGTCCCAAGCGTCTGTGCTAAAGTGCGTCTCACTTCTGTTGAGATAAGCACTAGGGGATTGAGAGCAGTATGCAAAGCCTTAACGTAGAACTCGGCGAGCGTAGTTATCCGATAATTATTGGTTCAGGTTTGCTCGGTGACGCGCAATATATCCTCCCTTACATTAAAGGCCGGCAAGTTTGCATTGTTACCAATGAAACTATTGCTCCTCTTTATTTGGCGACATTATTGGAAGGGCTAAAAGGGCTCGATAAAGTGGATGTTGTCGAGCTTCCCGATGGTGAAGCTTTTAAATCACTCGACACAGTGAATCGAATTTTTGATGTGCTGCTGGAAAAGCGTCACAACCGCACTACGACACTAATCGCGTTGGGCGGTGGTGTCGTTGGAGATATGTGCGGTTTTGCTGCAGCCTGTTATCAGCGCGGGGTTAACTTTATTCAGGTACCGACTACCCTGCTGTCTTTGGTTGACTCCTCTGTTGGGGGAAAGACCGGCGTTAATCATCCCCTTGGTAAAAATATGATTGGCGCCTTCCACCAGCCCCGCCTTGTCCTTGCGGATACCGATACCCTTGCCACATTGCCTGCACGTGAATTTTCCGCAGGCCTCGCCGAGGTCATTAAATACGGATTGATCTGTGACAGCCCATTCTTCGAATGGATCGAGGAGAATTTACAAAAGTTACTAACGCGGGAGCCCGCAGCACTGGCTTACGCTATTGAGCGCTGCTGCGCCGATAAGGCGGATGTTGTTGCCTGTGATGAGCGCGAGAGTGGTCGTAGGGCGATACTGAATCTTGGCCACACCTTCGGCCACGCTATTGAGGCAGTGCAGGGGTATGGCAGTTGGTTACACGGTGAGGCTGTTGCCGCCGGCATGGTCATGGCGCTGGAGTTATCCAGATTGCGCGGGGATATCGATGCAGAGCTGGTGGAACGGTTGCGAGCGATGCTAGAGGCGGCTGATTTGCCGCAGCAGGCACCGCAAGCTATGACAACCGCTGAATTCCTCCAAGTAATGCAGGTGGATAAGAAGGTGTTGGACGGAAAATTGCGTTTAGTACTCCTAAAGGCGTTGGGAGAAGCAATTATTGTCGATGATACCCCCAGAAAAATGATTATAAATGCACTTAAAAATTGTGGTGCCGAGTGACAACCCTGCTCTTATTGTCTTAAAAATAGGACTGGGTACTAGAAAGGCTAGTTGGCAGAAGATAAGTTTGGTTTTATTTGATTTGACAGACTAATACACTGCTAAAAGTTGAAAATGTAGTGTTGGGCAAGTAATATTGCGCCCCCCCGAAAGGAAAGGCGGGGCAAAAAACCGCCAATAACAACAAAAAAAGCCCCAGCAGAGGGCTTTTTTTATCTCGGGATCTTTTTCCAAGGGACCGCAGGAGAGCGTAGCGCGAAGCTTAAAGTGACATTCGCCCATAACAGGCACTTCTTTTTTTTAAGCGCCAGTGGTCCCCCAATCGATAGCGACGAGGAATTCTATGGGTAGCAGTCTGTATCAGTTGGATGAGTTTAAGGACAACTGCGGTTTTGGTCTGATCGCTCATTTGCACGGTGTGGCAAGTCACAAGTTGGTGCAGACGGCCATTGAATCCCTCACTTGCATGACCCACCGGGGCGGTATTGCCGCCGATGGTAAAACCGGTGATGGTTGCGGTCTTTTGCTGCAAAAGCCGGATGCTTTCCTCCGCGCAGAAGCCAAGACCCTGTTTGGTGCTGAGCTGACAGCAACCTACGCAGTGGGATCAATCATGCTCCCACTGGATCAAGCCGAGGCCGATAAAGCCCGCAAAATACTCGAAACTGAGTTGCAAGCTCAGGGCCTAAAGACCGTCGGCTGGCGCACCGTACCGACCAACCCGGAATGCCTGGGCCCCATTGCCCGGGATTGCCTTCCGCACTTTGAGCAACTGCTGATCAACGATGCGGACGAGCCCCTCGGCGAGGCGAAATTCAATGCCCGTCTGTATGTGGCCCGTCGCAAAGCCGAGTTGCGCTTAAGTAGCGAAGTCTATATCGCCAGCCTTTCAACCAGTGTCCTCTCCTACAAAGGCCTGATGATTCCGGCTGATCTGCCCAAGTTTTTCCCAGAACTGGCCGACCCGCGCCTGGAAACCGCGATCTGTGTTTTCCACCAGCGCTTTTCTACCAATACCATGCCCCGCTGGCCCCTGGCCCAGCCATTCCGCCTGCTGGCGCACAATGGTGAGATCAACACTATTACCGGCAACCGCAACTGGTCTGTTGCCCGCACCAGTAAATTTGCCACTGACCTGATTCCAGAGCTGAATGAGCTGGTGCCCCTGGTTAACCGCGAGGGTTCCGACTCCTCCAGCCTGGACAACATGCTGGAGATGCTGTTGGCGGGCGGCATGGAGCTGCACCGGGCCGTGCGCATGCTAGTGCCGCCGGCCTGGCAAAATGTTGAAGGAATGGATGCGGACCTTCGCGCTTTTTACGAATATATCTCCATGCATATGGAGCCCTGGGATGGGCCGGCTGGATTGGTGATGACGGATGGCCGCTATGCCGTGTGTACCCTGGACCGCAACGGCTTGCGCCCCTCGCGCTGGGTGATTACCAAGGATGACCTGATCACCGTGGCCTCCGAAGTGGGCGTGTATGATTACGCCCCTGAAGATGTTGTGGCTAAGGGCCGCCTAGGACCGGGGCAGATGCTGTCGGTGGACACCCAAGAGGGCAAGCTCTACCACACCGCTGACATCGATAATATGCTCAAGCGGGCACAGCCCTATAAGCGTTGGCTCAAGGATAAAGCACGCCGTATCCGCTCTACTTTGGTTACTGCGCCGGTGGACAACAACTTCTCCCACCAGCAATTCAAGGTCTACCAAAAGCTGTTCAGCTCCTCCCTGGAAGAGCGTGACAAAGTCGTCCGGCCCATGGCTGAAGCGGGGCAGGAAGCAGTTGGTTCAATGGGCGATGATACGCCGATGGCGGTTTTGTCTCGTTACAACCGCTCGCTCTACGACTACTTCCGCCAGCAGTTTGCCCAGGTAACCAACCCGCCAATTGACCCCCTGCGGGAAACCGTGGTGATGTCTCTGGAGACCTGCTTGGGTCGAGAGAAATCAGTATTTGAGGAAACTCCCGAGCACGCGGACCGGGTAATCCTGTCTTCGCCAGTACTTTCCCATATGAAGTACACGGCACTCTTATCACTTGATCGCCCGGGCTTCGAAGCGGAGATCTTCGACCTGAACTACGACCCCGCTGAACAGGATCTCAAGTCGGCGATTGAACAGCTCTGCGCCAAAGTTGAAGCCTCGGTGAGGGCGGGGGCTGTGATTGTAGTGCTGTCCGATCGCGATATTCGCGAGGGGCACCTGCCAATCGATGCACTGCTGGCGACAGGCGCGGTGCACCACCACCTGGTACATGCGGGCTTGCGCTGTGACTCCAATGTTGTGGTGGATACCGCCAGCGCCCGCGATGCACATCAGTTGGCCTGTTTGGTTGGTGTCGGTGCCACCGCAGTACACCCGTATTTCTCCTACAGCATTATCAATCACCTGATCGATACCGGTGAATTGCTGCTGGATGCCGCTGAGGCGCAGAAAAATTACCGCAACGGCATTATCAAGGGCCTGTTAAAGATCCTGTCCAAGATGGGCATTTCCACCGTTGCCTCTTATCGCGGTGCACTGCTGTTCGAGCTGGTGGGTATTTCCAAGGATGTGGTGGACCTGTGTTTCCCCGGAGCGCCCACTCGCATTGAAGGTGCCGGCTTCCCCGAGTTGCAAGCCGATATGGCGGCCCGCTCTGAAATTGCCTGGAAAGCCCGCAAACCTGTTTCCCCCGGCGGCCTGCACAAGTTTGTCTACGGCCAGGAGTATCACGCATTTAACCCGGATGTGGTGACTACCCTGCGGCGCGCTGCCAGCACCGGTGACTATGCCGCGTGGCGGGACTACGCGGAGCTGGTTAACCAGCGCCCCGTGGCGACATTGCGGGATATGCTGGACTTCAAGGAGAACATCGAACCGGTAGCTCTGGAAGATGTGGAGCCGGCAGAGCAGATTTTGCGTCGCTTTGATACGGCGGCCATGTCCCTGGGGGCCCTGTCCCCCGAAGCCCATGAGTCTTTGGCCCAAGCGATGAATCGCCTGGGTGGGCGTTCAAACAGTGGCGAGGGCGGTGAAGATCCAGCTCGTTTTGGCACTGATAAAGTTTCCAAGATTAAGCAAATTGCCTCCGGTCGTTTTGGCGTAACACCGCACTACCTGGTAAATGCAGAGGTATTGCAAATTAAGGTAGCCCAGGGCGCCAAGCCCGGTGAAGGCGGCCAGCTGCCCGGTGGCAAGGTCAACGAGTTGATCGCGCGGCTGCGCTATTCGGTGCCCGGCGTGACCCTGATTTCCCCGCCGCCGCATCACGATATCTATTCCATCGAGGATTTGGCGCAGCTGATCTACGACCTCAAACAGGTCAATCCCGATGCCTTGGTCTCGGTAAAACTGGTATCGCGGCCCGGGGTTGGCACTATTGCTGCGGGTGTTGCCAAAGCCTATGCGGATTTGATCACCATCTCCGGCTACGACGGCGGCACAGCGGCCAGCCCAATCACCTCGATTCGCTATGCCGGGTCGCCCTGGGAGCTGGGATTGGCGGAAACCCACCAGACCCTGCGCGCCAATGATTTGCGCGGCAAGGTTCGGGTACAAACCGATGGGGGCCTGAAAACCGGCCTCGATGTGATCAAGGCGGCAATTCTCGGTGCCGAGAGCTTCGGCTTTGGTACGGCACCCATGGTGGCGATCGGCTGTAAGTATCTGCGCATCTGCCACTTGAATAACTGTGCCACCGGTATCGCCACCCAGAAGAAGGACCTGCGTGACGAGCACTATATCGGCACCGCAGAAATGGCGATGAACTTCTTCCGTTTTGTCGCCGAGGAGACCCG
The DNA here is from genome assembly GCF_052467325.1 of Microbulbifer maximicatervae (SeqCode). Classification (NCBI taxonomy): domain Bacteria; kingdom Pseudomonadati; phylum Pseudomonadota; class Gammaproteobacteria; order Cellvibrionales; family Microbulbiferaceae; genus Microbulbifer; species Microbulbifer maximicatervae (SeqCode). The sequence continues at coordinate 4,079,466 of NZ_CP174310.1, forward strand.
CGAGTGGATGGCCAAGCTCGGGGTGCGCAGCCTGGAAGAGTTGGTGGGGCGTGTGGACTTACTGCGCGTGCTGGATGGCGAAACTGACAAGCAGAAAAAGCTGGATCTCGCGCCTTTATTGCATACGGATGAGCTGTTGGACAGCAAGCCGCAAACCTGTCAGTCCGCCACCAATGACCCCTGGGATAAGGGCGAACTGGCGGAGCGGATGGTGGCGGATATCCTGCCTACCATCGAAGGCTTCAAAGGTGGCGAGTTCAGCTACGACGTGACCAACTGTGACCGATCCCTGGGTGCGCGCCTATCCGGTGAGATCGCCAAGCGCTACGGTAACCAGGGCATGGTTGAAGCTCCGGTGAAACTGCGCCTCAAAGGGGTCGCCGGCCAGTCATTCGGCGTGTGGAATGCCGGTGGTCTGGAAATGTACCTGGATGGCGATGCCAACGACTATGTGGGCAAAGGTATGGCTGGCGGCAAGCTGGTTATACGACCGCCGCAAGGTAGCTCATTCGCCTCTCAGGAAACCAGTATTGTCGGCAATACCTGTCTCTACGGTGCCACAGGCGGGAAGTTGTTTGCGGCGGGCTGTGCCGGTGAGCGCTTCGCCGTGCGCAACTCCGGTACCTTTGCGGTCGTCGAAGGGGCGGGAGATCACTGCTGTGAATATATGACCGGGGGTATGGTCGCGGTTCTCGGGCGCACCGGATTTAACTTCGGCGCCGGTATGACCGGTGGCTTTGCCTATGTCCTGGATATGGAGCGGGATTTCTTTGATCGCTGCAATCATGAGTTGATCGAACTGCGCCGAATCAGCAGCGAAATTCTCGAGCCACACCAGAGTCACCTGCGCGAAGTTATCGAGGAGTATGCGGCGGAGACCCAGAGCGCCTGGGGCGCCGAGTTGTTGGATAACTTCGATGATTACTTGAGCCGTTTCTGGCTGGTTAAACCAAAGGCGGCGAGCCTTGCAGATCTTCTTTCCGACGTGCGCAAGCGCGGCGAATAAAGGCGGGGTGGAGAAACAGTATGAAAGACAGACTGAACAATGACTTCCAGTTTATCGACGTAAGTCGCATCGACCCGCCGAAGAAGGACATCATCACCCGCACCGGCGAGTTTGTTGAAATTTATGAGCCTTTCAGTGAGCGGCAGGTGGCCAGCCAGGCGCACCGCTGCCTGGATTGTGGCAACCCCTATTGCGAATGGAAGTGCCCGGTACACAACTACATTCCCAACTGGTTGAAGTTGATCAGCGAGGGCAATGTTATTGAGGCAGCCGAACTCTGCCACGAAACCAATACCCTGCCGGAAGTCTGTGGCCGGGTTTGCCCCCAGGATCGTCTCTGTGAGGGTGCATGTACCCTCAATGATGGCTTTGGTGCGGTCACCATCGGCAATGCGGAAAAGTATATTACCGATACAGCCTTCGCCCTGGGTTGGCGCCCGGACTTAAGTCATGTTGAGAAAACGGGCAAGCGAGTAGCGGTGATTGGTGCCGGCCCGGCGGGTCTGGGCTGCGCTGATATTTTGGTGCGCAACGGCGTGCAGCCGGTGGTATTCGACAAGCACCCGGAAATTGGTGGCTTGATTACTTTTGGTATTCCCGAGTTCAAGCTGGAAAAGTCGGTAATGCAGCAGCGCCGGGAAGTGTTTACTGAGATGGGCGTTGAGTTCTGTCTCAATACTGAGGTGGGTAAGGACATCAGTTTTGAGCAGCTGCTCAATGACTACGATGCTGTCTTTATGGGGATGGGCACTTACAACTACATGAGGGGCGGCTTCCCCGGTGAAGATTTGCCCGGTGTTCACGATGCTTTGCCATTCCTGATTGCCAACGTAAATCGCAATATGGGCTGGGAGCGCGACGCCTCGGAATTTGTTTCGGTTGAGGGCAAGCGTGTGGTGGTTCTCGGCGGTGGTGATACCGCCATGGACTGTAACCGCAGCTCGATTAGATTGGGCGCCAAGAGCGTAACCTGTGCCTACCGCCGCGACGAAGAAAATATGCCTGGCTCTCGTCGGGAAGTGGCCAATGCCAAGGAAGAGGGCGTACAGTTCCTGTTCAATCGCCAGCCGGTTGAGATCGTTGGAGATGGCAAGGTGGCCGGGGTTAAAGTGGTTACTACGGAGCTCGGTGAGCCCGATGAAAACGGCCGCCGTCGCCCTCAGGTGGTGCCCGGTTCTGAAGAAATTATCCCGGCGGATATTGTTCTGGTGGCCTTTGGATTCCGCCCCAGCCCGGCGGAGTGGTTTCCGCAGCACAATATTGAAGTTGCCGACTGGGGTGGCGTCGTCGCTCCAGAAAAACAAAAATACAAATTCCAGACCTCCAATGAGAAGGTGTTTGCCGGCGGTGATATGGTGCGCGGCTCCGACCTGGTAGTGACCGCTATCTGGGAAGGGCGCCAGGCCGGTGAAGGTATCCTCGATTACCTGGATATTTAATCGTTTCTGATTTGCAGTGGGGGCAGGGTCCCTCACTGCCCAATTATTCCGTGCACATTTGTGCCAGTCCCAATAGGCACCTCGCAATATCTTTGCCACCCTGTGTATAGCGGCCAAGCCCCTGTACAATGCCCGTTTTTTTAGCCCGCTCGGTGTGCCTATGTCTGATACCAAACCGTCCGAATTGAAAAACGACCGCTTTCTTCGCGCCCTTCTGCGCCAGCCAGTGGATCGAACGCCTGTGTGGATGATGCGACAGGCGGGGCGCTACCTGCCGGAATATCGAGCCAGCCGCGCCGAAGCCGGCAGCTTTATGGATCTGTGCCGCAATACTGAGCTGGCCTGTGAGGTAACGCTGCAACCCCTGGAGCGCTACCCGCTGGACGCCGCCATTCTGTTTTCCGATATCCTGACTATTCCCGATGCCATGGGCCTGGGCCTCTACTTCTCTGAAGGCGAGGGCCCAAAGTTCCACAAGCCCCTGCGCACGGCGGCCGATATCGAAGCCCTGGAAGTGGTGAACAGCGAAAAGGATTTGGACTATGTGATGAATGCCGTGTCCACCATCCGCCGCGAGTTGAATGGTCGCGTGCCGCTTATCGGCTTCTCCGGCAGCCCCTGGACGCTGGCGACTTATATGGTTGAAGGTGGCTCCAGCAAGGATTTTGCCCGCTGTAAGGAAATGCTCTACAACCGCCCTGAGCTGATGCACCAGTTACTCACGGTGCTGGCCGACTCTGTTACCGATTACCTGAACGCCCAGATTCGCGCTGGTGCCCAGGCCGTACAGATCTTTGATACCTGGGGCGGGGCACTCAGCCACAGTGCTTATCGTGAATTCTCCCTGAAATATATGCAGAGAATTCTCCAGGGGCTGATTAAAGAAATCGACGGTCGTCGAGTGCCGGCCATCCTGTTCACTAAGGGAGGCGGTCAGTGGTTGGAAGCAATGGCTGATACCGGCGCTGACGCCCTGGGCTTGGATTGGACTACAGACATTGGCAGTGCCCGCGCCCGAGTGGGAGACAAGGTGGCCCTGCAAGGTAACTTGGACCCAGCTGTTCTCTACGCGAGTCCCGAACGAATTCGCACAGAAGTGGCGGCTGTTTTGAAGTCTTTTGGTCAGGGTAGTGGCCACGTTTTCAATTTAGGTCACGGAATTACCCCGAAGGTAGATCCCAAACATGCCGGAGCCATGATTGAAGCTGTGGTAGAGCTGTCAGCCCAATATCACGCCTAAATTGGCCACTGATCCCTGAGTCTGTGAATACAGTCTCACTTTGGGCGGGTGAACCTTAATATCTCTCCATGATATAAAGGTGAGCTTGCCCAGAGGACCGAGGATCTTACGCCACGGGGTCTTTCAGGGCAGCGTTTTAGCGTTAACTACAGTTGTCGGCACCTTCCCCAGTGGCAATCGAACAAGCAAAAATTTCTGTCGGTGATTTACAGCGCGGCATGTTTGTCTCCAAGCTCGACAGGCCTTGGACACGCACTCCATTTGCGCTGCAGGGTTTTTATATCCGCGATTTGGAAGAAATTCGGCAGCTACAGAAATACTGCCGGTTTGTTTATGTCGATATACACAAAACTGTCGGCAGTGCCGGAGTTACCCTGCGACGATTACTCGGGGGCAGCGACACTTCCGCAAAGGGCCGTGCTTCCGGCCGCACAGCGGTCACTATCCCCTGCAAACCTGTCACTGTTTCCCATAAAAAATACCCCCCTCCGCAGCCGGCGCAACGGGAAGCCAGTAATGCGCGCAAGCTCCACGGCCAGATCCTCTATGGTATGAATGAGGTAATGGGGCTTGTCTCCAACAACAGGCCCATACCGGTGCAGCAGGTCAACCAAGTCGTTGAGGATTTAGTAGAAAGTGTGCTGCGCAGTCCCGATGCGTTTGCCTGGCTGGCTCGTGTGCGAGATAAGGATGAGCACACCTACAGTCACTCGGTGCGTGCCAGTATTTGGGCGGTGCTATTCGGCCGCCATATCGGTCTTTCACGCAGTGATTTACTAAAGCTCGGGGTGGCTACTCTGCTGAAGGATGTAGGCAAGCTGGCTATCGACGGGGAAGTGCTGCAGATGAAGCAGCGCGACCCGCGCAGTGAATTGGAGTATCGAAAGTTTGTGCAGCACAGCGTCAAGATGCTGTCGGCAGACCCACAAATAGATCCGAAGGTTATCGAAGTCATTAGTGCCCACTGCGAGCGCCACGATGGTAGTGGTTACCCTGAGGGCTTGCGCGGTGACAGGATTTCAGTGTTGGCGCGCATGTGCGGAATAGTGACTTTCTATGATGAAGCCACTAATCCAAGAGGTTCCAGTGAGCCGGTAGCGCCATCCCGGGCAGTTGCCAAGTTGTATGACCTGAGAGGTATCGCCTACCAGGAACAGTTGGTAGTGGAGTTCATTCAGGCTATTGGCCTCTATCCCACGGGTACTCAGGTGGAGTTGTCCACCGGAGAAGTCGGCGTGGTGGTGGAACAGACCTACGACCGGCGCTTGCGACCAAAGGTAATGATCGTTCTCGATGGGCAAAAACAGACGCTCAGCAAGCCTCGCCTGTGTGACTTAGCTGAAGTTGAGGATCGAGAACAGAAGCTTATCGAGCGTGGCAAGATGAGTGTCGAGGAAAAGATCAGTATCCTCAGGGATATAGAACCCGGAGCTTACCCCCAGGTGGATGCGGCGAATATTCGCGACAATTATTTATTCCGCGGTGGCCGACTGGGGCAGCTGCTGACGCGCCTGACAAAATAAACGTTCTTTTTTCCCGAGGCGGCAGTTTAGGAACCTCCTAAAGACTGCCGCTGTTCCTTATTAATCAGTCCTTGCCGGATAGTAAATTTCCGAAATGCTCACCCATGCGCACGGGAGACTCGGCTTCAAGCTGGTCGAGCCAGCTCACCTGGTCTGCGCCAAATAGCATAATGACGGTAGAGCCCAGCTTAAAGCGTCCCATCTCCTCACCTTTCTCCAGGTGGACAGGTGCCTTTTCCAGATAATCCGTATTGATGACTTTGCGCTGGATTGGAGCGACTTGTCCGGCCCATACGGTTTCGATACCGGCGACAATCATTGCACCCACCAGGATCATTGCCATAGGGCCGGCTTCCGTATCGAATACGCAGACCAGACGCTCGTTGCGCGCGAACAGGCGCGGAACGTTTTCTGCAGTTACCGTATTTACAGAGAAGAGTTGTCCGGGCACATAGGTCATGCTGCGCAGGGTGCCGGCCATGGGCATATGCACACGGTGATAATCCTTCGGTGACAGATACACGGTGGCGAAGTGCCCGTCATTAAATTGCGCGGCCACCTTGGGATCACCACCCACCAGTTCAACCAGGCTGTAGTCGTGACCCTTGGCCTGGAAAATACGGCCGTTATGGATCTGGCCCAGCTGGCTGATGGCGCCGTCGGCGGGGCTGGCGAGGGTGTGTTGCCCTTCGATAATGGGGCGGGCTCCGTCTACCAACTCGCGGGTAAAGAATTCATTGAAGGTGCGGTAGGCAGTGCAGTCGCTCTCTTTGGCCTCCTGCATATCTACACCGTACTTCTCCACAAACCAGCGGGTGAAAGGATCTTTGATCCACTTGAGTTCTGTATTCGCCAACCAACCGGCTGCACGGGAGAGTGCGTGTTGCGGCGTTAGGTATTGCAGGGCGGCAAAAAGTTTAGGGTTCATAAATCTACGTCTTTTCTCAATGTATCTACTGCTGTACCGGCGTATTGGGCAAATTGCCCCACTCACTCCAGGAGCCTGGATAAGCACGGATATCCAATCCCAGGGACTTGCCCACTAACCAGGTAAAAGCGGAGCGGTGATGGCTCTGGCAGTGGGTGACAATCTTGTGTGAGCTATCAATTCCCAGTGCAGCGAGGAATTCGCGGGCATCCGCACGAATACGCAAGTCTTTTTGCGGGTCCATCAGTTGGGTCCACTCGCAATTGATTGCTCCCGGGATATGACCGCCCTTCATGGCCAGGACCCGCTCACCGCGATATTCCTGGGGTGAGCGAGCATCCCAAACAAGGAGTTCATCATTGCCCAGTTGATCCTGGATTTGCTGGGCGTCCATCGCAGCTGTGCTGTTGACGGTGATTTGAATATCACTCGGCTCGATATCCGGTGCCTCGGTAGTGAGAGGAAGGCCGGCGCCTCGCCAGGCCAACATGCCACCATTCAAGTAGCTGTAATTGCGGTGGCCTATCATTTCCAGGGTCCACAAAAAGCGCCCAGCCCAACCGCCACCTTCGTCGTCACAGGCGACCACATGTTGTTCCGGCTTCAAGCCGATAGCTTGAAATACTTGGGTCAGCTGTTCGATACCGGGAAGTTTGCCCGGTGCGGGCGCGGTGCCAGCCATCAGCGCCTGGAACGGCAGGTGAACGGCCCTTGGGATATGGCCGTTGAGGTAATTGTGGGGTGAGCTGAGGTCGACAATCAGCAGTTCTTCGCGCTCAAGCTGAGTCGCGAGCTCATCCGCTTCGATGATCAGTTTCAAAACTTGTTCTCCGATTCCAGGCTGTTGCGCAAATGCAGAAAACTATTCATGCGGCGCTCGCTAATTTTTCCATCGGTCAGAGCCTCCTGGATAGCGCAACCGGGTTCGCCCTGGTGGCGGCAGTCGCGAAAGCGGCAGTGTCCTATAAACGGTCGGAATTCGACAAACCCTTCCAGTAGGGCGGCCTCCTCCATATGCCAGAGTCCAAACTCGCGAATGCCTGGGGAGTCTATCAGATCACCCCCACTGGGCAGGTGAAACAGTTCCGCCGCTGTAGTGGTGTGAGTCCCCTTCTGTGTGGCCTCTGACAGGGCACCGGTGCGGGCGCCGGCACTGGGAAGCAGTGCGTTGACCAGGGATGACTTGCCCACCCCGGACTGCCCTACAAAAACGCTACATCCTTGCGCAAGGGTTTCCAGCAGCTCCGGCAGGCCCTCGCCAGTTTTGGTCGATAACCGTAAAACCGGGTAGCCGAGCTCCGGGTAGGGGGCGAGTAGCTCCTCCAATGAATCGCGATTGCGCTCATCGATCAGGTCGGTTTTGTTGAGCAGCAGCATGGGTGCTATGCCGGTGGTCTCTGCGGCTACCAGGTAGCGGTCTATAGCATTGGCAAAGGGTTCGGGGTAGGGGGCGATAACGATCAATATGCGATCGATATTGGCGGCGACCGTTTTCAGGTCGCCGTAGCGATCGGGTCTCTGTAGCTCGGAATTGCGCGGCAGGCGCGCCCCGATAACACCAATGCCCCCATCGCTGTCTTCGCTGGCAGGGTGCCAGGCAACGCGATCGCCGGTCACGAGGGTTTCGATATTGGCGCGCAAATGGCAGCGCTGGCGCAGGCTCGGATCACTCTCGCTCTCCACTAAAACCTGTGTGCCATAGTTGGCGATAACCAGGCCGATCTGTTCCTGCCCCAGTTGCCCCTCTTCCAGGGCCTCTTCGGCAGATTGCTCACGCTTGCGGGCGCGGGCTTCACGTTCCTGCTGGATTTTGTTGATACGCCACTGTTGGCGGCGATTTAATTTGCGTTTACTCATGCACTAGCACCTGGAGACTAGCGGCGGATTATAGCTATTGCAGGGTAGTTGCGGTAACTTGCGCGGAAAGTTTGAGGAGACCCGTTGTGGATCAGAACAACCTGATCTGGATTGACCTGGAGATGACAGGCCTGAATCCGGACAAAGAGCGCATTATTGAAATTGCCACAGTCGTGACGGATTCACGCCTGGAGATTCTCGCCGAGGGTCCCTCAATGGTCATTCACCAGAGCGATGCCTTGCTAGATGCAATGGATGAATGGAATACCGAACAGCACGGTGGTTCCGGGCTGGTAGCTCGGGTCAAAGAATCCAGTATTTCCGAAAGGGACGCGGAGAGGGAGACCCTGGAGTTCTTGCGACAGTGGGTCCCTGAGGGAGCATCTCCCATGTGTGGCAACTCTATCGGCCAGGATCGCCGGTTCCTGGTGAAATATATGCCGGAGTTGGAGTCCTATTTCCACTATCGCAACTTGGATGTCAGCTCGGTGAAGGAATTGGCTCGTCGCTGGCGCCCGGAGGTTTTGGATGGAGTTAAAAAACACAGCAGCCATTTGGCGCTCGACGATATCCGCGATTCTATTGAGGAATTGCGCCACTACCGCGAGACTTTTTTCCGCCTCTGACCCCCACTCCCGATTAGCCAGCGGGCTTGCGTTTGATTTTACGCTTGCGCCTGCGCCCGCTGCGCAACCGCTCCAGCGCCCAATCGATATGCTCCAGAACCAGGGGCGTGGCGCCGGCGCGCGCACTTTCCAGGGTATTGATGACTTCGGGCGTGGCCTCCCCATTGCCTAAGGCAACAGCCAGGTTGCGCAGCCAGCGCTCGTGGCCGATTCGGCGAATGGCCGAACCCTCAGTCTTGCGCAGGAACTCCTCTTCGCTCCAGGTAAACAACTTCAGTAGCTCACCATTGTCCAGTCCGTGTCGGGGATGAAAATCTTTTTCCTTGGTGGGCTTGGCGAATTTATTCCAGGGGCACACTATCTGGCAGTCGTCACAGCCGTATATTCGGTTGCCGATGGGCTCGCGAAATTCCTCAGGGATTGGGCCTTTGTTTTCAATAGTGAGGTAGGAGATGCAGCGCCGCGCATCCAGGGTACGGTCATCGATGAAGGCATCGGTAGGGCAAACCCTGAGGCAGGCGACACAGTCGCCACACTGATCATGCTCCTCGCTGATATCTATGGGGAGTGGCAAGTTGGTGTAGATTTCGCCGAGGAAAAAGTAAGAGCCGGCGGTCGAATTCAGTACCAGAGTATTTTTACCAATCCAGCCCAGGCCGGCCTTGGCTGCCAGGGCCTTCTCCATTACCGGGGCGCTGTCGGTAAAAGCCCGACCTTTCGATTCAATGCCCCGCTCGGCGCAATAGGTATCAATTTGCTTTGATAGATTGGCCAGGCGTTTGCGGATCAACTTATGGTAATCGCGGCCATTCGCATAGCGGGATACATAGGCCTTACTCGAATCCTTCAACACTTTAATCGGCTGGGTGTCCGGCGGCAGGTAGTCCAGACGCACGCTGATTACCCGCAGTGTTCCCGGCTCCAATAATTCGGGGCGCCAGCGTTTCTCACCGTGAGCGCCCATCCAGTCCATATCAGCGTGATAGCCCGCATCAATCCAGGCGCGCAGGCGTTCCCCTTCCTCCTCCAGCTGGCAATCGGTAATACCCACTTGTTGGAAGCCCAGTTCTCTGCCCCAAATTTTGATCTGTTGGGCTAAGTCGGCGAGCAGTGATTCGGTCATAGATAAAGCGGCTCGATATTCCCTGCAAGCACAATGCCTGGCCGGGGCGGTATACTTTGCGGTTGGCGCAAACGATGGCGATGTAATTGCCTATTTTGCCACAGATGAATTCTTGACCACATCGCGGGAGCTGCATGGACACGCCTCAACCTCTATACAGTGCCGAGTCGGTACGTGAGCTGGATCGACAGACGATTGCTGCACTGGAAATCCCCTCCATTCAACTGATGAAGCGCGCCGGTCGCGCGGCTTTTTCACATCTACGCAGGCACTGGCCGGAGATCGGCCGCCTCCAGGTTTTCTGCGGTGGTGGGAACAACGGTGGGGATGGCTATGTGATTGCCGCCCTCGCCGCGCAAAAGAAAATCCCGGTCACCGTTTATGCGTGTACCGATCCTCAGCACCTGAGTGGCGATGCCTGGGAGGCCTATGAGTACGCCTGCCGGGAAGGTGTCCAGGTGGTGAACTCTCTCGCAGAACTGGATACGGCGGATGCCAATACACTGATTGTGGATGCATTGCTGGGAACGGGCTTTAGCGGTGAGCTGCGCTCCGGCGTGGCGCATGCGGTTGAGCGAATCCGCAAAAGCCCTGGCCCGGTGTTGGCTGTGGATATCCCCTCCGGTATGAGTGCCGATACCGGCAGTGCCGGCGAGGCGGTCAGTGCCGATATAACGGTGACTTTTATCGGCCGCAAAATGGGGCTCTACTGCGGTCGCGGCCCGGCGCTCTGCGGAGAGGTAATTTTCGAAGGTTTGGGGGCACCTGAGGCTGCCTACCGAGCAGTTGAGCCTTTGGTTATGCGATACGAGGCTGATGCCATCCGTCGCCTGCCAGCGCGCGCTGCCGATAGCTTTAAAAACCAATTTGGCCATATTTTGGTTGTCGGCGGTGATACCGGATTTGGCGGTGCCGCATTGATGGCTGCGCAATCCTCAGCGCGCTGTGGAGCCGGGCTGATTTCCCTGGCGACCCGCCCTGAGCATTTGTCCGCAGCGTTAACTCGCAGTCCAGAAGTGATGGCTCATCCGGTGATTTCCGGGCAGGAGCTGGAACCGCTGCTCAAAGGCCCCAGCGTGATTGCAGTGGGCCCCGGTTTGGGACGCTCCCCCTGGAGTGAGCAGCTGCTGGCGCGAGCCGGCCGAGCTGAGGCGCCCTTGGTCGTAGATGCCGATGCATTGAATATTCTCGCTGAGGGCCGGGTTCTGGCCGGAGTCCGGCGGGATGACTGGGTGTTAACCCCACATGTGGGGGAGGCCGCCCGCCTCCTGGGTTGTGATACCGCCGAGGTGCTCGCCGATCCGCGCGCAGCTGCTATTGCAGTTCAGCAAAAATTCAGTGGCGTGGTGATATTAAAAGGCGCAGGCACCCTGATTGCACATGATGGTGGTGTTGACCTTATCAACAGCGGTAACCCGGGCATGGCTTCCGGTGGTATGGGAGACCTCCTCACCGGTATTGTTGCAGCATTGATTGGCCAGCACTTGCCGCTGGTGGAGGCTGCCCGATTGGCGGTGTGGTTACACGGAGAGGCGGGTAATCGCGCTGCCGAAGAGGGTATGCGGGGATTACTCGCTACGGATTTATTGCCCTGGATTAGACGTTTGGTAGATTGATGGCGAGTGAATTGAAATTACATTTGGCCGATGAAGCAGCCACCGTATCCGGCGGCAGCTCGCTCGGGCAGGCCTGTCTCGCGGCGGGCCTGCAACAGGGACTGACGCTGTATTTAAATGGTCAGCTGGGCGCGGGAAAGACAACTTTTTGTCGTGGGGTACTGAGGGCCTTTGGGCACGAGGGTGCGGTAAAGAGCCCCACCTATACCCTGGTGGAACCCTACGAACTCGAGGCTCACCGGGTTTACCACTTCGACCTCTATCGTCTGGGTGACCCGGAAGAGTTGGAGTTTATGGGGGTGCGGGATTATTTCTCTGCTCAGAGCTTGAGCCTTGTAGAGTGGCCCGAGCGGGGTGAGGGCATATTGCCGGCTCCAGACTTGGAAGTTGAGTTGGAAGTACCGGAAAGTGGTCGCCAGCTCAGGTTAATCGCGCGCTCGCCCCAGGGTGAGTGGGTAATAGACCTGCTGCAAAAGCTGCTGCGAGCATCCTGAAAAGACCTGAACGCAGGGAAATACTGATACCAATAAGCAAAGGGGCTGGGAAGTAATGAGTTTTATGTGGCGGTCTCTGTTCGTTGTCGCGCTGTGGCTGGCAGTTTTCCTGCCAGCTTCTGCGACGCAAGTGGAAGGTGTGCGCGTCTGGCGAGCACCCGACCATACGCGTCTGGTTTTTGATTTAAGCGGCCCGGCAGAGCACAAGTTATTTACCCTCAAGGACCCCCACCGGGTGGTTGTCGATCTCTCTGATACCGAGTTGAAGGCTGAGCTGGACAAGTTGGACCTGGACAAGACGCCGATCGCCCGGGTGCGCCATGCCCGTCAGAATAAAAAAGATCTACGGGTTGTATTGGACCTAAAGCAGCAGGCGAATCCGCGCAGCTTTGCCCTGCGGCGCCATGAAAACCTGCCGGATCGATTGGTGATTGACCTTTACGACGAGGTTAAAGGCAGCGAGAAGACGCTGGAGCAGGTCAGTAGTGAACGCAATATCATTGTCGCCATTGATGCTGGGCACGGCGGGGAAGATCCCGGGGCTTCCGGTCCCGGTCGCTTGCGGGAAAAGGATGTGGTGCTGGCGATTGCCAAACAGCTGCACAAAAAGATAAACGGTGAGAAGGGCTTTACTGCCAAACTGGTGCGCACAGGGGATTACTATATCCCTCTGCGGGAACGGGTAAAAATTGGGCGCAATATGCGTGCGGACCTTTTTGTGTCGATCCACGCCGATGCCTTTACCCGCAAAGATGCCCGTGGCGCGGGGGTCTATGCGGTCTCCTCCCGGGGGGCAACCAGTGAAACCGCCCGCTTTTTGGCCGCGCGGGAAAACGAGTCCGACCTTATCGGTGGTGCCGGCAGTTTGAGCCTGGGCGATAAGGATGACACCCTGGCTGGCGTATTGCTCGACCTTTCCATGACTGCCACCATGAATGCCAGCCTGGATATCGGCGCCAGTGTGCTGTCACAGATTGGCACCGTCACTCACCTGCACAAAAAACAGGTGGAGCAGGCCAATTTCTCGGTGCTGCGTTCGCCGGATGTGCCTTCAATTTTGGTGGAGACGGGTTTTATTACCAATCCCCAGGAAGCGAAACGCCTGCGCGATCCCAGTTTCCAGCGCAAGCTGGCGCAAAAGCTCAGTGACGGTATAGTGGCGCACTTTAAGAGTCGCCCCCCGGCGGATACCTGGCTCGCCGCCAACCAGAGCGATAAGTCTCGCAACCACGTTATCGCCCGCGGGGAGACCCTTTCGGGTATCGCGGCGCGATATAATATCTCCGTCGCCGCTCTGATGAGAGCGAATGGCATCAAGAACTCCGTGATTCGAGTGGGGCAGACCCTGAGCATTCCTTCCGGCTGAGACCTCAGTGTCGAGCGGTCCTTGCAGCATTAACAGGCCAAATTCATGCACGATAAAATCCAGCAACTCTCTCCCCGCCTCGCCAACCAGATTGCGGCTGGTGAAGTCGTTGAGCGCCCGGCATCAGTGATCAAGGAGTTGCTGGAAAACAGCCTGGATGCGGGCGCTACACGACTTGAGGTCGATGTGGACGGCGGGGGTAGCAAGCGCATGAAAGTGCGCGATAACGGCAAGGGCATTGAGCGGGAAGACCTGCCAATGGCCCTGGCCCGCCATGCGACTTCCAAGATTCACGCTTTGGAGGATCTGGAGGCGGTGGCCACCCTGGGCTTTCGAGGTGAGGCCCTCGCCAGTATTTCCTCGGTGGCGCGCCTGGCATTGACCAGCAGCCGCGATGAAAGCGGCAAGGGGTGGCAGGTAAGTGCGGAGGGCCGCGACATGCAGGCACAGCTCGCGCCCTCGGCTCACCCCCGTGGCACCACGGTGGATGTGCGCGACCTGTTCTTCAATACGCCCGCTCGGCGGAAATTCCTGCGCACAGAAAAAACAGAATTCAATCGCATTGACGAGACGATTAAGCGCTTGGCGCTGTCCCGATTTGATGTCTCTATCAGCCTGCGCCACAACGGCAAGGGCGTGCATAATCTGCGCGCGGGCACCGGGCGGGTGGAAATGGAGCGCCGTGTGGCCCAGGTGTGTGGACCGGCGTTTATGCAGAATGCGCTGCATATCGATGTGGAGCGCAGCGGCCTGCGCCTGTGGGGGTGGGTTGCGGAGCCCGCATTCTCGCGCTCCCAGGCCGATTTACAATTCTTTTACGTCAATGGCCGGGCTATTCGCGACAAGGTGGTCAGCCACGCTGTGCGCCGGGCGTTCGCCGATGTTTTGTACCACGGTCGCCATCCGGCATTTGTACTTTATCTGGAGCTGGACCCGGCTTCCGTCGATGTGAATGTGCACCCGACCAAACACGAAGTGCGTTTTCGAGACAGTCGCCTGGTACACGACTTCCTGTTTGGCAGTTTGCACCGGGCCCTGGCGGATGTGCGCCCGGGGCAGAAAGAGGAAATAGAAAGCGAGCCAGAGCAGGAGCGCCAGGAACAGGTCACGGGTTTGCAGGCCGGTGAATTTGCCGGGCAGCATAAAATGCCACTCAGCAATCGCCCCTCGCCCTCAAATCTGCGCGAGCAGATGAACGCTTACGGCGCTCTGCACCAACCGTATCAGGACTCATCCCCGGCGACACAACAGCCGCAGGATGCCCCTACCAGCAGGCCAGTGCCCGTGCCACAAGCGTCTTCCGGGGCGACCGTAGGGGCCAGTGTGGGCATTGAAAGTGAATCAGAAGTGCCGCCGCTGGGCTTTGCTCTGGCGCAGTTGCATGGAATCTATATTCTCGCGCAAAACGAGCACGGGATGGTTGTTATCGATATGCACGCTGCCCATGAGCGCATTGTCTATGAGCAGATGAAAGTGGCTTATGCGGCCGGTGGAATCCAGGCTCAGCCCCTTCTGGTTCCTGTAAGCCTGGCCGTCAGCCATCGGGAAGCGGACTGCTTCGAGGAGCGCAGCGAGGTGTTTACCGCGCTTGGTTTCGTATTGCAGCGGGCCGGTCCGGAGACCTTACTGGTGCGCCAGGTACCCACAATGCTGCACGGCGCGGAAGTGGAACAGCTTGTGCGCGATGTACTCTCGGACCTGCTCGGCGAAGGCGACAGCGCCCGTATTGGTGAGCGCATCAACGAAGTGCTGGGGACAATGGCTTGTCACGGTTCTGTTCGCGCAAACCGACGTCTGACAATCCCGGAAATGAATGCTCTGCTGCGGGATATGGAGCGCACGGAGCGCAGTGGCCAGTGCAATCACGGTCGCCCGACCTGGACCCAGGTTAAACTGGCAGATATGGATAAGTGGTTTATGCGCGGCCAATAGGTACGCGGCAGAAGTGGGTGGTAGTTTGAATAACAGCTTGCCGGGTGATAAGCCCCGTGTAATTTTCTTGATGGGTCCAACGGCTTCCGGCAAAACGGATCTGGCCATGGCGCTCGCCGATCGTTTGCCCGTGGAACTAATTAGTGTTGATTCTGCTCTCGTATATCGAGGCCTTGATATCGGCTCGGCCAAGCCCTCAGTAGAAGAGCTAGCTGCATACCCTCACCGTTTGATCGATGTCTGTGACCCGTCTGAGTCTTATTCGGCAGGTCGCTTCCGCAAAGATGGGCTGGAAGCTATGGCAGAAATTACTGCCGCTGGTAAAGTGCCATTACTGGTTGGCGGAACTATGTTGTATTTCCGCGCTCTGTTGGAAGGCATGGCAAAATTGCCTGAAGCGGATGCAGCGGTGAGAGCAGAAATTGAAGCACGCGCAGAGCGTGAAGGGTGGCCTGCACTGCATGCGGAGCTGGCCCAGGTGGACCCGCAGTTGGCGGCTGAGCTACATCCCAACCATTCGGTACGTATCGAAAGGGGGCTGGAAGTTTACCGCCTTACCGGTGTTCCGCTTTCGCAGTTGCGTCGCGAGCAGGAAGCTGGGGGAATACAGGAGCAGTACCAAGTGTGTCAGATGGCCATTATGCCCCGCGATCGATCCCTGCTTCACCAGCGTATTGAACTGCGTTTTCGCAAGATGCTCGCGGCGGGCTTTATTGATGAAGTCCAGGGCCTGCTGGACCGGGGAGACCTGCACGAGGACTTACCGGCAATTCGCGCGGTGGGATATCGGCAAGTTTGGCAACACTTGCAAGGCCAAACCGATTACGATGATATGGTGGCCGCTGGAATTGCGGCGACGAGGCAGCTTGCCAAGCGCCAGTTAACCTGGCTGCGGCGCTGGCCAGACCTGCTAACTTTGTACACTCAGGATGAGCAAGGTGGGGTGCGTGAGAATGACGAAATATTGGCAGAAGCCTTGAAATTTCTCGCTTAAGCATCCATAACGTGGTTGGGCTATTAAACGACAAGCCCGTTCAGTCAGTTTTCACAGAGTCCGGCCTTTTCCGGCTCGCTACTACACTACTTATACGCGTATTCAACCTCAGTCGTTTTTTGATCCGCGCTCTTCGCGGGTGCGATTGCGGCCTGCATACCGCATTCAGCTTTTTGACAAGGAGAAAAAAGATGTCAAAAGGGCACAGCTTACAAGACCCTTACCTCAACGTATTGCGCAAAGAGCGTATTCCGGTTTCTATCTATCTGGTAAACGGCATCAAGCTCCAAGGGCAAATTGAATCCTTCGACCAGTTCGTGGTGTTACTCAAAAATACTGTGAGCCAAATGGTGTATAAGCACGCCATTTCTACGGTTGTTCCGTCGCGTGCAGTGCGCGTACCGCTATTGAATCCCGCAGCCCAGCACGGCGGCGAGGGTAATGGTGAAGGCGGTGAGCGCGAATCCTTTAGCTAAAAGATCCGTATCAATTTCACCTGCACCCCGTTTTGCCGGGGCGCCAGCAGCTCGGTGAGCCCCTTGCAGGGCTTGCCGGTTGTTACCTCAGTCAGGGCTTATCGCGCCCTTTTCGCAATAGAGAATTCCCATTGTTTTTCGATCGACCGGAATCCGGTGAGCTCGCAGTACTGGTACACCTAGAACTCTCCGCCATCGACAGTCCCGACGACCCTCGTGAATTTGAGGAGTTGGCCCTATCTGCCGGAGCAGATCCTGTCAGTTTTATTTTCGGCCAGCGCGCCACTCCAGACCCAAAGACCTTTGTTGGCCGAGGTAAATTGGAGGAGATTCGCCAGGTAGTCAAATATCAGGAAGCCGCCCTGGTTATCTTTGATCACATCCTGTCTCCGAGTCAGGAGCGCAATATTGAGCGCGAATTAAAGTGCCGGGTGCTGGATCGCACAGGGCTTATTCTGGATATTTTTGCCCAGCGTGCGCGAACTCACGAGGGTAAGCTTCAGGTGGAGTTGGCCCAGCTACGCCATATGGCAACGCGGCTGGTGCGAGGTTGGACCCATCTGGAGAGGCAAAAGGGTGGTATTGGCCTGCGTGGGCCCGGTGAAACCCAGTTGGAGACAGACCGGCGACTGCTGCGCGCGCGCATAGACTCAATCGAGAAGCGGTTGGAAAAGGTACGCCGCCAGCGGGAGCAGGGGCGCCGCGCGCGCTCCCGGGCAGAAATGGCCACCGTATCTCTGGTTGGCTACACCAATGCGGGCAAGTCGACCCTATTTAATCGCCTGACCGATGCAGATGTCTATGTCAGGGACCAATTGTTTGCCACCCTCGACCCGACCATGCGCAGGGTTGAATTACCCAATGTTGGCGCCATGGTATTGGCTGATACTGTGGGATTTGTCTCTCACTTGCCGCATAAACTGGTAGAGGCATTCCGGGCAACCCTGGAAGAGGCCGCCAGTGCGACGTTGCTTCTACATGTGGTGGACGCTGCGGCAGATGACCGATTACACCTGATGGAAGAGGTGCAAACGGTTCTGGAGGAAATTGATGCTTCGGAACTGCCGCAACTGGTGGTTTATAACAAAATTGATCTGCTGGCAGATTTTGAACCGCGTATAGACCGGGATGATCAGGGTGTACCCCGGGCAGTTTGGCTCTCTGCGGTAACAGGTGCGGGTTGTGAACTTTTAATTGAGGCTATTGCCGAGCGCCTGGGCGAGCAAATGGTGCGCGGGCAACTGGTAGTGAAGCCTCATCAGTCCAGGCTGCGAGCGCAGCTATTTGAAATTAATGCGGTGCAGTCGGAAGTCTACCGCGACAATGGTGACTGCGAATTGCAAATATTATTGCCGCGTAGTGATTTCCAGCGTCTGCTGGCGCCACATATTGCTGGCAATGACGCGCCGGAATGGGTTTTGGAAGAACCCATTGCCGAGTAGTTGTCGTATAAGCATTGATTTTAAAATTCAGGTCATATTGCGACCTTTAGTCGAATTTGTTCGGGGTTGGTCTCCGCAGACTGCCCACTTGCCTCAGGCTAGGGCCTGTCGGCAATATTTTGTCGGCAATGGATGCTAGAATCCGCCGAAGTAAAAGATTAAGTGATCATAGTTGGAGTAAGTTAAATGGCCTGGAATGAGCCGGGTGGTAACAATAAAGACCCCTGGGGTGGTGGCGGTAACCGCAATAACGGAGGCCCGCCCGATCTCGATGAACTACTGCGAAAAATTCAGCAGAAACTAGGTGGCCTGTTTGGTGGTGGTGGCAGCGGCAGCCCAAGTGGCGACTCTGTCAAATTTCCCTGGGTGCTGGTTATTGGTCTCGCCGTATTGATTTATGGCGGCCTGGGGATTTACCAGGTCAACGCCAACGAACAGGCGGTTGTTTTGCGCCTGGGCAAATACCACTCCACGGAATCTGCCGGCCTGCACTGGAATCCGCCGCTTATCGATAACGTAACCAAGGTCAATATGACTGAGGTGCGTACTGAGCGCACTACCGGTCAGATGCTGACGGAAGACGCCAATATCGTAGAAGTGGTACTCACTGTGCAGTGGCAGGTTGGGGATGCTGAGTCTTTTGTACTGCGTGTTCGCGATCCGGTGAAGAGCTTGCAGGAAGCCACCGACAGCGCCCTTCGTCACGTGGTGGGCTCTCTCACTTTAAACGGTGTGATTTCCCAGAACCGGACCCAAGTATCTGCCGATACGCAGGAGCGATTACAGGAATACCTGGACCTGTACCAGACCGGTATACGCATTGATGTGGTTAACCTCACTGATGCTAAGGCGCCGCGCGAAGTGCAGGATGCGTTTGACGATGTGACCAAAGCCCGTGAGGACGAGGTGCGTCTGCAAAATGAAGCTCAGGCTGATGCTAACCAGATAATCCCGGTTGCCCGTGGTCAGGCTCAGCGCATTATCGAAGAGGCCGAGGCATACAAAGCCCGCGTCATCGAGAGTGCCCGAGGTGAAGCTGTACGCTTTGAGAAACTGCTGGCTGAATATGAGCGTGCCCCGGAAGTTACCCGCGAGCGTCTCTACCTGGATGCGGTACAGGATGTGATGGCCAACACCTCCAAAGTGATGGTGGATGTAGAGGGTGGCAATAACATGATGTACCTGCCGCTAGATAAATTGGCGCAAGGCGGCGCTGGAGCAGCGCGAGCAGCCCAAAGCCAGGACACCTCGCCTGTAATGATTGAGGAAGTCTATCAGCGTGTTATTGAGCGCCTTCGTCGGGATGACGCCAGCACCCGTCGCAGTCAGACTATTCGCTAGGAGGGGATGATATGAATAACAAAACACTGGGTATCATTGTTGTCATCCTGGTTGGAGTATTGGTACTTTCTTCCAGCGCCTTTGTAGTGAAAGAGACTGAAAAAGCCGTGTTACTGCGCTTTGGTGAGCTGGTGCGCACCTACACCGAGCCGGGTCTCTACTTCAAAATCCCTTTTGCGGAAAGGTTGCGCAAGTTTGATGCGCGTATTCAGACGGTGGATTCCAGCCCCGTTCGTATGCTCAACAGTGAAAACAAATTCATGATGGTTGATTCGTATGCCAAATACCGAATCTCTGATGTGGATAAGTTTTATATCGCCACTCGTGGTGACGATCGCAATGCGGTGCGCCTGCTGTCGGAGCGGATCAATGATCAGCTCCGGAACGAGTTTGGTGTGCGTGATCTGCATGAGGTAGTCAGTGGCGAGCGCGATGAGTTGATGGCGGAGATCACTAAAAACCTGAATAAGGTGGCTCAGGATGACCTGGGAGTGCATGTGATTGATGTGCGCGTCAAGCGGATTGACCTGCCGCCGGAAGTCTCCGAGTCTGTGTTCCAGCGTATGCGCGCTGGTCGTGAGCTGGAGGCGCGGGATCATCGCGCCAAGGGTCAGGAGGCCAGTGAGCGTATCAAGGCTAATGCCAATCGCCAAAGAGTGGTGATTGAGTCTGAGGCCTACCGCCAGGCGGAAGAGTTACGCGGTGCGGGTGATGCAGAGGCGGCAGCTATTTACGCTGCGGCCTACAGCAAGAATCCGGAGTTTTACCGCTTTACCCGCAGTTTGCAGGCTTACAAGGAGTCCTTCCGGAGCAAGTCAGATATGATGCTGGTCGATCCAGATAGCGAATTCTTCCGCTACCTGAAAGACCCGAAAGGAGAGTAGGGCTGAAAATGCTATGTAGCACTGGGCAACTGGTGCTACAGGCGCCGGGTTAGATTCGATAACCCTACCTTCCTGTTAGCACTTGATGCTAAAATCACGCAAACCGGGCCCAGCCCGGTTTTTTTGTGGGAAGTGCTGCGGCTCGTTTGTGGCAAGCGCTGTGGCACCGCAATTTCTTCGCTGACGAATTCATTTCATCATGACTCAAGCCGATCGCTGGATGTTACCGGATGGCATTGCAGAAATTCTGCCTGCGGATGCCGTGCAATTGGAGACTCTGCGCCGCCAACTACTGGACCTCTACCACTGCTGGGGGTATGAGTTGGTGATACCGCCGATGTTGGAATTCACCGAGTCCCTCCTGATCGGGATGGGCCATGATGTAGATCTGAGCACCTTTAAGGTTACCGACCAGATATCTGGACGCACTTTAGGTATACGCGCGGATATGACTCCGCAGACTGCCCGGATTGATGCCCACAGTTTTCCCCGCAGAGGCGCCAACCGCCTCTGCTACGCCGGTCAGGTGGTGTACACCAAGCCGCGAACCCCGATGGGCTCGCGAGCGCCGATACAGGTTGGTGCGGAGCTGTTTGGAGTGGACAACCTCGGTGCAGACCTCGAGGTGATCTCGCTGATGCTGCAAAGCCTTCAGGTAGCGGGTGTCAGCCAAGTGCACCTGGACCTGGGCCACGTCGCGATTTACCAGAGTCTGGTTGAAGCGGCGGGCCTCAATGACGAGCAGCGCAGCGCCCTGTTGGCAATGTTACAGAGCAAGGCGACTGCTGATCTGTGCGAGTGGGTTGAGGAGAATGTTGGCGACCAGAAGGCTGCCGAGTGGCTGAAGGCGCTCCCGGGGCTGGTTGGGGGACGGGAATGCCTAGATAAGGCCCGCGAACTCTTTTCTGGAGCCCCGCAAAATTTGCTGGCGGCAGTTTCCGATTTGAGGCAGGTAGCTGAGGCTCTGAATGAGCGCTATCCAGAGGTGACACTGTTCTTCGATTTGAGTGAAGTACGCGGCTACGACTATGAAACAGGTCTGGTATTCGCCGCCTACACACCGGGCCACGGCCAGGCATTGGCCAACGGTGGACGCTACAACGGTATCGGGGCCGTGTTTGGGCGCGATCGCCCAGCAACAGGCTTCAGTAGTGACCTGGTGGCATTGAGTAATCTGGGCAGCGCTGCCGTTGAAGAGGGCGCTGCGATATTGGCGCCAGATGTCAGAGGCTCCCAGGGCGCTGAACTGTGGAAGGCGATTCACGAGCTGCGGGCTCAAGGTGAAGTCGTCATCACAGCCCTCGCTGGTGGTGCCGATAGTGAACTGGATTCCCGCTGTGACCGAGAGTTGGTTGCTGAGGGTGATTCGTGGGTAGTAAAACCACGAGACTGATTTTTCGGGCGCAGTGGATGTGCCTATTATCGCGCGGGCCTACCCGCAGACATCCATTTATGTGGGGCCCCGGCTCCCGCAGAGAAAAACCTGAGTTTAGAGATTTATACAGATGGGCAAGAATGTAGTAGTACTGGGTACCCAGTGGGGCGATGAGGGCAAGGGCAAGATTGTCGATTTGCTAACCGAGAAGGTCTCGCTGGTAGTGCGTTTCCAGGGTGGTCACAATGCGGGCCACACCCTGGTTATCGATGGCGAAAAAACCGTACTGCACCTGATTCCCTCCGGTATCCTGCGCCCCAGCGTAACCTGCTTGATCGGCAATGGTGTGGTGCTCTCCCCGGAGGCGCTGCTGAAAGAGATGGCTGAGCTGGAAGAGCGTGAAGTTCCTGTTCGCGAGCGCCTGCGTCTTTCCCCGGCGTGTCCGCTGATCTTGCCAGTACATGTTGCCCTCGATCAGGCCCGTGAAAAAGCACGCGGCGCCAAAGCGATCGGTACTACAGGTCGCGGTATTGGTCCCGCTTACGAAGATAAAGTTGCTCGTCGCGGTCTTCGCCTGGGTGATCTGTGCAACTGGGATAACTTCTGCCACCAGCTGAAAGAGCTAATTGATTACCACAACTTCGCTCTGACCGAATACTATAAAGTTGATCCGGTCAGTTATGAGGACACCGTTGAGCAGGCCAAAATCTGGCGCGAGCAACTGGTGCCGATGATCACCGACGTTGCCGATCACCTGCACAAAGCGCGAGAGAACGGAGAGCATATCCTGTTCGAAGGCGCCCAGGGTTCCCTGCTGGATATTGACCACGGTACCTACCCGTTCGTAACTTCCTCTAATACCACTGCTGGCGGTACCGCTACTGGTTCTGGTTTTGGTCCTCTGTACCTGGATTATGTATTGGGCATTACCAAGGCCTATACCACCCGCGTTGGCGGTGGTCCTTTCCCAACTGAGCTGGACTGCGAAGTTGGTCGTCACCTGGGTGAAAAAGGTCACGAGTTTGGCGCTACCACTGGCCGCCAGCGCCGCACCGGTTGGTTTGACGCTGTTGCTGTGCGCCACGCGATCCGAATCAATAGTATTTCTGGCCTGTGCCTGACCAAACTGGATGTTCTCGATGGCCTCGAGGAGGTAAAGGTTTGTGTGGGCTACCGCAACAGCGCTGGTGAAGAAGTACCAGTACCTTTTGATGCCGCAGGTTGGGAAGGTGTCGAGCCGGTTTATGAGTCTATGCCCGGTTGGACAGAGAATACTTTCGGTGTGCGTCGTGAAGCGGATTTGCCGGCCAATGCACGCGCCTATATCGCTCGAATCGAAGAGCTGGTGGGCGCTCCGGTAGACATTGTTTCTACAGGCCCAGATCGCAACGAAACTATTGTTCGCGAATCTTCCGCTTTGTGCGAAATGGGTATTCACAACGCTAGCGTTTAAGCCCTGACCGTCCGGTTGTGAATATGCAGTCTGGTGATGGCCTTGCTATTTTAAGTGAGGCCTCTGATCATTAGACCTGTTCCAAGTTATTGGTCGTGCACTACACGCAGGCTTATGACCTGAATTTAACCGGGCTAATTTATGTCATCTTCCGTTTCCGTTGCCAGTCGTTACAGTTTTGCTGAAGAGATCGCCAACAGTGTGACACATGGTGTTGGAGCGCTTCTGGCGATTGCCGGTCTGGGTGTATTGACCGGATTTGCTGCCCTGCGCGGGGACGCCTGGCATATTGTCAGCTCCAGCGTCTATGCCTCCACCCTGATACTTTGTTTCCTAGCCTCCACGCTGTACCACGCAGTCAGCCATATCGGCGCCAAAGCGATACTGCGGACCCTGGACCACTCGTCAATCTTTCTATTGATTGCTGGAACCTATACTCCCTTCACCCTGGTTACCCTGAGGGGCCCTTGGGGTTGGTGGCTGTTCGGTATTATTTGGGGGCTCGCGCTGATCGGATTGATTATTCAGTTCACTCCGCTGAAGAAGATTCGAGCTCTGTCTATCACTCTCAGTGCCTTGATGGGATGGGTCGTGGTGGCTGCTATCAAGCCGCTGTCGGATAGCCTGGAAACTGGCGGTTTGTGGCTGTTAGTTCTCGGTGGTCTCTGCTACACCGGCGGAATCGCTTTTTACCTCTGGCGCAGCCTGCGCTTCCACCATGCAATTTGGCATCTCTTTGTGCTGGCGGGCGGTATATTGCACTTCTTTGCGGTGCTGTTTTACGTCATTCCCTAATCTTCCCATTTTGCGGCAGAGCTCACCCTAAAGGTGAGCAGCACGAACTTCCCTCTCATGTGACTGTCCAGTTTAATAGTAGGTGGGATGTTCAACGGTTACCGGCCAATCCACCTTTCGGATAAGAGTGGCTCGTTCTACCCTTGAGCGAGCAAAAGTTGTGTCGAAGGTAACTCCATGCCCAAATTGCAATGGTTTCAATATCTGTCTGCCATCCTCGCGATAAGCGCGGTTCTCCTGGTTTCCAATACCCATGCACAAGAGAAAGCCGATCCGGCCTTCGAACAGTGGGTAAAGGAGTTCCGTAAAACCGCGATCAAGAGTGGAATCTCTGCGGAGGTTTACGACCAAGCCTTTAAAGGAATCACTTCTCCAGACCAATGGGTTCTGGATCGCGCAGCCTATCAGCCCGAATTCAAAGCACCGGTGTGGCAGTACTTTGATAATCGGGTGCAAAAGAGAGCGATCGAACGAGGCAAGCGGGAAAAAGAAAAAATGAAGCCCTGGTTGGACAAGATCCAGAAGCGCTTCGGGGTGGACCCCAATATCCTGCTTGCAATCTGGTCTGTGGAATCCAGTTTTGGCGGCATCCTCGGCAACGACAAGGTAATGCGCAGTGTCATTCGCTCACTGGCAACACTCGCCTATGCGGATCCCCAGCGTAAAAAGTTTGGCCGTCAGCAGCTGCTGGCCGCGCTAAAAATCTTGCAGGCCGGTGATATCGAGGGTGAGCACTTGTTGGGCTCCTGGGCCGGAGCTATGGGACATACTCAATTTATTCCCACCAGTTATCAAGCCTATGCGGTGGATATCGATGGTGATGGTAAACGGGATATCTGGAACTCCATTCCGGATGCGCTCGCGACTGCCGCCAACCTGCTATCCAGTAACGGTTGGCAGCGAGGAAAACCCTGGGGTTATGAGGTCAATATTCCCGCTCGTAAAATGCCTGCGGGAAAGATGTCGGTAGCCGAATGGGAAAAGCTTGGTGTCACACGAGCTAATGGTGAGCCCTTTCCCAACAAAAAAGCCATTGCCGAATTAAAGTTACCAGACGGCCGCAATGGCCCGGCATTTTTAGTGTTCAAGAACTTCTTTGTCCTCAAGCGCTACAACAATTCAGATCGCTATGCGATAGCCATAGGTCTGTTGGCAGACCGGATTGGCGGCGGTGCGCCTTTGGTAAATGATTGGAAGCGCCCATTTACTCCACTGGATAGTGTTCAAGTGGAAGAGTTGCAGAAGTTGCTCAAACAAAAAGGGTTTTACACCGGAGAAATTGATGGCAAGGCAGGTCCGGGTACCCGCAAAGCGGTGAGTGAATTTGAAAAGAGTACCGGCGTTGAAGTTCAGGGCTACCCGAGCAAGGAAGTCCTGGAGTTGTTGAAGAAACAATAGGGACTCCCTAAAAGTTCTCATCCGGTAGGAGCGTATCCTGGAGTAGTTCCAGGTTCTCGACAACACCCTCGGGTTCACGGAAGTAGGCGATGTGGTACATCGCCTCGCCTTCCTGGACCAGAGGGATATTCTGTCGCCCAATAATGATTCCATCCTCATTGCAGATCAGTTGGTCCAGTTCCTGGCCGTATGGATCTGCAATGGTCGCCAGCAGGTCGCCCCGGTAGACCTGGTCCCCGAGTGCCTTAAGATGATTGGCGATGCCGCTATCCCCCGCGCGAAGCCAACCGCTGCGTCGAGCAACAAATGGCTCTATCACATTTGTCTTTCGGGTTTGCGGCAACATCTCCAGGTGCTTCATCACATTGATCACACCTTTAACACCCGCGCGGATACTGAGTTCATCAAAGCGCAGGGCTTCACCAGCTTCATACAGTAATACTCTCACCCCGAGATCCGCGGCTGCTTGGCGCAGGGATCCGTCGCGAATAGAAGCGTTGAGTAGCACGGGAACACCGAAGGCCTTGGCGAGTTTTCGGGTTTGCTCGTCGTCCAAGTTAGCGCGAATTTGGGGAAGGTTACTGCGATGTACGGCTCCTGTGTGTAAGTCGATGCCATAGTCGCATTTGGTGACTATTTCCTTGAGGAAGACGTGAGCCATACGTGCGGCGAGAGACCCCTTTGCCGACCCTGGGAACGAGCGGTTTAGGTCGCGCCTGTCAGGTAGATAGCGAGTGTGCTGCAGTACCCCGTAAACATTAACCATTGGAACTGCAACCAGGGTCCCGCGCAATGACTTCAAGCGGCCGCTTTGGATAAGCCGGCTTATTACTTCAATACCGTTGAGTTCGTCACCGTGTATGGCGGCACAAACGAACATCCTGGGGCCATCTTTTTTACCGCGCTGCACATAAACCGGGATTGCCATTTCTGTGCTTGTGTAAAGCCGCACAACGGGCAGATCAATATGGCAGGACTCGCCCCTGGCGACATGGACCCCACCGATCTCAAAATCCGAGCGCTCTTCCATAACACTCACGGGCAAATAGATATTCCCATAGTGTATAGGCAGATAAGAGTTGACCCGGGCAGCAAATGTTGATGCAGCTGCCCGAGTACTTCGCTACAGCTGCCCGATTGATTGGGCAGAAGTCGTCAAGTTATGAGAGCGGTCCCCATTTAGCCAGATACCGAGGGCAGGGCTCCAGTAGCCTGAGGGGTGGTACCACAGCCCGGTCTCTACATCCGCGAGCAAGTTAGTTCCCCGCCAGGCGCTAGGCCCCTGATTGTGGGGGTCCTTACCTTTTTCCCCGGTCTCACCACCTTGGGACCATTGCACGGTGCCTTGGGCATCGAAAATCGCCAGCGGTTTTCCATCGGGGTTGGAAAGGTAGTATTCGATGTTGTCAGTAGTCCATTGGCATAAGATGGCATTGGTTTGAGGTTGGTGAATCCAGTGGCTTAGGCCTCGGGATTTGCCGTCAATATTATGAGCTTCCCCCCAAATACCAAGGCTACTCCAGATAGTGACAACACGCCGTTGGCGCGTGGATTTTCGGTGAGTGCAGGTTTTGCTTAGCCGCCGGCCAAAAGGATCGTAGCGGAAGTAAGTTTTAAACTCCCCGCACTCCGCATGGCTCATTAGGCCCCAGCCATCGTATTGATACTGATAGTCTTTTCGGCCAGGAATATTGCGCTCGCAAATAACATTGCCACGCTTATCGCTTTCGGTTTGGGATTGTGGCGGACTTTGTTGAGCTCGCAGGGGGTTGGTCATTTGTAGAGAGGGGGATTTATCAAAATGCCAGGAAAGGGTTTGACCACATTCCAGGCCAATCAAGCGCCCAAATGAATAATTGTGATTGCTGCGAATTTCTCCCTGAACCTGCAGGATGCCCCGATCTGTAGGCTCGGTACGCACTATGGCTTCGCCGTTGGCATCGATCCCATACAGAGCCCCAGAAGGGGCAAATGTATAAGACAAATCGAGGTTGTCAGAACTGGCACTCTTTAGCCAACCACGGTTGTCATACTGGTACTGAAGGCTGAAGTCCCGGATCTCGGCACTATCATGATGTTCCGCAATCACTCGGCTGCGACTATCGTATTTGAAGCGAACGGAGGAGAGCGAGTTGTCTGCTTGAACCAACCTGCCTTGTTGGTCGTAGTGGAACTCACTATTTTGGCCGCTGTTATTGCGAATACTGGTTAATTCTCCGCTGTTATTGTAATTAAAGTACCAGCGGGAATCATTATCACAATACTCATGCAGGCTACCGTTGATATTGTAGTGCCAGCGCCAGATCCGATCCTGAGGGGCTTTATGGCTAGTTAATTGCCCGTGGCTGTCATATTTCCAATAGTAATTTCCCGCCGGGCTCTCCAGGCAGGTCAGTTCGCCTTTCGGGGAGTAGCTTAGCTTCCAATTGTTGCCATCGGCAAAGTTGATATAGGTGGGCCTGCCGGCGTTGTCATAATCACAAAGGATGCTTTGGCCGCTATCTCCATGAATGGCATTGGGCAGGCCGCGATCGGAGTAGTCCAAACCGTATTGGTGAATACCGAGGCGGGCTTCACGCAATTCACCGGCATTACCATAACTCCATTCACTCCATACTTCGCCATTCATTTTTATTGAAGTGATTCGCTGCCAGTGGTCGTACTCAAACCCCAGTTGTTTCTCTTCCCTACGTACCGTTTGTAGTTGACCTTGCCCATCCCAGCTGAAGTCTACTTTGCCCCCTTCGGGGTCCTGAATCTGTGTGAGTTGGCCCCGATCTGTGTAGAGAAACTTCCAGGTTTGTTTTGCCGGATCGATAATGCGTTCTGGGCGCCCCTGATCGTTAAACTGGTACTGCCACAATGTCTCATCGTTAATGAGAGCTGCACTCAGGTAGCCTCGATCGTCATAAAGATATCGACTGCTACTGTTGTTGGAGGTGGAGCGAACCAGTCGGCCGAATTCATCATGACGATAAAAAAGCCTGTTGCCATCTGCCTTTATCTCTTCACAGAGATTGCCATAAGAGTCAAATAGCCAGGTAAGGGTGCGGCTTTGTTGCTGTTTAGAGATTCTTTGGCCGTACTTATTGAAGCGTATATAAATTGGACTGGAAAGTTCTGGCTCGATAGTGCAGGTATTATTACTCGCGTGCCAACTTAAGTGAGTGGTTAACTCATTCGAGTTGAGTAAGTGACACCGGTTGTACGCATCATATGTAAATCTATAGCTTCCGAAATGGCTGTTTTTCAGGTGAACTAGCTGTGTGTTGTTATATTGGTAGCTCTCCTTACTAAGTCCACTGCAACTTTCGAGTAGCTGGCCCTCGTAATAATTGTAACTGCAGAGGCTGTTTTGCCCCTCTACGGCATGACTATTTACTAAGTTAGAGATATGACCGTTCTGGCAATGAAATTCAATAACACGGCCCCATGAACTGACTACTTTTTTAGGTAAGCCTTCTTCATAGTCAATTGTTAATGCATTGCCAAATTGATCTCTTATCTCTGCAAGGGGGAGGGCACTATTTACACCGTCAGCGCGAAAAATTTTGTGGTGTTGATCAAATGTCGTCAAACGATAACTGTGTAGGCTCTGCCTAAATAGCATCAACCGTTCAAAGCGGTTGTAGCTGCCGTGTCCAATGGCAGGTAATTTGAAGCTTACAGACCTGCCTTCTGCGGTGATCAGCTTGACACTATTGTCATGCACAACAAGTCTTTCACTTAGAGAGTGCCGCCAACCGGCACCAATACCGACGTCTTCACTAAGGGATGATCGGAAGTAGCGTTTCCACTCAAATGGCAATGGTCCAGGAATGGTTACATCTGTCCGCTCAAAAGCGACTTCCCCAGTTGCGCTGATAATATGCCCAGCGACCTGATGTGAACGTTCCAGGCTTGGAATTACCTCATTTGCAGGGTTAACGCCAGGAGTGTTGGTTAATTGGGTTGGAAAGCTGTCAGCTTCATACAAGAGGGGCACTACAGGTGCCGAATCAATACTGTAACGATTGGCGGTTATCTTTGGCAGCTCAGGCCAAATATCCTCCCTCTGTAGATTGCTTATCGAATTTTCTGATATTTGTTCAATCTGGGAGAGCCAGCGTGCGGCTGATGCAGGGCTCTCGTGGGAAAGGTTGATTTCGGGGGGGGTGAGCGTGTCGAGTAAGTGGGGTATCAGCTGGGTAAGACGTTCCGGTGTCATATTGCATTATCCGGTAGATCAAATTAGCGGTGTAACTTTCGAATTGTTACGTCTGGGGATTTGGGACGTTCAGTAACATTTTGTTCGTGAGGGAGAATCTGGTGTAGTGGCTGCGAGGAGTATTCCAGTATTCCCGCAGTAATATTATCTCGCCCTCCGAGGCGATTCGCATCGTCAATAAACCGATATACGCATTCCAGCGCTGGTCGATGAGTAGCTAGCACACGCTCTATCGCGTGATCATCAAGATACTCGGTGAGGCCGTCACTACATAACAAAAGGAGTGCGTTTTGTGTAAGTTTCCAGCTGTTAATATCCGCTTCCACATTATTGGAAACGCCTAAGGCACGGGTAATATGGTTGCGAATATTGGATTCTTTGGCCTGTTCGGGGGTCAATTGACCAGAATCAATCATCTCCTGTACAACACTGTGATCTCTTGTAAGACGCTGCAATCCATAATTGTTCCACAGGTACGCGCGAGAATCCCCAACGTGCGCAACAATTAAAAAGTCGCGCCACATAACCGCAGCAACCAGTGTTGTCCCCATGTTAGAGAACTGGGGGTTTAGGTTTTTAGTGTTGATGAGGGCTGTATTTGCGCTGTTTACTGCGTCTATAAGGGTCGCGCGCAATATAAGCTGTTGTTGTTCAGAGGTGCAGGAGAAAAAAGTATGTTTCAGCAGGTCATCGAGATGGGCTTGAACTGTCTCAGCTGCGATTTTACTGGCGGTGGCACCGCCCGTATAACCGCCCATGCCATCGGCTACCACAATATAGGCAAAGGGCTGCTCCGCCGACGCGTGCCAGCGAATACTATCTTCGTTTTCCTCACGAACCTGACCAATGTCAGTGCGCCCGTTGACCGCCAGACTAATTTGATCCATGTCTGGTGCAACTCCCCTTTAATAAAAAGCATTACAATGCGGCGTAATAGTAATACAGCCGATCACCGAGGGTAATGTTAACTTGCCCGAATGCCAAGTTTGAAATACTTTTCACTGATTTGCGATAATAAGGGCTTTATGCCCTCTACAGAAAAGGCTTTACGCCTGATAACAAAGGATCTATAGGCAAAATGCCTCGTTTGCCCCGGCTCAATTTGATAAATGTTCCTCAGCATATTGTGCAGGTTGGACACAACAATCTGCCCTGCTTTTATGATGAAGAAGATTATCAATATTATTTGATTAGTTTGCGTAACGCGTCAGACCAATATGGCGTTGACGTTCACGCATATGTTTTATTACCTAATATGATCCAGATCATAGCTACGCCCAGGATACTGGATGGGATATCATCTATGATGCAATCCCTTGGGCGCCGCTATGTGCAGTTTATAAACCACCGCTATAAGCGTTCAGGGACTCTGTGGCGAGGGCGATACAAGTCTAGCTTGATTGATTCTGACGCGTACTTGTTGACTTGCTACCGGTATGTAGAGCTGCGCCCCTTGTATTTGGGATTGGCAGACTCCCTAGAGAATTATGAGTGGTCAAGTTTTAACCACCATGTGAATATTAAAAAAGATAATTTGATTAAAGATCATCGTTTATATCTGTCTCTTGGCGACACTGTGGTGGAGCGGGCGCAATCCTACAGAGAGTTGTTTCAGTACAGTTTTGATCGAAAGCTGCTCGACTACATCGCTGAAACGATTAAGTTAGGCCATGTACTTGGCGGGGATGCATTTAAAGAGAAAATTGAACAGATCGTTAACCAAAGGGTGCGACCGCTTAAACGGGGCCGGCCCAAAAAGGCAAATAAAAGCGAAAAAGAAGCTGTAGATACTGCCTAGTTGAAGCCCCAAAATGAGCAGTAGGCATTAACAGGTCAAAATAATCAGGGCGATTAAGCCCTGTCAGCAGGTGACAAATTGTGAGTAGGCCCAGCATTTCAGCGGGATTTCAGATCCTTGGCGATAACAATAAGGAAAAAACAGTTATGGATTCAGGCACTGATCGATTGAAAGTAGCAATCCTGGGTGACTTCAGTGGAAGGGCAAGTCGTCGTCAGTGTGAACCCGATACGATTTCCAGTCGAAGGGTATATCTGCTGAACCGCGATACTTTTGAGGGGGTTTTTGCAGATCTGGCGGTGAGATTACAGCTACCCGTATTGGACCGCCCCTTGGGTCTACCTTGTTTCGATGATTTGCACCCAGATTATTTATATAGCCGTCTGCCCTTATTTAAGAAGTTTATTGAGCTGGAGCGCAGATTGCTGGACCCTCGCCAATTCCAGCAAGCTGCTGAAGAGATTCAACAGTGGAAGCCAGAGTTGGCTTCTCAGCCAGGCTTGGAAGCGCGTAACAGTGAGCAGTCAATCCTGGATGAGATTCTGGCTGCGGGCCGTGAACGCAATGCTAAAGAGGGGCAAAGTACCTTCCAGGTTGACCAGCTTATAAAAGATATTGTCGCCCCTTATGTGCAGAAAAGTGAAGATCCCCGTCAAGCTGAGTACTTAAATGCACTGGCTGAGGCTACCTCTGATGCAATGCGTAAATTGATGCATCACAGTGATTTTCGCCAGTTGGAGGCCAGCTGGTTGAGCCTGCAGCTTTTGTTAAGGCGTGTGGAAGAGCATGGAAATCTGGATTTTTATTTAATAGATGTCAGCAAAGAAGAACTCCTTGCTGATTTTGCTGAAGCTGAAAGTGATCTGGAAAAATCACAGACATTTAAATTGTTGGTTGAGCGCGAAACCGCGGCAGGAAATATTCCCTACAACCTGGTCATAGGTGACTATTTCATTACTGATGAAGAGCGAGATCTGCATCTTTTGATAGATTTGTCGACGATAGCAGAAGCGGCAAGTAGTGCTCTCTTACTGGGGGGAGATCCAAAACTAGCGGGATGTCCAAATTTATCGGGTTCAGTAGACCCAGATGATTGGTATTACCCCTTGAGTGATCAGTTTGCAGAAAGTTGGCAGGCTGTACGGGAATACTCCGCTAGTGAACATGTAGCACTGGCAGCTCCCAGGTTTATGCTGAGACTTCCCTTTGGAAAAGATACATCGACTACCGAGTTTTTTGATTTTGAAGAGTTAACCTCTGAACAGGGGCATGAATATTATCTTTGGGGAAATAGTGTTTACCTGTTGGCTTTAGCTGTTTGCCAAGATTTTTCTCTGACTGGCAAGCTACAGACTCCATCATCCGCAAGTTATGAGAATTTGCCCCTTCATTTACGCAAGTTACCGCATGGGGAGTTGTTAACTCCATGCGCAGAAGCACTACTGACAGATCGCTCAGCTGCAAAGTTTATGCAGGCGGGCATTAGTACCATGCGTTCGGTACAGGGCAGTGATCAGGTAATTCTTCCACGTTTTAACTCCCTCGGGGGCGGTACACTCAAAGGTCCTTGGGCTTAACTGCCCAAGGACTGGATTTTTGCAGAATTAAATCAGCAAAAGATTTACCTGAAGACCTTGAATAAACCACTATTGTGAGTCAGGAATAAATGGATCTAATTCTATCTGTATTGGCCGACCCTTCTGGCGCCAATATGCTTAAACATACAAAACTGTTCACGAAAGCTGGTGGCAGTCTGGGTCGCTCTGCCGATAATTATTGGGTTTTACCTGATCCGGATCGGGTGGTTTCCTCAAAGCACGCACAGATCTCCTTTGCTGAAAATCAATATCTTTTGGTAGATACAAGTACTAATGGTACTTATTACAATGATTCGGAAAATCCGCTAGGGAAGGGAAACCAGGTTCCATTAAAAGAGGGCGATCTTATCGTTCTCGGAGAATATAAATTAAAAGTTTCATTGCGTAAGCCCAAAGAGCAAGGGGAGCTTCCCAAAGGGCTGGGCAGTGCAGATTTTCTCGATACCTCGGATCGGACAACGTTTAGTGCAGATGCCATGGCAAAAATGCAAAGCCAGGCTGAAGCAAAGGAATTAGATAGTTGGCTTGAGCCGGGTTCAGGCGCACCTACAGGTGCTGCTGAAACCGGGGAGTGGGGTTCAGTGGGGTTAGGCGGTCAGAGTAATACCCCTTCCAGCGATAGCCTCCTTACTGCGGAATCGGCTCCCCTAGATCCGCTTGCCACCTTTAGTCAGTCCGGCCTCGCTGGTGGTGCTCCAGAAGCATCACCAATGGGAGGGTTATTAGGTTCTACTGATCAACAGCAATCGGGTAATCAGTGGTCTGATGATGAGTGGTGGAAAGATGGAAGTGCAGAAGACCATGTACCAGCTGACCAGCACTCAATGCAGCTAAACCCTCAGCCGGTGCCGGAGCCTGTTGTTGAAACAGTTGCAGTGCCCGAACCTCAAATGGCACCTCCCCAGCCCCAAGCTCCAATGGGGGGATTCCAGGAAATGTCGCAGCCTGTGGTGGCTCCGATACCACAACCTCAGGCTATACAGCCCCAGCCCCAGCCCCAGCCCCAGCCCCAGCTTGCGCAGCCTCAGTCGCCCGTGCAGGTTACCCAGCAGCCAGTAACTCCACCAGCGCAGGATAACCCCTTCGCTGGTTCTTTTGCTGCTATGCAGGGGCAGCAAGTCGATGGCGCTCCAGGGTTTAGTACGGGGCCGGCAACTCCGCAACCGAATATGGCAACCCCGCAACCCAATATGGTGCCCCCGCAACCTGATATGGCAACTCAGGCCCAACAATTTTCGCATTTGCAACAGCCGCCAGCTGCACAACCCATGGGAGCCTCTGGGGGTAGTGTTTTTGCCTCCACCCTCGGCCTGAATATGAATCCAGCCCAATTACAACAGGCGGACCAACAAGCTGCAGAGATTGTGCGAGAGACGGTGGCTCGTCTCATTGACCTTTTACGCGCGCGAAACAGTATTAAGAATGAGTTGCGTGTTCAGAGAACCATGATTCAAACAGAGGCCAACAACCCTCTGAAGTTCAGTGTTACAGAAAGGGATGCTCTGGAAGCTATGTTTGCGGGTACCGGTGCGTTTATGAATCCGGCTGAGGCAGTGAAAGATAGTTTTGATGATTTGTCAGATCATCAAGTTGCGGTTTTGGCTGGAATGAGAGCTGGTTACAGTGCCATGCTCAAATTCTTTAGCCCTGAGAACATTGAGCGGAGACTGGGAAATACTTCCGGTGTTTTTGGAAACAAAAATGCAAAAAAATGGGAAGGATTCACTGCAATTTACAGGGAGCTAGTAGGTGATCCAGATAATTGCTATCGCAAGTTATTTGGTGATGAATTTGCAGTTACATATGAAAATCAGTTATCAGAGTTAAAAAATGCTCGAAATATTACAAATTAATAAGTTGACGAAAAAGAGGGAATTGCTTGTGTCGATTAAGAAACTATTTCAACTCAGTTTAATAGCGGTTCTGACTGTCGCAGTTGTCGGTTGTCAAACGACAAGGCGAACGTTAAACCTGGATACCAGCCTCGAATTAGTTGTTGAAACGCAAAATGATATAAACCCCGATGATGATGGCCGAGCTTCACCCGTCGTTATCCGAGTATTTATGCTTGCGGATGAGCGCCAGTTTGCTCGTGAAGACTTCCTGAATCTTTATGAAAATGCGCAATCGCGTTTGGGTAATGACTTGATTGATACGGTGATTCTCAAGGAACTCGCTCCGGGAGAGCAGCGAATAGAAGAACTGGCACTTACACCAGATGTTAAATATATCGGTCTATTAGCGGAGTTTGTACAGTATCAAGATGCTCAGGCATTAATGGTGCTGCCAATTACAGATCACAAGAAAAATGAATATGAGGTATCGCTTGCCGATACGCGAATTGGTTCGCCCGAAGATATTGCCAAGCGCCGCAGGGCAAAGCTGACTACTCGCGGTGACGATGATGAAAATGGAGATACAGTGACTATCTCCAAAGAAGATTATGAACGAATGAAAAAGACGCTCCCTGATATGCAGCAATCTCAGTAGGGCAAAAGTTATTGCTAGGGTAATAACTTTTGCCCTAAAAATATTATGCGAGCTTTTCTAAGGAACATTTATGTCGGCAAACAATAAGGTGATCTGGAGCGAGGGTATGTTTTTGCGCCCTCAGCATTTTCAACAACAGGATCGCTATCTCGAACAGCTTGTCGAAGCGCGCACAGCTCCCCTTGGACCTTACACCTGGGGGATTGTGGAACTGGCAATTGACAGCGAACCGTTATCGATGGGGAAAATTTCTCTATCGAGAGTGAAAGCTGTTTTTCCAGATGGCACTCCGATACTTGCCCCTGAGACTGAGCATTTGCCGGATGTTTTGGACGTTCCGGTTAATACTCGCGATGAAGTAGTTTACCTGTGTGTGCCGATGAAGCGCCCGGGTAGCCAGGAGTCTATTAGGGATCAAGAGGATTTCCCTCAGGCTCGTTATCAGGCTTCGAATTTTGACGCTAGAAATAGTGCTGCGTCATCCGGTGAATCCGCACGGATTCAGGTCGGAAAGTTAAGGGCTTGTCTGAAGTTGGGCAGTGATGACCTCAGCGGTTACGCTGCGGTTGGCGTTGCCCGAATTAAAGAGCGCCAACCGGAAAAGCCGGTGGAGTTGGATGCTGACTATATTCCGCCGTTGCTAAATGCGGAGACCTCCTCGGTAATCAATGCGTATATTGAAGAAGTTAAAGGGTTACTTGATCACCGAGGTTCAGCTCTAGGCCATCGCCTAAGTGATAGTGGTCGTAGTGGCTCTGCAGAAATTGCTGATTATTTATTGCTGCAAGTAATAAACCGTTTTGAGCCTCTTTTGAAACAAATTACGGCTCAGCCTCGCTTGCATCCGCATAGCTTGTTTCTTGAATTGCTCCAGTTGGCCGGTGAGCTTTCGACTTTTACTTCTCAGTCCAAACGTCCTCCAGAAATTCCTGCTTATGCCCATGAAGATTTACAGGTTAGCTTTGCCGGATTGTTTTCGGCGCTTAGGCAGTCTCTGTCCACTGTACTGGAGCAAACAGCGATCGCAATGGAGTTGGTTCAGCGCAAGTTTGGAATTTATGTTGCGCCCGTTACGGACCCATCATTATTAAAGTCGGCCAGCTTTATTATGGCTGCTAAAGCCGATATGCCTGGCGACCTATTGCGTAGCCGATTCCCGACACAGGCGAAGGTCGCCCCTGTCGAAGCGATTAGAGAGCTAATCTCTGCACAGCTGCCTGGTTTGACTCTGCGTCCGCTGCCTGTAGCTCCTCGACAAATTCCTTACCATGCTGGGTTTACTTACTTTGAAGTCGAGCGTAGCGGAGAACTGTGGCAAGCCATGACTCGTTCGGGCGGTTTTGCGGTACATCTTGGCGCTGAGTTTCCTGGATTGAC
Organism: Microbulbifer maximicatervae (SeqCode); assembly: GCF_052467325.1. Classification (NCBI taxonomy): domain Bacteria; kingdom Pseudomonadati; phylum Pseudomonadota; class Gammaproteobacteria; order Cellvibrionales; family Microbulbiferaceae; genus Microbulbifer; species Microbulbifer maximicatervae (SeqCode). The sequence continues at coordinate 4,116,244 of NZ_CP174310.1, forward strand.
CATGGAACTCTGGGCTATAAGGAATAATTGATATGAGTAATGATAGTTTTACTCCGCCGCGAGCGCCCAATGCCGGTGATAGAACAGTTTTGATTCCAACACCCGGTGCTGCGGCGGCACCGACAGCAGCTCAGGCCCAGCCACAATTCTTTGCCAGCCAGGATGCCCCTGTCGAGGCCCAGGTGCGCAATAGCCTTAACCCGTTAGTATCTGCGGCCTCAAAGTTGTTAGGCGTAATCATTAAGTTACGTACAACAATGAATCACGCTAATGTTCCTGATCTGCATAAACGGCTTACCACGGAAATTCAAAGCTTCGAAAGGGAAGCAAAGCAGCTTGCCCTTACGCCAGAGTCAGTACTAACTGCCCGTTATCTGCTTTGCACTGTTGTAGATGAGGTAGTTTTGACAACACCTTGGGGGACTGCCAGCGGTTGGAGCCAGCACTCCCTGCTCAGTCTATTCCACAAGGAGACATTTGGTGGGGAGAAGTGTTTTGTCATATTACAGCGAATGCTGGAAACCCCCGCAAGTCATCTGGAATTGCTCGAACTCTTTTATCTGTGTTTAAGCCTAGGTTTTCAGGGCAAATATCGACTCGTGCAACGTGGGCATGAGCAGATAGAACAAATTCGTGATGAGCTGTACAGAACAATTGAGCAACACAAGCAGCCAATGGATAGAGATCTTTCGCCGCGCTGGGAGGGATGTGTAGAGCGAAAGTCACGGCTTATTCACTACATTCCCCTATGGGTGATTATGAGTGTGGTCCTGGGCTTGTTAGTTGCAACTTACAGTGGTTATCGCTGGTGGTTATATGAAACGACGACACCAGTCGCAGACCAAATTTTAGATTTGTCCAAAAGTGATAGTGAGTCTCCGCAAGGGGAAGGGTAACACTCGGGCTGATATTGATCCGGGGTGCGATAGATACTCTGGAAGATGGAGCAATTCATGAAACACTTGCGTAATTTTTTTACCAATAAGTGGGTGCTGGGGTTTATAGGGTTGTCAGCCCTTTCCCTTCTTATTTGGTTTGCGGCTGATTACATTAAGTTTGGCAGCGATAATGCCACGCTTTCGCACTCTGTCCGGCTAACGATTATCGTCTTTATTTTTGCTATTTGGCTGGTGTGGAACCTTAGTCAGTGGCTGGTGGAACGGCGCCAAAATCAAGCTTTAATTAAAGGCATTGAAGAGTCCCAAGAAGCTGATTCTGCAGATCCAGACGAAGAGCGCTCTCTTGAGGAGATGGAAGCCCTTTCAGGTCGCTTCCGTGAAGCAATGAGTGTGTTACGCAGTGCCCGGTTCAAGTCAGACAAGGGACAGGTATCCCTTTATCAACTTCCCTGGTACATCATTATTGGTCCTCCCGGGTGTGGTAAAACAACGGCCTTGGTGAACTCCGGGTTGGAATTTCCCTTGGCTCAGAGTCATGGGAAAGAAGCTCTCGGTGGGGTAGGTGGTACCCGTAACTGTGATTGGTGGTTCACCAATGATGCAGTATTAATTGATACTGCTGGACGTTATACAACCCAAGATAGCCACCGGGTTTACGATAATAGTGCCTGGAAGGCTTTTTTGAGCTTGTTAAAAAGGTATCGTCGTAGACGTCCGATTAACGGCGCTTTGGTTGCAATTAGTTTGCAAGACTTAATGGTGCAAACAGAAGAGCAGCGACAACACCAAGCAAAAGTTCTTCGTCAGCGAGTAAATGAACTTCAGCAAGAGCTGGGAATTCGTTTTCCTATCTACCTCACTTTCACAAAATGTGACTTGGTGGCAGGTTTTACTGAATTTTTTGATAATCTCTCACAAGCTGAGCGTGAACAAGTTTGGGGAATGAGCTTCCCCCGCGAAGCCAATGCAACAGTTGGTGCCCCTCTCGATAACTTTAAAGGTGAATTTGAGCAACTGATAGAGCGTTTGAACCAGCGAGTTTTATGGCGTGTCCATCAGGAGCGAAATATAGAGAAGCGGGCATTACTGCAAGGTTTCCCTGCTCGAATGGAGAGCCTAACGGATATCCTGGCAGATTTTGTAAAACAAACTTTTGGCCCAAATCGCTATGAAACAGTACCGATGGTCAGGGGAGTTTATTTTACCAGTGGCACACAGGAAGGTAGCCCTGTTGACCGAATGATGTCCTCTGTAACCGCTGACTTTGGGTTGGAGCGAAGTGTAGGACCGAAATTCCAAGGTGTTGGGAAGAGCTTTTTCTTAAACAGGCTGCTTAAGGATGTGGTTTTTCCTGAGGCAGAGCTTGTAGGCGTTAATCGCCGGATTGAGTCGGCCAATCTTTGGTTGCGCCGGGGGGTATTTGCCACCTTAACGGCCGGCTTTGTCGGAGCCATTTTCCTGTGGAGTGGAAGCCTTGCGCAGAACAAATTATCCATGGGTGAAGTCAGTGAGAACCTAAGTGAATACCAAGGTGCGGAAAATGAGCTGAAGGGCAAAAGTATTACGCCTATCAGTGCATTGAACTTGCTTGAGCCTCTCAAGCGTGCCAGCGCAGTATATGACCGCGAGGAGCACCCTTGGATTGCTAATTTGGGGCTATATGACACCAGAATAGATACGGCAGCAAATGATCTTTATCGACATAAGCTAGAGTTTATTTACCTGCCCGCCTTGCTGCGTGATATTGAAAGTGACCTGAGTCGTCTCGGTAGTAATGATCCTGCGCTGGTAAGTACACTCAAAACCTATTTGATGTTCTTCAACAAGGATAAGCTGGACCTGAAAACTATAGAAGCTTATTACACATCAAGGTGGGAGCGGCAACTGCCAGGTGAAGCGGCTCGGCAAGAAGAGCTACGTTACCATCTGGACCAGCTATTTACTCAACCTTTGCCCAGTTCAATTGAGGCAAATGAAAGAGTAGTGGCTCGAGCAAGACAGCAATTACGTCGAATCCCAGTACCTCAGCGTTTGTTTGCTCAGTTACAAAATAGTGATTTCGGATTGACTCCTGTAGACCTCTACCAGGAAATTGGAGGTGACACCCAGCAAATTTTTGGTATGGGGGCCAATAGTCCAAGCTTTACGATCCCATTCCTTTACACCAAAGCTGGCTATAAAGAGTTGGACTTTGGAGCAGACTCTCAGCTAATGACAAATATGGCTGAAGAGCGCTGGATTTATGGCGGTGATCTGAGTGGAGAGGACTTTACTGAAGCCGATCGGGAAAAACTCGGTGAGGAAGTGAAGCGAATCTATTTGGGTGAGTACTTACAGCGCTGGCAGGGCTTTATTGGTGGGTTCAAGATCCAAAGATTTGGTAGTACCTCCCAAGCTCTGGATGTCCTGTCAAAACTGTCTGATCCGATCTATTCGCCATTGTTGGCGATTACGGAGATTACCTCTGATAACACGCGCTTAACTCTGCGCCCTGAGGTACCTGTTGATGCTTCAGGAGTACCTTTACCAGTATCGAGCACCACTCGAAAACTCGGGCAAGCAGCATTAGGTGGCGCCACTAGCGCTTTACAGGATCACTATAAGCCCAACATCGTGGATGTGAGGTTTGAAGAAATTCAAAGAATCACCCAGAGTGAAAAAGGTCGGCCGGCTAGGATCCAAGAGTACCTTACGACGATCAATCAAATTCAGGAGTATCTAACGGAGATTGATAGCGCCCCAGATTCTAATCAGGCCGCTTTTGGTCGAGCAAAAGCGCGCTTCGCAGGCGGTAGTGATGCCATTAAGCAACTCCGGGTCAAAGCTGCTAATGCGCCAGCACCATTTGATCAGTGGTTAACTGATATCGCTGATAGTGCTTGGGGGCTTGTAATGGCCAAGACGAAAGCACATATCAATCGCGTTTGGCGAGAAGAAGTGTATCAAAGCTATAGCAATAGCTTGGCTAATCGATATCCCCTACGAAGTGACCGAGAGCAGGAAGTGCCGGTAATGGAGTTTAACCAGTACTTTAAGCCGGGGGGCATTGAAGAGAAATTTGTTAATCAGTACCTGAAGCCCTTTGTGGATACCAGAAACTGGAAAATTAAGTATGTTGAAGGGCAGGGAATCAGTCTTTCTCGAGAGGCACTCTCTCAGCTTCGGAGAGCAGAGCGTATCCGCAAAACCTTCTTTAGTATCGGTGAGGGAGCTTCATATTCTTTCCGTATTGAACCAACGAAACTGGACTCAAGTGTGCGCTTGTTTGAACTTGAATTAGGTGAGCAGCGAGTACCTTATTCCCATGGCCCGAAAACTGCTAAAAAGCTGACTTGGCAAGGTGGTGAAAGTAACCGTGTGCGTATCATCTTCGAAGATTTAAACGAGACGGTACATCGTAAGCACTTTGAAGGGGATTGGGCGTGGTACAGATTACTGGCGAGTTCCGACTTGGAAGCAGGACGCAGCAATGCGGAGCACTTTGTTACCTTCTCAGAGGAAGGGCGCAAAGCTCAATTTAAATTAATCGCATCTAATGTTAACAATCCTTTTGATCGTAGCTTGCTGCGTGGATATCGATGCCCAGAGAGCCTGTAGACGGAGTACGTGATTTGCAGAATACAGTAGGTATTTTTGGTAAGTTGCCTGGGCATGGGGACTTTGTTCAGCGGCAGCTGCCCGGCAGTTTTGTCTCGGTATGGGATGAGTGGCTTCAGCGTGCCGTTTTTGGATCGCGTGAATTGGTAGGTCAAGAGTGGCTGGACTACTACTTGACCAGCCCTATTTGGCGATTTGTTCACTGCAAAGGGGTTATTGACGCCAATGCATGGGCAGGAATTTTAGTGCCTAGCGTAGATAGTGTTGGGCGCTACTTCCCTTTAACATTTGCTACGCCCCTTTCCCCTATAATAGATGCATTTGCTTTTATGTCAGATGCTAAAAATTGGTTCCAGAGTTTATCTGAGTTAGCAATTACAGCCCTGCAAAATATGTTGCATGCAGATCAGTTATGTGAGGCATTTAGTCCTCCTCCTGAGGGGGCAGGCATTATTTCCCTGCCTCCAGCGCAGGAGGGTTTCATAATTTCTTCAGGACAATCAAACAACTTGGAAAGAAGTTTTGCTGGGTTACTGGGGCAAATGGGAAAGAATACCTTTTCAACCTATAGTCTTTGGTGGAGTGAGGGCTCACAACATTTGGCGCCGACGGCTTTACTTTCTCCCTCACTGCCGGGCCCCGAGCTCTATAGCTCAATGCTAGGTGTGCGACAACAGCAACAATTATGATGGGATTTAGGGGGTGACGTGAGACAGTTGGTTGTTCTAGATAAGAAGAAACACAGAAACTATCGATTGCTTAAGCATGATCTTTCACATAGTAAGAATTTACATATTTGTCCAATTCTATTGTCTGAGTTTATATCGGTCTCTCGTACAAGCCCCATTATATTTACAAAGTCAAAAGAGACGGGAAAACTTGAAAGTTGTGCGCTGCTTGGCGTAACTCCAGGGGAAAATCTTTTTTGGCAAGAAGGTCGATGGCAAGGGGACTATATTCCCGTTTCTATTCGCAGTCATCCTTTTTACTTGAGATACAAAAAGGATGACTTATCCAATGCATATGTTTGTGTTGAGTCTTCTCTCTTGTGCGCGAGTAAAGACAGCTCTCAAGGGGTTGCTTTGTTTGAGCATAATGGAGAGCCAAGTAAACACCTTTTAGCAGCGCAAAGAGAGTTGGAAAATATACACCTTAAAAAACTACAAACCTGGAAGTTTGTTGAATCGCTGCAGAAGTTTGATTTACTTAAAGAGCAAGAAATAAATATAGATTTGCCCGGTGAAACAAAACATAAACTGAAAGGAGTTTACTGTATTTCGGAAGATAAGGTGCGAAAGCTTGGAGCTACAGAATTCTTAAAATTACGCGATATGGGTTGCCTACCATTTATTTATGCACATTTGTTTTCGCTACTTCAATCATCAAATCTAAGGGCGCTGCATAAAAAAAATTATTCAAAAGTTCTTCATTGATGGGAGCTTGGTTTTTAATTTAAGGATTGTTGATCCAGAACGATTAAGAAAGAAAACGTATAAGATCTGATCAAAGTCAGAAAAAGCGTATCAGAGGTTCTGGTTTTTCAAAAAATTATCAGAGCAGGAAGCTAAGGTTACTGGTATGTCTTATGGAATAGTTTTTACCGGGGAGATAAGAAGTTCTGTAGAGCGGCGCTATGCAATAGCCGCACTAGGTCGTGAATTTGGACTGGGGTTCAGTCAGATTAAAGGACTTCTTACAGGCACGAAATCTCAAATTAAAATTACTGACGACAGGGTGGAAGCCTGCCAGCTAATGCAAAAATTCTGGGAGGCCGGTTGGCATACGCAGCTCAATTTGGATGATCATTTAATACACTGTACTGCAAAGTCCAGTAATTGTGGTGGCTCTCCTTTGCCTCCTGCTCTTGAATTTATGGGCAATGCAGCGGGGACAATTTCAATTGGTATTCCGGTTGGCTGGCAAAAGTTTGACAATTTGAATGGCGAGGCGGTAATTCAGGCGGGGAATCCAGAATTAAACCGCTATTTAATTGTGCTGAAGCAAGATCGGTCCCAGCTTCCTCAGGAATTATCGGTCGACCATTTCGGTAAAGCTCAAATAGAACAGTGCCTGACTCGGGTTGATAACGGAGCCCTTATATCCGGGCCGGAACCATTGATAAGTAACACTCAAAATGGCCATATCTATGAGATGTCTGCCGAGGTAACAAAAACGCCAGTTCGCTACTTAGTCACATTCTTTGAGTGTCAGGATAGTTTTTATTCTGTGTTTTTGTGGTCATCCTTAGAGAACTTTGAAAACAGTAGATCTGAATTCTTGCATATTTTTGCCACATTTAAAGTTATGACTAGTCCGAGCAGTTGCGAATCAACACTAGTTCCTATGTAATGGCTTGGAATAAGAAGCCAAAATTTAACAAAAATAAATAGCGTAAAATAGTCAACTGCACGTGTTTTTTAAAGTAATAGGTACCAAGCGCATTATTTGCCTTGATTAGATATCTACAACGTGTACTCTTCTCAGAATTCTGATTAAAGGATTTGATTCGGTATAAGGGCCTTTTTTGATGGCATTCCCAAACACGATAAATATCGATGAACTAGTTGCTCCAATCTCAGAGGATAACCCCGTAGGGGATGATATCCGAGAGGATCGTTCGCCGACTTCTGATTACTACTCGATCAAAGATGCACGCAACAGCGCGCGGGCCGCTGAGCGCTCAGCGATGTTCGACGATGTAGATACAGATCTGTTAGCGCCGTGGAGAGATGTGGCCAAGGCCGCTGAAGGCATCCTCGGGAAAAAGAGCAAGGATTTGGAGGTTGCCAGTTGGTATACCGAAGCCTTGATTCGCCTGCACGGTTTTATTGGCTTAAGAGATGGCCTGCAACTGATTGACTCATTGATCGAGCAGCACTGGGAAGGCCTGTACCCCTTGCCAGACGAGGATGGTCTTGAGACCAAGGTTGCCCCCATTACGGGCCTGAATGGTGATGGTGGAGATGGCACCTTGATGATGCCCATTCGCAGCGCCGCTATTACCCCAGAAGGTGATTATGGAGATTTCTCATTCTTCCAATATCAGCAAGCCCGAGATGCTGACAAGATCGCAGATGAGGATGCGAAGGCTGCTCGAATAGAGACTCTGGGTTATAGCTACGAACAGGTCGACCAATGTGTAAGTAGCGCGAGCGCGGAATGGGCTCAGAACCTGATTCAGACAATTGAGGGAGCGATTGAGCACTTCAAGGCAATCAATGGCAGTTTGCGGAAAAGCTGTGGCCATGATGCACCTCCCTCCACTAATATTTCATCCCTGCTGGATGAGGTGTTGAGAACAAGCCGCTTTGTTTATAAAGCCAAATTGGAATCTCTAGAGCAGGCTCAAGTTGAGCTGGAGTCGCAATCTTCTGAGGAGCCTACAGGTGAGGAGCAGGCAGCGGGTGCTGCAGTTGCTACTGTCTCTACAGGTGCAGTGGCTATTCCCTCAGGTCCAGTGGTATCCAGGGAAGATGCTTTAAAGTTGCTCGAGCAGGCGGCAAAGTATTTCCGTACTTATGAGCCCCATACGCCGCTGGCTCCTGGCCTAGAAAGGTTGATAGGCTGGGGACGAATGACAGTGTCTGAACTGATGTCTGAATTGCTACCCGATGACCATTCGAAGGCGCTTTACTCGCAGTTGACGGGAGTTCGCCTCGATGGCACGGATACACAAAAATATATAACCCCACCAGTGACTACAAGTGGCACTTCATCAGCTCCTGCGGTTGCCGCAGATACACCTAGTGAAGGTGTATCCGCGCCAGTCTCTGATGAAGGTTGGGGTGAGCAACCGCAAGAAGAAGCCAGCACTGGTTGGTAATTAACTAAGAACAGCAGTCCCTAAAGTCGGAAAGGAGACCTTAGATGTCTGAAAGCATCCACAATAAACTTAAGCGTGTGCGTAAGCCTCGTGTACATATCACTTACGATGTTGAAACTAACGGAGCCGAAGTCAAAAAGGAGCTTCCTTTTGTGGCTGGCGTTATGGGTGATTACTCTGGTGATAACGCAGAGAATCGTAAGGCGCTGAAAGATCGTAAATTTGTCCAAATCGACCGCGACAACTTCAACGATGTGATGGGCAAAGTAAATCCCAAGCTGAATCTTCAGGTGGAGAACACCCTATCTGATGACGGCAGCAAAATGGCTGTTGATCTCGACTTCAACCATATGGATGACTTTTCACCAGAAAAAATTGTTGGGCAGGTTGAGCCTCTCAAACAGTTACTAGAAGCCCGCAGTAAATTACGCGATTTGCTGAGTAAGGCCGATCGTTCAGAAGAGCTTGAGAAAGTGCTCGAGGATATCCTTCAGAGTACTGAAAATGTCAGCGCAATTTCTGAGCAGCTGGGCTTGGGTGAGGATAAAGGAGAGGATTCAGAATGAGTACAGAAGTAGAAAATGTTGCAGGCAGTGAGGCTGAAGAACAGTCAGCAAGCCTTCTCGACCAGGCTATTGCCGCAACCAAGCAAACTGCTCCCCAAGAAGCGCAAGATTTACTTGCGAATCTGACGGAGCAGGTCCTGAAGGGGACTGTTACCTGGGACCGCAGCCTGACTCAGACTATCAAGAGCGCTGTAAGCGCGATTGACAAAGCTATGTCTAAGCAGTTGTCTGCGATTTTACATGACGAGAAATTCCAGAAGCTGGAAGGGTCGTGGCGTGGTCTAAATCACCTGGTAATGAATTCCGAAACCGGTGCGACCATGAAAATTCGTATGCTCAACCTGAGCAAGCGCGAGTTGTTCCGCGATTTGGACAAAGCGGTTGAGTTCGATCAGAGCCAGACCTTCAAGAAAATTTATGAAGAAGAGTTTGGCACTGCTGGTGGTGAGCCTTACGGTGTAATGATTGGTGATTTCGAGTTCACCAGTCATCCAGAAGATATCGAGCTCCTAAGTAAGATGTCCAATGTTGCTGCGGCAGGCTTCTGTCCGTTTGTTGCTGCGGCAGGTGCCGGCATGTTTGGCTTTGATGACTATACAGAGCTTTCCAAGCCGAGAGACTTGGGTGGTATTTTTGAGTCTGCCGAATATATTAAATGGCGTAGCTTCCGTGATAGTGAAGACTCCCGATTCGTATCGCTGGTTATGCCCCGCACTCTGGCCCGTACTCCCTATGGTGCTAACACCAAGCCGATTGAAGCATTTGACTTTGAAGAGTTCGAGGTGGATGAAGACGGTGTTTCCCGCCCTGCAGAGCACGATCAATACTGCTGGATGAATGCTTCTTATGTTATGGGTACCACCATGACTAAAGCATTTGCTGAGAATTCCTGGTGTACCGCTATCCGTGGTGCTGAAGGTGGCGGTAAAGTGGAAGGGCTTCCATCTCACGTATTCAAGAGTGATGATGGTGATCTCGACCAGAAATGCCCCACCGAGATCGGAATTACCGATCGCCGAGAAGCTGAACTCAGTGCTCAGGGCTTCCTGCCTCTGTGTCACTACAAGAATACCGATTACTCTGTATTCTTTGGTGCTCAAAGTGCCCAAAAGCCAAAGGCATACGACGACCCCGATGCAACTGCCAATGCGGAAATCTCTGCACGTCTGCCTTACCTGATGGCAACTTCTCGTATCGCTCACTACTTAAAAGTAATGGCACGGGATAAAGTGGGCTCCTTTATGGAAGCGAGTGATTGTGAGCGCTGGCTGAATAAGTGGATCTCCCAGTATACAAATGCTAACCCTGATGCCAGTGCAGAAATGAAAGCGAAATATCCGCTGTCTGAGGCTCGGGTGGAAGTTAAAGAAATTCCTGGTCAGCCCGGATGTTACAGTGCAGTAGCCTACCTGAGGCCTTGGCTGCAGATGGAAGAATTGACGACATCTCTGCGCATGGTGGCAAATATCCCATCTGCGGGATAATGTTCTGGCCTCACCCTTCTGGGTGGGGCCTTCTCTTCACAGGACCTTATTCAAGGTCTAAGTTATATCGTCATTTATTCAAACAATAATTCTAGTTGGAGTATACCGGTGCCCCGTGCAGGACATGACCAAATAGCAGAAAATCAATCTGATATTCTGTCGAAAAAATTGGCGAGAGGGCAGCAGAATGAACTCAGAAAATTTCTGCAAGAACCGGATGATTTTTTTGCATTTGAATACTGGCTAACGGAATTGTGCTCTTGTGCAAATAGAGAGAATTACTCCGTTCGTCAATACTTAAGTAGAATTATCGCAGAGCTGGACGAGTTAATTTGTGATCAGTTAAATCGTATAATTCATAACGAGAAGTTTCAGCGGCTGGAAGCAAGTTGGAGAGGTTTATCCCTGTTGGTGTTTGATACACCACACGCTGACAATATCAAGATCAAAGTCCTGGATGCCAGTTGGAAGGACTTGGCTAAAGATATTGAGAGAGCTCCAGACTTTGATCAATCTGGCTTATTTCACCTTGTATACAATGAAGAATTTGGTACCCCTGGAGGCGAGCCTTTTGGCTTTTTACTTGGGGATTACTACGTATCTCACCGTCCTTTACCTGACCATCCTTATGACGATGTTTTTACCTTACAAGGTATAGCTCATACGGCGGCTGCAGCATTTGCTCCTTTTATTTGTTCTTCGGCACCACAGCTTTTTGGTGTCGACAAGTATTCAGACCTGGCAAAGCCCATTAATTTTTCTGAGGTTTTTCGTCAAAAAGAATATATTCGATGGAGTGGACTTAGAGATTTGGAAGATAGTCGCTTTATTGCGATAACTCTCCCCCAAATACTGATGAGGGAACCTTATAATCAAGAGTTTTCTTGCTATCGAGGTCTGAGATTTCAAGAACAGGTAAGAGCGTCACATAACCAAAATTATCTATGGGGTAATGCCTGCTTTGCTTTAGGTGCTGTATTAATTCGAGAATTTAGTGAGGTTGGGTGGTTTTCACATGTCAGGGGGGTTGCTCGCGACCACCTGGGCGGAGGGCTCGTGACTCAATTACCGATGATGCCTTATCGAGTAGATAGTAGTCCTGGCATGATTCAGATGGCTACCTCGATTTTGATTACTGATTTTGCAGAGAGAGAATTAAGTGAACTGGGCTATGTTTGCCTAAGTCACTGTTATGATACTCCGTACAGCGCTTTTAATAGTGTTCCGTCACTACAAAGGCCACAGCAATATTCCACTAAGGCTGCAACAGCTAATGCGCGTATTAGCTCGATGTTACAGCAAATCCTTTGCGCCTCCCGTTTTGCTCAGTATATCAAGGTAATGATCAGGGATAAGGTCGGCTCCTATTTGAATGCAGCAGACTGCGAGCGGAAGTTACAGAGCTGGTTAAATGACTATACGACAGGTAGAGATGATCTTTCCTGGGAAATGCAGGCTAGATATCCACTGCGGGAATCTCGTGTTCAAGTAATGGATGAGCCAGGAAAGGCAGGTAGCTATCAAAGTGTTATTCACCTTAAGAGCCATTATACCGTTGATCATCTTGTATCCGAACTGAAGCTTACAACAGCTCTGGCAACAATTGGCGCAGGAGCTAATTAATTATTATGGTGAGAGAAAAGCGTTTATTGGCTCCGGTGCTTGATCGACTGTTGCAATCGTCTAATAAAATGGATGTGCATCAATCTCACCAAGTGTTGAGACAGCTCCGCGAAGGGGTGCGCCGTGATTTGGAATACTTATTCAATACACGATACAAATGTATTTCCGCGCCGGCAACTCATGAAAATTTACAGAAGTCTAATGTTAACTATGGATTGCCGGACCTATCAACAGTAAACCTGACTTCAGCGACTAGCCGAAAACAATTTTGCCGGGATATTGAAAAAACAATTCTAAATTTTGAACCGAGAATACGCTCGGTCAAAGTGACTACCCAAGATCAGGTAGATGTTGAAGATCCGAGCATTCGCTTTCGGGTGGAAGCAGTATTACACGTTAATCCAGCATCAGAAGTAATTGTATTTGACTCGGCACTCAATCCGGTTACCCAGCTGGTTGATGTTTCAGAGATTATGTGATGAGTGAAAAATTAATAGATCTCTATGAGCGTGAACTTGCATTTATTCAGCAAACATCTGCTGAATTTGCAAAAATGCACCCTGCTGCTGCATCTAGGCTTCAGCTAAATGCAGATACGGTCGATGACCCTCTAGTGGGCCGTTTGCTGTCTGGTTTTGCTTATATGAATGCCAGAGTTCAGCAAAAGCTAAGCGATGATTTCCCAGAGTTAACAGATGCAATGCTGGAGACTCTTTATCCCCACTATCTTCGCCCAATTCCATCCTGTGCAATTGTTCAGTTTGAACCCGAGAAGGATTTGGATGCGATAACTCCTGTAGAAAAAGAAACTCTACTGGAGAGTGATAGTTTTCATGGGCAAACCTGTCGATTCACAACGTGTTACCCAGCAGAGATTTGTCCTTTTCAGGCTGTAAGCGCCAGCCTTATGCCAAGGCCTTTCATAGCGCCAGGTTGTAATGACGTTCAGGGAGCTAACGCAGTTCTAAAACTATCGCTAAAAACGTTTAGCCCAAGTTTGAAATTTTCTGACCTGGACTTAAAGAATCTACGCTTCTTCTTGCGTGGACAGCCGTCTCACATATATAGCTTATATGATTTAATTTTAAGTAAATGTGTACAGCTTGTTGTTGCTAGTGGAGAGAGTGATCCTAAGCCGACCTTTATCTCATCAGATAAAATACAGCAAGTGGGCCTTAGTCCGGACGAAGGCTTGTTGCCATATCCTGATACCGCATTTGTAGGGTATAGGTTACTCACAGAATATTTTGCTTTTCCAGAAAAGTTCTTATTTTTGGATGTGCTTGATGTTGGTGAGGCTCTAAATGAGAATTTTGAAGACACATTAAATTTATATTTTTACTTGTCTGAGACTCATGAAGAATTAGAAAAGCAACTTAGCCCAAGTATGTTTGCTTTGGGATGTGCTCCGGCTGTAAATCTATTTAAGCAAAGTGCAGACCCGATACCACTCAGTCACACGCAATATAATTACCATGTGGTTCCTGATGCTCGTCGCAGCGAAGGCCTGGAAATATATTCAATTGATCAAGTCGCAGCGACTGATGGTGATGGAGGAGTAACTAATTACCGGCCCTTCTATGGTATTCAGCATAGTAAACACCACGCAGATCAGTCGGCTTTCTGGTATAGCCGTCGTAGAGATGTAATTGAAGGCGAGCATCGAAACGAGCAGGCGTCTGAGATCGATATTACTTTAGTCGATCTAGATTTCAATCCACATAGAATTAGTGATCAGACTTTAGATATAAAACTAACCTGTTGTAATAGAAATCTGGCTAAAAAGCTACCCAATGGTAATGCCCAGCCTTACTTGGAAGTTGTTGATGGCGATTTACCGGTAAGTCGAATTAGTTGTGTGGTCTCCCCAACAGCAACGTTGAGGCCTCCTCGTCGGGAGAGGGGGTATTGGAGGCTTATCTCTCATCTAAACTTGAATCACCTATCTTTATCCGGACCAGAAGGGTGTAATGCTCTAAAAGAAATATTTAGGCTTTATGATTTTCGTGATTCTGCGAGCACTCGCAACCTGATTGAATCATTGTTAAAGCTTAATACCAAGCCCGTCACTGCACCAATTCAAATTGACCAAAGTGTAGTGTTGTGTCGTGGTACAGAAGTTGAAATTGAGCTTGATTCTATGATGCTAAATGGAACAAGCCCATTGCTATTTGCCAGTATAATAGAGCGTTTTCTTGGGCTTTATTGCTCGATTAATTCATTTACAAAACTGATTGCCACTATGAGTGATAGGGATGGGGAGTTGAAGCGATGGCCACCTCGAGCCGGCGAAAAAGCGTTACTGTAATTGAGCGCTTGCGTCGAGAGCCTTATAACTTTGATTTTTTTCAAGCGGTAAGGTTAGTCGAGCGGGCGGTTCATTTAGCAGGTGCTAATTTTAATAAGGAGCCAATAGCCAGTGCGGCTCCACCTGCTAAAGAATTGATAAAATTTAGCTCCCAACCTAATTTGTCTTTTACAGGCTCAGATGTCCTGCGTCTAGAGAAAAAGGCTGTTGAGCATGAAGACCCTAATGAAGACGATTCACACCAATGGCAAATGGAAGTGGGGTTCACGGGGTTAATCGGTAGTCAGGGGGTATTGCCTTATTACCTGACAGAGCTTGTGCAAAGGGAACTCAGAGAAAAAAGTACCGCGCTGCGTGATTTCCTTGATATGTTTAATCACCGCAGTATTTCACTTTTTTACCAGGCTTGGCATAAGTATCAGTTACCGGTGAATTATGAGCGGCAGCGTTTACAGAATTCCCGAGAGCCAGACAAGTTTACCCAAGCTCTTGCTTCTTTAGCTGGGCTTGGGACCAGTGAAATGCGCTATCGTATGCCCATGCCAGACGAAGCGCTTGTGGGCATGGGTGGGCACCTCTCCAGTGGACGCTGCTCAGCAACTGCTTTATCCAGCATGATTAAGCACTTCTTTGATTTATCTGTAAGTATTGAGCAGTTTCAAGGGCAGTGGGATGAATTGCCCGATGATATTCTGTGTCGTTTGCCGAGCGTTCAGGCGCCCAATGGGGTTAATAATTGCCTGGGTGTAAACACCATTTTGGGTACGCACTGTTTCCAGGCCCAAAATAAATTCCAGGTAATTATCGAGTCAATGCCTTATGAGCAATATATGACTATTGCACCTGGTACGAAGAAATTAGAGTCACTTAAGGAATTTATCCGTTTTAGTGCTGGCATTGAAATGGATTTCGAGTTGTCAGTGACACTTTCAACCAGCCAAGTAGCACCAATTCAGTTAAATAGAAAAGCTGAGAATGAGCCATTATTGGGATGGAATACTCATATGGCCAGTGAGCAAGATGGAGAGAGGCTGGTTCAGATTACCTTGAGTGCAGACAATATTCCACCTGATGAAGCTTTACCTGCTGCATAAGTACAATTAACAACATTATTATTTAGGAAAGGATAATCAACGTGATCAATATCGACTTGAAGAGATTGGTTGATACCATGACACCGCATATGCGGGATTCACTTGAAGGGGCTGCGGGGCTATGTTTATCGCAGAACCAGTACAATGTTGAACTAGAGCATTGGTTGTTAAAACTACTGGACCAGTCTGATACCGACTTGTACCACTTGCTCGAAAAGCACGACTGTAATCCGGCGAATTTTGCCAAGCAACTGGCTACTGCAATTGCCGGGTTCCGTGCTGGTAGCAGCCGTCCCCCTTCTTTGTCTCCTACCATTGTAGAAGCTGCAAAGAATGCCTGGATGTTGGCTTCCATTGACTATGGTCATAAAGCAATTAGTTCTGGGCATTTATTGGCAGCGCTTTTATTGGAAGAAACTTCTCGTCGCCAAATTTTAGAGTCTTGCCCAGAACTTAAAGAAATCGCCCCGGAATCTATTCGTGAAACTGCTCGTGCAATGTTTGGGCAAAGTGGTGAATCCAGCCATATTAGTGCAGCTGCAGATATGGGTGATGGTGCAGCAGCAGTCGCTGCGGCAGCTTCTAAAGCTCCGGCATTAGATAAATACACCATCAATTTGACCGAGAGAGCAAAAAAAGGTGAGATTGATCCTGTACTTGGGCGTGATGAAGAAATTCGCCAATGTATTGATATCCTTACTCGCCGGCGCCAGAATAATCCCATCCTGACTGGTGAGGCGGGTGTTGGTAAGACTGCGGTAGTTGAAGGTTTTGCACTTCGTATTGCTAGTGGTGATGTGCCCGAACCTCTTCGTGGTGTTGCAGTGCGCACGCTAGATCTGGGCTTACTGCAAGCTGGCGCAAGTGTAAAAGGAGAGTTTGAAAACCGCCTGAAATCTGTAATTTCAGAAGTGCGGGCATCTGCTACACCAATTATTTTGTTTATTGATGAAGCGCATACGATGATTGGTGCGGGAGGTAAGGAAGGTCAAGGCGATGCGGCAAACCTTCTGAAGCCAGCTTTGGCGCGCGGTGAACTTCGCACTTTAGCCGCTACAACCTGGGCAGAATATAAAAAGTACTTTGAGCGTGATCCCGCGTTAACTCGTCGATTCCAGGTAGTAAAGGTTGAGGAGCCCGATGAGAGTAATGCGATTGACATGATGCGTGGTATTGCAACCTCACTAGAGGAGCACCACAAAGTACGAATTTTAGATGAGGCAATTATAGCTTCAGTCAAACTATCCCATCGTTATATCCCAGGGCGCCAGCTACCAGACAAGTCCGTCAGTCTGCTGGATACTGCTTGTGCCCGTGTCGCTCTGAGTCAGTCTGCTACTCCAGGTGCGATTGAGGATGCTCGAATTAATATTGATCGTACTAATACCACCTTAGCAAAACTAGAGCGTGAAAACGCAGCAATGGGTGAGCATGAAGAGCAATTGGCTGAGCTTAAAGAATTTAAATCCTCTGAAGAAGAGCGTTTAGAGGTTCTTGAGCAGCAGCTGCTTAAAGAAAATGAATTAATTGGGCAGATTCAACAGCTCCGCGACCAAATTGATGTTGAGTTTATGAAGGCTCAGGATGGCGGTGAAGAAACCCCAGACGAAGCCCTGCTAGCTGATTATCAGCAACAGCTCAAATCATTAACTGCTGAGCTTGAGGCCATTCAAGGTGATACCCCATTAATGCAACCTGCTGTTGATGAGCAGGCGATTGCTGCGGTGGTTGCTAACTGGACCGGGATTCCCGTTGGTAAGATGGTTAGTGATGAGATTGTCGCCGTTAAAACTTTGGCAGGGCGCCTGAACAAGCGTGTTATTGGCCAACCTCATGCAATTGAAGCAGTAGCTCAGGCGATTCGTACTTCTCGCGCGGGACTGACAGATCCACGTAAACCAGTAGGCGTGTTTATGTTCTGTGGTACGAGTGGTGTAGGTAAGACAGAAACTGCTCTTGCACTGGCCGATGAGTTATTTGGTGGTGAACAAAATATCACAACCATTAATATGGCTGAATTTAAGGAAGAGCATAAAGTATCTATGCTCCTGGGCTCTCCTCCCGGTTATGTCGGTTATGGAGAAGGTGGTGTACTCACGGAAGCCGCACGTCGCAAACCTTATTCTGTAATCCTGCTGGATGAGATGGAAAAAGCTCACCCCGGCGTACAGGATGTCTTCTATAACCTCTTTGATAAGGGCACTATTAAGGATGGTGAGGGAAGGGACATCGACTTCAAGAATACCGTGATAATAATGACTTCCAACGCGGGAGAGGATGCAATCAGGGCTATCTTTAATCAAGTTGAAGAAAAGCCTGAGCCTGATGTGTTAATGGATAATATCCGTCCGCACTTGTTGCAGAAATTCAAGCCCGCATTCCTTGGGCGAGCGAATGTAATCGCATACTACCCTCTCGATGATGAGAACCTGGTAGAAATTTGCAGAATTAACATGCGCAAGATCGAGAAGCGTGTTCATGAGCATTACGGAGCCTCCTTCAGTTACGATGAAGATGTTCTAATTAACATTGTTGCTCGTTGTCACGAAGCAGATACAGGTGCTCGAAATATTGAAGTAATTCTGAACAAAACCTTGTTGCCAGAATTAGCGAGTGAATGCCTGGATAAAATGGCAAGGGGTGAAGAAGTTAAAGCAATTAAAGTCTCTGCTACAGAAGAGGGAGATTTCAGCTACACCGTAGAATAACGTAGAGCGAATTAGCCCAGCAGTAATGCTGTTAGATTTTACTGCTGGGCTAGTTACCACTAATAACCATAAAGATACAACTGGTTTTAATGAAAATTTACTGGTTGCCTCTGCCTGCTCTCATTACCAATTCCGATACCATATGGTGCATGCGTAAAAATATCATGCGTATAAAGGAGACAGTGATATCGGCACCCTCCACAACAGCTATACCAATAAGCTGAGCTAATCTGCGGATAAGCCGCAATACCCAGAAAGAGATGTCCTTGCTGATTTCATAAGCCTTGTGTAGGAAGATCGCAAGTCTATCGAGAAGCGTGAAGGTAGTACCACCTGCCACTACCAGAGAAATTCCTGCAAGGTGAGCTATCTTTTTAAGAACCCACAGTAGTGCTTCACCAGCTATCCATGCTGTATTTAAGGTTAAGGATAGGACTCCATCTGATCTTAACCATGCTTCAACGCTTTTTTCTATATTGCCTTTGGGTTTTCTAAGTCTTACTGTGTCCCAATCTAGACTGGTTCCGTTGGGGGAAACAGACTTTACATAAGTTTTACTGCTGTGATTAGTTCCAGGGTTGTGGCTGGGGGTCGGTAATTCAAAATCCCCGGTACCACCATTTGGAACATGAATAAACGGCCATGTGGGGACCATAGGAACGGGGTCTGCGCGATGGTAAACGCGATAAATATTTTCGGATTTAAGTTTGCGTTTACAGCCGCTTGCGAAGTGGTCAAGCCCAACTCTTGGGCTACCAAACGTATACAGTTTTATAGATTTTTCTGTATTGGATGATAGCCAATCTGCAGCAAGTGTAGCTATCGCTCCGCCAAGGCTGTGACCAAGGCAATTAATGGTGTGAATATCACTAGGCAGGTTTTGTACAAATCTTTCGAGCTGAGGTAATAGAGATTCGAAAGTATAATAAAATCCCTGGTGTACAGCGCCACCAGTATGGAATCGCCTAACTCCAGTATTTAGGTCTGTTAATAGATCGTACAGGCTATCAGTACCTAAAATACTAAAGAAAGCCTGTCCTTTATGTTGTCCTTTTCCTAGGGTCGCTATGCCTCTTGCGTCAGTGCTTTTCAAGAAAATAAAAGCGCCGGCCTCGGCATCTATTTTGTTTGTTATTTTTTCATCTATGTCAAAATCATTTTTATACAATTCATAGAATAATTTCCTTGTCCTGCTTTCTTTTACCAGGTAAGTATCTGCAGCAAGTTTTGCAGTATATTTCGGACTCAGCATAATATATCTACTCCTTTTGTTTTTATTCAATTAAATTGGCATGAAGTCAATAGGGCGGAATCGAATACTTCTTCCAGTCTGGTTTCGTCAGTTAGCTCGCAAGTTAAGTTAAAAGGTTTCCCCATTTCGGAGTTTTCCCCGGGGTTTCTTTTTGCATAAACCCAGATCTCATAATTTTTATCTTCATAGTTGACGTCAATAGCCTGAGAGACAACAAATTCAACAGGTAAGACCTGGGTTAAGGAGTTTGAAAACTTAGCTGGGAGAACAGCAACCCCATCTTCATCTGATGTGAAGGTATCTACCCATTCTTTTTGCCATTGGATTGAGCGTGTAATTTGGGCTCCTGATATAGGCTTACCATTTAAGGTTAGCTTGATTTTCATTTCTGAAAATGTACAAGCTTTAAAAGGATTAAAAGAAGCCATAGCGTAAGTTCCTCCAGGTGACACAAGAATTAATAGAAAAAATATTGAAAATAAATTAAATATATATTTTTTATGCATGCTGAAATGCTCAAACCTTTTTGATTAAGGTAATTGTTGTTTGATTGCTTGTATTGTTAACTCTAAGTTTGCCTTAGGTTAATTTGGGTAAATGTTGTTTTCAAAAATATTCAAATATTCCGCTTTTGGAATATGTTGTATTTGCTTTGTGTGAAATATTTTAATTATTATGCTGTGGTTGTTATAAACATATTGTTTATATTTAATTGGTATTTTTGTGCTAATTTTAACGGAATAAGATTGGCTTGCCTCTCTTTTAAGGTTGAGGTTTTAGTTGATAGAGTATCTCTAGCGGCTAGACAGCTTCCGCTTGCTTTGACTGAGTGCCTGACTGTTGAATTGCTTGTTCTCGGTCTGTCTAAGTAAGCTTTAATATACTTGGCAAAGACTTCTTGATATAAATTATTTTTGATGGGGAAATAGCTCACCCATTGCAGGTGGCGAAACATCTTAATAAAGAAGGCGATATTTTTATATCGCGAGAAATATTACCTTGCGGATTAAGGTCAATTTTTTAGCCGCTATCTTTGTTTAGCGGTTGCGATGCGTTGGAACGGTCCACTTAAAAAAGCGGACACGTTTCAATGTTCTTCACTATAGATATGAGGTGATCTTGCTTGGGGGGAGAGTTGGTCTCCAATTTTATCTATGCCGTTACGCCGAAATTAGTAATCAGCCAAGATAGTCCCAGTTTATCCGCCTATTAACACTGTAGGGCAGCCAATAACTATATTTCCACCATGGCCGGTAGTGTCGCCCATTCTCGCTGCAGGTTTTTTCTGCAGCATTACCGTTGTACTTCCCATTGCGACGCTATCTGGTGGACCGACACAGGTACAGCTGCTTCCCACAGTGGCTGAAGGCATTCCGCCGATAATAACAGTTGGGGCTCCTGGGCTAAGTACTGGGCCGCCTACATGGGGAACAGTGCCAGTGACCATTGGGCATACGTGCATATCACCAACACGAGAAGCTGGTTTTCCCATGATTTATCCCTCAGCCCTACCATTTCCGCCTCTGGCCAGGTCAAGGCCTTGCTCCATATAGCGCATGAATCTCTTATTTGGATCAACAGGGTCAGATAACACGGCAGCAAGAGTGACACTGCCGGCGACCGCGTGAGCATATAGATGCTCGGGTGGCTCTACCACAGGCTCACCCTCAGCAGCTAAACTGCCATGACACCAGCTTGCTGCAGTAGCGGCCCAGCTCGCAGGAGTTTTATGTTTAGTTTTTTCACCAAACAGCTTGCAGCGTAATCGAGCTTCCTCACTAGGCTTTTTCGCCCAAGTCTCCGCTGCATTCAAAGCATTAACATTGTCTTCATCAGTTTGTGGCCCCTGGATGTCTCGAGCAGCGAGACAGGCCCACCATACGGCTTCCCGCTTAGGGAGGCCGTGAGCTAATAGCTTAATTGCATCTGGAAATAAACCGGCATCTACAAGGCGGTTTATACTGACTTCTGGTGCGGTATCTGGCACCAGGTGTTCTTCTGCCTCGTCACTAACTTCAAAATTCTTGAGAAGCTCATCGGCTGTTAATGCTTCTACTTTAATGAGGTCTGTCATTGCTATCTCCCCATCAATTAATCATGGTGACGCCGCCTTTCAGCGTCAGCATGCCACCACCTTTAACTTCCGCAGTAGCGTCGCCCTTACAGGAGAGCATTGTTCCTTTGATGGTGATGCCAGCTGGAGTTAGTTTGATACTGCTGCTGCCAACTTTCAATTCTATAGATGCTTTGGAAGTAATCTTAATTGCTCCCATAGCATCGGTAGTTTGCGAGCCCTTACTGACTTTGAGCGTATGATTTCCCGACCCGATAGTTACAACCTGATTACCCTTGCTGACATTAAGTTTTTGATCACCCTTTGCGATGGTAACAACTTCACTGCCATCGGTAACCGTAATAGAGCGATCCTGCTTAACCTCTAGGGTCTGCTTGTTTTCTATCTTGCCTGTTTGGTCATTATGGACGACAAAGTTATGGTCTTTACCTGCCTCCATATAAATTTCTTCACTCCCGCCTTTATCATCAAAGCGAAGTTCATTAAAGGCGCTACTTTCGTACTCGGTTTTCCAGCCGCTTTGAGTTGCTGTGTAATTGGGTCCTGGGTTGTCACCATTGTATACAGCCCCAGTAATCAGCGGCCTATCTGGGTCACCATTTATGTAAGTTACAATAACTTCCTGATTTACCCTGGGAACAAAGTTTGCCCCCCAGTTTTTTCCAGCAAAAGATTGCATTACCCGTACCCAGCAGCTGTTTTGCTGTGAGTTCCATGGGAATTTCACTTTGATTTGGGTATAGGGGTCCTGAGAGTTATCTGAGGTTGTAGCCTTAACTTCAAGAACCCGTGCGACCTGTGGAGAGTGAACTTTCTTCGCAAAGATAGAGGGCTCAGGCCTTGGTGTTACTGTTGCAGGAATACAGCTAAATGTATTGTGGAAATGAGTCGCGTCGCTATTACTATCGCTTGCAGAGATATGTACAGAGGTAATTAGATACTTACCTTTCTCTGAAGATACAGTGTGATCAAAATTAAAGCGGCCGCCAGCTGTAAATGAAGGGCAATCGCTGCGGCCATGGCTTACGTCAAATAAAGCTTCCTGCGCTTCCATGGAGCGCTCCGCGAGCGCCTTGTGGTAGCTATCGGTAAATTTATGTTTATTTTCGCCATCTGCCTGGAAGTGGTTTAACCCATACATTCCGCGCAAATAATTGCTGACATCATTTAGCTGGCTGGTGGTTTTAACCTGCTGCTTATTGTCTTTTGTAGCGGTAAATTCACAGTAATCTTTTAACTCAAAACCGCCACCGTGATAATTAAAGTTTCGCTGCCAGCTACTGATAGTATTTTTTGTTGGGTGGCTACCTCCACCATCGTATTCTATTTGCTCGCTGTCGCAGTCATAGAAGTCCTGGCTATCATCACAGAGAACAAGCTCGTGTTGCCCGTTTGAGTGTTTGAAGTAGTAAGAGATTCCCTCTTCAGCCATAAGGCGATTGATAAATTCAAAATCGCTTTCATCGAACTGCACACAGTATTCGCGGGTTATATATTCAGCATTTAACTTGGTGCTTACTTTGATAACCTTACTGTATTCACCCAATACTTCTTCAAGAATTTGTTTTGCTGATTTCTTTTCGAAGATTCTGTTGGAGCCCCCGAGGCTGGTAAACCACAGGCCCGGTTGAACTGTGGCGCTATAGCTACGTATTCCTTCTGCGGTAACATCGCGAAGAGATAGCTGAGTTACGTAACCATTGATATAACGAGGGGTTTCTGAATGATGTACAGAGATGGTGATGGCCTTACCAACGATATCTTTCTGGTCTATGGCATGATCATCAGAGAGAAGCTGAACTTCGTAGCGGAAGAGTTTGGATATATGCTCTTCACCTTGTAAGTTGGTAGCGATTACCGCATCGGTACCGAGCGGGCTGTCGACCTTAATTAGTCTTCTATCTTGATTTAATGTAGTCATGGGCAGCCCCTACTATCCCTACGGTGCCTTGAGAGTAGTAATAGTTTTGTGTATTCAGTTCTTTAGCTGAAAGCTCGGTAAGCGCTCAGCTAAAGAACTGCCAGACAATGGTCTGCGGGGTTTCCGCAGACCATTTTGTAAGCAGATCGCACTTTGATCTGGCTTACAGGGCCTTGGCAGTTTCCAGGCAGTATCCAACACGCATGCTGGTTGGGTTCTTGTTGCTCTTGTCAGCGTGGTTGAGCTCAGTTTCGATTTTGGCGTAGCTCAGAGCAACAGACTCAGAGGGAGGACCGCCAGCAGAAGCTGAAGTGCTGTAAGAAGAAATCAGGACGTTCTCCAGTTTGTAAACAGCATACTTCTCAACAGAGTTCGCACCGGTTTGAACTACGTGGATCTCTACTTTAACGCCTTCGTCACCAGTTACAGAAGCTTTGAGCAGGCCGCCGGAAGCTGCGTCCAAGCGCTTGCTGAAAGTTAATTCACTCAGGCTTGGGCGAGAAGCTTCACGGTTTGCCATAGCGCCGGCTTCCATGGTGATGCCACGGCCAACGCCGAAGTGCAGATTGTCAATTTCAATCCAGTCTTCGTAGCCAGAAGCAGTAACATTACCTTTTACAGCTTTGTCGTTGTAGTTCATGTAAATAGCCATGGGGTGTCCCTCATTGGTTGGCGTGTGATGTTGGTGGTTAATTCCGTACCATCGCGACTTGCAGTTGTTTAGGTTGTTGTCGCGGTAGCAACTGAGGTGATTTAAACAAAGAGAACGCGAAAAAAAAACTAATTTTCTAGTTATTTAATCGACTCTGGCACTAATTTCGCGAAGCGGTTTTCAGCTGTTACGGATTCTGCCTGTTTGCTCTAATTGACTCTGACACTATTTTTTTACTTATAAAAATTAACAACTCATTGTTGAGGCTAAGTTGATGATTTTGGTCATGGATATTGATTGACAGGCGAACATCTATTTGAAAGCATTTAACCGTACTATTTTGATAAACTCGCTATGTAATAATATGTAATCCACCCCTTTAAAGAGGTAATGCTCAATGATTTCGGGGGCTGGATTCGAATAATAGTTTGATGGCGCGTTAAGGCAAATTTATTTGAATATTGATTCATTGTTGCCCCATAGGCTGTTCGATATACTTCGCACCCTACTTTATTGCCTTACCCAATCGACCAATAACAAAGCTTTTGCGAATTTGGATGTGTCGTAATGGTTTTCCATGGAGGCGGAATTGAACGATAAGACACGTATTGTTCGGCCGAGTGGCACTCCGCCGGGCTCGAGCGAATCTACCAGTGGGCTGACAGAAGATGGTGATATCACCGTCATTGTCCAGCAGGATAAGACCGGAGCCAATGATCACCCCCCCATTAAAGGTGCTCAACCTGTTAAAGGTGCGCAACCTGTAATCCCCTCGGCTGCCGCCGGTTTTAGCTCTGATGCGACAGTTTTTGTGTCCACCCCAAGACGAACAGGGGATGCAGCTGGGGTTGATGAGGTTTTGGGTGGGGGCTCTGCCGATTCAGCTATATTGTCTGAGCCTCTGGAGGCGGCCGGCTCAAATGCCGTGACCAAAACGGTGATCAAAGGCCGGTTTGAGCTGGATAAGCTTCTGGGTGTAGGGGGAATGGGAGCGGTTTACAAAGCTCTGGACCGCCGGAAGTTAGAAGCCAATGACAGCGAGCCCTATGTCGCTATCAAGCTGCTTAATGATGACTTCCAAAAGCACCCTGATGCATTTATCTCCCTCCAGAGGGAAGCACGGAAGTCTCAGACCCTCGCGCACCCTAATATCGTAACGGTTTACGACTTTGACCGTGATGGGGATCGCGTATTTATGACAATGGAGTTCCTTGAGGGTGCTCCGTTGGACAAGTTGTTACGCGATCATGCGGATGTGGGGCTGGAGCCAGAGCGTGCCCGCTCGGTATTTTGGGATATCTCCCAGGCCCTGATATACGCCCACTCCCACAAGATTGTTCACTCAGACTTTAAACCGGGCAATATCTTTGTCACCAATAAAAAGGGTGCAAAGGTATTTGATTTCGGTATTGCCCGAGCAGTTTCTGAGGGTGGCATCGCTAATAAGGCTGGTGAAACCACAGTATTTGATGCAGGTACTCTCGGAGCTCTCACCCCGGCCTATGCGAGCCTTGAGATGCTCAAGGGGGCAGAGCCGGCACCGAGTGATGATGTATATGCACTGGGGTGTGTTGCCTACGAGCTGTTCTGCGGTCGCCACCCTTACAACAAAACGCCAGCAGACAAAGCCTTGGAGCAAGGCTTACGGCCCAAGCGGATCAAAGGGCTCAACCGCCGGCAGTGGCGGGCGCTTGAGTCAGCACTTGAGCTGAAGCGGGAAAATCGTACAAGTACAGTTGATAAATTCGTCCAGGCATTTTTTGTTAGCCATGCCTGGAAGTGGGTGCTCGGCAGTGCGTTTGTGATGGTTCTGGGGGGCGCAGTTGTAGGTTACGGCCACCTGCAGCAGCAAAATGCTGCAGAGCAAGAGCGAGTCAGGGTTGAGCTTGAGCTTAAGCATGAGCAGGAGTTATTGGCCCGGCGCATTAGCGACAAGAAAGAGGCTATCACCCGGCTGATTGGCTTGAGTATTTTGACCCCAGCCTGGGAGCGGGATCTTCAGCTGGAGTTAGAGGAATACTCCGAGCTGAACCCTGTGGATAAAGAATTTTTGGATTCTTCCCGTCGCCAGGTCTCAGAACTTTTCCTCGCCGCTGCAACGGGTCAGTTAAATCTGGGTAACCTCGATCAGGCCGATGTCATGCTAGCGGGTGTAGCCAACTGGTATGGCGAGTCAAAAGAAGCCGAAGCTATCAAGACTCAGCTGGCGAATGATAGAGAGAGCTTGCGTGCGCGCCTAGAGGCGGAGCGGATCGCAGAAGAGCGTGAGGCTGAGCGCATCCGTTTGGCTGAAGAGCGCGCGGAACGCCGCCGTCTGGCTGCCCTCAAGCAAAAGCAGATCGACGCTGTTCTTGATGATATGGAAGTTGCGCTTACCTGTGGTTTTACAATGAGCGCCTCCTCAGTAGGCTCCCAGTTGGCCCGCCTGGCAAAACTGGATAGTGCAAAAGCCTTGCAGATACGCCCTGTAGTGGGTGAAGAGCTTGTGAATTGCGCAACCAACCTGGGTATGAAAGACCCAATTCAAACAGAGGTCCTGGTTGATCAGTTCAGGGCTCTCCTGCCTGCATACCAACCATTGAAAGATTTCAAGTTGGACTTCTGCGGCCATTTAGTCCCCGGAAGTGGTCGCAGAGGCGACCGCTATACCTGCCGCGATCGCTTAGCGGATGGTAGCAGAGGGCCGACAATGGTCGTGATCAAAGGGTTGAGTGGCAGGTCGCTGGCAGTGGGTAAGTACGAGGTCAGCAGCACCGAGTTGGCTCAATTCTGCCGTATAGCTGGTCAATGCGGGGAGCAGACCCCGGCTGCATCAGGGCTGCCGGCCAATAACCTGTCCCTGGCAACAGCGGAGGCTTATTTAAGCTGGCTTAGTGATGAGACAGGCTATCGTTACCGCTTGCCCTCGGAACAGGAGTGGTTTGCAGCCGCCAGTGCCAGGGGAGAGGACGAGGTGGCGGATCGAAACTGCCACTTGAAGTATGGCGGCATCGAAAAAGGCGCTGAAATGGTTCCCACCCGGGCCGGGTCCTCCAACGGATTTGGGCTGCTGAATGCGGTAGGTAATGTCCAGGAGTGGGGGCTGGGTACAGAAGGTGAATTACTTGCTCTCGGGGGAAGTCGTATTGACCCGATGAGCCGCTGCCTGGCAACAACCAAGAAACTCCATAATGGCCAGCCCGACGAATTCACCGGTTTCCGTATCGTTAGAGATGTTAACTAGGTTAAACAATTACCAGCGAATGTCGATACGATAGTCAAGTTGGTTAGATTAAAAATTTAGAGATTAGAACTGGGGGAAATATGCTTGGGCTAGAAAAAAGTAAGTTGGCATTATTTATTGGTGCTGGCTTTCTTGTATCGCAAGTACCGGTTTTTGCCCAGGATGATGGATCCAGTTTTCGCAGCCGGGTCCGGGAAGCCTTTAATCAGGATACCTCCACAATTACTGAGGTGGATGTAACTAAAGATTTCCTGCAGCGTACTTATGAAGCAGAAGACCCCAACTTAAACACTGAAATCCCTGAAGTCTCCGAGAGGAACCAGGGACCGCGGATCACTGTAAAAGAATTCAAGTTTCACCGCTTAGAAGAGTTTCCAGAGTTTGGTATTTCCCGAGAAGTTGTAGAGGAAATGGCAGAGGACCTTCGGGCAAAATTCATGAAAGAGGATCAAATCCTCGCTAGCGGTTACACCGTAGATAACCTTGAAGAGCTGGCAATATTGCTCGGCAACATGAACGCCCAGTTTAATCCAGGTGGCTTGGGGCCAGCGGAGCTCAAGAAACTGGTCGGTGTAATTGAAAAACAAAATAGAGAAAGAGGCTTAAGTTATGGAGATCTCGAAGAGATCGCCGCAGAACTGACAAGCTTCTATCGTCGCCAGGGGCTGTTTTTGGCCCAAGTGCAAATTCCCGCTCAAGATGTAGAAAATGGGGTGGTCACTCTTACTGTACAAGAGGGACTCCTCGGACAGGTTGTTGCAGAAGATAACGAAAATTACTCAGACGAAAAACTGGCGGAGCCCTTCGAAGAGCAGCGCGGCCACCTGGTAAATCATGAGAATATCGAGGAAGGGTTATATTTACTTAACGACTTGCCCGGATTAAATGTTACTGGGTATTTCAGTGCGGGGGATAACCCTGGTGAAACCAAGCTCAATTTAAAAGTGCGCGAATCAGACTCCTGGCGTGCAACTTTCAGGGCTGATAACCACGGTTCACTGTATACCGGTAGTGAGCGACTTTACGCAACTGTCGACTGGTTGAACCCCCTTGGGTTTGGTGATGCATTGACCCTGGGATATTTGAAATCAAACCCTGAGTCAGATGACGATTTTGGTTCTGACCTCGGCCAGTTCAGATATAGCTTCCCGTTATTTGGCCCTCGCACCCGCCTGGAAATATCTGCCGATCATAATGAATTTAGTCTTTACGATGAGACCGATGAAGATAACGTAATTAACTTACTGGAAATTTCCGGTGTTAATAAAAGTTATGCATTGTCTTTAGACCATAAATTCCGACGCTCCAGGGATTTCAATCTCACTGGCTCTTTCGGTCTGACAGAAAAGAAATCAGACCTTGATGGCATTATTGAATTCACTAATGACCACGTCTATGGCAGTGAAGTCGGTTTTTATATGGATAGCCTTTCCAGTGGCTTCATTCCAATGCTCAATGTTTTGAGTGCTACAGCACAATATGGTGAGCATCAAAATACGGTTGAAGAGGGAAGAGGGGACGACTTTAATAAACTGGCAATTAACACCAGCTCACTGCTCTTTTTACCCATGCCTTTTACTGATGATCGTTCAAGGTTAATCGTGAAAGGAAGAGCTCAATACAGTGAGAGTAATCTGCCAGGGTTTGAGCAATTATCCCTCGGTGGCGCCAATGGCGTGCGCGCGTTCTCAGCAAGAGATTTCTCTGCAGATATTGGGGCAGTGGTTACCGCAGAGTGGTACCTCAACTTCCCTGAGTTCATGAACCCGATCCTGTTTAATCAGCGTTTAAATGACATTTTCCAAGTAGCACTGATTGCCGATGTGGGCTATGGCTATGTGAATAACTATGAGGAGACTGTGGAGGATGACTGGGCTCGATTCTCCGGAGGCGGAATGCTGTTTAAGATGAATTGGAGTGACAGCTTCTCAAGTAAGGTCTCTGTCGCTTGGCCAATTATGTCGAGTTCCTCGATAACGAATATTGCAATTGGTGAAGACGAACCCACCGTCTACGCTGATTTCTCCGTTTTTTATAACTGAACAAATACTGTTTCCTCGAAACTTAAAAGTAGCAAGGTTCCTCTTCGCAAGGTGCTGGTATGAAAGCCAAAGACAAAAAGCTTGAGTTAAGAAAATTAGCAAGTGCCATTAAGGTATCAAGTTTTGCCTATGCAGGCCTGTTTGCAGGGCTGATCAGTCCGATGGTTCATGCTGGACCTGAAGGCGGTGTGGTAACCGGCGGTAGCGGCACCATCGATGTCGATGGGGCCACAACAACGGTCGACCAGGTAACAGACCTGTTATCAATCGACTGGGATTCTTTTAATTTAAGTGAAGAGGAACTGGTTCAATTCCTGCAGCCGGACTCCTCCTCTATCGTACTGAACCGAATCCTGGATCAGGATGTCACCACGATCCAGGGTGCGATAGAAGCCAATGGCCACGTTATCCTGGTGAACCCGCGGGGGGTTCTCTTTACTGAAACAGCCACAGTTAATGTCGGTGCGATAACCGCGTCCGGGCTCGATATGAGCCCTGAAGACTTTATGAACGGCGATTTTGCCTTTAAAGGCGAGTCGGGTTCCTCAGGGGTTGTTATTAACCGGGGTGTAATTAATGCGTCCAGCGCAGTCCTGGTTGGTAAGCAGGTAACAAATGCCTCTAGCGGTTTAATCAGTGCAGAACTTGTTACCCTGGCAGCAGCTGATGAAGCTTTATTAACTTTTGATGCGGATGGCTTGATCGGCCTCAAAGTAACTAAAGAGGTTATGGAAAATGACCTCGGCCTCGATAGTGCCGTATTAAACGAAGGCTCCATTGACGGCGCCCAAGTTGTGATGGAAGCCAGTGTTTCCGGCGACCTGTTTACTGCCGCAGTAAACAATGAAGGCACAATAACCGCTCGTGGTATTGATACCAGCGGAGGCAAGATCCGCCTGTTTGGATCGGGTTCCGGAGTCGTCAATAGTGGAACTCTGGATGCATCCGGCAGCGCCGGTGGTGAGGTTGTCCTGGAGGGCGATTTTGCTGAGCACAGCGGAGATATTTCGGTAGTCGCTGACTCTGGCAGTGGCGGTTACGTTGCTGTTTTGGGTGATGAAGTTGTTGTCAGCGGGAATATTGATGCCCGTGGTACTTCCTCCGGTGGTGAAGTCCTTATTGGCGGCGACTACCAGGGGAATAATGAAGATGTTCGCAATGCCGAAACCACCATGGTCACGGCAGAAGCCAATATCGATGCCAGCGGTGTTGGCGATGCCGATGGTGGCACCGTTATTGTCTGGGCCGATGACACTACTGATTTTGGCGGTACGATTCTCGCCGAGTCAGGGGAAGACGGCGGTGATGGCGGCCTGGTAGAAACTTCCGGCAAGATTTACCTGAATCTGGATGAAGACAACATGTTTGTTTCCACCCTTGCTTATGGGGATGGGGAGACCGGCACCTGGTTGTTGGACCCGGGTTGGATGGATATCGTGGGTGACGGTGACTGTGGCGATGCGTCGAACTGTATTACCGCAGGATCAATTGAAGAAGGACTAGAGAATAATAATTATGTAATTAATGTCACTGATACAGGAGAGTCAAGAAATGATGGGGGCTACGGCATCCTAGTTAATGAAAGTATTAGCTGGAGCGAGGATACAACACTCACGCTAACTTCTTACAGTGATGTGACAGTCGATTCAAAAGCCACTATTAAGGCCACTGGTAGTAGTGACCTGATTATTCAGGCCGGCGGAGCTTTTACTAACTCAGGCACTATCGATGTTTATAATTTTGATTTAACCGTAGGTTATGACTCATATAGTGATACCGGATCTGATGCAACAGAAAATACGTTGGGCGACCTTACTGTAAGTAATGTCGGTACTATTACAGGCAGCAGTGATTCAGATAAATTCACATTGTCAGATGATAACGATGATATAACCATTACTGGTGACAACGCATTTTCCCTCGATACCATTTCCTTTTCTGGTATTGAAGAAGTTGATTTGGGTGGTGGTGATAACAATATCACAGCAATCAGCACTGCGACCCTGACCGACAATGACTATGAAGCCGAAACAAACTTAATTACGTTTAGTAATATTGACACTATGAGTGTTGATAGCCTCGAAGGCTCTGATTCAGCAGATAGCTTCGAGGTGACGGGTGATAACAGTCTAAGGGCCAAAGGCATCAGGTTTAGTGATGTGACCAAGGTTGATGCAGGGGATGGGGGAGCAGACGGTGACAGCGTTACCGCGATCAGCACCGTCACCCTGACCGGCACAGCCAATGAAGCCGAAACGAACTCAATTACGTTTAGTTATATTGAAAGCGTCACGGCGGATAGCCTCGAAGGCTCTGATTCAGCAGATAGCTTTGTCGTAACCGGTGATAACAGCTTAACTGCCAATAGCATCAACTTTAGCAGTGTGGACACGGTCGATGCGGGGGATGCGGGAACAGGCAGTGACAGCGTTACCGCGATCAGCACCGTCACCCTGACCGGCACAGCCAATGAAGCCGAAACGAACTCAATTACGTTTAGTTATATTGAAAGCGTCACGGCGGATAGCCTCGAAGGCTCTGATTCAGCAGATAGCTTTGTCGTGACCGGTGATAACAGCCTAACTGCTAATAGTATCAACTTTAGCAGTGTGGACACGGTTAATGCCGGGGATGCGGGAACAGGCAGTGACAGCGTTACCGCGATCAGCACCGTCACCCTGACCGGCAATGATAATGAAGCCGAAACGAACTCAATTACGTTTAGTTATATTGAAAGCGTCACGGCGGATAGCCTCGAAGGCTCTGATTCAGCAGATAGCTTTGTCGTGACCGGTGATAACAGCTTAACTGCTAATAGTATCAACTTTAGCAGTGTGGACACGGTTAATGCCGGGGATGAGGGAACAGGCAGTGACAGCGTTACCGCGATCAGCACCGTAGCCCTGACCGGCACAGCCAATGAAGCCGAAACGAACTCAATTACGTTTAGTTATATTGAAAGCGTCACGGCGGATAGCCTCGAAGGCTCTGATTCAGCAGATAGCTTCGTCGTGACCGGTGATAACAGCCTAACTGCTAATAGCATCAACTTTAGCAGTGTGGACACGGTTAATGCCGGGGATGAGGGAACAGGCAGTGACAGCGTTACCGCGATCAGCACCGTAACCCTGACCGGCACAGCCAATGAAGCCGAAACGAACTCAATTACGTTTAGTTATATTGAAAGCGTCACTGCGGATAGCCTTGAAGGCTCTGATTCAGCAGATAGCTTCGTCGTGACCGGTGATAACAGCCTAACTGCTAATAGCATCAACTTTAGCAGTGTGGACACGGTTAATGCCGGGGATGCGGGAACAGGCAGTGACAGCGTTACCGCGATCAGCACCGTCACCCTGACCGGCAATGATAATGAAGCCGAAACGAACTCAATTACGTTTAGTTATATTGAAAGCGTCACGGCGGATAGCCTCGAAGGCTCTGATTCAGCAGATAGCTTTGTCGTGACCGGTGATAACAGCTTAACTGCTAATAGTATCAACTTTAGCAGTGTGGACACGGTTAATGCCGGGGATGAGGGAACAGGCAGTGACAGCGTTACCGCGATCAGCACCGTAGCCCTGACCGGCACAGCCAATGAAGCCGAAACGAACTCAATTACGTTTAGTTATATTGAAAGCGTCACGGCGGATAGCCTTGAAGGCTCTGATTCAGCAGATAGCTTTGTCGTGACCGGTGATAACAGCCTAACTGCCAATAGCATCAACTTTAGCAGTGTGGACACGGTTAATGCCGGGAATGAGGGAACAGGCAGTGACAGCGTTACCGCGATCAGCACCGTCACCCTGACCGGCAATGATAATGAAGCCGAAACGAACTCAATTACGTTTAGTTATATTGAAAGCGTCACGGCGGATAGCCTCGAAGGCTCTGATTCAGCAGATAGCTTTGTCGTGACCGGTGATAACAGCCTAACTGCCAATAGCATCAACTTTAGCAGTGTGGACACGGTTAATGCCGGGGATGAGGGAACAGGCAGTGACAGCGTTACCGCGATCAGCACCGTCACCCTGACCGGCAATGATAATGAAGCCGAAACGAACTCAATTACGTTTAGTTATATTGAAAGCGTCACGGCGGATAGCCTCGAAGGCTCTGATTCAGCAGATAGCTTCGTCGTGACCGGTGATAACAGCCTAACTGCCAATAGCATCAACTTTAGCAGTGTGGACACGGTCGATGCGGGGGATGAGGGAACAGGCAGTGACAGTGTTACCGCGATCAGCACCGTATCCCTGACCGGCACAGCCAATGAAGCCGAAACGAACTTAATTACGTTTAGTGATATTGAAAGCGTCACTGCGGATAGCCTTGAAGGCTCTGATTCAGCAGATAGCTTCGTCGTAACCGGTGATAACAGCCTAACTGCCAATAGCATCAACTTTAGCAGTGTGGACACGGTCGATGCCGGGGATGAGGGAACCGGCAGTGACAGTGTTACCGCGATCAGCACCGTAACCCTGACCGGCACAGCCTATGAAGCCGAAACGAACTTAATTACGTTTAGTGATATTGAAAGCGTCACTGCGGATAGCCTCGAAGGCTCTGATTCAGCAGATAGCTTCGTCGTGACCGGTAATAACAGCCTAACTGCCAATAGCATCAACTTTAGCAGTGTGGACACGGTCGATGCGGGGGATGAGGGAACAGGCAGTGACAGCGTTACCGCGATCAGCACCGTATCCCTGACCGGCACAGCCAATGAAGCCGAAACGAACTTAATTACGTTTAGTGATATTGAAAGCGTCACTGCGGATAGCCTTGAAGGCTCTGATTCAGCAGATAGCTTCGTCGTAACCGGTGATAACAGCCTAACTGCCAATAGCATCAACTTTAGCAGTGTGGACACGGTCGATGCCGGGGATGAGGGAACCGGCAGTGACAGCGTTACCGCGATCAGCACCGTAAGCCTGACCGGCAATGATAATGAAGCAACCTCAAGCTCCATTACCTTTAGCGATATTGAAAGTATTACGGCTGCCGGCACCCTGGCCGGCTCTAGCAATAACGATACTTTTGTCGTAGTGAGCGCTACAGAAGTCACAGCCAATGAGATTACTGTGACAGGATTTGGCACTACTATTGATGCCGCAGACGGTGACGATAGTGTGACTGGTGCCAGTGGTGCAAACTGGGCCCTGACTACTGAAGATAACAAAGCAACCAATAGCAGTATTACTTTCAGCGGTGTGGAAAGCCTGGTTGCCGTGAGTGCCAACCTTGAGGGTAGCAGCAATGCGGATGCGTTTGTTCTGACCTCCGACGGCGATGTCGAAGTCAATGATATGACGGTTTACGACATGTCGGAGGTGGTTGGCGACGGTGATGACAGCCTGGATGCCACGAACTTTACCGATGGCCTGACCCTCACCGACACGGATAAAAAAGTCAGCGCCGGCACCTTAGTGTTTTCCGGCATTTCAGATGCAGAGACCTTAGTGCTGACCGGTACCAGTGATGCGGATAGCTTCACCATCACCGGTGATAACGCCCTGGATGCTGCAAATATCAGCTTTACCAGCGTGACGACAGTTAAGGCTGGGGATGAGGGAACAGGCAGTGACAGTGTTACTGCGACCAGCACCGTAAGCCTGACCGGCAATGATAATGAAGCAACCTCAAGCTCCATTACCTTTAGCGATATTGAAAGTATTACGGCTGCCGGCACCCTGGCCGGCTCTAGCAATAACGATACTTTTGTCGTAGTGAGCGCTACAGAAGTCACAGCCAATGAGATTACTGTGACAGGATTTGGCACTACTATTGATGCCGCAGACGGTGACGATAGTGTGACTGGTGCCAGTGGTGCAAACTGGGCCCTGACTACTGAAGATAACAAAGCAACCAATAGCAGTATTACTTTCAGCGGTGTGGAAAGCCTGGTTGCCGTGAGTGCCAACCTTGAGGGTAGCAGCAATGCGGATGCGTTTGTTCTGACCTCCGACGGCGATGTCGAAGTCAATGATATGACGGTTTACGACATGTCAGAGGTGGTTGGCGACGGTAGTGACAGCCTGGATGCCACGAACTTTACCGATGGCCTGACCCTCACCGGTAGCACTAATGAAGTCAGCGCCGGCACCCTGGTATTTTCCGGCATTTCGGATGCAGAGACCTTAGCCCTGACCGGTACCAGTGATGCGGATAGCTTCACCATCACCGGTGATAACGCCTTGGATGCTGCAAATATCAGCTTTACCAGCGTGACGACGGTCGATGCCGGGGATGAGGGAACAGGCAGTGACAGTGTTACCGCGATCAGCACCGTATCCCTGACCGGCACAGCCAATGAAGCCGAAACGAACTTAATTACGTTTAGTGATATTGAAAGCGTCACTGCGGATAGCCTCGAAGGCTCTGATTCAGCAGATAGCTTTGTCGTAACCGGTGATAACAGCCTAACTGCCAATAGCATCAACTTTAGCAGTGTGGACACGGTCGATGCGGGGGATGAGGGAACAGGCAGTGACAGCGTTACCGCGATCAGCACCGTAACCCTGACCGGCACAGCCTATGAAGCCGAAACGAACTTAATTACGTTTAGTGATATTGAAAGCGTCACGGCGGATAGCCTCGAAGGCTCTGATTCAGCAGATAGCTTTGTCGTGACCGGTGATAACAGCCTAACTGCTAATAGTATCAACTTTAGCAGTGTGGACACGGTTAATGCCGGGGATGAGGGAACAGGCAGTGACAGCGTTACCGCGATCAGCACCGTAACCCTGACCGGCACAGCCAATGAAGCCGAAACGAACTCAATTACGTTTAGTGATATTGAAAGCGTCACGGCGGATAGCCTCGAAGGCTCTGATTCAGCAGATAGCTTTGTCGTGACCGGTGATAACAGCCTAACTGCCAATAGCATCAACTTTAGCAGTGTGGACACGGTTAATGCCGGGGATGAGGGAACAGGCAGTGACAGCGTTACCGCGATCAGCACCGTAACCCTGACAGGCACAGCCAATGAAGCCGAAACGAACTCAATTACGTTTAGTTATATTGAAAGCGTCACGGCGGATAGCCTCGAAGGCTCTGATTCGGCAGATAGCTTTGTCGTAACCGGTAATAACAGCCTAACTGCCAATAGCATCAACTTTAGCAGTGTGGACACGGTCGATGCGGGGGATGAGGGAACAGGCAGTGACAGTGTTACCGCGATCAACACCGTATCCCTGACCGGCACAGCCAATGAAGCCGAAACGAACTTAATTACGTTTAGTGATATTGAAAGCGTCACGGCGGATAGCCTCGAAGGCTCTGATTCAGCAGATAGCTTTGTCGTAACTGGTGATAACAGCCTAACTGCCAATAGCATTAACTTTAGCAGTGTGGACACGGTCGATGCGGGGGATGAGGGAACAGGCAGTGACAGCGTTACCGCGATCAGCACCGTATCCCTGACCGGCACAGCCAATGAAGCCGAAACGAACTTAATTACGTTTAGTGATATTGAAAGCGTCACTGCGGATAGCCTTGAAGGCTCTGATTCAGCAGATAGCTTCGTCGTAACCGGTGATAACAGCCTAACTGCCAATAGCATCAACTTTAGCAGTGTGGACACGGTCGATGCCGGGGATGAGGGAACAGGCAGTGACAGCGTTACCGCGATCAGCACCGTAACCCTGACCGGCACAGCCTATGAAGCCGAAACGAACTCAATTACGTTTAGTGATATTGAAAGCGTCACGGCGGATAGCCTCGAAGGCTCTGATTCAGCAGATAGCTTCGTCGTGACCGGTAATAACAGCCTAACTGCCAATAGCATCAACTTTAGCAGTGTGGACACGGTCGATGCCGGGGATGAGGGAACAGGCAGTGACAGCGTTACCGCGATCAGCACCGTAACCCTGACTGGTGATGACTATGAGGCGACTACAAACTCAATCACCTTCAGCGATATTGAGAGTGTCAGTGGCGGTGACCTGGAAGGTTCGGGGTTGAGCGATACCTTCGAGGTAACAGGCAATGAAGCCCTGAAGGCCAATCAGATTGCCTTCAGCAATATTGACAGCGTTAACGCCATGGCTGGCACAGACAGTGTCACCGGGGCTAGCGGTCAAAACTGGACCCTGGGAAGCGATGATTATGAGGCGACCAACTACGGTATCACCTTTACCAGCGTAGAAACCCTGGTTGCCGTCAATGCCAACCTTGTGAGTACCTCTAGTGCAGAAGCGTTTGTTCTGACCTCCGACGGCGATGTCGAAGTCAATGAGATGTCGGTTTCCGGTATGTTAGCGGTGGTTGGCAATGGTAGTGACAGCCTGGATGCCACGAACTTTACCGATGGCCTGACCCTCACCGACACGGATAAAAAAGTCAGCGCCGGCACCTTAGTGTTTTCCGGCATTTCAGATGCAGAGACCTTAGTGCTGACCGGTACCAGTGATGCGGATAGCTTCACCATCACCGGTGATAACGCCCTGGATGCTGCAAATATCAGCTTTACCAGCGTGACGACAGTTAAGGCTGGGGATGAGGGAACAGGCAGTGACAGTGTTACTGCGACCAGCACCGTAAGCCTGACCGGCAATGATAATGAAGCAACCTCAAGCTCCATTACCTTTAGCGATATTGAAAGTATCACAGCTGCCGGCACCCTGGCCGGCTCTAGCAATAACGATACTTTTGTCGTAGTGAGCGCTACAGAAGTCACAGCCAATGAGATTACTGTGACAGGATTTGGCACTACTATTGATGCCGCAGACGGTGACGATAGTGTGACTGGTGCCAGTGGTGCAAACTGGGCCCTGACTACTGAAGATAACAAAGCAACCAATAGCAGTATTACTTTCAGCGGTGTGGAAAGCCTGGTTGCCGTGAGTGCCAACCTTGAGGGTAGCAGCAATGCGGATGCGTTTGTTCTGACCTCCGACGGCGATGTCGAAGTCAATGATATGACGGTTTACGACATGTCAGAGGTGGTTGGCGACGGTAGTGACAGCCTGGATGCCACGAACTTTACCGATGGCCTGACCCTCACCGGTAGCACTAATGAAGTCAGCGCCGGCACCCTGGTATTTTCCGGCATTTCGGATGCAGAGACCTTAGCCCTGACCGGTACCAGTGATGCGGATAGCTTCACCATCACCGGTGATAACGCCTTGGATGCTGCAAATATCAGCTTTACCAGCGTGACGACGGTCGATGCCGGGGATGAGGGAACAGGCAGTGACAGTGTTACCGCGATCAGCACCGTATCCCTGACCGGCACAGCCAATGAAGCCGAAACGAACTTAATTACGTTTAGTGATATTGAAAGCGTCACTGCGGATAGCCTCGAAGGCTCTGATTCAGCAGATAGCTTTGTCGTAACCGGTGATAACAGCCTAACTGCCAATAGCATCAACTTTAGCAGTGTGGACACGGTCGATGCGGGGGATGAGGGAACAGGCAGTGACAGCGTTACCGCGATCAGCACCGTAACCCTGACCGGCACAGCCTATGAAGCCGAAACGAACTTAATTACGTTTAGTGATATTGAAAGCGTCACGGCGGATAGCCTCGAAGGCTCTGATTCAGCAGATAGCTTTGTCGTGACCGGTGATAACAGCCTAACTGCTAATAGTATCAACTTTAGCAGTGTGGACACGGTTAATGCCGGGGATGAGGGAACAGGCAGTGACAGCGTTACCGCGATCAGCACCGTAACCCTGACCGGCACAGCCAATGAAGCCGAAACGAACTCAATTACGTTTAGTGATATTGAAAGCGTCACGGCGGATAGCCTCGAAGGCTCTGATTCAGCAGATAGCTTTGTCGTGACCGGTGATAACAGCCTA
The DNA here is from genome assembly GCF_052467325.1 of Microbulbifer maximicatervae (SeqCode). Taxonomy (NCBI): domain Bacteria; kingdom Pseudomonadati; phylum Pseudomonadota; class Gammaproteobacteria; order Cellvibrionales; family Microbulbiferaceae; genus Microbulbifer; species Microbulbifer maximicatervae (SeqCode). The sequence continues at coordinate 4,155,310 of NZ_CP174310.1, forward strand.
ACTGCCAATAGCATCAACTTTAGCAGTGTGGACACGGTTAATGCCGGGGATGAGGGAACAGGCAGTGACAGCGTTACCGCGATCAGCACCGTAACCCTGACCGGCACAGCCAATGAAGCCGAAACGAACTCAATTACGTTTAGTTATATTGAAAGCGTCACGGCGGATAGCCTCGAAGGCTCTGATTCGGCAGATAGCTTCGTCGTGACCGGTAATAACAGCCTAACTGCCAATAGCATCAACTTTAGCAGTGTGGACACGGTCGATGCGGGGGATGAGGGAACAGGCAGTGACAGTGTTACCGCGATCAACACCGTATCCCTGACCGGCACAGCCAATGAAGCCGAAACGAACTTAATTACGTTTAGTGATATTGAAAGCGTCACGGCGGATAGCCTCGAAGGCTCTGATTCAGCAGATAGCTTTGTCGTAACTGGTGATAACAGCCTAACTGCCAATAGCATTAACTTTAGCAGTGTGGACACGGTCGATGCGGGGGATGAGGGAACAGGCAGTGACAGTGTTACCGCGATCAGCACCGTATCCCTGACCGGCACAGCCAATGAAGCCGAAACGAACTTAATTACGTTTAGTGATATTGAAAGCGTCACTGCGGATAGCCTTGAAGGCTCTGATTCAGCAGATAGCTTCGTCGTAACCGGTGATAACAGCCTAACTGCCAATAGCATCAACTTTAGCAGTGTGGACACGGTCGATGCCGGGGATGAGGGAACCGGCAGTGACAGTGTTACCGCGATCAGCACCGTAACCCTGACCGGCACAGCCTATGAAGCCGAAACGAACTTAATTACGTTTAGTGATATTGAAAGCGTCACTGCGGATAGCCTCGAAGGCTCTGATTCAGCAGATAGCTTCGTCGTGACCGGTAATAACAGCCTAACTGCCAATAGCATCAACTTTAGCAGTGTGGACACGGTCGATGCGGGGGATGAGGGAACAGGCAGTGACAGTGTTACCGCGATCAGCACCGTATCCCTGACCGGCACAGCCAATGAAGCCGAAACGAACTTAATTACGTTTAGTGATATTGAAAGCGTCACTGCGGATAGCCTCGAAGGCTCTGATTCAGCAGATAGCTTCGTCGTGACCGGTGATAACAGCCTAACTGCCAATAGCATCAACTTTAGCAGTGTGGACACGGTCGATGCCGGGGATGAGGGAACCGGCAGTGACAGTGTTACCGCGATCAGCACCGTAACCCTGACCGGCACAGCCTATGAAGCCGAAACGAACTTAATTACGTTTAGTGATATTGAAAGCGTCACTGCGGATAGCCTCGAAGGCTCTGATTCAGCAGATAGCTTCGTCGTAACCGGTGATAACAGCCTAACTGCCAATAGCATCAACTTTAGCAGTGTGGACACGGTCGATGCGGGGGATGCGGGAACAGGCAGTGACAGTGTTACTGCGATCAGCACCGTAACCCTGACTGGTGATGACTATGAGGCGACTACAAGCTCAATCACCTTCAGCGATATTGAGAGTGTCAGTGGCGGTGACCTGGAAGGTTCGGCGGGGAACGATACCTTCGAGGTAACAGGCAATGAAGCCCTGAAGGCCAATCAGATAGCCTTCAGCGATATTGACAGCGTTAACGCCATGGATGGCACAGACAGTGTCACCGGGGCCAGCGGTCAAAACTGGGTCCTGGGAAGCGATACTAATGAGGCGACCAATCACGGTATCACCTTTACCGGCGTGGAAACCCTGGTTACCGTCAATGCCAACCTTGAGGGTTACAGCAACAGTACAGAAACGTTTCTCCTAACCTCTGGCGGCGATGTCGAAGTCAATGATATGACGGTCTCCGGCATGTCCGAGGTGGTTGGCAATGGTGATGACATCCTGGATGCCACGAACTTTACCGATGGCCTGACCCTCACCGACACGGATAAAAAAGTCAGCGCCGGCACCTTAGTGTTTTCCGGCATTTCAGATGCAGAGACCTTAGTGCTGACCGGTACCAGTGATGCGGATAGCTTCACCATCACCGGTGATAATGCCTTAGAGGTCGCCGGAATTAACTTTACCGAGGTGGATACCGTTGAGGCGGGCTCTGGCAGCGATAGTGTTATTGGCGCTAGCGGTGCTGATTGGACTCTGGAAGGGGATGATAATGAAGCCAGCAGCAGTGGCATTAGCTTCGCCGGTGTCGATAGCCTTGCTGTAACCGATGCCGATCTGTTGGGAAGCAGCAGTGCAGATGCCTTTACGCTGCAGTCGACTGGTGATATCGAAGTCTACAGCATGACCGTTTCCGGTATGTCTGCTGTCGATGGTCAGGGTGGTGATGACAGCCTGGACGCCAGCGCCTATAGCGATAGCTTGAGGCTTACCGGCACCGATAATCAGGTAACGGTGGCTGGCCTGACTTTTGATGGCATCGTCAGTGCCGTGACTTCAGCGCTGATAGGCACTACTGGCGCGGATAGCTTCACTATAGATGGTGATAATGCCGCGACCAGCTACGGTATCGCCTTTACCGGATTGAGTACCATTAACGCTCGAACGGGTGATGATACTGCTACTGGTGCAGACGGTGCAGATTGGAGCCTCACGGGAACTGATAACGAAGCCGTTAACAGCAGCATCACTTTTACCAACATCGATAATCTCACCGCCGTAAATGCAGATTTGGTTGCTACAACCAATGATGATGCATTTGTGCTCCAGTCTGATGCGGATGTAGAAGTTTACAGCATGACCGTATCCGGCATGTCTGCGGTGGATGGCAATGGCGGTGATGATAGCCTGGATGCCAGCGCCTACAGTGATGGCCTGTCATTAACGGGTACTGATAACCAGGTAGCTGCTGGCTCACTGTCCTTCTATAACATTTCCAGTGCGGTCACTTCCGTCCTGACAAACACCTACGATTCTGCTGAGTTCCAGTTGCAGGGGGATCAGGCACTGGAAACTGCGGGCATCAGTTTTACCGGCCTTGAAGAAGTAAATACGTCGGGTAGTAATGACACCCTGGTGGCCACTGACAGTGACGATGACTTTACCCTTAGCTCCGATGGCGATATCAGTGTTGCGGGCATCGACTTCAGTGGGCTGGAAACGGTAGATGGCGCAGGTGGTAGCGACACCGTTAGTGCGGATGGCGCTACCTGGACCTCCACGAGCTCCGGCAACTCACTTGTCGAAGGCAGTGTAGAGGCTGAAGTAAATGGCTTGACCGTCTATTTTGATAACCTCGAACTCGTAGAAGGGGCGGGAAGTTATATTGGCCAGGATATCGATGGTGAGTATGAGTTTAGCGCTCTGGATACCATGACGATTGGCGGAGTAACGTTTGCCGACCTGGATAGTGTTGCTGCAGGTTCCGGCACAGATACTGTTTATGGTGCAGATATTGATGCCGTCTGGGATATCAATGACTCTGAACACACAGTTTCCAGTGGTGGGGAATCACTCACGATTACCGGTATCGAGTCTATTACTGCCGGTTCCGGTGCTGACGAGTTTAATTTAAACGGTGGTGAACTCACCGGGATTGATACTGGTGCAGGCAGTGACACCGTCACCTTCTCCGGCACTGTGATTGACAGTATTTCCCTTGGTGCTGGCAATGACCTGCTGACGGTAGAAACTGATATTGGCCAGGATGTAGAGCTTGCTGGTGGTGGCGGATCTGATGATTTCCAATACAACCTGTCCGGTGCTACCTGGGAGATTTATAGCAGTGGCAACCAGGTAGGTAACTTTAGCTTCACAGGCTTCGAATATCTGGATAACACCTCTGACAGTATTACCGTCCTGACCGATCGTGCATTTGATTTTGAAGATGGCGGAAATAGATCCGAAAGCTTCAATAAAAACGGGGCCGGACTCCAGTTCAGCGATATGCGGTTGGGCTACGATGGTGAGGGCGATATTTATGTCACCAGCAGCTCAACAGACACAATCGGCGGTAGCTTGACCGCTGATCGTGCCGAACTGGTTGTTGGTGGCGATGTAGATATTGAGACGGATGTTAGTGTCCTGGGTGTTGCCACTTCGGGCGCGGATATCGATATCAGTGTGCTCGCTGCTGGAGATCTTGTGATTGACGAGATCGATGCAGGGCGGGGCACTGTCTCCCTGGCCAGCTCCAGCTTTGGCATCCTGACCGCTGAAACTTACGGAGATACCCATATCACTGCATCCGCTGTGACCCTGGGAACAGAAACTGAGCTGTGGACCATTATTGGTGAGGCGACTAACCCTCTCCGCATGGATGTCACCAATACACTGGATATCTATTCCGTCAGTTACTATGAGCCCGACTTTATTGGCCAGATCCCGACGGTTACCAGTACTGGTGACGAGCTGCAGTCAGTTGCTGGTGCCCAGGCATCCCAGGGCCTCAAATCAGCAGTTCAGAATGCGGTAGAGGATTTCAGCCATGTAGACCCCGCGATCTTTAGTGCTGTGAAGCCTTACAGTAGTGGTGTCGATGCAGTGAACTCCCCTGAGATGCGTCTCAAGTCTGGAGAGCTGAGTCCTGCCGTAGCTTCAGCTGCTGAGGAGGCGGAAACCACACCTAAGTTTGATGCTGAACTGGAGCTGGGTACCAGCGATGCACCCAGCGATATCGCTGTAGATCTTGGGGACTTTAATGGAGGCAGTGCAGGGCACTAAAGTAAACTCTCCTTTGCAAAAAGCCGGTCTTCAGGGCCGGCTTTTTTTGTGCCCGGAATTTTCCTGGCAGGGATTTGAGAAGGAGAGAGCTAAAAGTGAAGGCCGGAAAATTAATCGCCCAAACGAAAAAAGGCCGACTCTTGCGAGTCAGCCTTTTTGGAATTGGTGCCCAGGAGAGGACTTGAACCTCCACGACCGTAAGGTCACTAGCACCTGAAGCTAGCGCGTCTACCAATTCCGCCACCTGGGCAATTCAACGTGTGCTCCGTTGAGGACGCGAACTATAGAGATCTGCCCCCCCTGTGTCAACGGCTGCGTTGCGCTTTTTTCAACATTTTTTTCTTGGGTCGGGAAAATCGGCGAAATCGCTTATAATGCGTGCAATAGCGGCGAATTATTGACCAGGAATCCACCATCGGCGCCGCCTTTCTTTATGGCCGGATAATCTCCGGAGGTTGCCAACCCTGGCAACTGCCCAACAACGGATGCTGTTTTGACTCAAAAAAATACCTCAGACCCCTTCAATATTGACCCTCATGCCCAGCGCGAGGCAGAGAAATATGAAAAGCCCGTGCCCAGTCGGGAGTACTTGTTACAAGTCCTTGAGAAGCAGGCGGAACCTGTGCCCTGGGAAGCGGTGGCCGATTTACTGGAAATAACCGATGAGGATCGCCGCGAAGGGGTGCGGCGCCGTTTGATCGCCATGTCCCGGGATGGGCAGATTGCCAGCAACCGTGCCGGTGATTTTGGTGTTCTGGATAAAATGAGCCTGATACGCGGCCGGGTTATGGGGCACCGGGACGGTTTTGGTTTTGTTATCCCCAGCGATGGCGGCACCGATCTTTTTTTATCCCACCGACAGATGCGCAAAGTCTTTGATGGTGACGAAGTATTAGTGCGGGAAACGCCCGGAGGTTTTCGCGGTAAACGCGAGGGCGCTGTTGTTCGGGTGATCAAGCACAATACCGAGCAGCTGGCTGGGCGTCTGTACCGGGAAAATGGTATTTGTTTTGTGCGCCCGGACAATCCCCGTATTAACCTGGATATTATGGTGGCCTCTGAGGATACCGCCGGAGCCGATCACGGCCAGTATGTCGTAGTAAAAATTGTTACCCAACCGGGCCGGGATAAAGTGCCGCAAGGTGAGGTTAGCGAAGTTCTCGGTGACCACCTTGCCCCGGGTATGGAGATTGACGTTGCGATTCGCAATTACGGAATTCCCCACACCTGGCCCAGTGCACTGACGGCCGAGGTCAATGAAATTGCCGATGAAGTGCTTGAGGACCACAAGAAATCCCGGGTGGATCTTCGCCAGTTACCATTGGTTACTATCGATGGTGAAGACGCGCGGGATTTTGATGATGCGGTCTACTGTGAACTTTTACCCGATGGCAATTGGAAATTGCTGGTGGCCATTGCCGACGTTTCCCACTATGTACGTCCGGGTAGTGCGCTGGATGAGGAAGCGCACGGCCGTGGAAACTCGGTTTATTTTCCGGATTTCGTTGTACCCATGCTGCCGGAGAAATTGTCCAACGGCCTTTGCTCCCTGAACCCCGATGTCGATCGGCTGTGTATGGTCTGCGAAATGCACATCACCCGAAGCGGTGAAATTCAGGATTACCGTTTCTTTGAGGCGGTTATGCGCAGCCACGCGCGCCTGACTTATACCCAGGTAGGGCAAATACTCGATGAGCGGGATAACCGCGACAGTGGTGCCCGCAAGCAATTTGCGACCCTCACCCCACACCTGGACAATCTCCACGACCTCTACCTGGCGTTGCGCCAAGCGCGGGAGCGCCGGGGTGCTATTGATTTTGAGACGACTGAGACCCGGATAATATTTGACGCCCAACGAAAAATTGAGCGGATTATTCCGGTGGTGCGCAACGATGCTCACAAGCTGATCGAAGAGTGTATGCTCGCGGCCAATGTCAGCGCGGCGAGTCTGATGGAGCTATCGGAACTGCCCGCACTCTACCGGGTACACGATGCGCCCAAAGAGGAAAAACTCAGTAATTTGCGCGAATACCTGGGTGAATTGGGATTGCGCCTTCCCGGTGGTGGTGAGCCCCAGCCCAAAGACTTCCAGGACCTGATGGAGCAGATTGAGGGCCGTGCAGATGCGCATATTATTCAGGTGATGCTGCTGCGTTCTATGAACCAGGCGGTTTACCAGCCGGAGAATCGCGGACACTTCGGTTTGGATTACCCGGCCTATGCCCATTTCACCTCCCCGATTCGCCGCTATCCGGATTTGCTCCTGCACCGGGCGCTGCGCTGGTTGATACGCAACGGCAGCGCCAATCAAGCTGCGGTGGCAAAAAAAGTTCACTCTGTGCCCGGTGCCAAGCCGATAGCTCGTGAGCAGATTTTACCCTACGACATGCCGGCCATGTTGCAACTTGGGGAGCAGTGTTCGCTGACCGAGCGGCGCGCCGATGATGCGACCCGGGATGTGCTTAGCTGGCTAAAATGTGAATACCTGCAGGACCATGTGGGCGAAACCTATTCCGGTGTTATCAGTGCGGTAACCGGCTTTGGGTTATTTGTGGAGTTGGATGAACTCTACGTGGAGGGCCTGATTCATGTCACTGCCCTGCCCAAAGACTATTATCGTTTTGAGCAGGCGCACCAGCGTCTTATCGGGGAGCGCAGTGGCAAGCGTTACCATTTGGGTGATTCTGTCACCGTGCAGGTTGCACGGGTGGATCTCGAAGAGCGCAAGGTGGATTTCACCTTGAATGAACTGGTCCCACGCGCAAAGCGTGAGTCGAAGAAAAAGAAAGAGAGTACGCGGGTGAGTGCCCGCGCTATGGAAATGGCAGTAGAACATCAGTTGGAACGCGAGCGCCGGGGCCGCGATAAAAAAGAAAAACCCAGCAATACCAGTGCTAACCCCTGGGCCAAGCATACCGAAACCACAGCCAAGTCCTCGCCTTTCCGCAAGCGCAAGGTGGGATCAGATGAGGCTGTGCCAGTAGAGGCCAGTGTTGAAGCCCCTGTAGCAAAACCGGAAAAAGAGCCGCTCAATAGGCGAGGTGAAGGCGGGCAAAGCGAAGATGCCCAGCCCAAACGCAAGATTAAAAAGCGTACCCCGACACGCAAAGGCGGAAAGCGGCCTGCAGTGGCTGCCCGTAAAGCCGCGCAAAAGGCTGAAAACGCCAAAACCCGTTCGGGTAAGTTAAAAAAGAAGAAAAAGGTTTCTTCTAGCAGTAAAAAGAAAAAGTGATCGAGGAATAAATTGAGTCAGGAAGTTATCTATGGCCTGCACGCGGTGCAGGCCCTCCTAAAAGGTTCTCCGCAGAATGTATCGGAGCTTCTGCTACTGCGTGGACGCAAGGACCAGCGCCTGCAAAAAATAATTCAGCAGGCAGAAAAAAATGATATTGCCGTGCGCTTTATTGACCGGCGAGCGCTGGATGACAAAGTAGAGGATGGCGCTAATCACCAGGGTGTCGTTGCTATCTGTTCTGGCAAAACAAAGGTACACGATGAAAAATTCCTGTTCGACCTGCTGAAAAAACTGGATCAGCGGGGGGAAGCACCTTTCTTATTAGTGCTGGATGGAGTGACTGATCCCCACAACCTGGGTGCCTGCCTGCGCTCGGCAGAGGCTGCCGGAGTACATGCGGTGATTGCGCCGAAAGATAAATCCGCCGGGCTGACACCAACAGCCCGCAAGGTGGCCTGCGGCGCTGCCGAAGTATTACCCTTTGTTACCGTGACTAACCTGGCTCGCGCACTGCAGCAGCTGCAGCAGGCGGGAGTGTGGATATATGGTGCAGCCGGTGAGGCGACACAGGATGTATACCAAAGCCAATTAACCGGCCCCCTGGCGCTGGTTATGGGTGCCGAGGGCAGCGGCTTGCGGCGCTTAACCCGGGAACACTGCGATCACCTGATTAAAATTCCTATGGCGGGAGAGGTCAGCAGCTTGAATGTTTCTGTTGCCACGGGTGTTTGCCTGTTCGAGGCTGTGCGTCAGCGCAACGGCTAAGTAGCCTGTATGAGATGTGCGGACTGAGGAAAGTTTATGGGGCCTCTGAAAGCCAGAGGCCTTACCGAACTATTCAGAGACTCGTTTACAAAACTTATACCTTGACTTCATTAACGTAACCATAGGTTAGCGGCAGTTGCCGTGCTTTACGGATATACTTAGCGGTTTTAGATTCGCCATGGTTATATTTTTTGATAAATAATAATCGGCGGATTGCCAGTTTTATACAGCGATATTGTTTTCGTGAAATTCCTCTTGGGGAAGGCGGAGCTTAATTTTTAAATGCCCGTATTTAATTATCTCTAATTTACCGCAGCTTAAGCTTTCCAATAAAAATATAGATCTAAATGCAGGTTAAAAAATTGTTTTTTAATCGCAATAGTAAGTGGAAACCTCCAGGGTATTGGGGTTGAGTGCCTTAAGTGGTACTCCTGTATCTGTATATCTTGTTCGTATTTATTCAAATATAAAGGTAGGGCTTTATCCTTTAATGTTTTGATTTTTATGATGCTTATATAGTTGGAGTGAGTCGAAATATTTGCAATTCGAAAGCCATTTTAATTGCTATATGGCACTTGGCTTTTTATTATGACGGCTTTATTGGAGGGGGTTTATATGAATGGAATTAAAGGCCAATATCAGTCTTGGCATTTGCACATTTTGCACATTTTGCACATTTTACGCCTGGGAATACTAACGCTCACGGTTGGTCTACTCAGTGCTTGTGGTGGTGGCGGAAGCAGTAGTGGCGGTAACGGCACCACAGAAACCGTTACATTGGAAAGTATTGGGCTGGAACAAGATAGCTCGAATGAATACCAGTATTTTTTAACGGCTTACTACAGTGATGACTCTTCCGTTGATGTTACGGGTGATGCGGATTGGTCCGTGAGTGACACTGACCTGGCAACGGTGGATGCCGGGCTGCTCACCCCGCTACATAGTGGGTCATTTACTCTGTATGCCTCCTATGAAGGGGTGGATACTGAGGTGGATGTTGAGTTGGCCCCTATCCTTGAAAGCGTACAGCTGGACAGGGATACCTCAAATTTTGATCAATATTATCTCACCGCTTACTATGACGATGACTCCTCAGAAGATGTTACAGAAGAAGCGGAGTGGTCGATAAGCGATACCAACTTGGCGACGGTAGAGGCTGGCCTTATCACCGCACTGGAGAGTGGCTCAGCTACCTTGACCGCCTCCTTTAGCGGTGAAACGGCGGATATGGAAATTGAACACCTTGTCTATGTGCGTGAAATTTTTTCGTCCCGGTATAAGTTTGCGGCATTAAAAAATAATGGCTCGGTTGTGTCATGGCCCGATGATGAAGATGATGATTATGTCAGCTTTAGTGAGGTTAGTGGCAACTTAACCGGAGATGTTATTGAGATTTTTTCTGCGAATTCTGCTTTCGCGGCATTAAAATCTGATGGTTCTGTTGTTACCTGGGGAGTTGCTGATTATGGTGGAGACAGCAGCTCTGTGAGTGCGGACCTAGCTGATAATGTTGTTAATATTTATTCATCAGAATATGCATTTGCAGCGCTGAAATCCGATGGTTCCGTAATAACCTGGGGAAGCGCAACTGTCGGTGGCGATAGCAGTGACGTTAGCACGGAAATCTCCAGTGATGTAGTGGCTATTGTCTCAAGCAAAGATGCTTTTGCTGCACTGAAATCTGATGGTTCTGTAGTGACCTGGGGAGACGAAGATGAAGGTGGTGATAGCACCGACGTTAGTGCAGAAATCTCCAGTGATGTAGTGACTGTCTTTCCGAATAGATATGCTTTTGCCGCACTTAAGTCAGATGGCTCTGTTGTAACCTGGGGGGACGAGGATCTCGGTGGTGATAGCAGTGCCGTTAGCGCGGAACTCTCCAGTGAAGTCGAAACTATCTTTGCATCGGAAGTTTCCTTTGCCGCACTTAAGTCAGATGGTTCGGTCGTTACCTGGGGTGCATCTGGCTATGGTGGCGATAGCAGTACTGTGAGCACAGAACTCTCCAGCGGTGTTGTTGATGTATTTGCAACTGCCGGAGCTATAGCAGCCCTTAAATCAGATGGCTCGGTGGTTACCTGGGGTGGTTCTGGCTATGGTGGCGATAGTAGTGAAGTGAGTGATCAGATTGCGAGCGATGTCGAAACTCTCTTTACTGCTAATTATGCTTATGCCGCTTTAAAATCAGATGGTTCGGTCGTTACCTGGGGTTCTTCTGACCGGGGTGGCGATAGCAGCGAGGTTAGTGCTGAGTTAACTGGAGATGTGGCAATGATTTATCCCTATAGTGGTGCGAGTAATGTGGGTTTTGCCGCGCTAAAAGCTGATGGATCGGTAATTAGTTGGGGGCTCAGTGACTATACTGATACTAGCAGTGTCAGTGATCAATTAGAGAGTGGGGTGTTGGAGGTTTTTACCAATTATTCATCCTTTGCAGCAATAAAAGATGACAAGTCTGTGGTGACTTGGGGCGATGAAACAGGGGCTGGCGACAGCAGTGAGATTGATTTCTATTAAATAGAAATTATATTGCTGGAATTGGGAGCGGTTTACTGACTTCTGATGGTAATGCTGCCGGTTGATCTGGTGGATATTACAGACTGGTATGCCTTAAGCCGACAATCAGGTAGCTATTGATTGTCGGCTTGCCAAGATAAATATATTAGCTGTCTAGCATCCATCTGCTTTGCTAAATATACCTCGTACAAATAATATTTTATTTGCAGCTCAAAAGATTACTTCATATTTTTAGTGGGGTATCCCGGTAATAGCTATTTGCGTGACAGCAGTTTTCTGATGGATCTTTTATTGGGATTTCTGTTCCAGTCCGCTATTAGAATCATATACCCCCAATATTTTCTTCTGACCCTTTCTTATTTTATCTTTTTGTTTTGTGCAGAAGGTTAGCTAAAGAATCCCCGTAAATAGCTAAAAGCCATAAACTGATATACCCTGGCTATAAGCTTCTCTCTAAATACTCTCAACAAATGCAGAATTCAATGTACCGTAGTCCAGCGCATTGCCAAACAAACCGTTATCACTTTTAACCACTGTCAGCGGCTTTAATGATTCGCTTAAGTGCCCGTAGACAGACTGGAATAAAGCCGGTCCGGTACTAAAACGTTTTATACCTGCGGCAGAAAAATCCGATAGAGGGGCCATATCCGGAAGCAGCATAATATTGATTGGCAGGTCGATACCCGCTGCCAAACTCCTTGCCTCCTCAATGGAAGAGAGCCCAGGCACAAAGCCGCAGTCAGCACCGGCACTCTGATAAAGCTCTAACCTCTCTGCACACATATTTACCGCTTTATCACCGCTGGCGAGTGCATTGAGATAAACATCGGTACGGGCATTAATAAAAAGCGGGCGGCCGTTAAGCGCTTGGCGAATAGCGCTGATTTTTTCGCCAAGAGATTCGGGGGTGTCATTACCATCTTCAATATTGATGCCTGCAACGCCCAGCGCAACCATGTTACAGGCCAGCTCAGCTACCTGTTTGGGATTTTGGGAATATCCACCTTCAATATCCACACTCAGAGGTAAAGAGGTTACCCGGGCAATTCGTGCGATAGCGCTTAAGTGTTCCTCAACTGGCAGGGTACCGCCGTCGGCATAACCCAGCGACCAGGCGACGGCGGCACTGCTGGTGCCCACTGCTTGGACGCCTGTGTTTTGGCAGATTAAAGCGCTGGCAGCATCCCACGCATTTGGCAGGATCAATGGGGAGTCAGTTTGGTGCAACTTGATGAAGGTATTGAATGGGCTGTTGTTCATGGGGATAACCTACTTGAGCGATGTTGTTTGAGTAGTGAATTTACCGCTCAAGAGATTGGTTCACTGGCCACAATCGGAACTGAACCGTGAAAACTGGAAGGGCAATTAAGGTTGTTGGTTGCGATGTGGGAGAGGGGGGAGCAGACAAGTGTTATTAATGCATGGCCGAGAAAGCTGTGAATTACTTTCTTAGCCATGTAGGAAAGAGACAGAAAAAGGAAAAAAGGAAAATCAGTTGAGAGCGGGATCTTTATGTAGCCACTGCTGTACCGCCTCAACTACGGGGGCGGGATTCTTGATCCAGCTGAGGTGAGGATTGCCTTTGGGGTAGGTAGGTTGCATCTCCCGGGTTTCACCGCCGACGATTGCCGCTAATTTGCGGGCGGCCTGGATAGGGGCGAAGGGGTCGCCGTCCAGCGCAATATGCAGGGTGGGCTGGCTTGTCTTTTCCATTTGCCCAAAGCGATCCTCCGGTGCAAAGCGGCCGCTAAATATGGATCGTGCCCAGTCTTTCATCAGTCTGCGGGCTTCGCGCCAGCCGAATCCCATGCGCGCACCGGGGAAATAACCCAGCAGGCTTGAGGTCACACTGGCAATTGAGGCGAAGAGCAGGATGGCGTACTTGTGCAGGCCACTCCAGCTGCGGTGGTCCACATGGCCGGAGGCGATACTGACAACCTTGGCGTTACCGGTGAGGCCGGCGCGGGCCGCCAGCGTACTGGTTTGGCCGCCGATACTGTGGCCGAGAATCAGTGTTGGCCCCTGGGGGAATTGCTGTTCCAGCAGTTGGATTAACTGTGGGATAAATGAAAACACCAGATCGTTGTAACCGTAGTCTGCATTTCGGTGGGGGCGCGGCAGGCTCTCCCCGGTGCCGGGCAGTTCGCTGATAGCGGTGCTGTAACCGAGCTTTTGCAATTCTTCCAAGAGCAGGCGGTAGCGGTTGGCCGGTACGCCCATCGCGGGAAGTACCAATACCAGGGGGCCTTCGCCGTTGTGTACTGTGGTTACTGGTACCTGGAAGGCGCCAAATTCTAATTGGTGGGTTTGTTGGGGCATGGTACTTCTCCCGTTAGCAGTCCGGCATCATAGGCGAAGCCAGCTTGCCAAACCCATGACCAGACCGCGCAGTGCTGTGTCCCAATCCGCCAAATCAGGGAAATCAAAAAGGTGGCAGGGTGGTCATCTTGATCAACTTGCAACTGGGTGGGCGAAGGCACTGGGCTTGAATTAATTGATCAACTTGCAACCAATCCCACAACTGCCTAGAATACGCCGCCCGCAATGGGCCCGGTTTATCCGTGCCCGTTGTACTCCTTGCCTCATCGGACTGTCCGAGAGGCTGATTAACCCGTAAGGAGCTAAAATGCGTCATTACGAAATTGTATTCCTGGTTCACCCGGACCAGAGCGAGCAGGTACCTGGCATGGTGGAGCGCTACACTGCGTCCATCAAGGAGAGCGGTGGACAGGTTCACCGTCTGGAAGACTGGGGCCGTCGCCGTCTGGCTTACCCGATCAACAAGATCCACAAGGCTCACTACATTCTGATGAACGTAGAATGTTCTGAAGAAGCCCTTGAGGAACTGACTACCAACTTCCGTTACAACGATGCGGTTATCCGTAATCTGGTAATTCGTGAAGACGAGGCGATCACTGAAGAGAGCCCGATCATGAAAGCGGAAAAAGAAAGCCGTGAGCGCAAAGCTGCCCGTGCAGAGCGCACCGAGCGTCGCGAGCGCGCCGGAGAAGAGAAAGCTTCTTCCGACGCTGCAGAAGCTTCTTCCGATAACGCTGAAAGCGAAGAGTAAGGGGATTATCAGATGGCACGTTTTTTCCGTCGTCGCAAGTTCTGCCGTTTCACCGCTGAAGGTGTTAAGCGTATCGACTACAAAGATCTCGATACCCTGAAAGCCTACATCTCCGAGACTGGCAAAATTGTTCCTAGCCGTATTACCGGTACCAAAGCCAAGTATCAGCGTCAGCTGGCCTCTGCGGTCAAGCGCGCTCGCTACCTGGCCCTGCTGCCGTACACGGACAGCCACGAAGCCTAAGCCGCAGTTTGCTTAGACTCATTAATAGAGAAGCTATCTAGATATGCGCGCCGTAGCTGAATTTATTATGCGCGGACGCGTCAGGGCGGTAATCCTCACCATGTTGGGGATTCCGCTGATAAGCCCGGCAATTCTCGCTCTGGTGAGTTTGCGTCGAGGCGGCAGTGACGGCCTGATGGTTTTGGCCTGGGCTCTGTTGCCGATTGTCGTTATGGGTATGAGTGGTCATGTACCACCACTGGTGACTGGTATATCCGCAGGCCATTTTGTTGCAGTTTTTTGCGGCGCCATGGCATTGCGCAGCAGTCGCTCCTGGGCCACTGGCCTGGTGGCTGTAACGGCGGTATCGGCAGCAGGCATATTGCTGACCTCTCTCTTCAGTGGAGGACTGATGCAAGGGTTCTTGCAGGCAGTCGAGAATGCAGCGGAACAGCCCAATACTGTTCCAATGGATGAACTGAAGCAGATATTTGCGGGTGAATTGCAAATTACCGGTTACCTGAGCCTGATTTCGGCGATAAGTGCCACATTGGCTCTGGTACTGGGGCGTTACTGGCAGGCCCTGCTGTACAACCCCGGCGGTTTCCGCCAGGAGTTCCACCAGCTGCGCCTGCCCCTGTGGCTGTCAGCGACAAGCATGTTGTTGTGGGTAGTCAGCTTGGTAACCCCAGGCTACGCATTTTGGGGAGCGGTGATTGCGTTCCCGATGGTGGTAGCTGGTATTGCCCTGGTCCACTGGTTGGTTGCCAGTCGCGGTTGGGGGGTAGGTCCCCTGGTGGCGATGTACATCATGCTGGTGATTGGAGGGCTGCCCCTGGCGGGCTTCCTCTGCGGCCTGGCCCTGGTAGATAGCTGGATAGATATTCGCGGACGCTCTTCCAAATAAGCGCGCCCGCACAATACAGAAATTGAGGAAACCGAGATGGAAGTTATTCTGCTCGATAAAGTAGGCAAACTGGGCAACGTGGGTGACCGCGTTGATGTTAAAGCCGGTTTTGGCCGCAATTTCCTGCTGCCGACTGGTAAGGCAATTGCTGCTACCGCCGCTAACATTGCTGAGTTCGAAGCTAAGCGCGCTGAACTGGAAGCCGCTGCTGCCGCTAAGCTGGCTGAAGCTGAGAGCCGCGCTACCAAGCTGGCCGACCTGGTTGTTACCATCGCTGCTAACGCTGGCGACGAAGGCAAGCTGTTCGGTTCTATCGGCACTCGCGACATCGCTGAAGCGATCTCTGCTGGTGGCGTTGAAGTAGCTAAAGCTGAAGTTAAGCTGCCGGAAGGCGCGCTGCGCGAAGTGGGCGAGTACGACGTAGACGTACAGCTGCACTCCGACGTAATTGCTGCAGTTAAAGTCGTTATCGAAGCCGAGTAAGGTTTTGTTGACGAACGGTTGGTGCTTCGGGCGCCAGCCGCGCTACAATCGGGCGCTGCACCCTATCGGGTCCAGCGCCTGTTTTGTTTTTACTATCCAGTAAAGTTCCATGATCGACGAATACGCCGCCCCTGAAGAAGAGATCCACAGCGAAGAGAGTTCACCCCTGCCGCATTCGGTAGAGGCGGAGCAGTCTGTGCTCGGCGGCCTGATGCTGGACCCGGGCCGTATTGATGCCGTTGCCGAACAGCTGAGTGAAGAGGATTTCTTCAGCGCCAGTCACCGCAAGATCTTTGCGGTTATGGGTGAGCTGAGTAATGGCGAACAGCCCCTGGATATCGTTACCCTCGCCGAAGGCCTCGCCAGCCGCGACCTACTCGGTGAAGTGGGTGGCCCTGCCTACCTGGCGGAATTGGCCGAAAACACTCCCTCCGCAGCGAATATCGTCGCCTACGCCAAGATCGTGCGTGAGCGCTCCATGCTGCGCCAGCTGATCGCCGCTGCCGGTGAGATCAGCCGCACCAGTTTTAATCCCGGCGGCCTTGCCTCCGCCGACCTGCTGCAGATGGCCGAGCGCCGCGTGGCGGAAATCGCCGAGGGGCGCGCCAAAGAGGGCGGCTTTGTCGGCGTGGATACGCTGCTGAAAAAGACTGTCGAGCGCATCGATGAGCTGTTCAAGACCGAGGGTGATATCACCGGTATCAGCACCGGTCTTACCGAATTGGACCAGCGCACCTCCGGCTGGCAGCCGGGCGAACTGGTTATTCTCGCCGCGCGTCCCTCCATGGGTAAGACCGCACTGGCATTGAACTTTATCGAGAGCGCCATGCTCTGCCAGGAGAGCCCGACTCTGGTCTTCAGTATGGAGATGCCCTCGGACAGCCTGGTGATGCGGATGTTGTCCTCTATTGGTCGTATCGACCAGGGGCGCATCAGGAACGGCAAGCTGCAGGAAGAGGATTGGCCCAAGCTATCCAGCGCCGTGCAGAAGATGAAAGGCAAGTCCCTGTATATCGACGATACGCCGGCACTGAGTCCCAGCGAGGTGCGCGCCCGTACCAAGCGCACAGTGCGCGATCACATCAACAAATTGATGCGCGAGAATCCCAAGTTAAGCCGCGAAGACGCCGAGGCCAAGAGTATGCCCGCCATGATTATGGTGGACTACTTGCAGCTGATGCAGGTGAAGGGGTCTACCGAGGGCCGCACCCAGGAGATCTCCGAGATCTCCCGCTCTCTCAAGGCGCTGGCGAAAGAATACGAGTGCCCGGTGATTGCCCTGTCGCAGCTTAACCGGGGAGTAGAGCAGCGCCCCAACAAACGGCCGATGAACTCGGACCTGCGGGAATCCGGGGCGATCGAGCAGGACGCTGACGTGATCCTGTTTATCTACCGCGATGAATACTATAACGAGGACAGCCCGGATAAAGGGATGGCCGAGTTGATTATCGGCAAGCAGCGTAACGGTGAGATCGGCACCTGCCGCGCAGCCTTTGTGGGCAAATACACTCGCTTCGATAATCTGGCGCCGGAATACTACCAGGGCGAATAAGCCTTTCTGCTAGGTTTGCGGCTGTCGAATATCCGAACCTAGGGGAGCCACCTCTTGTTATGCGAAAAAAAAGATTGGTGCTAAAACGCTAATTTATCCATAGCTCCTGGACTGAAGGGCTGTTGGGGTTGGTGCAACACCTGGGCCCCCTCCAACGAATTACCCGGGTCCACCACCAGCTCTACCATTGCCTCCCTTTGCCGCGAGTCCCACCCGGCTGAAAGGGAGCAGTGCCGCTAAATTAAGTCTATGGATGCTCAAGATTGTTCTGCGCGTTACTGGATTAAGGGGGATGGGCGTTCAGCGTAGTACTCTGCGTATTCTTTTTCTTCAGGAAATCTATAAATAATCATAGGTAAGAAATAGCCTCCCTTTTTAAGGCCGTTTCCTGGTCAATCCCTGACCGCCCCATCCACAATCCATTATATGGATATAATTATGAAGCAGGGGTCGTTGTGAATATGGAACTCACATTAGTTGATGGTTTTTTTTAAGAGCTTTAAAGGATTTAAAGCTAAAAGGCAGTGGATATCCAAGGGAGATTTTAGAGCCTGAGAATATAGATTGGAACAGGGTATGAAACAGATTTATAGGTTAACTACCAATCCTGCAATATACAAGGAGATACCCCTTGATGTGGAGGATATTGCTGATCAACTAAATGCTGATGATCATATTATGGATTTTGTCTATATGGGGATAAAGGAAAAGAAGCTAGCTGGCTATTGGGGGCCAATAAAAACAGTTTTCCAGTCTTCACCAGCATTTCCTGAGGCAGTTAAGATCCCCAGTATTTGTATCTGGTCGGGACCCAACCTTGTTTTTTCAGAGAGGGCGCATGCTGTCTTTCGCCTGATGCTGGATGACTATGGTGAATTTCTTCCTTTAAATGTTTCAGGGTATAACTATTACTTATTTAATAACCTGACTGATTTGAGTCCAGATTTATCGCGTAGTTTCTATAGCGAGCCAGACACACAGACTATTAAATCGTTAGTATTTGGTGAAGAGGCCAGGGAAAAGCTATTATTCAGGAGCTATTGGGAAGGGTGTTCAGTTTGCTTTTGCAATGAAAAATTCAAAAATCTTTGCGAAGAATTCGATCTGGAAGGCTTGAGCTTTAGTACAGCTCTTCTTTCTGCCAATTCAAAATAGTCTCGCCTTATCAATATAGCTTAAGAGCTCGGGAGCGGCCTGCCATGGAGCATCAATAAATAATTTATATACTATCTTACGGCTGTTTTTAAAAGCTCGTTCTTATATTTCTAATTTTCAATTTTGTAGTGAGATAAATTTTTATAGTTGCACATGAAAAATTGGCACAAAAATTATCTTATTGGATTTTATTAAGTTTGTTTTAGTATCAAAGCTGCGTAGAATCGATAGATATTTATCGGTATTTTGGCTGTGATTTAGTGGCTTTCTGAAGGCCGGTGGCCAAAGGGATTCGAGAGAATCAAAATATCTAAGAGTTTTCTCAACAACCCTCCCCTCAAAGGAGAACGGTAGTGTGACGTAAGAGTAAGTAAAAGGCGCTGACCCAAGGTGGGCGAACACCAGGGGCCAGCTGACCAAATTGATAAAGACCCTATCAAGATGGCTATATGCATAGTACGCTAGAAACCCGCTCGTCTTCAATAAAGTGGAGAACATTCAGCGGCTTGGAGCGATTCCCCAAGCTCTGGGAGCGTAGTGCCCGCCTTTTCTTCTTCTTCGCCTACCGTTCCCGCGCACCACCCCGTATTTCCCTAAAACATTATTTTTTGGCCTTCCATTACGGAGGGGCTACCCATGATTTGAGTATCAGTAGGCAATAACTATGTTGATCTTAAAGCGCCGTACAGGTGAAAACTTAAGGATAGGGAGTAATGTGTCAGTCACCGTATTGGAAGTTAAGGGTAATCAGGTGAAGATAGGAATACGTGCTCCAAAATCCTTACCCGTGCACCGTGAAGAAATATATATACGTGTCCGAAAGGAAGTAACACAGAGGAATGGAAGTTGTTGAGAGTCTAGTTGTGGCTATGGACTGCCTGGCACAGCGGTAAGTTTAATCTACAGTTTTCGTGCAGCCCACGGCACAAAAGGTAATGGTTTGACTCATCCGCTGCTGCCACTTTCTTTTCACTTCTGGTTATATTTACTAAAAAGGGAGAAGGAAATAATACACTGCGCTCGGGACCCTATGAGGCATGGATGCCGATTAGGAGCTTACAGGGATGTATTCACAGCGTGTCTCGAGTGAAGTGTATTCTTTCCTTCCTCCCCAGTAGTAATTTCTTCAAATATGTTGAAAGCATGGGCATCTGAATTCGGGATATATATAGGTTTATCGATTTGTTTTAAATCAGGAAATTTCTGCACACCTCCGTGATGTCTCTGCAAGCCCTAAAGTGCAGTTCTTGCAAAGGGCTAGCCATTTGCGGCGAGTTGCGCCTAACATCGGTAGCCTGCAATACCCGCAGGGATATTGCGGAGTTATTCAGGGGCTCTTTAATTTATACCTTGAGAGTTTTAGAGTATTTACTGTTCATCGGTAAAGGGGAACCGCACTTTGCTAATGGAGCAAAAGATCCGCGCACTGGTGCTGCAGCGCCAATTTATCCACAACCCTTGGAGCGGTGGGCTGTCGCAGTTGTTACAACATCTGGGGGCCCTGCAGTTGGATGCCATTCAGCGAATTACCCGGGCCCACCATCACCAGCTCTACAATCGCCTGCCCCGCTACCGCGAGACACACCTGGCTGAAGCGGAGCAACGTCGCGAAATATTCGAGTATTGGTCCCACGCCGCCGCCTATCTGCCAATGGCCCATTACCACTATGCACGGGTGCGTATGGATCGTATCCGCGCGGGTCAGCGCCACTGGTTTGAGAAGAATGCCAAGTTGTGCCGCTATGTTCTCGATCGTGTGCGAGAGGAGGGCGCGCTGAGGGCCAGCGATTTTGTGCGCACCAAGAGTGGATGGTGGGAGTGGTCCGATGAGAAGAAAGCCCTGGAGCAGTTGTTTCATGAAGGTGAGCTGATGGTCAGCCACCGGGAGGGCTTTCAAAAAGTCTTTGATCTCCCGGAGCGGATACTGCCGGCAAATATCCCGACCAATGCCGCCTCGGAAATTGAGTACGGCAGCCATCTGGTGCGCACTTTTCTGGGGTGCCAGGGGATTGGCCGAGCGGAGGAAATTGCTTACTTGCGCCGGGAAGACAAACCCCTAATCCAGCTGGCAATTAAGCGTATGCTGGCAACCGGCGAACTCACGCAGTGGGGAAAAGAGCTGATGCTCACTGAGCACCTGGACTGGGAGCCGGTACGACCATCTCGCAAAGTGCGCCTGTTATCCCCATTTGATCCGCTGATATTGCAGCGCAAACGCCTGCGCCGGTTGTTTGATTTTGAATATCAATTGGAGTGCTATGTGCCGGCGGCCAAGCGCCGCTATGGCTATTTTTGCCTACCGATTTTATATGGCGACCAATTCGTGGGGCAGGTGGACTTGAAGGCTGATCGGGATGCGGGTGTATTGAGGGTAGAGGCCCTGCACTGGAATAAGAAACCCGGTGTCTCGCTAGAGGCGAGCTACCACCGGGCTCTGGGGCAGTTTGCCCGTTTTCACGGGCTGCAAAGCGAAGCCGCGCTTACAGCTTGACGACTACGTAGACCTCCTGGCCATCGCGCTGGGTCGGCATAAAGTAATTGCCGCCATAGCGGTAGTACTGGATGCCATTGATAATTTCAGCGGCGTAGCCTTTGGGTAAGGTTTCCACCACTTGTCCGGGCTGGAAGCCCTGGGGGCCAGGGTCCGGGGTTGCAGGCACAGTAGCGGGAGCTGCTGCCGTTGCAACGGGGACTGCTACAGCCGGCGCTGGCGCAGGAACAACGGCCACGGGTGCTGGAGCTACAGCCACTGCGGGTGGTGCTACCACAACATAAGTGCGCGTAGCCGGGTGCCATTGATAATAGGCATCGGCGTACTGGTAATAAGTAATTCCGCCTACTTGGACTCTCACAGCACTAGTTGGCAGGGTGACTACCGAGGCGCCCAGGGGGGCAGCGACAACCACATAACCACGAGGGCCGTGGCGGTAGAAATGTCCGCCATGGTAGTAAAAGGGGCGTCCGCCGACTGCGACACGCACATGGCCCACAGGTAGAACGGGTGCAATGAATCCGATCGAAATACGTGGTCCGCGATAACCTCCACCACGGTGGTGGTGGCGATGATCTCCCCCGCGCTCATAACCGCGCGCATCGGCGGGTGGGCTAAAGGCAAAAGCGGCCAGTGCCAGGAACGCACTGGCGCCAATTACGACATTCAGTTTATTCACAGTCTCTCCAGCGAAGTGATTACTCACATTTGACATACTAACTCTTAAACTGACATTAAAGACAGGTTAATTGGTTAAGAATTGTCAAAGTGCCGGAGCCTGGAGCTGCAGTCAGCGGTTGCGCTGGATGATTCCCATCAATTTGTACATCAGTTGTGCGGCGGCAAAGTCATAGGCGTGAAAGCCCTCGATCGGCGCAAATTCCAGCAGATCGAAGCCAATTATCTCTCTTTGTCGCGCAACAGATTCGAATAAGTTGAGGGTCTGGTACCAGCCGAGACCGCCGGGTACCGGGGTGCCGGTGGAAGGGAAGACCGATGGGTCCATACCGTCCACATCCAGGGTAAAGAAGACTTTCTTGGGGAAATTCTCCGGTAACTGGAATTCCTGCACGTTGTTGGGCACCAGTTGGTGGGCATCCAGGTAGCCTACGTTGTGGTCCTTGCGGGCCTGTACTTCCTCTTCGCAATAGGCGCGGATTCCCAGCTGGAACAGGGGAACACCGGCTTCTACCACTAGACGCATCACGCTGGCGTGGCTGTGTTTGTGACCTTCATAGCGATCGCGCAGGTCGGCGTGGGCATCGATTTGCACTACGCCAAAGTCTGTTTCACCGGCGTCCAGTAGCCCCTTGATAATGCCCCAGGTCACGGAGTGTTCGCCGCCGATACCCACCGGCATCTTGCCCAGTGCCAATACCTCTTTGGTGGCTGCCGCGATATTGTCCATCACCTGTTCTGCGGGGCCGGAAACCGAGACCGGTGAGCGAGTGTAAATGCCCAGATCGCAGGGATTGGAGAAATTGTCGAAAGTCTCCAGCTGCCAGGAGGCTTCCAGAATGGAAGTTGGGCCCTTGCCGGTGCCGCCGCCGTAGGAGACGGTCTCTTCATAGGGGATGGGGATAATGTGAAAGAGGGCGTCTTCCGGCTTCGGCTGCTCGATCTCGGAGCCGAGAAAAATGGGGTATTCGTTTTCTGACAACATCTACTGGTCCTCTGGCGGAGGCAAGAACTCATTGCCTGCCGCATCTATCTCTATCGGCACTATTTAAGAGAGGCGTTCCTTGAAATCCTCGTAGCCGAAAGCTTTGATCATCTTCAAATCGTCGGTATCCGAGTTCCACAGGGCAATTGCGGGTAGGGGGATACCGTTGAAGGTATTGGTTTTTACCATGGTGTAATAGGCCATTTCCTCGAATACCAGGCGTTCGCCAATCCGCAATGGTTGACTGAAACTGTATTCGCCGATGCTATCGCCGGCGAGGCAACTTTGCCCACCCAGGCGATAGGTATGGGGAAGGTCACCGGGGCGAGCGGCGCCGGTAATTTCCGGTCGGTAGGGCATTTCCAGCACATCGGGCATATGGCAGGTGGCGGAGGCGTCCAGGATGGCCTGGTTTTCGCCATTCCAGGTGATGTCTACTACCTCGGCCACAAGGATACCGGCGAAAAGGGAAATTGCCTCGCCGGGTTCCAGGTAAACCTGCACATCGTATTTTTCGGCAAAATTGCGCACCGCTTCGACTAGTTCGTCCACCTGGTAGTCGCGGCGGGTAATGTGGTGGCCACCACCAAAATTGATCCACTCCATCTGCGGAATCAGGTCGCCAAACTTTTCCTCTACCGCAGCGATAGTGCGCTCCAGGGGTTTGAAATCCTGCTCACATAAAGTGTGGAAATGCAGGCCGCTAATGCCCTCAAGGGACTCGTTTTCAAACAGCGAGCGCACGATTCCCAGGCGTGAGCAGGGGGCACAGGGATCGTAGAGATCGGTGTGGCCCTCGGAGTGCTCCGGGTTAATCCGCAAGCCGAAACTTAGCTCTGGCCGCTGCTTCTGCATATCCAGGCACAGTTCCCGATAGCGCTTCCACTGGGAAAAAGAGTTAAAAACCACATGGTGGGCGAATTGCAGTATTTCGCGCAGTTCCTCGTCCTTGTAACCGGCACTAAATACATGGACTTCCTTGCCTTTGTCGCGACCGCCGTACTCTTCGTAACCCAGCTTGGCTTCGTGCAGGCCACTGGCACAGGTGCCGGAAAGGTATTCAGCCACGATGGGTCCAGTGCTGAACATGGAAAAGGCTTTGAGCGCTGCCAGTACCTTGGCGCCGCTGCGCTCTTGTACGTCGGCGAGCAGTGCCAAATTGTCGCGTAGGGCGATCTCATCCACGACGAAGCAGGGTGAGGGTACGCGGTAGGGATCAAAGTGTCCGAAGTAGTCAACGCGGGGAGTGAGGTCCATGGGGGCGTTATATCCTGGTGCGTTGGGGAGGGCGCTGGGGCCCACCCCGGAGGTCTGAGAAAAGTACGGCTTACTGGAAAGGTTTATCCAGCCAGGTTTCCTGCCAGGGCAGGCCGTACTTGTTCAGGTCGTCCATAAAGGGATCTGGGTCCATCTGTTCCATATTCCACACGCCGGGTTTCATCCACTTGCCTTCCAGCATCATCTTGGCACCGATCATTGCCGGGACACCGGTGGTGTAAGAGATCGCCTGGGACTGAACTTCTTTGTAGCAGTCCTGGTGGTCGCAGGTGTTGTAGACGTAGTAGATTTTCTCTTCGCCGTCTTTGGTGCCACGGATAATGTTGCCGATGCAGGTCTTGCCTTTGGTCAGTGGGCCGAGGCTGGCGGGGTCTGGCAGCAGCTCTTTAAGGAACTGGATAGGTACAATTTGCTGGCCTTGGAATTCCACTGGCTCAATGCCGGTCATACCGACGTTTTGCAGGACTTCCAGGTGCTTCAGGTAACTCTCGCCAAAGGTCATCCAGAAACGCGCGCGCTCAATTTCCGGGAAGTGCTTGGACAGGGATTCCAGCTCTTCGTGGTACAGCAGGTAGATATCCTTATCGCCAATGCCTTCGGGGAAGTTGAATACGCGTTTTTCTTCCATCGGCTTGGTGGTAACCCACTGGCCATTTTCCCAGTAGCGACCGTTGGCGGTGATCTCGCGGATATTAATTTCCGGGTTGAAGTTGGTGGCGAACGGCAGGCCGTGGTCGCCGGCATTGCAGTCGAGGATATCCAGGGTGTGGATACGATCGAAGTGGTGCTTCTTGGCGTAGGCAGTAAATACACTGGTGACGCCGGGATCGAAACCGCTGCCCAGCAGAGCCATCAGGCCGGCTTTCTCGAACTTTTCCTGGTAGGCCCACTGCCATTTGTACTCGAACTTGGCCTCTTCCGGCGGCTCGTAGTTGGCGGTGTCCAGGTAGTGCACGCCGGTTTCCAAACAGGCATCCATAATGTGCAGGTCCTGGTAGGGCAGGGCCACGTTGATGACCAAGTCCGGCTTCACTTTCTCGATCAGCTTTACCAATTCAGGCACATTGTCCGCATCTACTTCAGCGGTGTCGATTTTGCGCGGCAGCATAGCGGCAATCTTGTCGCACTTGCTTTTGGTGCGGCTTGCCAGGGTGATATTTTCAAATACTTCAGCAACCTGTGCGCACTTGTGTGCAACCACCTGGCCGACACCGCCGGCGCCGATGATCAGTACGTTGGCCATAAAGATCTCCTTAATCTGCGGCTTTTACTGCCGCTATCTTTTCAAAGGCGCTGGCGCCTTATTATTCAAACTTACTTTTCGAAATAGGTGTATCCGCTCATGCTGGCGGTATAAGTCTGCAGAATCTGCTTGCGCTGGGCAGCGGTAATCAGCCCCTGTTTAACGGCGCGTTCCGCCAGGCGGCGGAAGCGCTCGAACAGCGCTTTGGGTTGATATTCTACGTAACTCAGTACATCGGAAATACTGTCGCCGTGAATCTCATGGCTGAAGTCGATGCTGCCGTCTTCCTGAATGCGCACGCTCACCACGTTGGTGTCCCCAAACAGGTTGTGCAGGTCGCCCAGGGTTTCCTGGTAGGCGCCGATCAGGAAGGTGCCGAGGATATAGTCTTCGCCATCTTTTAGTTCGTGCAACGGCAGGGTTTTCTGCTCTTTTTCCCGGCCAATAAAGCGGTCGATCTTTCCGTCACAGTCACAGGTGATATCGGCGATGATGGCGGAGCGGGTCGGTGCTTCGTCGAGGCGGTGGATCGGCAACAATGGAAATACCTGGTCGATAGCCCAGATATCCGGCACCGACTGGAATACGCTCACATTGGCGTAGTAGATATCCGACAGTACCTCCGGCAGCGCTTGCAGATCTGCAGGAATCTCCTCGGCTTCATCCAGTAGTTTGCGAATATCCTGGGCGCCCTGCAGGAACAAGTTTTCCGCATTGGCGCGCTCGCGCAGGCTCACCTGGCCGTGCAGGTATAGGGAGCGCACCTCGTCGCGATAGTAGAGGGCGTCGTTGTAGCTCTCCTGCAGGTTTTTGGGGGTGATACTGCGCACTGCGTCCTGCAGGTTGAGCAGCATCTGGTGGTCGCCCTCGCTGATCCTGGTGTGTTCGAGTTCCACCGGTTCGAAACGGGTGGTGTCGAGAATATCGAACAGCAGCACTGAGGAGTAAGCCACAGTGGCGCGGCCGGATTCGGTGATAATTACCGGGTGCTCGACCCCCTCACTATCGAGGGTGCCCATAATGGCTTCCACTACATCGACACAGTACTCATCCAGGGAGTAATTCTTGGAGTGGGTGTAATTGGTCTTGCTGCCATCGTAATCCACTGCCAGGCCACCGCCCAGGTCCAGGTAGCCCATGGGCGCGCCTTCTTCCACCAGATCGGCGTAGTAGCGACAGGCTTCCAAAACTCCGGTGCGGATATCGCGGATATTGGGTACCTGTGATCCCAGGTGGTAGTGCAGTAGTTTCAGGCAGTCGAGCATATCGTGATTGCGCAGTTGATCGACCATGGCGATCAGGTCGTTACTGCCCAGGCCGAAAATACTGCGGTCGCCGCTGGTTGCATTCCAGTAGCCGCCAACTTTCGAGGCGAGCTTTACCCGGGCGCCAATATTCGGGCGCACCTGCTCGCGCTCGGCGCAGCGGATAATGGTTTCTACTTCCGAGGGAGTTTCCACGACGAAGAAAACCTGCACGCCCAGGCGCTGGGCCTGTAGACCGAGGTTAATAAATTCCTCGTCCTTGTAACCGTTGCAGACGATCAGGGATTCGGTGTTATCCAGAATGGACAGCGCGGCAATTAACTCCGCTTTACTGCCTGCTTCCAGTCCGTGATTAAAACGGCGGCCGGCATTGGCAATTTCTTCAATCACCTGGCACTGCTGATTCACCTTAATGGGAAATACACCGCGAAAAACGTTGCCGTAGCCGCAGTCATCGATAGCGCGGGCAAAGGATTCGTTAATCCGGGCAATCTGCGCTTCGAGTAAATTCTCAATACGCAATAGCAGGGGCATTCCCAGGCCGCGCTCGGTGGCGCCTCGGGCAATGTCCATTAGGGAAACGCTGTGTGATACCCCGTTGGGGCCGTCGACTTGCAGTGAAATTTCACCATTTTCGTTCAAATCGAAATATCCGGCGCCCCAATTGCGGATGCCGTAGAGTTCGGCCGAATCTTCGCAAGTCCAGTCTTTTACTTGTTGCTTCTTCATGGCGCCTTTCTGTTGATATTTGGCGGGCGCGAATCTTGGGCCCAGCAGGGCCGGAAAGCAATAACTATAGATAAAAAAACGCTAATTTTTGTGTATAAAAAAGTAAATGGACAAGCAGTATTACAGCGGTGCTTTTGCTCGCAGTGACAGGGTGCCGTAATTGGCAATTAATACAGGGAGGCAGACTGGAAAAAAGGCGGCCCGGAGGCCGCACGCAGGGGGGATGGTATTGGGTACTAAATCACGCCGGGTCTGGGGACAACCCGGTAGCCGCGATGGCTGTGGTCCCACAGGTAGTAGGTGTCGTAGGCCACGTAGTAATTGTGTCCACCCACAACTACGGTTAGCGCTGAAGCCGGCAGGCTGTGCACGATAGCGCCGTGGGGGGGCTGTGCTACTACGTAGCCAGAAGTAGCTGGGCGGTAAAAAATCCCATCGCTGTAGTAGAAACCCGCAGCACCAATACTGATGCTGACGAAATTTTTTGGCAGGTGACGCCAGCGGTAGCCGTAACCGTAGTGTGAGGGACGGTAGTGAGGGCGGTGTCCACTGTACCCATGGCGGTATCGGGGCCTGTAGGTGGCGCGGTACTCGTGACGATGGCCGCTATTGTGCCCTTTTCGATGTCCTTTATCGTAACCTTTGCTATAGCCTGCTTTATAGGCATTGCGCACTTCGCGGCGGTGCTGACGTTCTTCCCTGCGTTCCTGTTTGCGTTGCTTTTTTTCCTGCTTCTGATGCTGCTTACTGTGGTTGCGCTCTATATGGCGTTGCTCGCGTTCGGCTCTCCCATATTTGTGGTGGTCGTCCATGGCGCGCTGGTGCCCGCGATGCGACTCGGACAGGGCGGGTGCCGCGATCAGCAGCAGACTTAGGGTGGCGATAGCCGTAGTGAGGTGTCTCATAACATCTCTCCCGAGCACTGGGCTCTTTTCTTTCAATTCAGGTCTTTTGTGTATCTTGGCGTGAAGTTTGCCTTGGCGGGTCTGAACACTTCCTGAACTGAATGCGTTAAAATTCGGCGGCAGCCGATAATGCTTCTGGTGACCAGTAGTTCAGGTTTTGGCGGTGACTGGCTGGTGGGGCCACAGGCGGGATTCTGCGGCGAAACCTTATAGAGAACGGCAATTTTGCTATGTTGAGACACCTGGTCTCAGCGAGTATGATGCCGCGCTGATTCATAGTGAGCGGTAGCAAGATGCAAGTCTTCCACCACGTAGCAAGTCTGCGCGAGGCGCTGGCCCAGGCCCGCAAAGACGGCAAGACCGTCGGTTTTGTGCCAACCATGGGCAATTTGCACGATGCCCATATAGAGCTGGTCAAAATCGCCCAGCAACACTGCGATCTGGTTGTGGTATCCATCTTCGTCAACCGACTGCAGTTCGGTTTGAACGAGGATTGGGATAAGTATCCGCGCACTATGGAGCGGGATATGGCCAGGCTGCGCGAAGCGGACTGTGACTTCCTGTTTCATCCGGATGAGAGTGAAATTTACCCCAATGGCATGGACCAGCAGACCCGCGTGGTTTGTCCGGCAATGACCGATGTCCTGTGCGGCGCCAGTCGCCCCGGTCACTTTGAAGGGGTTACCACCGTAGTGGCGAAACTTTTCAATATTGTGCAGCCGGATAAGGCCATTTTCGGAATCAAGGATTTCCAGCAGTTGGCAGTGATTCGCCGTATGGTGGAAGACCTGTGTATGCCGGTGGAAATTGTGGCGGCGCCGGTGCACCGTGAGGAAGATGGCTTGGCATTGAGCTCTCGCAATGGTTATATCACTGCGGAAGAGCGACCGAAGGTTGCTGTACTCAACCAGTTACTTAACTGGGCTAAGGATGAAATTGTGGCTGGACGCCGGGATTTCGCCGACCTCGAGACAGAGGCGCGCAAGCGAATTGAAGAGAGTGGCTTTCGAGTTGACTACTTCTCCATCTGTTACAGCAAGGATTTACAGCCAGCGGCAGATGACGATAAAGAAATCACGATCCTGGGAGCTATGTACACCAGTGCAGCGCGCCTGATCGACAATGTTTCCCTGGAACTCTGAGGGGCATCCAACTATGCAAATTGAAATGTTGAAGTGCAAGTTGCACATGGCCGCAGTGACTCAGGCCGAACTCTGGTATGACGGTTCCTGTGCAATTGATGAGGACCTGGTAGAGCTGGCTGGCCTGCGCGAATTCGAGAAAATCGATATTTACAATGTGAGCAATGGTGAGCGCTTCCACACCTATGTGATCCTCGCCGAGCGCGGCTCCGGTATTATTTCCATGAACGGTGCTGCTGCCCGCAGGGTGCAGGTGGGTGACCGTATTATTATCGCCTCCTATGCGCAGATGAATGAGGCAGAGGCCGATAGCCATAAGCCCAAGCTGGTCTACCTGGATGAGAACAACAAGGTAGAACGCAGCACTAATACCATTCCGGTTCAGCTAGCCGAAGCCTGATTCTTCTCGCTACAGGGCGTTGTGCCCTGTAGCATCCCCGCTGCTTATTGACCAGACATTAATAACACTTCCTGATTAAACCTCTTTTCCAGGTAGGACTCGTCCAGGGTGTAGTGCCAGAGATTTTTCTTTTGTCCTTTAGCTAAAGCGATTTCGCCGATTCTGCCAGGGTTATATTTAATCGGTTGGGCGAGTTGGTATTTGGCGATGGGGTCCCGATAGGCCTCCTCTAAAGGAATTATCTCCCAGCCTTCCTTCCTCAGTCGTTCAGCCAGATCACCAATAAACAGGGCTGAAATATCCATTTCATGCAACAGTATCACGTGCTTTGGGGATCGCCCGAGATATTTAATTGCCATATCGTCGTAGTACTTAATGCTCGCCATAAGAACGTCGACATAAAAGTTGGAGAGTCTCTCCATATCAACTGGTTTTCCGTCTTTCACTGCTGTTTGGAAAAGTTCCTCGATATACCAGTCGTAGTTATTTAAGGTGATATAGGCATTTTGATAGTTATTTTTCTGTAGTAGATCCCGGATACCATCGCGTTTTTCGACAGTTTCTCCCTCGCGCAGATAGGGAAAGCGAAAATAGGGTTTAAAGTTGTCAAATTGTTGAAGCAGCTGGTGGGCCTGCAAAAAATCCTCTTGATAAGTGGATAGCCCTGTTTCCAGAAAATTGGGATGGCTATGGGTGTGATTGCCAATAATATGCCCAGCCTTATCGTAGCGGTGCATCCGTTCCAATCCTTCTTTATCGAAGGATTGGGTATTGGAAAAGAAGGCTACTTTGCCGATTTTATGCTGTTCCAGGCTTTCAATGAGCGTTTTGGCCCGAGTGGGCCCGTCAAAGTAACCGTCGGCTTTGCGGGGAGCGTCATCGAATGTGATGGCCAGTTGTTTGGCATTAACCACAGGAATTATTAACAGGTAGCTTATCAAAATAAAGATTGAGCGCTGCATGGTTTATTTCTCTTGTAAGTTAATATAGAGGCCGTTTGCTAAGTTTGGATTTATTTGTCTCGGTTCGCCGGTTTTCTGTCTTAATTTACTTGCTGGGCAATCTATATGGGTAATCTAAGCATCGTTTAAACATTGTTCTCTATTGTGTCCACTTTGGTCGCGGGTGTATATGGCAAAAATATTAGTGAGTTCTTGTCTCCTGGGGTGTGCTGTGCGTTACAACGGTAGTCATGTTGAGGTCCACAACAATCACTTTGATTGGATTATAGAAACTCAAGAGATAGTACCTCTATGTCCAGAGGTTGTAGCCGGACTGCCTGTTCCCAGGGTGCCGGCTGAGATTAGCGGCGGTAGGGGTGTAGAGGTTTTAGCGGGCTCAGCCAAAGTTTTAGGGATAAATAACGAAGACTTAACTGAGCAATTTATACGGGGAGCTAAACGGGCATTACAGCTGTGTCTGCAGCACAATATTAAGTACGCAGTACTTACGGAAAATAGCCCATCATGTGGTAGTGATTATATTTACGATGGTAGTTTTTCTGGTGCGAAAATAGTTGGTTCTGGCGTTGTATCTGCGCTACTGAAGAGGGAGGGTATACAGGTATTTAACCAGAATATTGTGGGCAGGCTTAGAAAACTTTTGGAAGTATCCAGAGATAAATAAGTTTTCCAGATATATAGTCATATTAAAGGTAGGTATAAAAGTGAATTCTAAAGTTATCAATTTTAAAGAAAAATTGAACCTGTTCTCAGAGCACTGGTCCCCTAAAGTGATTGCCGAGATGAACGATTACCAGTTTAAACTGGTTAAGATCCAGGGTGAATTTACCTGGCATGATCATCCCGTTACCGATGAGGTGTTTGTTGTAGTTTCCGGGCATATGCAGATCGAGTTTCGCGATGGTGTCATATCCCTTGGACCTGGTGAGATGACGGTAGTACCTAAGGGTGTGGAGCATAAACCCAGAGCTGAACAGGAATGTGAAGTACTATTGATTGAGCCTAAAGGGGTTGTTAATACGGGCGATGCCGGTGGAGATCTAACTGCGAAAAATGATGTCTGGATCTAAGTGATTGAGCTGTTAATCAACTTTCTTTTGCTGTTTGCTTGTCTGATTAACTTGCACCTTTCAGGGCCTGCGTTGGATTGTCCTCGGCCCATGCCTAATTTTGAGATGAGGGGACTGTTTCGCAGCGGCTATGTTATAAAGTGACAAGAATAAAGCTCTAATAAACTCAGATTTCTCTAGGCTAGCCATGCCACGCTAATAATAAAGGAGAAGATGATGTCTGAAGTGCATACCCGCCCAGTCTCCCCCGGTTTTGCTGCCAATGCGCTTATTAGCGCCGAAGACTACGAGACAATGTACCGCCAGTCGGTGGAAAGCCCAGAGGCGTTTTGGGCACAACAGGCCAAGGACTTTTTGCAGTGGGACAAGCCGTTCACCCAGGTTCTTGAGGAGGATCTGCACAAAGGCCATACCGCCTGGTTCTCCGATGGCCAGTTGAATGTGACCGTGAACTGTATCGATCGGCACCTGGCAAGCCGTGGCGAGCAGACCGCAATTCTGTGGGAGGGAGATAATCCCGCTGACAGTAAGGCGATCAGTTATCAGAGCCTGTACGAAAATGTGTGTCGCTTGGCCAATCTGCTGAAATCCCGGGGAGTTAAAAAGGGGGATCGGGTGTGTATTTATATGCCGATGATCCCGGAGGCGGCCTACGCCATGCTCGCCTGTGCCCGTATCGGCGCTGTGCACTCGGTAGTATTTGGTGGTTTCTCCCCGGTGTCCCTGAAAGACCGTATTCTCGATTCCGATTGTCGCCTGGTGATCACTGCTGATGAAGCGGTTCGCGGCGGTAAGCGAGTACCGCTGAAAGCCAATGTGGATAAAGCGCTGGTGGATTGCCCTAATGTGCATACGACTATTGTGGTTAAACATACGGGCACACCAGTAGACTGGGATAGCAAGCAGGATATCTGGTATGGCGAATCCATAGGTGAGATGGAGCCGGACTGCGCGCCTGAAGTAATGGGAGCGGAGGACCCGCTGTTTATCCTTTATACCTCGGGCTCTACCGGTAAACCCAAAGGGGTCCTGCATACCACTGCCGGCTATCTGCTGATGGCCACCATGACTTTCAAATATACCTTTGATTATCGCGAGGGAGAGATTTTCTGGTGTACTGCCGATGTGGGCTGGATCACTGGGCACAGCTATATCGTCTATGGACCCCTGTGCGCTGGGGCCACCAGTCTGATGTTTGAGGGCGTGCCCACTTTCCCGGATGCCTCACGCTTCTGGCAGGTTGTGGATAAGCATCAGGTCAATATTTTCTACACCGCGCCGACAGCGATTCGGGCGCTGATGGGCGCTGGTGACGAGTTTGTAAAAGCCACCGAGCGCAGTTCCCTGCGACTTTTAGGCACCGTGGGTGAGCCCATAAACCCGGAAGCCTGGGAGTGGTATTACAGCGTAGTGGGCGATGAGCGCTGCCCGATTGTGGACACCTGGTGGCAGACTGAAACCGGTGCACAGATGATCACTCCACTGCCCGGTGCCATGGCTCTGAAACCCGGGTCGGCAACCCGGCCCTTCTTTGGCGTCCAGCCCGCGCTGCTGGATAGTGAAGGCCGGGAGATTGAAGGGGAGGGTGAAGGCTCTCTGGTGATTAAAAAGAGCTGGCCCTCCATGATTCGGGATGTGTACGGCAATCGCCAGAGAATGCTGGATACTTATTTTTCCGCATTCCCCGGTTATTACTTTACCGGTGATGGCGCCCGCCGCGATAGTGACGGTTATTACTGGATTACTGGGCGCATTGACGATGTGTTAAATGTCTCTGGACACCGCCTGGGAACAGCGGAGATCGAGAGCGCCCTGGTACTGCACAATGATACGGCGGAGGCGGCGGTGGTAGGTTATCCCCACGATATCAAAGGGCAGGGGATTTATGCCTTTGTAATGCTCAAATCTGGCCATAAGCCCAGTGATGAGCTGAAGGCTGAATTAATTGAGCTCTGCCGCAAGGAGATAGGGCCAATTGCCAAGCCTGACTTTATCCAATGGGCGCCTGCACTGCCAAAAACCCGTTCCGGCAAAATCATGCGGCGTATTCTGAGGAAGATTGCCTGCAATGAGCTGGATAATCTGGGAGACGTTTCCACTCTTGCCGATCCCACTGTGGTTGACGCATTGATTGATCACCGCGAAAATCGCTGACCATAGGTTTGGCGCGTGAAGGCTTTATTGGCCGGGCATAGCCCGGCTTTTTCATTGGGGCAGGAAGTTAAATTCCTCCCCGGTTTTTGCGCCATTTTCAGCTAAATAGACAAGTAAATGCTTGCTGCTTTGCACAGTTAGTAACCCTCTAACTCCGGATAATGTTTTAAGGGTATTTACAGCTAAGGAGATTCCGTTTGGAACAGGGACAGTACCTCTGCGATCACTACCGCTTCGCTGCCGATCAGCGTCTCAAGGTTTTTAATTTTTTTGTTGTGTTAACGATGTTTGTTGAGGGCGGGATTTTCACTGCCATGGAGAAAGAGTTCCACCCTCTAATCCTGGCGTTGCTGGGAGGGTTTGTGGTCATACTGGTCACTGTATTTTGGCTGATGGACATTCGCAGCCGCCAGCTTCTCAAGCTTGCAGTTCCGGCACTGAAAACCCTGGAAATGGGATTCCCGGAGGAAGCGAGAATTTTTTCCAACGATGCCATTCGTCGAGGTGACTTGGCCCGTTACACTTTCGCTTTCAGGGTTTTGTTGGTGGGGCAGCTGTTCTTTGGTCTGGGCGTCGCTTCTTACGGTATTTATCACTGGTATATCTCCCCCTAATCCCAACCTTGCAGTGGCGGGTATGATTGCATGAAGTGAACCACCTGCCACAACCTCCTCTTTGTCTCGTACGTTTAAAAGTCGGCGCTGCCGCCCTCTCTAGGCTATCTTGCAGAAGTATCCGCTTCCCTCCCGAGGTTTATACGATGCTTGATCATATTCGCCTTTATGTGCACAGCTATGAACGCAGTAAGGACTTCTATCAGCAGGCGCTGATGCCGCTGGGATACCAGTTGGTGATGGAGTTTGAGGATTGGGCGGGCTTTGGCTGGGCGGATAAAGCGGAACTCTGGATTCGTGGAGGGACCAGCACCACTCCACAATTGCATATCGCCTTTCGCGCTGAAGAGCGGCAGGTGGTCAGGGAGTTCTATCGCTTGGCCCTGGAGGCCGGGGGTAAAGACAATGGCGCACCGGCTGTCTACGAACAATATCACCCGGATTATTACGCCGCCTACGTACTTGATCCCGATGGACATAACCTGGAAGTGGTGTGTCATTTACCGGGGGACTTACAGGAATAAGTCGATCGAGATTTGGGAGTAATTTATGAACGAGGTAACTCGAGCAAAATACCTGCCAATAGCGCTGGTCGTTGTAGGAGTGCTTTTTATTCTGGCGATTTACCCGATGATGATGTGGATTTGGCCGGAAGGGTGGGGCTGGACCCCACGGCAGCCAGAATACGAGCAAATGATTATCGGTATTTATGTTACCTTGGGGGTGTTCTTGATACGCGCTGCAAAAAATCCCGCCGCAAATGCCAGTTTAATTTGGTTCACTATATGGTCTAGCCTTGTACACGCCGTCATTATGTTGGTGCAGGCATTGGTGGATAAAACAGAGCGCATCAATTTGATGGGAGATATTCCCGCACTTTTTTTGATTGCCGCTGTACTTTGGTACCTTATGCCCAAGCAAGAAAAATCTGATTGAGCATTTACTTTATTTTGACTTGCTAAAAAATCTGAATTGCTCTTTCTGACTCACCGTTATTGATCCCTGCTATAAGAGCGATAACAAGGTCTAATTTCCCGCTTATTGTTCTCCCCTATAAGCTCTACTCCTGTAATAGAGATGGCAGTAGAGATAAATAATCCCATGAAATACTTACCCTTATTTGCATTAACTATCGGTCTGATAGGCGGTGCCAATGCAGAGACATTGACTCGCGATAATGGCGCACCTGTCGGAGACAACCAGAACGCACAAACTGCTGGAGAAAATGGCGGTAATTTGCTGCAAGATGTTCAACTGATTCAAAAATTGCAGCGTTTTGCCCGTGAACGTATTCCCGAGCGTGTAGTTCATGCTCGTGGAACTGGTGTTCACGGTGAATTTGTTGCGACGGCTGACCTCAGTGATTTAACCCGCGCAGCGGTGTTTGAGCGCGGTAGTAAAACGCCAGTGTTTGTGCGTTTTTCAACAGTAATCCACTCAAAAGGTTCCCCGGAAACCCTGCGCGATCCCCGTGGATTTGCCACCAAGTTTTATACGGAAGAAGGCAACTGGGATTTAGTGGGTAACAACCTGCCGGTATTTTTTATCCGCGACGCGATTAAATTCCCGGATATGGTTCACTCCCTGAAGCCCTCCCCGGTGACTAATCAACAGGACCCCAACCGTTTCTTTGATTTCTTCAGCCATGTGCCGGAATCCACCCATATGCTGAGCTGGGTCTATTCCGATTACGGTACACCGGCCAACTTGCGTCAGATGGATGGCTGGGGTGTTCACGCCTATAAATTTATCAATGACAAGGGTGAAGTGAACTATGTGAAATTCCACTGGAAAACCCGTCAGGGTATCAAGAACCTGACTGCGGAAGAGGCAGCAGAAATTCAGAGCAAGGACTTCAGTCACGCAACTCGCGATATGTATGCCGCGATTGAAAAAGGCGAGTACCCTCAGTGGGATCTGTTTATTAAAGTACTGAAGCCCTCCCAGCTTAACAGCTTTAATTACAACCCCTTGGACGCCACCAAAATGTGGTTGGACGTGAAGGAAACCAAAGTGGGCACCATGACACTCAACCGTGTACCCACTAACTTCTTCCAGGAAACTGAGCAATCCGCGTTTGCGCCGGCCAATATTGTTCCGGGAATTGAGCCTTCGGAAGACCGCTTGTTACAGGGCCGTGTATTCTCATACTCCGATACGCAAATGTATCGCCTGGGGGCCAACCACCAGCAATTGCCTATCAACCGTCCCCGTGTTGCAGTAAGTAACTGGAACCAGGATGGGGCGGGTAATTACGGCCAACAGACTTCAGATGTGAACTATCAGCCGAGCCGTATCGATGCGCGCACCGAGGACCCCAAAGGTCTTTATAGCAACAAGGCATTGAATGGCAGCACCCAGCAAAAGGCCATTGAAAAGAAACTTCCTTTTTCCCAGGCGGGTGCTTTCTACCGCAGCCTGAGTTCTGAAGAGCGTCAGAATCTGATTGAAAACCTCGCTGGTGATCTGGGTAAAGTGAGTGATGAAAACACTAAGCACATTATGCTGAGTCACTTCTACCAAGCGGACAAGGACTACGGACAGCGCTTAACCAAAGCAGTTGGTGGAAATCTGGATCGCGTGAAAAAACTGGCCCGGTAATTTTTACCCAAGTGCGGGCGACCTCTGTCGCCCGCTAAATTTATACAGGTGAAATTATGAGATCATTTTTATTCGCACTACTCTTTCTCACCCTGGGGGTTCAGGCAGGGGAGCCGGAAAAAACGGAATCTGATTTTACCGAACTCTCCCAGTATTATTTTGCTGCAGCCAGGATTGGCGATACCGAGGTGCTGCGTGAATTTTCGCAAGCGGGTTTTCCCCTGGATGTCCGCAACCCGAAAGGTTACACCGCACTGATGATTGCCACTTACAACGGCAACGGGGAAGCTGTGGATTACCTGTTGCAGAGAGGTGCAGATGCCTGTGCCCAGGATCGCCGTGGCAATACTGCGCTGATGGCAGCGATTTTTCGCGGTGAGTTTGCCCTTGCACGAACCCTGCTAAAGCAGGATTGCGATTCGCAACAGGTGAATAAGGCCGGCCACTCCGCAGAGGATTTTGCCGAAGTCTTTGGTCGTGACCAGATGGTTCGACTATTGCAGCAACAGCGGGCAGATGGCGACTAAGACAGTTTTTTGTGCGGTTGGCATTGGATGGTGTCACCGCTCCTGTCCTGCGTGGAATCCTCTTGAGTTGGCCGCTTTAGCTTGCGGCACATTTCTCAGTTTGTCCCGGCCCCCGCGACCGCGTTAGCATAGCCAGCTGCAATCCAGTTGGTACCCACTATGACCTCGAATCATCATCCTTATGAAGCCCTCACGCCGGACGTGGTGATCGACTGTGTTGAGACTACCGGGCTGATTTCCGATGCGCGTATTTTCCCTCTGAACAGTTATGAAAACCGCGTCTATCAGGTGGGTATTGAGGATGCTGAGCCGTTGATTGCCAAGTTCTATCGCCCGGGGCGCTGGAGTGATGAGCAGATATTAGAGGAGCATCAGTTCACCCTGGAGCTGGCAGAGGCCGAAATTCCTGTGGTGGCACCGATACAGTTTGATGGGCGCACCCTAATGGAGTCCGCTGGATTCCGTTTTGCGCTTTTCCCCCGACGGGGTGGTCGCCAGTTGGAGCTGGATAACTTTGATCACCTGGAGCAGGTGGGGACCATGTTGGGTCGCATTCATGCGGCCGGCAGCGCCAAACCTTTCAGCTATCGCCCATCCCTCACTTTGCAGCGATTCGCAATCGATAGCCGGGAATTTATCCTGAATGGAGATTTCCTGCCACGTGAGAACCGCGAGGCTTACGCTTCCGTCACGGGCCACATTATCGAACAGATAGCCCCGCTGTTTGAGCGGGACTGGGATATGCTGCGCTTGCACGGTGATTGTCACAGTGGCAACTTCCTGTGGCGGGATGAGACTCCCTGGTTTGTGGACTTGGACGACTGCCTGATGGGGCCGGCGATCCAGGATATCTGGATGTTGATTTCCGGCAATCGCGCAGAGCAAACCGCTTACCTGGATGCAGTGTTGGAAGGCTATGAAACCTTCTATAGTTTTGATCCCCAGCAGTTGCAGCTGGTGGAGCCTCTGCGCTGCCTGCGGCAGATGCACCACGCCGCCTGGTTGGCGCGACGCTGGCAGGACCCGGCTTTTCCCCAGGCGTTTCCCTGGTTTAATACTGCCCGTTACTGGGCAGAGCATATACTGGCATTGCGCGAGCAGCAGTCTGCGCTGCTGGAGCCCCCGTTGACCCTGGGGGCTGTGTAACATGGAGAAAGCAATAATGGATGCGACATGCACCGAGGCTGAGGCGGATCTGATCTGGGAGAAGATTCGTATAGAGGTGGCGCAGCAGGTAGAGCGGGAGCCGATCCTGGCCAGCTTTCTACACGCGACCATCCTGAACCACAATTCCCTGGAGGCGGCGCTCAGCTTTCACCTGGCCAACAAGCTGGACAATGCGGTGGCACCGGCGCTGTTAATTCGCGAGGTTATCGATGAGGCGCTACAAGCTGACCCTTCCATAGGGCATGCGGCGCGAGCGGATTTGAACGCAATTTACCTGCGGGATTCCGCCTGTCACTCCCTGCACGAGCCCTTCCTGTACTTTAAGGGCTTTCACGCCTTGCAGGTTCACCGTGTGGCCCACTGGCTGTGGCAGCAGCAGCGCCGCTCCCTGGCTATGTTCTTACAGCACCGTGTCTCTGTCGTATTCAGTGTGGATATTCACCCGGCTGCGCGTATGGGTGACGGTATATTGCTGGATCACGCGACCGGTATCGTTATAGGTGAAACGGCTGTAGTGGAAAACAATGTTTCCATCATGCAGTCCGTTACACTGGGCGGCACTGGCAAAGAGAGCGGGGACCGCCACCCGAAAATCCGCCACGGGGTTTTAATCGGTGCGGGCAGCAAGGTGCTGGGCAATATTGAAATTGGCGAGTGCGCCCAAATTGCTTCCGGAAGTGTGGTTCTTAAAACGG
The DNA here is from genome assembly GCF_052467325.1 of Microbulbifer maximicatervae (SeqCode). NCBI lineage: Bacteria > Pseudomonadati > Pseudomonadota > Gammaproteobacteria > Cellvibrionales > Microbulbiferaceae > Microbulbifer > Microbulbifer maximicatervae (SeqCode). The sequence goes on from NZ_CP174310.1 coordinate 4,194,769, forward strand.
TACCGGCAAAGGTGTTAGTGGCCGGAGTGCCGGCAAAAGTTGTCGGGGCAGCCACCTGTGCTGAACCGGCATTATCCATGGATCAGTGTGCCCTGTCGCAAGTACAGAAGTAAGGCTTGTCGCCCCGTAGCGAACACCGGCTGCGGGGCTGGGATCACTGGGGAAATGATGCAACGGCACTGTTCTTGGCACTATCCTTTGACCCATGAAATATAGTCTCAGCGCTAAAAATCTTACCTGCCGAAATTTGGAGGCTTATGCGGATTACCGCGCGAGCCTGGTAACTCCGGATTGCACCAAGGAAATTACAGGTATTGTCCGCAGTGATAGCGGCCTGCCTTCCATTGGGCTCAATCAGGTGATTTCCAATATGGTAATGCCACCGCGCATTATTCAGCGTTTTGCGCTGGATTATTTTGCCGAGCGGCACAGCCCCTTCACTCTTTGGCACAGTGCCTCCAAACCCCTGGACAATGACGCTTTGGATGAGCTTGGGCTAAAGCGGCGCCAGTCCCTGGTAGCTATGGCCGCCGAGATACCCCGACTCAGCGTTGCCGAGGTTCCGGTAGTGGAACAGCTGACTATTAGTGCGGTGAAAAAGGAGGCCTTGCCTGATTACGGCGCGGTGCAGGCAGCGGCGGCAGGGGAGCTGGAGGGGGCACAGTTGGCGCACTTCTATCAGGGCCTGCAGGAAATTCCCGAGCAGCGACGCGGGCGACTGAAATTATTTCTCGCTAAGCTGGATGGTGTGCCGGTTGCCGCTGGGTGCCTGTTTGCGGCAGCGGATGCACTGGGACTCTATGACATGGTGACGCTTCCGGACTACCGGGGTCGCGGGATTGGTCGGGCCCTGTTCAAGCATCTGCTAACCGCTGCCCAGGGTAGCCACCATAAAAATCTGGTGGCTTTAGTGCCGGCGGATCGTCAGCAGCTACTGCTCGATAGTGGCTTTTTTGCAGTTGGCGAGGTTGCCCGCTATCAATACACTCCGGCGCCGGCGGCCGCTAAGCCCGACTGAAAGGGAAGGCGATAACTTCATCAATCGATTGGTAACCGGCTTTTAACATCAGCAGTCGGTCGACTCCCAGCGCGACCCCGCCGCACTCGGGCATGCCTTGATCCAGGGCCGCAACCAGACGTTCTTCAAAGGGGTGTACAGGGCGCTGGTTAGCACGGCGGTATTCCAGATCCTTTTCAAAGCGGCGCTGCTGTTCCACGCTGTCGGTCAGCTCCCAATAGCCATTGGCCAGTTCCAATCCACCGACATAGGCTTCGAAGCGCCTGGCGACGGGGGTCCCCTGTTCGTCCGCTACGACTTTTGCCAGTGCCGCTTGCTCTGCGGGGAAGTCGTAGAGCAGGGTGATGCCCTCCCTCATGGTGGGTTCCAGGCGGTGGCTCATCAGCAGGTCCAGGCACTCACTGCGTTCACGGGGTACAAAAGACAATTCCATTTCCCGCTTAACGCAGGAAATCAGCTCGGCTTCGCTGGCACTGTGGGGGTCCAGTTGCAGCTCTTGTAAAAACAATTCCCGGTAACTGAGGGACTGAACCTGGTCCGTCGCCAAAATACCGCAGAGCAGCTTGGCGACCTCCTCCATCAGTTGGTGATCGTCCCAACCGCAGCGGTACCACTCCAACATGGTGAACTCGGGGTTGTGTCGACCGCCGGATTCGCCCTGGCGAAAAGCCTTACCCAAGTAGTAGCAATCTCCGAGTCCTGCGGCGAGTAAACGCTTTAAACCAAATTCCGGGCTGGTGGCCAGGTAGGCGCTTTCACCCCGGCATTCGGTGGTGATGGACTCGATATGGGGGTCGCTGGTGGCGCGCTGGGATAGCACCGGAACTTCGGCTTCTACAACATTTCGCTCAGCAAAAAATGTGCGTATTTCAGCGAGTAGCGCAGCGCGTTGGCGCAGGGCTGCAATAGTGGCGGTGGGGCGCCAGGTATCTGTGCTCATGGGGGGTAGCTCTGGAGGTGAGCGGCCGTAGGCCGCTCGAGGAGAGGAGGTGCTCAGTCTTCCTTGGCACGGCCCAGGTATTCGGCGGTGCGGGTGTCTACCTTGATGGTTTCACCGATTTCCAGGAACAGAGGAACCTTCACAACAGCGCCGGTAGCCAAAGTGGCCGGCTTGGTGCCGCCCTGGGCGGTGTCTCCGCGCAGGCCCGGATCGGTATCGGTAATTTCCAGGATAACGTGGTTGGGCGGAGTAACTGCCAGCGGAGAGCCGTTGTACAGGGTTACAGTGCAGATATCCTGCTCTTTGAGCCATTTTGAAGCATCGCCCACAGCATCGCTGCTGGCTTGGTGCTGCTCAAAAGTCTCGGGCTCCATGAAATGGTAAAACTCGCCATCGTTGTACAAGTATTCCATTTCGCGATCCATCACGTCCGCAGCTTCCAGGCTTTCACCGGAGCGGAAGGTGCGTTCCCATACGCGACCGGTTTTCAGGTTGCGAAGCTTCACGCGGTTGAACGCCTGGCCCTTACCAGGTTTGACGAATTCGTTTTCCACGATTGAGCAGGGGTCGCCGTCCAGCATCACCTTGAGGCCGCCCTTGAATTCGTTAGTGGAGTAACTAGCCATAGCAAATAGAGCCCTTTAAGTCATTTATCTATATGATTTTTAACGAGTTTTTTGTTTCTAGCCGATTCCGGCCAAGGCTGGGCTAACGCCCTCCGCTTCCGCCACAAATGGTAGCCGCAGGTAACTCGTCTGGCTGGGGAAAAGAGACTTCACCGCCAGCCCTGCATGATGGAGCGGGATTATACAGGAGGGTGGGAGCTTGAACGAATAGCCAGAGAGAAATGGAGGGGAGGCGCTTCGGTTGTTATAGCCAAGCTGCAATTATTGCTGCAACCGGCAGTGCAATGGGCCTTGGCCCATTGCACAAAAGCACTTAACTTAATGGGTCGTCCCCGCCGCCATAACCTTTTCTCTGCATCCGGCGCACAAAGTAAGCAAAAGTCGCTTGCGTGCGTTTTTCCTGGAGAATCCAGTCGTGGGCTTCGCGGCCCAGTTCGGGATCAATATCCTGGATGGTGCCGGCGGATTCAGCCAGTATTTGCAGTTTGGCAGCGCGCTCGCACTGAACCGCCATTACACAGGCTTCCTCTACAGAGCGACAGGCCATAATCAGGCCGTGGTGTCCCAGTAGGATTGCGCGCTTGTCCCCAATAGCGGCGGAAATCAGCTCGCCCTCGCTGTTACCCACGGGTACACCCGGCCAGTCTTTGAGGAAGGCAATATCCTCATACAACATGCAGGCGTCCATATGGGAAATCTTTAGCGAGCGCTCCAGCATGGAAAGCGCACATACGTGCATGGGGTGGGTATGCACGATGCAGTTTACATCGGGGCGCGCCCGGTAGATCCAGGAGTGAAAGCGATTGGCTGGATTGGCCATGCCCTCTCCGGACAGTACTTCGAGGTCTTCGTTGACCTCCAATAAGTTGGATGAGGTAATTTCATCGAAGCCGAGGCCCAGGCGTTGAGTGTAATAAGTACCGGGTTTTTCTGCGCGGGCGGTAATTTGCCCAGCCAGGCCGGAGTCGTGGCCATCGTTAAATAAAATTCGACAAGTCAGCGCAAGCTTTTCTCTCAGAGACCACTCGGGGGTGCTGAGGTGCTGTTTCATTGCTTCACTGGCTCGTTCAACCAGTTCGTTTTTTGCCAGTGATAGTGTTTCAGCCATTGTTATCTCCAATTCTCACAGCAAGTCATATTAATTCTGTGATATTTAATAAATTTTCCTTTTTTATTTTCTTATCGCAGAATAATTTTCAAAAACCTAACTCAAAATGATTCGATCTCTGTCGAATTTATGTTGGTGGCATTTCCCTATGCCCGTGCTTTCTCCAACAACACCTGTGAGTGGGTTGATAAGTACTTGCTAGTTAAGCTGTAACAGCTTCAGCTTTTTTATGTTTAGTGGAGTGGTAGGCGGTTTCAATAGAATCGAAGAATTGTAAGCGGGCCTCTACAAGGTGGCGCCCGGCTTCAAGCATTATGTCCAGTTGGCTGGGATCCTTGGAGCCGATATCCACCATAATATTGCGAATGGTTTCTGCATGGCCGTCATCACATTCAATATGCAGCAGGAAAAATTGCATTTCTGCATCGGATACGCCGCAAGAGCGGAATCCGGCAACAATATCTGTATATAAATCGGGTACCAAGGCTTCGGCTCCCAGGCATAGGGCACCCAACCCTGCACTGGCCCTGAGGTCCCGGCAGTTTTTGAACATGGTATCGATCAGGTGCTGAGTGCCTGGTAAAACTTCCGCGTTTTCCAGGGTCAAATTAAAATGCTCGAGGGTTTCGCGATAGATTTCTGCGTGGGGTTTGGGGCTATCTGGTTCCAGGCCCAGCTCTTCCATTAGGTTTTCGGCTAGCTCCAGGACTTCGTGGTTACTCGGGAGGTTTGCCATCATTGCACAGAGGTATCTAACAAAAAATCCACTGTAGATCCCTTGTTGAACCAAAAATATTTTTAATTCGTCCAGCGTAATGGAACCTTCACGGCAACGCTTCAAGAAAGGATGTGCGCGAGTTTGCTCAATCAGTAGGTCTTTATTGGCTTCAAGCAATTCAAGCTGCATTTCCATTGAGTAATTCCTTTTTGTAATTCTAAACTTACTGTTTGAACACCTTTTAGGTGTTTTATTTATTTCTTGGTAGTGCCCGCCTATGGCAGGGCTGACAAAGTGGTTTCTCTTTGTCGACGTTTAAATTAACACCGAATTATCCCTATTGTGAATAAGGGAATTATGAATTTTTTGATATTTGCTGATGGTTTTTGGAAGATGTTTTTTCTAGTGATAAAAATTTTATTAATAAATAATTTTTGCTTTGCTTTATCCTTGCCGGATTTATCAAGGGGGGATGTTTTTTGCTCCCTGAATTCACTGTAGAAATGTCGACTGTGTAGATTTTCTTTATTGCAGTGGAGTGTTTTGTGAGGTAGGAGTTTTTATTGGTAGGTGGAGTGAATACTTGCTTCGCCGATAATGAGTCTACTCCTAAAATCAGGTAAAGAAGAGTTAAGGTTCTGGTTGCTTAAAGATATAGTCCAACTATCCGATATTTTTCCGTAGAAGATTGATGGAGATTTGTTGGTTATGTTTATGGAGTTTCTGAAAAGATAAATTCAGTTTATGTAATTACCCTGGGAAATCGATTTGAGGGCTTAACTAACTCGCTAGATAGGGGCTGAAACAGATACCGTTTATTTAATGAAGTTGTGCGAATTCTCATGTCTACTTGGTCACGGCACCCTATGTGGGGCGTCACTGTCAGTGGTAGCGGGAGAATGCAGCGGGGGATCTGATACAATCTCTTATTTTGTAGTGTATTCCCATGATGGCGTCATCATCGGCCCCCGGTATAGAGCTAATCGACACACAGGAATCCCGCTGCTGGCAGGATGAGTTGTCTGATCTGGTCACTGATCCGGCAGAGTTGATTCAATTACTACAGCTAGACCCGCATAAGCTCCCGAAGGCCTTGCAAGCAGCTTCTGGCTTTTCCCTGCGCGTGCCGCGCCCCTTTGTCCGGCGCATGCGTTGCGGCGATCCCGAAGACCCATTGTTGTTACAGGTTTTACCCGGTGCGGATGAGTTGGAGAAAGTGCCGGGATTTAGTTCAGATCCTCTCGAAGAGGCAGAAGCTAACCCTCTGCCTGGAGTTGTTCACAAATACCACGGGCGCCTACTGCTGATCACTGCGGGCCAGTGTGCGGTCAATTGTCGTTACTGTTTCCGACGTGAATTCCCATACGGCGACAACCACTTAACTCGCAGACAGAGCCTGGCAGCTCTAGACTACATTCGCGCGCGCACTGAGCTGCGCGAAGTGATTCTGAGCGGCGGTGATCCTTTGGTAATGAGTGACCGTCAATTGGCCTGGCTCACTGATGAGCTGGCCGACATTCCCCATGTGGATAAGCTGCGAATTCACAGCCGCCTCCCGATAGTTGCTCCCAGCCGGGTAAACCAGAAAATGCTGGATTGGTTTACTGGTTCCCGCTTGAAGCCCGTGCTGGTGTTGCACTGCAACCACGCCAATGAAATTGATAGTGAGGTGCGGGAGTCACTGCAAAAGTTGCGAAGCGCAGGGGTTACCCTGCTCAACCAGGCGGTGCTATTGAAAGGCGTCAATGATAGTCGTGAGGCGCTGGGCGCGTTGAGCGAATCCCTCTTTGCAGTAGGAGTACTTCCGTACTATTTGCATCAGCTGGATCGAGTAAATGGTGCCGCACATTTTGAAGTCTCTGATGCGAAAGCGCTGGAGTTAATCGAACATCTCCGCCAGCAGTTACCCGGTTATCTGGTACCCAAACTGGTGCGTGAAATCCCCGGCGTCCCATCAAAGTCCCCGGTAGTTGCTGAGCATAGCTAAACCTCAGCTGATAGCTGTAAGGGTTGTCTTTGTGTATTCGACAGGGATTTTCATGAAGAGAAATAGGTTGGGCGAATAAATATCGCCAAATTGATCTAGGCTAACCCCGTAACGCCCGTGCCAGATATAGTTGGCCGGTCGACCTATTCAGCAGCTGCTATTTCGCTTTATAGCGCTGTATTCAGGGGCTTCTTAGGTTGGGAAAGTTTGGTTAGCGGCTGTGGTTTCGCAAATGGGAAAGGCGGAAGCTTTTATAGGGGAGCGTTGTGTGATTTAGATCACAGGTACCAGTTTGATCTACCCTTGTATGCCATCCTTGACGCCCCCTAAAATTACCGCCAGCGGTAGCTGTGTGCCGCCATTAAAAAAATAGAGCAAATAATGAGTAGCAACGACACAATACGACTTCTCCTGATTCACGATACCCCGTCGGAAGCCCAGCGCCTTGTGAGTATGCTGCACAACGCAGGCCGTCCCAACCGAGCACAGCATGTGGCCAGCGAGGCTGTGTTTAACCGCCTGCTCCAGGATAAAACCTGGGATTTAGTGATCGCGGCTGAAAGCAGTACTCAGGTGCCCCCCTCAGTGGCGTTGCGCACCATCAGCAAGCTGCAAAAAGATGTCCCGGTAATTATGCTGACCGAGCGCACCGGTGCCCAACCCGTGGTGGAAGGTTTGAAGCTCGGAGCCCGCGATGTCGTAGTGGTGGATGAAGACCAACACCTTCTCTTTGTGATACAGCGGGAGCTGGGGGCGCTCGCCAATCGCCGTCAGGCTCGCCTACACGACCGCCGCTATCACGCGACCCTTAACCGTGCCAAGGAGCTACTTGATAGCTCCAAAGATGCCATCGCTTATATTTCTGATGGCTTGATTGTCTACGCCAATGACTCCCTTGCAGAGCGCTTTGGTTACGATTCTGGCGAGGACATCGAATACCAGCCACTGATTGATATGCTGGCTGAAAATGAGCAGGAAGAGGGGCGTGAATTCCTCAAAAGCTGCGCTATCGACAACAATGAGCTGGAGGCGAAAGAGTGGAAATTTACCGCTAAGACCGCCTCTGGCGAATCCCTGCCCACTCGCGCAGAGGTACTCAGTACCACCTACGACGATGAGCGTTGTCTGCAGGTGCGTATTGCCTCGCGCCGGGGTGATACAGAGCAATTGGAAGCGCAGCTCAGCGATATCAAGAACCGCGATCCGCTGACCGGGCTTTTCAACCGTCAGCACTTCCTGCAGGTACTGGATTCCAGCATCAAATCTGCAGCGGACTCCCACAATACCGGCGGTCTGATGCTGATAGAAGTGGATCGCTTTGAAGATGAAGTGTTAAAAGTTGTTGGGGTGGCCGGTGCCGATGCTCTGCAAAAAGGCATGGCGGAATTACTCAAGTCCTGCCAACGCAGTGGCGATACCCTGGCCCGCTACAGTGAAGATGCCTTCTGCCTGCTCAGCCCGAATACAACTCCGGACAGCATCGAGCAACGCGCGCAGGATATATTGAAGAAGATTTCCGACACCATCTTCGATGCAGATGGCAAAACCCTGCAAATTACATCTTCTATCGGCATTTCCCTGATGAGTGAGGCCTCCAGTGGTGCGCAACAGGTGCTGGACCAAGCGCTATCTGCTCACAAGCAGGCCTTGGGTGAAGAGAAGAAAGGTGGGAATTTTGCGCTCTACGAGCCGGATACTGAAGGTGGTGCCGACGCCGATACCTATCACCGTGCAAGGGTGGTACAAGCGCTGGAAGCTGGCAGCCTGAAGCTGCTCTACCAGCCAATTCTCAGTTTGCAGGGAACTGGCGAGCAACTGTACGAAGTATTGGTGCGTATGCTCGATGACAAGGAAGAGCTGGCGCCGCTGGCCTTCCTGCAGGAACTCGGCGATGCGGGCCTGTCGGCGAAAATGGATCGCTGGGTAATTATTACCGCGATCAAGGCCGCTGCAGCCGCCAGGGCTGAGGGTAAGAATATTTCTTTGATGCTGCATATCACCACTGCTTCACTGGTGGACAGCAGCTTACCCGGCTGGCTGGGGGTTGCCTTCAAAGCTGCCAAGGTTGCGCCGGGAACGGTGATCTTCCAGTTGCGTCAGGAGGATATCAACAGCAACCTGCACGCGGCCCGGGACTTTACCACTCAGGTCCAGCAATTGGGTTGTCGCGTTTCAGTCTGTCATTTCGGCACCGGGCTCAATCCGTTCAAGGCTCTTGAGCATGTGAAAGTGGATATCGCCAAGATCGATCCCTCCTTCGTGCGCGAGGTCCAGGATGAAGGCGAGAGCAGTGACTCCCTGGCAGGATTGGTACAGCGCTTGGGTGAGGCGGATACCAAGGTGATAGTGCCCCATATTGAGCAGGCCAGTATGCTGCCGACTTTGTGGCAGACCGGTACTGATTATATTCAGGGGTACTATGTGCAGGCGCCGGCGGAGGATATGAACTTCGATTTCAGTCTCGAATAAACTCTCGCGGTAGGCCTTTAAAAAACCGCACCATCTTTACAGGGGTGCGGTTTTTTATTGCCTGTAAATCAGACGTTGTAGCGGCTGCGTAGGGCCGCAATGGTATTGCGAGCCAGGGCGCCATACTGCGGTGCCGGCTCCGGCACCAGCTCGCCGGAAGTGCTCTCACTCCAGGCACGCTGGATATGGTTCTGCCCGGCTTCCTGCTTATAAATCCTTGCCAGGCTGGCGTTGTAATTCTGACTGGTGACTGTATCCACGTGATACCAGTGGGCCTTGGCGCGGGAGTGGGAAACATCCATCAACAGGTAACCGCGCTGGGTGATCTCCACCCACTTGAGGTGTGGTATTAACCCGTCCATAGCAATCGCTGCAACATCCGTCAGGTGGGATTTGTCCAGGAAGCTGGAGGTTACTCCGGGGGTGACAAATTCTCCGCCGAGGGCGCCGCGTCCGGTCAGGCGCCCGTATTTCAAAATACTGAAAGGATTGCTGGCCAGGTCCCAGGCCCAGGAGCTGTGGATATCTCCAGTGAGGACGACAAAATTGTCGATATTATTGTCGGCAATGTGGTCGAACAGGCGCTCGCGGGATGCGGTGTAACCATCCCACTGGTCCATATTCACAGACAAATCCCGAGCCAGGGTGAGTTGCGCCATCATTACTTGTTGCCCTAATACCCGCCAGCGTACGCCATCCGACTGGGACTGGGTCAGGCTACTGTGCAGCCATTGTTCCTGCTGGGTACCGAGGATGCTGCGCTCCGGGTCGTCGGCGGTCTGCTGATCGAACCAGTTGGCCTGCTCGGAGCGCGCGGCGATGCGGGTATCCAGCATCATCAGGTCCATCAGGTTGCCGAAGCGGAAGCTGCGGTAGATGGCCCTGTCACCAAATAGATCAAAGATGCCGTTATCGCGGATGGGCATCCACTCGAAGTAGGCCTGGTTGGCTACCGAGCGGCGTACAAACCAGTCGCCCTCGCCATCTTGGACATTGTGGTTTTCAGCCCCGCCGGCCCAGGCGTTGTTAGTGGTTTCATGGTCGTCCCAGACACAGATAAATGGGTGTTGGCGGTGTACCTCCTGTAAATCCGGGTCGGAGCGGTACTGGGCGTAGCGCAGGCGGTAATCCTGAATATCCACCATTTCCTTGGCGGGGACTGGCTCTCGCCCCAGGCCCGTGCCGGTACCGTAGCCACCGGGTCCGTACTCGTAGATGTAATCCCCCAGGTGCAGTACCACATCCAGGTCTGCACGCAGGGCAATTTCCCGGTAAACATTGAAATAACCCATGGGATAGTTGGAGCAGCTGGTAACCGCAAAGCGCAGCTTATCCACATGGCCGATGGGCAGGGTGCGGGTGCGGCCTATGGGCGAGTCGATACCGTTAGAGTAGAAACGGTAGTAGTAACTGGTGCCGGGTTGCAGACCGCTGGCATCCACTTTGATGGTGTAGTCCACATCGGGCCCGGTAATACCGCTGCCGCTATTGATCACCATGGCCATTTCCGGGTCCAGGGCGATCTGCCAGGTGTAGGGCACCATGGACTGGAATTCCGGATCGGCGGATGGGGTGATACGGGTCCAGAGAATTACGCGATCTGCCAGGGGGTCACCGCTGGCCACGCCGTGCTGGAAAGGCTCCTGGCCGGAACCGTAGGCTTTCAGTAGGGGCAGGGCCGCCAGGCTTGCGCCGGAAAATTGTAGAAACCGCCTCCGGGACAGAGACATGGGGTTCTCCTTATAGTGCTTGTTATAAAAGAGCCGCAGTCTGAATCTGGAAAGTGAACGATGTATTAATTCCTGGTCAGTATTTTTCTTCCCTTGCTGCTATTAGTCATGAAATTCGTCCTAAGGCGACGAAAGTGAGACATTAATCTGGTTTATTGGCAAAACGCGGCATGACCGTCGGTAGCTGTGGCTCGAGCGGGGGATCGGTGTGCCCGCTTACGGTGGGTGCAGAGTCCCCTGTCGTTTCTCATCTGCGCTCTGTCAGGTATCCTGTGGCGCAAATTGAAAAGCTGAACTCAGGGAGTAGACCCATGTTGCCCCGTTTACTGTGTACCAGTCTGATCGTTGGCGGCCTTGCCGTTGCCGGTGGCTGTTCCAAGTCGGAGCCTTCCAAGGCCGAATTAGACAGTGCGAGCGCGCCGATGAAGGCGTCCGCTGTGATCGAGAAGAAGCCGGGTGTTGAAAAAGCGCCCCAGTCCGGAGTGGATTACCACTCTTTTGCCAACAGCAATGATTACCAGGTTCAGCACCTGGATCTGGACCTGACTGTCGACTTCTCCCGCAAGGTTCTTGAAGGTGAAGCCAAGTTGGACTTCAAGCGTCTCAACGACAAGAACCTGCCGATGGTACTGGATACCCGCGAACTGGAAGTGGTTTCTGTATCCGCTAATGGCGCGCCAGTAAAATTCTCCATGGGCGAGAAAGACAGTCACCTGGGCACTCCGCTGAATATTGAGCTGCCGGAAGATGCCGACAGCATTACTATCCGCTACCGTACAGCGCCGGGCGCCTCTGGCGTGCAGTGGCTGGAGCCTCAGCAGACTGCGGGTAAAAAGCATCCGTTCCTGTTTACCCAGGCCCAGGCGATTCACGCGCGCAGCTTTATTCCACTGCAGGACTCCCCGAAAGTTCGCATCACTTACAACGCCACTGTACGCACTCCGAAAGAACTGCGCGCAGTCATGAGTGCGAACAATGACCCGCAGGCGGCCAAAGATGGCGTCTACGAATTTGAAATGCCCCAGCGCATTCCCTCCTACCTGATTGCCCTGGCGGTTGGTGACCTGAAGTTCAAGCCCATGGGCGAGCGCACTGGTGTCTACGCTGAGCCCTCCATGCTGGAATCTGCAGCGGCGGAGTTTGCCGATACCGAATCTATGCTGGAAGTGACCGAAAAGGCTTATGGCCCCTACCACTGGGATCGTTACGACCTGCTGATTCTGCCGCCCAGCTTCCCCTTCGGCGGTATGGAAAACCCGCGCCTTAGCTTTATCACTCCGACGGTGATCGCCGGCGATAAGAGCCTAGTAGCCCTGATTGCCCACGAACTGGCCCACTCCTGGTCCGGCAACCTGGTGACTAATGCCAGCTGGCGAGACCTTTGGCTGAATGAAGGTTTCACCACCTACCTGACTAACCGCATTATGCAGTTCGTCTACGGTGATGAGCGCTACCAGATGGAAATGGCCCTGGGCTATGACGACCTGCAAGCGGATCTGGCTGATAAAGAGCCTCGCGATGAGATTATGGCGATCGACCTGCGCGGACGTGACCCCGATGAAGTCTTCTCCAATATTCCCTACGAGAAAGGCTCCCTGTTCCTGTATGAGCTGGAGCAGAAAGTAGGTCGCGAAGCGTTTGACCGCTTCCTGATGGAGTACTTCAACCACTTCTCCTTCCAGAGCATCACCACCGAAGACTTCGTTAAGTACCTCGACAAAACCCTGCTGGTTGAGCACGCTGACAAGCTGGACCGCGATCGTATCCTTCAGTGGATCTTCGATCCGGGTATTCCCGAAGGTGCGCCGCATCCGCAGTCCGATGCCTTCACTAAATTAGATCCAGTGCGTCAACAGTGGTTGGACGGCAAACTGGCGGCGAAGGATATCGATACCAAAGGTTGGACTTTCCACCAGTGGAAGTACTTCCTCGATGGTATGCCGGAGAAACTGACGGAAGCGCAGTTGAAGGAATTGGACGGCGCCTTTGGCCTGACCGAATCCCGCAATAACGAAGTGGCTTTCAGCTGGCTGATGATTGCAGTGCGCAACGACTACGAGCCGGCCTTCGAGCGCCTTGAGAATTTCCTCACCAGTATCGGCCGCAACAAGTTCCTGCGCCCGCTGTATCGCAATATGGTTGAGACCGGTAAAAAAGATGTGGCTGCACGCATTTTTGAGCGCGCCAAGGTGGGTTATCACCCGCTGACGGTGAAAGTAAATAGCCTGGTAATTTACGGTAAGAAAGAGAGTTAATCGCTCTCTTTTCCCAGTTGTCGCAATTCCCATAGGTCAATATGTGAGTTGCGGCAACTCTCCCCTTTCTTTTTCCCTTCCACTTTGGCTAATGCTAAAGTTGTGCTCCACAAAATATTTTTTATGGGCATTCTTTCAGTTTGTTTTTATAGCTAAGTGAACTGGTACGGTAGCGTGATTAATACGCCAGATTTCTGGCATAAAAATCATTAAACGGCTGTTCAAATGGATTGCCTTTGCGTACTCTGCTGCCCAGAGATTTTACTCAGGAAGGGAGGCACCTATGTATAAACGGGCTTTATTAATAGTTGTCCTGGGGCTTTTTCTTGCCAGTTGTGGGCAGAAACCCGGGCCCAGTGCTTGCACAGATCACAACAAGCGGCCGAGTTTCCCTTTTCCTCACGCGATGCTTTAAGAGCTAAGCCGGGTTATACCCCGAGCTTGGCAATTTGTTGGTCATTGAGACCAAATAAGTAGAGGGCGGCGTCCAGGCCAAACAGATTGATGGCCTGGGGGGCCTGTAGCCTCACCTTGGGCTTGGGGTGAATGGCGATACCCAGCTCCCCTAAATTCAACATGGGAATATCGTTGGCGCCGTCACCCATAGCAACCACACTTTCCAGTGCCAAATCTAAGCTTCCGGCAATTTCCTGCAGTAACTTGCGTTTACGATCGCCATCAATAATGGGTTCCACTACTTCGCCGGTGAGGGCCCCTTCGGCAAATGTCAGTTCATTGGCATGGATATAATCCAGGGGCAGGCGCTCTCGCTGCAGGAATTCTGCGAAGTAGGTAAAGCCGCCAGAAAGCAGTGCCGTTTTGCAGCCCAGTGCGCGCAAGGCTGCCAGCAATTCATAGGCCCCTTCTTTTAACGGCAATTCCCGGGCAATTTCTGCCAAACGCTGCTCTGAAAACCCTTTTAGCAAGGCCATGCGCCGTTTAAAGCTCTCGCAGAAATCCATGTCACCGGCCATTGTGGCCTGAGTAATGGCGGCGACCTGATCACCGATACCGGTAATTTTTGCCAGTTCATCGATAACCTCGGCATCGATGAGGGTTGAATCCATATCAAAGCCCGCCAGCTTTGGCACCCTCTGGGTAACAGAAGCCTGGATTGTTAGGTCTACTCCCAACTCATCGGCCACTCCAAGGCAGGCCAGGCGCGCGGTGTCAAAATCGAGATCGCCATCAATTTGGAAGCGGATTACGGTGCGATCGCATCTTTGTGCCAAAGTATCAGCGGCGAATAGGCTCCACTGTTGTTCATCAAAAAATCGCAGAAGGTATTGGAGTTGGGATAGGGAGGCAGAGGGGCTCAGCAGGGTGATACACCAAATGGCTTCAAGTGCACTCGGTTCTTCGGGGGGCGGGGTAAAGTCCGTAGCCTCACCGGGAAAAGGGGCTTCACCGGAATACTCCAGGCCGAGCTTGGCGGTATGATCTCGATAGCTCAGGTAGCGCAGGGTGCCACTTCCTGGAGCCTGGGAAATCTGTTTCAGGGAGAGGTGGAATTCCTGTGAATTTATTTGATCACCCATAAGCTCTGTCCCGATTGAATTAAATGTCCGGCGCATTATAGCTCTTATGAGATTCTTCGCTAAAATTGCCGGGCTTTAATTTCATTGATTGCCGGTCAGCAGGGATTTTAATGGGCTCAGTTCGAATGGGGAGTAAAATTTCTTTTCGAATTGTGCGAGTTGAGTTGAACTAATTCGCCGCCTGCTTTACCAATCGCTCAGGAATTAATTGGGTATGCACAATTTTGGTGCCTACCGTTAAAATGCTCGCTGCTCCAAAACAGCTGGGGCAATAGTAAAAAAACAATACGCAAGATGTCTGCCGCCGTTTATGTCAGTTTCCATTGTATCTATTCTTCGCAAAATACCGGCTCAATTAGCACAGTTGTCCAAACGCGCCCGTCAGCGCCTATTGGCACTGGTTATCTGGGTGACACTGGCAATATTCTGTGCGGCGGCACTGGGGCATTTTTATGGTCAGCAGCGCGATGGTCAGATAGAGCGAGACAGAATTACTGCAAAGGCGGCTGCGACTATTCTCGCGGGGCAGAGCCTGGAGAGTATTGTGGCCGGGGATCGTATCAGCTTACAGCTGATCGCTCGCCAACTGCTGGAGCTTCCAATGGTTTCCGGCATTTTAATTGAGGATGTGGAATCGAATTCCCTGGCCGAAGTGGGGGACCTGAAAGAGGGGGAGACGATCACCGAGCCAGTGGTCCTGCACGATAGTATTGCCGGCAATATTACCGTAGCGTTTGAGCCCGGTAATTCCGTTACCTTCCCTTGGGCCAGCTTGTTGCTGACCCTCGTTTTTGCCCTGCCATTTAGTGCAGCTGCGGCCCTGCTTACCGGTAGCTTGTCCCGGGAGCGCAAATTGCCCGCACAAGTCACTGAGTCTGCTCAAGCTGTAGCTGAAGTTACCGAGCCCAGCGTTGGGCTTTATCTTCGCCCCCTCAACTGGGCGCAGTTGGGCAACCAGTTAAGTCGCAGCGCCCTGGAGGGTTTGCAGCGGGAGCTAGATGGACGTATGCGTTTGCTGCAGCGCATATACGGTGCCACCCCCCTGAGTTGCGCCGGGCCACAGATCGGCCTGGATTTCTCTGGCACTGATGCGGCCTTCCGCGCAGTCTGCTGTGGTTTATTGCTGCGGGAGATGCAGAGCGTTAGCCGTGCGACCGGTTTGAAGCTGGCTCTGGCGGTAGTCCCATCCCAGCCACAGAGTCCGGATTTCTGTGCCGATCAGCTACTTAACCAGTCCCGCGGCATGTTTTTACACCCGGAGCTTCTTGAGGACAGTTCCCTGGTGGGGCGAATTGAGCATCACGGTGCCGGTTGGGCGCTGGAAGTGACGGGCCTCACTCCTTCCTATCAAAAACTTCTCAACAATCAGCTGCAACAATTGCTTGGTGCTGAGGCTACTCCCCACAGGACCCCCGTGGGCTAAGTGACTGGAAGTGCCTCAGGGTTCTTTTTTGGCGCGTGCTTTACGTTTACGTTAACGTAAACTCTTGCTAGGCTTGATGGCATCTTGAGGAAGTCGTTATGAAAGCAGAAGCAAGCCAAATGGAGCCCCATAGTTACAGCATTTCCGAGCTGGCGCGGGAGTTCGATATCACTACTCGCGCCATCCGCTTCTATGAGGACAAGGGCCTGCTCAATCCGGAGCGTCGCGGCCAGACTCGAATTTATAGCCCCGAGGAGCGAGTGCGCCTAAAGCTGATCCTGCGGGGAAAGCGGCTGGGATTCTCTCTGGATGAGAGCCGCGAAATTATCGATATGTACGACCCGGCCCACGGCAATGTGGAGCAGTTGCACCGTCTATTGGAGCGGATCGCGCAAAAGCGTCTGCAGTTACAACAGCAACTGCGGGATATCGAAAGCCTGATGGAAGAGTTGGATGAAGCTGAATCCAGGGCCCGTGAGTCCCTGGCGCAAAGCGATGACAGCAGCGCTTCCTGAACAGATTTCGGCACTGCGCCAAGAGTGGCGCGGTTGCCTCATGTGGTATTGAACAGCCGCCAAGGCGGTCATTTGAATTAAAGACATTTTAAATATCAGTGGAGCCGTTATGAACACCTCCTACCCAACCCTGAATTTCGGTCTCGGTGAAGACATCGATATGCTCCGTGACATGGTGTACAAGTTCTGCCAGGCGGAGCTGGCCCCGCGCGCGGCACAGATCGATGAAGACAACCTGTTCCCAGCGGACATGTGGAAAAAGTTTGGTGAGCTGGGCCTGCTGGGTATGACCGTGGAAGAGGAGTTCGGCGGTTCCAATATGGGTTACCTAGCGCACGCTGTGGCCATGGAAGAAATCTCCCGCGCCTCCGCTTCTGTGGGCTTGTCCTACGGTGCCCACTCCAACTTGTGTGTAAACCAGATTCGCAAAAATGGTACCCATGCACAGAAGCTCAAGTACCTGCCCAAGCTGTGTTCCGGTGAACATGTAGGCGCCTTGGCCATGAGTGAACCCAACTCCGGTTCCGACGTGGTAAGTCTGCAACTGCGCGCGGAAAAGCGCGGTGATCGCTTTATTTTGAACGGCAATAAAATGTGGATCACCAACGGTCCCGATGCCGATACCTATGTGATCTACGCTCGCACTGAGCCGGGCATCAGCTCCGGTGGTATCACTGCATTTATCGTTGAGCGCGGTTTCGCCGGCTTCTCCCAGGCGCAAAAGCTCGACAAGCTGGGCATGCGCGGTTCCAACACCTGTGAGCTGGTGTTCGAAGACTGTGAAGTGCCGGAAGAAAATATCCTCGGTGAACTGAACGGCGGTGTGCGCGTATTGATGAGCGGTCTCGACTACGAGCGCACGATTCTCTCTGGAGGCCCTGTTGGCATTATGCAGGCCTGCCTGGATGTGGTGGTTCCCTATATTCACGAGCGCAAGCAGTTCGGCAAGGCCATCGGTGAGTTCCAGCTGATGCAGGGTAAGATCGCCGATATGTACGCTGACCTGAATGCCAGCCGCTCTTACCTGTACGCTGTGGCCCGGGCTTGTGATCGCGGTGAGGACTCGCGCAAGGACGCCGCCGCTGTAATCCTGTTTACTGCGGAGCGCGCAACCCAGATGGCCCTGCAGGCTATCCAGACACTGGGCGGCAATGGCTACATCAACGAGTACGCCACTGGTCGTCTGCTGCGCGATGCCAAGCTCTACGAAATCGGCGCGGGCACTTCTGAAGTGCGCCGTATGCTGATTGGTCGCGAGCTGTTTAAAGAGACCCGCTAAGGCTGGGCATTTCTTCTCGCCGCCGGCGCCTGTCGGCGGCAGCTGTCTCCAGCCGGGCACTGCGGCAATAAGCTGCGCCCTGTGGAGGTCTTTTCTCCGGGAAAGTGAATCGGACTTTATGAATCAGTTGCAGAGCAAAATAAACACGCGCGACGCCGCCTTTGGCGAAAACCGCGAGCAGATGCAGGCGCTGGTGGCAGACCTGCGCGAAAAAGTGGAAGCCATCGCCCAGGGCGGCGGCGAGCGCGCAAGGGAAAAACACCTGGCGCGAGGAAAATTATTGCCACGGGACCGTATCGATGCGCTGCTCGATCCGGGTAGCCCTTTTATGGAGTTTTCCCAGCTGGCCGCTCACGAGGTTTACGGTGAGGATGTTCCGGCCGCGGGTATTATTACCGGCATCGGCACCGTTTCCGGTCAGCCCTGTGTGATAGTGGCTAACGATGCCACTGTAAAAGGTGGAACCTATTATCCCCTCACAGTAAAAAAACACCTGCGCGCGCAGACCATCGCCGAACAGAACAATCTGCCGTGCATTTACCTGGTGGATTCCGGTGGTGCCAATTTGCCACGCCAGGACGACGTCTTCCCAGACCGTGAGCACTTCGGTCGCATCTTCTTTAACCAAGCCAATCTCTCTGCACAGAATATTCCGCAGATCGCGGTGGTTATGGGTAGCTGCACCGCCGGTGGAGCCTATGTGCCGGCCATGGCAGACGAATCCATTATGGTGAAAGAGCAGGCCACCATCTTCCTGGCGGGCCCGCCCCTGGTGAAGGCGGCCACCGGTGAAGAAGTTTCCGCTGAGGAACTCGGCGGTGCCGAGGTGCACTGTCGCACTTCCGGGGTTTCCGATCACTACGCCAATAATGATGTACACGCCCTGCAGTTAGCGCGCCGCTCTGTAGCTCGCCTGAACCGTATCAAAAATCCTGGTCTGGATATCCAAAAGCCTGTTGAGCCGATTTATCCACCGGAAGACATTTACGGCGTGGTGCCCAAAGATTCGCGCCAGCCGTTTGACGTACGCGAGATTATCGCGCGGGTTGTGGACGGATCTGAGTTCGATGAATTTAAAGCGTTGTACGGCACCACCCTGGTAACCGGTTTTGCCCGTATCCAGGGCTATCCGGTGGGAATTGTTGCCAATAACGGCATCCTGTTTGCGGAGAGTGCGCAGAAGGGCGCGCACTTTATTGAGCTGTGTGCGCAGCGCAAGATTCCATTGGTTTTCCTGCAAAATATCACTGGTTTCATGGTGGGCAAGCAGTACGAGGCGGGCGGTATCGCCAAACACGGCGCCAAGATGGTGACCGCTGTCGCTACCGCCAAGGTGCCCAAAATTACCATCCTTATCGGCGGCTCTTTCGGCGCCGGTAACTACGGTATGTGTGGCCGCGCCTACGATCCCAACTTCCTGTTTATGTGGCCCAATGCGCGCATTTCGGTTATGGGGGGTGAACAAGCTGCTGGCGTATTGGCCCAGGTGAAGCGCGACCAGATGGCCGCCCGGGGTGAATCCTGGAGCGAAGAGGAAGAGCGCCAGTTTAAGCAGCCGATTGTGGATAACTACGAACACCAGGGGCACCCATACTACGCCTCCGCGCGCTTGTGGGATGACGGCGTTATCGATCCGGCGGATACCCGCCGTGTGCTCGGTCTATGCCTGGCTGCGGCCAGCCACAAGGAGCCGGAAGAGACCAAGTTCGGCGTGTTCCGTATGTAAGGAACCGTGGTTGCGGCGCCAGCGAAATGTTCCGGAGCCGCTTTTGAGAGACGCCCCAATCGAGGAATTACAATGAGCGATAAATTGCTGTGCGAAGTGGATAGCGAGGGCGTGGCCACGGTCACCCTGAACCGGCCGGAAATCCACAACGCTTTTGATGATGAACTGATCCACGAGCTGGCCACCACCTTTGACACCCTGGCGCAAAACCCCGCTGTACGTGTGTTGGTACTGGCCTCCAATGGCAAGAGCTTTTCTGCCGGAGCCGACCTCAACTGGATGAAGCGCATGGCGACTTATTCAGAAGAGGAAAACCGCCGCGACGCAGCTGCGCTCGCTGCGATGCTGTACAAGCTCGACACTTTCCCTGCACCCACCATTGCGCGAGTACAGGGCGCCGCTTTTGGCGGGGCCGTGGGTCTGGTGAGCTGCTGCGATATGGCGGTGGCCTCTGAGCGCGCCAGCTTCTGTTTATCTGAAGTCAAAATCGGGTTGCTGCCCGCCACCATCAGTCCCTATGTCATCAATGCTATCGGCACCCGCCATGCGCGTCGTTACTTTGTCACAGCGGAGCGTTTCTCCGCCGAGCGCGCGGAACAGATCGGTTTGGTATCCGAAGTCTGTGCCGAGGCCGATCTGGATCTGCACGTGCAGAAATTAGTGAACGCCATTGCCGACAACGGCCCTAAAGCGGTCGCCATGGCCAAGCAACTGGCTATGTCCATGTCCAACCGGGTTATCAACAATGAATTGCAGGGCCAGACCAGCGCGCTGATCGCTGCCGTGCGTGTGTCGCCGGAAGGACAGGAAGGGTTGAGTGCATTTTTGGAAAAGCGTGCACCCAGTTGGATGAATGGTAGCGAAGGGTAATTTTTATGATTCGCAAACTGTTAATAGCTAATCGCGGCGAAATTGCCTGTCGCATTATCAAGACCGCGCGCCGCCTGGGGGTGGCCACTGTCGCCGTTTATTCCGATGCGGATGCCGACGCTCTGCATGTGCAGATGGCGGACGAAGCGGTGCACCTGGGTCCGGCCCCGGCCAGGGATTCGTATCTGGATATCGACAAAGTATTGGGTGCTGCCAAGCAGACTGGTGCCGATGCCATCCATCCGGGTTATGGCTTCCTGTCGGAAAATGCCGAGTTTTGCCGCGCCTGCGATAGCGCCGGCATTATTTTTGTCGGCCCACCCACCGGCGCGATTGAGGCGATGGGCTCCAAGTCCGCAGCCAAGCGTATTATGGAAGAGGCCAATGTGCCCCTGGTACCCGGTTACCACGGCACCAATCAAAATGAAGAGCTGTTGGAAGGCCATGCCAATCGCATTGGATATCCGGTATTGCTGAAAGCTGCTGCCGGCGGCGGTGGTAAGGGCATGCGCCGTGTCGACAGTGCCGATGAATTCCACGAAGCTCTGGCCGCTGCCAAGCGTGAGGCCATGAATGCCTTTGGCGACGACATTATGTTGCTAGAGCGCTATGTGGTGAGTCCCCGCCATGTGGAAATCCAGGTGTTCTGTGATCAGCAGGGCAATGGCGTCTACCTGTTTGAGCGGGATTGTTCGGTGCAGCGCCGCCACCAAAAAGTAGTGGAAGAAGCTCCCGCACCGGGCATGACTCCGGAGCTGCGCGCCCGCATGGGTGAAGCGGCCCTACGCGCGGCCCACGCGATTGGTTACGTGGGGGCCGGCACGGTGGAATTCTTGCTGGATGCCAGCGGTGCCTTCTACTTTATGGAAATGAATACCCGCCTGCAGGTGGAGCACCCGGTGACGGAAATGATCACCGACCAGGATCTGGTGGCCTGGCAGCTGTCAGTTGCCGCTGGCGATACCCTGCCCATGAGCCAGGATGAACTGCAGATCAACGGCCACGCCATGGAAGTGCGCATCTACGCCGAAGACCCGGACAATGATTTCCTGCCGGCAACCGGCGTGTTGGTGCGCCACCAGCCCCCGGCGGAAGGCGAGGGTGTGCGAGTGGATACCGGTGTGCAGACCGGCGATGAAATCAGCGTGCATTACGACCCGATGATCGCCAAATTAATCTGCCACGGCCGCACCCGCAAAGAAGCCCTGGCCAAATTGGATCGCGCACTGCGCGATTATCAGATTGCCGGTGTGCGCCACAATATTGAATTCCTGCGCCGAGTGATCAATCACCAGGCATTTGCCAGCGGTTGTATTTCGACGCACTTTATCGAGGACTACGAGGCGGAAGTACTGCATCAGGAGCAGACACTGACGCCGCTGAAATGCGCTGCTATTGCCGCTTATTTGCAGCAGCGTGAAGAGCGCGATCTGCGCAATAGCGCACCTCAGCGGGATCGTTTCTCTCCTTGGCACAATGGCGATAACTGGCGCAATGCTCTGGCTGGCAGTCGCACCCAGACGGTGGACTACCGTGGCCAGCACGCTCAAATTCGCTTTGTTGCGGAGGGCGATAGCCTGCGCTGGACTTGTGATGCCATGCCTGAGGAACAAAACAGCGGTGAGATTCGCCTTCTGCCGGGACGGGACTTGATGTTGGTGGATGGCCGTCGCATGAGTTTCTCCGCCGTAGATACCCGCGATGGCGGTGCTGTATTTATCGATGGCACCCAGGTGGAATTCAAGCTGTTGCCACCGGATATCGGTGAGAGCAATGACCAGGCCCACGGCCTCGATGCCCCCATGAACGGCACCATAATTTCGCTGCTGGTTGAGCCGGGCTCTACGGTGGAAAAAGACCAGCCGCTACTGGTAATGGAAGCCATGAAAATGGAACACACCCTGCGGGCTCCGGCCGCTGGCACCGTGCAGCAGTTCTTCTGTGCCGAAGGTGAATTAGTGGATGGCGGCAGTCTGCTGGTGGATTTTGCCGGGGAGGAGCAATAATGACTTTGCCCAAACAGGTTAAAATCGTCGAAGTGGGGCCCCGCGATGGGCTGCAAAATGAAAAGCAGCCTATCTCTGTGGAGACCCGTATCGCTTTGGTGGACAAGCTCAGTGCCAGTGGGCTGTCGGTTATTGAAGCCGGCAGTTTTGTCAGCCCCAAGTGGGTACCGCAAATGGCCGCCAGCGAGGAAGTGCTGGTGGGTATCCAGCGCAAAGACGGTGTTATCTACAGCGCGCTCACGCCAAATTTAAAAGGTTATGAGCGCGCAGTGGAAGCCAAAGCCGATGAGGTCGCCGTATTCGGCGCGGCCTCAGAAGCCTTCACCCAGAAAAATATTAATTGCAGTATTGCTGAGAGTCTTGAGCGCTTCCGTCCATTGGTGGAAAAAGCCAAGCAAGACGGCATACCCGTGCGCGGATACGTATCCTGCGTACTTGGTTGCCCCTATGAAGGCGATATTGATCCGGCCAAAGTGGCAGAAGTTAGTGCCGCTCTATTGGAAATGGGTTGCTACGAAATTTCCCTCGGCGACACCATCGGTGTCGGCACCCCGGAATCCGCCAAGCGTATGCTGGAGAAGGTGATGGCCCGTGTACCTGTGGAAAAACTTGCTGTGCATTTCCACGATACCTACGGCCAGGCCTTGGCCAATATCTACGCGGCCTTACAAATGGGGGTCGCAGTAGTAGATTCCGCCGTAGCCGGTCTGGGCGGCTGCCCCTATGCCCGTGGCGCTTCCGGTAATGTTGCCAGTGAGGATGTACTTTATATGCTCAATGGCATGGGTATTGAAACCGGCGTGGATTTACAGTTGCTGGCAGAGGCTGGGAACTTTATTTCTGAACAGCTGGGGCGGGAGACTAACTCCCGTGTGGCTAAGGCTTTGGCGCCTTGCTGAGTGAGTAGTGGGTTCTCTCCAGAGAGTGTTTTTTCTGGAGAGGACCTTTTAGAGAATTTTAGAATCATTTCTGTCCGAGCTAAAATAAACAGGGTTGCCTGTTCTAAGATATTTTGCCTCCCCCCTTCTCAGTTAATTCTTAAATTTCAATCCTTAAGCGTCTGCTCAGCTTCCCGCTTAGAGAAATAATATCCCCTCTTGGTTGTTGATTTTTATTGCCAGAAATTAACGATATGTAGAGTGCTCTTTAATCTAACATTTTATTAGATTCCTATTTCCAGTATTCAATAATCCTAGAAATCTGATCACCCTCAAATTCAAATACTGTTAAGTGATTAGAGGTAACGCCTTGATAGATTTGTTGCCGCTCAAGTGAGACTGCTTTGTAACCAGCGATGATTGATATAATTTTATATCTAGCGCCAGTCATTTGATATTCTCCCTCCTTTAAATACTTTATAGAGTTGTTGTATAGGTGCTCTCTGGTATAGGTTCCGCCATAAACTTCATGGATATAGATAAAGTCGTCGGTGTAGTGAGAAAATAGTTTGTCGATATCTTCGACTGTCGATCCCTTCATCAGCATTTTGTTTTGTAACTCATTGATAAGGACAGCTTTTTTCTTCAAGTTTTCCTTTGTTAATTCCGGTGTTTCAGCGGCAATTGTCCCTGATGCCAGTGTAAAAAATACTAATATTATTAGTGTTTTCATCGTAATTACTTATTTTGTGCAGATCAATTCCGAGTTGTTTTTGGTTTTCTTGGATGATTGTAACCATTGATAATGTTGTTTTGTTCTATTCTTTTTCTTGCTGTCTTATTTATTGTTCGGCTTGTCGATAAGTTTTTAGGTGTTTACTTTTTATCTGAGATTAAAGGTTAATAGATTACTGGTTGTTTATTGGCTTTGGCGCCAACACCCTAAACGGCCTCATCATATCGTAATCCTCATGGGAGAGCAGATGACAGTGCCATACATAGAGGCCTTCTCGATCAAAGCGCGCAATTACCCGTGTTACTTGGCTGGGAAGGGCGATGACCGTATCTTTGGGGCCGCTTTCTTCTGGTTGTGGTGGAAGGAGTTTCCCCTGTAGAGATTCTATTTCCAGTTGTGCACCCTGAAATATCTTATCGACATGCATAAATTTCTGTGGCTTAGGGATAAGCTCCATTTGAAGGCTGAGGGATTAGCACCTGAAATTTTACAAGGTGAATATGGATAGGATGGGCCGATACGGTGGGATTGTATAGTTCTCAGGTTTCTATGGCGTCGTGCTGAACTACTTCTTTAGTAGGGTCCGCAAAAAAAGGGACCCCTCCTTTACTGGACCTACCATCAGCAAGTTAGGGTCGTAGGGGCATCCAGGCGTATACTGAAACAGGTGATGGCCCGCGTACCCGTGGAAAAACTTGCGGTGCACTTCCACGATACCTGCGGCCAGGCCTTGGCCAATATCTACGCGGCCTTACAAATGAGTGTCGCAGTAGTAGATTCCGACTTAGCTGGTTTGGGCGGCTGCACCTATGCCCGTGGCGCTTCCGGTAATGTTGCCAGTGAGGATGTGCTTTATATGCTCAATGGCATGGGTATTGGAACTGGCGTGGATATACAGTTGCTGGGAACTTTATTTCTGAACAGCAGGGGCGGGAGACTAACTCCCGTGTGGCTAAGACTTTGGTGCCTTGTTGAGTTTTTGATAGGTTCACATCGGGATTATATTTATCCTGATGTGAATTTAATCGCTAGAGTTTAGAGTGAAACACCTCTCTAGAAGCTATATCCTACGTTTTTTACTACTGAAATTACAAGTTTGTAGCAGTCTACATAACGGAGAATAATAACCCGTTATCTACAAGTTAAAATTTTCTTCACGGTGTACAACCCGCTTCACATATTAACAAGCCGTCTTTGTTGGGGCCACCTTTACCTGATTTAAAAATTATACTCCTGTGATTAAAGGCCGTTAGAGATAGATTCTGCCTTTATCTAGTGTCGATTAAATATTAGGTGGGTTGATGCTCACACTTTCTGTAGCTGGATTTTCTATTATCAACTTCATTGTTTGAGCTGTGCTGACAATTATGACTATACAGCATCTCTTGTGGGTTCAGGTTGAATTCTTTGAATATTTCGTTGGGGTAGACCTTCCTTCACGCTTTTTATTACCTAACCTTGGGGTGAGATAATCATCAGAATTTCCCACAGAAAATGATAGTGATCTATAGAGTTTGTTGGGCGCACCTTCACTGTTAGTGGATATAATTTGATTTATTTTTTTGAACTTTTTTTGAGTGGATGGTCATACTCAGTGCTCAAAAAATAGGATATCAAAATGAAAATATATTTCGCAGCTCTCTCGTTGGTTTTTTTTATGGCTGTTAATGCCACTGCTGAAGAGTATAAGTCAATTACTACTGCCGGTTATTCTAATTTGGATTTCAATGCAAGAGGAGGGGATGAACTCTCTACGGAATCAACTTATTATTTTTCTGGCAAGGAAACTCTTGGGCCTCTAAGAGAGTTTGAGTTTATTAATAATGCAAGTAATTTGTCTGGGGCTTACTACCATCGAAGTATTGGGTCTACAAATAGCGATAGTTTTGCAATCGCTGGTGAATATTTTGCCGAAAATGGATTTGTGCTGGGAGCTAACATAGCAGATCTTGGAGGTGAGAGCTTTAATACTATAGCTTTAGGTTACATGTTTACTCCTAACTTTTTGATGAAGTTTTATAATACTGACGGCAATACATATAGTAAATTTCGTTATAATTATGATTTAAATGAAACTGATTATATTGGTTTCGACTTTTCTGCCGATATTGTTTTTGATTGGCAGATTTTTTCCTCTAAATACTTTTCAAAAATTGGTGATGTCCAGTACATCTCTATTGAGTTTAGCTATTTAAATTATAATGAGTGGGATGATTTCTGGGAAGTTGGAAGCAATTACTATTTTACTAAGAGTACTTCCCTTGGTGCTAGTTATGATGAAAATAATGATTACAAGGTAGGTTTATCTCACTTTTTTAACCGGAACGTTGCGGTGGAGGCTTCTTATAGTACTAGGTTAGGAAGTCCATTTAAGTACTCCAGCTTTGGAAGTGATATCTACAAAAACAGTTGGAATACGGATACGGAAGTAGATAAGTTTGAATTGGGAGTTACGGTGCAATTCTAATTGAAGAAGGCAAAAGGGTTTGACCGGCAAAATCCTTTTGCAGTTATTGCTTGAAACTAAGGCTATTTCATGGTTTAGGCGGCAAAACCTTAAACGGTCGCATCATATCGTAATCCTCATGGGAAAGTAGATGGCAGTGCCATACATAGAGGCCTTCTCGATCAAAGCGCGCAATTACCCGTGTTACTTGGCCGGGAAGGGCGATGACCGTATCTTTGGGGCCGCTTTCTTCTGGTTGTGGTGGAAGGGGTTTTCCCTGTAGAGATTCTATTTCCAGGCGTGCACCCTGAAATATCTTATCTGTATGCATAAATTTCTGCTGCTTGGCAATAAGTTTTCCTTTAAAAGGCTGGCGATCCAGTACCTGGAATTCCACCAGATGAATATGGATTGGATGAGCCGATACTGTAGGGTTGTATATTTCCCAGATCTCAACGGCGTTGTGTTGGATTATTTCTGTAGTAGGGTCTTCAAAAAATAGGGAGCCCTCCTTTACTGGACCTAACATGAGTAGATTGCGGCCGTAGGGATCGTCCAACCGGTAGGTGGCAAGTTGTCGTGTATGGCTGGCTTGGTTAAGCCTATTAAGTGGGGCGCCTAAGGGAGTATTTAGGCTGAGTTTTAAATCTCCAGTGGTATTTTTAATCTCTGATTTCTGTTTATTAGAAGGGGGGGGGATCGGTGCTGAAGCAATATGAAATTGTAGAATCTGGCCTGTAGTATTTGGATCGGTAGCTGGTGTGATGCCGCCGCGTCCATCGCTTAATACGCGTTTACCTCCCGGGTTGTAGACAAGTGGAATCGAACTCTTTGGGTCATTGGCCTCTACAAAGCCTTTAAAAGGGACATCCGGTCCAAAGTTTCGCAGTGTCAGTTCACGCCCTTCATAACCGCTGAAATCTACTAAAACATCTGCTCGCTCTGCGGGTGCCAATATCAACTCGTTCAATTTTACAGGGTAATCGAGAAATCCGCCGTCACCGCCGACTTGTACAAAGGGTGTATTTTCGTCGATCCTGAGTATCAGTGTGCGGGTATCGGATGCGTTGAGTAATCGCAATCGATAGACGTGTGGAGTGACACTGACTTTGGGCCAGGTCATACCGTTTACCAGAATAAAATTGCCAAAAAATTCGTCGAGATGGGACGGATTGGGCCAATTGGCCTTAACCACCTCATGGGAAACCGGTGATGGAGGCTGGTCCCTCCAGCCAGGAAAATACAGCTGCCCATCGGAGCTAAACAAGCTGTCTGTAATAGCGGCTACAAAAGTGCGCTCTTCTGCAGGGAGCAGCTTCTCCTGTATCAGATGGTCTTCATTGTCATCGCCAACCAGGTAAAAACCGAATAGACCTGCGTAAACATTAAGGCGCGTCATGCCCAGGGTGTGGTCGTGATACCAGATAGTGGCGGCATCCTGGGAGTTGTCGTATTCGTAAATCCTTTTCTCAAATAATGGTCCCGTCTCACGATAATTGCGGGTGTACCAAGCGAGGGGATTGCCGTCACTTTTCCACTCTGTATGCCCGCCGTGAAGGTGGATAACCATAGGTACAGCTTTTGGATCTTTTACGTCGGCGAGGTGAATGGATCTATCCACAGGAAATAGATGTGGACCCGGTAGCTCATTGGCCCAGTGTACAAATACCGGTTGGCCTTCTCGGGCGCGAATAGTAGGGCCAGGAGAGTGGATGCGACCTGCATATTCAAAACCCCAGGCTTTTGTCATTAAACGTTTGCCTTCCTTATCCCGTAGCCCCATCCAAACTTCAGTGGGGCGGGCGGGTAGTTTAATCGGGGCTGAGCCCTGAGGGCGGATTTCTGCGGGTATTGGCAGTTCATTGACGAACTTATCCACAGTTGCTGGATCCAGCAGCCGCAGGGGAGTTGCTTTAGCTACATCTTCAGCAGCAGTCAGGGCAAGGGGAATTAACAACAGCAGGGAAAAGATTACCCGAAACATTGGCTGTTTTTAGCAGTAAGTATTTAACAGTCAAGTATAGGTAAACAAGCGGTATCGGTGGCGTTAACTTGGGGGCAGGGAAGGGTGTACAGGGCCCTTCCCTGATGCGACCCTTCATTAGATAAAGCGATTGATCGCCGTTTTGGCATTGTCTTGATAGGTAGGATTGTCCAGGTCCGGGAAAAGCTTCCGCTGTTCACCAAGAGGTCCAGTCAATCCGCGTTCACTGCCGTAAAAAATACCTGTGCGGAAGGATCTTGTATCCAGTAGGGCATCGATATAGCGCTTGGCGCCTATTTCTACTTTGTGGACTTTGCCAAGTAGCAGCATAATCTGCATCATGCCCTTCATCATATATTGCTTGAATAACGACAGTGTATTGAAGCCCTCTGTGCCTACCGTAGCCCCGGGACTCATGGTTACGAAGCGGATATGGGGGAATTCTCGCGCCATGGAAGACATCCACAGGGCGCCCATATACTTTATCGGACCATAGGGTACCGTAGCGTCTTTGGTACTGGCATAGAGCTTTCCTTCACAGATCTGCATAAATTCCTCCACAGAGGCGCTTTTCAGGTCTGGTCGCTTCATACCCATCTCTTCTACGCCGCGAGCGGCCTCGGAGCCGGCATAGATAGCAGTCTGGGTTAATTTATTGGCTTTCAGTAACTCGTTAGTCAGTAGAGCATGCCCAAGCAGGTTGACGGCGAAAATTTGTGTGACTCCTTCGGGGGTCTTGTTGTAAAACTCTTTCCCCCCGGTACCACCAGCATTCATAACCAGGGCATCAACTGGGGAGCCTAGGTTGTTAACTGCCTCTTTCACGGATTGTTGATCCGCGACATCGATCAGCAATACTTCGAAGATATTCCTGCCTGTTTCCGACACAAGCTCGGCCTGGGCTTCCTTGGCTTTGTGCAGATTGCGGCAGCCGAGATAGATCTTGTTAATCTGCTGGTATTCCGCCAGTTGCTTGGCGCATTCCCTGCCTAAGCCTGCATTCGCTCCGGTAATCAAAACACTCTTAATCATCTTTCTGTCTCTGTGGATATTGGGAACTGGTGCCCGGATATGGATATACCCGGCTGTTGGAGAGAAAGATAAGCGGTTAAGCGCCTCGTCTTTTGACATTTCTTGCTGTCTTAGTGGGATACCAAGACCGCAAGAAATATCAAAAATAGGGCCTTACTGGCCAATATGATTAGGTCATCACTCCAAATACGGCAAACTAAGGTGACACTATGAATCAGGCGAGTTCTATAGAAAGAAAAATTTTCCAATTGTTAGTGGTAGCGCTAGCGGTGATCTGTTTTGTACCCGGTGGTATCAGTGCATTTGGAGGGCTGAATGGCAGTGCTGCCCTGAGTGGTGGTGCTATGATTTTTGGCCCGGATAGCCCCTTGAGAGGATTTGGGGATAATCAATATCGATTTGCCTTTGGTGTTTTCTTTGCCCAGGGGTTGGTTCTACTGTATTTCCTGAGCAATATCGAAAAACATAAAGCATTGTTTTACTTCGTGGCTTTATCCCTCTTTATTGGCGGTCTGGGCCGCTTAAGCAATATTCTGGAATTTGGATTGGTGGATGATCAGGTCTTACCCCCTACGATTATTGAGCTTGCGATAGTTCCACTTCTGGTTTTTTGGCATAGGCGAGTAGCCTCTGAAGGTTAGTCATTAGAAGCTATTAGTTAAGCAACTAAAAGTTATTTACGCTTAAGAGGTTATTGCTTTGTTACCAGTATTTTTACATATAGAGTCTTCACCAAACCTGAAAGAATCGCAGGCATTTGATCAGTATATAGGTCTGGCACCGCAATTAATGCAACAGTATGGAGGAGTGCCTATTGCCTCTTATGATGTGGAAGAGGTCTTGGACGGAGGTCGGTCACCAAAGGCATTTGTTGTGGTATCTTTTCCGGATCGGGAGGCGATCTATGCATTCTTTAATGATCCAGCCTACCAGGCAATTATTCCTTTGAGGGACAAGGCATTTACCCATTTACGCTTTTTTATCACTAGTGAGCGAATTTGATTTAAAGGCAAGCTAATGCGGGAAGGTGTTGCTCGAAAATCTCACCGTCCCAACGTAAACAGGCAGTAAAGGAGCCTCTCATGCAGCGATTTTTTAAAAGTATCAACTTCGTAGAGCAGCATCTATACGACAAAATTTCTGTTCATGAAATTGCCGCGGCCTCTCATTACTCAACCTATCACTTCAGTCGTATTTTTAAGGCATTAGTGGGGGACTC
Source organism: Microbulbifer maximicatervae (SeqCode) (assembly GCF_052467325.1). Lineage (NCBI taxonomy): Bacteria > Pseudomonadati > Pseudomonadota > Gammaproteobacteria > Cellvibrionales > Microbulbiferaceae > Microbulbifer > Microbulbifer maximicatervae (SeqCode). The sequence continues at coordinate 4,225,272 of NZ_CP174310.1, forward strand.
ACCGAAAGAGTACTTGCGTAAGCGCCGATTGACCGTCGCCGCAAAGAGGTTGTTGAGTGAAGATATTGGTATTCTTGAGCTTGCCATGGAGTGCCAATTTGATTCCCAAGAAGCCTTCACTCGCGCGTTTAAAGCTTTATTTAATGTAACCCCGGCGCAGTATCGAAAGCAGCAGGATCCTTTTCGGTTGTTGTATAAGGATCAATTTAGCCCTCATATGCTGCACTTTTTGCAAAATGAGCTATCCATGGAGCCACAAATTATTTCTCGGCCTGCGATGCAATTGGTGGGGGTAGCGCAGGAATATGATCATGAAAATCTCAGCTTGCCAAAGCTCTGGTCTGCATTTCGGCCCTACAGGGATAAAATCCCCAATCGTATCAGCGATGAATCTTTTGGTATTTATGAGTGTTATGAGGAAGCTGGTGATGAAATTCAGTTTAAGTATGTCTGCTGTGCGCCGGTTGCTGACCTGACTCAGGTACCCGAGGGTATGGTGGCGCGGGAACTACCGGAGCAGCTATATGCAAAATTTGTTCACCGTGGATCTATTACCACCCTGGAACAGACATTGAAGTATATTTGGGGAAGCTGGTTGCCAAAGTCCAATTACGACTATATTGAGAGGCCAGACTTTGAGCTGTACCCACCCAGATATCAGGTTGCCAGCCCGACAGCGGAAATGTTTCTCCATATCCCGGTCAAAGAAAGGCCGTAATCGCTTGGAAATAGCGTAGTTTTTTCGCTACTCAATCTTTTCGGTTGCCTGGCCGGCGTTGTATCGGTAATGCCCGGTAATTTTAAAGGAAAACAACATATCTTCCAGCACGGGTCCAGCCCCGATATTGTGTGCGACCAAGTACCGGTTGGTTTTTTGAGAGCGTTTCGCAGTCACAATACCGATATGCGGTAAATTACCGGGCAGCATCCAGGTAACGATGTCCCCCGGTAGATAATCCTCTGCCTTGTCACTTATTGAGAGTGACTGCCCTTTGCGAGTAAAAAAAGCCTGTAGATTGGGTACTCGCCGGTGATCAATATTTTTATCTGGCCTGGAAAGTCCCCATATGCGTTTAGACGGGTAGGCTTGAAAATGGCCCGATATATCCTCGTGAACTTCTTTTTGCAAATCGATCCCCAGCTTCCTATATGATCGAATCACTACGTCGGTACAAACACCGGTATCAGCCGGCACATCTCCATTTGGATAGGGGATAGACACATAAGCAGGATCGTAGCGTACTTTATGATAGGTTCGCTCCAGAGCAGCTTCGGCCAAAGTTATATTTTGTGCATAACTGGCGGCAGAAATCAGGGTACCCAAAAATAGAAATATCCGTTTCACTAGGGCTCCAGTTTTTTTGAGTCTAGGCTGAAATCCTATACTATCGTTTATTTACCCTGCAACACATCAATAACTATTTTACCTTTGGCTCTTCCCTTTTTTAGGTAGTCGAGTGCGGCTTGAGTTTCATGTATGGGGTAGACTCTATCAATAACCGGTTTCAAAAATCCTTTCTCAAGTAATGAAGCAAGTTCTGCGAGAGTAGTGCCACTTGGCCATGAATAGACTAGTTGGAGGCGCTGCCTCATCTTTTCAATTAAGGTATCTGACCCTTTAGCTTTGACGGAGACTGATACTAATAGACCATGTTTGTTAAGAACTTTGGCAGACCTTTCTAATACTTCTCCGCCTAAAGAGTCGAGTACAAGGTCATAATCCTTGAGTAATTCCTCAAATTTTTCGGTTTTATAATTGATAACAGTGTCGGCACCGAGTCGTTTGACTAATGTAAAGTTGGCATCACTGGTGGTTGTGGCTACGAAGGCGCCAATATATTTGGCTATTTGTATAGCGATAGTACCGACTCCGCCGGAGCCGGCGTGGATAAGAACTCTTTGCCCTTTCTGTAATTTTCCCACTTCAATGAGAGATTGCCAGGCTGTTAAACCCACGAGAGGGAAAGCGGCACACTCATTGTTGGAAAGATTGCAGGGGCGGATAGCTGCATCCATTGCTTTGATTGAAGTGTATTCGGCAATCGTACCCGCTTGATTTGTATCGGGGCGTGCAAATATCAGATCGCCAATTTTAAAATTTCTGACAGCGCTGCCAATTTCTACTACTTTCCCAGTAACATCGTACCCGACAATATGCGGCATTTTTACAGGCATTACGTTTTGTAAAGCCCCCGATATTGCCCAGTTATCGAGGGGGTTGATACTGGCCGATTGTACCTTTACTAAAATACTATTTTTATCCGGTGAAGGTTTAGGCATCTCTGCCATTTCGATGGGGCTGCCATAAGACCTGATAATAGCGGCTTGCATATTTCACAGCTCTAAAATTAGAGGATTGATAGCTTTAGTGTGTTGAAAGACTTGCTAGTTTAGTAACTGTAAAAAAATAACGATTGAAAAAAGGGGCCCGAAGGCCCCTTGTAGCAGTAAATATAGCCACAATGGCTAGCGCAAGTTACTGATACAGCGGTTATATTCGCGAATATAAATCTTACCACCTACTGCAGGGTTAGCATTTGCCATATCTGCAGCGGCATTCATACAGCCTTCTACCTGGTCTCTAGTCAGTCCCCAAGTTTGGGGGCGAGGTTGTGAGCCGCGGATATACATATCCCGGGGATTCTCATAACTACGAATAGAGGTGGGGGGCTGTACTCTGTAGAAATAACGGCCCTGCTCATTAAAGGCATAGAAAGTATTACCACTTTGATAATAAGTCTTGCCGAGAATTTGCACGGGTTCAGCGTTGGATGGGAGGCGCGTCATGCGGTCATCTGCATAACTGAAACCTGCGAGAGAACACAAGAGCACCATTGAAACAAGATATCGCATAACGTCTTCTCCTTCTCCTAGTTTGGCCACAAGTCTACTCAAACTGGGGGAGTGTCCCAACGTGCGGTAATGGAAGTTTCGGTTGTTGTAAAGGTATCTTTTAAGATCCGATCGAGATAACGGTTATGAATTCAATAATTATTTTTTACATGAATAGGTAAAAAACAAAAAATTTCCTAGATAGCGGTTTTCTTATAGTAATCAGGACCTTTATTTTGTTGAGGTATTTGTAAGAAAGCTAAATCGTGGAGATAAGAATCTGGGTTAGATTGAAATACAAGAAAAATAGATTGTTACCTACCATTTTAAATTGCTCTGATTAAGGGGAAGTTAAAGGGTGGTTTAAAAAATTACATTGTTGTTTAAAACTGTCAACGAGCCATTAAATTACTCAGGCGTGCCACAGGAGATCAAGAGACTTGTGAGCTGATCTCCAGCATAATGGTCAATTTCAATTTATGGCCGCTTACAAACCCCTCTTCTTAGGCTTGATCAGAGCTTTTGAAATATAGATTTACTAATTTACAAGCCGAGATTCTGCTCTTTAGAAATGGGTCGTAGGTCCTTATGCCGTGGTTGATGAATGTTCAGCACTCGTACCAAGTAACGAGGCTCTTGTCGCACTAATAGCTGCATAATCTGATACCATCGGCGCAAACCCCTTCGCTAGATGATTTTTTATGAAACTACTGCGTTCACTTCTATTTATTGTGCTTGCCCTAATGGTGATATCTGCGCTGGCTGCGCCGGGTTTTATCGGCCCCAAAGTAGAGGAAATTTGGAAGCAGCAGTTGGGCCGCTTGCAGGGGGGGAATTCCACGGGTTACGAACGCGGATGGTTTGGTGCTGAAACCAATACTGAAGTGGCATTGCCGGATGGCACTACCCAGCTCAATACAGAGATCCATCATGGGCCGGTGTTGCTTACCTCTAAGGGGCCGCGCCTGGGTGTGGTTTATACCGAGACCCGGCTGGAGCTGGATCAACTACAGCCTGAATTGCGCGCTCAATTGGAGTCCATTTATGGCGCTTTACAGGCGAGTCCGGTAGTTCTGGAGACCCTGGTTACCGCCGACAACCGGGTGCTGAATACCCTCCGCTTAGACCCTTTCAAAAATACTGGCCCACTCGGGGAGCTGGAGTTTGACGGTGGGGAGATTGCCGTATCTACGGATTACAGCGGTGCTGTGCTGAACGGTGTCGTGGAGCTGGGAAGCTTGCGCCATATTCATGAAGGTATCGAAGTACTGTTTACCGAGCCCCTTGAAGGCGAGTTTGAATATATGCCCGGCGAGGGCGGTAATGCGGAGCTGCGATTGTCGTTGCTGAGGGCAGAATCAGATTCCGGGCCGGTTCAATTGCGCGATGTTACCCTGGACCTGACCTTGGAAGAATTGGCGGCACAGACCCTGAAAATTATCAGTGACCTGAAGCTTCCCACGGTGGATTCGGCAACACCGATTACCTCTGTGCGCCAGCAGATGACCTTGCCGAGAATTAAGACTGCGGATCTGGGGCACTACCTGCGTGTATTGTTGCCGGCCCCTGAACGGAATTGGGCCCGTGAAATGAGTCGCCCGCTGCGCCTGGAGCAACAGCTGGCGATTCAATCTCGCAATGGCCCTGTGTTAGTAGATGCTGATATCGATTGGCGGGGTATGCGCAAATCCTCCCGCCGAGGTGCCAGTGAGATCGATCAGTGGCTCAAACCGCTGGTAGGTAGTATGACCGTTAGCGCTGCAGAGCAGGCGCTTTTGCAGTCCCCCCTGGTAGGGCAGGCAATGCTTCTGCGAGATTATGGCCTGCTGATCGAAGACAAGGGTGAGCTGCAAATGTATCTCAAGGTCAACCGAGGCCAGTTGGAGGTGAATGGAGAGCAGTTGCCGGCAGACCTGTTCGTGATGGCACTTACCGGCAGATTCTGATTGCTTGGGGGCCTGCTGTTGTGAAAAAAGCAGGCCTCAAATCCCAGTATCATCACAGCTACCGTGGTCTTTTAACCCGTATTGCGCATGCCCGCTGCAATCCCTGCGATAGTGACCATCAGCGCACTTTCCAGTACCGCATCACTTTCCCGTTCGCGCAAACGTGCCATCAGCTCGGCCTGCAATAGGTGCAAAGGGTCAGTGTAGGGGTCGCGCACGCGGATGGACCAGCGCATCACGGGATTGTTATCCAACAAGCTCTCCCGCCCGGTAAGCTGTTTTAGGGCCTCTACGGTGTGAGCCAGTCGCTCTCTCAAACTGACACCCAGTTGGATTAGGTCTGCATCCTGGGTGAGTCGTTCTTCGTACCAGGAGGCAACGCGGGGATCGGCCTTGGCCAGTACCATTTCTAGCATATCCACAACGCCTTGGAAAAAGGGCCATTGGCGGCTCATATCCCGCAAGATATCAGTTTCATCTGCGTGCTTGAGGGCATTCTCCAAGGCGGCGCCAGTGCCCAGCCAGGCCGGTAACATCAGTCGTATCTGGGTCCAGGCGAACACCCACGGAATCGCCCGCAGTGATTCGACACCGCCACCGGGTTTACGCCTTGCCGGGCGACTGCCCAGGGCCAGGCGGCTCAGCTCGGTTTCCGGGGTGACAGTGCGCAAGTAAGCCACTAGGGCTGGATCATCCTGCACGACTTCCCGATAGTTGCCGACGGAGACTTCCGTGAGCCGGTCCATCTCCGCGCGCCACTCCGAACGCGGCTCTGCCGGGGGCATCAGTGTCGCCTCCAGAGTTGCGGCGACATACTGCTCCAGGTTGTAGGCGGCTACAGAGGGACGGCCGTATTTGAAGCGAATCATTTCTCCCTGTTCGGTAACGCGAATACGCCCGGCTATTGATCCCGGTGGCTGCGACAGCAGGGCCATACGAGTAGGAGAGCCGCCCCGGGATATGGAGCCGCCACGGCCGTGAAACAGAGTTAGGGGGATACCGTGGTTGCGGAATATTCCGGTGAGAGCTTCCTGTGTGCGGTACTGGGCCCAGGCGGCGCCCAGGAAGCCGGCGTCCTTGGCGGAGTCCGAGTAGCCGATCATCACTTCCTGGCCATCGAGCACACGCTGCTTGTACAGGGGGATATTCAGCAGAGTACTCATAGTGGTAGCTGCACCATCGAGATCGTCGAGGGTTTCAAACAAGGGAACCACTCGCATTGGCACCTGCACCCCGGCAATTTTTTGTAGCAGCATTACAGCGAGTACATCGGAAGGTGTGGTCGCCATTGAGATAACGTAGGCACCTAATCCCTCGGGACCCTGTTCGGCGATGACCTTGCAGGTCTGTAAGACTTCGCTTACCTCTTCGTCACAAAAGTCACTGCGGTAAAAGCTTTCGTCTACCAGTGGGCGGCGGCTATCCAGCTCGGACGCCAGGAACTCCTGCTTCTCCTCTTCGCTCCAACTGCTGTAATTGCCCATACCCAGATAGCGGGTAATAGCATCCAGGGTGTCAGCGTGGCGGGTGGATTCCTGTCGTATATCCAAGCGCAATAAAGTGATGCCGAAGCAGTTGAGTCGCCTCAGGGTATCTTTAAGTTGGCCATCGGCGATGGCTGAGAGGCCCACATCGCGCAGGGAGCGGTCGATCAGGCGCAGCTCGTCGGCCAGCTGCTCGCTGCTGGTAAACGCGAGGCCGGAAGGCTCTGCACGTCGACCAATGCGGGCCTCCATTTTTTCCCGGGTTATTTTGAGACGGTCGCGAACCTGGCGCAGCACCAGGCGATAGGGCTCGTGGCTGGGGCCAGTGCGCTGTAAAAGTTCTTCGCTGGCGCGATGCATGGACAAGTCTGCGAGCAGGTTTTCCACATCGCGCAGATAGAGGTCAGCGGCCATCCAGCGGGCTAGGTGCAGAACTTCCCGGGTGACGCTGGCGGTGACATTGGGGTTGCCGTCCCGGTCTCCCCCCATCCAAGAGGCAAAGTGGATGGGAACCCAATCAACCGGTAATGGGGGCAGCTTGGCCAGGGCCAATTCACTGTCTATTTCCCGCATACTCCTCGGAACTGCCTGCCACAGGGATTGTTCGATGGTGGCAAAGCCCCACCTGGCTTCATCAACTGGGGTGGGCCTGGAGCGGCGGATCTCGTCGGTGCTCCAGGCGGAAAGGATCTGTTCTTGTAGGTGGCGACGTAAATCCTGGGATTCTTCAGGGGTCAGGTCGGGCCTGTCCAGTGTGTTGAGCAGGTCTGCAACTCGATCGTATTTGCGAATTAGGGTGCGGCGTGTCACTTCGGTGGGATGAGCGGTTAGGACCAGTTCTACGGATAACTCTTTTAGTGTCCCGTGGATTTCCTCGGGAGACTTCCCCGCTTTGCTTAACTCTGCCAGTACCTGTCGCAGGCCGCGGTCTGTATCGGGATCTCCGGGAAAGCGCTGGTGCTGGCGGTGCAGTCTCTCGCGATGGCGCTGTTCGGCAATATTGGCCAGGTTTAGAAACTGGCTGAATGCCCGGGCAACTTCCAATAGGGTCGCATCATCCAGGGGGTCGAGTAGCTCTCGTAAGTGATCGGCCTGCATAGCCCCTTTGCTGCGGCTTTCAACAGCCGCCTGACGAATATTCTCAACGGTATCAAATAGTGGCTCGCCAACTTGGTTTCGCAATACTGCGCCGAGCTCTTCACCCAGCAGGCGTACATCTTCCCGCAAGGGGGCATTCTGGTCCTGGTTCACGAATCTATTTCTCCCTGTTAACAACGCGGTGAAAGTCAATCGGATAGGCATATTCGCACACTTTGTGATGAAGCATGCAATGTTGCAGCTGCAACTTTTGGCGAATAAGGGCTTGAGAAAGTAAATGAGGAAAAGTTGGTATAGCCTTATGGCTAGTCAATCTGCTTTTGTCTTTTACGAGGTGTGAAAGTCAGTAATTTCAGTAAGGAAACCTTGGATTCATTTCTTACTGAGAAGTAGATGGGCCCAAGATACTGGGCCCATCAAATGGAATAATTGCTATTAATAAGCTGGGCGCCGGTCAACCAGTGTCAACCAGCCGCGAATAACCCGATAGATTACCCATACCCAGTTAATTGCCAGAATCAGATAGCCCAGCCCCAGCACCCAAATGGTTAGGGAGCCAACAATGGTCCATAGCAGCCAAAACCAGAAGGTGCGAATTTGCCAGCGGAAGTGAGATTCGGCCAGGGTGCCGCGAACATCACTGCGCTTAAAGTAGTTGATTAATACCCCGATAAAAAATGGCACTGCTGTAAATAAACTGATCGCCTGGATCAGGTAAACCATGATGGCCAGGTCGCGCCCGCTTTGTTCACGGGCTTCCTGGGTGCGCTCGGGATACTGCTCTGACATAATTTTTTCTCTTCGCTATTCACCTCAATATAGTGTGGTGCAAGTAGCGCTTTTCAACTTAGCTGCGCTGGGATGGCTTATTTGTGCGATGGGTTGCAGTTGCCCTTGCCATCGTGCCAGTGCTCTGAGGTAGAACTGTGGCTCATGATTGGGCCACAGTTCGGTTAGTCACTTCAGCGCCCACTCGGTGTGTACATTACGTTCGCGCCAGGACTTTAGCTGGCGCACGGATTCCCGCATCAACTGAAGTAACTCTGTGCGCTGTTGGCGACAGTACTCTCTCTCACTATCGATAGAGAGGTTTGCGGCCAGGGTCCGTAGGCGAGCTGCTATTGTTTCGAGGCCGACTTCAATAGAAGATCGAGCCAATTTTTGTGCTTGCTGCTCAGCATCTAGCCAGTGACGACCAGTGATAGCACTGGTCAGTGATGTAATATTTTTGGGCAAGGTGGCTGTGCGTTCACTGAGTAATTCAGCAAACGTATGATGATCCAGAGTATCCCGCAAGCGGAATAGGGTATTGGTATTCAGAAGGCGTGTAGGTTTCGCTCCTTGAGGAACAGCGACCCCCTGGCTCCGGCGAACGGCCCAGCTCAATAACTGCATTAATTGTCGATCGCCGATGGGGTGGGTCAATACGCCGGTAAATCCTCTAGCTTGATAGCGCTCCTTGTCGCCGGAGCTCGCATTTTGTAATAGAGCAAAAATAGGTAATTCTGCACCTCTCTCTCGGCGGATTTCCCGTACTGCTTCAACGCCATCCATTAGTGGGAGGTGAGTATCAGTTAAAATGAGATCGAATGCTTTTTGCAGCGCAGCGCTGCTTCCATCGATTCCATTGCACTCCCTTTGCACTTCATGCCCCATGGTTTCCAAGGTGGGTTGAAGGGTGTCATGCTTATTGTTCTCAATGAGTAAAACCGATAATTGCTTACCGGGAACGCGGTGGTTCTCAGTGGGTAGTTTTAATTCCACCGTTTCGACATCGCCGCATTGATGTAAATTATCAAGGGACTTTAGGGCACTGTTTAATTGTCTTTTCCCGATCTCTACCAGAGCGCGAGTATTATTATCTTCACTGCGAGCCAATAAATTTAACGTGCCCAGGAGCGTATCCAAGGGGTGCTGTAAGTGGTGGCGGGTTATGGTCAGGAGGTCTGATTTCTCTTGGCGCAATTGTTCCAGTTCAGTGCGAGCATCGGACAGCCGCTTTTCCAATGCGGTAAATTCGCTATTTCGGCTGTGCATTTGTTGAAAAAGGTTACTATTTTCCTTACTCAAATTTTTAAGTTGGGTTTTGCTGTCGCGATCTAACTGGCGAAATTTCACATGTCTATTTATTGCAACTGCACAAATTAGTAAAAGAAGTACTGTGGGAATTCCTAGCCAAAATAGCGGGACCTGACTTTTTAGTGAGGTGATAACATCGGCTTGTGCAGTACTTGATAAAAATACTGAGCCCGATACCAATAGACCGAAATAGATGGCACGCGAAAATACGTGACACGAGGGAGCTTCCCCAGATAAAGTGGTTTCTATCATCCTTGTAACCAACGTTATTTAAATTGGACTAAATCCTGCAGTCCAAAAGGGTTTTAATACGACTTACTGTAATGGGTATCCAGATACATTGGAGATTTTTGATACTGCAATAAGGCTGCTTTTGGTACAAGAGAAATTTTTTCTCTGCCAAGTGGTAAATGTTGGCGCCTTAGTGATTGTACCAATATAGGAGTTGCTTGGCGGCCCCGGATACTCTGCCCTGGGCTCGATCGGGGTGGCATTTGGCGGAGAGGTAATCCTCAGATTGCATCGGATTACATAGAGGGATCTAGCGGCAAATTATTAGATGGGGGCGTAGTCCGGCAACTCTCCTGGAGAAAATCGCGCCAGGACTGCTGCCGGAATCTAGCATTCAGGCAGCCTGGGGAATACGTTCCTGCAGTAATTGCAGCATACGCTCAGAGGGTAGGAATAGGCGAATACCATCACAGTGAGCCAGTAATTCCGGATAAAAATAATCGAAATGGGTGCAGCCCAAAATCAGGATCTGTACGCCGCTTTTCACCAGCGCCGCGACCAAGTCATCAAGAGCGTGTTGGCGAACAATCATTTCTGCGGCGAGGCCGTCCTCGATATCTTCCACAATTTGCAAGTTGCCAATACCGATGACTTTGGCGGTTGTATTGCGCTCGAGTATTTCCCGCTCGATATTGGCGCAGCTCTGGCAGTTGGCGGCGAGCAGTCCAAAGTTGCGGTAGCGCTGGGTAAGTTCAGCATACACCTCGAGAGGGGATACCACCTCAATGGGGGAGGCAGCTTTCACCGCCGACATATCCACTGCACCGGAAAGTGAGTTGCAATAGATCATCGCCGCTTCGGCGCCAGCCTGATAAAGCTGTTCTATAGCTTCGATCAGCTGCTGAGTGAGGGCGTCGCGCTCCAGTGCCTGTAATTGGGTTTGAGCTTGGGGAGACGAGGATAGGGACAGACCCACTCCGCGAAGCTGGCGTGCTGCGAGGAAATCCAATCCGAAGCGGGTATCAGTGGGAGTGCCAGCGACCACGCCAACGGTCATGGAACTGTTTTCAATGGCGTTATCGGTCAACACAATCATGTTCCTCTCTCGTAATGCTTAATCGAGTCTCGGTAACCCTAGGCTGCGCGTTTGCTCCACAGGGGCACCAGCGTATTAATCCACACTCGACGCACCCAGTCGAGATAAATTCCATAGGGTCGTCCAAGTGCCCCCGCGATTAGTATAAAAGTAATACTGGCGGTGGCTATTTCGTCCCAGCTGACGCCACCGAGGCGCATATTGGCTAAATAAAGTGGGAACTGGAAGCTGAGAAATACAAAGGTGTCTACCAGGTAGGCATTGATAAAACCGCCACCACCGAAACGGTTCACAATCCAGTTGCGGTACATACTGAATGGGCGGGCAATAAGGGTATTGAATACCAGGGCCATCAGGCGAACTTTCAGGTGTTCGCTCCAACTCATACCCGCCAGAACCAGCTCGATGGGGATCGCTACAGCCCAAGAGAAGCTATTCATGGCGAAGATGTCCAGCATAAAGTCCCACCGGCGCGCACCAGAAGCCTTTTCATCTGGGGCATCTGGACTGGATGGGGATAGTGCGGGCGCGGACATTGGGCAAACAACCTCGTAGACAGTGGCCGCCTAAACGACTTTGGCGACAAGCCGGCGATTATATCTCCAATTTGCATAAAAGCTAGCCTTACATCTCGACTGTTAGTTTCTGTCGATACATTTGTCCTATTTTTTAATGTTTTATTAATCTAATTATCTTGTTATGAAAACCCGGCAGCTGGTCATAAATGGCTGGCTCCGGTTAATATGCAACTCTTTGCATAAGATGAGTTGGAGTTTACATGTCTCTGCGCTTTGCCGTTCTCACCTTGCTGGATATTGAGCCCGGCAGTGGATATGACCTTAAGCGGCGCTTTGAGCGCAGCGTCTCCCACTTCTGGAGTGCCAGCCATCAGCAGATGTATCGCGAGCTGCACAAGTTACATGAGGAGGGCCTGCTGGACTGTGAGGAGCAGGCCCAAGAAGGCAAGCCGGACAAGAAGGTCTATAGCCTCACGGATCTAGGCCGCGCCGAGCTGCGTGACTGGGTCATTCAGCCCAGTGCGCCGCAGAAGATTCGCGAGCCTTTCCTGGTGCGTATGTTCGCCGGCCACAACCTGAGCAAGGATGAAATGCGAGATGCTCTGGAGGGCCAACTGCGCCAACATCGCAGCTCTCTGGAAAGTTACCAGGAGCAAAATGAGCGGGTATTAAAGAGTGATACAGCGCTCCAGGAGCGCTACTGGTTGGCACATCAAACCCTGCTTTTGGGTATTGAGGCGGAAAAGACCTGGATCAGTTGGGCGGAAGGTCTGCTGAGTGAGCTTGAAGAGTCCGTAAAAAAATGACCGCTACTCGCTTGGAATGACGCGCCCGAATCTGGCCAGCGATGCTGTTTGGTGTTCAGTAACCTCGCTCTTTTAGCAAGTGGGGCGACTTTAGCCATGACTTTTACCGTAACACCTATCCGCGAAGACTTTTTAGAAAAGGTTCGTCAAGCAGGTCTAGATGATCTAGGGCAGCCGGTACGGCAGCTGAGCGCCCAGGGCGGTGAGCCATGTCGTGATGTGCGGCGGCGCGCACGGCCCGGGGAGAAAATCCTCCTGGCCAGCTACTGCCCTTTCTCTTTTGCCGGTCCTTATCGGGAGTACGGGCCTGTATTTGTACTGGCGCAGCCACAGCCGGAACAAAACTTCAGAGCACAGAACAGCTTCCCCTCGCTAAATAATAATGCGGAAGATTATTTCAAGAGTGATGTGCCACTAGTGCTTCGCGCCTATAGCGCTGAAGAGCATATCGTGTCTGCGAAATTGGTGGGTCCCGAACAAATAAAAACAGAAGTGAGTGAATATTTCATGCAGGATGAGATTGATTTCGCTCTGCTGCGCTTCGCTGCTTATGGTTGCTATGCGCTGCGGCTGGATCGCGCATAGTTTTAATGGATATTTGTGAAGGCCAGGTCGCCGGTTAATAAAATCCTGATGTCACTGGTAGTGAGAACCACCGGTCTTTTTAGTGGTTGTTTCGGAGTTCAGTATTTATTCCCGAACTCCGAAAAGATTTCAAAATTAAATGGAGATTTTTTCCAATACCAAGCTGCCAATGGAATAGCCTGCGCCAAAGGAGCAGATAATTCCCCGGTCACCAACCTGCAAGTCATCGCTGTGTAAATTAAACGCGATAACTGAACCGGCACTTGCCGTGTTGGCATAGCGGTCCAGAACGATGGGCGCGCGTTCAACGCTTGCATTGTCACCCATTAGCTTCTTGGCGATCAGGTTGTTCATATTGATATTGGCCTGATGGAGCCAGTAGCGGCGCACGCTGTGAGGATCGGTGTCCGTCTCTTGCAGGTGGGCTTCGATATGAGATGCCGCCATGGGGCAAACTTCTTTAAATACCTTTCGGCCATTCTGACGGAACAATTTACCGGGGCCAAAAGGGTCTACATCGGCGGCGCGAGCGGTGTAGCCAAAGTTCGAACGGATATTGTTGGAGAAAACGGTTTTCGCTTTGGTGCCGAGAATTTCCCAGGCGCTTTCGACAGTACAGGTTTCTCTGCGCTCGATAATGCTGGCTACGGCTACATCGCCAAAGATAAAGTGGCTGTCTCGGTCGGTGTAATCTACTTGTGGTGAGGCCAGTTCGGCATTGATGACCAGCACAGTTTTGGCTGAGCCTGAGCAGATCGCATCCACCGCACGCTGAAGTGAGAAGGTGGCTGAGGAGCAGGCCACTTCCATATCAAAAGCAAACCCATCGATACCCAGTGCACCTTGGATTTCAATAGCAATAGCGGGGTAGGCGCGCTGCATATAGGAGGCACCGACAATGACCAAATCAATGTCAGACGCCTGCTTACCGGCTTTCTCCAGGGCTAGTCTGGCGGCCTTTAAGCCCATTTCGGCTTGTACACTCAGCTCGTCATCTGCGCGCTCGGGAATAAGGGGGCGCATACGCTTCGGATCAAGGATGCCATCGCGGGTCACCACATAGCGGCTCTTGATGCCTGAGGCCTTCTCGATAAATTCTGCAGAAGAGAAAGGTTTTGCTGCGCGCTCACCGGCCTCAATCTCTTGAGCATGCTCAAGATTGTACTGCTCGGCATGGGTGTTATAGGCATCTACCAACTCTTCATTGCTAATAGATTCCGGTGGGGTCCACAGGCCTGTGCCGCTGATGACAATGCCCCGTGGCAACTTGTATTCACTCATCGCTGAATTCCTGGCCCGCGACAACAGAAATGCGGGCAATTTAGTCGCTGTTAGAACCTTAGCAGTGCTGGCAGGTGGGGGACTGAGGCGCCAGAACGGCAAGGTAAGCTATTGTGACGTTGGGGTGACTATGGGTCTATTTGTAGTCGCGCCGAACAGTCATGGCGTTCTGGCCAAAACGAAGGCGCTGACCTGTTTTGCCCCGGCTGTGAGTAGCTGGCGAGTGATGATTTCTAGGGTCGCTCCCGTGGTTACAACATCGTCTACCAGGCCGATATGGGCACCCGATATTTCTCCGCGCACGGCAAAGCTGTCAGACAGGTTTTTCAGCCGTTGGTTGCGGCTGAGTTGAGACTGGGTTTTGGTGGAAGTTGTTTTGCGCAGTAGTTGCAGATCTACTGGCAGGCACCAGTATTGCCCCAGCCCACTGGCAATAAGTTGAGCCTGGTTGTAACCGCGCAGCCAATAGCGACGCCAGTGCAGAGGAACCGGGGTAAGTATGTCAGGCATATCCTCTGGAAGCCCCAATTGGCGGGCCGCTAGCTGTATAAGGCTGTGTCCGGCGGCCAAGTCCCGGTGGTATTTGAAATGTTGGATTAAGTGGTTGATTGGGTAAGCGTATTGCCAGGCAGCACTGATCTTCTTTAAGGCGGGTGGCCTCTGTAAACAGGCCGCGCAAATATTATCTTTTGCCGCCGCCAAGGGTATGGCGCAGTAGCGGCAGCCGCTGCCTAGCGCCGGTAGTTCCTGAGTGCAGGCAGAACAGACTCCAACCTCTCCCGATGCTCCGCCGCACAGCAGGCAGCGGGCCAGACTTTGAGCAAGTTTTCTACTGAAAAGCTTGTAAACCATATCGTCTCTTCCGAGTTGACAGCGGTTTGGCCGTGGCTAAACTGGCCAGTCTGGTGGATTGAACGGCAGAGGCTGAATTAAAGCCCGCTGATCGATGCCGCTAGAGCCTGCTAACAGGCTGTGAGTATCCGATTTTAATAAGCAACAGAGAGAGTACGCCCTGTGACTGCCGCCCAGCAAATGCCCGCCGCAGAGATCCGCCACGACTGGACCCGCGAGCAGGTACTGGACCTCTTCGCCATGCCGTTTAGCGACTTGATGTTTACCGCGCAGCAAGTGCACAGAGCTTATTTTGATGCCAATCGAGTACAGGTCAGTACCCTTTGCTCTATCAAGACCGGTGCTTGCCCTGAGGACTGTGCCTACTGCCCCCAAAGTGCCCGCTATGACACCGGGCTGGAGCGGGAAAAACTGATGAAGGTTGAAAAGGTGTTGCAGGAGGCTAGGGCAGCTAAGGCCGGCGGTGCTACCCGCTTCTGCATGGGGGCCGCCTGGCGCTCCCCCAAGAAAAAAGACATGCCTTACGTGACCCAGATGGTACGAGAAGTAAAGGCGTTGGGTATGGAAACCTGTATGACCCTGGGCATGCTAAATGATGATCAGGCCCAGGAGTTGGCGGATGCAGGCCTCGATTACTACAACCACAATTTGGATACTTCGCCGGAATATTACGGTGAGATTATTACCACTCGCACTTACCAGGATCGCCTGGAAACCTTGGGGCGAGTGCGCTCAGCGGGAATGAAGGTCTGTGCTGGTGGCATTGTGGGAATGGGTGAAGGCGATAAAGATCGCGCCGGGTTATTGATGCAATTGGCGAACCTGCCGGAGCACCCCGAATCAGTGCCCATCAATATGCTGGTAAAAGTCGCAGGTACCCCGCTGGAAGAACAAAAGGACCTGGATCCTTTCGAATTTATTCGCTGCATTGCTGTGGCCCGTATCATGATGCCGAAATCCCATGTGCGCCTATCCGCCGGTCGCGAGCAGATGAGCGATGAGATGCAGGCAATGGCTTTCCTCGCCGGCGCCAACTCTATTTTCTACGGTGAAAAACTGCTGACGACCGCAAATCCGGAAGCTAACGAAGATATGCAGTTGTTCAGTCGCCTGGGTATTAAGCCAGAAGAGTATCAGCAGTACGCCGATGAGGCTGAGGTGGAAGCGGAATTGAACGCGCAGATCACCGAACAGCAAAATGATGCCTTCTTCTACGACGCGGCCAAATGACCCTGAATGAAGTCCTGCAACAGCGCCTCGCCGAGCGCCGCCAGCAGAATCTGTACCGGGAACTAAAAACCCTCGATCGCGCACCCGGGCCGCGAGCCCGGGTCGATGGGCGGGAGCTACTGGTATTTAGCAGTAACGACTACCTGGGGCTTGCCAGCCGCGAGGAAGTCATCGCAGCACAGAAGGCGGGAGCGGAGTGTGGTGCAGGCGCCACAGCCTCTCACCTGGTTAATGGTCACCTGGATATTCATCACCGCTTGCAGCAGTGCATCGCCGAGGTAACCGGGCGAGAAGCGGCACTGATATTCTCGAGTGGCTACATGGCGAATATCGGCACTATTTGTGCCCTGTTGGGGCGAGCCGACAATATTGTTTCGGATAGGCTTAATCACGCCTCACTGATTGACGGTGCCCGATTGAGTGGCGCCAACAGTCTGCGCTTTGCCCATAACGATCTCGCTGGCCTTGAACGCCAATTGCAGCGCGCTACTAGCCGGGGTGGCGCTACTTTAGTAGCGGTGGATGGCGTTTACAGCATGGATGGTGATTTGGCCCCTCTGGCTGAGATTGCCACCCTGTGTAAGCAATACAACGCCTGGCTAATGGTTGATGAGGCCCACGGCTTTGGCGTAATGGGTAGCGAAGCATACCCACTGGCGGGCAGCTGTGCCCTGGCGGGGCTGTCCCAGGAACAAGCCCCGGTTGTGATGGGTACCTTGGGTAAAGCGGTTGGCAATGCCGGTGCCTTTGTTGCGGGCTCCCGGGCACTGATAGATTTTCTCACCCAGTTTGCGCGGCCCTATATCTATACCACCGGAATGACGCCAGCAGTGGCTGCCGGCGCCTTGGCTGCTATCGAATTGATTCGCGATGAGCCTCAGTTACAAGGGCGCTTGCGGGTAAATATCGCTTATTTCCGCCGCAGGGCACTACAGCTCGGCCTACCTCTACAGGCGTCGGCCAGTGCGATACAGCCGCTGGTGTTGGGCTGTGAAAACACCGTGATGGCGGTTGCCAGAGAATTGCAGGAGCGCGGGTTCCTGGTGGGTGCCATTCGCCCGCCTACAGTGCCGCTGGGCACTGCACGCTTGCGCATTACCCTGAGCGCGGCTCACCGGGCCGAGGATATCGATGAGCTACTAGGCGCGCTGCAGCAGATTTTGCAGGACGCAGGGGTACTGGATAAGTGACACGGGTTGAACACTTGGTTTTCCTGCATGGGTGGGGCGGGAGTGCAGACCTTTGGCAGCCGCTTATAGAATCCCTGGCGCGTCGTACAGAAGTGCAACTTCACTGTATTGAGTTACCTGGATTTGCTACACAAGGTGCTGAAGACTGGCCCCCACTAGAAGCTTTGCTGCAGAAGCTTTACCAGCAACTTCCTCCTCGCTGTATCCTGGTTGGCCACTCCCTCGGCGGTATGCTTGCTGTTCGCCTGGCTTCTATAGCGAAGCAGGACAAAGTTCTGGGGTTAGTGACCATAGCTGCCAATGCCTGCTTTGTGGAACGAGATGGCTGGCCGGGCATGGCCGAGAGCACTTTCAAGGCATTTTTCGATGCTTTTACATCATCTCCGGAGAGTACCTGGGAGCGATTTTGCTCACTACTGGCACGGGGTGATAGCGCCATGCGCTCTTTGCTTAAAGACCTTAAGGCACAAAAACCTCAAATAAATAGTGATGCCTGGCGGGAAGCATTGTGCTGTCTGGCAGAGTTGGATAACCGCCAATACCTGGAACATCTGTCCGTGCCGGCACTGCACCTGTTTGGTGACAGGGATGCCCTGGTTCCCATTGAAGCTGCTCGGTCCATTGAGGCGTGTGGGGGCACTATTAAAGTTATACCCGAGACGGGCCATTTACCCCATTGCACCAAGGCTGACATCGTTGCTGAATATCTACTCGAGCTTCACGAGTCTATTGGAAATCCCCCGGATGAGCCGTTTGATAAGGCTGCGGTAGCTCGCTCTTTTACCCGGGCAGCACAGGGCTACGATGATTGCGCCCATCTGCAGCGGGCAGTCTGCCGGCAACTGTTGGCCCAAGCCGATGACAGCTGGGCACCCCGTACGATCCTCGATTTGGGCAGTGGCACCGGATTCGGTACTGAACTGTTGCGGCGGCATTTTCCGAAGGCGCAAATTATTGCCCTGGATCTGGCGGAGGGGATGCTGAAATTTGCCCGGACGCAAAGACCCGAAGCTGATGGTTACATTGCGGCCGATGCCGAACAGTTACCTCTGGCGGCGGGTAGTATTGATTTGGTGTTTTCAAGTATGGCGCTGCAATGGTGCTACCGCCTGCCGCAATTGTTTGCTGAGTTGCAGCGAATACTGGCCCCTGAAGGGCGGTGCCTGGTTGCCACCCTTGGCCCTAAAACCCTGGTGGAATTGAAACAGAGTTGGGCTCAAGTGGATGGGGGTGTACATGTCAATCAGTTCCTGCCCGCCGAGCAATGGCGTGAAGCGGCACTGCACAGTGGTCTCAGCGGATTGGTTACGGATGAATTGCGCCTACTGCACTTTGATAGCCTGAGACGGTTGATGCGGGAGCTTAAGGGAGTGGGTGCACACAATATTAACCGGGCGGCGGATAAAGGTATGACCGGTCGACGCAAACTGCAGCGCTTGTCCGTGGCCTATGAGAATAAGCGGGAAGAGCGTGGATTGCCGGTAACTTACGAGGTGATCTATATGAATCTCACCGCTTGCAGGGCAAAAAAATCCGGCTGACCTGCGCCTATCGCAACGCAGGGAGCCGGGTGCAAGATTGAAGAGATCAGGGGTAGATGTCGATAGGGATTGGCGTCTTCACCAGAGCCCAGATTTCGTCCATTTCACGGTTGGAGGCCACCGCGATACAACCATCGGTCCAGTTGGTGCGGCGCAGGTGCCTTTCCATGTAGGACCACTGGGGCTTGATACCGTGGATCATAATGTCACCGCCGGGACTGACCCCCATTTTGGCTGCCCGTGCACGGTCCTGCTTGTTGGGATAGGACACGTGGATTGAACGATAAAAGCGGCTGTTGGGATTCTTCCAGTCCAGTGTGTAGCGGCCTTCAGGGGTACGCTCGTCCCCCTGGCGAACCTTGTGTCCCCTGGGGTTATCGCCAAAAGACACGGTATAGCTTTTCACGACACGGCCGTCCCGTATCAGCTGCATGAGTTTCTTGGACTTATAAACTACGACGTGGTCAACGGGATCAACTTTCGCTGAAGCAAAGATTGGCACCAGCAGGAGCAGGGCAAAGGTCAGGTATCGCATGGTCTTTAAGCAGTTCGGGTAGTTGTCGGTTATTTCGCAATGACACCGCATCCCTGCTGTCTGTCCCCTTTAAAAGGGGGTTATTGTGTGAGCGCAACCCCGTGCCTTCTTATCGATGTACGGCTTGATTTGTTCAAAATTTGCGCTACCGGGTTAATTTATCACCATCTAAGTGGCGTGAAAAGTCACGTCATGAAAAAAGTTAACTTTTATTGGAGGAGGGGGTTAGGCCTTGGCAAAAACCTATTTTATCGCCGGTACTGACACCGAGGTCGGCAAGACATATGTGAGCGCCGCACTGTTATCAGCAGCGGCGGAGGCAGGCTTGCAAACGGCGGCAGTGAAGCCTGTGGCGTCTGGATGTGAGCACACGGATGATGGCCTGCGCAATGAAGATGCCCTTTTGCTCCAGGAAGCGATGACTCTGAAGCTGCCTTACCAGCAAGTAAACCCCTTTGCCCTGGAGCCCGCTATTGCTCCGCATATAGCGGCCGCAGAGGTGGGTAAGCAGTTAAATGTTGCGCGGATGGCTGGCGTCTGCCGGGGAGTGATGTCTGCAGGGGCCGACCTGGTTTTGATTGAAGGCGCTGGTGGCTGGCGCACCCCGCTGGGCCCAAGAAGCTTTCTTTCACAATTGCCACGGGAGCTGAATTTACCGGTGATACTGGTGGTGGGTATGCAGCTCGGTTGTATCAACCACGCACTGCTCACCGCTGAAGCGATCCGTCGCGACGGTCTGCCGCTGGCGGGTTGGGTAGCTAATTTCACCCGTGATGGGATGGCTCGAGCCGATGAGAATCTGCAGACATTGAAGGCTCTCTTGCCCGCCCCCCTGCTAGGTACCCTTCCATTCGACACCGCTGCGGACTATCGCAATGGTGCCCAATATCTGGATATAACTCCGCTTCTACCTCACTGATCGCTGCAGATGTCGGGCTTGTAAGGGCCCGAGACTGTTGACATTGGGACGCTTCGGCCCTAGATTCAAACGAGCGTTTGAAACACTTGAATGAGGACCGGGAGTATGGCCGACTATAAGGCGCCACTAAGGGAGATGAACTTCCTACTTCACGAGGTATTTGCTGCGGAAAAACTCTGGGCGGAATTGCCCGGGTTGGCTGGAGCGGTAGATCGTGAGACCGCAGATGCGATTCTCGAAGAGATGGCCAAGCTGGCTGCCAACACCCTGGATCCGATCAATCGCACTGGCGACGAAGAGGGTTGCCAGTGGAATGACGGTGTGGTGACCACGCCGAAAGGCTTTAAAGAAGCCTATGCCACCTTCTGTGAAGGCGGTTGGGGTGGACTGCTGGGCAACCCGGAATACGGCGGCATGGGTATGCCGAAAATGCTGGGCGCTCAGGTTGAGGAGATGATCAATGCTTCAAATATCTCTTTTGCACTCTACCCGGTTCTGACTAACGGCGCCTGCCTGGCGATTGATGCCCACGCCAGTGATGAACTGAAAGAAAAATACCTGCCCAAAATGTATGAGGGAACATGGGCTGGTGCTATGGGCCTTACCGAGCCTCACGCCGGTACAGACCTGGGTATTATCCGCACCAAGGCCGAGCCCCGTGGCGATGGCAGCTTTAGCATCAGCGGCAGCAAGATCTTTATTACCGGCGGTGACCAGGATCTGTCCGAAAATATTATCCACCTGGTATTGGCAAAATTGCCGGACGCGCCCAAGGGACCGAGAGGCATCTCGCTGTTCCTGGTGCCCAAATACAAGGTGAACGAAGACAACAGCATCGGCGAGCACAACGATGTGAACTGTGGCTCGATCGAGCACAAAATGGGCATCAAGGCCTCCGCTACCTGCGCGATGAACTTCGACGGTGCCCAGGGCTGGCTGGTCGGCGAGGAGAACAAAGGACTCGCGGCCATGTTTACCATGATGAACTACGAGCGTCTGGGTGTCGGTATCCAGGGCCTCGGCGCCTCAGATCGCTCCTATCAAAATGCTGTTGAATACGCTCGCGACCGTATCCAGAGCCGCTCTCCAGCGGGCGCCAAGCAGCCGGAGAAAGCCGCAGATCCCATCATTGTGCACCCGGATGTGCGCCGCATGCTGCTCACCCAAAAAGCCTTGGTCAATGGCGGCCGCGCCCTGTCCACTTACGTGGCCAAGTGGTTGGATATTTCCAAGTTCGGCGAGGGTGAAGAGAAAAAGAACGCGGAGAATATGGTTGCCTTGCTGACCCCGGTAGCCAAAGCCTTTACTACCGATATGGGATTGGATTGCACCATCCTCGGTCAGCAGGTCTTCGGTGGCCACGGTTATATCCGCGAATGGGGCCAGGAACAGTTGGTGCGCGATGTGCGTATTACCCAGATCTATGAAGGAACCAATGGTATCCAGGCTCTGGATCTGGTGGGCCGCAAGACTGTAGCCACTGGCGGTGCTCTGTTCGAGTTGTTTGCTGCAGATGTACAGGGCTTTATCGATGCCCAGATTGATCGCGAGGAAATGGCAGAGTTTATCCAGCCGCTCATCGCAGAGATGCAACGCCTGCGTGAAGCAACTGAGAATATGGTTGCCGCTACTCAGCAAGACCCCCACGCACCGGGTGCGGCTTCTGTAGAGTACCTGCACCTGTTCGGCTACGTCGCTTACGCCTTTATGTGGGCGAAAATTGTGTCTGCGGCGCTGCCGAAAGCGGAAGCGGATAGCTTCTACAACGGCCAGATAAAGACAGCGCGCTTCTACTTCGCTCGCCTGTTGCCACGCACCCAGGCATTGGCCGGCAGTGTCAATGCAGGTAGCGCTAGCTTGATGGACTTGGAGGAAGAGCTGTTCTAACCGCTCCCTGCGAAAGTGTTAAAAAGCCCCGCATTGCGGGGCTTTTTTGTGGAGCTGTAGAAAGCTTTCTCCTAAACTCAGGGCACAAAAATAACGAGCGAAAGTGCCCATGTTAGATCCCTCCGAAAAGAAACTCTCCGATGAAGACCAAGCCAAGGTCGATAAATACCTGCAGTCCGGCATCAACAGTGTCGAACGCAAGCCTTTCCGCCCCTGGGTACTGTTACTCGGCTTGTTAGCGTTATTGACCCTGCTATCGTTGCTGAGCCTGTATATCGCCCAGACAAAAGGTATCGTTTAGCGCGGCGTGGAGCTTCCCAGTTGCTGGAGTAGCTGCCACTCGTCACCGGAAACTGGCTGGACAGACAGGCGCCCCTGTTTTACCAGCACCATCTCAGCCAATTGGGGGATGCCCTTGATTTCTGCGAGGGGCACCGGCCGTTGGTACTCACTTCGCCAGCGAATATCCACGCAGTACCAGCGCGGTTTATCCTCGCTGGCCTTGGGGTCAAAGTACTTGCTTTCCG
The DNA here is from genome assembly GCF_052467325.1 of Microbulbifer maximicatervae (SeqCode). Taxonomy (NCBI): domain Bacteria; kingdom Pseudomonadati; phylum Pseudomonadota; class Gammaproteobacteria; order Cellvibrionales; family Microbulbiferaceae; genus Microbulbifer; species Microbulbifer maximicatervae (SeqCode). The sequence continues at coordinate 4,247,909 of NZ_CP174310.1, forward strand.
GGTCGAACTGGGCCGGATCGGGGTAGGCAGAGCGAACCACTTCAGCGGTGCCCACAACTGCCGGCACCTTACAGGCACTGTGATAAAACAGCACGCCATCTCCTTCCTTCACCTTATCGCGCAAAAAATTGCGTGCCTGGTAATTGCGGATACCATCCCAGCGACCGCAACCGCCGGATTCGGCAGCGAGGTCCTGGAGGCTGTATTCATCGGGTTCAGATTTAAATAACCAGTAGGTCATGCGGCAGTTTGTCTCTTTGCTGCGCCGGTTGGTGTTTCGCCGGCTTTCGACGCCATTTAGTATGAAGCTGCCGATTAGTGTCAAATCGGCGCATAGATTTTTACCCAATAAGCGGGAGATTATGGGAAGCAAAACACTTCAGTGGCTCTCACAGAAGCTGGCCAGTCGTCGCTCACAGTACTGGGCCTTGCAGCTTTCTGGTTGGGGGGGCTATACGCTGTTGACCTTTGTAGGCAGTTTTTTCTGGGTGAATGATCACTGGATTCACTCTGGCTACATCATAGTTGCCACTACAGCGGGGGTTGTTCTCAGCGAGAGCATGCGCTTGGGTTTTCACCGCCTGTGGAGCAAGCCTCCAGCAATGCGATTGCTAGGCTCTTTACTGCTGGTGGTCATGGCGGCGGTGATTTGGGCAGCAATAAAATTCGCCGGCTCCCTGTGGCTTTATGGTCACGATGGTGATGAGCACCCGGCACTCCTGGCTATCTACTGGTTCACCTATTCATTTCTGATTCTGATGACCTGGGCGGCGCTCTATTACGGCATCAAGTATTACCGCTCCTCTCAGGCCCAGCAGGAGAAGGCGTTGCGGGCGGAATCAATGGCGCACCAGGCTCAATTAAAAATGCTGCGCTACCAGTTAAATCCGCACTTCCTGTTTAATACGCTCAACGCAATTTCTACTTTGATCCTCGATAATGACGGGCGCACGGCCAACAATATGGTGACGCGCCTGTCCCAATTCTTGCGCCACTCCCTGGATAATGATCCTATGCAGAAGGTCACCCTGGCGAAGGAAGTTGAGGCGCTGATGTTGTATCTGGACATTGAAAAGGTGCGCTTCGCCGATCGCTTAGGGGTGAATCTGGATTTGCAGGGGGAGTCCCCCCAGGCCTTGGTGCCGAGCCTGCTGTTGCAGCCGCTGGTTGAAAACGCGATCAAATATGGGATTTCACAGCTGGAGTGGGGCGGTGAGATTGGCATCAAGTCACGGGTTTTCGCCGGCGAATTGTTATTGGAAGTCAGCGATAACGGCCCCGGCATGTCGGAAGAGGAGCTGCGCCTGATTGGCAAAGGCTACGGAGTGGGTATTCGCAATACCTGTGAGCGCCTTAAGGCCCTTTATGGCGATGACCAGAGAGTGCGTTTCCGCAACCGCCCAGAAGGGGGCTTGTCGGTAAATATTCGTATTCCCTTTGAACAGGAATAAAGAGATGAGTGGAGTAGAGACCCTGAGGGCGATCGTTGTCGATGATGAACCCCTGGCTCGTCGCGGCTTGCGGCTGCGCCTGGAGCAGATGGCTAATATCGAGGTGGTTGCAGAGAGCGGCAATGGTCGCGATGCGTTAGACAAAATACTGGATCTGAAGCCCGATGTAGCATTTGTGGATATCCAGATGCCTGGCGTAAACGGTTTGCAACTGGTTCAGTTGATTCCGGTGGACTCTCTACCTCATGTAGTTTTTGTCACGGCCTACGACCAGTATGCGGTAGAGGCTTTTGAAATCAATGCGGTGGACTACGTATTAAAACCCATCGAAGAAGAGCGCTTGGAGTTGGCCCTTACCCGGGTCAGGGAACAGAGAGCCAACGCTGATATCGCTAACCAAAGAGAGCAACTACTCGAAGCTGTTGCCGACCTGACCAAGGAATCCCCGGAGGCTCTGGAGCAGAAGCTGGTTAGCGGGCAATTTGCCGGCAGTGCCTATCCGGACAAAATTGCAGTGAAAGATGCGGGCAAAATAACTTTAGTGCCCTCCAGTGAAATCGACTGGATCGATGCTGCCGGTGATTATATGTGTGTGCACGCTCGGGGTGAGACCCATGTGATGCGTATCACCATGAAAGAACTGGAGCAGCAGTTGGATCCGAAACTTTTCCAGCGCATACACCGTTCAACCATCGTCAATTTAAGTCGGGTAAGGGAAATACGTGCCCATATTAATGGCGAATACCATCTGGTGTTAGATAGCGGTGAATGTTTAAAAATGAGCCGCAGCTATAAAAATAAAGTCCAGCACTTCCTCTGATTCATAACTTTTATATGGCTCTCGGTTGAGGCAGCAAAGCAGCTGGGTTTTTCAGCTATAGCGCTGCCTCTAAATACATGGATTTTATTTTGTGAATTTGTATTTTCTTTCCGGCGAATAAACGGGCTCTTCATGGCCTGATCGAATTTTCCTGGCAACTAGTCGCAATTGCCTTGTAAGGAATTCATATTCCGCTAGCCTTCAGTCCCAATAAAAAACTGGGGCTGAAGTAATGGCATTAACACGCGCCGCTTTAAAAAATCCCGCTGCTGCGGGGGTCGCAGTGGTTATGGCTGTTCTGCTTGGAGCTTTCCTCGCCAGCCAGCTGCCGGTTCAACTTTTCCCCGATATCGACAATCCTCGTATCGCTATTCAGGCGGGCTGGAGAGCGGCCGCACCGAAAGAGGTGGAAGCGGAAATTGTCGAGCCGATCGAATCCGTATTACAGGGCCTTACCGGTCTGGAAATGATGCAAGTCAACGCGGGTCGCGGCGGCGCCTGGGCAAATCTGGAATTTGCCATGGGCACCGATATGAATAAGGTGCTAATTGACGTTATCAGCCGTATGAGCAGCCTGCCGCCACTGCCTAGGGATGCGGAACCACCGCGAGTAATGCTGGGTGGCTGGGGTGGCGATGCCACAGCACTGACCTATTTCTTTCTGCAAAAATTACCTGATAATCAGAATAACCTGGATGACTACGCTGGCCTGATTGAAGATGTACTGCGCCCGGAGTTGGAGTCGGTGCCCGGGGTTGCCAGTGTCCAGGCCCAGTCTGGGAGTGCGGCACAGGAAGAGTTACAGATTATTTTTGATCCCTGGAAAGCTGCTGAACTGGGAGTAGAGCTGCCTACAGTGAGTCGGCAGCTGGCGTCTGCCAGGGATGTCTCCGGCGGATTTACCGACGTTGGGCGGCGTCGCTATACACTGCGCTTTGTCGGCGAGTATGAACCCAAAGACTTATCCGAACTGGTGTTGGAGTGGCGCAATGGACAGCCGGTGCGCCTGGGCGATATTGCCGAGGTCAAGGTGGGGCCTTCAGAATCCCGCGGTGTCACCACGCAAAATGGCAATCCGGCAGTTTCTCTCCGTATTAACCGTACCAACAATGCCAATATGCTGGCTACTTTGGAGCGGGTTAAGCAAAAAGTCGCTGAGCTGAATGAAACTAAATTGAAAGCTGAGCAGCTTGTGCTGGTGCAATCATTTGATGCATCGGTATTTGTTTATCGGGCTTTAAACTTGCTCGGCGGTAATATGATTTTGGGTATCGTATTAGCTGTCGGAGTCCTCTGGTGGTTTATGCGACGCATGCGTGCGACCTTGATCGTTGCCGCAGCGATTCCAATTTCATTACTGTCGACCTTTGTGATGCTGTCGGCCGCAGGCCGCAGCGTGAATGTAATTTCTCTGGCGGGACTGGCCTTCGCTACCGGTATGGTGCTCGATGCTGCGATAGTAGTGTTGGAAAATATTGTGCGCCTGAGAGAAAAAGGTCGGGGGGCAGAGGAGGCTGCGGAGCAGGGTGCGGGCCAGGTGTGGGGTGCACTGTTGGCCAGTACTGCGACAACCGTTGCGATATTCCTGCCGGTATTTTTCCTTAACAGTGTCGAAGGGCAGGTCTTCGGTGACCTGGCCCTGACTATTGCTGTGGCTGTGGTATTTTCCCTGTTGGTTGCGGTGGCTGTGGTTCCCCTGGCTGCGCGTCTGTGGCTACCCTCTATCTCTACTGAAGACCGTCTCTCCCGAGTGTGGGAAAAAATAACAGCGCGGGTAATGGCTTTGACGAGTACCAGGACCCGCCGTTGGCAGGTGATCGGGGGGCTTTTATTAATGCCCATGGTTGCGACTTATTTATTCTTACCAAACCTGGATTATTTACCGCCGGTAAAAAGGGATGCGGTCGATGTGTGGATGAATTTCCCTGCATCCACTAATACCAAAACTTTAGAAACAGAAATCGTCAACGAGTTGGATAAGCGCATGGCACCCTACATGAGTGGTGAGCGCGAACCAGCCCTGAAGAACTACTACGTGATCACCTGGCCCAATGGCGGCACTATGGGAGTGCGGGTTAAGGATATGGATCAAGCCAAGGAGATGGAGAGAATCCTGCGGGAAGAAATCCTGGTGGATATTCCTGATTTCCAGGGATTCGCCGCCCGGGGTAATCTGTTTGGCCAATTCGGTGGTGACCGAAACATTGCTTTACATCTGCAATCCCGTGATGCCGAAGCATTGATGCGTGCGGCTGCCCTTGGGGTTGAGGTTGTTGAAGAGGTGATGCCGGGAACGCCGGTGCAGACCAACCCAGGCTTATCTTTATCAGAACCTGAATTGACAGTGCGCCCCAATGATCGCGCAATGCTGGAGCAGGGTTGGAATCGCCAGGATATGGGCGGACTGGTTCGAACGCTAGGCAATGGTCTTTATGTCGGCGAGTATTTTGACGGTGAAAAGCGCCTGGATATTATTTTTAAAGCGCAGCCCTGGAGTACTCCCGAACAACTGCAAAATACGCCTTTGGTAACGCCCCGTGGAGAAGTGGTGCCACTCAGTCAGCTGGCCAGTGTGGAGCGGACTGTGGGGCCGGGCAGTTTGCGCCGGGTCGATGGCCGGCGCACTATTACACTGAATATAGTACCGCCGGAAGATGTGTCCCTCGAAGAGGTGCGCGCACAGCTGGAAACGGATGTATTGCCGAAGATTCGCGAAGCTCTGCCCGCTGACGGGAGTATTTTGGTGGGAGGGAATGCCAGTGACCTGGATAAGGCGTTGGCTTCGCTTTCCAAGAATTTCCTGTTAGCGCTGCTAATTTTATTCCTGCTGATGAGTGCACTGTTCCGCTCCTTGCGGGACGCCTCTCTGGTATTGCTCACCGTGCCCCTGGCGACAGTGGGCGGCGTGTTGGCGCTACAAATTTTAAACCTGATCAATTTCCAACCACTGGATCTGCTCACCATGATTGGCTTTGTGATACTGCTAGGCCTGGTGGTGAATAATGCTATTTTGCTGGTACACCAGACGCGAGCGGCAGAAATGGCGGGTAGCACTCGGGTCGACGCTGTAGAGCAGGCCTTGCGCCTGCGCTTGCGCCCTATTTTTATGAGTACCCTGACCAGTGTATTTGGCATGTTGCCACTGTTGGTTGCTCCCGGTGAGGGCAGTGTTATCTACCGCGGCCTGGCCGCAGTGATTGTGGGCGGCATGGCAGTGAGCACGCTCTTTACCCTGGTTTTATTGCCGGCATTACTGCAAACCGGCAGCCTGCCACTACCCAAATTTACGGCTATGCGCGAAAGGTTTGCCCTGAGGAGTTCACAATGAAGAAATTGCTCGCAGGAATCGTTTTATCTCTGGGTGCCAATGGCGTATGGGCGCAGGGCGACCCTATTGCGGTATTGGTGGATCGGGCCCAAGTTCGGGAAATTGCTCCGAGCCAGTGGTCTGCAGGTGAGGTGGTGAGCCGACGGGATATCCTAGTTTCTTCTGAACTGGATGGTGTGTTGGAATTTGTCGCTGAACCCGGCAGCTTTATTAAAAAGGGTGAGCGCCTGGCCGAGTTGGACAGTACTCATTGGCGATTACAGCTGCGCAACAGTGACAGTCGTATCGCACAATTGCGTGCGCGGTTGACTTATATGGATGCTCAGTTAAATCGACTGAGTAAGTTGGCGGAAACCAATAGTACCTCCCGAGCCGCATTGGAAGAGCAGCAGGCTGAGCGTGAGGCAATGGCTCAGGACCTGATTGCGGCTCAAATTGAGCGCGACCGACGGGCCTATGAATTATCTAAAACAGCCATTGACGCGCCCTTTGACACTCTAGTGGTGAGCCGCGAATTACAGGCGGGAGAATATGTGCGCACCGGTTCGGAATTACTGCGAGCCCTGGATATGTCACAGATGGAAGTGGAGGCGGATATTCCCCTGACGGCCCTGCCGCTGATTCGCATCGGTGACACAGTGGCGCTGCGCAGTGATTCTGTCTCTCTGCCGGGAGAGGCTCGGGTGGATGATCAATTATTTAGCGGACGGGTACGTCAATTTGTGCCTGTGGCCAGCGATCGCTCCCGGCGAGTTAAGCTGATGGTAACTTTGCCACAGAGTGCGCCGGAGCAGTGGGACTGGATTGTCGGTATGCCGGTACAGGTCTCTGTGCCCATTGCGCAGGCGCAGGCCACCATGTCTGTGCCAAGGGATGCCTTGGTTTTAAGAAATGGCGATACCTTCGTATATCGAGTGGGCGAGGAGGATAAGGCTGAGCGATTATCTGTGCGTATCGGCAGTGGCGATGGTGAATGGGTGTCGGTAAGCGGTGATCTCACCAAGGGCGATCGTGTGATAGTGCGTGGTGCTGAGCGCTTGCAGCCTGGACAGGAAGTTAAAGTGCTGTCGGAAGTGGTACGAGATAAAGAGCCATTACAGGCGGGCAGTGGCTAATTCCTGATTTTTCCTGAAGGCCTTCTGATCAAATACAGGGTGACCCGCTGCTAGTGATCGCCCTGGCCCTCCTAATCTTTCACCAAGCAATGATGTTCCCTCCCCATCCAAACTATTTGTGGGTACATCGACTAAATAATAATCATTCGCATTGACTGGCGTATATTTCTTCAAATATCATCCGCTCCGTTTATGGTGCCCCTGCACCGTTCACTGATTTGGAATGAGGTTTTAGCCGATGAAAATTAACGGCTTAATGAAGAAAAAAGCGCTGTCAGCCTGGATTGCTGCTGCCGTGCTCGCCCCGCTGGGAAGTTCTGCTTGGTCTGCTGAAAGCGAAACTGCTGAAACCATGGAAGAAGTCAGTGTCTACGGAGAGCAGGAGGAGACCAGTACTGCCTCTCGCCTAAGCCTATCTGTTTACGATACTCCGCAAACGGTAACAACTGTATCCCAAGCTCAAATCCAGGACTTTGCCCTACAGGATATTAATGAGCTGCTGAAATATACCCCAGGGGTAACCGTAGAGAACGTAGAGACGGATCGTACTTATTACACAGCTCGCGGCTTTGATATTGTGAACTTCCAGTACGATGGAATCGGTGTTCCCTTTTCCTCTGGTTTATCCCATGGGCATCAAGACACCGCGACATTCGACCAGGTTGAAGTGGTGAAGGGCGCAGCAGCTCTGACCACAGGTCTGGCTAACCCCTCAGCGACGGTTAACTTTATCCGTAAGCGTCCGACAGAAGAGTTCAAGGCGGGTGTAGATCTGGTTGCCGGTGAAGAGGGACGTTTGCGCACCCAGGGAGATATCTCAGGTTCTATCAGCGATAACGTCCGAGGACGGTTGGTGGTTGCAGAGGATCAGGCTGACTCTTATCTTGACCGCTACGAAACTGACGGCAGTGTCTACTACGGTATTGTGGAAGCAGATTTGACTGATTTCACCACCCTGACCTTAGGCCACAGCCAAAATCGCAGTGAAGCCGATGGCAGTATGTCAGGTGCCCTGCCACTTTTCTATACCAATGGCAGCGCTACCGATTACGATATTTCCACAAGCACGGCACCGGACTGGGCTTTCCGCAATGTAGACAGAGCCCAGACTTTTGTTGAACTGAAGCAGGATCTTTCCGCAAACTGGTCCGTCACTGCATTACTGACCCAGAATGAAATCGATATGGATGTCGAGGAGATGTATGTCTACGGTACTCCAGACAGAGAGACTGAACTGGGTTTATATGGATATGCATTTGGCTACAAGTTGGATGAAAAGCAGAAGATTGCGGATGTATTCCTGTCAGGAACCTACAATTTGTTCGGCCGCGATCACGAATTGGTGGTGGGTGCCAACTATGCAGATATCGAACTAACCGGCCAATCTTTCTACAGCTACTTCGACGGCTATCCGGTTCTTGGCAGTGACTGGGCTAATGGCACAACGGCGCGGCCTGACTTTGTCGATACCGACGCTTATTACACTGGCCACTACGACGATCAAGAGCACAAGTCTTTATACTTTGCTACTCGCCTGAACGTTACTGATAGCCTGTCCCTGTTAGCCGGTGCGCGCAAAATGGAAGTGGAACAATCCGGCTATAGTTATGGCGTTGATGCTGACACTTCGGCGGATGAAACTGTTCCTTATGTGGGGGCCACTTTTGACCTGAACGATAGTTTCTCCCTCTATGGTAGCTTTACCGAAGTCTTTACTCCGCAGTCTTGGGTTAGCCCTGAATTTACACCGCTAGGTGTCGCAGAGGGGGATAGTTCCGAAGTCGGGGTTAAATATTCCCTTGCAGGCGGACAGGCAACAGGCAGCTTTGGACTGTTCGAATCCAACCTGAATAATCTTGGCGAGTATGCTGGGACTGTTGATGGTGTAAATACCTATAATGGGCTCGATTATTCCACTAAAGGTGCTGAGCTGGAATTAATCGGTGCTATTACTGAGAACTTCAATATCAGCTTTGGTTTCACTCATTTAAGTGAAGTGGTGGGTGATGACGGTGAGGATGTCCGCACTTATATTCCGCGCAACACCCTGAAGGTGGCCGTGGCTTACGATTTACCTCAAGTTCAAGGCTTGAAGTTCGGCGGCGGTATCAATTGGCAGGATGATATTTACATTGAGCCTGTCGAGGGTGTTCGTGTAGAGCAGGATAGCTATGCGTTGCTTAGCGCCTTTGCCAAGTACGATATTTCTAATGCTTTAACGGTTGGCCTCAATATTGATAACCTGACCAACGAGAAATATATCAACAGCCTCTATTGGACCCAGGGCTATTATGGCGCTCCGCGTCAGGCACAGTTGAGTGTGAGCTGGCGCTACTAAGGCGCCTAGTTAACTCCGTTGCAGTTTAACCCGGTACTTGTGCCGGGTTTTCTGTTTTTTAGTTTTAGGTAAATGTTATGCGTCAAACCCTGGTTCTTTTACATCGTTACCTGGGGCTTGCTACTGCGGTCTTCCTGATAGTCACCGGGCTAACCGGCGCTATTATCTCCTGGGATCACGAACTGGATGAGTGGCTCAATCCCCACTTATATAAAACTACTTCCAGCGGCGAACCCTTAGCCTCTATCGAGTTGGCAGAACGGCTTGAAGAGTCCTTGCCGCAAGTCCAAATATCCTATTTTGAATTGGTACAGGAGCCTGGGCATACCCAGTATTTCTGGGTAGAGCCTCGAATTGACCCGGCTACCGGTAAATTCTTTGCGGTGGATTACAACCAGGTATTTGTGGATCCGGCCAGTGGAGAAATTGTTGGTAAGCGCGAGTGGGGACGTGTCTGGCCGATAACAACTGAAACCCTAATGTCGTTTTTGTACAAGCTGCATTACAGTTTTCATATCCCTGAATTTTGGGGCACTGATCACTGGGGGATTTGGCTGCTGGGTGTTATTGCACTGGTATGGACAATTGATTGCTTTGTGGGGTTAGCGGTGACTTTCCCTCGCCGCAAGAAATCCACCCGCAAGCCATCTCGGACTTGGTGGCAGCGCTGGAAGTCCGCATGGATGATTAAGGCCGGCGCTGGGCGTGCCAGGCTCACATTTGATTTACATCGTGCGTTCAGTCTGTGGACCTGGGCGCTGCTGCTGACAATTGCATTTACGGCCTTTTCGCTGAATCTCTATCGAGAAGTGTTTTTTCCTCTGATGTCGCTGGTATCAGATGTGACTCCGTCGCCCTTGGAAGAGCGCACACCTAACGATCACAGCAATCCAATTACCCCGTCGTTGTCTTTTCGGGATATAGCCGCGATTGGAGAGAACCAAGCTGCGCAGATTGGCTGGCAGCAACCGCTGAATTCCCTGTGGTATGCCCGGGAGTGGGGGATATATCGGGCTGAATTTTTTGATGCCAGTGCAGGGCATGGTGCCGGGGGTGTTGGTCACAAGGCTCTATTTTTTGATGGCCACAGCGGCGAATATCTCGGAGACTTTATCCCCTGGGAAGGGACGGCAGCAGACTTATTTGTACAGGCGCAATTTCCAGTGCATTCCGGTAGGATCCTCGGTCTCCCTGGTCGCATACTTATTTCAATTATGGGGGTGGTGATTGCGATGTTGAGTGTGACTGGAGTTTTAATCTGGTTACGTAAACGTCGTGTGGCAGTCAGTAGTCGGGTGGATAGCAGGTCTCCCTTGCCGAGTACAGCTGTATAACTCTATTGGTTAGACCAGTGGTAATTGGAGCAATTAATGGCGCTCTAGTTACCGCTTGGGATAGCCTTGGGGATGACTTGTTCGCACCATACCCTTAGCGGATTGCAATTTGCTGATGACATTAGCCATGCGATCCCTGCTTACCCTATTTCTTGTATTCTTCTGTTCTGTTTCGGAGTCTCAGGTTCGATCGGACCACCTGCCTCCCGGAGCTGAGCCTATCGAAGTGAATAACCAGACAGTTTTTTATAAAAATGGTTATTTCTACCGCAAAGGCCCCGACGCCTATACCCGGATTGAGCCGCCTCTGGGAGCTCGGGTCTCCCGAGTACCTTTTGGAACCCCCATTAACTTGGGTAACAAGCATTATATGCTTGCGGGTAATGGTACCTTTTTCTTATTAGACCCCAGGGACAATCAATATGTGGTGGTCACGCCCCCTCCCAATTGGCAGCATGTTAATCGCAATCCCCTAGCTCCGAAAAAGAAAATATACCCCCGAGCGTATCCGCCCCGCCATTTGCGGCACCGCTCAGAGGGTAAACGAGTCGATCGTAAGGATTGGGATATTTACTGTGAAGCCCGGGCGGCAAATTTGCTGCGCCGTACGGGTGAGCCTGGTAAAACAACCAGGCAGGCTATGCGTGAATATCGCAAGGTATACAGAAAATGTTTGCGTCAAAGTCGGCGCTTCAGGTAAATGCATGGGGCAGGGAAGTCCCTGGGCTACACTGAACAATATGGCCCAGTAGGCGCCTATTTTATTAGTGCCGGATTTTTTCACGGATAGAAGTATTTTATGCCGGGTGCCAGCCTTTTCATCCCTCGTTGTAGTGCCGGCAAAGAATTTTCTTTTCCTCACCTCGCCCTTTCATTTCTCCTTTTCTTTAGTGTCGTCTGTGTCTCTGTTTCCAGTGTCGCCCAGCTTCCCGGTAGTAAACCCAAGGAGTTTAAGCCGGAGGTTCCAGATTTTGCTGACCCCTCTGCAGATTGGTGGACTGGATGGACCAGTGCTTCTCCCGAAGAGCGACGAGAATGGCTTAGCTTGGTCACAAAGAGCTGGGAGGAGTGGGAAAAGGATTTGCCGGAGGATGAGGCCTTACAGGAAGGCGCAGAAAAGATTAGCCAAAGTTTACAAGGGATCGCAATTACCTGGAAAAAACGAGAGGAGTACCTGAAAGTCCCTTTAATGCCGGATGTGGATTTTCCAGAAAGCCCAACGGTATTGAACTGGGCCAAGGCTGATTCTGCCATCAGCCGTGGCCGACGTAGGTTGAAAGGCGTAGAACTGGAGGCTCGCCAACTTAAATCAACCCAGTCCCAGTCTCTATCTTTACTGCGTAAACAAGTGATTGTACTGCGCGATTCCAGTGGACGAGAGGAGGATGAGGCGGCGCAGGCTCTACTTTTAGCTCAAATAAATCACCTGAATATTATTGAGCAGTTGAGTACCGTTAATACTTTCCTGGGAACCTGGCGGGAAAAGATTAACAGCGCAGAAATTAAATTGCGGAGACTTCTGGATACCCTCGTCTACTCCAGTAAAGATGCAGAGGAAATAGATAAGGATATTGCCGCGAACGAAAAGAAAATCGAACGTATTTCTGCGACCCGCACCAGTATTCAAAGCACTACAGAACCCTCCACTGACCCCACCATCAATATGCAGAAAGACCTCACCCTGATGCAGCTTGAAGTGGACTTGTTGGAGGAGCAGCTGGAAAAACGCAAAAGTGAGTTGCTGCAATCCATCAATGAGGTCCTGAATGAAGAGGGCGAAGAGCGCCCCCTGATTATCAGTCGGGATTTATTGGAAAACGCCAACTCTGTGATTGAAAGTGCGTCACGGGAGTTGGCGGTGCGCCAGCGCCAGGTGGTGGCCTGGCGCGAAGATGAAGAGAATGAAGACCTGAGTCGCTGGTGGTCTTACTTTGAGCGTATTGGCAGTGGCTTGGCCCGCGCCAATGACTTCGAACAGGATATTCAGCGCTATGAAAAGGCCCAGCTGGAGGTTTATAAGGAGCGCCAGGGGTGGTGGGCAACAGTGCGCGAACGAGTCGCACTGGGAGCAAGACAAGCTTATAACCGCTGGCGTAAGTTGGCGGATTATCAGCTATTTACCGTTGCTCAGAACCCGATAACCCTGCGGTTGATCGCCAAGATGATTGTGGTCTTGGTGGGGGCCTGGCTATTGTCTGGACTCACCCAGGCCTTCCTGCGCCGGCTTGTGCGCAGGGAGCATGCCAGTGAATCCTCCATGTACAATCTTGGGCGGGTGTTGCACTACATCTTTATTTCCGCGGCCCTGATTGTGGTGCTCAGCATGTTGGGCCTGGATACCTCCAAGTTGGCCCTGGTCGCTGGAGCCCTGTCGGTAGGTATTGGCTTTGGGCTCCAGGCGATCTTCTCGAATTTTATCTCCGGTTTGATTTTGCTGTTTGAGCGCCCTCTCAAAGTGGGTGATCTGGTGGAGCTGGAGTCGGGCGTTTTTGGCCGCATCCGCGATATCAGCGTGCGCTCAACCCGTATTACCACGCGGGACAATGTGGATATCTTGGTGCCCAACACTGAGTTTGTTGCGGGCCGGGTTATTAACCATACACTGGATGATCCTGTGCGCCGTATTCATGTACCCTTTGGTGTGTCTTATGCCTCGGACCCAGATTTGGTGCGGGAAGCTGCCCTGGAAGCTGCCGCTCGAGTCAATATCACCCATACAGACTGGAAGCGAAAAACCGAGGTGTGGCTGATGGGGTTCGGAGATAATGCCCTCGACTTCAAGTTGGTGGTGTGGGTCAACAGCAATATGGTGACTTCCCTGGGAGACTCCTATGCCCTGTACAACTTGGAGTTGTTGCGGGAATTTCGCGATAAGGGTATAGAGGTACCTTTCCCTCAGAGAGATCTGCATCTGCGCAGTTGGGATGTTCCGGCGATCATTGGCCGTACCGCCAGGAAGTAAGTGAGGTCCGGCTGGCATGACACCTCCGGGATTTCATAGTATTTTCAGCCCACTGGCCTTTGTGTCGGTGCAAGTTCATTTACCGGTGTTACTGCGTTTTCTCACAGGGCGCTGATGAAATCACAATAAGGGAAGCCCGTGCTGATCATCCCCATCCAAAACAAACCCGACTGGCGCCGGCCGCCATTAATGTGTTTTGCGTTGATTGCCCTTAACTTGCTGATGTTTGTTTTCTATCAAGGGGGGGATGAAGCTCGCTGGCAGGAAGCTGAAGATTACTATTTTGAGAGTGACTTACCGGACCTCGAAGAGCAACGATTTCTTGTGTATGTCAATGAAATGCACCCAGAGTGGAGAGCGCAGATGGGTGTGGAAGGGGAAGAGTTTTTTTACCGGGAATCCCTCGGTAACCCTGAATTCCACCATTGGCTGTTGCCGAAGCTCGAAGCAGAGGGTGAGACCGAGTGGTTACGACAGAGGCAGGAGTTTGCCCAACTGCGGGATAGGGTCAGTAGCAACGCACTGGGGCTGATACCGGCAGACCCGAGTATTGCTGGGGCCTTTGGCCATATGTTTCTACACGGAAGCTGGGATCACCTTATCGGCAATATGGTGTTTCTGCTGTTGTTTGGCTTGTCTGTTGAGTTGGCCCTGGGAGGGTTGTGGTTTATAGGGCTCTACCTGGTGGGAGGATTGGCGGCAGCAGGTCTGCATGTGCTGGTGGAATCCGGCAGCCATGTACCGATGGTGGGTGCCTCCGGTGCGGTCTCGGCAATTATGGGCATGTTCGTCGCGGTTTACGGTGTGCGCCGGCTACGTTTCTTTTACACCATTGGTTTTATGTTTGGCGAATTCAGTGCACCGGCGCTGCTGGTGTTACCGCTGTGGTTGGGTAAAGAGATTTTCGGTTATTTGTATGGAGATGCCAGCATTGCCTACTGGGCCCATACTGGTGGTTTACTTGCGGGTTTTGCCCTGACTTTGGCGGTGTTGTATTGGCGCCCGATGGTGGAACCTATGCCGGAGGAAGGGGAGGCCCCGTCCCCCCAAAGGGTAGCCTTGTCGCGGATTGATCGTTTTTTGGAAGAGGGAAAAATTCTGGAAGCCACTGAAGCGGCAGCCTCAGCGGTGCGGCAATATCCACAGGCTTTAACACTGATTGAGCGCTATATAGAACTGACCTCAGCTGCGCCAGAGAGTGAAGGTTACCACCGGGCCAATCTCGCTTTATTTGCCCAGGCAGGAAACCTGGAGATCGATGGCCATACCCTGGCAAGTGGCTATCGCCGCTACTTGGCAGCAACAAAAAGTCCAAAGGCGCTCACCGGAAAGGCAAACTTATTGATGGCACGGCGTGCAGCGGAGGAAAAGGACTGGCCGTGGCTAGAGGAATTACTGCGCCACTTGAAACAGCAGCGAGTGAATCACCCCTTGATTCCCAAGCTGGGAATGGTTCTGGTCAATTACTATCGTCGCCTGGGTGAGGAAGGCCGCGCGCGCGAGGTGAAAGAGATGACCCAAGATATGGCTGCCTCAGGTTGAAGAACATAATTCGGTATGTCTTATAAATAATTAAGTAATGTATTGGGGGCAGAGTGAGTCGCTATATTTTGACTGGGACCGAAATTGCAGGGATGGAAGGGGAGCGCAAGGTACATTTCCTCAATGCCAATGCGGTGCGTAAAAACAAGTCCCTGGGTGATCTTACCGGCATATCCGGCTTTGGTTTCCATATGATTGAAATCGAGCCAGGTTATGAATCCACAGAATTCCATTGTCACTATTTTGAAGACGAATGTGTTTATATCCTGGAGGGTAGGGCCGAGGTGCGTATTGATGACGATCACCACCAGGTTTCTGCAGGGGATTTTATTGGCTACCCCGCTGGCGGCCCAGCTCATGTGATGCGCAATGTGGGAGAAGTGACCTTGCGTTGCATAGTTGTAGGCCAGCGACTGCAACATGATGTTGCCGACTACCCAGAAAAAAATCAGCGGATCTACCGAAATAGTGGTTTACCTTGGGAGTTGGTGAACCGCGATGATATTGACCACCCTAAGTAGTTTTCGCCGGTAGAAAAGAATGGATTTTTAGCTTATGCCTGAAAAGATTCGGGTTTTTTATAATTCTGCTTGTCCAGTCTGTAACGCAGGAATTTCAGCACAAAAGAAAAAGTCCGTCACCTGCCAAGTGGATTGGGAGGATGTTCATATTGATGAAGATAAAGCCAAGGAACTGAATACAGATTTAGAGTTCGTCCGTGAGCGGCTGCATGTATTGGATGCGGATGGAAATCTGAAAGTGGGCTACGAGGCTTTTATTACGATTTGGGAGAATTCTCCCAAGGAGCAATGGAAGGCTAGGGTGTCGAAGCTAGCCGGCCTTAGGTGGTTTTTGAATAAAGGTTACAACGTTTTTGCGCGAGGTTTGTATCTATGGAATCGGGCGCTAAAGCATTGGTAGCGAATGTCGGGCTAGGTTTAGGGTAGCCACCATAGATGGCTACCCATATTTTGCTATTTAGTGAATTTCGGCAGTGCTGTTAAGTACTTTCCACAGGGTATCGATTTCAGAACGCAAAGTACTCTCTGGAAATTTCTGTCGGACAAAGTGCAGTAGTTTTTTTGCTAAGTCTTCTCTACCCAATCCATCCATATACACTTGTGCCAATAACAGATAGGCAGCATCGAGTTGTGGATAGGCCTCTTTATGTAAATTATTGAGCAGCTGTGCTGCCAATTGGTACTTATGCTGTTGGTATAGCACCTTGGCTAGTGCATGGCGTATCTCGGGCTTAGCCACAGGCGGGCTGGGCTCTGTGGCCATATACAGTTCAGCTGCCTTATGTGGGCGATTTATCTGTACAAATTTTTCTAACAGATGTGGCCCCAGCTCCTGAAGGGCTTTTTTATCATCAGTAGCAAGTAAAAGGCGGTAGTAGCGCTCATTAAGAGTTTCGTCGTTAGGGAAGCGGCGCAACCCTTCAACCAAAGCCTGGCGAGCGCCCTTGAAGTCCCCTTCGCGTAAAAATATTTGCGCTTCAGCCCGAGCGCGCTTACACAGGAATTCATTTTCTTCTAAGTAATTTTCATCATCTTCTTGTATTGAAGCTATTCCCAGTTTTTGCTGTCGAGTTAAGCAGATATATCCCATCACAGCACTTGAGACGATGGAAAAGTAAGAGACAATGGCTGCCGTGGTCGGGAAAATTGCCCAAGCCGGCAGTTTATCGCTGACCACGGCCATTAGTATATTGGGTGCGAAAGAAATGATATTGGTAATAATTAACAGCAACCAATAGGGCCAGCCAATGATTAGGGTAAATTCCAATAATTTGAGAGGGTTGATTGCGGATCTCAAACTATGGGTAAGCGCTAAGGCAATCATTGCAGCCGGCGCTAAAAATGACAGGGCGGCTGCATAAATCATTATGACATTGAGGCTTCCAGTAAATTGTACAAGCTTGTAGCCAACGAAACCGGCGATCAATGTCATTCCAATGACTTTCAGAAATAACATTGCACCATTGCCATCAAGTGCATCTGCCAGTGGAGGGGCTTCCAGTTGGCCTCCTGCGAGTCTTTCGATGACCAAGAGATTGTAGCGGGATACAACAGCTACAATGGCTACCAAAGCGACAAGAGCCAGAAGACCCATTGACGTTATTGCCATACTGCCCGCTGCTGCAACAGCCATGATTGTTAGAGGGCCAGGCTTAAAAGCATAGAGAAAGTAAAATAGCCCCATTTGCCAAAAAGGCTTGGCGTTGTTACTGGCTCCAATATATTCCAGGCTATCGCGGCAGAGCGGGCATTCGGGACCCTGCCCATGGTAATTGGTACTCGAACCCGGAATACACTCGCCACAGAACTGACGGTTGCAGGGCTGGCACTGCCAGGATGCAGTCTTGCTAGTGTGATAGTGGCAGGAATCAGCCATTTATTCTTCCCTAACGAATTTCTCTACTTAATAGTTATTTTGTCTTGGTTCACAGTTTATCTGTCGACTCGGTGGCGGTGCAATCATCAAGTATTTTTGATGTCCTGTTAGAATGCAGGAGAAATACCGATAAAATTGGTACACAAGTTTCAAAATAGGTGTTGTATGACAAAGGCTATGCATATTCATTTGGTTGAGGGCTTTGCGCCGGAACCCTGGGGAGAATCAGCACTGCTGAGCTTTGATGGTAGCGCTGCCAATATTCATATTAGCGCTGCGAAAGGCGCTGTGTTGGTTGCAGCGCAGCGAGCTGCCCGAAAGCTCGATGGTATGGGGGTCAACGATGTTGTCCTCAAAGGAGAAAGCTGGAGCATTGAAAGCCGCTGGGCATTTTGGGCAGGTTTTTTTAACCCGCGTAAATCCAACAAAATTGACTGGGGGACTGATGACAGCGCCGAGTTAAAAGAACTCGCCGCCCGTGAAAATGCCAGTCGCTGGGTTCGTGAAATTACTAATGGTACTCCTGATGATGTGTCTCCGCGTGTATTGGCGGAGAGCGCTGCAGAAATGCTGCAAAAGCTGGCTCCCAGTGCGGTAACTTACCGTATAGTTGCCGGGGATGACCTGCTGCGTGAAGGGTTTGTCGGTATCCATAACGTTGGGCGTGGTAGTGTACGTGAGCCGGTGATGTTACAAGTGGACTTCAACCCGACGGGTGATGACCAGGCGCCGGTTGATATGTGTTTGGTGGGTAAAGGAATTACTTTTGACTCCGGCGGCTACAGCATTAAGCCGTCCAACAACATGGCCACAATGAAATCCGATATGGGTGGCGCGGCCATGGTAACTGGAGGCTTGGCTCTTGCAATAGCCAGAGGTCTCAACAAGCGGGTCAAACTCTATCTCTGCTGCGCAGAAAATCTGATCTCCGGTCATGCCTTTAAATTGGGCGATATTATTAAATATAAAAACGGAGTGAGTGTAGAAATACTGAATACCGATGCTGAAGGGCGCCTGGTGCTGGCCGATGGTTTAATTGCAGCTTCGGAAGAAGATCCTCGCTGGTTATTGGATGCCGCTACTCTGACCGGTGCAGCAAAGATGGCTGTAGGTCGGGATTTCAACTCTGTCTTTAGTTTTGAAGATGAAGCAGCCCAAAAGGTATTGTCTGCAGCTTCTGAGGAAAATGAAAAGGCGTGGAGACTGCCTTTAGAGCCTTTCCACCTTGAGCAAACCCCGTCCAACTTTGCCGATATCGCCAATGTTGGTATTGAGGGAAGTCCTGGTGCATCTACGGCAGCCTCCTTCCTGGCTCGCTTTGTACGGGATGAAGGTCGCAATTGGGTGCATATGGACCTTTCAGGCTCTTACCAGCCCAGTGGCAATGATCAGTGGGCGCCAGGTGCTAAAGGGCACGGCCTGCGTACAATTGCACGCTTCCTTTTGGATAATTAGCAACCGGCAATTTATGCCAAATTCCCTTCGAAACGCGCCTAATAGTCGGCGCGTTTCTTTTACCTCTCTCTTAATACCTATAAGTCATTAAAAAAATTGTACTCCAGCTGATATTCGGGATATTAGTAGAGTTCTGCTAATTGAGGTATTTCAGTTCTGGTTCGTTAGCAGATACTTGGGCCTGGAAGCTTTTGCCAGGTGAATAAGATAATCAGTGATTCGGTGAGCGGTAATGAGCACTGCAACCTCTACAAATAATTCGGATTATAATCCAAACCATTGTGCCAATTGTCATGCAGAGCTATTGGGGCCCCATTGCTATGCCTGTGGTCAACCGGTTAAAGGCATGGTTCGTCATTTCTCCTCAGTAATTGGAGACTTTTTTGATACCCTGCTTGCTTTTGATTCCCGCACATGGAAAACAATACCCTCTCTGTTTTTTAGACCTGGATTTTTAACCGCTGAGTATTTCTCCGGTCGACGGGTGCGTTATGTCAGCCCTGTGCGCTTGTTTATCTTTCTATGTCTCACCAGCTTCTTTGTAACCCAGATAAATAGTGATTGGGCTATTAATTTCGGAAATGTAAAGGCTGAGTCAGTAGATGTTGAAAAAGCGAGCCAAGGTTATAACGATGCTATTGAAAATATTCGAGAAGGCAAAAAAAAGCACGCTGATAATAGTTATGCTATCGCTATCTTGGAAGATGTTGAAAAAGATCTCATTAGCGGTCATACGAACCTTACCGGTGAATTGCATGAGCTCAATGAAAGCTTAAGCGAGATTGATGGAGGTCAAAATGGATCCGAGAATTTTTCTAAAGAGGAACTGGCCTTAGGATTGAATGAGACTATTAGTGAGCTAGATAGAGAATTCTTGCAAATTGGGTGGCTTCCTAATCCAGTAGAAGATTGGATTAATCGCAAAGTAGAGAGTGCCCATAAAAATGTAGAAAGGGTGACCGATGATCCAAATCGTTTCAAAAAAGCATTCTTGGGAGCTCTTCCGTCAACTCTTATAGTCATACTGCCAATATTTGCCATGATGCTGTGGATGCTTTACGTCTTTAAACGCAGACTTTATATGGAACACCTGATTGTAGCGTTACACAGCCAGGCTTTTATCTGCCTGAGTATTCTGATTGGCAACCTGTTTTATAGTATTAGTAGTCAACTGGAAGGATACGCATTTATATCCTCATCTCTTAACAGCTTGATGGCACTATTAGTTCTTTGGGTTCCTATATATCTTCTTTGGATGCAAAAGCGTGTATATCAGCAGGGTTGGATCATGACCCTGTTTAAGTATTCTTTTTTGGGTTTAGCCTATCTAGTTTTATTATCTGTTGGTGCGGCTCTTACTGTATTTTGGAGTTTGGCAGAGTTATAAGGATATATCCTAATAGGATTCCAACCATTAAACGCATAAGCGTTTAATGGTTGGTGTTGGTGAAACTGTGCTGTTTAGATGTTAAGTTATTCAAGCTAAAGAGTTCGCTCGCAGCACTGTCTATATTCAGAATATTGTATTGCAAATTTTTATATTCGTAATTCAGTTCAGAAAATTGGACTTTCGGATTACTTGTGGTAAGTAGTTAAAGGGAATGTCGAAGGAAGTAGGTCTTGAGTAGTACGACATCAATAGCAAGTGTTTGTAATGAAGATAATAAGTGCGCAAACTGCTGTACACAGTTGTTAGGTCCCCATTGTTATGCTTGTGGTCAGCCCGTTAAAGGTATGGTGCGGCATTTTTCATCTGTAATCGGTGATTTCTTAGATACCTTGTTGGCGTTTGACTCCAGAACATGGAAAACCATACCTGCGCTATTCTTCCGACCAGGGTTTTTAACAACAGAGTATTTTTCTGGTCGTCGTGTTCGATATGTAAGCCCTGTACGGCTATTTATTTTTCTCTGTATCACCAGTCTTTTTGTAACTCGTTTGAGTGGAGACTGGGATATTACCCTTGCTGGCGTTGATATACCTCATGAAAGCTCCCGGTCAGAGATATTGGGAATCGCCCCCTCTTCACATGAGACTGAATTAGTACGAGCTGAAGAGATTCAGCGGAAAGGTTTACTAGCTGAACTTAATGACATTGATGCCAGTTTGATTAAAGCCAAAGAGGAAACTGAAAAGGGGCTTAAAGAGGCTATTGAGAATGAGGTTGAAAGAGGTTATCGCGATGCGCAAATAGCCTCCAGAGAGGGTTTGGCACCTGAAATTCAACCTGAAGGAAATGCCATTGCCGATGATAAAAAGAGCAGATTTATAAGGGTGGATATTGAGGGGCTGCCGAAGCCTTTTCAAGATTGGATTGATGGTAAGGTTCAAAGTGCTAATCAAAATATCAAGCAGGTAACTGAGGATCCAAACCGTTTAAAGAAGGCCTTTCTTAAAGTACTCCCCTATGCACTAATAGTAATGCTGCCTATATTCGCTTTAATGTTGTGGGTGCTATATATTTTTAAGCGCAGGCTCTATATGGAGCATTTTATTGTAGCTTTGCACAGTCATGCATTTATATTTTTAAGTATCCTGATTGCCAATATCTTATACATGATAAGCAGCAAGTTAATCAGTCACTCAATAATGTCTTCTCTTTATGAGAATGCTTTGGTGTCACTGTCTATTTGGGTGCTGATATATTTATTTTGGATGCAGAAGCGAATATATCAGCAGGGTTGGTTCATGACGCTTTGTAAATATTCATTTGTTGGTATGGCCTACTTATGTTTGTTATCTGTTAGCGTAGCACTCACCATAGTTTGGAGCTTGGCTGAACTGTAGCGATAGTTGGGTGCCTTTGTGGTCTGCGATTCACGTATATGGAGAGCTCTGCAGGCCTTATTGCTATCTCCAGGGATTCTAGCTTTACCTGCTTCTGACTCTGTTCGGTAGGATGATGGCTGTATTTTATAGCCTGGGAGAATTATAGGTGGTTGGTTATTCCACTTGTGAATTATTTTAGCTACTTTTAACCTTCTGAGGTTAATAACCTTTGGAAGGTTGTTTTAGTAGCTCTAATTGTTTTTAGAAATTTATAGATTGGTATTATTTGATTTGTTGTTGAATTTTATACACGCTAATAAAATGCCCGCCATAATTTTATCAATCTTAATAGATCTGCTGTAAAGTCTGCTTACAATCGCCCTGCTCATAAATTCTGTTTTAACTGTGCAAGAGCACTATATTGGGCAAATTCAATATGTATTTTTAATTCAAAGGAGGGAGTTATGTCTAAATTTATTTTGCGTATATTCATTGTAGTTACTACTTATTTCTTCACGGTTGCCAGTTATGCAGATCCAATTCAAGATTTAAGTATGCAAAACTATGAAGCGGGTTGGTTTCCAAATTATTGGCAGGGGCAGGGTCCACTGACATGTCGTCGGACTTGTGCAATTTGGGTTGGAGGGGTGCCTGAGTCAGAGGTTGCTACTGACCTGATAGATGATTTTGAATCTACCAGTGTTTGTAAGGTAACTCGCGACCCTGAAATAATCGAGAAACCTGTCAATGACCCATCATCTCACTGGCTCTATGGTAATCAGTTTGACGATAAGTCGGTTTGCTATGTCGGAACCCCTTATGGTGTCAAAGAAGATGATCACTATATGTGTCTGTGTGTATGTAATAAACCTGACCTGATAGTGAGCCAAATCTATGATCCGATCTGGAATCCTGGAACCGGGCAATCCATCATCGTAGTCGATATCACTAATATAGGTGCTCTGGCAGCGCCAATCAGCCAGGCTCGCCTTTTAGATATTGATACATTAGCCAACGATGTACAGGCGACGCCTGCAATTCCAGCAGGTGGCACTGTAAGTATTGTATTTACTTTGGGTTACTGGGTTTTTGATCCGGATGCGGTTTTAGAGGTAACTGCTGACTTTACCAATCTCGTCGATGAGTGTAACGAAAATAACAATACACTGACTTATGCCGAGCAAGGGTAGTAGTAGATAGGGGGAGAGCTCCCGGAACTAAGCCGTAGGGAGCTTTGAGATACTAAATAAAATTAGCTAGAAAGAAACACATTAATAACCTGGCAGCTTTCTTTATCCACCGCGGCATTAGGCTGTTCATTACCGACTGTTTGCTCCCCTGGTATTTTAGGTAGCACGAGATACATTCGTGGATAGTCTCGGACTATATAATCTTTTTTATCTGCACTCAGCCAAGGGTATTCAGCGGCAATGGCTGTTACTCCACGGAGTAAAGCGATACCATCTGTGCAACTATTAGGAGTAGTTGCTGTGGTGAGCATGGCAAAAGCTAATGAAGAGAAGTTCATAATCTCTGCTATCCCAATGGGTCTTCAGACTGACGTTATGTTTATTCTGGGGACAGTATAGCTGAGCTTGATTATGAGCAACAGATAGCTCTATTAAAGCGGCCAGCCGAAGCTGGCCATCTTCTGCACTATGCGTGCTCTACAGAGGTTTCTTCGACTTTCTCCCAGAGGCGTGTCTCTGTCGGACTAATTAATTTGGACAAAAGGTTCGGGGCCACAGAGGTTAGCCCAATAAAACCAACTATCGCACGGAAAATAAATGAGTCAAGCCAGTAGATAAGGCCTATTAACAGTATTGCTATCACAAGTGACGGTAGAGTGGCTTGCAAACGAGACCGCTGAATATACTGATAATCCATTGTCTCAGGTAGTTGTTTCTCGATACGTTCTAATGCGTGCGCTTTTACTGTTTGATTTAAGAACTCAACAGAATGGGTCTTATCCCCGTGCTTGATAGTTATTACATCTGAATTATGGTCACTGCTAAGTGAACTTATTTCATTGAGAGGGATTCGTGCTGCGGTATCAGGTTTACACAAATGATATATTTCTTCAGGGGATTTCCCCGCTTGATAGGCGGATTGAGCAGTTGAAGCCTGTTCTTTCGGGATATCAAAATAGACGAGTTCATCTCCTTCTAAGGCGACGAGGTAGTTATCATCGATATCAAGCCAGGACGTCTCAGTATAAAAGCCCTCGGGTAGTGCTTTTTTTGACTCCCTTACAAACAAGAAGCTTAAAATCCAATATAAGACGAGGCAGATACCTATAGTGATAGGTGCTGCTTGAATCAGGTTTCCTACAGGTGTGTTATTTTCGACCCAACTTAATGATTCATTGTTGGCACGAGAGTAATAGTTTGACAGAAAGTAAGTCAGAATAAGGAAAACTAAAATACATACTGTACGTACCACTGATTTTCTTTTTTGTCCGGGGGACTTCTGTAACGCCATTTAATACATCCTTACTGTATTTCTTGTGCTTTAGGTATTGGTACTTTTGGAGTAATAATTTTTTTATAGAGTGGAAACTTGGTGTAGGTGCAAAATACAACTGCAGTTTGTTTGGTGAATAAAACTGAAGGTTAACTCTAAATTAATTTTTTTTACTTGACCGGCATCATGGTTGGTTCAGTTGCGCCATGAGTATTTTATCAATGATTATTTGCTGTTGAGTAAAATTTCCTACTTAGGATAAGAGCTGAACAATTTGGTACGAACAGTTTAGACAATAAGAAGCTTACAAATATTGAGCAGCTGAATGTGAGAGTTTTAATTGCTGTGGGATTTGGACTGACTAGCTAATTTTCTGTTAGCCTTATGAGATTGGGTGGTTCAGTTTCATGGAGATAGTTCTATGTTGAGCTAGTTCAGGTGAAGCACCAATGTCGTTTTATGTCGTAAGTGTGTCATAGCAGACGTACCCACTGGAGTACAATTCCCTGTGTGGAGGAGATGCTATGACCAAGAAGATAGGTTTTTTTGTTGCTGATGGATTCCAGGCGTTAGACCTTTTTGGCCCCTTGGATGCCTTTATGGAGACTAATAGTTTCGTTAGTGAGGCCTATACAAGTCGCTTGATAGGCTTAAGCAAGGCGCCAGTTAAAACCGCGTACGGCCAAGCCCTATCCGTGGATTTTGATATTTACCAAGATACGGAAATTGATTACCTGGTCATTACTGGCGGTACTGGGATGCGGCAGCTGCGCTTAAGTCCAAAGCAGGTAAATGCGCTGCGTGCAATCGCAGACAAAGCAGAGCGCGTCTTGAGTATCTGTACAGGTGCATTCTTACTAACAGATATATTTCCGGAACAACAGCACCGTATTACCACTCACTGGCGGCATTGCCGGCAGCTTGCCGAGAAAGCAGTCAATTATCAGGTTGAGCAGGACCCTTTGTTTATTGAAAGCGGAAAACTGTGGTCTTCAGCGGGAATTCTATCTGGAGTCGACTTGGCCCTGGAAGTAATTCGCCAGGATTATGGCAATACTATTGCGGCCAGTGTGGCTAAAGACCTGGTGGTTTATCTGCAACGCAGGGGAGGGCAGTCCCAGTACTCTGATCTGCTTAAAGTGCAATCCAGCGACAGTATGAGGCTCAATCCTCTATTGGAGTGGCTGTCGGAGAATTACCAGAAATCAATCAGCGTTTCCGATATGGCGGAGCGTATTTCCGTCAGCGATCGCCAGTTAACTCGCTTGTTCAAGCAACATCTTAATAGCACCCCCGGACATTATCTAAACCAACTCCGTTTAAACCGGGCGCGGGATTTAATCACCTGTGAATCAGCAAGCCTTGTTCAGGTGGCTCGGCAGGTAGGGTTTGCGAGCTATGATAGCTTTCGTCGGGCTTTTTATGGCCAATTTGGAGTGTCTCCCTCATATTTCAGTAGGAATCGTTAAGCCGCGCTCTCACAAGTGTCTTAGCTTTAAGAGTGCGGCGAGATTGAGAGCTATTCCATTACCACTCGACGCAGATCTTGCCAAAGTGCGACCCGCTGGCTTGGTACTCAAATGCCGCAGCCAGTTCCTCCATAGGGTAAGACTTATCAATCACTGGCTGTATTTGGCTGGTTTCCAATGCGGTGACATATTCCCGTTGATCCCTACGGCTTCCAACGATCAAGCCCTGTAACCGGGCCTGCTTGGCCATCAACAGTGCCGTGGGCACTTCTCCCGAGCGGCCCGTTAAAACACCAATCAATGAAATATGGCCGCCAACTCTGACTGAATGGATCGATTGCTCTAGTGTACCGGGGCCACCGAGCTCAATAATATGGTCCGCACCTTTGCCTTCCGTCAGCTCCATAACCTTTTTTGACCACTGTGTATGAGTGCGATAGTTGACGCCATGATCGGCGCCTAATTTTTTAGCGCGCTCCAGTTTCTCGTCGGAAGAAGAAGTAACAATAACCTTGGCCCCCAGTATTTTGGCAATCTGAATTACCGTAATAGATACTCCGCCAGTGCCTAGAGTCAATATTGTGTCGCCAGGTTTTACCTTGCCGTCTACTACCAATGCCCGCCAAGCAGTAAGGCCTGCGGTAGTAATGGTTGCCGCCTGGGCGTAGCTCCAGCCTTTTGGGGCAAGGGTAAAAGCGCTCTGATCGCACACAACAAACTCAGCGGCCATCCCATTGATACCGTCACCAGGCGTATTGGCAAAGTTACCCACGGAAGCCATAGGCGTACCTGCTGGCCACTGAGGGAAAAAGCACGACACAACAGAATCGCCGACCTGAAAATCGGTAACATCCTCACCAACTGCATTCACGATACCGCCGCCATCAGACATCAGAATACGGCCGTCTTCTGTGGGAATACCGCCGTTGGCAACCAAAAGATCGTGGAAGTTGAGGGAGGAGGCTTTAATTGCAACACGGATTTGGCCTGGGCCGGGTGCTCCCGGGTCAGCGATGTCACTAGCCGAAATGTTTTCTAGTCCGCCTGGTGATTTTAGCGCTATTACTTTCATTATTTCTTCCCTATGTGTTGAGTGATAGTTCCCTATACCCAAGTGTACGGAAGTTAATCATCGAGTTTAACAGGCCTAAATTGATGTCTATGAATGAGGTCATTAAGCTGCGATGGCAATTATCTATGTCAATCTCTTCTGTGATTCATAAGCCTTAGATAGACTGGGGTTAATTGTAGTGGCATATACGTAGGTAACCAGCGACCAGGCGTAATAAGCACATTTATAGCTCTTAAATACCCAAAACCGAGGTCTATCAATGTATCAAATTGACAGGAATACTAATCGACTCGAGCCACTTAAGTTGAAAAAGTTTTCTGATTTAGGCTTCCGTGAACGCGAACATCTGCAAGAGTGGTTAGCAGCCAATCCCGAAGTACTGGGTGAGGAATTGCTTATTATTCAAAAGGAATTTGATGGTTTTAATGAGACTCGTGAACGCTTAGACCTGCTTGCCCTGGATAAACATGGTCATTTAGTAATTATTGAAAATAAACTCGATGATTCTGGACGTGATGTAGTATGGCAAGCACTAAAGTACGCGTCCTACTGCGCCAGCCTAACAAAAAGTCAGATCATAGAAATCTATCAGCGTTTTCTTGATAAAAGAGGTTGCGAGCAGAATCAAAGTGCGCGGGAACGATTAGTGGAATTCTTTGCTGATAGGGATTTCGATGAGCTGATTTTGAACCCTGATGCTGAGCAGCGCATCATTCTTGTTGCTGCGCATTTTCGTCGTGAAGTAACTTCTACCGCACACTGGTTGATGCGTCATAACCTGCGTCTTCAGTGTATTAAGGCTGTGCCTTACGCGAAAGGAGATCAATTATTCCTGAGTCTAGAGCAGATATTACCAATGAAAGAGGTCGAGGAATATGTGATCGGTCTGGCAGAAAAGAAGCAGGAAGAGCAGACCAATGCTCGTGAGCTAGCTCAGCGCCACCATACACGGCGAGAGTTCTGGAAGCAGTTCATTGAAATTATGCGTGAAAGTGACTGTAGGTTATTTGATAATGCAAATGCCATGACTCAGAACAGTCTCCGAGGGCGATCTGGTTTGACTAAGGTGACTTATCAAGTTGTATTGAATCAAGACTCTATCCGGGCTGAATTTGTCATAGGACGTTCAGAGCGTGATGAAAATAAATATTTGTTTGATTCTTTGTTTTCTAAAAAGAATAAAATTGAGTCGCGCTTTGGTGATACTTTGGTGTGGGACCGTCTGGATAGTTATATCGGCTCCAGGGTATTTACAGAAATTTCAGCAAATGGCCACAATAAAGAAGAATGGCTGACGCTGAACAGTTGGTTATGCCAGAAAATTACAAGTTTGGAAGAAGCATTTTCTCCGGAGATTGGGCATTGCAGAGAGCTTCTGACTACAATGCAAAATAATCTGTCACAATTTAATGAAGTACTAGAGTGAAACATGGCGGACTTATACTCCTTAAGACGTGCATAAAATTTTAAGCTTATTGCCTCCTTTAAACTTGGTTTATGAGTTCAAAAGTCAGTTTCATTTGAGATAAATATATTAAGACCTCACTGTAACTTTGGGATGCAAAAAGTGAGCACTCATTTCCAAAATTAGGAGTGGATGTTACTACACCAGAAAAGAAGCTGATCTTTCGCAGCTTATCGGCAAAACTTTAAATATATATTTTTTAACGAGTAAAGTTGCTCGAGCAACGATAAATCATGTATTTTTGATGCGAAATGGGATTGGTACCCAGTGGTTTGATTTTTTCACTAGGTCTTAAGCAAAAATCACAACGTATTGTGAACATAAGAAGGTGGTGGGCCCTCCGGGACTCGAACCCAGGACCTGCCGATTATGAGTCGGATGCTCTAACCAACTGAGCTAAGGGCCCACACATTGCTTGCGAGGATCGTTGCAAGCGGTTGGGAAAAGTACAAGATTTTCCCTTGCAAATCAATGCCTTTGTTAGCACTCAAAGCCGATATGGGCAAATTCTTGAAATCTTCTTTCCCTGTTGCTCAAGCTTTCGCCAACAACTGAATCTTTATGGGGTAGACGTCCACCTTGCGAAAGCTGCCAAACACCTTAATTGGTTCGGTAGTCTTAACTAGAAGCTGCAATTGGTACAGTTGTTTTGTTTATGCGAAATGGAGGTCAAAATCTCATACTAAAGTATTTAAATCGGCAGTTTGGGGATAAGGATACAGCACCAAACCAGGAATGCAGCAAAGAGGGCGACGGCCACGGCGGCGGAGCCTGTGTCTTTAGCAATCTTGGCCAGTGGGTGTTTCTCGGGGCCGATGCGGTCCACGGTCGCCTCAATAGCGCTGTTGATAAGTTCTATTGGGAGGACAAACATCACGGCTGCAATCAATATGGCGCGCTCAGTAGGTGTCTCCCCGGCCCAGAGTGCGAGAGGCACCATTAGGCAGGCGGCAATTACTTCCTGGCGAAAAGCTTCCTCATTGCGCCATGCAGCGACGAGCCCCTGACTGGAGTAGCTAGTGGCAGCCAGGAGGCGCGCAAACCCTTTCTTGCCGGGCTTGTTGGCAAGCTCTTCAGATTTTTCCTGCTTATTCGCCATTTCTTTTTGCATGCTTATCTCCTGCTTTCACTAAGCCTGCGCGGGGAGGTCATCTTTATGTCACAAAAAAAAGCCCGGTTGAACCGGGCTTTAGTCTAGCGCTTACTCGTCGAGGAAGCTGCGTAAATGCTCCGACCTGGAGGGGTGTCGCAGCTTGCGCAATGCTTTCGCTTCGATCTGACGGATACGCTCGCGGGTTACGTCAAACTGTTTGCCCACCTCTTCCAGCGTGTGGTCGGTATTCATATCAATACCGAAACGCATACGCAGTACCTTGGCTTCACGGGCGGTGAGGCCGGAGAGTACGGAGCGGGTAGCGTCGTGCAGTCCAGTTTGAGTGGCGGTATCCACCGGCGAGGATTGATTTTGATCCTCGATAAAGTCACCCAGGTGGGAGTCTTCGTCGTCGCCGATAGGCGTCTCCATGGAGATCGGCTCTTTGGCGATCTTGAGGACTTTGCGCACCTTGTCTTCCGGCATTTCCATGCGCTCGCCCAGTTCTTCCGGAGTGGGCTCGCGACCCATTTCCTGCAGCATCTGGCGGCTGATACGGTTGAGCTTATTAATAGTCTCAATCATATGTACCGGGATACGGATGGTGCGGGCCTGGTCTGCAATAGAGCGGGTAATGGCCTGGCGAATCCACCAGGTGGCATAAGTGGAGAATTTGTAACCGCGGCGGTATTCGAACTTATCCACAGCCTTCATCAAGCCGATGTTGCCCTCCTGGATCAGGTCCAGGAACTGCAGGCCGCGGTTGGTGTACTTCTTGGCGATAGAGATAACCAGACGCAGGTTGGCTTCGACCATCTCTTTCTTGGCGCGGCGTGAACGGGCCTCACCAATGGACATGCGGCGGTTGATCTCTTTGATCTGGCCTACGTCCAGCTTAGCGCGCTCCTGGAACTGAGCCAGTTTGCGCTGGGCGCGAACAACTTCGTCTACGACGTGGCGCAGGGCATCGGAGTAATCGCGCTTTTTCTTGATGATTGCGGGAATCCAATCATCATTGGTCTCGTTGCCGGGGAATTCCTTGATAAAAGTCTTGCGCGGCATGCGGGCGCGTTTGATACACATGGCCATAACCACGCGTTCTTGCTCGCGTACGCTGTCGAGTACGTAACGAACTTCACCATAGAGTGGTTCGAACTGGCGGGGAGCCAGTTTAAAGAAGCGGAATACATCGCCAACGGCTTCGAGGGCCTGGCCAGCTTCTTTGGAGTCGCGGCCGTGGGCGGCGATGGCTTCGTCGGCAGCTTTCTGTGCGGCGATCAGCGCGTTCATGCGTTCGGCGAGCTCTTCGGGGTCGATACCGCCGGTAGCTTCCTCTTCCTCGTCGCTGCTGTCGTCATCGCTGTCGTCGTCGTCATCATCATCGGAATCTGATGACTCCGGCGCGCTGGCAGCGGCGGCGGCTTGGCCGGCCTGGGCTCCGGGCGGAACCTCGTCGGCGGGGTCGAGCCAACCGGAGATAATATCGGGGATGCGGCGCTCTTCTTTCTCGATCAGAGCGTACTCATCGATGATCTGCTGCACTGCACCCGGCCAGTAGGCCAGGGCGGCCATCAGTTCGCGCAGGCCCTCTTCGATACGCTTGGCAATGGCGATCTCGCCTTCGCGCGTGAGCAGCTCTACGGTGCCCATTTCGCGCATATACATGCGTACTGGATCGGTGGTTCGGCCTACGTCGGACTCTACGGCTGCCAGGGCAGCGGCAGCTTCGGCTGCGGCGATTTCATCAGCGGAGCTGTCGCCTTCAGCCATCAACAACTCTTCGGCATCCGGTGCGGTTTCAAACACCTTGATGCCCATGTCGTTGATCATGCCAATAATGTCTTCCACCTGATCGGGATCGGAAATATCTTCCGGTAGGTGGTCATTTACCTCGGCATAGGTCAGATAGCCCTGCTCTTTACCGCGGGCGATCAGTTCCTTAATGCGGGACTGTTGCTGGGTTTTGTCGGTCATGCACAACCCTGAATTCTGGGAATGAAAATACGGGACAAAGACGCGGGATTATAGCGTATTTGCACTAGCAATAACCACTCTAGCTGTCAAGTAACGGCGTAGGTGCGATGTTTAGGGTGCTGGGGTTCCCGATCCCGCCCGGCGGGGGTGAGTGAATATAGTGCTGAGCCCGCAGTTTTCAAGGGGTTGGCGCTTATTAATTCTGCTTTTTTCGCCAATTGGCTAATAGAGCCAGTTGTTCTTCGGGGCTCAACTGGGCGCTGTTCCTGAGTTGATCGAGTAAATCGCGGTTGCGCTGTTTGTCTGCAGCTTGTTTCAGGCGCAGTAGACAGTCGTTAAATTCGGTGTGCGGATCGTATTCCAGGTTGCTGTCATCCTGGGCGAGTTGGCGCGCGACCGATACCAGTGGAGAAATAGCGAGCTTGGCCAGGGTATCGCAAGATTCTGCGCTGTGGTGTGCACGCCAGTGGCCGATCAATTGATAGAAATTTAATTGGGGGCGGCTTTTGTACAGTTCCACCAGCTGGATAAACAATGCCAGGTCTGTATTGCCGTCGATGGGGAATTGCTTTGGATTTTCGATTTGTGCTGCCAGCTCCGGGTGGTGCAACAGCAGGGCGATCAGCATGCGCTCTGGTGGCAGGAGATATTGGCTCTGGTGGTGCGGACTGTCGTAACTCGGTGCTGCACTTTCACTGGAGTTGCTGTCGCGCTGCCAGGGTTCCGGCGGTGTGCGGTGCTCCAGCTCCTCGTGAGGGGAGGGTGCTTGGTTTGGCTCTCCCGGTGCAGCTGTAGGTTGCGGGTGGGGCTGTTGCGGCGTGCGAGCTTTTTCTGTGCGGATAACCTCTTGCAGGGTTTCCTTGTCGAGCCCGGTGCGCGAGGCCAGTTGTTGGAACATCAGCTGGCGGTAGACGCCATCGGGCAGCAGGTCCAGCAGGGGGGCGGCGAGTTTGGACAGGCGCGCGCGGCCGTCCATGGTCTGCAGGTTGATATCTTCGCTCAGCAGGTCGAAGAGAAAATCTTCCAGCGGTAGGGATTGCTCCTTAATTAGCTGCTGGAAACGTTCACCGCCCAGTTGGCGTACCAGGGTGTCCGGGTCCTCGCCTTCCGGCAGCAGCAGGAAGCGCAGGCTGCGCCCGTCCTGCATCTGCGGCAGGGCCGACTCCAGAGCGCGGCGGGCGGCAGCGCGGCCGGCACGGTCGCCGTCAAAGCAAAACAGCAGTTCCGAGGTGTGGCGGAAGGCGAGCTGAATATGGTCTTCGCCACAAGCGGTGCCCAGGGTGGCGACGGCGCAGCGGATATCGAACTGGGCCAGTGCCACCACATCCATATAGCCTTCAACCACAATCAGGCGCTCTAAATTGCGGTTGGCCTGGCGCGCTTCCCACAGGCCGTAGAGTTCGCGGCTCTTGTGGAAAATCGGGGTTTCCGGGGAGTTCAGGTACTTGGGTTTGTCGTCGCCCAGTACCCGCCCGCCAAAGGCGATGGCGCGCCCGCGCTGGTCGCGGATCGGGAAAATAATACGGTTGCGGAAGCGGTCGTAGTGGTGGCGCGCGTTGGGCTTGGTGTTGCCATCACTGTCCTGGCGGCGAATGGCCAGGCCTGCCAGTTCCAGTTGATCCGCTTTCTCGGGGGTATCGGCTAATGCATTGAGCAGGTTGTCCCAGCCCGGGGGCGCAAGGCCGATACCAAAGTCCCGGGCAATCTCACCGGAGAGACCGCGATTGCGCAGGTAGGCCACCGCATTGCCTGCGGCGGGGTGGTTGCGCAGCTGTTCACGGTAGTAGTCGGCGGCTTTCTCTGTGAACTGGTAGAGAGATTGACTCTCCCGCTGGCGCTTTTCTTGCCCCGGTGCCAGTTGTTCCCTGGGAACTTCCAGTCCACGGGTGGCCGCGAGTTTTTCCACCGCTTCTGGGAAGGGCAGGCGGTCGTACTCCATGAGGAAGCCGATGGCATTGCCATTGGCGCCGCAGCCGAAACAGTAATAAAACTGCTTGTCCGCACTCACGGTAAACGATGGGGTTTTCTCGTCGTGGAAGGGGCAGCAGGCAGAGTAGTTTTTGCCGGTTTTACGCAGCTTGACCCGGCTGTCCACCAGCTCGACGATATCTGCCCTTGCGAGCAGATCGTCGATAAAGTGCTGGGGTATCTTGCCGGCCATGGGGATTCGCTCAGCTTAGGCCAGTTGGGCCTTCACCAGTTTGCTCACCGCGCCCATATCTGCACGGCCCTGCACCTGGGGTTTAACCTGGGCGATGACTTTGCCCATATCCGCCATGCTGTTGGCACCGGTGTCTTTGACGGCGGAGGCAACGATATCGGTGATCTCAGCTTCGCTCAGCTGCTTCGGCAGGAATTCCTGGATAACTTCAATTTCAGCCTGCTCTACTGCTGCCAGTTCAGCCCGGCCAGCTTTCTCGTACTGGGTAATGGAGTCGCGGCGCTGCTTGGTCATTTTGTCCAGCAGGGCGAGGATGCGGGCGTCATCCAGGTCGATGCGCTCGTCGACTTCAACGCGTTTGATCTCGGCGTTGATCAGGCGCAGGGTGGCCAGGCGCTCTTTGTCTCGCGCTTTCATTGCGTCTTTAGTGGCTTGAGTCAGGGTTTCCTTGAGAGTGCTCATAGTGAGTGTTCCGAGATTGTTGGCAATGAATTTTGGATCAGGGGCTTAGGATAGCTTGTCTGCTGGGCGGGGGAAATGCGTTAGCCCAAACGAAAAACGGCGCGCGAGTATGGCTCGCACGCCGTTCTTTATAGCTCCGCTACGGGCTAAGCCCGTCCGGCCGCCTCGCTGCGACAGGCTTATGCAGCCTGCGGCTCTTAGTAGAGACGCTGGAACTTGCGGTTTTCGCGCTGAAGCTTTTTAGCGTGACGCTTTACAGCGGCAGCAGCTTTGCGCTTACGAACAGCGGTGGGCTTCTCGTAGAACTCGCGACGACGTACTTCAGACAGTACGCCTGCTTTTTCACAGGAGCGCTTGAAACGGCGCAGGGCGATATCGAAAGGTTCGTTGTCTTTGATTCGTACAGAGGGCATTAGGATACCTGTTAAAATTCGTTTCTCTCGGCCATTCCGGCAATGCTCTCGCAGTTGCATCCGGTGGCCGGTTCACAGCGAGGGCGCAAATTCTAAACACTCCTATACGGGATCGCAACCCCATTTTCCAGTATGATAACCGCCCTTCGAAGAAGTCACGAGAATGAAATCAAGTGCGCGTCCTTGGTATAGAAACTTCCTGCGATGAAACTGGCGTCGCTATTTACGATTCTGAGTCCGGTTTGCTCAGCCATGCCCTGTTCAGTCAAGTGGACCTGCATGCCGATTATGGCGGTGTAGTCCCCGAGCTGGCGAGCCGCGATCATGTGCGCAAACTCTTGCCGCTGATTCGACAGGTAATGAAGAAGGCCGAGACCAGCCCTTCAGACCTCAATGGTATCGCCTATACCGCGGGCCCCGGTCTGGTGGGAGCGCTGATGGTCGGGGCCTGCGCGGCCCGTGCACTGGCCTATGGCTGGGATATCCCGGCGGTGGCGGTGCACCATATGGAAGGCCACCTGCTGGCCCCAATGTTGGAGGATAATCCGCCCGCCTTTCCTTTTGTGGCCCTGCTGGTTTCCGGCGGACACACTCAGCTGGTGGAGGTGCGGGGGCTCGGTGATTACGAACTGATGGGTGAATCCCTGGATGACGCAGCCGGCGAAGCCTTTGATAAGGCCGCCAAAATGCTCGACCTGGATTATCCCGGTGGCCCGCGTTTGGCTGCCCTGGCGGAGAAAGGAGATCCCAAACGCTTTACCTTCCCCCGTCCTATGACGGATCGACCGGGCTTGGATTTCAGTTTTTCAGGCCTAAAAACCTTCACCCTGACGACGGTGCGCAAGCACGCCCTCGAGGATGGTTTGCCGGACGAGCAGACTTGCGCAGATATTGCTGCGGCTTTCCAGGAGGCGGTAGTGGATACCCTGGTGATTAAATGCCGTCGCGCTATTAAGGCTTCTGGCTATAAAACCCTGGTGATTGCCGGTGGAGTTTCCGCAAATAAATTATTGCGTGAGCGTTTGGAAACGAGCCTGCGAAAGGATAACGCCAGCGTCTACTATCCCCGCCATGAATTCTGCACTGATAACGGCGCCATGATCGCCTACGCCGGTAGTTTACGTTTAAAAGCAGGGGAGCAGACGAGCCTTGCGGTGGATGTGCGCCCGCGCTGGCCCATGACAGAGTTGCCCAAGACCGAACTTTAAAAATCCCAGGGATAGCCTGGCATTAAAAAGAAAAGAGCCGATAAATGGATATTGTTTATATACGGGATTTAAAGGTGAATACCATTATTGGTATTTACGATTGGGAGCGGGAAGTGCGCCAGACGGTCAGTCTCGATTTGGAGATGGCCTTCGATATTAGTGAGGCGGCGCGCACAGACAATATCGAGTACACACTTAACTATAAAGCGGTGGCCAAGCGCTTGATCGCTTTTATTGAAAGCAGTGAGTTCCTGTTGGTGGAGACCATGGCGGAACAGGCTGCGGCAATTGTCAGGGAAGAATTTTCTGTAAGCTGGCTGCGACTGCGTTTGTCCAAGCCCGGCGCGGTCAGAGGGTCCAGGGATGTGGGTGTCATTATTGAGCGCGGCGAGAGGCCGGCAAAAGGTGCAGCAGCGATGTCTGCGGGAGTGTAAACGTGGCTCAGGTGTATCTCAGCCTCGGCAGTAATATCAATCGTGCGCAATATATCCGCGCAGCGCTGGATGCCCTGGCAGGGCGGTTTGGCGAGTTACAGGTGTCCCGGGTCTTCGAAAGTGAAGCGGTGGGTTTCCAAGGCGATAATTTTTACAACCTGGTGGTTGGGCTGCAAACTGACTTGCCGGTAGGTCAACTGGCCCTGTGTCTGCGCGGCATTGAAGATGCCAATGGCCGCCTGCGCTCCGGGCCCAAGTTCAGTGCACGAACCCTGGATATTGATATTCTCACCTATGATCACCTGACCGGAACTGTCGACGGGGTAAAATTGCCTAGAGGTGAGATTGTAAAAAATGCCTTTGTTTTACAGCCTCTGGCAGAGATAGCTCCAGAAGTATTGCATCCGGTTGAGCAGAAAACTTATCGTCAGCTGTGGAATGAGTACGATCAGGATTCGCAAAAATTGTGGCCGGTAGAATTTATTTGGCCGTGATTCCAATAAATTTTTAAAAAATGTAGATAAAAAAGCAGCCCTTTGCGGCTGCTTTTTTATTAGGAATAATTAACTTAGGCTCATTAGCGCTTCTTTGGTGAACGGAGTGATTTCCTCCGCGCGATCTTCACGCACCTTGGCGAACCAGTGTGGGTCTTGTAATAGCGCGCGGCCAACGGCAATCAGGTCGAACTCCTGGTTATCCATACGGCGGGTCAGTTCGCCTAAATCGGTAGGATTAGCGGTACCGCCCATACCCTGGTTATTGCCGCCGATAAAATCATCGTCAAGGCCGACACTGCCGACAGAAATTACCGGTTTTCCAGTCAGTTCCTTGGTCCAGCCTGCCAGATTGAGATCGGAGCCTTCGAACTCCGGCACCCAGAAGCGCCTTGTCGAGGCGTGGAAAATATCAACGCCGGCTTCAACCAGCGGTGTCAGGAAGCGTTTCAGTTCTTCCGGGTTTTGCGCCAACTTGGCTTCGTAATCCTGCTGCTTCCATTGGGAGTAGCGTAGCACTATGGCGAAATCTTCGCCTACGGCTTCACGTACCGCTTTGATAATTTCCACTGCAAAGCGGGTGCGATTTTCGATCGAGCCACCGTACTCGTCATCGCGTTGGTTGGTACCTTCCCAGAAAAACTGGTCGATCAGGTAGCCGTGGGCGCCGTGAATCTCTACACCGTCAAACCCAATTTCCTTGGCTGCTTTGGCTGCGTCTGCAAAAGCTTGTATAACTTCCTGGATGTCCTCTTTGCTCATCGCCTGGCCATTGGGCTTGCCGGGTTTGAACAGGCCTGAGGGGGAGTAGCCGGGCACTGATTTATCCGGGCCTATGCCCTCTTTGCGCACGGAGCCTACGTGCCATAACTGCGGGATAATCTGGCCACCGGCAGCGTGTACTTCGTCTACCACTTTTTTCCAGCCGGCGAGAGCGGCCTCACCGTAGATTGCCGGTACATTCTCGTAACCGTTTGCGGCTTTATGATTAACGAAGGTGCCTTCGGTAATAATCAGTCCCACTTCACCTTCAGCTCGGCGGCGGTAATAGCCGGCCACTTGGTCATTGGCTGCATAGCCCGGTGACATAGTGCGGGTCATGGGGGCCATTGCGACCCGGTTGCGCAGCTTTAGGGATTTATGCTCGAAAGGACGCAGTAGGTTGTCCAGGGAACCACTCATATTTCTCTCCTGAATGTCTCGATTCAACACTGGGACTCACTGGTCCCACTAGGTCACAATTAAAACGGTTGCGTTATAAAACCTTATTTTGGTGGTGAGTTCAATATCTGGTTTCGTATTGCAACTTTTTTGCCGGTATACTAGGGGTATGTCACGTAAACGCTTTGATGATCTTGATTGCTCCCTGGCTTGCGCCCTAAATGAGGTGGGGGACTGGTGGTCCCTGCTGATAATTAAGCAGGCAATGCTGGGTACCCGCCGTTTTGTGGATTTCCAAAGAAACCTGGGAATTGCCAAAAATATCCTTGTGGATCGGTTATCACGTCTGGTGGATAACGAGGTGTTGGTACGCTTTGATGCGGGTGAACACGGCACTCGCTACGAGTACCGCTTAACGGAAAAAGGTCGGGACCTGTTTACGGTGGTAATCGCTTTGCGCCAGTGGAATCTGCGCTGGAACGGCAATAAAGATGGGATGCATCTGGTCGATAAAAACAGTGGTGAGCCTATCTCCGAAGTTGCTGTGCAGAATGCCCAGGGACAAAAACTTAGCATTCGCGATGTATTATTTGTGGATGAAAATGGCCAGCCCCTAGAGCAGGCTGGCTAGCTGGATTTTTGAGGGACTCTATCAATCCTGGCTCTTGGATAGCAGTCTGATTATGTCCAGAGCCCTGCCCGGCTCCCAACGCATAACAGAGACAACGCCGTGCATGGCCAGTAGGCGCTGGTCTATTTCCCCTTTCTCCTGCAGCTTGTGTAATTTCTCTGTGGCCTCGGTAAAGCCGCGCTGCTCATAAGTGAGTAGTAATCTGACGGTCTGCTCCGCCGGAGTGACTTGGCGTGGAACTGGGGTATAGCCCATCGCGCTTACCATACTCTCAGCCGCCAGCCAGGTGGACCAGGGGTTTTGCCCGGTAATAAGCTGGCCATCCACGCTGACTTGTTCCAGGTAAGTGGGCCCAGCCTGAAAAAGCGCGCCTTGCTCACGTAAGCGATCCTCAAGCAGGAATGGAAATCGTTGCTCGGCGTCAGGGATAAGAAAAAGCTCCTCTTCGTTAGTAAAAGCACTGATCTGCCGATCGGCGATTAAGGGCTTGCCATTATCCAGAGTGACATTGGCAAGGGCTGCTGGCCCGTGGCATACCGCTCCGATAATTTTGCCGCTGTTATAGATTTCCCGCACCAGGGACTGGATATGGGGATTGTCGGGGAAATCGAACATGGTGCCTTTACCGCCGACAAAAAATACGGCCTGGTAATCCTCTGCTGAAACCTGATCGATAGGAATACTGTTGTTGACCTTTTGTTGTGCCTCTGGGTCATTGAGAAAGGCATAGTCGAAAGGCCCCAGATCATCTTTATCGATCACCGCAGGCGGTTTGCCGCCTTTGGGACTGGCAATATCGACAATAAATCCGTTAGCTGAAAAAATGTAATAGGGGCGTGCCAGTTCAGTTAATTCATAACCAGTTGCCTTGCCACTATCTCCCATCGTTTCAGTACTGGTGACAACAGCTAAGATTTTTCCTCGGCTTTCCCTGGGTAATTGTTGTAAATACGGCAGGTCACTTACTGTCGTAGTGGAAAAGTCCTGCTCTTGGGGTGGAATTAGGCTCTTAATCCAAATAATAAAACCAAAAAATACGGACAAAGTCAGTGCCAGGGAAATAACAATTTTCTTCAACATATTAATCTCCAAAATTGCAGTAGCAGACGGAAAATCTTCTAGTGAGTTCGTAGGAGAATAAGGGATGGAAGGTGAAATTCAGGTGAGATTGTAATTGCTATTTAGGAAGAAAGAAAAAGCTGCACTCGAGATCGTATAAGGTATGGATGCCGATTCACTGTGCATCTCGAGCGCATACGGTAAAAATTTGAATCTTAGAACGCTACTGTGTAAAAGATAGAGAGCACTGATAAATATTTTTTTTACACTGGATAGAGATGGTCCAATTTAAGGCTTCACAGATTCTCTTGGCCAGGAAAAGGCCTTGACCAATGCCGTCACTGCCTTCCCTCTTTTGGCCGGGTAAGAGGGAGGTTTCTAGATCTAATTGGTTGTCTGTGGCGTTCTCAAAAAAGAGTGTGTCCCCCTTATAGGTAATAACCAATTCAGGGCTGGTAGCGTGCTGTAATGCATTGCTGATCAAGTTGTCGAAGAGCAGACTTACCAGGTGTCGATTGGCCAGGACTCTGACTTTGTGCCCTAACTTTAAATCAACATTAAAATGCTTTTGTACAATTAACTGGTGTTGAGCTAAAAGACGTTCCTCTAGTAAAGCGCACAATGGGATATCTTCCGACTGTAGAGACTCAGAGCGGGCGAGGGCTAATAGTGTCTTAACGGTTTTTTCCATACCGGTAACAGTTTCTAATAGCTCATTTTTCTCAGCTAAAGTCATTTCCCGATTTTGACTGAGAGCCAGTGTGCTTTTCAGAATGGTTAGCCCGGTGCGCAACTCATGGCTCGTATCCCGGGTAAACTCAGTTTCCCTGCGCAATGTTAGCTTGAGCTGGTTAAGTGTATCTTGCAACGTACTTGCAAGATAACCGATTTCATCTTGTTCATTGTTATAGGGCAGGGAAATTTGAGAATCGCAGTTTCTCTGCTGCTGAACTGCTTTAGCAAGGGTTACTACAGGAGCGATGGTTTTACGGGAAATACGAAAAGCACAATAGAGGGCTAAGAGTAGGGTCAAGATACAGGCGCTGGCAAAGAGCCAGAGAAGCTTTGAAGATTGTCGGGTAACAGTGAGCAATTCACTGACTTCAGCTACGAGAACGGCGGAATGGTTGTCCG
Organism: Microbulbifer maximicatervae (SeqCode); assembly: GCF_052467325.1. Taxonomy (NCBI): domain Bacteria; kingdom Pseudomonadati; phylum Pseudomonadota; class Gammaproteobacteria; order Cellvibrionales; family Microbulbiferaceae; genus Microbulbifer; species Microbulbifer maximicatervae (SeqCode). The sequence goes on from NZ_CP174310.1 coordinate 4,288,113, forward strand.
GAAAATGTACTCTGCGTAAATGGAAGTGATGTTCAGTATCACTAAACCACTCAGCCTTTTCCGCATAGCTTGGTAAGGCAGTGCGCAGTTCGGCCGGTATTATTTTGTTTTCAGTGTATAGCGTTAAATAGGGTAGGCGTGGCTCTGGGGTCGTATTAGTCAGTCTTGCCTGCTGTTCGAGGTAGCGGACTTCTCCGGCCAATAAGTTATCGAGTAAATGGTCTTCAACTACATAGGCCACCATCATACAAATGGCAAAAAACACCAAGCAAAGTAGCAGGGTAAAACTGCCAAAAATAGCGAAGACCTTCCTCTGTAAATTACTGGTTTCGCGCATTGGGAGTTTCCAACTGATAACCGAGATTGGTGATGGTTTTCAACATAGGGGCCTGGAAAGGCTTATCCAGTGTTTGGCGAAGACTATAAATGTGGGATTTTAAGGCGTCTGTTTCTGGGGGTTCATCACCCCAAATATGGTGGATTATTGCCGAGCGGCTTACTGGTGCTGGCGACGCCTGGGCGAGCATAGTGAGAATGCGAAAACCGATAGTTGTCAGGGGCAGAGGTTGTTTATCCCGGTAGGCCGTTTGCTGGCGCTGGTTTATCTGTAAATCACCGACCTTAATTTCTTCACTGGTATGCAGCTGGTGTCTGCGGGCCAGGGCGCGGCATCTCAGTATTAGTTCCCTTGGTTCGAAGGGCTTACATAAATAGTCATCGGCACCGATACCAAATCCGCGTTCTTTATCTGCGAGAGCATCTCGGGCAGTTAACATCAGAATTGGCATGTTAACTGGCGCTTGTGCCTTGATCTTTTCGCAGACCTCCAAGCCGTCCATATCCGGCAGGCCCAGGTCGAGAATGATCAGGTCGAAGATTTGTTCCAGGGCTAGCTGTAAGCCCTGGCGACCCCGGTGGGCATAATCTATCTGCCAGCCCTCAGCTTGTAGGAATTCGGCAAGCTGGCGGGCGATAGTGGGGTTATCTTCAATCAACAATATCTTCAGTGAGCGCACCGGCAAATCTCTTGTGGCAGAGGAAGTTACAAAGCATTCTGACAGAGTGCCGGTGAAATTGAAGTGAAGCCCCGTTGTTGGACTGTTTTAGATATTGAGGTTGCGGCCGCCGTCAACAGCAATAACCTGGCCGTTGATATAGGGGGCGTCACAGACCAGGAAGCGCACGGTTTTGGCGATATCGCTGGGGTCACCGGTTCGGGCCAAAGGAATACGCTGGGTGATTTGTGCTTTCTTGGCTTCGTTAGTTGCCTCTTGCTCCGGCCAAAGAATGGCACCGGGGGCGACTGCATTGACCCGTACCTGGGGCGATAACTCCAGAGCGAGGCTTTTTGTCAGCATTACCAGTCCAGCCTTGGCGGCGCAGTAAATAGTATGCTTGGGCATCGGGCGCTCGGCGTGAATATCCGCCATATTAACAACGCAACCCTGTTGTTGGCTGAGTGTTTCTTTCAGGGCCTGAGTGAGAAAGAAAGGGGCTTTGAGGTTGCTGCCTACCAGCCGATCCCAGTCCTCCTCGGTCGCCTTTCCCACAGGTGTAGGGTGAAATGCTGAGGCATTGTTGACCAGAACATCAATACCGCCCCAGACCTCTTGTGCGCGCTGGGCCAGATTGGAACCGGCTTCGGCGCTATTCAATTCACTGTGAAACGCTATGGCAGAGTTGGGGCGAAGTTGGTTCAGCTCGTTTGCCAGGGCCTTGGCAGCATCAGCCGAGTTGCGATAGTGAATAACAACTCTGTGATCTCTATGTAGCTCTTCAGCAATAGCACGGCCCAGGCGTGCAGCGGCACCGGTAATCAGCACATTACGCAATGTAGTCATCCTTTACTTTGGCGATTGCCTTGATGCGCTCCCGGTCCAGTGCTTGCCCGAGTTTCGCACCCTGGTAGCCCTGTTTAATCAACTCCTCGGCAGTTACTGCCGCTGCCCCATCTCGAGCGGCGCGTAAAAAGTTCACCTGTGGATAATCTCGATTCTCCAGTCCCTCTCGACCTCGGGCATCAGCCTCACAGGCGCGAAGAAAGTTTTCAAATCGCTCGGGACGTCGCAAGGCATCCAGACTGCGGATCATCTTCATAATGGTCTGTGGGCGCAATTCGAAGGCTCTGTGGCAATGCAGGTGATATTCGCAGACCCCGACAGCTAGTGCTGTCAGGTCTTTTGGGGTACGCCAGCGCTCACAGACGGCCTTTACAAGAGGTACGCCTGCGGCCTCGTGGCCGTGGTGGCTGGGGAGAATCTCCTCGGGAGTCAGTCCTTTGCCCAGGTCGTGTAGCAGTACTGCAAAACGCAATGGGAGCTCTGCCGGTGAGGCGCGCAGGGCTAGTAGTACGTGTTCTCCAGTGTCCACTTCGGGATGGTGTTTGGGCGGCTGAGGAACACCAAACAAATTCTCTAACTCTGGTAAAAGTACTGATAGGGCGCCGCAGTCTCGCAGTACCCGAATAAAAATATCGGGGTCTGGCTCGGTAAGTGCCCGGCTTACCTCTTTCCAGACCCTCTCGGCCACCAGATATTCCACTTCACCCGCTTCTACCATCTGGCGCATGAGTATCATGGTCTCAGGGGCAACGCTAAAGCCAAGGTGATGGTAGCGGGCGGCAAAGCGGGCTACTCGCAGTACTCTTAAGGGGTCTTCGGCAAACGCAGGAGAAACATGGCGCAAAAGCCGTGCCTCCAGATCTTTCTGCCCGCCGTAGGGGTCTATTAGCTTGCCGTCGATGTCTTCTGCAATGGCATTAATAGTGAGGTCTCGCCGCAGGAGATCCTCTTCCAGAGTGATATTGGCATCGGCGTTAACGGTAAAACCGCCATAGCCGTGGCCGCTCTTTCTTTCAGTTCGAGCGAGAGCGTATTCTTCTCCGGTCTCAGGGTGTAGGAATACTGGAAAATCTTTGCCTACTGGGCTGTATCCGAGGTCCTGCATTCTATCTGCACTTGCTCCAACTACTACCCAGTCGCGCTCGGTGACTGGACGATTCAAAAGTCTGTCGCGCACTGCGCCGCCAACAAGGTAGATCTTCAAAACATTTGCTCCAGAGCTGGAGGGTCCAGTGATCTGATAGGTGATTGTACTGCCATAAGTCCATTTGTTCCGGCGTTGTTCCAGGTTTGTCTGCTGGACGGAGGATGAGCGGTAGGAGTGTAAGAAGCTTCGGCAAGATAAAAAAAAGGCCCCGAAAAAACAAGGGGGCCCAGGGTCTTAGGGTATTCGCTTAGCAAACATTTCTCTGCCAACTGCGGGGTCTCTGACTTGAGGGCCACACCAGTGGGAGGGATCCCGTGACAAGTCCCGAGTCACGAATCTAGTGCCATTCTAAGAAACCTGTCATACCTGTCAACTATATCTATTAGTATTTTTTGAGGGGGTTGTTCTGCTGTTCGTTAATAAACTACATGGACCGAATTTCGGGCTGGGTTTGCAGCATTAAACAGCATAATTTATAGGGGCGGTTCAGCTGGGCAGGATAATTTCACGTGTAACTCTGTGGGGCAGAGGATGCTTTTGTGAAATAGAACTGTTCTTCTTTTAATCGCAGTTGTTGGGGAGAATAAAGATGAGCGAATTACATGTGCTAACCACCGGGGAAGCAGCCAGGTACTGCGGTGTTAACTTCCGAACGGTGATTCGCTGGATTGAGCGTGGGCAACTCAAGGCATACAAGCTTCCGGGGCGTGGTGATCACCGTATCTGTGTTGAGGACTTCGTGGGGTTTCTACGGGATAACTCAATGCCAGTTCCGAACGATTTGGCAGTTCCCAGTCGCAAAGTACTTTTATTAACGACCGATCCTGAGCTGACTTCAGGTGGACGCCAGGCGCTTCAACAAATGGGGTGTGAGGTTGAAGTGGCCGGTGATAGCTTTTCTGCCGGTATCCTGATGGCGAGTGCCAAGCCGGCATTGTTGGTGGTTGATACTGGACTGCTGGGGGAGAGTGGGTTTCAGGTGCTGGACTACCTCAGATCCCGCAGTGAATACTCGAACCTGAGTATTCTGGTTGTGCCCTCTGATGATGATGGGGAAAAAGCTCGTTGGCTGGATGCTGGCGCTGATGCCCTTTTGACTCACCGTTCTGAGCATGGTGAACTTTCTGCAAAGGCCAAACTTTTGTTGGAAGCTGATGCTTAAGTAGCAATCCAGCTATCAGGCATTAATTCCCCACTTCTGTACGGGGCTGGTATTTCAACAGTCCCCGTGCTGAAACCTAAATAGGTTTCGGTATCAACATAGATTCCTCTTCTCCATCTGGACGATCTCGGCCCTGCTCCGGGCAGTGGCAACTGGCTGTGATTTGATCCCCGTTCAAACTGTTCAGGTGAACATCGAAGCCCCAAAGCCGGTGAAGATGCCTTAATACCTCTGCTGTATCTTTACCGAGGGGGCGACGGCGGTGCTGTGTGTGATGTAGGGTCAGTGAACGGTCACCACGGGTATCTACTGAATATACCTGGATATTTGGTTCCCGATTGCCCAGGTTGTACTGGCCGGCAAGGTTCTCTCTTAACTGGCGATAACCGCTCTCATCGTGAATTGCGCTAACAATAATATCGTTCTCTTTATCGTTGTCGCTGATACAAAATAGTTTCATGTCTCGCATAACCTTGGGAGACAGGAATTGCAAAATAAAACTTTCATCCTTGAAGTCGCGCATAGCGAACTGGAGGGTTTCACGCCAATTGCTTCCAGCAATGTCTGGGAACCAGCGGCGATCCTCTTCAGTGGGACTTTCACAGATACGCCGTAAGTCAGTAAAAATACTGAAGCCTAGGGTATAGGGATTGATACCGCTGTAGTGAGGGCTGTCAAAAGAGGGTTGGTAGATAACATTGGTGTGGCTTTGTAGAAACTCCATCATAAAGCCTTCAGTCACCCGCCCGCGCTTGTACAGCTCGGTTAAGAGAGTGTAGTGCCAGAAGGTAGCCCAGCCCTCATTCATTACTTGGGTTTGCCGCTGTGGATAAAAGTATTGGGCCAGCTTACGTACAATACGCACCAGCTCCCGTTGCCAGTTTTCCAGTAGAGGGGCATTTTTCTCAACAAAGTACAGGATATTCTCCTGAGGCTCTTCGGGGAAACGTTTCTCCTTTGTCTCCTCTATACCGTCACCGAGTTTTGGGATGGTCCTCCATAAATCATTGAGCTGCCTCTGGCGGTACTCTTCTCGCTCTTGCTGTTGGCGTTCTTCCTCAATAGCCGAGATTGGGTAAGGGCGTTTATAGCGATCTACACCGTAGTTCATTAGGGCATGACAGGAGTCGAGAATGGCCTCGACTTCATCAAGCCCATAGCGCTCTTCACAGCGGGAAATATAGTTTTTGGCAAAGATCAGATAGTCAATAATACTGCTGGCATCTGTCCAGGAGCGAAACAGATAATTCCCTTTAAAGAAAGAGTTGTGCCCATAGGAGGCGTGAGCAATCACCAAAGCCTGCATTGTCATGGTATTTTCTTCCATGAGGTAAGCGATGCAGGGATTAGAATTAATGACTATTTCATAAGCCAGCCCCATCAATCCGCGCTGGTAATTATTTTCCACGCTGATAAATTGCTTGCCAAAAGACCAGTGGTGATAACCCACAGGCATTCCTACCGAGGAGTAGGCATCCATCATCTGCTCAGAACAGATAACTTCAATCTGATTTGGGTAGGTATCTAACCCAAACTCTTCTGCCAGTGCGCCGATGGCGCGATCATATTCCTGGATTAATTCAAAAGTCCATTCTGAGCTGGTTGATATGGGCTGAGGCGACTCAGATTCAGATACCTCAGCGCCACTGGCAAATTTGTCGAGCATCAGGCAGTCACCTTTTGGCGGAACAGTTGCCGGAACACCGGATAAATATCCTGTACATCGACAATCTGCTCCATAGCAAAGTGATCGGGGAATAAAGTACGGACACTTTCATATTCTTCCCACAGGGCCTGGTGATCTCTGGGAGTAATTTCCACATAAGAGTAATACTGCACATGGGGCATAATATCGTCGATAAGGATTCGGTGGCAGGTACTGGAGTCGTCGTTCCAGTTATCACCATCTGAGGCCTGGGCTCCATAGATATTCCATTCGCTGGCGGGGTAGCGATCTCTCATAATACGTCGCATTAATTTGAGCGCGCTTGAGACAATGGTGCCGCCTGTTTCCCGTGAATAGAAAAACTCCTCTTCATCAACTTCTTTGGCGCTAGTGTGGTGTCGAATAAATACGACTTCCGTATATTCATAACTGCGCTGTAGGAACAAATATAAAAGTAAGAAGAAGCGTTTGGCCATATCCTTTGTGGCTTGGTTCATCGAGCCGGATACATCCATCAGGCAAAACATCACTGCCCTAGATCGAGGTTTTGGTTGTCGAATCAACAGGTTATATTTCAGATCGAAATCATCGAGGAAAGGGACTCGATTGATACGGCTGCGAAGTTCGGCGATTTGGTTTTTAAGAGCCTCAATTTTGCGCTGGTCTCGCAGAGCAGTATCTTTGTTTTCTTCTTGGGATAGGTCTTCCTCTAAGTTGCGCAGGTTTCTTCGCTTATTACTGGTCAAGGCGATACGTCTTGCATGGGCAGCCCTGAGTGAGCGAATCACATTAAGGCGGCCCGGAGTTCCTTCATTACTAATTCCGGCACGTACTATTTGAAAGGATTCGTTACCCGCGAGGCGTTGCTTTATCATGTTGGGCAGTTGCAGTCCTTCAAACATAAAGTCCAGAAACTCTTCTTGCGATATCTGGAAGACGAAATCGTCAACCCCTTCTCCACTATCGCTGGCACCACCGCCACTACCATCACCACCTCTCTGTCCTTGACGAGGAATGCGATCTCCAGCAGTAAATTGTTTGTTTCCAGGTAGAACCCGTTCTACATGCCCACCGCTACCGTGGGAAAAAAGGGGCTCACTGATATCCCGGGTTGGAATACTGATGCGCTCGCCTTTATCCATATCCATTATGGAGCGGCTATTCATAGCATCACCGACAGCTTTCTTAATGTGAGCCTTATAGCGCCTTAAGAATCGTTGCCGGTTAACTGTGCTTTTTTTCTTTCCATTCAAGCGGCGGTCGATGATATAGCTCATATTTCTGCCTTTACTCCGAATAAAATACACTGGCAACTATCACCCAAATTTATTCAGAAATTTCCCTACTGGATTAGCCTAACTTAAGCACTGGTATCTTCACTATAACGAGCCTATGAAAGTCCAGCAGGGAAAATGCGGAATCGTTCAAAGGCTCCCTATAAGTTGATGATCTAATCTGTATTTGCGTTTGGCTTCCTCGTATTTCTCTGGCAATTTAAAGTTGGGTTAAAGTTGCTACTGCGATTTTCTTACGCGTAGATACCATTCAGATAACAATCGTACCTGTTTCTCGGTGTAGCCACGTTCGACCATACGTGCAACGAAATCTGCGTGTTTGCGCTTATCATCTGCCGAGGCCTTGGTGTTAAAGGAAATGACCGGTAGAAGGTCCTCCGTGTTCGAGAACATTTTCTTCTCAATAACCGCACGTAATTTTTCGTAGGATCTCCAGTCGGGATTTTTTCCTTGATTGTTAGCCCTTGCGCGAAGTACAAAATTAACTATTTCATTGCGGAAGTCTTTCGGGTTAGAAATTCCGGCGGGTTTTTCTGTTTTCTCTAACTCTTCATTCAGGGCTCCACGATCGAGAATTTCTCCTGTTTCTGGGTCACGGTATTCCTGATCCTGTATCCAAAAGTCGGCGTAAGTGACGTATCGATCAAACAGGTTTTGACCGTATTCAGCATAGGATTCCAGATAAGCGGTCTGAATTTCCTTGCCGATGAATTCAACATATCTAGGAGCCAAATATTCCTTGATAAACCCAAGATAGTTTTCTTGAACTTCTGGAGGAAATTGCTCCTGTTCTATTTGCTGCTCTAGAACATAGAGGAGATGGACAGGATTTGCTGCGACTTCAGTGGCATCGAAATTGAAAACTTTTGAGAGGATCTTGAAGGAGAAGCGGGTGGATAGTCCGTTCATACCCTCATCCACTCCAGCATTATCCCTGTATTCCTGGATGGTTTTTGCTTTGGGATCTGTATCTTTTAGGTTTTCGCCATCATAGATACGCATCTTTGAGTAAAGGCTGGAATTTTCAGGGTTTTTAATTCTCGATAAAACAGAGAACTGTGCCAGCATCCTAAGGGTGTCTGGAGCACAGGGTGCTTTTGATAAGGAGCTGTTTTCCAGTAATTTCTGGTAGATGCGGATTTCTTCTTGTACCCGCACACAGTAGGGAACCTTAACGATATAAATACGGTCTAGGAAAGCTTCATTATTGCGATTATTACGAAATGATTGCCATTCTGATTCATTAGAATGGGCAAGGATTGTACCGTTGAATGGAATTGATCCCAGTCCCTCTGTACTATTGTAATTTCCTTCTTGTGTTGCAGTTAGTAGGGGGTGAAGCACCTTGATAGGCGCCTTGAACATCTCGACAAATTCCATCAGTCCTTGGTTGGCCCTACATAGACTTCCGGAAAAACTGTAGGCATCGGGGTCATTCTGAGGGAAATCCTCAAGCTTGCGGATGTCAATCTTACCGACTAGGGAAGAAATATCCTGGTTATTTTCATCACCGGGTTCTGTCTTCGATATGGCAACTTGATCGAGGATAGAGGGACGAATTTTGACCACACGGAACTTACTAATGTCTCCTTTAAACTCATGTAGCCGTTTGACCGACCAGGGAGACATAATGGTGTTTACGTATCGACGCGCAATGCCGTAGTCCTCTTCAAGAATACGGCCATCTTCAGTGGGTGAGAAAAGACTTAATGGAGATTCAAAGACTGGCGAGCCTTTGATCGCGTAGATTGGGACCTGCTCCATTAAAGCTTTCAGCCGCTCTGCAAGGGATGATTTCCCGCCACCAACAGGACCCAATAGGTACAGGATTTGTTTCTTTTCCTCCAACCCTTGTGCAGCATGCCTGAAGAAAGAAACAATTTGCTCGATGGCTTCTTCCATTCCGTAGAATTCACTGAAGGCTTTGTAACGTTTAATAACCTTGTTACAGAAAATACGTGATAGGCGGGGGTCCCGTGAGGTGTCTACCAGTTCGGCCTCACCGATGGCCATCAACATTCTTTCGGCTGGCGACGCGTAGGCGCTGCGGTCCGTCTTGCACAGTTCCAGGTATTCCTGAATACTGAGTTCCTCGTCCTGGATAGATTCGTATCTTTCCAAGTAGTGATTGAAAATTGTCATGGTGTCTACCTCCCTGTAGCCTACCGGAATGAGCTCAGCTTCCTGCTTTCGTTAGGATGTCGTACGATCTTGGCTGCTATTTCTATGCGACCTTTCCAATTGGGTCGAGTGGTGCATGAGCTGAAAGTCCAGACCTTGTTTGGGATACGCTTGGCGTGAAGCACTATCGTTATTGCCGTTGTGAACCTTGTTTTTTGCCGGAGCTAGCGATGAATGCCTTCCAGCTTTTCCAGCATAGCTTTCCCTTTCACTCAGACAGTGGAATGTCCCTTATATAGGTTGAATTGAGCGGCTGTTTTACGTTTTACTACGACCCATATTGGGTATTAGAGAAAAATTGAGGAATGTAAATGGCGATTTTGGTGACTGGTGGTGCTGGTTATATTGGCAGTCATACTTGTATCGAGTTACTTGCTGCCGGTATTGAGCCTGTGGTTGTGGATAATCTATCGAATAGTAGTGAGGAGGCCCTGAGACGGGTTGAGTTAATTGGTGGCAAAGCTATCCCTTTTCACCATCTCGATATTAATGATAAGGAGGGGTTGCGAAAAGTATTCTCTGATCATGAGATTGACGCTGTAATTCACTTTGCCGGACTGAAAGCAGTTGGTGAGTCTGTTGCTCAGCCTCTGCGCTATTACCAGAATAATGTGGCTGGGACCCTGACTTTATGTGAGGTAATGGAGGAGTATGGGGTTCACCGCCTGATCTTTAGTTCCTCTGCGACGGTCTATGGTGATCCTGAAGCAGTACCAATTAAAGAAGACTTCCCTACTGGGGCAACCAATCCCTATGGGTCGAGTAAGTTGATCGTGGAAAACATGTTGCGGGACCTTTGCGCCGCGCCAAACAGCCAGTGGAAAGTGAGCTTGTTGCGTTATTTCAACCCGATTGGAGCTCATGAAAGCGGGACTATTGGTGAAGATCCCAGTGGCATCCCCAACAACTTGCTACCTTATGTTTCCCAAGTAGCTGTAGGTAGGCTGGAGCAATTGCAGGTTTTTGGTGGTGATTATGATACCGTCGATGGTACGGGCGTTCGGGATTATATTCATGTAGTGGATCTGGCTCGAGGGCATCTGGCTGCATTGAATTTGCTTTGTAAAGAAGAGGTTTCTGAGGGTTGCTATACCCATAACCTGGGTACAGGGCAGGGCAGCTCTGTTTTGCAAGTTGTACGCGCTTTCGAAAGTGTTAGCGGCAAGGAAATTCCCTACAATATCGCTCCGCGGAGAGCGGGCGATATTGCAGAGTGTTATGCAGATCCGGAACTGGCTGAGAAAGAGCTGGGCTGGAAAGCCGAGTACGATTTAGTTCGTATGGTGGAAGATACTTGGCGCTGGCAGCATAAGAACCCGAAAGGATATAGCGCTGAATAGATAAATACGCTAGGGGAAACCAGTAATCCTTTATTAGTTTCAGTTAATAGGAATTTCTCATTTAAGGTTTACAGCTCATTGCTTACTTAATCCTCCTGAATTACTGTAGGCAATGAGATTCCCGTAAGTTCTTTGGAAAAATGTAACTATAGTACTCATGAGTTAGGTGTTTACTCGGAGCTTAAGTCTTTATTTATATTAATGAGCTTGTGTCCCGCTTACTTATTTAGATTTTAATAAAAATATTTGTTGGCTGATTCTAAGTTTAAGTCTCAATGGTTTTCCGTATCCCGTATTTTCTTTTCTTCAATCAGAAAGGGGTTAGAGTTGAAATATTTCCAGTTTATATTGTTGATAATGCTAGGAGTTTCAGTTTTAGCTGAAGAAAATTCTGGGGTGGATATCTTAATTGAGAAATCGGAAGGAAATCTCTGGAAACTTGTTTATCAAATGGATAGATCGACAAGCCGTATTGGTTTTGTTAGGAATCCAGATGCTTCTCGTATCGAGCGCTGGAAGCCACTTTCGTTAGATTTTGAAATGGTTTCTATTGATGGTGACGAGTATCTGGTCAGAAAGGATAGAGCTTCATTCGAGCGAGCTGAAATTTTGTTAACGCCTACATATAAACATCTTAAAAAAGATTATGCACCGTTCTCTCCTTATTCAAATGGTGGGAATCTGATATATACGGGGCGCCTGTTTGCCTGTATTGAAAAATGTAGCGATGAGATCACTAGCTGGAAAGTTTCGATGAAGATTCCCCCAGGCGAATATATGGTTGTCGGAGGACAGGTATATACTGGGGCAACTAGTTGGATTGACCGGGATAGCGGAATGAATGTCTATGTCGGAACCCAAAAACCTGTAGAAGAGCGTAGCTTTATCGCTGTCATTGATGATGGTCTACCAGATGGAATTAGGTTGTCATTAAATTCAGACATTCCAAAGCTGATCGCCTACTTTGAGAGAAAGCTTGGAAAAAATTCTGGAGAAAAACCAGTCTTATACGCCTCATACGCCCAAGTTGATGGTAATGATTATCAGGGGGGGACCTTACCCAACCAGATATTCATGCACTGGAATTGGAATGACTTTGATGAAAAATTGTCGGAACCTAATTTTGTTAGTGACATTATTTGGTTTTTTGCCCATGAAGTGGCTCATTTTCATCAGGAAGGTAAAGATAAAGTCTTGTCAGAGGATGTTCGAGACTCCTGGTTACATGAGGGGAATGCGGGCTGGCTGGCAGCCTCGGCTCTGCTAGATTTATACCCTAATTTTGAAAAGTATGTTTATGCCAAAGTTGATAAATTTAGGGCGAGTTGTTCGAACGGTTTGAAAAAATTTTCGTTGGTAGAAGCAGCTAACCATGGAAGGTTTGATCTATATTATAGTTGTGGCCTACTTATACATCGGGCAATTGATCAGTCCTTGCAGGAGAAAAGTAATGGCTCTGCAAGTATTTATTCATTATGGAGAAATTATCGAGAAGAAATTGAAAGCGGGGGAGAAAAAGGGATTGAAAGTTTCTTTAAGATAGTAGAGAACGAAACTTCCCGAGAGTTGGTTGAGGTTATAAGGCAGTTGGTTAGTCGTAAATTAGCTAATCCTGAAGCAACTTTAGAAAAGCTCTCACAGGTAATATAAGTCCGCTGTAATATGTAGTTGCGCCTATTAAGTTAAGAGCTGATTGTTGCTGAGCTGGTTAAGTGGCAACAATCAGTTAATGTTACAACAGGAGTCTTTTCCTGTTTATTTTGTGGGGGCTTTTAGGGCTACTAAAAACTACAATCGGTACAAAAAAATTCTTCATCACTTAATCGCATTGCAGTCAGGTACCCTCCCCAAACGCAACCTGTGTCTAGGGCATAGATATTCTCAGTATCTGCGCGGCCTTCCAGGGCAGCCCAATGCCCAAAAATAATTTTGTCATTTCTGGTTTTTCGATCGGGAAAGCTAAACCAGGGCTGGTATTCACCGTGAGAGGCCTGGACCCCCTTTTTATTGATCAGGTCCAGAGTGCCATCCGCCTTACAAAAACGCATTCTTGTAAAATAATTGGTAATGGAGCGCAGGCGCTCAATGCCGATCAAGTGGTCATCCCAACAATGTGGTTCATTGCCATACATACCATAAAAATATGCTTTTGCCATAGCTTCGTCGGCGAGGGCTTTATGGACTTCAGTGGCGAGTTTTAGGGCTTTCGTAACACTCCAAATGGGAGGGATGCCAGCGTGCACCATGGTGTAACCCTTCTTGTGTACTAGAAGGGGAAGGCTTTGTAGCCATTCCAGTAAATTATCAGCGTCCTTTGCGTTTAAAACCTTGGCAAGGTCATGTTCTTTTTCAGATAAGGACTTAGCGCCGTGAGCAATCGCCAGTAAATGCAGATCATGATTGCCTAATACTGCTGTCACCTGTTGGCGGTGCTCATAGAGAAAACGAAGAGTGCTCAGGCTGTCTTCACCCCGGTGAACCAAATCTCCGGCAAGCCAGAGTTTGTCACGGTCAGCACTAAAATTGATTTTCTTGAGAAGGCTTTGAAAAGCTGCAAAGCATCCTTGAATATCTCCGATGGCGTAAGTTGCCAAGATTTCCCCCAAAAATATGAAAAATAATTATTGTTGTTGCAAGTTTGTACAGTAGTCGGCTAGCTTAACAAAGTCCTCGACGCTTAAGGTTTCTGGTCGGCGGCCGGCATCAATGGGTAGCAGCTCGGGGTCGAGATCCGGGAATAGGGGTTTTAAAGCATTGCGCAGGGTCTTACGGCGCTGCTGGAAGGCTATATTGACGATTCTCTCCAATAATCCTTCATCTTTTGCGGTAAATGGCAAAGTGCTGTAGGGAACCAATCTCACGATGGCAGAATCAACCTTAGGGGCGGGCCGGAAAGACTGCGGGGGTACAGGGAATAGGCCCTGTACGCGACAGTAATATTGAACCATCACGCTAAGTCGCCCATAAGATTTAGTCGAAGGCGTTGCGCTGAGCCGGTCTACCACCTCTTTCTGCAGCATAAAATGCATATCCTGGACTTGTCCGCGAAAGCTGAGCAGGTGGAACAGTAGCGGTGTGGATATGTTATACGGCAGGTTACCGACGATGCGCAGCTGCTTATTACCGGCAAAGGTGCCAAAGTCAAATTTCAATGCGTCCTGCTCAATAATGCTGAACTCGGGGTATTCCCTGAATTTAAATTCCAGCATCGGAATCAGGTCCCGATCCAGCTCTACAGCGGTAAGGGATGGACAGCGTTTTAATAGTAATTCAGTGATTGCACCCTGGCCCGGGCCGATTTCAATCAGGGTGTCGGATTCCTTGGGGCCTACCGAACGAACAATACGCTCGATAATATTTTCATCGACGAGAAAGTTTTGTCCAAAGCGTTTACGGGCTTTGTGTTGAAAGAAGTTATCCATTGATATATCTGTAACCTGGATTAATTTTGCGGTTAAGCCTTGGAATGTTAGTGAATATTTCAGTTGATATGCCCTTCGGGGCCATTTACTGCACACACTTCAGTGAGGGTGTGGTTGACACTTTTCTCCAGGCAAATTTTAGTGTTGGTTAGGAACTGCGTAACTTGGCCAGCGCGATAGCCTGGGTTAGTGCCGCCTGGAGGCTGCCGCACTCTGCGGAGCCTGTGCCCGCAATATTGAGAGCTGTACCGTGATCTACCGAGGTGCGGATAAAGGGTAGCCCCAAAGTGATATTAACGGCGTGGCCAAAACCCTTGAATTTTAACACTGGAAGCCCCTGGTCGTGATACATAGCTAAAACGGCGTCACATTCTGATAAATGGGGAGGGGTAAAAAGGGTATCTGCTGGCAGTGGGCCCTTCAGGGATATACCCTGGCTGCGTAAGCGCTCGAGCGTGGGTTCGATGATCTCTATTTCTTCCCGCCCCAGATGCCCGCCTTCTCCAGCATGTGGATTGAGGCCGCATACACTGATGCGAGGACTGGGAATACAAAAATGTTCCCGCAAACTTTTGTCGAGGATGGTAATAACCTGCTCAATAAGTGGACGACTGATCGCACTACTCACATCCTTGAGGGGGAGGTGGGTTGTCACAAGAGCAACACGAAGGTCGTCTGCGGCTAACATCATTACCACACGTTCAACCTTGGCTTTTTCAGCAAAAAACTCGGTATGGCCGCTAAACGATGTTCCCGCCTCGTTAATGACACCTTTGTGTACTGGCCCTGTTACCAGGGCATCAAACTCGCCTGATAGGCAGCCCTCTGCTGCAACTGAAAGAGTTTCCAAAACATAGTGCGCATTAGCTGTATTAAGCTGTCCTGGCTTGGCTGGCTCGGCCATTGTGATCGGCAAAATATAGAGGCTGCCGGGTGGTGTCCCGTCATTTGCTTTATCGGACAGAGGAAGGAGCTTGATTGGTAACCCCAGAGCCTCAGCAGTATCTGTTAGCAGCTGAGGATCAGCTATTGCGACAATCTGTGCTGAAGAACCCCCTTGCGCAATTTTCACGGCGAGTTCAGGGCCGATACCTGCGGGCTCTCCAGGGGTGAAGGCAATTTTAGGAATCATTTGTATAACTTTCCTGTAGCTACAAAAAAAAACCGGGCACAGGGCCCGGCTTTTCCCGCTGATTAAGCGGTTTACTGTTGATCCACTGAATCCTCAGTTGTCTCAGAGTCTGGCAGCTTGATTTCAACGTATGCCTGGTCGCGAATTTCACGGCGCCAGTTTTGCAACTCCTCTTCGTAGCGACGATTGCGCAGCAAGTTAGCGGCCTGATTGCGGATATATTGATCGGTCATGTCCTGTTTACGGCGATCTTCAACCTGCAGGATGTGCCAGCCAAACTGGCTGCGGAAGGGTAGACTGATATTACCAATCTCCGTTGCGTCCATAGCCTGGGTAAACTCAGGTACGAACTGCCCGGGCATAGACCAGCCAAGGTCGCCGCCGGATAGCATCGAGCCAATATCTTCTGAATTTTCGCGTGCCAATTCACTAAAGTTATCACTGGCCATAGCTTCTTCACGTAGTTCAATCAGCTTATTGTAAGCTTGGTCGTCGGTGAGAATAGCCGATGGCTTAAGTAGGATATGGCGAACTTTTGTCTGCTCTACCAGCTGCTCGCTGGCACCTTTCTGAGCATGAATTTTTAGCAGATGGAAGCCTGCATCACTACGGAAAGGTTCGGTCACATCGCCGGCTTTTAGGTCTGTGAGAGCATCGGCAAACAGAGTGGGGAGCTCGACAGTCTTGCGCCAGCCCAGGTCGCCACCGGAAAGAGCATTTTGACCAGCAGAGTTCGCAATTGCCAGGCGGCGGAAGTCGGTGCCATCTCTGGCTTGCTTAGCTAGATCCTCAGCCTTTTCCCGGGCCTGGGTAACTTCACTGGTGGGAGCGCTGGAACTTACGGGAATTAGGATATGCCCTAGCTCAAACTGGGGGGACTTCCAAAACTCCCCTTCCTTGGAGCGTAGGAAGTTATCAATATCCTGATCTGTAATCTGGATACGACGGTTAACGCTGCCTTGTTCAACACGGCGAATCATCAGTTCCTGGCGGATTTGCTGGCGGAAGCTTTTCATGCTCATACCATCTGCGAGTAGACGCTGACGGAACACTTCAGGGCTGACTCCCGCATTTTGCTGAACCCGGGCTATAGCCTGGTCTAGTTCGGATTCGGAGACAGTGACGCCAGCACGAGAGGCCATCTGCAGCTGCAAACGCTCGATAATCAGCTGTTCAAGTACCTGCCGGCGCAATATGTCTACAGGCGGAGCCTGCACCTGTTGCGCTTGAATCTGGCTGGTGATGGTATTCATGCGCTGGGTCAGTTCACTGGCCATCACAACATCGTCATCAACAACAGCGACTACCCGGTCAAGGTTCCTGACTTGCGCAGTGGCTGTAGTGGCAATCAGGGCGCCTACAGCCAGTAAGGGCGTCAGGCCCAATTTCGGTATGAACTTCTTAATTATTCTCATCACTGTTTCAGCTCTTCTCTCTGATCAAAGTTGGCAATCCCCTGGGTCAGCATTTCTGTCACGGTTGAACCAAAACCCGCTAATCCTTTGAGTTCGACTTCGAGGTAGATGCCCTCGTCGTACTCTAGGTCTTCAGCTGATACAACCCCTGCGAGATCATTGTCCAGCGTGCGACGCCACACTAGTCGGGTACGGTAGCAGCAGTCGTCATATTCGATACCTGCCAAGTATTCCAGTTCCCGATTCAAAGTAAGATCATAGCTGGCACTTGCCATGAGTGAGGTATGGGTACTAAGTGGGAGGGCCGTTGAGGCGTTCAGCTGACTTACTGTTTCATCCTCATCTTCGTCCTCATCATCTGTGGAGTCTGGGCGCTCGTAGTAGTAGCTTAAGTTAAAGATGCGGAATTCGTCGTCAAAATAACGCAGGCTGAAGTTGCCACGATTGATGTTGTGCTCACTATCCTCATAGACCAGTTCAGTGCCCAGGCGCAAAGACTGGAAAGGGCGACTTTCGATTCGCGCAGCTAGTTCTGACCGTGGGGTATCCTCAATGTAAGAGGTGCGGCCAATTTGGGTGTCACTGGAATAATAAATCTGCCCGATACTCGCTGAAAACAGATCTCGACCACTTATGGGGTCGATATACTTGGTTGTCAGGCCAAGGGCAAGTCTGTCTGCATCGTCGATTCGGTCGTTACCGGTAAAACGGCTATCGCGGAATAACTGGTCATAACTGAAGGTGTATAGCGATGTATCGTATAACAGGTTGTTACTGCTAGCGTTGATATCATCGGCGCCATCACTGATATCAAAAAAATCACTTTGATCGGCATTGCTGCTGATCAGGGTGAATAACCGGGGCTCTAGAGTCTGAATAAAATCGCGATTGAAAATGTGACTATCCCGTTCAAAGTAGAGCCCTGTATCCAGAATAAACTGGGCGGCAGCCGCGTCTGGAGTATCGTCGGCATCTTCGGGTAGGAATTGGTCACTCACACTATATGCGAGGTAGCGCCCGGCCACTCCCGGCTTAAAATATCCCCAGAGCCATTCTTTATCCCAGAAGAATTCATAGTCGAGGCGCAGTCTATCTGCAGTAATAAAGTTTCTTGTCTCAGTGACGACACTGTCGGGATCATCGGTATCTTCGATGTATCGAATCGTCTGCGTATCGCTGTGATCCCAACTGGTGACTTCATTTTGCATAGTGAGTAGCCAGTCATCCCAGCGATAATCGCCATCGACATCAAAGCGGGGATATTGGGCAAATGTATCAAAGGCGTCGTTTTCTAGTACTTGATAATCCTGAGTACGTAAGGTTGCTTTCCAATGTTCGCTTCGCAGTAAGCCTTGAACCTTTTGACTAACTCTGGTTTCTGCATTGATATCGAGATTAGCTGTGCTCAAATCGCGGAAATAGTCGGGGTCACTGACCTTAGTATAATCGATATCGGTCCGCCAAATACTGCCGCTGTACCCCCCTTGCTGCTCTAAACTGATGAGCCAACGGTCCTCACCTTTATAAGGGAGAACCAGATCCTCAGGAAAGCCTTCATCAATCAGGTCCTGGGCAAGATCATTGTTGCCGCCATCGTCATCGGGCAAGTCGGCCAGACGTATTTCAGTACTGAACATTTCTGCCAAGTGTCTGAATTCGACCTCCAACCCGGCACCGCGATGCTGGATATAGCGCGGGGAGATGGTGGCGTCCATTTGGGGGGCGATGTTCCAGTAGTAGGGGATGGCGAGATCCCAGCCATTCTTGTCGCTGTTACTGAGTGTGGGAAACAGAAAGCCGGACATGCGCGCGTCGCCCACCGGGAAGCGGAAATACGGCAGGTATAAAACAGGCACGTCTAGAATCTTCAAGCGCACATCCCGCGCAGTACCCTGACTCTCTACTTCATCGATATTGATCTCACGGCCTGTGAGCTGCCAGAACTCACGTCCGGGCTCACAGCGGGTATATGTGCCTTCGGTCAGGGTTAACTCGCCACTGGTTTGACGTGCTACCAGCTCGGCCCCACCGTGGATAAAAGCATCGTGTACCACATAGGTGGCATCTTCAACGGAGGCAGCTTCGCTTTTGGTATGGACTTCAGCGGAGGAACCACGGATCAGCAAACCGGGCTCCCGAAGTTCAATAGCGCCGTTTAAAGTGGCAATATTTTCAGGGCGGTCCAGTTTGACCTGGTCGGCAAACAACTGTCGGTAACCCTGAGTGATATGTACATTTCCGCTCAGCTCAGCGGAACCGTCCTCCAGCCATCGTGACTTCTCCGCAGTAGCCCTAAGGGGGGCTTCTCCAGGGGGGAGGTCAGAGCCGGGATAGTTTCGCGGAGGGGCCACGAAGGCACCAGAGCACACTGCTGGCAGGTTGGCTTGCTCTTCTGGGGTTAGCTCAGAGCGGGGTAACCAGTCCAGGTACAAATAGGGGTTGTAATCGGGATCGGGGGTTGGTTCCCCTTGATTGGCTTGCGCCCACAACGGCTGCGCAGCGATCAGGCCGAGAACGACAGAGCGGGCTTGGGAGTTATTAGCAATCGCCAGAGCGAGGCGACGCCACCGGGAGACTTCAAGCATCAAACGATATGTTCCAGCTATCTTTTAGTGTTTCTTTATCGATAGATACGTGCGACAGCTTTCGAGCCGGGGCGCGCAAAATCATCGCCCGATTCTACTTGAATGTAGAAGTGGTTAATAGCCGTACTGGAGCCGTAATGCTACGGGTGGAAATTCGACCCTGAAACACAAATTACCTGGGACTCGTGTTCTGCTTTTGTGTAAGGCAAAGTAGGACTTCCGAGAATTAACAGTGGCGTCTCTGGACGCAGGGAGGCTCAGGGTTAAAATGCAGCTAGAAACAGTTGGAAGTCATGAAATGAGTTTAAGATCGAGCGGTGAAGTTGAGCAAGGGTGCGAGATCGACTCCGATCCCCGATGCAGCGCATTGAGTGAGTGGGTTGGTGTGGCCCTGGATATGGGTACTCCGGCTGATTTGTCGAGCTTGGCTGGAGATGCCGGGTTTCGTCGCTATTTTCGTACTCGAACCGAGCCGCCACTGATAGCCGTGGACACGCCTCCCGAGTTGACCAATCCCGCTCGATTTGTGGCTCTGGCCGATTACTTGCGTCGCAATGGTATTCACACACCGATGGTGGTAGCAGCAGATACTGCGGAAGGTTATTTGTTACTGGAGGACCTCGGGGATACCCAGCTCTATAGTGTGCTCGATGACGAGAGTGTTGAAGGACTCTATGCAGAGGTAATGAGTGAACTTTTATGCCTTCAACAGATCCCTTTTGAGGAACAACTGTTCCCAGCTTATAGCCGTGAACTGCTTTTGAAGGAAATGCGGGTTATGCCCGAGTGGCTGGTGCGAGAATTACTCGGACATCAACTCGATCAGCAAGAAGAAAAGCTACTGGAGCAAACCTTTGAGTTATTGCTCAACAGTGCTGAAGAGCAGCCCCACACTATTGTTCATCGGGACTATCACAGCCGCAATCTGATGATTCGCGACGGAGAGCGGCCCGGGATTGTCGATTTTCAGGATGCGGTGTGGGGGCCTGCTACCTACGATCTGGTGTCTTTGCTTAGGGATTGCTATATCCGCTGGCCCCGCGAGCGGGTAGAGCGATGGGTGCTGGCTTATGCCGCGACCGCTGAAGCTGCGGGCGTTATGCAGCCTGTGGACCCACAACTTTATCTTCGTTGGTTCGACTGGATGGGGTTACAGCGTCATATTAAAGTGCTGGGTCTGTTCCCACGCCTCAGTCTGCGTGATGGAAAGCAGGGATACTTGCAGCACCTGCCGTTGGTGATTCGCTATGTTTTGGAAACCGCTGAGCGCTACCCAGAGCTGAAGCCGTTTACTGATTGGTTCAGCGGCACCCTGCTGCCGCAGATAGAGCCTCTGCCCTGGTACTCCGATCACCGCTGTGCCGGTGACCAGCCAAAGTAGGCCGTACGAAAACTGTACAGATTAATTTAATGAGCAAACCCAAAGAGAATTCCCCTTTGACTGCCATGGTATTGGCAGCAGGTTTTGGGCGCCGTATGCGCCCACTGACGGACCAAACTCCAAAGCCTCTGTTGCCGATTGCCGGTAAGCCCCTGATTGAATATGCAATTGAGCGCTTGGCAGCTATTGGTGTGCAAAAGGTCGTGATTAACCTGGGCTACTTGGGACCCAAAATTCGTCAACAGCTCGGTTCTGGTTCCCGCTGGGGGGTGGATATTCACTACTCCGTCGAGCATGAGGAGGAGCCACTGGAAACTGCCGGTGGGATTCTCAAGGCGCTGCCACTGATCGGCGATTCATCGTTTCTAGTGGTTAATGGTGATGTCTGGTGTGACTATGACTTGTCGCAGTGGATTGAGAGGTCGCTGCCGGAGTCTTGCCCTGGGCGCCTTTTGATGGTCCCCAATCCTCCCCATAACCCCGATGGAGATTTTGGCATAGAGGGTGGCTTGCTGTCGGGTACAGCCAAGCCCCGCTATACCTTTGCAGGTATTAGCTGGCTGCGAGCTGAAACCCTCACCGAATACCCTAAGCGCCGCGAATGCTTCGGGCTTGGGGAAGTGTTCACCTTTAATGAGGATAAGCTACAAGCTGAACTCTATGAGGGGGACTGGTGCGATGTGGGAACCCCCGAGCGCCTGGAAAATTTAGATCGCCGACTGACTGGCGAAAGTTGAGTTACCAAAGGATATTTTGATGTCAGATTACAAGATCGCCCCCTCTATTCTCTCCGCAGATTTCGCACGTTTGGGTGAAGAAGTGGACAATGTGTTGGCAGCCGGAGCGGACTGGGTGCATTTTGATGTGATGGACAATCACTATGTGCCAAATCTCACGATTGGCCCTATGGTATGCCAGGCCCTGCGCAAACACGGTGTTGAGGCTCCGATTGATGTGCACCTGATGGTGGAGCCGGTGGATGAAATGATTCGCATGTTCGCCGATGCCGGAGCTACCTATATTACGTTCCACCCAGAAGCCTCTCGTCACCCGGACCGCTCCCTTCAATTGATTCGCAGTCTCGGCTGTAAAGCCGGGCTGGTGTTCAATCCAGCCAGTGGCCTCGATGCGGCCAAGTATGTAATGGATAAGCTGGATATGATTCTGCTGATGTCGGTGAACCCGGGCTTTGGAGGGCAGAAGTTTATCCCCAATACCCTGACCAAGTTAAAAGAAGCCCGCAAGTTGATTGATGAGTCTGGGTTTGATATTCGCCTTGAGATCGACGGCGGTGTGAATCGCGACAATATTGCCGAAATTGCTGCAGCTGGAGCAGATACCTTTGTCGCTGGGTCTGCCATATTCAATACCCCAGACTACGCTGAAGTGATTGCAGCTATGCGTAAGAGTTTGGCTTAATTTACAAAACTGGCGGGCAATCTCTTGCCCGCCATAGACGGGATTTGTTAACTTGTGCGCCTGCACTGAGGGAATTTCCGTGAACCACTCTTTCTCCCTGACAAACAGTTGGCGATGGCGCCACTGACCAGCTGAGGCCCAATCGAGTTTGGCGATTGAGGCACCTTTCCCGTGGGCGCTGCTTATACTCTGGCGCCAATCGTAAAGAATGAAAAATTGATCGGAGTCTCCATGACCCCTACTGAATACGCTCAACTTGCGTCTGAGGGTTATAACCGTATCCCCCTGGTAAGGCGTGTGCTGGCAGATATTGAAACGCCACTGTCCACCTATTTGAAACTGGCCGGAGGCCGCTACAGCTACTTGCTGGAATCGGTTCAGGGCGGAGAAAAGTGGGGACGCTATTCCATTATTGGCTTGCCGGCGCGAACCCTGCTCAGGGTTAAGGGCACAGATATCACCGTGGAAACTGATGGAGAGGTTGTAGAGAGCCACAGCGCTTCAGACCCCCTGGCGTTTGTTGAGCAGTTTCAGCAGCGCTATAAGGTGCCTGAGTTAGAGGATCTACCACGTTTCAACGGTGGTCTAGTGGGCTATTTTGGCTACGATTGCGTGCGCTATATCGAACCACGCCTTGCGGCCAGTGCGCCGCCGGATACCTTGGGTAATCCGGATATTCTTTTGATGGTCAGCGATGAACTGGTGGTTTTTGATAATCTCGCCGGTGCGGTAATTTTGATTGTCCATGCTGATGCCAATGAAGAGGCTGCCTATGAAAAATCTCAGCAGCGCTTGGATCAACTGGTAAACCAGTTGGCACAACCGCTACCAGATACGGTACCCCTCGATTTGCATGGTCGCGGCATTGATGAGAGTGAATTCCACTCCCACTTCGGTGAAGAGAACTTCAAGCGAGCTGTAGACCGGGTTAAGGAGTATGTGCTTGCTGGCGATGTGATGCAGGTGGTGCCCTCCCAGCGCCTGTCTGCGCCTTTTGAGGCGCCGCCACTAAACTTTTACCGTGCCCTGCGCAGTTTGAATCCGTCGCCGTACATGTATTTTCTCGACCTCGGTGACCACCATGTGGTGGGCTCCAGTCCAGAAATTTTGGTACACCTGGAGGAGGGGGAGATGACTGTACGCCCCCTGGCAGGAACCCGTCACCGGGGAGCCTCTGAAGAGGAAGATTTGGCCCTGGAGAAGGAGTTATTGGCAGATCCGAAAGAGCTCGCTGAGCACCTGATGCTTATAGATCTGGGGCGCAACGATATAGGCCGAGTGGCTGATACTGGTAGCGTCAGAGTCACTGACCAAATGTTTGTCGAGCGTTATTCCCACGTGATGCATATTACCTCCAATGTTGTCGGCCAGTTAAAGCCGGGCCTCACTGCAATGGATGCACTGCGTGCGGCACTGCCTGCCGGTACTTTGTCGGGCGCGCCGAAGATTCGAGCAATGGAAATTATTGATGAGCTGGAGCCCGAGAAACGCGGCATCTATGGTGGTGCAGTGGGTTATTTGGCGTGGAATGGCAACATGGATACCGCTATAGCCATTCGTACAGCGGTTATCAAGAATGGCCAACTGTATGTACAGGCGGGGGCCGGGTTGGTAGCGGATTCCGACCCGCAATCAGAGTGGAATGAAACGATGAATAAGGCCCGTGCGCTTTTCCGTGCCGCCGGTATGGCGCTGGCCAAAAGTGGTGACTCTGTAAAGGTCGAGCAAGATGAGCGAAGTTAATATTTCCCCAAAATTGACTCAGGCCTCTCTCGCACACCTGCAAAAAAGAATGGAAGAATCCACTTATCAACCAGAGGCTAAGGGGGCCGCACAATGATTTTAATGATCGATAACTACGACTCCTTTACCTGGAATGTAGTGCAGTACCTGGAAGAGCTGGGTGCAAAAGTGGTGGTAAAACGCAACGACGAAATTACCCTGGAAGAAATCGAGGCAATGGCGCCAGAGAAAATTGTGATTTCGCCGGGTCCCTGTACCCCCAATGAGGCGGGTATTTCTCTCGATACCATTCGCCGCTTTGCCGGCAGTATCCCTATTTTGGGTATTTGTCTGGGGCACCAGAGTATTGGACAGGTCTTCGGTGGCAGGGTAGTTCGTGCCCGGCAGGTTATGCACGGCAAAACATCCCCTATAGTGCACAACAACTTGGGGGTGTTCCACGGTTTGTCCAACCCATTTGAGGCGACTCGCTATCACTCACTGGTAGTGGAGAAAAGCAGTTTACCGGAATGCCTGGAGATCACCGCCTGGACTGAGACAGAGGATGGTGAAATTGACGAGATCATGGGCGTGAAGCACCGGGAATTAGCGGTAGAAGGGGTGCAATTTCATCCTGAGTCGATTCTCACCATGCACGGTCACGATATGTTGAGAAACTTTATCGAGTCTTGAGGACCGGAGAACAAGTGCGCGGCGGGCAGGCCCCGCCAGAATCAATAAGCAGAGCGGGGCAAAGGGGGAAAAATGAATATTCAACAGGCCATTGCCAAACTGGTGGATGGCGAACACCTTACTCGTGAAGAAATGCGCGAAACCGTGAGCCAGATTATGTGTGGCGAAGCGCTGGAGTCACAGATAGGCGCACTCCTTATCGCACTGCGCATTCGCGGGGAGACAGTCGATGAAATTGTCGGCGCTGTGGAAACCATGCGTGAGCTGGCGATAAAGGTTGAGCTCGATCTGGAAAACACGGTTGATATTGTCGGCACCGGCGGTGATGGCGCCAATCTGTTTAACGTGTCCAGTGCGAGCAGCTTTGTGGCAGCTGCTGCCGGAGCTAAGGTAGCCAAGCATGGCAATCGCTCGGTGTCGTCCAGTAGTGGTTCTGCGGACCTGCTTGAGCACGCCGGCGTATTTTTAGAATTGAGCCCTTCACAGATGGCGCGTTGCGTAGAGACTATCGGTATTGGCTTTATGTTTGCGCCCAGCTTTCACAATGCGATGCGCCACGTTGGCCCATCGCGGAAGGCGCTGGGACTGCGTACCATCTTCAATTTACTCGGGCCGATGACAAATCCGGCGGGAGTAAAGCGCAAAGTAATCGGTGTGTATGACAAGCGCTACTGCCGCCTGTTGGCTGAAGTTTTGCAAAAGCTCGGTTCAGAGCATGTGCTGGTTTTACATAGTGAAGACGGGCTCGATGAAGCCAGTATTGCTGCGGATACCTTTGCTGTGGAATTAAAGGATGGTGCCTTGCAGGAATATACCCTCAAGCCTGAAGACTTTGGCTTGCAGCGCCGTGACCTCTCTGATCTTAGTGTTTCTGGTTCCGAGGACTCCCTGGCCCTGATTCGCGATGCGCTGGGTAAGCGCAATACTGAGGCGGGGCAAAAAGCCGCGGATATTATTGCGCTTAACGCAGGCCTGGCAATTTATGTCAGCGGCGTTGCGCACTCTGCAGAGCAAGGTGTCGCTATGGCACAAGATGCTATCGACAGCGGTCTCGCCGGAGAGAAAATTAACGATCTTGCCGCGTTTACCAGTGCGTTTCGCCCAGAGGAAATTCAATCGTGAGTACACCGACCATTTTAAAAACAATTGTCGAGCGCAAGTGGCAAGAGGTTGCTGAGCGCAAGGCAGAGTGCTCCACCGACGAAGTTCGCCTTCGCGCCCGGGATCAGGAACCGGCGAGAGGCTTTGTCGATGCAGTGGATCGCAAGATTTCCACTGGTGAGGCTGCAGTAATTGCCGAAATTAAAAAAGCCTCTCCCAGTAAAGGCGTGATTCGCGAGGATTTCCTTCCTGCAGAAATTGCTACCAGCTATGAAAAAGGTGGCGCGGCTTGTCTGTCAGTACTAACCGATGTCGACTTTTTTCAGGGCGCAGATAATTACTTGCAGCAGGCCCGAGATGCCGTACGCCTACCGGTGCTGCGCAAGGACTTTACCGTTGATCCCTACCAAATCTATGAAGCTCGCGCGATTGGGGCCGACTGTATTTTGCTGATTGCAGCCTGCCTGGAAGATCCACAGATGGCGGATCTCAACGGGCTCGCTTTGGAGTTGGGTTTGGATGTCTTGGTGGAAGTGCACAACCACAAGGAGTTGGAGAGGGCCCTGGCATTACCTAACCGCTTAATCGGCATCAATAATCGCAATCTGCACACTTTCGATGTGCAGCTGGAAAATACCTTTAAGTTACTGGACTTGATCCCCAAAGACCGTCTTGTGGTCACGGAAAGTGGTATTCATACCACAGATGATGTTGCGGCGATGCGCGGTCATAACGTCAATGCTTTCCTGGTGGGAGAGGCCTTTATGCGGGAGGAGGAGCCGGGCAGGAAACTGATGGAAATGTTTAACTGACCGCTTACTCCAGTAGTAGAAATAAAAAAGGGCGATATAAAAATCGCCCTTTTTTTATGCGGTGTATTTATTCGGTTACTAGCGGGTACCGTACACCACCATGGTTTTACCTTTAACGGAAACCAGGCCCTGTTCTTCCAGGGTTTTTAATACGCGGCCCACCATTTCCCGGGAGCAGCCGACGATACGGCCAATTTCCTGGCGGGTGATTTTTATTTGCATGCCCTCGGGGTGAGTCATTGCATCCGGCTCATTGCAGAGGTCGAGCAGGGTGCGAGCAACACGCCCGGTGACATCTAGGAAGGCGAGATCACCAACTTTGCGCGTGGTGTTGCGCAGGCGGCCTGCCATTTGGGTGGCCAGGGCAAAAAGAAACTCTGGGTGCTGGCGAGTGAGTTCTTGGAACTTGGTGTAGGAGATTTCTGCCACCTCACACTCGGTTTTGGTGCGGACCCAGGCACTGCGGGTGTCCTGATCGAACAGGCCCATCTCACCGAAAAAGTCCCCGTCGTTGAGGTAGGCAACGATCATTTCGCGGCCTTCATCGTCCTCAATCAGAACAGTAACGGAACCGCGCATAATGAAATAAAGGGATTCACAGCGGTCGCCAGCATAGATAATTGTGCTCTTGGCCGGGTAGCGACGCCGGTGGCAGTGGGCCAGAAAGTCTTCAATATTGCCGATAGTCATGGGGTCTTCGATAGCAACCGTCACGGATTTATTCCTCATTTTTTGTCTTGTGCTCTATCCCGGCTTTAGCAGCTGAGCACTATTGAATTATCGCGCGAAAACAAAATCCCCAACAGGGGCTGACCGCGGCAAAGTTCCGCAGTGTGACCTGTGACACTATGGCACTGGGTCGCTTGGACTTCATAAACCACGATGCGTTCATAGAAAAAGCATTTGATCATGCGTCATTCGGCTTTCGCGCGGAGGCGTACCAGACACTATACCGGAAACATACAGGTGCCGGGATAGACTTCGCCAATATGCTAAGCTTCGCCGCTGAAGTTTTAATGGGAGTGGAGTGATGCAGGGGAAAGTAACCTGGGTAAATGATTTAACCTTTGTCGGTGAAGCCGGCAGTGGTAATTCGGTAGTGATGGAAGGCGGCCGCACAAATAATGGTGTGCGCCCGATGGAAATGATTTTGCTGGGCGTCGGTGGCTGCGCGGCTTACGATGTGGTGAGTATTTTACAGAAGGCGAGACAAGACATTATTTCCTGTCATTGTGAACTGGAAGGTGTGCGCCCGGATACAACCCCATCGCCGTTTGAGCGAATTGAAATGAAGTTTGTAGTGCGCGGTCGTGGATTGAAGGAATCCCATGTTGCCCGTGCAGTGGAACTCTCCGCAGAGAAATACTGCTCAGGCTCCATCATGTTGCGCAATGCGGGCGTCGAGATTGTGCACAGCTACAGCGTTGAAGAAGCTTGAAAGGAAATTAGCCGGGAGGAAAGGGAGGATACTGGGCGTAACCTCCCTAAAATCCAAGTCGTTTTAGTGAGTGAAGAGTAACGGTCAGATTTTATAACTGGCTGAAGTCATTACTTTGGATACCAGAGACATCACTCCTTTTACCGGAGCGGGGAAGCGGGCACCACCGGCGGCCAGTGCGGCGTGGGCGTGTTCGTCTTCGTCAATTAACATCTGTTCCACTACGGCACGGCTTCTCTTGTCGTCGGCGGGAAGCTTTTCGAGGTGGCTCTCAAGATGTTTACACACCTGGTCTTCCGTAGCGGCCACAAAACCGAGGCTGATTCGGTCGCTGATTTTCCCGGCGGCGGCGCCGAGCCCAAAGGACATGCCATACCACAGCGGGTTGAGTAGGCTGGGGCGGCTGTCCAATTCCTTCAAGCGTTGTTCACACCAGGCCAGATGGTCGATCTCCTCATCGGCAGCGCGCTCCATTTCCCCCCGCACCTCGGGCAGCTTGGCGGTCAGGGCCTGGCCCTGGTAGAGCGCCTGGGCGCAGACTTCACCGCTATGGTTGACCCGCATAAGGCCAGCGGCATGTTTGCGTTCGCTGTCGGTGAGGTCTGTCTCGGCTTCACCCTTCGCCGGGGATGCCCGGCCGTGGCAGGGTTCGCCGGGACTCAGGGTGCGCAGAGCCCGATCCGCTTGAATTAACAGGCGATCGAGTCCGCTGAGGCTGCGTTTACTCATAGTATTCTGCTCCCTGTGGGAGGCGACCGCTGATGAGCGGCCGCCGATGCCAGCTGTTAGTCCTGCTGCTCTGCAGAAACCTTTTCTCTTTGGACAGCGCGGTAGCCGATATCTTTCCGGAAGAACACGCCGTCCCAGTAGATAGCCCGAGCTGATTCATAGGCATTTTCCTGAGCTTCAGCGACGGTATCCCCTAATGCTGTAGCGCACAGCACCCGGCCACCATTGGTGACTACGCGCTCACCATCCAGTGCGGTACCGGCGTGGAAGACCTTGGCGTTGTCACTGTCTGCTTTGTCCAGGCCGCTGATGGCGTCGCCCTTGCGGTAGCTGCCGGGATAACCGTGTGCGGCAAGTACCACACCCAGGGCTGGGCGGGGGTCCCACTCAGCAGTGACAGTGTCCAGCTTCTTGTCCAGAGCGGCCATGCACAGGTCGACCAGGTCCGACTTCAGGCGAATCATAATTGGCTGGGTTTCCGGATCGCCAAAGCGGCAGTTGTACTCGATAACCTTCGGAGTACCGTCGCTGTCGATCATCAGACCGGCGTAAAGGAAACCGGTATAGGGCGTACCCTCAGAAGCGAGACCTTTAACGGTGGGTTCGATTACCTCTTGCATGATGCGCTGGTAAATGGTGTCGGTCACTACCGGTGCCGGGGAATAGGCACCCATACCGCCAGTATTGGGGCCGGTATCGCCATCGCCAACGCGCTTGTGATCCTGGCTGGTGGCCATCGGCAGGATGTTTTCACCATCCACCATCACGATAAAGCTCGCTTCCTCACCCTGGAGAAACTCCTCGATAACCACGCGGCAGCCGGCTTCACCAAAGGCGTTTCCAGACAGCATATCGCGTACGGCGAGCTCAGCCTGCTCTTCGGTTTCGGCAACGATTACACCCTTGCCCGCAGCCAAGCCGTCAGCTTTAACTACGATGGGCGCACCGCGCTCGCGAATGTAGGCAACCGCCGGCTCCACTTCGGTGAAATTGCGGTAGGCAGCGGTGGGGATCTTGTGGCGCTCGAGGAAGTCTTTAGTAAAGGCTTTGGAGCCTTCCAGTTGGGAGGCGCCTTTGCTGGGGCCAAAAATGGCGAGGCCACGGGCATTAAAGAAATCGACAACACCTTCTACCAGCGGTGCTTCCGGGCCGACAATCGTTAGCTCTACGCCGTTTTCCTCGGCGAAATCTGCCAGGGCGGCGAAGTTATCCACACCGATTGCGATATTTTCCAGCTTGGGTTCGCGGGCAGTGCCGGCGTTGCCTGGGGCAACATAAACGGTGCCGACATTTGGGTTTTGCGCTGCTTTCCACGCCAGGGCGTGCTCGCGGCCACCTGATCCGATAACCAATACGTTCATTCTTAAATCCCCCTAAGTCGACCGATCCGGTCCATTGCACAGGTTATAGGTGTGCTAGTTTAACGTGGAATTGATTCTGGGGCCTGAGTCTCGCCCCTGGATTCAAATGATTTGTGCGGGCTGGGAAGCATCGATACTTCCCAGCCCGTTGATCATAGCCCGCAACAGTAAGCATTTGCGGGCGCACGATCTTAGTGGCGGAAGTGGCGCATACCGGTAAATACCATGGCCATATTGTGCTCGTCCGCTGCGGCGATCACTTCTTCATCGCGCATGGAGCCGCCGGGCTGGATGACCGCCTGGATTCCCACAGCGGCAGCATTATCGATGCCGTCGCGGAAGGGGAAGAAGGCATCGGAAGCCATAACGGATCCTGCAACGGCGAGGCCGGCGTGCTCGGCCTTGATCGCGGCGATACGCGCGGAGTTTACGCGGCTCATCTGGCCTGCGCCCACACCCACAGTGCGACCCTCTTTGCCGTATACGATGGCATTGGATTTTACGAACTTGGCCACTTTCCAGGTAAACAGCAGATCGCGGATTTCCTCTTCAGTGGGCTGGCGCTTGGAGACCACTTTCAGGTCGGCAGCGGTGATCAGGCCGTCGTCGCGGTCCTGAACCAGCAGGCCGCCATTAACGCGCTTGTAGTCCAGTGCCGGGGTGCGCTCGCTGCTCCACTGGCCGCATACCAGCAGGCGCAGGTTCTTCTTCTCGGCAACGGCCTGTTTGGCCTCTTCGGAGACTGACGGTGCGATGATGACTTCAACAAACTGTCGCTCGACGATAGCGCGGGCAGTGGCGCCATCGAGTTCCCGGTTGAAGGCGATGATACCGCCAAAGGCGGATTCGCTGTCGGTAGCGAAAGCCAGGTCGTAGGCCTTATGAATATCTTCAGCAATTGCCACACCACAGGGATTGGCGTGTTTAACGATCACGCAAGCGGGTTGCTCGAAGGACTTAACGCACTCCAGCGCGGCATCGGTATCGGCGATATTGTTGTAGGACAGCTCTTTGCCCTGCAGCTGGGTGGCAGTGGAAATACTGGCCTCAGCTGGGTTGGCTTCGGTATAGAAAGCGGATTTCTGGTGCGGGTTCTCACCGTAGCGCAGGTCCAGTTTCTTGATAAATTGGCTGTTGTAGGTGCGCGGGAACAGCTGCTTTTCTTCGCCTTTAATGGCGCCCAGGTAATTGGCAATAGCGCCGTCGTAGCCCGCAGTGTGCTCGAAGGCTTTTACCGCCAGATCAAAGCGGCTGGTGTGGCTCAGGGCACCATCGTTAGCTTTCATCTCCTCGATGATATTGCCGTAATCGCTGGCATTGACCACGATAGTGACATCTTTGTGGTTCTTGGCGGCAGCGCGAACCATGGTAGGGCCGCCGATATCGATGTTCTCGATAGCGTCTTCGAGGGAACAGTAGGGCTTGGCAACGGTTTGAGCGAAGGGGTAAAGGTTAACCACCACCATATCGATCGGGGTGATACCGTGCTCGCCCATGATGGCATCATCGGTACCACGGCGCCCGAGAATGCCACCGTGTACTTTCGGGTGCAGAGTTTTGACACGGCCGTCCATCATTTCGGGGAAGCCGGTGTAGTCGGAAACTTCTACCACGGGAATACCCGCTTCCTTGAGCTGGCGGTGGGTTCCGCCGGTGGAAAGAATCTCAACCCCCATTGCGGAGAGCTGTTGAGCGAACTCTACAATGCCACTCTTGTCAGAGACACTAATTAGAGCGCGGCGGATGGAAACCTTGTCTGTCATTGCACTTGATCCAACTGGTTTTCGAAAAGGATGTTTAAAGGGTTTTAGCGGTTGTCCACTGTGGCAACAAAAACGCTGCCGGGAAAATAGCGAAGGGGGATGAGTTACCTCATCCCCCTTCAAAATTTCGCTCGGTGGGAAGCTTACAGCAGGCCGTAGCGCTTCAGCTTCTTGCGCAGGGTGCCACGGTTGAGACCTAGTAATTGCGCGGCGCGGGTCTGGTTGTGACGGGTGTATTTCATCACCACTTCGAGCATGGGCGCTTCGATCTCCGACAGCACCATGTCGTAGACATCGGTTACCATCTGGCCATCCAGGTGGCGGAAGTAGTTCTCCATTGCGTGCTCGACGGCATCGCGCAGGGACTGCTGCTGTGGCTGTGCCAGTTGAGTCTGTCCCCTGGAGGATACTTCTTCATTGCCAGTATCCGGAATTAATACTTCGTTGTTCATGCCGCTTGTGCCCCTCTCGTTATTCGGCGTTCAAACCACTCGTGAACGCTGGCATGTTGTACTTCTGCACTCTCTATTTGGAAAAAGGTCTTGCGGAAGGACTCGCTATCCGCGAGCGTCTTCAAGTACCAGCCCACATGTTTGCGAGCGATACGGACCCCCATCACTTCACCGTAGAATCGGTGTAGTTCGCCCAAATGGGCGAGCAAAATATTCCTGACTTCATCCAATGTCGGTTCGGGTAGCCGCTCGCCAGTGGCGAGATAGTGGGCTATTTCCCGAAAAATCCATGGTCGTCCCTGTGCTGCACGGCCAATCATGACCGCCGATGCGCCAGTGTAATCGAGCACCTCTCGGGCTCTCTCAGCACTGCAGATGTCGCCATTGGCAAAAACCGGGATTTTTACCCTGGATACAATTTCGGCAATGGTATCGAATTCAGCCTGTCCGTGGTAGCCACAGGCGCGAGTGCGACCGTGAACCGCCAGTGCAGCGATCCCGGAATCCTCGGCCATTTTGGCTACAGTGACGCCATTGCGGGAATCCGGGCACCAGCCGGTGCGGATCTTCAGCGTCACCGGGACGGAAACAGACTGGACCACGGCTTGAAGAATATCCGCTACCAGCTTTTCATCCCGCAGCAGGGCGGAGCCCGCTGCTTTCTTACACACCTTTTTTGCCGGGCAACCCATATTAATATCGATGATTTGCGCACCGCGACGAGCATTCTCCCGAGCGGCTTCCGCCATCATCTCAGGATCACCGCCGGCGATCTGCACCGATATGGGCGCCGCTTCGCCACCGTGATCCAGGCGCAAGCGGGACTTGCGGCTGTTCCACAGGCGAGTGTCCGAGGTCACCATCTCCGAAACCACCAATCCGGCGCCGAGTTCTCGGCACAACTGGCGGAAGGGGCGGTCGGTGACACCGGCCATGGGCGCCAGAATTACCGGGTTGTCGATAATATAGGGGCCAATGGCAGTAGACACGGTAGCTCCATTTGGGCTGTAGGAAGGGCAATCTGTGCCCCGGCAAAACAGCCGCCTATGATAGCGGCTGGCCCGTTAATGGCAAAGCGAAAAAGCGGGCAATTTGATCGATCACTGTTCATTTAGCCTGCTGAATGCGCAGGTTTGGTTGTTTATGGCGCCAAGTCCCCTTTGCTAAAAACTCAGCCGGGGTGCTTGTGTGCGCTCAGTGAGTGATGTTCAGCTCGTAGTTTACCGCTTCTGCACCGGGGTCAACCACCTCAATAGCGATATGAATGGGGCTGTTCTGGGGCATTAGTTTGCGTCCGGCCAACTCCCCCTGTAGGTACTCGTCCGGGGTAAACCGGCGACTGGCCACAGCCTTGTCCTTCAGGTCGCTGAAGTTCAGTAACAGGTTGGGGAAGGGTTGCGCGTAGGGGGCAGTATTTAGCAGCACTGCATCCACTACCAGGGCGCCCTGCAGCTGCGGGTGGGTGCGCACCATTAAGTTTGTGGCCTGGATCGCCCGGGTATCTTTTAGTTGGAGTAAGGTGCAGCCGAATAGTGGGCAGGCGGCAGCATAGAAGTCGCGCCAGGGCTGTTTGCGGCTGAGGCTATCGAACTGGAAGTATGCAACCTGAATCACTATGCCGAGGATCGATAGGGGAATCAATGCACGCCACAGCCAGGGAGAGGCTGTGCGTTTCTTTTTGGGGACTCCCCACGACATCTCCACAGGCGCGGGCTGGATGGCTGAGATCAATTGCTCCCGCTGCGGCTCTTCAGCAGTGGTAGATTCGCCACCGAAGTAAGGCTCCTGGCGGCTTTCCTCAGTGGGGGGAGGTGTATCTACAGACTCGGTTGATACTGCAGGCTCATTGTTGTCCCAGGACGGTTCCTCAGCGAGGGAGCTAGAATTTTCAAACTCCGGTACTTCAGGTTGGCCGTTGTACTCGGGCGAAGGGTCAGAATCAAAATCAGGAAGTTCTTCCCAGTCCGGCTTGAGGATTTTATCCAGGTCCTCTTCGGGTTCCGCTTCCTCTTCGGTGCGAGATGTTTCCAGCTCCTGCCACTCATGGTCGCCAAAGGCGTCACCAATTAATTCCTGCGCTGCTGCACTATATTCTTTTGGTTCA
Source organism: Microbulbifer maximicatervae (SeqCode) (assembly GCF_052467325.1). Taxonomy (NCBI): domain Bacteria; kingdom Pseudomonadati; phylum Pseudomonadota; class Gammaproteobacteria; order Cellvibrionales; family Microbulbiferaceae; genus Microbulbifer; species Microbulbifer maximicatervae (SeqCode). The sequence continues at coordinate 4,322,274 of NZ_CP174310.1, forward strand.
GATTTGGGCGCGCTGTCAGGTGCCCCCTCATTGGTTGCACTCTCCCGACCGGCAGTTTGATCTACAGCTGGTGGAGATGGCGGGGTGGCGGGTTCGTCCTCGTCGAGCTCGATATCGTCGTGGATCAGGAAGTCATCGTCTTCTAGCAAAGCCTCCAAATCATTGCGGCTCTCGCTATCACTTTCTGAGAAAACGATATTTTCGTCTGCGCGAAACACCTGCAGGCAAGACCCACAGCGAACGGCGCCGCGGGCAGCGCGCAGTTGCTGGTCATTAATATGAAATGATGTGCTGCAATGAGGGCAGCGGGTTACCAGTTGAGACATTCGACTAGAGCGCAGTTTATTTAGCAGCCAAGTTTATCAGCCCAAAGGGGTCCCGCGTAGTGCTCGGGAGCGCATTTAGCGCACCCGCTTGCCCGTCAGTCTGACCCATCCCTCGTGTTCGCCGTCAGAATCGAACTCAATCCATTCGCTGTAAGCATTTTTCACCTGCTCTGCCTGGGAACTGAGGATGCCGGACAGGCAGATTTTTCCGCCCAATTGAGTGAGTTGTATCAATTGAGGGGCGAGTTCTACCAGGGGACCGGCGAGGATATTGGCCAACATGACATCGGCGGCTTCGCTCGGCATTTGTTCTGGCAGGTAGACCGGGAAGCGCTCGGGGTCTATGTCGTTGCGCTGGGCATTGTCGCGGCTGGCGAGCAATGCCTGGGGATCGATATCGGTGCCGAGAACTCGCTCTGCTCCCAGTAGAAGTGCGCTAATCCCCAGAATACCCGAGCCGCAACCGAAGTCGATGGCACTCTTACCTGCAAGCTCCTGCTGTGCTAACCATTGCAGACATAGGAAAGTAGTTGGGTGCGTGCCAGTGCCGAAGGCTAGGCCCGGATCGAGCAGCAGGTTCACGGCGTCCGGTTGTGGTGGCTCACACCAGCTGGGGCAGATCCACAAATTGGGGCCGCACTGGATGGGTTTGTAGTGGGTCATCCACTCCCGCTCCCAATCCTTGTCCTCAAGTTGCTCCCAGCGGGCATTGGGCAACAATTCGCATAGGAAGGACGCTGCTTTTGCCTCGGTAACCGCGGTGTCGACTTCCGCATCGAACAACCCGGTGACCCGTGTTTGCTCCCATAGGGGCACCTCTCCGAGTCCGGGCTCAAGGATCGGTTGGTCAGCGTTGTCTTGCAGGGTGACAGATACGGCACCGGCAAAAAGCAGTGCGTCTTCGATTTTTTCCGCGTGATCACGGTCGGTGTCCACGCGGAGTTGTAGCCAGGGCATAATTATTCCGGAATTGTTATAGCGATATTTACGGCATTGTTGCGGCTGGGCCGCACCAGATAACGACGGTTGCCACGCCATCCTTGGCAAGGTTCAGTGTCGTAATGTTTGCCGCAATTCTCGCTAACTTTGCCCCGGCTGGCGAGCGCTTAAAGACCTAACTTCTTCTCCAGGTAGTGGATATTGACCCCACCCTTGGCAAAGTTTTCATCTCGTACCAACTCTTCCTGTAGGGGAATATTGGTTTTGATGCCGTCCACTACCAGTTCCGACAGGGCCACACGCATACGCGCCAACGCGGTTTCGCGATCTTCCGCATGGGTGATTAGCTTGGCGATCATGGAATCGTAGTTGGGGGGTACCGAGTATCCGGAGTAGAGATGGGAGTCGACCCGCACACCCAGGCCGCCAGGCATATGGAAGTTGTTTACCTTGCCGGGGCTGGGGAAGAAGGTCTGCGGATCTTCGGCATTGATACGGCATTCAAAGGCGTGACCTTTGATTACGATATCTTCCTGCTTCAGGGATAGCTTCTCACCGGCACAAACCCGAATCTGCTCTTTGATCAGGTCGACACCGGTTACCATTTCGGTAACGGGGTGCTCCACCTGGATACGGGTGTTCATTTCGATAAAGTAGAAGCGCTCATTTTCATACAGGAATTCAAAAGTACCCGCGCCGCGATAGCCGATATCGATACAGGCTTGTACACAGGACTCATGTACCTGCTCGCGCACCTCATCGGGAATACCCGGAGCTGGGGCTTCTTCCAAAACTTTTTGATGGCGGCGCTGCAGGGAGCAGTCGCGATCGCCCAGATGGATGGCGTTGCCCTGGCCATCGGCCATTACCTGGATCTCAACATGGCGGGGATTCTGCAGGAATTTTTCCATGTAGACGGTGCCGTCACCGAAGGCCGCTTGGGCTTCGGACTTGGTCACGGCAATCGCGTTCACCAGCTCCTCTTCCTTTTCCACCACGCGCATGCCGCGACCACCGCCACCGGCGGCAGCTTTAATGATGACCGGATAACCGATGCTGCGGCCGATCTCCATGCAGCGCTCGCTATTATCGGGCAGCGGGCCGTCAGAGCCTGGAACGGTGGGAACGCCAGCCTTTTTCATGGCGGCAATTGCAGACACCTTGTCACCCATCAGGCGGATTACATCCGGATCAGGGCCAATAAAGGTAAAGCCGCTCTTTTGCACCTGTTCGGCGAAGTCCGCGTTCTCTGCGAGAAAGCCATAGCCGGGGTGCACGGCTACTGCGTCGGTGATTTCCATGGCGGAGATCAGGGCCGGCACATTTAGGTAGCTCTGCGGGGATGGGTTGGGGCCGATACATACAGATTCGTCGGCCAGGCGTACATGCTTGAGATTGCGGTCTACCAAAGAGTGCACCGCCACAGTGGCGATGCCCATCTCTTTACAGGCGCGCAAAATCCGCAATGCGATTTCGCCGCGGTTGGCGATTAGGATTTTGTCGAACATTGTGACTTACCCCACTCAGACGATGGTCACGAGGGGCTGGTCAAACTCAACCGGTTGGCCGTCCTCCAGCAGGATCGACTCAATGGTACCGGCCTTGTCGGCTTCGATCTGGTTCATCATTTTCATCGCTTCGACGATGCACACAACATCGCCAACTTTGACCTGCTGGCCCACTTTCACGAAGGCCTCGGCGCCAGGGCTGGGGGCAGCGTAATAGGTGCCTACCATCGGGGATTTTACCGCGTGTCCGCTGATAGCCGGCTTGGACTCTTTTTCAGCTGGGGCAGCAGGAGCGCTGGGCGCCGGAGCAGCGGGGGCGGCAACCGGTGCGGGAGGCGCGCTGTAAATCGGTGCAACGGGTTGGGCTGCGCTGCTGACGCCGCGACTGATGCGCACGGACTCTTCGCCTTCTTTGATTTCCAGCTCGCCGATATCCGATTCTTCGAGCAGCTCAATCAATTTTTTAATTTTGCGGATATCCATAGTTATTTACTCGCAGTTTGATTCATTGTTGTGCAGGTGTGGCATCCAATTGGTGGATGGCTGCCTGTAAGGCCAGGGTGTAGCTGTTGGCGCCAAAGCCACAGATTACGCCGCAGGCAAGGTCAGAAAGATAGGAATGGTGTCGGAAAGCTTCCCTGGCATGGGGATTGGACAGGTGAAGCTCAATAAACGGGATGGCAACGGCTGCCAGGGCGTCGCGCAAGGCGACACTGGTATGGGTGAACGCAGCGGGATTGATCACGATAAAGTCGACCCCACTGGTCGCCGCCAGGTGGATTCGTTCGAGCAGGGCTGATTCACTATTGCTCTGCAGGGCTTCCAGTTCGTGGCCGGCGGCGTCGCACTGGCGCTCGGCGGCTTCATTGATATCCGCCAGGGTGGTAGACCCGTAGATGTGCGGTTCGCGACTGCCTAAAAGATTTAGGTTGGGGCCGTGAAGGAGAAGAAGTTTAGCCATAATTCGCCCTGAAGAAAGTTGCCGAAAACCCATATAAAGTGGGTTAAAATTGGCTATCTTGCGGGCAAACTCGAAATTTCGGCCTAGCTGCCCGAACTCATTAACCGAGTCTGCCGCAAAAGTGACTCCCTGTCCATGCCAGACTCGGAGTTTATCGAAGTTAGCAGCAGTTCGGCGATATTGGGCAAAAAATTAGTTCAAAATATCCGGGCTGTGGCCTGTTTACCTTGGGTTATTGGCTACAAAGGCGCCAAAAACTCTACTGAGTCACCCCAGTGCTCAAAGGGGAGCCCACAGCGTTCTCCAATTCCTGTAGTAAATCATCTTGAGACAATATTTGCGGCAGTATTTTTGCGTCGCCCCCATCGGCGGGATAGAGGAGATACAGCGGCACACTGGTACGCCCGTATTTGGCCAATAATTCGCTGATTCGCGGATCCTGGTTGGTCCAATCGCCTTTCAGCGCGACCACGTTGAGGCGCTCCAAAGCATCACTGACCTCGGTGCTCGACAGCACAGCTTTCTCATTCATCAGGCAGGTGATGCACCAGGCCGCCGTCATATTGGCCAGAACTGCACGCCCCTCACTGCGTGCAGTCTCCAGTCTCTCTGCCGAATAGGGCTCCCAGTAATCGCTGCTGGACAATTGTTCAGACTGATTGATGGTTTTCAGTTGCGGAAGTAGAAAAACTGCCAAGGCCAGGGAGGCCAGGGCCAGGGAACCGCGCAGCCAGTGCCATTGCGGACGCGGCCAAAGCCACAGGGCAAATGCAATGGCTACGGCACCAGCCAGTACCAGGGCAACTCCATCCCCCCCGGCTTGTCGGCCCAGAACCCATAGTAGCCATACCGCAGTGAGATACATCGGAAATGCCAACAGCTGCTTTAGGCGATCCATCCAGGGGCCGGGTTTGGGCAGCTTTTCGGCTAGAGCGGGGATATAGGTCAACAACAGGAAGGGGGCCGCCATACCGGCGCCAAGGGCGGCAAAAACACTTAGCGCAATTAGTGCGGGCTGCGTAACAGCAAACCCCAGTGCGGAGCCCATCAGCGGCGCAGTGCAGGGGCTGGCCACCAGGGTTGCCAGCGCGCCGGATGCCACAGAGCCCGACAACCCCTGACGTTTATTCAGGTTGCCGCCAATACCCATTAGGTTACTGCCGAGTTCGGTCATTCCAGACAGGCTCAACCCCATGATAAAAAACAGGTAGGCGAGTGCTGCCACCAACCAGGGGGATTGAAGCTGGAAGCCCCAGCCGACAGCCTCTCCGCCGGCGCGAAGGGCGAGCATCACAGCGGCGATAGCCACAAAGCTCAGAACTACGCCCAGTGTATAAGCCCAGCCGTGGTGGTGCCTTTGGCTTGCATTTTGTGCTGCCTGGCTCACTGCCAGTAATTTAATCGACAGTACTGGGAAGACACAGGGCATCAGGTTCAGGATCAGGCCACCGGCAAATGCGAGAAGCAGCGCCAGTGATAAGGTGACATTGCTACTGCCGGCGGAACCGCCAGCACTCGCTGGCGGAGTGGGCGCGCCTGTAATTAAGGCGCTGTCCTGCGGTTCTATATCCTGACTGGCAAAATCCACACTGTAGTAACGGGTCTGAGGTGGATAGCAAAGGCCGGCATCTGCGCAGCCTTGATAGTGGAGCTCCAGTTGGGTAGAACCGCTGGTTTCAGGGATGTCCAGGGCAAATTCGAGCTGGCCTCGGTAGACCTCAGTCTCTTTCTCGAAATAGTCGTCCCAAATAACTTCACCGGTTGGCAGGTTCAGGGGGATGGGAGTTTTTTCACCATTATCGACCCTGTACAGCGCCAGTTTTTCGCGATAGAGGTAGTACTCTGGGGCAATCTGGAAGAGTGCGCTGAGGCCGTTGGCATCAAAGAGCAGGTCCTGCTGATAAGCTTCATCGACCGGCAGGAAAGTGTTTTCCTGGGCGCTGCTCAGCGAGGCAAAAGGGTTATCGGAATTCTGCGCTGTAGCTCCAATGCTGGTTATGGCCAGCAGGATTGTCAGCAGAACGAGGAAATTTTTTCGGAAACTTTTGGTCATCACAGCCATAGATGAAAAAATTCATTATAGTCGGGCGCATAGTTCAGACTGCTGCACCAGACGGGGGTTCAGTCGCCGCAGCAGTATAGCGACGCCAGTGGTACAAAAAAACAACAATAGGGGATTGTTTTGCCGTCATTTGAACGCCTTCACAGCCTTGGGGTTTTACTGCTACTGGCATTTTGCCTGGGGGCCTGCTCATCCAATAAGCCCGCACCTAAAACGGTTGTCCCTCCTCCCGCCCCTAAAAAGACGCCATCCCAAGACCAGGTTCGGCGCAACAATATTTCCTTTTTTTTGAGTCTTGCGGAACAGGCGCTACGCAAAGGGCATCTAACCCAGCCTGCCGGCGCCAGTGCCTACGACTATTACCTGCGTGTATTGCAACTGCAACCGGATAACAGCAAGGCAGAAACTGGTATTCAAACCATTGTGGTCACCTATGTTGAGCGGGCGCGGGACGCCCTGCGTCGCAGGGATTTTGGGGAGGTGAATACCCTGTTGAAACGGGCCGAGATGTTGGCCCCGGCCAATCCGCTGGTGGCTGAAGTGCGTACACAGTTGGTCCGCGAGCGGGGGAGAGCGCAGCTCGATTTACCGCAAGGGGAGGTGATAGATCTGCCAGCCGGTGAACTTGCAGCAAGGTCTGCCGGGCTGGTGGAACAGTTGCAGCGAGTAGCGGGCAGGATTCGCAGCGAGCAGCTGCGCGTCATTATCGTAGCGCGCAGTGATGCTGAGGGCCGTTGGGTTTATCAGCAACTGCGGGAGGCTGTGCCCGGGTATCGGGTACGTGGAGATATTAAAGTCGGGAATCCGGCGAAACTGATTCTGATTAAGCCCAGCGGAGGGGCACCATGAAAAAAGTATTGGCATTTGCCTTCTTAATCACCGCACTTCTTGTGTCTAAAGGCGCCTATTCCATAGGAATTACGGCAGAGGGGTATGCCCGGGAAACACCTCCCGGGCCTTCGATGAGCGCTGCCTTTGTGTCGCTGCACAACACTGGTGATTCGAGTCAGGTACTCACAGGTGTGGAGTTGCCGGGTGTTGAGCAGGCTTCGGCAGACCTGCATACCACAATATCGGAGAACGGAATAAACCGGATGCGCCCGCTGGATCAGCTGACGATAGCCGCCGGGGCAAGTGTAGATATGGCTCCCGGTGGAGTTCACTTAATGATTAAAGGTCTGCGCTTGCAGGCGGGGGAAGAGTTGCCGTTGCGACTGCTTTTTGCCGATGGCAGCAGTGTAGATATTCTTGTGCCAATAGTTCGGATGAGTGATGAGGGTGAGCACCACCACCATCACCATGGCTGAATTGGCAGTTTTTTTGAAGTGAGGGGGAATTAAACATGAAGAAGTTATTGGTTTTTGCCGGTGCGCTGCTACTCAGCGCTTGTGCTCACAGCCCGCTGCAAATTTGGCTGCAGCCTCAGGTTCAGGTTGCTCCTGAAGCGATAGGCGAAGGCTTTAGTATGAGTGTGATGGGAGTTAATGAACTGCCCTCTGGCGGCTTGGGATCATTGGGAGGTGTTTATGCGGATACTGCTCAGGTAAGTATTGGCAATGACGCTGGTGAGGCTATTGCAGCGGGATTGCGTGAGGGTTTTTCAAATTGGTCATTTCGAATTACCGATACCGCGCCGGAAGTTCAGGTGATCGCAAAATTGGTAAAACTCACCTACAACAGTCCAAATACGGTTTATACCACTGAGATTGACACCGCTGCTGAAATTCACCTGGAAGTGAAAATTGGTCCTCGCACTTATTTCGGCACTTACAGCGCTTCCGGCAAAGATCGGAACCTGGTTAAGCCCAGTCGTGAAGAAGTCCAAAGTCGTGTGAATGGACTGCTTAGCGCAACCTTGCAGAGAGTATTTGAAGACGAGAAATTAAAAAATTTCTTGCGCAGCAATCTGTGAATGTGCAATTTATACATTTGCAGAAAAAACTCGGCTGGGAGGCTGGATAATTGAATAAAATCGGCGATCGTGGGCGATGATGTCGGTAACCTTTTTCGGTTATGGCATGTCGCAAGGCACCTCCCCGCTACTGGGAAAGGTTTGCGCTTTGCTCTGTTGTGTTTTGAGTGAGTTTTCCCGTGACGCTGTTTAATCCAGAGGCGGCAAGTTACCTCGGCCCCCTCGCCCAGCTGGAAGAGGGGCTGCGCCCCTGTGAGCAGATCAGTTTACAGGCGGCGGAGGCGGCTCTCGGTGAAGTTGCGGATGGTGTCATTGTCACCGATGCTGCGGGCACGGTGGTTTACACCAACCCCCTGGTCAACGAAATGACTGGGGACCTGGTTGGACTGCTGCCCGGCCAGCCACTCAGTGAAGGTTTGCGCCTGTGCAATAGCCGGGGCGATGCGATAGAGCCGATACTACCCGCATCCAGTGACCTGGGTGAAGTACCCAGAACCAGAGAGTTTAATGCCTGTATTGAGCGCCCTGGGGAAGAGCATGTCCCACTTGAAGTGACCGTGCAGGTAATGGCTCTTTGGGATATGGGGGTGCTTAAAAATTATGTTTTGGTGCTGCGGGATACCTCTGCCGCACGCCGGGTTTCCACCCGCCTTATGTGGCAGAGTAGCCACGACGCCTTAACCCGACTGCCCAACCGACAATTCTTTGAGAGTGAGCTGCAAAGCCAACTCAGCCTCTGTGTCGATAAACGCCAGCACCATGTATTACTCTACCTGGATGTTTATCAATTCAAAGTTATTAACGACACCCTGGGCTTTGTTGCCGGGGACCAGTTGTTGGTTCAGTTGGTGGAGTTAATCAAGCGCTGCCTCTCCAGCGACGATCTATTTGCCCGAGTCGGCAGTGATGAGTTTGCGATACTACTGCGCGACTGCACCCTGGAAGAGGGTGGTCGTGTGGTGGCTCGGCTGCGCGACTCTGTACAGAACTTCAGTTTTTTCTGGGAGGGGAATGACAACCGGGTCGCGGTGTCGATCGGTGTTGTTGGAGTCGATCACTTTACCCCCAATGCCAGCCAATTACTGGCGTCGGCCAATGATGCCTGTTGCAGTGCCCGGGAGCAGGGCAGAAATCGCGTTAAGCTGTTTGGCGACTCCCGCAAGGTATTGGAGAAGCGTCGCGAGACCACTTGGGTTGCGGAAATTCACGCGGCTTTGCGGGAAGATCGCCTGATGTTGTACCGACAGCCAGTGGTTTCACTAAAGGGGGACCGCAATGTCCACCACTATGAAATCCTGGTGCGGATGCGCGGCCGTGATGGTGGAGTGATTTCACCGGGGCTGTTTTTGCCAGCCGCAGAGCGCTACGGCTTGATCGAGGAAGTGGACCGTTGGGTAATTCGCCGGGTCTTTGACTATATGGCCCAGGAGCAGCGCCTGGGGATGGGCGGAATTAATTATGCGGTCAATATTTCCGGCATCAGCCTGGGGGATGAGACCTTTGCTGATTTTGTGCTGCAGTCTTTGTCCGATGCCGGTGTAACGCCCTCGCGGGTTCAATTTGAAATTACAGAAACCAGCGCCATCAATAATCTTGAACGAGCCCTGATATTTATCCACAAGCTGAGAGCCGCCGGTTGCAGCTTTGCCCTGGATGACTTTGGTCGCGGTGTTTCCTCCCTGGCTTATCTGCGCCAGCTGCCGGTAGATTTTCTTAAAATCGATGGAAGCTTTGTGCGCAATATGCTCGAGGATGAAATTGATAGCGCAATGGTGAGCACTATTGATCACTTGGCGAAGAGAATGGGTATCAGCACTATCGCCGAGTATGTAGAGAGCCCGGAGTTAATGGAAAAATTGAGCCAGATGGGGGTGGACTATGCCCAGGGGTTCGGTATTTCCGCAGCGACGGGGCTACCGGAGCTGGATAGCTACCCGGGGATGCTCCACCATTCCAGAGGGCCCAAGCCTTAGGGGCCCCTGGAAATCATGTGTCTATAGATAACTGCTACTAGGCAATTACTATTAAACAACCGGTGCGAGTAATTCGGAGTGCTGCTCGGCCTCTAGTCGCGGGCCGTATTGGCTCACCACCTGGGCGGCAGCGCGGCAAGCGAGTTCGCCGGCTTCGGTAAAACTCATTTCGCGGTTGATACCGTAGAGGAAAGCACCGGCAAACATATCGCCTGCGCCGTTAGTATCGATGGCGCGGACTTCGGGACTCTCTATGCGGTGAACGTCGTTGCCGTCCCATAGCAGTGCGCCATCGGCGCCCAGGGTAATCGCGAAACTGCGGCAGTAATCGCGCAGCGCTTCAACGGCGCCCTCCACAGAGTCGGTACCGGTAAAGCCCAGAGCCTCATCCCGGTTGCAGAACAGCATATCCACACCGCCGCCAATCATTTCCCGCAGCCCTTCGCCGAAGAACTGAACCATAGCCGGATCAGACAGGCTGAGAGCGGTTTTAACTCCGTGGGCTTCGGCTTCTTCGCGAAGCTTGATCGCTGCGGCACGGCCCGTTTCAGAGGAGACCAAGTAGCCTTCGATATAGGCCCACTTGGAGGCGGACAGTGCATCGCTGTCCAGTTCAGCGACTGAGAGCTGTTCACTCATTCCCAGATAGGTGTTCATACTGCGTTCGGCATCCGGGGTGATAAGCACCAGGCATTTGCCGGTAGTGCCCTCATCAGCTTGCTTCAGTGTTTCGGGGTAGTCGACCCCGGCGCTGTTAAGGTTGTTTCTGTAGAAATCACCATTCTCGTCAGCGGCAACTTTGCACGAATAGAAGGTGCGGAGACCGAAATAGCTGGCAGCAATGACTGTATTGGCACCGGAGCCACCGCAAGCCAATTTGGCAGTGACCATATGGTTTTGAAGGTCGTCTACCAGCTGTTGCTGACGGGCATCATCTACCAGGGTCATGATTCCCTTTTCCACGCCAAGGCTGCTCAAATCCTGGTCCGACACTTCGATTTCTGTATCGAGTAGGGCGGCACCTATGCCGTAGAGATCGTATTGCTGCATATCATTCCTATTCGGGCTTATTGTCTACATTTCCGCCGCATTATGGACGTGATTTTGCCAAGTGCAAGGCATTGGGGAGGGCTGGCGACAGCAAACCCTCACATAGGCGCTTGTTACATCTTGGTGAACTTATAGGCGGTTGCTGCGGTCAATCCTCGCACAGGTGTAAATAGCACCTTCACGTAAACCTCCAGGTGATAGATACTGCCAAGCCTGGATTTTAGCCCGCTAATTGAGTGGGCCCGCCAGTGTTGAAAGGCACTGGCAGCAAGATACCAGCGGAGCTGCCACCTGCTGGTACCCTGCCTTCGACTCTTCGATTGGGGCTGGTTAGGTCTCATGAGTCGCTTGATGTACTGAGTTGGCAGCGGGACTGAATCCTCATATGGCATCAACGAAACGCCGGCGCGTCAGAGCGTCAAAGCCCAAACGACGATATCGCTGGCTCAAGCTGCTAGTGCTTTTAGCCCTGGTGGGCTCCCTGGCGCTGGCAGCGTATATGGCTTACCTGGATGTGCAGCTGCGCGAGCGACTGGATAGCCGTCAATACCAACTCCCCGCCCGAGTCTATGCTCGCCCGCTGGTGCTGCGCGAGGGTATGGCAATGCATCCGGATGAGTTGGAGTCCGAATTTGCTGCCTTGAATTACCGCAAGCAGGGCACTCTGAGTGAGCCTGGTTCCTGGGTTCAGGACGGAATGAATTACAAGGTCTGGCGCCGGGACTTTATCCATGCCAATGGCCGCCAGCCTGCTGCAGTGGTCTCCTTCCGTCTGCGCAATGATCAAATCAGCGGCCTGCGTGATGACAATGGCCGAAGCCTGGCAGAGTTTCGCCTGGACGCAGCTAATATCGGCTCTCTACTGGGGGGAGGCGATGACCGCAATCCAGTGCGTTTCGATGATATTCCTCCCTTGGTAGCCAATACCCTGATTGCTGTTGAGGACCAGGACTTCCTCAATCACTTTGGTGTTTCCCCTCGCGGTATTGCCCGGGCCATGGTGGCAAACGCAAAAGCCGGACGATTGGTACAGGGTGGCTCCACAATTACCCAGCAGTTGGTCAAAAATATCTTTTTTGACCATAAGCCCAGCCTGAGGCGTAAATTCAACGAGGCCCTGATGGCCATCCTGATGGAGATGCACTACGACAAGCGCTATATCCTGCAGGAATACATCAACGAAGTGTGGTTGGGTCAGCAGGGTGCCAGAGGTATTTATGGCTTTGGGTTGGCCTCTGAATTCTATTTCCAGCAGCCCCTGGATACCTTGGAGCCCCATCAGGTAGCGCTGTTGGTGGGGCTGGCGAAAGGTGCGTCTTACTACAACCCCTGGCGCAATCCCGAGAGAGCACTGCAAAGGCGCAATACCGTGCTGGAATTGATGCTGGAGCAGGGGCTGATTACCCAGGAGGAATTCCAGAAGTATTCCGCCAAGCCTCTGGGGGTGGTTAAGGGTGGTGTCGGTGCGCAGAATCCTTACCCGGCCTTTACTGAGCAGCTGTTGATTGAATTGCGTCCCTACTACTCCTACGAGGAATTGCGCACTTCGGGTTTACGGGTTTACACCACCTTGGCCCCTTCGGTGCAGAAGTTGGCTGAGGCGTCCATCAGTCAGGGCGTTAGCCAGCTGGAGAAAGACCGAGGGATCAAAGCTAATTCACTCCAGGCCGCGACAGTATTGTTGGATAATCGCAACGGCAATGTGCTGGCCATGGTGGGAGATCGGAACCCGGACTACCCAGGCTTCAACCGGGCGCTGGAAGCCCGCCGCCAGGTGGGCTCCCTGATTAAGCCGGCTGTGTTTCTCACTGCTCTAGAGCGACCGGAAGAGTACAACCTGGCCACCCTGATCGATGACGCCCCGGTGAGAATTGAAGAGGCGGATGGCGATGTATGGATGCCGCAGAACTTCGATAAGCGCGCTCACGGACAGATACCGCTTTATATCGCTCTGGCCAAGTCCTATAACCTGGCGACGGCCCATTTGGGATTGGATCTCGGCCTGCAGAATGTGCGCCAGACGATTCGCCGCCTGGGTGTTGAATCCAGGCTCCCCCGAGTGCCGGCGATGTTGCTTGGTGCTGTTGAGATGACCCCGTTCGAAGTTGCCGGTATGTACCAGACCATCGCGAACAATGGTGAGACGGTACAGCCGCGCACACTGCTGGCGGTTTCTGATGCCCAGGGCGGCCGTGTACAGCACTTCCGCCGCAAGGCTAATCGCGGTGTCGACCCCGTTCCAGCTTACCTGTTGCGCTGGGGGCTGGAGCAGGCCATGCGTGAGGGTACCGGACGCCGCTCCGCCAAGCGCTTGCCAAGTAGTATCGCCTTTGCCGGGAAAACCGGAACCACTAACAATAACCGCGATAGTTGGTTTGCGGGCTTCTCCCCGGAAGTAACCGCCGTAGTCTGGCTCGGGCGCGACGATAATGAGCGCACGCGCCTAACTGGCTCTACCGGCGCACTGCCGATCTGGACGGAGATTATGCGCAAGCTGCCCCATCAACACGGACCGGCAGAGATGCCCCGAGGAGTGGAGCTTAAGTCAGTGAACTCCCGGGGGCAGTTTATGGACCCGGATTACTGTCGCGGTGGTTATGAGATTCCTTTCTCCTACGAAAGCCAGCTGCAACCGGCGCCGGAATGTCGGGGGCAGAATCGCTGGCGCTGGTTCCGCAATCTATTTGGCAATGGTCGCGACGAAGCGGCTCCCAGAGAGGAGATGAGTCCCGGTTGGGGGGTGGATACCAGTGAGCAGCAGATGCGCGATCAGCGCCGCCAACAATTGCAGGAGCAACTTCGAGGTGACGATGCGGAAGAGTTTGGTGTAGATCCCGAGTATGGCTCCGGTTATGAAGAGGAGCCCCTGGAGCTGCCAAGAGATAATACTTTTGGCGGGAGGGCTCACAGCGTACCGGTAGAGGAAGCCCAGCCGGTGGGGCCTGACCTGGAAGATCAGTGGCCCTAGGGAAGGTAGCGCGCGATTGAATCGCGCGCTTTATCGCCGGCTATCAGTCTTGCAGCAACTGTGCGGCTTCTTCGGCGAAATAGGTGAGGATGCCGTCGGCACCGGCGCGCTTAAAGGCCAGTAAGGACTCCAGAATAACCGCCTCTCGCTTCAGCCAGCCATTTTCAAAGGCGGCGCAATGCATCGCATACTCCCCACTTACCTGATAGGCGAAAGTGGGAACCCGCAATTCTTCTTTTACCCGACGCACTATATCCAGGTAGGGCATACCGGGTTTCACCATCACCATATCCGCGCCCTCTTGCAGATCCAGGGCGCACTCGTGCAATGCCTCATCGGTATTGGCGGGGTCCATTTGGTAGCTCGCTTTATTGCCACCTTTCAAGTTCCCGGCAGAGCCCACTGCATCGCGGAAGGGGCCGTAGTAAGCGGAGGCATATTTAGCGGCGTAGGACATAATCAGGGTATTGCTGTGGCCCGCGCCTTCGAGAGCATCGCGAATGGCTCCGATACGGCCATCCATCATATCCGAGGGGGCCACCATATCGGCACCGGCTGCAGCGTGTGACAGGGCCTGCTGTACCAATACCTCAACGGTTTCGTCGTTGACGATATAACCGCTGTGGTCCATCAGCCCGTCCTGGCCGTGGCTGGTAAAGGGGTCCAGGGCTACATCGGTGATAACTCCCAATTCCGGTACCGCATTTTTCAGCTCGCGAACAGCCCTTTGTGCCAAGCCATCGGCGTCGTGGGCGGCACTGGCGCAATCGGACTTTGCCGACGGGTCGACTACCGGAAACAGGGCTATTGCGGGGATTCCCAACTCTCGAACTGTCTTCGCTTTCTTGGCCAACAGGTCCACGCTCAGGCGTTCAACACCCGGCATTGAGGCGACTTTTTGGGTTTCGTTACGCCCCTCAATAACAAACAGTGGCAGGATCAAGTCGTCACTGCTCAACTGGGTTTCCCGCACCAGTCGACGGGAAAAATCCTTTGCACGCAGGCGACGCAGGCGAGTGTTGGGGTAGGCACCACGGCCGAAACTTTGGCTCATCGGGAAATTACTCCGGCTATCCATAGGGCCGCAGAAACCCCGCAGCCGCAATTGGCAGCCATCATATCAAATTGCCGCAGTGGGTGATTTTCGATTGCTGAGGGAAAGCGGTTTAAAAATGGGGCTGATGTAAGTGCCTTACCAATAGTTTGCCGGCGGCTTCTATATGTTTTGCCAGCAGTGCGGCGGCTTGGTCCCCGTTTCCCTCTTGGAGTGCATTGAGTATTGCAAAGTGCTCGTCCTGACTGGTGTCCTGGTAATTCAGACCGTGGGATTGGTAACCGATATAGCGCTCACATTGCCGGTGCAGTTGCTCGACGGTACTAAATAGCGTGGGTCTTGCAGCTGCCCGGTAAATACAGGCATGGAACTCCCAATTCATTTTTCCGATCTGTTCGGCGGAGAGTTCAGGTTTGGCTTGCATGGATTCCAGAATATCTCTGGCCCGCCCCAGAATCTCTCCATTAAGGCTTTCCAGTGCCAGGGATTGCAGCAGCGGTTCCAAGCGCATGCGCATCAGGTAGAGGTCTTCCACTTCAATAGGGTCAAACTGCGGCACTGCGACGCCGCGTTTTCCGTGTCCGGTTAACCAGCCCTCATTTTTCAATCTTTGTAGAGCGTCCCTAACCGGAATACGGCTTACGGCGTAAAGCTCTGCCAGTTCGGCTTGCTTTAGCACCTGGCCGGCGGCGAAGCGCCCATGCTGCAAGTCCGACTTAATTTTTTCGTAGAGGCCCATCGATGTTTATTAATTCCTGCGCTTGAAAAACCAGTAACACACCAGACCTCCCAGCAGCCCCCAAAAGGCAGAGCTAATGCCAAAGAGGCTGATACCGGAAGCACTGATCAGAAAAGTGATAATTCCGGCTTCGCGACTGTCGGCCTCGGCTGTTGCTCCAGCCAGGCTGCTACCAATGACGCCAATCAGTGCCAAGCCGGCGAGGCCAGCAATCAGTGCCTGGGGAAAGGCACTGAATAATGCCACAACGCTAGCGCCACAGAGGCCCACCAACAGATAAAAAATGCCGGCGGCAATGCCGGCGGTATAGCGTTTGTCGGGATTGGGATGGGCTTCCGGGCCGGTGCAAATAGCAGCGGTAATAGCTGCCAGATTAAATGCAAAGCCACCGAAAGGTGTCAGCAATAAAGAAGTGAGGCCGGTGCCGCTAATAACAGGAGATATAGGCACTCTACTGTAGCCACTGGCGGCCAGGGTTGCCGCTCCGGGTAGATTCTGAGAGGTCATCGTGACGATAAAAAGAGGAAGGCCAATGCCAACTAAAGTGGAGAGGCGGAATTCTGGGGTGACCCAAACAGGGTGTGCCGCTTGCCAGCCGATCTGGGCCGATGCAATGAGTTGCAACTTCCAGCAAGTCGCCACTCCAGCCGCTAGTACCAAAATAATGGCATAGCGAGGCGCCCAACGGCGCCCGATCAGATAGGTCACCAACATGATGCCGACCAATAGCGGTTGTGCCTGCAGAGAAGTAAATACTGAGAGACCAAATTGCAGAAGTATGCCTGCGAGCATGGCGCTGGCAATTGGAGCCGGTACCATTCGCGCTACCCGCTCAAAGGCTCCGGACAAGCCCACGAGGAGTGTTAACAGGGCGCTAAACGCAAAAGCACCAATCGCCTCAGAAATGGGTATGCCACTTAAACTGGTGGCCAAGAGTGCAGCACCTGGAGTTGACCAGGCAGTGATTACCGGGGCGCGGTAATACCAAGAGAAGGCAATACAGGTAATGCCCATCCCCAGGCCAAGAGCGCCAATCCAGGAGGCGATCATTGCTTCACTTGCGCCAGCTGCACGCGCGGCTTCAAAGACTATGGCGGCGGAACTGGCTACTCCCACCAGCACGGCGACAAAGCCTGCGCTGATGGCGGACAAGCTGGTATCTGAAAACGGTGAGCTTTTCAAAATGTATACCTTTTATATTTTGTATACATTTTTAGCTGTTAGTTTTTTTGAGCGCAATAACTTTGCGGTGAAGCGACTGGGGCTTTATTGGGGGGGGGGGGGGGTAAAGTAAAATGGGCATAGAAGCAGCACCCGCAGCCTGCGGGTGCTGGAGAGAGGTGGGCAATTAGCCGAGGCGGGCGAAGACGCGTTCAGCGGCAGTGATTGTGGCCTCAATATCCTCATCGGTATGAGCTGCGGACATAAACCCTGCCTCATAGGAGGCCGGTGCCAGGTAGACACCTTCTTCCAGCATGCCGTGGAAGAAACGGTTAAAGCGCTCGTTATCGCAGGCCATTACCTGTTGATAGTTAGTTACTTTAGGTTCTTCGGTGAAGAAGAATCCGAACATGGTGCCGGCCTTATTGGCGGTAATTGGGATACCTGCGGCTTTACCAGCCGCCAGGATGCCCTCTACCAAACGGTCGGTTTTGGCAATTAAAGGCTCGTAGAAGGCGGGTTCTTCCACCAAACGCAGGGTTTCCAAGCCCGCGACCATAGCTACAGGGTTACCGGACAGGGTGCCCGCCTGGTAAACCGGACCCAGGGGTGCAATTTGTTCCATGATCTCGCGTTTACCGCCAAAGGCGCCAACGGGCATACCGCCGCCGATGACTTTGCCGAGGGTGGTGATATCCGCTTCGATACCGTAGAAGCCCTGGGCCCCGGTCAAGCTCACCCGGAAGCCGGTCATCACCTCATCGAGAATCAACAGGGCACCGTGTTGGTCGCAAACTTCGCGCAGGGTTTCCAGGAAGCCGGGTACCGGCGGAATGCAGTTCATATTGCCGGCAACAGGCTCGACGATGATACAGGCGATTTGATCGCCCAGCTCATCGAAGCAGCTGCGCACACTATCAGCATCGTTGTAGCTCAAGGTGATGGTGTGATCTGCCAGGGCGGCGGGAACGCCGGGAGAGGAGGGTACACCCATGGTCAGGGCCCCGGAGCCGGCCTTAACCAGCAGGGAGTCGGAGTGGCCGTGGTAGCAGCCCTCGAACTTCACAATCTTGTCGCGCCCGGTAAATCCACGGGCCAGGCGAATCGCGCTCATGGTGGCTTCGGTACCGGAATTGACGAAGCGCACCAGGTCCATATTCGGCCACAGGCGGCAGAGTTCTTCGGCCAGTTCGGTTTCCAGTTCGGTTGGCGCACCGAAGCTCAGTCCCGATTGGGCCTGTTCCACCACGGCTTCAATAACTTCCGGGTGTGCGTGGCCCAGCACCATGGGGCCCCAGGACTGTACGTAGTCGATGTAGCGTTTCTCGTCTGCATCGTAGAGGTAGGCGCCCTCGGCACGGCGGATAAACACCGGGGTACCGCCGACTGCGCGAAAAGCCCGTACCGGAGAGTTAACGCCGCCGGGAATGTACTGCTGTGCTTCTGCGAAGAGCTGCTCGGATTTACTCATAAACTTATATTCAGGTTCTGCATAAAGGGCCTGGGGAGCATTATCGCGGGGGTGGCGCCTGAGGACAATGTGTAGATTGGCGACGACCGGTCACAGACTGTGTAGACAGAAGATCTCACCGTCATGGGGACGGTGAGACTGATCGGGGCAGGGGCGAAATTTGTGTCAGCAGCTCCAGGTTTAGCGTTCGCACCAGAACAGCCGGTTGGGGATCGGCCTCCCCATTCCCAGGCGCCGGCTGTCTTTGATCGCACTCCAGGCGTACTGCTGACTGCGGGTAACCGCTTCGATAATGGTCAGCCCGTGGGCGATATGGCAGGCAATGGCAGTAGCGAGGGTGCCGCAGACGCCATAGGCCGCTGGCTGCAAGCGCTCCCACTTGAACTCCCGCATGAGGCCGCGCTCATCGTAGAGCCGGTTCTGTAATTGTTGCTCGTGGGGCACGCCAGTCAGCAACAGGTAGCGACAGCCGGATTCGAGGATTTCCTGGGCCATGGCGTCGAGGACATCGGCCTCCACAGCCATGGCGCGAGCTTCCCTGCGGTTGGGGCACACCATGGTCGCCTTGGGCAACAACAGCGACACCATAGCCTCCCACAGAGGCGGGGCGAGTACGCTCTCTTTGTCGGCCAGTGTGGCATCGGGGTCGATAACGACGGGAATATCCGGGTAGTCGTGGAGTACGCTGTGAAGCGCGCGCACATTCTCCACGGAGCCCAGGTAGCCGACCTTGATCGCGGCGATCGGCATGTCTTCCAAAACGGCCCGGGTTTGTTCAATTAGCAGGCTGTCGTCGACTGGGGCGACACCCAGCAATTCACCGGTGTTACACACGCTGATGGCGGTAACTGCCGAGGCCGCATGGCAGCCGAGACTGACCGCTGTCTCAGTATCTGCGGCAATTCCGGCGCTGCCGCTGGGGTCGTGGTGAGTAACGGTCAGAATAACGGGCTGAGGTGTATCCATAAGTGCTCTACATGACGGCCATTAGCTGTGCGCCTAATTCTAGTTGCTGAGCGCCTTTGACAAGGAATGAATACGCGCCAAATTAAAATGGCTTTACGACAACCAAAATGACGATGGCGACAAGTGCAACTGCTGGGAACTCATTAAATATTAGGAAGTAGCGGCGGCTGCGGGTAACGGTTCCCCGGGCAAACTTGCGAACATAGGCGCCACAGATATGGTGATAGCCCAGGAGGAGAACAACAAAAGTCAGTTTTGCGTGCATCCAGCCGGCGGAGGTGTAGTAGGCTGGATTCAAACTGTAGAGCCAAATGCCCAAGGCAACGGTGGCCAGCATGGAAGGAATGGCAATACCGCGATAAAGGCGGCGTTCCATAATACAGAAGCGGTCGCGACTAACGGCATCAGTGGCATCGACATGGTAGACAAACAGTCGTGGCAGATAAAAAAGTGCGGCAAACCAGCACACCATCGCAATAATGTGAAAAGCCTTGATCCACAGCATTGAAAGTCCCCTTAAAAGAAACGGGAAGAAAAATTACTTCCGGTAAAAGTTGTTAATTTGTAGCGGCAGAATAATGCCCGCCGTGCGATTGTCCAGCGAACCGCTTTTATGACGGCAGACATATAGGCCATCCGCGCCACTTCTCTCCAGCTTTTGCGAGGCCTCCAGCATTGTCGCTCGCCAGCTTAGGGACGCCAGCTGTTTGCGTTCGCCGGGTAGTCTCAATAAATCGATCATTTCTCCCGGGTCTAGTAATTTATCTGATGCGGAGGAAGCCTGTTTTTCGCTCTCGGCTGCCTCTTTCGCACCACCGCGAAGAAAAGTTGCCAAGTCTGCTGCACGCAGTAGTTGCGGTGCCGGCTCCTTGGGTAAGTCGATAAGAATCCACTCGGGATGTTGATTAATTAATTCTGTTGCCGCAGCGCGGGTAATTTCCCTAGGAGTCACAACAAAGCTCTGATTCATTTCGCTGGCAACTCCGACACTGCTCAGCATTTGCTGTCGCCAACTCGGCATTCCCGCTTTATTCAGGGCTCGCAGCGTTTCGTGATAGAGACCGATAGTGGAAAAGAGTTGGCGGCTTACTAATGTGGCGACCACGATCATCATCATTCCAGGGAATAAAATATGTGGGTTATAGGTAAGTTCCAAGATAGCGAGTAGCGCAGCTAGAGGCGCATTGAGCATGGCAGCCATCATTGCCGCCATACCCACCATGGCATAAAAGCCGGGGCTCGCGGTGTGCTCACCCAGCCACAAGTTAGCCAGGCCACCGGCAATACCACCGATACAGGCACCGATAATCAGGCTGGGGCCTATTACCCCACCGGGAATTCCGAGCCCTGCCCCCAAAGCGGTTGCGACTAATTTCGCGGCGACAATAGCAATGAGTGTCGCGACCCCCAACTCCCCCAGCATTGCCATCTGCAAAGTGTCATACCCACCGCCGAGGATTTCCGGTACCCAGATACCCAAGGTGCCAGTAACAAGGCCAACCAAGAGAAACCGAAGAAGTGGGGAGTAACGCTGCTGGGGAATCAAAATACGCTGGGAGCGGATAAATAATCCGGCGAGAACCCCAATAACCAGTGCGCACACAAAAAGTAGCGGCAGCTCGGCAAGGGAGTTGAGTTGAATCGCGGGTACATTAAAGTCCGGCTGGCTACCGAAAGTCAGCTGGGTGATGGTGCTACCGGCAACAGCCGCGAGAATTATGGGTAAAAAACCTGCCACAGTATATTCGAGCATCACGACTTCCATCGCGAATACCACGCCCGCCAGCGGGGTATTAAAGGAGGCCGCAATTGCTGCGGCTACACCACACCCCAGTAGGTTGCGACCAGAATTATTGGGGAGCTTCAGCGCCCTAGCTAACCAGCTGCCACTGGCTGCTCCCAAGTGTACAGCTGGGCCTTCCCGCCCCACCGAGTGGCCGCTAATTAAAATTATTGCGCCGGCAAAAAACTGCAGCAGGGCATTTTGCATTGGCATTTGCCCCTGGTGGTTGTAGAGCCGGTCCAGGACATGGACCACTCCCACCTGGCGGCGTCTGGGATTTAGAAATAAATAGATACATCCCACTACCAGAGAGCCGATGACAGGCAATGCGAAGCGCCAGAATGGGGGAAGGGATTCGTAATTTTGTGGGATTGATAAAAACAGCGTGGTCGGCCACTCCATTGCCAGCCGAAAAAGTACAGTTACCCCTCCGGCCAGGATGCCGGTGATCAGGGCCATCCCCAGTAAAGGCGCCAGCGCGTCTTTGGAGGAAAGCTGTAAGCGTATATTTTCGAGGCTGCCCGGCCTAACTAAATAACGCGAAAACGACTTTTTTAGCGAGTTCCTTGGGGGCTGTGACACCGCACATCCTTAAAATGCTGGGGCTTGTGGTAGAGTGCCTGTCTGGTTTTACGATTATCGTCTCAGTTGGCGGATATACCGGAGATTTTAGCAAGGTGATAAAAGTAGCGATTGTCGGGGGCACCGGCTATACAGGGGTGGAATTACTTCGGCTTCTCTCAACACATCCACAAGCGGAAGTTACCGCAATCACCTCCCGTTCGTTGAATGGTACCCCGGTTGCCGAGCTTTTCCCTAGCCTGAGAGGGCACTCGCAGCTGTCTTTCTGTAGCCCCGATCTCGAACAGCTGGCGGATTGTGACGTTGTATTCTTCGCTACACCTCATGGCGTTGCCCAGGCCCAGGTACCGGCACTTATTGAACGCGGAGTTCGAGTGATCGATTTGTCCGCCGATTTCCGTTTGAAAGATATACCTACCTGGGAGCAGTGGTACGGTCAGGCCCACGCCGCTCCGGAATTAGCTCAAAGCGCTGTTTATGGTTTGCCAGAAGTTAATCGGGAACAGATTGCCAATGCGCAGTTGATAGCCTGCCCGGGCTGTTATCCCACCGCGATTCAATTGGGATGGATACCGCTTTTGGAAAAGGGCCTGGTAGAACCTGGTGAGCTGATCGCCAGTGCGGCCAGTGGTATCAGTGGTGCGGGGCGACAGGGTAAGACCGACTTGATTATGGCTGAGAATAGCGACAACTTCCGCGCATATTCTGCCGCCGGGCACCGTCATTTACCCGAGATTGAACAGGGGCTTCGTCGAGTGCAGGCCACTGAATCCTCTCCCGCGCAGGTGACTTTTGTACCGCATTTACTTCCCATGATTCGCGGTATCCACGCTACTTTATTTGCCCGGTCAGTGGGGAAGGTTGATGCCGATGAGCTTCAACAGATCTTTGAAAACCGCTATAAAAATGAGCCTTTTGTAGATGTGATGCCGGCGGGCAGCCACCCTCAGACTCGTACGGTTAGAGGGACCAATATGTGCCGCATCTCGGTATTGCAACCTCAGGAGCGGGATACGGTACTGGTATTATCGGCCATTGATAACCTGGCCAAAGGCGCGTCCGCCCAGGCAATCCAGAATATGAATATTATGTTTGGCTTAACTGAGACGTTGGGCCTGGATAGCCCGGCACTGCTGCCTTAGAATCGGGTGTTTCCCGACAATCGATAAATCCCGGATAAGACTTAGCAGATTTCATGGTGCTCAAAGTTAAAGGCAGCAAGCAGTACCGCATGAAAGTGGTGCCTCATAAACCCTTCTCTGGTGTCATTGCCGTAGTGGGGGTCGTTTTTTTGGTATTAGTGACCTCGGCCGGGTCCTATTTCGCCGGGCAGTATCAGCTGCGCCAGAGCCTCGATCGCAAGACACTGGAGCATACTCAAGTACTCGATCGTGTTACCGCGCTTCAGAGTGAGAATGAATCCCTGCGAATGAGGGTTGCCACTGCAGAGCAGTCGCTGACTATCGGTGAGCAGGCGAGTGAGTCGGTGCGTGCGGAACTGGTGCAGAAAGAGAGCCAGATCGCAGAGCTAAAGCAGGAAATTTCTTTCTATCGCGGCGTCATGGCCCCTGAAGATGGGGGTGAGGGGGTGTCCATTGGACGCTTTATCCTCTCGCAGACCGGCGATCCAAAAAGTTACCAGTACAAGTTACAGATCAAACAGTCCGCAGCGCGTCGGGATGTTGTAAAAGGCACGGCCACATTTACCGTAGTGGGCCGTCAGGATGGGGAACCGAAGAGTTACCCTCTGAAGGAACTGTCGGAGCAGGTGGATAGTGAGTCGATTCAGCTGCGTTTTAAATATTTTCAGAATATCGAGGGAGAGCTGCGCTTGCCGGAGGGATTTGTGCCCGAAGGTGTGGAGTTGTCACTTAAATCTTCTGGGCGCAAGGGCTTTAATATTGAGCAGCGCTACGGTTGGTTAGTACAGGAAAGTTAGCATAGGTGCCAAAGGCACGAGGTTTTGGGGATTATGTTAAGAAAAAAAGAGAAACAGATAACTATGGCCAATACCGGTAGTAACCACACGACTTTGATCGCTCGTCAGACTGAGATCAGCGGTGATATCCACTTCCGTGGCAACCTGGTCATCGAAGGTAAGGTGCGTGGCAATGTTACCGCTCACAGTGATAGTGATGCGCGCCTGCAAATTGTGGATGGCGGCATCATTGAGGGTGAAATTCGTGTGCCTCAGGTAGTGATCAATGGCAATGTCAAAGGGGATGTGTTTGCTGCGCGCCACCTGGAGCTCGCTTCCAAGGCAATGGTAGAAGGCAATGTACACTATAAGCTGATCGAGATGCTGAAAGGTGCCCAGGTAAACGGTGCCCTGGTATCCAGTGCCGACTTGAGTAGCGCGGGTGAGCCCCATATGCTCGGCTATTCCGAAGATGAAACTGTCATTGAAGCCTCTTAAGTCCGGGTAGTATTGGCTGGCGCTGGTACTTTGTTGTACCGGCCCACCTGTCGGTTAATACTTGACTGAATTGCTGGGTTTAAGCAAGATGACGCCCCCGGGGCTGCACTCGTTATAACTTTTATACGAGCGGTGAATGTCCCGATGAGTTGAGAGAGACTTATGTCAGAAGCTGTATCCTTTTCTCCCGCGCCACTCGTGGTCACAGACAAGGCTGTGGCCAAGGTAAAAAGCCTGTTGGAAGAGGAGGGCAACCCGGAGCTGAAACTCAGGGTGTTCGTGACCGGAGGCGGCTGTTCCGGTTTCCAATACGGTTTTACCTTTGATGAATTGGTTGCCGAAGATGATGCCATCATAGAAAAGGATGGCATTCAGGTCTTGGTGGATGCGATGAGCTACCCCTACCTGGTTGGCGCCAATGTTGATTACGAAGAAGGCCTTTCGGGGTCGCGCTTCGTAGTACAAAATCCCAATGCGTCCGCTACCTGTGGCTGCGGCTCCTCTTTCTCTATTTGAGAAATCCTAACCCGTCCTATTGATCAGGGCGGGTAAATAGCCCCTAGAACCGCCTCTTTCTGCGCGCCAGTCACTCCCGGGCAATTACCGGGCAGCCCTCTCAATGTCTGGCGGGCCAACCAAGCAAATCCAACGGCTTCGAGCCAGTCTGCGTCAATACCGTAACTGCCCGTGTCAGTAATAGACCAGGTGGGCAAGCGGCGCTGTAATCGTGTAACCAAGTCCTTGTTTTTTGCCCCGCCCCCGCAAGTGAGCAGCTCGCCGCCTTCGGCAAAATTATGCACGGCGTCGGCGATACTGGCTGCGGTCACTTCAGACAGGGTCGCCTGCACATCTACCGGCGCCACTTCCAAACCGGCGCAGGCCTGTTCGAGCCAGCTGGGGTTAAAAGTTTCACGGCCAGTACTCTTGGGTGGCTCGGCGGAGAAATAGGGATCTGAAAGGAGGCGGTTGAGAAGTTCAGCATTGGCGCGACCGCTCGCGGCCCAGTCTCCATTTCTATCGTAGGGCTGGTTTTTGTGTAGGTTCACCCAGTAGTCGAGTAATGCATTACCTGGACCTGTGTCATAGCCGTAAACCTGGCCATCTGCCGTCAGCTCAGTGATATTGGCCATCCCCCCAATATTGACCACAGCACGGCTTCCATCAGTTTTGAAAGCGGCCTGGTGAAACGCCGGCATTAAAGGCGCTCCTTGACCACCGAGAGCGATATCCCGGCGACGGAAATCCGCAACGGTGCAGATGCCCGTCAGTGCTGAGATGGTGTTGGGGTCACCGAGTTGCAAAGTAAAGGGAGAAGTCACTGTGCCTGGGGGGCGGTGGCGTACGGTTTGGCCGTGACTGCCAATGGCGGTAACAGACTGACCCTCAACACCGGCTCGGGCTAGCAGGGTATTGGTGGCTTCGGCAAAAACCTGTCCCAGTTGCCGGTCTAACTGTCCGGCGCGATCCAACTCTGAAGGGCCGGGGGCACAGAGGCTGAGGATAGCCTCGCGCAGGCCGCTGTGAATCGGGTGGGCTAGCGCAGCCAGGATACGGGTGTTTATTTTTTCTTCATCGCCAAAATCGACCAGCACCGCGTCAATGGAGTCAACGCTGGTGCCGGACATCAGGCCGATAAACAGATCGGGCATATTCGTTGGCGCTTGTTAGGGGCTTTCTTCATCCAGTTGAGCCAGAGCCGGCCCCTGGAAGTTTTCTAGTTTCGCCAGAAGTGGCTGGGTCTGGTTTTTAAAACGGATCATCTCAGAAGTCGGTACCGACTTTGCCTTGGGCAATTTGCGCACAATGGTGGCGGGGTTGCGATGTCTGCCATCCACCAGGAATTCGTAGTGCAAGTGCGGGCCAGTGGCATAACCGGTAGACCCCACAGTGCCAATAACCTGGCGCTGCTTAACGCGCTGGCCCTTTTTGACTTTGCGCTTGGTCAGGTGGAGATAGCGGGTTACATACCGTTCGCCGTGCTGGATAAATACGTAGTTGCCGTTGGGTTTGCTATAGCCGGACGCGATAACCCGACCATCGCCAGTAGAGTAAACGGGGGTGCCTCTTGGAGCGGCATAGTCGGTGCCATTATGAGGTCGGCGTGACTTGAATACAGGGTGCAGGCGGCTCGGGTTGAAGTGAGAGCTGATACGGACTATGTCCAGTGGTGTGCGGATAAATGCCTTGCGCATACTTTTGCCTTCAGGCGTGTAGTAATTGGCATCACCACTGTTATCCACATAGCGTACAGCGCTAAAAGTTCTTCCCTGGTTGGTAAAACTGACCGCCAAGATAGGACCGTTGCCAATTTTCTCCCCATCCAGGAACAACTCTTCGAACATCACACTAAAGTTGTCGCCCTTGCGAATATCTAGGGCAAAGTCGATATCGGAGCTGAATACATCCGCCATCTCCATTATCAGGCTGTCACTCAGCCCAGCATCGCTACCGGCCAGGAATAGGGAGCTATCGATCTGGGCCTGTCGGTAAGCCGGGTGGCTGTCGGGCTCACGAGTTATCAGTGCGTGTTCAAACTTATCTGCATTTGTGCGGGTAAACTCAATTTGATTGAGTCGGTCCCGCTGCAATTTAAGGGACTGCAGCTGGCCATCATTATTTGTTTGAAAGGTCAGCTCTTCACCCGGAGTTAGACGTGCCAGCTGTTTTGCCTCTTTGCCGCTACCCAGAAGCTGGTACATCTCTTTGGCGCTGATTTTTGCACGTTGAAATAGGTCTGACAGAGTATCCCCGTTACGTACTTCAAGACTCAACGACTTGACCGCCTCAACACTGACGTTAAGCAGTGGGGTCTCCGCCGGCGTATAAGTGAGTGCAGGTTTGGCTTCAGTGCTGTCGCCGCTTGTGACCTCTGAAAGTTTGACGGGTAGCGATGTACGTTTGGAGGAAATCTCCGGTGAAGGAATCAGAACGGCCAGCATAAGGACAAAGGCTGCGATGCCAGCGGTCAGCGCATGAACGCGGGGAAAATGCTTGGGTAAGCCGCCAATACGGAGGCCTGTACTCGATTTACGATGGTTTTGCATGGCGTTAGCGGATGGTACTGGCGGTCGTTGTTATTTGCGCTTGAAAAACTGAGTGTCTAAAAAACAGGCATTGGAGGGGCTTTATAGCAAAAAAGCCGCCTTGGTTCACGAGATAATTGACACGTCTTTGCACGGTTTGGTTCCTCATGAATTTTGTTTTTAGTGCGGATACTGGGCTGCTGCACGCTTGTATTTGCCGCAAACTTCGGTAATGTTGCAGCGCATTTTGCCGCCGCTTGGTGGCGCTAATTTCAAGCCTATATATGAGGGGAAAGCATGGCTGGGGTCGACATGATACTGCTTGAAGACTTGGACCGTCGCGGATTAATTAATCAAGCGACTGGTGACGGCGAACTGACGCAGCATTTGTCGGAGAGTCGAACCCTGTATTGCGGTTTTGATCCCACTGCAGACTCCCTTCATATAGGCAGTCTAGTACCGTTGCTGACCTTGAAGAGGTTTCAGGCGGCAGGGCATAAACCAATTGCACTGGTTGGCGGTGCTACAGGGCTGATTGGTGACCCTTCTTTTAAGGCTCAGGAGCGCAGTTTGAATACCCCCGATATTGTTGCGGGTTGGGTAGACAAGCTGAAAAGCCAGGTTTCCCAATTTATCAATTTCGATTGTGGGGAAAATAGTGCCATTGTCGCCAATAACCTCGACTGGACTCGCGACCTCAATGTGCTCGATTTCCTGCGCGATGTCGGCAAGCATTTCTCTGTTAACAATATGGTTAACAAAGAGTCCGTTAAGCAGCGTATCCAGCGAGAAGGTGAAGGTATTTCCTTTACTGAGTTTTCCTACATGTTGCT
>NZ_CP174310.1:4355000-4465000 GCF_052467325.1 Microbulbifer maximicatervae (SeqCode)
GCGAAGCTCTTGATCGAAGCCCCGGTAAACGGCGGCCGTAACTATAACGGTCCTAAGGTAGCGAAATTCCTTGTCGGGTAAGTTCCGACCTGCACGAATGGCGTAACGATGGCCACGCTGTCTCCACCAGAGACTCAGTGAAATTGAAATCGCTGTTAAGATGCAGTGTACCCGCGGCTAGACGGAAAGACCCCGTGAACCTTTACTACAGCTTTGCACTGAACTTTGAGCCTATTTGTGTAGGATAGGTGGGAGGCTTTGAAGCAATGACGCTAGTTGTTGTGGAGCCGTCCTTGAAATACCACCCTGGTATGTTTGAGGTTCTAACTCTGGTCCGTTATCCGGATCGAGGACAGTGTATGGTGGGTAGTTTGACTGGGGCGGTCTCCTCCCAAAGAGTAACGGAGGAGTACGAAGGTGCACTCAGCATGGTCGGAAATCATGCAATGAGCATAATGGTATAAGTGCGCTTGACTGCGAGACAGACATGTCGAGCAGGTACGAAAGTAGGTCATAGTGATCCGGTGGTTCTGTATGGAAGGGCCATCGCTCAACGGATAAAAGGTACTCCGGGGATAACAGGCTGATACCGCCCAAGAGTTCACATCGACGGCGGTGTTTGGCACCTCGATGTCGGCTCATCACATCCTGGGGCTGAAGCCGGTCCCAAGGGTATGGCTGTTCGCCATTTAAAGTGGTACGCGAGCTGGGTTTAGAACGTCGTGAGACAGTTCGGTCCCTATCTGCCGTGGGCGTTGGAGATTTGAGAAGAGTTGCTCCTAGTACGAGAGGACCGGAGTGAACGAACCTCTGGTGTTCCGGTTGTCACGCCAGTGGCATTGCCGGGTAGCTATGTTCGGACGGGATAACCGCTGAAAGCATCTAAGCGGGAAGCCTCCTTCAAGATAAGATCTCCCTGAGGCCTTGAGCCTCCTGAAGGGCCGTGGAAGACTACCACGTTGATAGGCTGGGTGTGGAAGCGTTGTGAGGCGTTGAGCTAACCAGTACTAATTGCCCGTGCGGCTTGACCATACAACAGAGATGGTTACTAACGACTAGCTAAGCTAGCGGATTGTGGAATGAAAGACACACAATGATCGCTTGCGGTGTATTACTACAGATTATTTTACCGACTTATTTGGGGTTATCGCCGGTCAATAATATGACCGAGGCAAACAGCGATAACGCGGCAGGCCAAGCACTTTGCTTATAAGACCAACGCCAACCCAAGCCAGTTTGCCTGACGACAATAGAGTTGTGGAACCACCTGATCCCTTGCCGAACTCAGAAGTGAAACGCAACATCGCCGATGGTAGTGTGGGGCTTCCCCATGTGAGAGTAGGTCATCGTCAGGCTTCTAATCCGAAAAGGGCCACCCAACAGGGTGGCCCTTTTTTTTTATGGCTGAAAAAATATTTTAAAAAAACAAAAATAAAAAAACTAAGAAAGGGAAGAGAGAGCAGAAAGTACTTGGCAAAAATTAAATAGAAAAAATAAAAGTAATTCTGAAAAACTTTAATGCTCAACTTTCTATTTAAAAAATCAGTCAGTAATTAAAAAAAAGAAAAACCTAAAACTACCTGAGCACCTTAAACAGACGCTCTCCTAAAAAGCCTATAAAAATAGGTCTTTACCGACCTCCGTAGCAAACGCCTTTGCGTTCACTCAAAAAATAATCCAACAAAAATAACTCGCGTAAAAACCAGAAAAGTACCCATGCCACTCCCGCCAAAAATTAAATTTAGCCGGTAAAAATATCGGTGATTTTTTAGTCTCTGCAGTAACCCCCTGTAACCACGGGGCCTGTAGCCCGTTTATTAAAGTTATGCACAACTCTATCCAGACTTTCTGTTAGTAACCGCTGGCTGTGGAAATCCACGCAAAAAGTGCTGCTTTTTTACCCGTCTTCAATAGAGCCAAGCAACCACGGGGCTGGCAGGGGATATCCCGGAGTTATACACAACTCTATCCATGGTTTCTGTTGGTAACAAAGACGCCATAAAACGGACATCAGTTATTAACAGTGTTATGAGCGATAAATCTGTGGATTACTGCGGCTGATTGGTACGCCAGTATGCGAGAGAAGAAAAGTTTGGGGATAAAAAAAGCCCCACCAGGTGGGGCTTGGGCGAGCTAATAGGCAAAGGCGTTATCTGGAACGAGATCAAAGTTCATATCATTCAAACTGAGGTCTTCCAGTGGAACCAGCTCGGCAGGGAGAGCAAAGCGTCGTGTGGCATTGTTCTGGTGCCAATCCAATACTTCAATGTCTGCTGACTCTTCTTGCTGTAGATCTTGTAAAAAGGTCTTCAGCTCAGTGGTACTCGCAGTAATTAGCGACTGGTAGTCGTAGGTTCCCAGTAGTTTAACGAAGCGGTATTCATCTGTGGCCTCTTCAATACGCAGCCAGGCCTGCCCATTGGAATTACTATCCTTGCCGAGAATAACCGGGCCGTGATCATCGTCGAACACTGGAACGAGCTGATAATCGGGAACAGGTAGTATTGTCCCAACCCAAACCCATCCAGAGAGGCTGGTGCGGCTTAATTGCCATTCACAGAGCCATACCGTCTGATCATCGTCAATGCGAAATTCCCGGTACTCCCTTTGGCTTAAATAGTTGTCAAAGCTCACTTCGGCATTGGGGTTATCTTTACGAAAACTATGAAGCTGTTGTGTCATTTCATAGTTTACTTCCCAATGCTTTTTCAAGCGCCACTGCATTGGGTATTGGCCCCATTCAACGATATATTCTTCGTGCTCGCGAACAGTTTCGACTACGCGCCAAAAGGCACCGTCAATAAGAATGCAGGTATCCCCGAGCTTACAGCCCGGTGCAATGATGCTGCATTCAGGTGAGGCTTCGGATGCACTCACTAAGTGTTCGCTACGCCCTTCAATAACGTCATACCAGGGAAATCCGTGACGCAATGGTGGCGGGAATGCCAATGGCGGCCGGCCGCCAAGTAATCGTCGGAAGAGAACCGATTTTTCAATTTCAAGATCAGAAAGTGTATAGCCTTCCTGTTGTGTGATTTGGCCCCAGGCAAAGGCGGCTCGGATTAGGTGTTTTTCTCGGTCTGAAAAGCTCATGGGTGCAATCATGGGCAACTAAATACGAAACCATACCACTGTGCAGGGGTGGGCGCTAATGCAAATGCAATTATCTGCCTTTTGCTGGATGACGACACCTTAGGAGCAGTTCGATACACTGGTTGGGATAAATTTGTTGGATAGGGGGTTGGCAGTGGTTTGGATACAGAGGTTTGCGATCTTCGCGGTTAGCTTGTTTATATGGCTATCTCCAGCAGTTGCAGAAGACAGAGAAGAAAATAACTTCGAGTCCTGCTACCTGGACGGCTGGAGCCATGCTCTGCACTGTACAAAGATACCGGTTGGTGAAGGAGAAGCGGCAGTAGATCTAGCGGTAATGATAGCCCCAGCAGTTAATGACATTGGACTGGAGCCACTTTATTTACTGGCCGGTGGCCCCGGTCAGGCAGCGAGTTATCTGACCCCGATTCTAAATGCCTTATATAAAGTCAATCAGAGTAGGGCGATCGTACTTGTCGATAGGCGCGGTTCGGGTTACTCGGCTGCATTTGACTGTGGGATCGACGGAGAAGTCCATATGGATCTGGAGGCGGTCACCGATCAATTCTCAACTTGCTACCTTGAAAACTCCTCCTTTGCTAAAACACTGCATAGCCGTCAAGCGGTTGATGATCTGGAGGAAGTGCGCCTTCAGTTGAGACATAAAAAAATTGCTTTGTGGGGAGGTTCTTGGGGAACTCGCACCGCGCTTCTTTACCAGCAATGGTATCCCGAAAGTTTAAGTGTCCTGATCCTGGATGCCGTAGCCCCGATTGATTCAAAAGTTTTTCTTACTGCGCAAGCTGCTGAAAAGGCGCTGCTAAAATTGGAGAAAGACTGCAGTCAGGATCCGGTGTGCTCCGAATTTGGCGATTGGAGATCTGACCTGGATAGCTTGCTTAGGGACTGGGATGGAAGAGCATCGAACTTCCCGGACCCCCACTCTGGTCGCACAATGGAAACAAGTGTTCCCCGTAGCTTCATACAAAACCTGATAAGGACCGCGCTCTACGCACCTGAAATGGCAGCGCAGTTACCATACGCTATTAGCCAGGCTGAGGAGGGTAATTATTTACCGCTATCGGGGTTGGTTGGACTTTTATCTGATGATGGAAGTATGTCTATGGGGCTCACCTTATCAGTTGCTTGCGCTGAAGAATTAAATCGCACTACAGAGGAAGAGCTGGCTGCAGATATTCGCGATAGCTTTTTAGGTGATGCTTTTTTTGAGATTTTTGCTGAGGGTTGCAAGGTGTGGCCCGTATCTCCTATCACTTACGAAGTCCCGGAAGAAAGAAATCATCCTGTGTTAATTATTTCCGGGGAGGCTGACCCTATTACCCCACATTATTATGCGGAACAAAGCTTGGGGTATCTTTCAGAATTAAAACAGGTAGTGGTTCCAGGTGGTGGACATATCAATAGTATGCGCGGTTGTATACCAAAGCTAATAGATGATTTTCTAAAATCTCCACTTGCTTCTTTAGATAGTGACTGTATTGCGGATATTCAAAGACCACCTTTTATGGCGGGTGCTTTTGGACCTGAAATTGATAAAGCGGTATCGAGTGAGTTGCTATCGAGCCAAGGGGATAACAAATGATTGCTGTTAAATCTATTCACAAGCAATTCTCTGGAAAGAAAGTACTCAAAGACCTGAATTTCAATATACCTGATGGCCAAATAACCGCTTTGCTGGGGGCCAATGGAGCCGGTAAAACTACTTGCCTGAGAATTATAACGGGGTTGGTAAAACCGGATGAAGGTACAGTATTTGTTAGTGGGCTTAATGTGGCCGAAAATCCATTAGAAATAAAGCGGCAATTGGGCGTTGTCGGCGATCGTGAAGGCTTGTATGAACGACTTACTGTAGCGGAGTACTTATCATTTTTCGCCAGTGCGCAGGGATTATTTGGGGCAGAGCTTAAGCGCGCATTGAATTCTGTTCGAGAAGAGCTGGAATTAGAAGATTTGTGGCAACGTCGGACAAAAGGCTTTTCCCAGGGGGAGAGAATGAAAGTGTCGCTGGCGCGGGCACTAGTCCACCGGCCTACGCATTTGATACTTGATGAACCGACGCGCGGGCTTGATGTCCTTGCAGCGAGACTGCTGCGGAAAACACTTCTGCGGTTGCGCTCTGAGGGCGTAGCCATTTTATTTTCCAGCCATATTATGGCTGAAGTTACTGAGTTGTCAGATAGGGTATTGGTGATGGCTAACGGTGCTATTGTCGATAGTGGTACCCCGGATGAGCTTGTAGAACGCACAGGCTGTAAAAACCTGGAAGATAGTTTCGTCACTCTGGCTTACGGGGTTAAAGGGGAGGTGATGGCATGAAATTTTTAAACCTTTTATTTACTCCCGCCATGTCTGCTCTTCTGAAGAAGGAGTTATTAGAGGTTTGGCGTGACCGGCGAGCACTGTATTTATCTTTGCTGTTTGCCATTTCATTTCCCGGAATGATCGCATCGATGACTCTGTTTATGTTTAAGTCCCAAGGGGAGAGGACTTTTCAGCTAGCATTGTTAGGCGGTCAGGATTTACCAGTATTGGAGCAGCAGCTGAGCAAAGGGCGGGTGGAACTGGATAGCCTGTCAGAAGGGAGCCCGATAGCTTTACTTGATGAAGGTTACGATGCAGTTGTGAAAATTGACGAAGGTTTTTCTACCGATTATCGCAATTTCCGCAGCCCCAAGATTTATTTGTATGTTGATAGCTCCGATCGTTTCAGCGGGCAAGGCGCGAGTCATGTTCAACAAAAGCTGGGTGAGCTACAACAGCTCATTGTTCAACAAAGAATGGTCGCTAGGGGAGTCCCACTAAAAACAATGGCACCCTGGCAAGTCCAGGTCAGGGATGTCAGTACCCCGTCTACCCGCAGTGCCTGGATTGTTGGTTCAATACCGACACTCTTGATAATGACGCTGTTTATAGGTTGCTTGTCCTCGTCCATTGATGCCTCTGCCGGTGAGCGGGAGAGAATGAGTTTTGAAGTATTATTGCAGCAACCTCTGGCGGCCTGGCAGGTGGTCCTGGCCAAGGTGCTCGCTGTAGCCAGTATCAGTTGGTTATCTTCAATTCTTGCGTTAGTTTCGCTAATGGCTGTTTTTCCATTTTTGCCTTTGGCTGAAATGGGGATACAACATGCAACTACGCTGAGTGGCACGGTTGCTATGGCGCTAGCCCTGCTCCCACTGGCTCTATTGGTTGCCGTACTGCAAATATTGTTAGCGCTGCGTTCCCAGTCATTCAAAGATGCCCAAACTCAATTGAGTATATTGCAGATTTTACCTGTCACTATGTTGTTAATATTGGATATGTCATCCATAGAGCTAGAGGAGCCTGCCTGGCAGTTGGTCCCGCTGGTCGCGCAACAGCAGTGGTTTAAGGCTCTACTGGTTGGGGATACGGTCTCCATATCACTGATGATTGCTGGCTCACTAGTCAGCCTTTTATTGGTTGTTGGGTGTATATTAGGCGGTGCCCGAGCGCTGCAGCGAGAGAGTCTGCTCGGAGCTACCTAGCTTACTGATTTAGAGAGTTGTACCGGTATGAGTGACTTTCGTGAAGGGTTATTAAGTATCAACCTGAGGTCTATAGCAGATAACTATCAGGATCTGGCTAATCGCTTGAAAGCCGGCACCCGGTGCGGTGCTGTGGTTAAAGCGGATGCTTACGGCTTGGGAATGGCTCATGTTGCACCAGCGCTATACGCTCAGGGATGCCGCGATTTCTTTGTGGCCACCCAAGTCGAGGGGGAGCGCTTGCGCAGTGACCTCGGCAACGATGTGAATATAGTCATTTTTACCGGTGTCAGGCCCGGCGCTGAACTAGAGTGCGCTCGCGCGGGTTTGATCCCCACATTGTTTACTCTGGATCAATTGAAGAGCTGGGTTGAAATCTGCGAGAAAGCTCAGTTGGAGGCCCCTTGCGCCGTAAAAATTGATACCGGCATGACTCGGCTGGGATTGACCCCGGATGAGTTCGAATTGCTGCTCAAGGACCGCCCTCTCTTGGAGTCCGCCGATGTTCGGATGTTCTTCAGTCACCTTGCCTGTGCAGATCAGCCCCAGCATCCGCATAATAAGCTTCAGTTGAGCGAGTTTAAGACCGCGGGCGATCGCATGCGGGAACTGTGCCCGGATATTCAGCTCAGCCTTGCGAACTCATCCGGCATCTTTTTGGGTGAGGATTATCACTTTGATATTGCCCGACCGGGCTCCGCACTATACGGCCTTAACCCTGTCCCTGAGGCTGAAAACCCGATGCGTCCAACGGTGACTTTGGGCTTGCCAATTGTCCAAAAGCGCTATGTCAGTCAGTCCCGGTCTGTGGGGTATGGTGCGACCCAGGAAGTTCCCGGAGATAGTTGGCTTGCGGTAGCTCGGGGTGGATATGCCGATGGCATTATACGAGCCCAAGGAGGGCGGGGGCGCGGATGGGGGCACGGCCGCCCTCTACCAATTGTCGGGCGTATATCAATGGACTCTACCACTTTCGATATTTCGGGGCTCAGTGAAGAGGAGCGGGGCTCCCTTCGGTCAATCGAGATTCTCAATGACCAGCTTACGGTGGATGAGGTCGCTGGGTATGCCGGGACTATCGGTTATGAAGTCCTGACGAGCCTCGGGCATCGCTATGGCCGCCATTATGTAAAAGGTTGAACAAATTGCAGGACGTCGCCGCAAAAACACCATTAGAACAGCTTCGCCCGGTGCTGGAGCTGCTGGCGGATGGGGAAATACACTCGGGAGAATCCCTCGGGAATGCGCTTGGTGTCAGCCGAGCCGCTGTTTGGAAACAACTACAAAAGCTCGAGAGCTACGGTCTGACGCTTGAGTCTGCTAAGGGGCGAGGTTATCGCTTGCCGGGAGGTCTCGACTTGCTATCTGCGCAGACTGTTACCGCTCAGCTGGATGGTTCAGTCCGAGCGCTACTGCGCGAGTTGCGGGTTTTTGATGAGTTGAGCTCAACGAACTCGCTGTTATTGGAGCGTTTTGAAGAAGGTAAGGGGCATGCTGTAGCGATTCTCGCCGAGCGGCAAAGTGCCGGTCGGGGTCGCCGTGGTCGCAATTGGGTCAGCCCATATGCCACAAGTATCAGCCTCTCAGTGGGCTGGGAGTTTAATGGCGGTGTACAAAGCCTGGAGGGGTTGAGTCTCGCCGTCGGTGTTGCTGTGGCAAAAGCGCTCGAGCGCTTTTCTGTACCGGGTGTGCGCCTGAAGTGGCCAAATGATGTGTGGTGCCAGGGCCGTAAATTGGCCGGTGTATTACTTGAGCTAAAAGGGGATTTAACCGACCGCTGTTCCGTGGTTATCGGTATCGGGTTGAATAATGGTCTCAATGCAAAGACAGCTGAGGAGATTGATCAACCATGGGCAGATCTCCAGCAAGTCCGTCCGGGTATTGGCCGCAGTGAATTAACTGCGGCGATTCTCAGCGAGCTGTTACCGATGTTGGAAACTTACCCGGAAGGGGGCTTCGCCGCTTACCGGGAATCGTGGTCAACCCTAGACCAGTTTGCCGGGCAGCCGGTTCAATTGCGGTCAGGTAATTTGAGCTGGGAAGGTGTTGCGGCCGGTGTCGATGAAAAAGGAGCCTTGTTACTCGACACTGATAAAGGGCAAAAGTCATTTCATGGGGGGGAAATCTCGTTGCGGGGGCAGGTGTGATTCTAGAGCTGGATGTCGGCAATACACGGGGTAAGTGGCGCTACCTGGTCGAAGGCGAGGTAATTGCCCGTGGTGATATCGAAACTGGGCAGTTGCGCCAGCAGATTTTGCCTGAGGGTTGGGCAGACTTAACCCCCTACCGTTTTCGGGTAGTGAATGTTGCCGGTCCCGTTGTTGCTGAATTCTTGAGTCAGGTGGCCCGAGACCTGTTCACACTGGAGGCTGAATTCTCGGCAGTAGCGCCCCAATGTGCCGGCGTTATCTGCGGGTATGAAGACCACTCCGCCCTGGGGGTGGATCGGTGGCTGGCAATGTTGGCGGCCTACCAGCAATCTCGCCGAGCATCATTAATTGTGGATTGCGGCAGTGCGGTCACCTTAGATTTGCTGGACAATAGCGGGCGCCACATTGGGGGATATATCGTTCCCGGCTTCGGATTGATGAATCGCGTTCTCAGTGTCGATACTCATGCAGCAAAGAGTCGTGAGGCACTGGCCCTGACAAAAACATTGGGCGCGGGACGCAATACCAATGAGGCGATAAACCGTGGCCTCTTGCTGATGGTGTTGGGTGCGGTTGATCGAGCAATGGAAGAATTGCAGGTCCACTCCGGTTCCCCCCCTTTATTGTGGTTAACCGGTGGGGATGCGCAGTTGCTCTCCGCAGTTTACCAGCACGAACATCGCCTGGTTCCCGATCTGGTGATGGATGGGTTGGCCCTTAGTAATCCATAAAAATTTACTCTGTTATGCGCTGGATAGCCCTTTCTTTAGTCGCCCTGAACACTGTGCTTTTTACTTGGTATATGTTGGTGGCGCCGTCTCCGCAGTTAAGTAGCGGCAAGAGCCCGATCCCTCACGAGTCGGAGGGAAAGAAAATTACCCTCGTTAGCGAAATATCCCCTGAAGAGCTGCCTGCTCCAGAGAAGACCGGCGCATTGAGTAAGGAGTCCTTTGAGGTTGAGCAGCTTTGTACGCTGTTGGGGCCTTTCGCGGAGGAGTACCAGGGCGAGGATCTCTTGCAGCGAATCCGGTCCCTTCAGGTTAAGGCCGAACTGCGTGATATAGAAATGCAGGGGCAGATGCGCTACTGGGTATATCTGCCGCCACTGAGTTCGAGGCGGGAGGCCTACAACCGCTTGCGTGAACTACAGTCTCAGGGGATCGACAGCTATGTCATTCCTAAGGGCGCATTGGAAAATGGCATTTCATTTGGGATTTTCAGTGAGCGTACTCGAGCTGAGTCCCATACCGCCGTTTTGAAGGAGAGGGGGGTTACCGCGCAGTTCAAGGAGGAGCCGCAAACCTATATGGAGCGGTGGATAGTTATGCCCCCTGGCAGCACAGAAAGTCTTGCAGAAGAATTTTGGCGACAACTGCAAAGTGAATACCCGGATCTGGATCGGCGCCCAAATCTTTGTTCTGAAGTACTTGGCTAACAAAAAAGCAGATTTATCAGAAAATCATCAGGTGGCGTCTCGAATCGCTGTTTTTTTCAACAAGTTGGAATAGGCGACATAAAAAATATGATTTATCTGCAAAAAGGGTGTTGCGTGTCGAGATAAGTTCCCATAGAATCCCGCCTCCATTGACGAGGGTGGCTTAACAACTTCGGCAATGAACGGGATAGGGCTGGCGTAGCTCAGTTGGTAGAGCAGCTGACTTGTAATCAGCCGGTCGGGGGTTCGACTCCTCTCGCCAGCTCCATTTTCATCCCGTTGCTGTCAAAATTAGGTTTCGCTGC
This sequence comes from Microbulbifer maximicatervae (SeqCode), assembly GCF_052467325.1. Lineage (NCBI taxonomy): Bacteria > Pseudomonadati > Pseudomonadota > Gammaproteobacteria > Cellvibrionales > Microbulbiferaceae > Microbulbifer > Microbulbifer maximicatervae (SeqCode). Next base: position 4,365,508 of record NZ_CP174310.1, read on the forward strand.
TAAGTATGTGAAATTTAAAGAAAAATTGTTGACAGCGCAGCGAGATGTGTAGACAATGCACACCGCTTTGAGCAGGGGTTCCCGAGTGGCCAAAGGGATCAGACTGTAAATCTGACGCGAAAGCTTCGGTGGTTCGAATCCACCCCCCTGCACCATATTACACCTTAGGGTGTTGCGCGAAATCGAAGGGTTTCGCATGGAGGTCCCGAAAGCGGGCATAGTTCAATGGTAGAACCTCAGCCTTCCAAGCTGATGATGCGGGTTCGATCCCCGCTGCCCGCTCCAAGTTTTGGGGTTGGTTGGAATGCTCTCCAGGGTGCAACATTTTAAGATGCCGTTATCGGCAAGATTTTAGCTCATGTAGCTCAGGGGTAGAGCACACCCTTGGTAAGGGTGAGGTCGGCGGTTCAAATCCGCCCATGAGCTCCATTTTATATGACCGCAAGAGTGAAAGCTCTTGCGGTTGTTTGTGTCCGGGGTCGGATTTTCCGGGTCGGATGTGCATGTTCTGGACGTGGGTGGTGCCGTTATCGGCTCGCCTATATATAGGAGGCTGCAATGGCAAAAGAAAAGTTTGAACGTTCCAAGCCCCACGTGAACGTGGGCACCATCGGTCACGTTGACCACGGTAAAACCACCCTGACCGCTGCTCTGACCCGCGTATGTGCGGAAGTTTGGGGCGGTGACGCTGTTGCTTTCGACGGTATCGACAATGCACCGGAAGAGCGTGAGCGCGGTATCACCATCGCTACTTCTCACGTTGAGTACGAGTCCCCGACTCGCCACTACGCTCACGTAGATTGCCCGGGACACGCCGACTACGTTAAGAACATGATCACCGGTGCTGCTCAGATGGACGGCGCTATCCTGGTATGTTCCGCAGCTGACGGCCCCATGCCGCAGACTCGTGAGCACATCCTGCTTTCCCGTCAGGTAGGTGTACCTTACATCGTTGTATTCCTGAACAAGGCGGACATGGTAGACGACGAAGAGCTGCTCGAGCTGGTAGAAATGGAAGTTCGCGAACTTCTGGATCAGTACGAGTTCCCAGGTGACGACACTCCGATCATCGTTGGTTCTGCTCTGATGGCCCTGAACGGCGAAGACGACAACGAAATGGGTACTACCGCTGTTAAGAAGCTGGTAGAGACTCTGGACGAGTACATCCCTGAGCCAGAGCGCGCTGTAGATCAGCCGTTCCTGATGCCGATCGAAGACGTATTCTCTATCTCTGGCCGTGGTACTGTTGTAACTGGTCGTGTAGAGCGCGGTGTGATCAACACTGGCGACGAGATCGAAATCGTTGGTATCAAAGAAACCACCACTACTACCTGTACTGGTGTTGAAATGTTCCGCAAGCTGCTCGACGAAGGTCGTGCTGGTGAGAACATCGGCGCACTGCTGCGCGGCACTAAGCGTGACGAAGTAGAGCGTGGTCAGGTACTGGCTAAGCCGGGCTCCATCACTCCGCACACCAAGTTCGAAGCGGAAGTGTATGTACTGTCCAAGGACGAAGGTGGTCGTCACACCCCGTTCTTCAAAGGCTACCGTCCTCAGTTCTACTTCCGTACTACCGACGTAACTGGTGCGGTAGAGCTGCCGGAAGGTACTGAAATGGTAATGCCGGGCGACAACATTCAAATGGTTGTTACCCTGATCGCTCCGATCGCCATGGAAGACGGCCTGCGCTTCGCTATCCGCGAAGGTGGTCGTACCGTAGGTGCGGGCGTTGTTGCTAAGATCATTGAGTAATCTTTGATTTCTGCATCACAATATCCTATGTGGTGCACCAGGTGGGAGAGTTCCTGTGGCTCTCTCATCTTTGAGTGCGAAAGTGCTCACACTGTACAGGCCAGTAGTTCAATTGGTAGAGCACCGGTCTCCAAAACCGGGTGTTGGGGGTTCGAGTCCCTCCTGGCCTGCCATTTTTAATCACTCCGCTTAGATAAGCTTAGGGGTGTCGCAAAACCCTACTTGTCAGTGGGGCTTTTGTGTTTATGAGCGCTAAAAGATTATCTATAGTGCGCTAAGGGCTTCTTATATGAATGCTAAAACAGAAGCGAAAACCTTTCGTCTTGACGGTCTGAAGTGGTTGTTAATAGTGCTGCTGGTGGGCGGTGCTGTTGCAGGCAATTCATATTACGCCGAATTCCCTTTGTTTTACCGAGTGTTGGCAGTAACTGCCATCTGTCTGGTAGCTCTGGTTGTGGCTGTAAATACCGCCAAAGGCAATGCGTTGTGGCAACTGTTGCGCGAAGCGCAAACTGAAGTCAGGCGTGTGGTTTGGCCGACCCGCCAAGAAGCAACCCAGACCACAGCGATTGTGGTTGTTTTCGTGTTGATTATGGCGCTTATCTTGTGGGCGCTTGATTCGGCTCTGGGTTGGGCGGCTTCCAAATTTATCGGCTAAAGGTTGATACATGTCAAAGAATTGGTATGTGGTCCAGGCTTACTCGGGCTATGAGAAGCGTGTCGCCAGCTCCCTGAAAGAGCGCATTGAGCTGAACGAAATGGACCACCTGTTTGGTGAAGTCCTGGTTCCCACGGAAGAAGTGGTTGAAATGCGCGCAGGGCAAAAGCGTAAGAGTGAGCGCAAGTTTTTCCCGGGCTATGTCCTGGTAGAAATGGAATTGAATGACGATACCTGGCACTTGGTGAAAGAAACTCCCCGAGTACTGGGTTTTATCGGCGGTAAGGCGGATAAGCCAGCCCCGATCACTGACCGCGAAGCGCAGGCTATCCTGAATCGCATCGACGATTCCGCCGATAAGCCCAAGCCCAAGACTCTGTTTGAGCCCGGTGAAATGGTTCGAGTTATCGACGGTCCGTTTAATGATTTCAACGGTGTGGTTGAAGAGGTTAACTACGAGAAGAGTCGCTTGCGAGTGGCTGTGTTGATCTTCGGACGTTCCACCCCGGTTGAACTGGAGTTCAGTCAGGTAGAGAAGACCTGATTCCAGTATAAATTTTTTGCCCCCTTTCGCCGCGAGGTGGAAGGGGGTTTTCGCGTCCCCGAAAAATGAGTTTTCATTTCGGGGTTCGGGGAGCTTGCCCTTAAACCTTATGGCTGAGTGGCGGGCGTTAATACCCAACTAGAGGAGAGCTGTAATGGCTAAGAAAGTAGAAGCTTATATCAAGCTGCAAGTTAAGGCCGGTCAGGCCAACCCGAGTCCGCCCGTTGGTCCCGCACTGGGTCAGCACGGTGTGAACATCATGGAATTCTGTAAGGCGTTCAACGCCCAGACCCAGAGCCTCGAGCCAGGTCTGCCAGTTCCAGTTGTAATCTCTGTATACAACGACCGCTCCTTCACCTTCATTATGAAGTCGCCGCCCGCCGCTGTACTGCTGCGCAAGGCTGCCAAGATCAAGAGCGGTTCCGGTCGTCCGAACACTGAGAAAGTGGGTAAAGTAACCCGCGCTCAGCTGGAAGAGATCGTAGAAATGAAGAAAGCAGACCTGACTGCATCCGACTTGGACGCGGCCGTGCGCACTATCGCCGGTTCCGCTCGCAGCGCCGGTATCGAAGTGGAGGGTCTCTAAGTGGCTAAATTGAGCAAGCGTCAGCGCGTAATCGCTGAGAAGGTTGAAGCTGGTAAGGCTTACGGTATCGAAGAAGCCGTAGCCCTGCTGAAAGAGCTGTCCAACGTTAAGTTTGCAGAAACTGTAGACGCTTCTGTAAACCTGGGCATCGACCCACGTAAATCCGACCAGGCTGTTCGCGGTGCAACTACTCTGCCGCACGGTACCGGTAAAGAAGTTCGCGTAGCTGTTTTCACCCAGGGTGCAAACGCTGATGCCGCTAAAGAAGCGGGCGCTGACCTGATCGGTATGGACGAGCTGGCTGCCGACGTTAAAGCAGGCAAAATGGACTTCGACGTAGTTATCGCTTCTCCCGATGCGATGCGCGTTGTAGGTCAGCTGGGTCAAATCCTCGGCCCGCGCGGCCTGATGCCGAACCCGAAGACTGGCACCGTAACTCCAGACGTTGCTACTGCGGTTAAGAATGCCAAAGCGGGTCAGGTGCGTTTCCGCGCTGACAAGGGCGGCATTATCCACGGTGGTATCGGTAAAGTTGCTTTCGATGCGAACTCTCTGAAAGAGAACCTGGAAGCTCTGGTTGCCGACCTGAAGAAAGCCAAGCCGGCTTCTGCAAAAGGTGTATATCTGAAGAAGATCACCCTGAGCACCACTATGGGCCCGGGTCTGGTTATCGATCAGTCTTCCCTGAACATCTAAATATCACTGCGGGGTGTGATCACCTCTCAGTAAATCGAACTTTGGGGTCCACCTGAATGCTTCGGCACAAGGTGGGCCGTCAAAGACCGTAGGTGTCAGGTGCGTTGAGGTTTAACGTGCCTGGCTTAATCCGAACTTCGGCCAGGTTGGCCATTGCGAGGTTCGAGCCTACGCAGACGGTGTCGCCCAAACCAGTATTTTTACTGGATTTGAGCTTTATGCACCGGAACGGATCGGACGTTTAAGTCCGGTTTTTTTCAAATCCAGGAGTGACACTATGGCTATTGGACTCGAAGACAAGAAAGCGATTGTCGCAGATGTCCAGCAAGCTGCTGAAGGTGCTCTGTCTGCGGTTGTTGCGGATTCCCGCGGCGTAACCGTGAATGACATGACCACTCTGCGCAAAGAGGCTCGCGAGAACGGCGTTTGGTTGAAAGTCGTCCGCAACACTCTGGCGCGTCGCGCTCTGGCAGGTACCGAATACGAATGTCTGACTGACAAATTCGTAGGTCCTAGCATCATTGCATTCTCTAACGAACACCCAGGTGCCGGCGCGCGCATCCTGAGCCAGTTCGCTAAAGGCAATGACAAGCTGGAACTGAAAGGTGCTGCCTTCGAAGGCGCGATCACCGACGTCGCATTGTTGGCAAGCCTGCCGACTTACGACGAGGCGATCGCCAAGCTGATGAGCGTGTTGAAAGAAGCATCTGCTGGCAAGCTGGTTCGCACTATTGCGGCCGTTCGCGACCAAAAAGAGCAGGAAGCTGCGTAATTTTTTCGCTAGAGCGAATCGCAGTTTCAAAACGAAATACGAGCAGCTACTGCTCAAACCAATTCAGGTACTGAATCATGTCTCTGACTAAAGAAGATATCATCAATGCTGTTGCCGAAATGTCCGTTAAGGATGTTGTTGAGCTGATCGAAGCAATGGAAGAGAAATTCGGCGTAACTGCTGCTGCAGCAGTTGTAGCTGGCCCAGCTGGTGGCGAAGCTGCCGCTGAAGAGAAAGACTCTTTCGACGTAATCCTGACTTCCCCAGGCGACAAGAAAGTGAACGTGATCAAAGTTGTTCGCGGCATCACTGGCCTGGGCTTGAAAGAAGCTAAAGGTCTGGTAGACGGCGCTCCGAGCCCGCTGAAAGAAGGCGTAAGCAAAGACGAAGCTGAAGCAGCTAAGAAAGAGCTGGAAGAAGCTGGCGCAGTTGTAGAACTGAAGTAATTCGGTTCTTGCGTCTCCCGCTAGCTGTCGCGTAAAGCGGCGGGTAGCGGTAAGGCTGGTGGACTTTTGTCCGCCGGCCTTTTTGCCGTTTGCGGTACTGAGGTTTTTACCGGTGCCGGCGGGATTTAAAAACCGTGGCAAACCTCATTTAACCATAGCGCAGTAGCGCTACCCAAAAGCAAGCGGAGAGGTTTCTGGCCAGTGCAGGCAAGTTGCATTGACCAGAGGCTTCTCGCCCGGAGGGGCTCTGGACTGGAGTCCCACGAAGTCTTGTCACTGATCAAGCTGGGGAATTTGAATGGCTTACTCATATACTGAGAAAAAACGTATCCGCAAGGATTTTGGCAAACTGCCTAAGGTCATGGATGTGCCCTTTCTGCTTGCGATACAGCTCGATTCTTATCGCAACTTTACACAGGCCGACAAGCGCCCCGACGACCGTATGGACGTTGGCCTGCAAGCGGCGTTTAAATCTGTATTTCCGATTGTCAGCTATTCCGGCAATGCCGCCCTGGAGTACGTAAGTTATACGCTGGGTAAGCCCGCTTTTGACGTTAAGGAATGTACCCTGCGCGGCGTTACCTATGCATGTCCGCTGCGCGTGCGCGTGCGTCTGATTATTTACGATAAAGAATCTGCGAATAAGTCCATTAAGGACATTAAAGAGCAGGAAGTTTACATGGGCGAGATTCCGCTCATGACCGACAACGGTACCTTCGTAATCAATGGTACCGAGCGCGTTATCGTATCCCAGCTGCACCGTTCCCCGGGTGTATTCTTCGATCACGACAAAGGCAAGACTCACTCTTCCGGTAAGCTGTTGTACGCCGCGCGTGTCATCCCCTACCGTGGCTCATGGCTGGACTTCGAGTTCGATCCGAAAGACCTGGTGTTTGTGCGTATCGATCGTCGCCGTAAATTGCCAGCGACTATTCTGCTGCGTGCCTTGGGTTACACCTCCCAGGAAATGCTGGAAATGTTCTTCGAGACCAGCACCTTTGAGCTGTTGGAAGACCGTGTCAGCCTGGAGCTGATTCCGTCTCGCCTGCGCGGTGATGTTGCTTCTTTTGACATCAAAGACGGCCAGGGCAAGGTGATTGTCGAAGAGGGTCGCCGTATTACCCCGCGTCATATCCGTCAGTTGGAAAAGGCCGGCGTAGAAAAGCTGGAAGCACCGCTCGAGTACCTGTTTGGCCGTGTACTGGCGAACGACATCATCGATGAGTCCACCGGTGAGATCGCGATCGACTGTAACACCGAGATTACTGATGAAGTAATCGCCAAGCTGCGTGTACTGAACGTTAAGAGTTTCCAAACCCTGTACACCAACGACCTGGATCGCGGTCCGTTTATCTCCGACACCCTGCGTGCAGAGCCTTCTCGCACTGTGTTGGAAGCGCTGGTAGAGATCTACCGTATGATGCGCCCGGGCGAACCGCCCACCAAGGAGTCCGCAGAAGCGCTGTTCGAGAACTTGTTCTTTACCGACGAGCGTTACGACCTGTCCGCTGTTGGCCGCATGAAGTTCAACCGACGCCTGGGTCGCGAAGACGAAACTGGCCCCGGCACTCTGAGCAAAGAAGATATCGTCGAAGTTCTGAAGACTCTGATCGATATCCGCAACGGTCAGGGCATGGTCGACGATATCGATCACCTGGGTAACCGTCGCGTGCGTTCCGTAGGCGAAATGGCTGAAAACCAGTTCCGCGTTGGCCTGGTACGTGTAGAGCGCGCTGTTAAAGAGCGTCTGTCCATGGCGGAGTCCGAAGGCCTGATGCCTCAGGACCTGATCAATGCCAAGCCGGTTGCCGCTGCCGTGAAGGAATTCTTCGGTTCCTCGCAGCTGTCCCAGTTTATGGACCAGAACAACCCGCTGTCGGAAGTGACTCACAAGCGTCGTGTTTCCGCCCTCGGCCCGGGTGGTTTGACCCGTGAGCGCGCTGGCTTTGAGGTGCGCGACGTGCACCCGACTCACTACGGCCGCGTATGTCCGATTGAGACGCCGGAAGGACCGAACATCGGTCTGATTAACTCCCTGGCCACTTACGCCCGCGCCAACCATTACGGTTTCCTCGAGAGCGCCTACCGCAAAGTGGTCGATGGCAAGGTAACTGATGAAATTGCGTACCTGTCCGCGATCAATGAAGCCAACTTCATTATTGCCCAGGCGTCTGCGGAAGTAGATGACAACGGCAACTTTGTTGATGACCTGATCAGCGTGCGTCACCAGGGCGAATTTACCCTGAAAGCACCGGGCGAAATCCAGTATATGGATGTTTCCGCCAAGCAGGTGGTTTCCGTAGCTGCGGCGATGATTCCATTCCTCGAGCACGATGACGCCAACCGTGCATTGATGGGATCGAACATGCAACGTCAGGCGGTACCGACCCTGCGCGCTGAAAAGCCGTTGGTGGGCACCGGTATGGAGCGCACTGTAGCGCGCGACTCCGGCGTGTGTGTGGTTGCCAAGCGCGGCGGCATTATTGAGCGCGTTGATTCCAGCCGTGTGGTTGTTCGCGTGGCCGACGCTGAGGTGGAAGCTGGTGATGCAGGTGTGGATATCTACAACCTGACCAAATACATCCGCTCCAACCAGAATACCTGTATCAACCAGCGCCCGATCGTTAATACCGGTGATCGTGTAGTCCGTGGCGATATCCTCGCCGATGGTCCCTCTGTAGACCTGGGTGAGCTGGCTCTGGGCCAGAATATGCGCATCGCATTTATGCCCTGGAATGGTTACAACTTTGAGGACTCCATCCTCATCAGTGAGCGCGTTGTACAGGAAGACCGCTTCACCACCATCCACATTCAGGAGCTGACCTGTATTGCCCGCGATACCAAGCTGGGCAGTGAGGAAATTACTGCGGATATCCCCAATGTGGGCGAATCTGCCCTGAATAAGCTGGACGAGTCCGGCATCGTATACATCGGTGCAGAAGTAGGCGCTGGCGATATCCTGGTAGGTAAGGTCACTCCGAAGGGCGAAGCCCAGCTGACTCCAGAAGAAAAACTGCTGCGCGCAATCTTCGGGGAGAAAGCTTCCGACGTTAAGGACACTTCCCTGCGTGCGCCCAGTGGCACTCGCGGTACCGTGATCGACGTTCAGGTATTTACCCGCGACGGCCTGCAGAAAGACCAGCGCTCCCTCGATATCGAGAAGTCACAGCTGGACGAGGTCCGCAAGGATCTGAACGAGGAATATCGCATTGTAGAAGGTGCGACCTTCGAGCGTCTGCAACAGGCTCTGCTGGGCCAAAAGGCCGCCGGTGGTAAGGGCGTTAAGAAGGGCGATGAGATGACCGCTGAAGTCCTCGCCGCTCTGCCGCGCGAAGACTGGTTCAAGCTGCGTATGGAAGACGACAGCCTGAACGATCAGCTGGAAAAAGCGGAAGCTCAGCTGAAAGAGCGTCGCAAGCTGCTCGACGAAGCCTTCGAAGACAAGAAGAAGAAACTGGAGTCCGGCGATGATCTGGCTCCGGGCGTGCTGAAAATCGTTAAGGTTTACCTGGCGATCAAACGCCGCATCCAGCCGGGCGACAAGATGGCCGGTCGTCACGGTAACAAAGGTGTTATCTCCGTAATCAAGCCCGTTGAGGACATGCCTTATGACCAAAACGGTGAGCCGGTAGATATCGTCCTGAACCCGCTGGGCGTTCCCTCGCGGATGAACGTTGGTCAGGTTCTGGAAATGCACTTGGGCATGGCCGCTAAAGGCCTCGGCGTTAAAGTCGACAAGATGATCAAGGAGCAGCAGGAAATCGCCAAGGTGCGCGGATTCCTGGAAGAGGTCTACAACTCCACTGGCGGACGCAAGGAAGAACTCGACGAGTTCTCCGATGAGGAAGTCATGACCATGGCGCAAAACCTGCGTCGCGGTGTACCTATGGCGACCCCGGTATTTGACGGTGCCGATGAAAGTGAGATCAAGCAGCTGCTGCGTCTTGCCGATATCCCGGACTCCGGTCAGATCACCCTGCACGACGGCCGCACCGGCGATGCTTTCGAGCGTCCGGTAACTGTGGGCTACATGTACATGCTGAAGCTGAACCACTTGGTAGACGACAAAATGCACGCGCGTTCTACCGGTTCCTACAGCCTGGTAACCCAGCAGCCGCTGGGCGGTAAAGCCCAGTTCGGTGGTCAGCGTTTCGGGGAGATGGAAGTGTGGGCGCTGGAAGCTTACGGCGCAGCATATACCCTGCAGGAAATGCTTACGGTTAAATCCGATGACGTGGAAGGCCGTACCAAGATGTACAAGAACATCGTGGACTCCGACCACCGCATGGAGCCGGGCATGCCGGAATCCTTCAACGTACTGGTTAAGGAAATCCGCTCTCTCGGTATGAACTTCGAGCTTGAGCACGAGTAAATCCGAACCCGTACCGAAGCCTGTTGGCAGGTGAAATGAGACAAGTGCCAGCGCCCCTCGAAGCAGTGGGGCAGCTGGCTAGCCCGGCGGCTAGTGCGAGTGCCGGGTTGACTACCCCCTAGTGGAGGAAAGGCCTTGAAAGATTTATTAAATCTGGTGAAGTCCCAGGAGCAGCTGGAAGAGTTTGATGCGATTCGTATCGGTCTGGCATCACCGGACATGATTCGCTCCTGGTCCTACGGCGAAGTGAAAAAGCCGGAGACCATCAACTACCGTACCTTCAAGCCTGAGCGTGAAGGCTTGTTCTGTGCCAAGATCTTTGGCCCGGTAAAAGACTACGAGTGCCTGTGCGGTAAGTACAAGCGCATGAAGCACCGCGGCATTATCTGTGAGAAGTGTGGCGTTGAAGTGACCAAGGCCAAGGTTCGCCGTGAGCGCATGGGTCACATCGAGCTGGCCAGCCCGGTTGCACACATCTGGTTCCTGAAGTCCCTGCCGTCCCGTATCGGCCTGCTGCTGGACATGACCCTGCGCGATATCGAGCGCGTGCTGTACTTCGAATCTTACGTGGTTACCGAGCCGGGTATGACCACCCTGGAGCGCGGCCAGCTGCTGAATGACGAGCAGTACTTTGAGGCGATGGAAGAGTTCGCCGACGAGTTTGAAGCGAAGATGGGTGCAGAGGCGATCCAGGAGCTGATGGCGGACATCGAGCTGCCAGCGGAAATCCAGCGCCTGCGTGAAGAGATCCCTGCGACCAACTCCGAAACCAAGATCAAGAAACTGTCCAAGCGCCTGAAGCTGCTGGAAGCCTTCTACAAGTCCGGTAATAACCCGGAGTGGATGGTGATGAAGGCTCTGCCGGTTCTGCCGCCGGATCTGCGCCCGCTGGTACCGCTGGATGGCGGTCGTTTCGCGACCTCGGATCTGAACGACCTCTACCGTCGTGTGATCAACCGTAACAACCGTCTGAAGCGTCTGCTTGAGCTGAACGCGCCAGACATTATCGTGCGCAACGAAAAGCGCATGCTGCAGGAATCTGTTGACGCACTGCTGGATAACGGCCGTCGCGGTCGCGCCATCACCGGCTCCAACAAGCGCCCGCTGAAGTCCCTGGCTGACATGATTAAAGGTAAGCAGGGTCGTTTCCGTCAGAACCTGCTGGGTAAGCGTGTTGACTACTCCGGTCGTTCCGTGATCGTGGTAGGTCCGACCCTGCGTCTGCACCAGTGTGGTCTGCCCAAGAAGATGGCACTGGAACTGTTTAAGCCGTTTATCTTTGGCAAGCTGGAATCCCGTGGCCTGGCCACTACGATCAAAGCTGCCAAGAAGATGGTTGAGCGCGAGGAAGCTGTCGTTTGGGATATCCTCGACGAAGTGATCCGCGAGCACCCGGTACTGCTTAACCGTGCACCGACCCTTCACCGTCTGGGTATCCAGGCGTTTGAACCGGTACTGATTGAAGGTAAGGCAATCCAGCTGCACCCGCTGGTTTGTGCGGCCTATAACGCCGACTTCGACGGTGACCAGATGGCGGTACACGTACCGTTGACGATCGAAGCGCAGCTGGAATCCCGCGCGCTGATGATGTCCACCAACAACATCCTGTCGCCTGCCAACGGTGAGCCGATTATCGTACCGTCCCAGGACGTGGTACTGGGTCTGTATTGGATGACCCGTGAGCGCGTTAACGATAAAGGCGAAGGCATGTTCTTCTCCGATATCAAAGAAGTGAGCCGCGCTTTCTACGCCAAGCAGGTTGGTCTGCAAGCGAAGATCAAAGTACGTATCCGCGAAAATATCGTCGGCGAAGACGGTGAGAAGCACGAGACTATCTCCATTCAGGACACCACTGTAGGCCGCGCGCTGCTGTGGAACATCGTGCCGGAAGGCCTGCCGTTTGCGCACGTCAACCAGCCGATGAAGAAAAAGGCAATCTCCCGCGCCCTGAACGAGTGCTACCGTAAGGTAGGCCTGAAGGCGACGGTTATTTTTGCCGACCAGCTGATGTACACCGGTTTCGATTTCTCTACCAAGTCCGGTTCCTCCATTGGTGTGAACGACTTTGAGATTCCGGCTGAGAAAGCTGAACTGATCGATGCCGCTGAAGCGGAAGTGAAAGAGATTGAAAGCCAGTTTGCTTCCGGCCTGGTAACCCAGGGTGAGAAGTACAACAAGGTTATCGATGTTTGGTCCCGCACCAACGACAAGGTAACCCAGGCGATGATGGCCGGTATCAAGAAAGAGAAGGTGATCGATCGCGAGGGCAACGAGACCAAGCAGGACTCCTTCAACTCTGTATATATGTACGCAGACTCCGGTGCTCGTGGTTCTGAAGCTCAGATCCGTCAGCTCGCTGGTATGCGTGGTCTGATGGCCCGTCCGGATGGCTCCATTATCGAGAACGCCATTACGGCAAACTTCCGTGAAGGTCTGACTGTACAGCAGTACTTCATCTCGACCCACGGTGCTCGTAAAGGTCTGGCGGATACCGCACTGAAAACCGCTAACTCCGGTTACCTGACCCGTCGTCTGGTTGACGTGGCCCAGGACGTGGTAATTACCGAGCTGGATTGTGGCACCGACGACGGTCTGACCATGGCGCCGGTAATCGAGGGCGGTGACGTTATCGAGTCTCTCGGTGACCGTATTCTCGGCCGTGTTGTGGCCCGCGATGTACTGAAGCCAGGCAGTGATGAAATCGCCGTTTCTGCCGGCACTATGATCGACGAGAAGTGGGTAGAGCGCATCGAAGCCATGGGCATCGATGAGGTTCTGGTTCGCTCCCCGATCACCTGTGAGACTGCACACGGTATCTGTGCCCAGTGTTACGGCCGTGACCTGGCCCGTGGCCACCGCGCCAACCCGGGTGAGTCTGTGGGCGTTGTTGCCGCACAGTCCATCGGTGAGCCGGGCACCCAGCTGACCATGCGTACCTTCCACATCGGTGGTGCTGCAAGCCGTGCCTCCGCTGCGGACAGCATCCAGGTGAAGCAGGGCGGTACCGTACGTCTGCACAATGTTAAGACGGTTAAAACCGAAGTCGGCACTCTGGTGGCCGTGTCCCGTTCCGGTGAGCTGGCGATTGCCGACAGCGCCGGTCGCGAACGCGAGCGCTACAAGCTGCCTTACGGTGCTGTGATCAGCGTCTACGAAGGTGCCGAGGTAGACGGTGGCCAGATCGTGGCCAAGTGGGACCCGCACACCCACCCGATCATCACCGAGGTTGCCGGTTGGGTGAAACTGTCCGGTATGGAAGAAGGGCTTTCCATCCGGAAGCAGACCGACGATATCACCGGCCTGTCCTCTATCGAGATTATCGATCCAGCCGAGCGCCCGGCTGCGGGTAAAGACCTGCGCCCAGCGGTAACCCTGCTGGATGAGAATGGTGAAGAGCTGACTCTGGCGAACAGTAATGCGCCTGCGCACTACGCCTTGCCGCCGCGCGCAATCCTCAGCCTGGCTGAAGGTAAGCAGGTGAACGTGGGTGACGTAATCGCACGTATTCCGCAAGAATCCGGCGGTACCAAGGATATCACCGGTGGTCTGCCCCGAGTTGCCGACCTGTTTGAAGCGCGTAAGCCGAAAGAGCCGTCCATTCTGGCGGAAATCTCCGGTACCGTTTCCTTTGGTAAAGAGACCAAAGGCAAGGTTCGCTTGCAGATTACTCCGCGCGACGGCAAGCCGCTGGCCAATGGTAAGGACCACTACGAAGTTCTGATTCCAAAGCACCGCCAGCTGACCGTGTTCGAAGGTGAAACCGTAGAGAAGGGTGAGGTTATCTCCGATGGCCCGTCCAACCCGCACGATATTCTGCGCCTGAAAGGTGTTGAAGAGCTGGCTCGCTACATCACCAACGAGATCCAGGAGGTTTACCGCCTCCAGGGTGTAGGCATTAACGATAAGCACATCGAAACCATCGTGCGTCAGATGCTGCGTAAAGTTGAAGTCACCGAGATGGGTGATTCCAGCTTGATTAAGGGCGACCAGGTTGAATACCAGCGCGTGATCGAAGAGAACGAACAGCTGCGTGCCGAGAACAAACAGCCCGCTCAGTTCGAGCGCCTGCTGCTGGGTATTACCAAAGCGTCCCTGGCAACTGAGTCCTTCCTGTCAGCGGCTTCGTTCCAGGAAACCACTCGCGTTCTGACCGAAGCGGCGGTAACTGGTAAGGAAGACAACCTGCGTGGCTTGAAAGAGAACGTGGTTGTGGGTCGCCTGATCCCGGCTGGTACCGGTCTGGCTTACCACAGCGAGCGCAAGCGCAAGCGCAGCCTGCAGCTGGAAGAGGCCTTCGGTGAAGGACCTTCCGCAGCTGAGGTTGAAGCGGCTCTGACTGAGGCACTGAAGTCCTCAGGCGAATAAGGCGTATCCCACTCTATCTGTTGGTGGAGTGGGGTAGGTTGGGGCACTTAGGTGTCCGATCTGATATTGGCGACTGTCTGTGATGTAAGCACTTACTTCCGTCGCCGATTGACTAGGCGGGTTGTCGCTTATAGAATGCGGCCCCCGCTTATGTGGGGTGTTCCGTTTGATCCCGGGATCGGACGATACACACAGACGATAGGCCCTCACTGTTGGAGGTGGGGGCATTTTATTTTTGGAGTGATTTTTAATGGCAACGATCAACCAGTTGGTTCGTAAGCCGAGAAAACGCAAAGTTGAAAAAAGCGACGTTCCTGCTCTGCAGGCTAGCCCGCAGCGTCGCGGAGTTTGCACTCGTGTGTACACCACTACACCGAAGAAGCCGAACTCTGCACTGCGTAAGGTTTGCCGTGTGCGTCTGACCAGCGGTTACGAAGTAACTTCGTACATCGGTGGTGAAGGCCACAACCTGCAAGAGCACAGCGTGGTACTGATTCGCGGCGGTCGTGTAAAAGACCTGCCGGGTGTGCGCTACCACACTGTACGCGGTGCACTTGACTGTGCCGGCGTAAACGATCGCAAGCAGGGCCGTTCTAAGTACGGCGCCAAGCGTCCTAAAGGTTAATCACCTTTAACGATTTGCGTTTCGGTTTCCAACCGGAGTAAGGCTGAGCTCGCCGGATTGTAATGTTTTACGGCGGCGTCTCAGAATAACCCTGAAGAGAGGCAATACCCATGCCGAGAAGACGAGTAGTCGCCAAGCGCGAAGTGCTACCGGACCCCAAGTTCGGGAACGTCACCCTGGCCAAGTTCATGAACCACGTCATGATCAGCGGCAAGAAGTCAGTTGCAGAGCGTATCGTATACGGTGCACTTGAAACTATTTCTGAAAAATTGAACAAAGATCCGATCGAAGTATTCGAGGAGTCTTTGGAAAATATCGCGCCTATGGTGGAAGTAAAGTCCCGCCGTGTTGGTGGTGCGACGTATCAGGTGCCTGTAGAAGTGCGCCCCTCGCGTCGTACGGCTCTGGCAATGCGTTGGTTGGTGGAGTTCTCCCGTAAGCGCGGTGAGAAATCTATGGCTCAGCGTCTGGCCAACGAAATGATCGATGCAGCCCAAAACAAGGGTGGCGCGGTCAAGAAGCGTGAAGATGTACACCGCATGGCAGAAGCCAACAAGGCATTCTCTCACTACCGCTTCTAAGTCTGATGAATACCAACATCGGAAATTAATACCGAAAGGCAGCACGGAAAATTCCAGGCTGCCTTTTGCCGTTATATCGAGGATACAACTGTGGCACGTAAAACGCCCATCGCACGTTACCGTAACATCGGTATCTGTGCCCACGTAGACGCCGGTAAAACCACTACTACCGAGCGCGTACTTTTCTACACTGGTCTATCCCACAAAATTGGTGAAGTACACGAAGGTGCTGCCACCATGGACTGGATGGAGCAGGAGCAGGAGCGTGGTATCACCATTACTTCTGCTGCAACTACCTGTTTCTGGTCTGGCATGCAGCAGCAGTTCGACCAGCACCGCGTAAACATCATCGATACCCCAGGACACGTTGACTTCACTATTGAAGTTGAGCGCTCCCTGCGCGTACTCGACGGTGCTGTTGTTGTACTGTGTGGCTCCTCTGGTGTTCAGCCTCAGACTGAAACCGTATGGCGCCAGGCGAACAAATACGAAGTACCGCGCATGGTATTCGTAAACAAAATGGACCGCGCCGGTGCGAACTACCGCAACGTTGTGAGCCAGCTGAAAGACCGCTTGAACGCGAATGCTGTACCTCTGCAGATGACCATCGGCTCTGAGGACGAGTTCAAGGGTGTTGTTGACCTGGTGAAGATGAAGGCCATTCTGTGGAATGAAGCCGACCAGGGCATGACTTTCGACTACGCTGACATCCCCGCTGAGCTGCAGGACGAGTGCGACGAAATGCGCGAGTACCTGGTAGAAGCGGCCGCTGAAGCCAGCGAAGAGTTGATGGAAAAATACCTGGAAGAAGGTGAGCTGTCCGAAGAGGAAATCAAGGCAGCTATCCGTCAGCGTACCCTGGCCAACGAAATTGTACCGGTTCTGGGCGGTTCTGCGTTCAAGAACAAGGGTGTACAGGCTGTACTGGACGCAGTTATCGAATACCTGCCGGCGCCGACTGAAGTTAAGGCGATCGAAGGTACTCTGGAAGATGGCGAAACTGTTGAGAGCCGCGAAGCTGACGACAACGCGCCGTTCGCTGCACTGGCGTTCAAAATTGCTACCGATCCCTTCGTTGGTACCCTGACTTTCTTCCGTGTTTACTCCGGTAAGCTGGAGAGCGGTACTGCGGTATACAACTCCGTAAAAATGAAGAAAGAGCGTGTCGGTCGTATGGTGCAGATGCACTCCAACGATCGTCAGGAAATTAAAGAAGTACTGGCTGGTGACATCGCTGCTGCGATTGGTCTGAAAGACGTAACCACTGGTGACACCCTGTGTGCCGAAGACAACAAGATTGTTCTGGAGCGTATGGAGTTCCCCGAGCCGGTAATTTCTGTTGCGGTTGAGCCCAAGTCCAAGCCGGACCAGGAAAAAATGGGTATTGCCCTCGGCAAGCTGGCCCAGGAAGATCCGTCCTTCCGCGTGAAGACTGACGAGGAAACCGGTCAGACCATTATCTCTGGTATGGGTGAATTGCACCTGGATATCATCGTTGACCGCATGAAGCGTGAGTTCAACGTTGAAGCGAACATCGGTAAGCCTCAGGTTGCCTACCGTGAAACTATCCGCAACACCTCTGAGATCGAAGGCAAGTTCGTTCGTCAGTCCGGTGGTCGCGGTCAGTACGGTCACGTATGGGTGAAGTTTGAGCCCGCCGAAGACGAGTCTCAGGAAGGTCTGGAATTCGTTAACGAAATCGTGGGCGGTGCAGTACCGAAGGAATACATTCCTGCGGTACAGAAAGGTATCGAAGAGCAGATGAAGAACGGTGTTCTGGCTGGCTACCCGCTGCTGGGCCTGAAGGCGACTCTGTACGACGGTTCCTTCCACGATGTGGACTCCAATGAAATGGCGTTTAAGATCGCCGGTTCTATGGCGACCAAGAAGCTGTCCAGTCAGGGCGGTGCGGTACTGCTCGAGCCGATGATGAAGGTGGAAGTGGTAACTCCGGAAGAGAACATGGGTGATGTGGTTGGTGACCTCAACCGTCGCCGTGGCCTCATCCAGGGTATGGAAGACAACCCCTCCGGTAAGGTTGTCAATGCGGAAGTACCTCTGGCAGAAATGTTCGGTTACGCAACCGACCTGCGTTCTGCTACTCAGGGCCGTGCTACCTACACCATGGAATTCCTGAAGTACGCCGAAGCGCCGAAAAATGTTGCCGATGAGATCATCGCCAAGACTAAGGCCTAATTAACTTCTGCTTAAAGGGGGCCGGGCCAACAGCTGGGGTCCCTTTGGCAAACTTTTAGCTAGAGGACATCTAAAGATGGCAAAAGAAAAGTTTGAACGTTCCAAGCCCCACGTGAACGTGGGCACCATCGGTCACGTTGACCACGGTAAAACCACCCTGACCGCTGCTCTGACCCGCGTATGTGCGGAAGTTTGGGGCGGTGACGCTGTTGCTTTCGACGGTATCGACAATGCACCGGAAGAGCGTGAGCGCGGTATCACCATCGCTACTTCTCACGTTGAGTACGAGTCCCCGACTCGCCACTACGCTCACGTAGATTGCCCGGGACACGCCGACTACGTTAAGAACATGATCACCGGTGCTGCTCAGATGGACGGCGCTATCCTGGTATGTTCCGCAGCTGACGGCCCCATGCCGCAGACTCGTGAGCACATCCTGCTTTCCCGTCAGGTAGGTGTACCTTACATCGTTGTATTCCTGAACAAGGCGGACATGGTAGACGACGAAGAGCTGCTCGAGCTGGTAGAAATGGAAGTTCGCGAACTTCTGGATCAGTACGAGTTCCCAGGTGACGACACTCCGATCATCGTTGGTTCTGCTCTGATGGCCCTGAACGGCGAAGACGACAACGAAATGGGTACTACCGCTGTTAAGAAGCTGGTAGAGACTCTGGACGAGTACATCCCTGAGCCAGAGCGCGCTGTAGATCAGCCGTTCCTGATGCCGATCGAAGACGTATTCTCTATCTCTGGCCGTGGTACTGTTGTAACTGGTCGTGTAGAGCGCGGTGTGATCAACACTGGCGACGAGATCGAAATCGTTGGTATCAAAGAAACCACCACTACTACCTGTACTGGTGTTGAAATGTTCCGCAAGCTGCTCGACGAAGGTCGTGCTGGTGAGAACATCGGCGCACTGCTGCGCGGCACTAAGCGTGACGAAGTAGAGCGTGGTCAGGTACTGGCTAAGCCGGGCTCCATCACTCCGCACACCAAGTTCGAAGCGGAAGTGTATGTACTGTCCAAGGACGAAGGTGGTCGTCACACCCCGTTCTTCAAAGGCTACCGTCCTCAGTTCTACTTCCGTACTACCGACGTAACTGGTGCGGTAGAGCTGCCGGAAGGTACTGAAATGGTAATGCCGGGCGACAACATTCAAATGGTTGTTACCCTGATCGCTCCGATCGCCATGGAAGACGGCCTGCGCTTCGCTATCCGCGAAGGTGGCCGTACCGTAGGTGCGGGCGTTGTTGCCAAGATCATCGAGTAATAGTTACTCCTGATCTATATAAAAAGCCGCAGCGGACGCGCTGCGGCTTTTTTTATGCCCGATGAGAATTGCCTGCTTGCACCAGCTGGTGTTGTTTGGTGCTGCGAGCATCACCCCTCTCTGTTAGGGGCTCAATATTGAATCCTTTCCGGCATATCTGCGGCCGCTAATATTTGCTTTTAATCTAGCGAGCTTATGGCCAATCCCGGCTTAAATCACAGCTTCTGCTGCCCGCAAACAGCTTGGTGAATTGAGGGCCGCTCATCTCGACCAGCTCTTCGTGGTCACCGGCCTCAAAGTAAATGGTTTCACGGTGTCCAAGACTGGTGTCTAGCAAGGTGGTAATTCCGTAAGCCTGGCCTAGGGCGGGCAGGGCGCCCAGTTCACAGTCTGGGAATATGGCGCCGAGCTCGGTTTCCGAGACCATTTGCAGTGAGTTTCGCCCGGTCTCATTGTGAAGAGAGCGCATGTCGAGGCTGCTGCTGGCTGGGATCACAGCCATTACGTAACCCTCTATATCCTGAAGCAAAATCGCTTTTGCCACCTGATCCTCACGCACGTGGGCTGCGCGGGCGCTTTCCCGGCTGGTGCGGGTGTGTGGATGCTGAATCAGATGGTAATCGACCGATTGGTCATTTAAATATTGACTCAGTGTTGCGGCGATAGTCATTGTGGATACCTCGTTCCGCTTGGGGTACTCAATTGTAGTTTCAGCAGATTGAAATTTGATCAGCCTGTACAGTTGACAGCCTGCTGCGCTCCCCGTAGAATTCGCGCTCCTTTTCGCCCGCCCTCGGGGCTGCGTAAGAGGACGTTCTTTAGTTAATAATTGGAGTTTGATTCCATGCAGGGTCAACGTATCCGTATTCGCCTGAAGGCCTTCGATCACAAGCTGATCGATGCGTCCACTCAGGAGATCGTAGAGACGGCTAAGCGCACTGGCGCACAAGTTCGCGGTCCTATCCCGCTGCCGACTCGCAAAGAGAAGTACACCGTACTGATTTCCCCGCACGTTAATAAAGACGCTCGCGATCAGTATGAGATCCGTACTCACAAGCGTTTGCTGGACATCGTTGAGCCTACCGAGAAAACCGTCGACGCGCTGATGAAGCTCGATCTGGCGGCCGGTGTTGAGGTCCAAATTAGTCTCGGCTAACACTTTTACTAACTACCGAATCCCGGGCGAAAACGGTCCGGGTAGTGTAACGCTCTGAAATTGGGCGGCCGCAGTGGGTTAAAGCCCCGTGCACTGAGAGGTTAAAAAAGATGACTATAGGTATTGTCGGCCGCAAGAGCGGCATGACTCGCATCTTCACTGAAGATGGCGTATCCATTCCGGTAACCGTTGTTGAGGTTGCTCCGAATCGCGTCACCCAAGTGAAAACTCAGGAAACTGACGGTTACAGCGCTGTTCAAGTAGCAGTAGGCAGCCGCAAAGCTTCCCGTGTCTCCAAGCCCGCAGCGGGCCACTTCGCCAAAGCCAATGTAGAGGCTGGCACAAATCTTTTCGAACTGCGCACTGACGGTTCCGAAGAGACTTTCGAAATCGGTTCTGAAATTACTGTTTCCAGCTTCGAAGCTGGCCAGATGATCGACGTAACCGGCACTTCCAAAGGTAAAGGCTTCCAGGGCGGCGTTAAGCGTTGGAATTTCCGCACCCAGGACGCAACCCACGGTAACTCCCTGTCTCACCGCGCACCCGGTTCTATCGGTCAATGTCAGACTCCTGGCCGCGTATGGAAAGGCAAGAAGATGGCCGGACATATGGGTGCTGAGCGCGTAACCGTGCAAAACCTGGAAGTGGTTCGTGTCGATGCCGAACGCAACCTGCTGTTGGTTAAAGGCGCTGTACCCGGTGCACCCGGTGGCAACGTTATCGTTCGTCCGGCAGTTAAAGCCTAAGTCTGAGGGGAAATAGATATGGAACTGAATATCGCTACTCCCGAAGGCGCTAAAGGCACAGTAGCTGTCTCTGAAGTGACTTTCGGACGTGAGTTCAACCAAGATCTGGTACACCAGGCAGTTGTGGCCTACATGGCCGGCGCTCGCCAGGGTACCAAGGCGCAGAAAAATCGTTCCGATGTTTCTGGTGGTGGTAAGAAGCCATGGCGCCAAAAAGGTACTGGCCGCGCACGTGCCGGTACTATCCGCAGCCCGCTGTGGCGTTCCGGTGGCGTAACTTTCGCTGCTGATCCACGCGATCACAGCGTTAAGCTGAACAAAAAAATGTACCGCGCTGCACTGCGTTGCATTCTGTCTGAGCTGGCTCGTCAGGAGCGCCTGGTAGTGGTTGAGTCCTTTGATGTGGACGCACCCAAGACCAAGCAGCTGGTAAGCAAACTGGCTCAGTTTGACCTGTCCGATGCGCTGATCGTGACTGAAGAGGTTAGCGAAAACCTCTACCTGGCCGCACGCAACTTGCACAAGATCGACGTCCGCGATGTACAGGCGATCGATCCAGTAAGCCTGATTCGCTTTGATAAGGTCGTGGTTACCGTTTCTGCGCTCAAGAAAATTGAAGAGGTGCTGGGATGAACCAAGAGCGACTCTACAAAGTACTGCTGGGCCCGGTAATTTCCGAAAAAGCTGCTGGACTGGCCGATAGTGCCAACCAGGTAGTTTTCAAGGTTACCACCGACGCCGAAAAAGCTGAGATCAAGGCTGCGGTTGAGAAGCTGTTTAACGTTTCCGTTGAGCAGGTTCGCACCGTGAACGTAAAGGGCAAAACCAAGCGCACTCGCAATGGCATGGGCCAGCGCAGCGATTGGAAAAAAGCCTACGTTCGCCTGGCTGAGGGCAGCGACATCAATTTTGAAGCTGCTGAGTAAAGGGGACCGTTACAATGGCAATTGTAAAAACAAAACCGACCTCCGCCGGCCGTCGTCACCTGGTTAAGGTTGTTAACACCGACCTGCACAAGGGTGCTCCTTACGCTCCTCTGTTGGAGAGCAAGAGCAAAAGTGGTGGCCGTAACAACAATGGTCGTATCACTACCCGTCACATCGGTGGTGGCCACAAGCAGCACTACCGTGTAATCGACTTCAAGCGCAACAAAGACGGTATTCCGGCTAAAGTTGAGCGTCTGGAGTACGATCCCAACCGCAGCGCACACATCGCTCTGGTGTGTTACGCCGACGGTGAGCGTCGTTACATTATCGCACCGAAAGGCCTGAAAGCAGGTGCCACCATTCAGTCCGGCGATGCCGCACCGATTGTTGTGGGTAACACTCTGCCTCTGCGCAACGTTCCGGTAGGTTCTGTAATCCACGCGATCGAGCTGAAGCCAGGCAAAGGCGCTCAGCTGGCCCGTTCTGCTGGTGCCTCTGTGCAGCTGGTAGCTCGTGAAGGTCAGTATGCGACCATTCGTCTGCGTTCCGGCGAAATGCGCAAGGTTCTCGCTGAGTGCCGCGCAACCCTGGGTGAAGTGAGCAACTCCGAGCACAGCCTGCGCAAGCTGGGTAAAGCTGGTGCTGCACGCTGGCGTGGTGTTCGTCCTACCGTTCGCGGTGTGGCGATGAACCCGGTAGATCACCCGCACGGTGGTGGTGAAGGCCGTACCTCTGGTGGTCGTCATCCGGTTACTCCGTGGGGCGTTCCGACCAAGGGTAAGAAAACGCGCAAGAACAAGCGCACCGATAAGATGATAGTACGTCGTCGCGGCAAGTAAGCCGCGCGATGTCTGAGCAGCTAGAGAGGAATCGACAGTGCCACGCTCATTAAAGAAAGGTCCCTTTATTGATCTGCATTTGATCAAGAAGGTGGAGGCAGCGATTGCAGCAAACGATCGTCGGCCGATTAAAACCTGGTCCCGCCGTTCCATGATTATGCCGGAAATGGTTGGACTGACGATTGCCGTGCACAACGGTCGTCAACACGTGCCCGTTTTGGTTAACGAAGAAATGGTTGGCCATAAACTGGGCGAGTTCGCTGCTACCCGCACTTACCGCGGTCATGCTGCGGACAAGAAAGCGAAGAAGCGCTAAGCCGAGGTTATAAAGATGGAAGTAGCAGCAAAATTACGCGGCGCACGTCTATCGGCGCAAAAGGCGCGACTGGTAGCTGATCAGGTTCGCGGCAAAGGCGTTGAAGAGGCCCTGGATATACTGGCTTTCAGTACTAAAAAGGGTGCGGCGATCATTAAGAAAGTACTGGAGTCGGCCATTGCCAACGCTGAGCACAACGAAGGTGCTGACGTTGACGAGCTGAAGGTTTCCACAATTTTTGTGGACGAAGGTATGACCATGAAGCGCATTAAGCCGCGTGCTAAAGGTCGTGCTGATCGCATTCTTAAGCGTACTTGTCACATCACTGTGAAAGTGGCCGAGAAATAAGAGAGCAGGCGAGAAAACCATGGGACAAAAAGTACATCCTACCGGCATTCGTCTGGGTATCGTTAAAAAGCATACCTCTGTTTGGTATGCCGGCAGCGACGAGTACGCAGACAAGCTGTACACGGATCTGAAAGTTCGCGAATACATTCGCAAAAAACTGGCCCACGCTTCTGTGAGCCGTATCGAGATCGAACGTCCGGCAAACACTGCACGTGTGAAGATTCACACTGCACGTCCGGGCATCGTGATCGGTAAAAAAGGTGAAGACGTAGAACGTCTGCGCAAAGAAGTAAGCGCGCAGATGGGCGTACCTGTGCACATCGACATCGAAGAAGTGCGCAAGCCTGATATGGACGCGGCTCTGGTTGGCCAGAACGTTGCCCAGCAGCTGGAACGCCGTGTTATGTTCCGTCGCGCTATGAAGCGTGCCGTACAGAACGCTATGCGTCAGGGTGCCGAAGGTATCAAGATTCAAGTAAGTGGCCGTCTTGGCGGTGCAGAAATCGCGCGTACCGAATGGTATCGCGAAGGCCGTGTGCCCCTGCACACCCTGCGCGCCAACATCGACTACGCCAATGTTGAAGCGAAGACTACTTACGGCATCATCGGTATCAAGGTGTGGATCTTTAAAGGCGAGGTAATCGGTGACGAAGTGCCCGATGAGAAGCCGGTAAAGAGCCGCAAAAAAGCTGCTAAATAAGGGGTACGCAAATGCTGCAACCAAAGCGTACAAAATTCCGCAAGGTACAGAAGGGTCGCAACCGCGGTCTTGCTCAGCGCGGCTCTAAAGTGAGCTTTGGCGAGTTTGGCCTTAAGGCTACCGGTCGTGGTCGCATTACTGCGCGCCAGATCGAAGCGGCTCGTCGCGCAATGACTCGTCACATTAAACGTGGCGGTAAAATCTGGATTCGTGTGTTTCCAGACAAGCCAATTACCAATAAGCCCCTCGAAGTTCGAATGGGTAAAGGTAAAGGTGGCGTTGAATACTGGGTAGCTCAGATCCAGCCGGGCAAGGTCCTCTATGAGATGGAGGGTGTGTCCGAGGAGCTGGCTCGTGAGGCTTTCGCACTAGCTGCGGCCAAGCTGCCTGTAAAAACAACTTTCGTTAAGCGTTCGGTGATGTAATGAAGACTGCAGATCTACGCGAAAAGTCAGTTGAAGAGCTGAACCAGGAACTGCTGAACCAGCTCGAAGCTCAATTTAAGCTTCGTATGCAAAAATCCACCGGTCAACTGGCTCAGACTCATCTGCTGAAGCAGACTCGTCGCGACATTGCTCGCATAAAGACTGTGTTGACCGAGAAGGCAGGTAATTAATCATGGCTGAAGCAAAACTGAAGCGTACTCTGACCGGCAAGGTTGTGAGTGACAAGATGGATAAAACCATCACCGTTTTGATCGAGCGCCGTGTTAAGCACCCGATCTACGGCAAAATTGTAAACAAGTCCACAAAGCTCAAGGCACATGATGAGAACAATGATTGCAGCATCGGTGATGTTGTAACCATTGAGGAATCTCGTCCTCTGTCCAAGAGCAAATCTTGGGCTTTGCAGAAAATTGTAGAGCGTGCGGCGAAGGTATAACCCCTAGCGCATTGACTGCCGAATTGAAAGGTTTCGGAGAGAGACAATGATTCAAGCGGAATCCTACTTAGAAGTAGCTGACAACAGTGGGGCTCGCCGCGTCATGTGCATCAAGGTGCTGGGCGGCTCCCATCGTCGTTATGCCGGCGTGGGCGACATTATCAAGGTAACCGTTAAGGAAGCCATCCCCCGCGGTAAAGTGAAGAAAGGTCAGGTAATGAACGCCGTTGTGGTTCGCACCAAAAAAGGTGTGCGTCGCGCGGACGGTTCCCTGATTAAATTTGACGATAACGCAGCGGTGCTGCTGAACCAGCAACTGGCGCCGGTTGGCACCCGTATTTTTGGTCCGGTAACTCGCGAATTGCGCGGTGAGAAGTTCATGAAGATCATCTCCCTCGCTCCCGAAGTTATCTAGGCCTCGAGCGGAGAAGAGTTATGCGCAAGATCAAGCGTGACGACGAAGTGATCGTTATCGCCGGTCGTGACAAGGGCAAACGTGGTTCAGTACGTAAAGTACTGAACGACGGCCGTCTGATTGTCTCCGGCATACAGATGATCAAAAAGCACCAAAAGCCAAACCCACAGATGGGTATTGCAGGTGGCATCGTTGAGAAAGAAGCTGCTATCCAAGCTTCCAACGTAGCCATCTTCAACCCTAACACCCAGAAGGCTGACCGGGTGGGCTTTAAAGTACTGGAAGACGGCACTAAGATTCGCGTCTTCAAATCCAGCGGCGAAGCCATCTAAGGCTCTTGACGCAAAAGCAGGTTGGTAGATCATGGCAAAGCTTAAAGAGCTCTACACTAAGGACCTCGTGGCCAAGCTAAAAGAAGAGCTTGGTCTCGAGAATGTGATGGCAGTGCCGCGCATCACCAAGATCACCATCAACATGGGTGTTGGTGAAGCGATTGGTGATAAGAAGGTGCTGGAGCACGCTGTCAACGATATGACAGCAATTACTGGTCAAAAGCCCATCGTTACTAAAGCGCGCAAGTCTATTGCGGGCTTTAAGATTCGTGACGGTTGGCCGATCGGCTGCAAGGTAACTCTGCGCGGTGAGCGCATGTATGAGTTCCTGGAGCGTTTGGTTGACATCGCGATTCCGCGTATCCGCGACTTCCGTGGCATTAGCCCGAAGCAGTTCGACGGCCGCGGTAACTTCTCTATGGGCGTGACTGAGCAAATCATCTTCCCGGAAATTGACTACGACAAAGTAGACAAGCTCCGCGGTCTGGATATTTGTATTACCACTACAGCTGCAAACGACGATCAAGGTCGTGCGCTGCTGAAAGCGTTCAACTTCCCTTTCAAGGGTTAAGAGGATTCCATGGCGAAGAAATCCATGATTGCGCGCGAAAACAAGCGCGCTCGAACCGCAGCTAAGTACGCCGAGAAGCGTCAAGAGCTGAAGGCGATCATCGCCAGTTCCACTGCTTCCGAAGAGGAGCAGTGGGAGGCTCAACTCAAGCTGCAGAAAATGCCGCGCGATGCAAGCCCGGTACGTCAGCAACGCCGCTGTCGTATTACTGGTCGCCCCCACGCTGTATACCGCAAGTTCGGCCTGTGCCGTAACAAGCTTCGTGAAGCTGCGATGCGTGGTGATGTTCCTGGCCTCGTGAAGTCCAGCTGGTAATTACCAGCTGGTTTAAGGCAGATTTGAGGAGTCTCATAAGATGAGTATGCAAGATCCGTTGGCAGATATGCTGACTCGCATCCGCAACGCCCTGGCGCGCGGAAAGGCGGAAGTCACCCTGCCATCATCCAAACTGAAAGTAGCAGTGGCCAAAGTCCTGAAAGACGAAGGTTACGTTACTGATTTAAACGTAAGCGAAGGCGCTAAGCCGGAACTGACCATTGCTCTGAAATACTTCCAGGGCAAGCCGGTTATTGCCGAGCTCAATCGCGTTTCCCGTCCGGGCCTGCGCGCTTACACTGGTAAAAAAGCTCTGCCTACCGTACGTGGTGGCCTGGGTGTCGCGATCGTTTCCACCTCTAATGGTGTGATGACTGACCGCGCTGCACGTCAGGCTGGTATCGGTGGCGAAGTGCTTTGCACCGTATTCTAAGCGGGGGTTGCAATGTCTCGAGTAGCAAATAGTCCGGTAGTTATCCCCGCAGGTGTAACCGTAGACCTGAAAGGTCAAAATATCGCTGTTAAAGGCGGTAGCGGTAACCTGGATATGGTTATTCACGGTGATGTAGAAGTGAGCGAGGCTGAAAGCCAGCTGACTTTTGCCGCGCGCAATAACTCCAAGCAGGCCAGAGCCTTGGCGGGTACCACCCGTGCTTTGGTCAATAACATGGTGATAGGCGTAAGCAAGGGCTTCGAGAAGAAGCTGCAGTTGCTGGGTGTTGGTTATCGTGCGAAAGCAGCCGGTAAAGCGGTTAACCTGACCCTGGGCTTCTCCCATCCGATCGATTATCAGTTGCCGGAAGGTGTGACTGCGGAAACTCCATCCCAGACTGAAATCGTACTGAAGAGCAGCAATAAACAGCTGCTGGGCCAAGTGGCCGCTGAGATCCGCTCGTTCCGTCCGCCGGAGCCCTACAAAGGTAAGGGTGTCCGTTATGCCGACGAGCGCGTGTATCGCAAAGAGGCCAAGAAGAAGTAAGTAGGGCATAGATATGAACGTTAAGAAAGCATCTCGCTTGCGTCGTGCACGTCGTGCCCGCGCCAAGATCCGTGAGCTGGGCGCCGTTCGCCTCACCGTGAACCGCACCCCGCGCCACATTTACGCACAGATCCTGTCTGCCGAAGGCAGCGCGGTATTGGCTTCCGCCTCTACCCTGGACAAGGACCTGCGCTCTGGTAAAACTGGCAACGCTGACGCTGCTGCCGCAGTTGGCAAACTGATCGCTGAGCGCGCGAAAGCCGCTGGCGTTGAACAAGTTGCCTTCGATCGTAGCGGCTTCAGATACCATGGCCGTGTTAAGGCTCTGGCTGACGCTGCCCGCGAAGCCGGTCTGAAATTCTAAGGGTTGAGTTATGGCTAGAGAGAAAGACAAAAGCAACGACGAAGGCCTGCAGGAGAAGCTGGTCCAGGTCAACCGCGTTGCCAAGACTGTTAAAGGTGGTCGTATCTTCGCCTTTACCGCACTGACCGTAGTTGGTGATGGCAATGGCCGTGTTGGCTTTGGTCGTGGCAAGGCACGTGAAGTGCCTGTAGCGATTCAAAAGGCGATGGAATCTGCACGCCGCAACATGATCCAGGTAGACCTGAATGGTGACACCATCCAGTACGCTACCAATGGTCGCCACGGCGGTTCCAAGATTTACATGCAGCCCGCTTCCCAGGGTACCGGTGTAATTGCCGGCGGTGCTATGCGCTCCGTTCTGGAAATGGCTGGTGTACACAACGTATTGGCTAAGTGTTACGGCTCCACCAACCCGGTGAACGTAGTACGTGCAACTTTCAAAGCTCTGGAGCAAATGCAGAGCCCGGAAGATGTAGCTGCCAAGCGCGGTAAATCTGTCGAAGAGATTCTGGGCTAATTACAGCTCGGATTTAAGGTTATTGGTGGGTTAAGACCATGGCTAAGAAGACCATAAAAGTGACCCAGACCAAAAGCATCAACGGACGCCTGAAAAGTCATCAGGCGTGCGTTGCGGGTCTGGGCCTGCGCCGCATCGGCCACACAGTGGAAGTGGAGGATACTCCCTCCGTGCGCGGTATGATCAACAAAGTAAACTACCTGGTTAAGGTTGAGGGGGAATAACATGCGTTTGAACGACTTGTCTCCAGCACCAGGCCACAAGCACAGCGCCAAGCGCGTTGGTCGCGGTATTGGTAGCGGAATTGGTAAGACCGGTGGCCGCGGCCACAAAGGTCAGAAAGCGCGTTCCGGCGGCAGTGTTCGTCCGGGCTTCGAAGGCGGTCAGATGCCTTTGCAGAAGCGTCTTCCTAAGTACGGTTTCACCGCTCGTGTTTCTCGCTTTACCGCAGAAGTACGTCTGGCTGAGCTGGCGAAGGTAGAAAATGACGTAATCGATTTGGCAGCGCTTAAGAATGCCGATATTATCGGCAGCCATATTAAACGCGCCAAAGTGTTCCTCTCAGGTGAGCTGACCAAAGCTGTTACCGTTAAGGGTCTGGGAGTTACCAAAGGTGCAAAGGCAGCGATTGAAGCTGCTGGCGGTAAAATAGAAGACTAATCGAGGCGCCAATGGCACGACCAGGATCCGGTGGAAATCCCCTGGGCAACAGCAAGGGATTGGGCGAGCTTTGGGCTCGCCTTCGTTTTCTGTTTCTAGCGATTCTTGTTTATCGACTGGGGACACATATTCCGGTGCCCGGCATTGATCCGGAAAAGCTGTCAAACCTGTTTAACCAGAACCAGGGAACCATCCTTGGCCTGTTTAACATGTTTTCAGGCGGCGCCCTGGAAAGGATGAGTATTCTGGCGCTGGGCATCATGCCCTACATCTCCGCGTCCATCATCATGCAGTTGATGAGCGCGGTGACTCCCTCTCTGGAAGCGTTGAAGAAGGAAGGGGAGGCCGGAAGACGTAAGATCAACCAGTACACCCGCTATCTGACGGTAATACTGGCCCTGATTCAGGGGATCGGTATGACTTTCGGCCTGGCAGGGCAGAACCTGGCTTACTCATCTGAGCCCGCGTTTGGTTTTTACTTTGTGGCGGTAACGTCACTGGTGACTGGTGCTGTATTTATGATGTGGCTCGGTGAGCAGATCACTGAGCGCGGTGTTGGCAACGGCATTTCCATGCTGATTTTTGCCGGTATCGTCGCCGGTTTACCCGGTGCCATCGGCCAGGCATTTGAACAGGCGAGACAGGGTGAACTGCACATACTCATGCTGTTGATGATTGGCGTCATCGCTCTTGCTGTAGTGTTCTTTGTGGTTGTTATGGAACGCGGCCAGCGCCGTATTACGATCAACCACGCCAGGCGTCAAGCGGGACGTTACTCTGCAGCTCCAGCTGCACAGGCGAGCCACTTGCCGCTGAAGGTAAACATGGCCGGTGTAATTCCGGTAATCTTTGCCAGCAGTATCCTGTTGTTCCCGGCCACACTGGCACAGTGGTTTGGTCAGGGCGGGGAAGGTCTCGGTGCAGAGATCCTGCAGTGGATGGCGTTGCAGCTTGGGCCAGGGCAACCGCTGAACATTATTCTGTTCGCACTGTTGATTGGTTTCTTCTGTTTCTTCTACACGGCGTTGATGTTCAACCCGAATGAAGTTGCGGATAACCTGAAAAAGTCCGGTGCTTATGTGCCAGGTATTCGCCCTGGAGAGCAGACGGCCCGCTATATCGATAGCGTGCTGACTCGCCTCACTCTGGTGGGTGCTGTATACATCGCACTGGTATCCCTGCTGCCGCAGTTCCTGGTGGTTGGGTTTAACGTTCCCTTCTATCTGGGGGGTACCTCACTGCTGATCGTTGTAGTCGTAGTGATGGACTTTATGGCACAGGTACAATCGCATCTGCTGTCGCACCAGTACGAGGGTTTGATGAAAAAATCTAACCTGCAAAGCTACGGTCGTCGCTAGGGCGTCGCCTGCTCGCAGTTTGATTGAATTGAGGTAAGGTCATGAAAGTACGCGCTTCTGTAAAAAAGATCTGCCGTAACTGCAAAATCGTGCGTCGCAAGGGTGTTCTGCGGGTAATCTGCAGCGCTGAGCCACGTCACAAGCAGCGTCAAGGCTAAGAAGGGGCCAGCCCCTTGCGGAGAGCGCCCTCAGGGCGCCTCTGTAAAAGCTGGAAAAATTCGCTACTCGATACAGCCCCGTATCGAATGGCAACACCCCGGGAAGTTTTTTGGGGTGGGAAGTTAGCAACAGCAAACTTCCAACTGGGGGCGTTGACTGTCGTCTTCATCCGCTTCGGGGGACCGATGCGGACGTTGGCTATTGCAAATTAGTGTCTGAAAAGCTATTCTTGCGCGCCTTTTTGGTGGCGCCGCCGGTTTTTTAGTCGCTGTCAGCGCCGAAATCAAAGTAGAGTCACATACTTAATATAAAGCAGTGACTCCAATACGTGGAGTACGCCTCTATGGCACGTATTGCTGGTGTCAATGTACCAGACCACAAGCACGCCGTAATCTCCCTGACCCACATTTATGGGGTTGGTCGCACTACGGCTAAGTCTATTTTGGCAGCGGTTGGTATCGCTGAATCCACCAAAATCCGCGAACTGTCTGAAGAGCAGATCGAAACCATCCGTGGTGAAGTTGCAAAACTGACCGTGGAAGGCGACCTGCGCCGTGAAATATCCATGAACATCAAGCGTTTGATGGACCTGGGTTGTTATCGCGGTCTGCGTCACCGTCGCAGCTTGCCGCTGCGTGGTCAGCGCACCAAGACCAATGCTCGCACCCGTAAGGGTCCGCGCAAGCCGATTCGCAAGTAAGCCTTAACTAAAAGGCGCGAAATCGCGGTTCAAGATGCCCCGTCCGGCTAATCGCCGAGGGGATTTGATACAGGATTTAGGATACTGGTATGGCTAAGCCAAAAACTACTGTTCGCAAAAAGGTCAAAAAGACCGTTGTCGACGGTATTGCCCACATCCACGCATCGTTCAACAACACGATCGTGACGATCACTGATCGCCAGGGTAATACCCTCAGCTGGGCCACCGCAGGTGGATCTGGCTTCCGTGGCTCGCGTAAGAGCACCCCGTTTGCAGCCCAGGTTGCCGCTGAGCGCGCAGGTACTGCAGCTCAGGAATACGGCCTGAAAAACCTCGACGTAGAAGTTAAGGGCCCTGGCCCCGGTCGCGAATCTGCCGTTCGTGCACTGAACAACTGCGGCTACAAGATCACCAACATCACCGACGTGACGCCTATCCCGCATAACGGATGTCGTCCACCTAAAAAGCGTCGCGTGTAAGAGGGGGCTGACAAAATGGCACGTTATATTGGACCAAAATGTAAACTGTCCCGTCGTGAAGGGACTGACCTGCAGCTGAAGAGTGGTGTTCGTCCGCACGACTCCAAGTGTCGCGCAGAATCCAAACCCGGTCAGCACGGCGCTGGTCGCGGTCGTCTGTCCGACTACGGTATTCAGCTGCGTGAAAAGCAAAAAGTTCGTCGTATCTACGGCGTACTGGAAAAGCAGTTCCGTAACTACTATAAGGAAGCAGCACGTCTGAAGGGCGCTACAGGTGAAAACCTGCTGCAACTTCTCGAGCAGCGTCTGGACAACGTGGTTTACCGCATGGGCTTCGGCTCAACTCGCTCTGAAGCGCGTCAGCTGGTTTCCCACAAAGCGATTCTTGTAAACGGCACTACCGTTAACATCCCTTCTTTCCAGGTTAAAGAAGGCGACGTTATCGCTGTACGTGAGAAAGCCAAGAAGCAGCTGCGTATCCAGAATTCCGTTTCCCTCGCTGCCCAGCGTGGCGATGTCGAGTGGGTAGACGTAAACGCGAGCAAACTGGAAGGCACTTTCAAGCGCACTCCGGATCGTGTCGATCTGCCGGCAGAGATCAACGAAAACCTTATCGTGGAACTGTACTCCAAGTAACAATAAGTCCACTTTAAGGAATGCAACTGTAAACAGGTATGGCTATGCAGACTGCTGTCAACGAGTTTTTGACACCGCGTCGTATTGACGTCACCGAGTACAATCCGAATCACGCCAAAGTGATTTTGGAGCCCCTGGAGCGTGGCTTTGGCCACACTCTTGGCAATGCGCTGCGTCGCATCCTGCTGTCCTCCATGCCGGGCTGCGCCGTCACCGAGGTGGAAATCGAAGGTGTCGAGCACGAGTACAGCGCGATCGAAGGTGTGCAGGAAGATGTAATTGAAATCCTGCTCAACCTGAAAGAAATCGCCGTTGTTATGCACGGTAAGGATCAGGCGGTATTGAGCCTGAGCAAAAAGGGCCCAGGTGCGGTGACTGCCGGAGACATCCAGGTAGATCACGACATCGAGATCGTTAATCCTGAGCACGTGATCGCCAACATTACTGGTGATGTCGAGCTCAACCTGCGTCTCACTGTAGCGCGCGGCCGTGGCTACCAGCCCGCCGATGCTCGTCGTGGCGAGGAAGAGGAAAGCCGTGCAATTGGCCGTCTGCAGCTGGATGCTTCATACAGCCCAGTGCGTCGTGTTTCCTACAGCGTGGAAAGCGCGCGTGTAGAGCAGCGCACTGACCTGGATAAGCTGGTTCTGGATCTGGAGACCAACGGTACCCTGGACCCGGAAGAGGCTATTCGTCGCGCCGCCACTATTCTGCAGCAACAGCTCGCAGTATTTGTGGACCTGGAAGGCGAGAAGGATGCACAGCCGAAGGCTGAAGAGCCTGAAGTTGATCCGGTACTACTGCGCCCGGTAGACGACCTGGAGTTGACTGTACGTTCGGCGAACTGTCTGAAGGCAGAGAACATTTACTACATCGGTGATCTGATTCAGCGCACTGAAGTAGAACTGCTGAAGACGCCGAATCTTGGTAAGAAGTCTCTGACTGAAATCAAGGACGTACTGGCTTCCCGTGGTTTGTCCCTGGGTATGCGCCTGGAAAACTGGCCGCCGGCCAGCCTGAAAGGCGACAGCAAGTTAAGCCCCCTGTAAGCATTTGGTAGTCGCGACGGTGTCGTGATTAGTAGAAAGAACCCGAGCGGTGCTACAGCTTAGCGCGACACCGCTCCAGAACGACCTGCTGTGACAGCAACTTAGGTCGTAAGGAATTGAGTCATGCGTCATCGCTATAGTGGCCGTAAATTCAGCCGCACGAGCGCTCACCGCAAGGCCATGTTCAAGAACATGAGCGCCTCTCTGGTGGAGCACGAACTGATCAAAACCACACTGGCCAAAGCCAAAGAACTGCGCCGCGTTGCCGAGCCGCTGATCACTCTGGCTAAGAAAGACAGTGTTGCTAACCGCCGTCTGGCTTTCGCTCGTATCCGTGATAAGGATGCTGTGCGCAAGCTGTTCGACGAGCTGGGTCCTCGTTACGAAGCCCGTCCTGGTGGTTACATCCGTATCATGAAGTGTGGTTTCCGCGCTGGTGATAAGGCGCCGATGGCATACGTTGAGCTGGTAGACCGTCCTCAAGTAGAAGACGAAGCTGCTGAAGCTTAAGCGTTATTAGCCATAGCGCTACGGAAGGCCGGTCTTTGACCGGCCTTTTTTTTGCCATAAGGAGATTTTTGTATGTCTTTTGAGCAACTGTTAAAGAGTTTAAATCCCGAGATTGTGGGCAGCTTAAAGCGGGCCATTGAACTTGGAAAATGGCCCAATGGTGTTGCGCTATCCCCTGAGCAGCGCAGCCTCTGCGCAGAAGCGGTTTCCAATTGGGAGTCCGCAAACCTTCCGCGGGAGCAACAGGTAGGCTATGTGGCGCCGAAGACCAAGGATGAGCCCTGTGTAGGAAAAAAAGACGATGAGCAAGCTGTTAACTGGGTTGGCTAGCTAATCAGTCTGTAAGATATTGGCACTTTATTCATTGGTGAGGGCGTTATTTTCTTTCATGCTCTCCCAATTCTCTGCTTAGATAGTTACCGACAGACAAATACATAATTTCTAATTTGCTCGGTAACTAATTATGAAAAAGCTGATTTTGCTTGCCGGAGCAGTAACGCTCGCCGTTGTAGGGGTTGATCACTACGATATTGATGTGCGCTCAAGTGTGGCCAAGGTGCGCCAGATGATAGAGCCGCTAAAAGATGATAGTGAGTTAGTAAAGAATATTTCTGACAGCATACCCTGGTCCCAGCTGGAACATGGGGAAGTCGAAGAGTTATTAAATCATCCTCGGGTTCAGGCTTATCTGGACCGTGAGAATGTTAAGCAGGCGCTCAAGGACTACTTTGCAGACCTGGGCAATCTCTCTGGTGAAGAGGCCTGGGATGCAATTGAAAAAATAGAGCGGGAATCGCGTATTACAGGCTATGAAGCGCTTTCAATGAAGTTGGCCTGGCTGGAAAAAAATAGCCTTAACCAGGCAGAGTTCACCCAAAGAGCTGAAGAGCTATTTAATATTTATCGGGATAAAGCGCAAACGGTGATCAGGGATTACGACCCTCATGTCGAGGTTCCGGGCTTTTCCACCTATAAGGATCTTGAGCGCTCGATCGTTGAGGAAGTTCAGCAGATGACGTCCTTTCCCGATGGTATGAGTAGACATGAATACTTACGTAAACGCCTTCAGGACGCCCGTGAGGCGGTATATGGCAGTTAGGCTTTCTATCATTCAGCGCTGCCAGCGAGTTACCGGCAGCGCTGGGGGCATTTTAATTACATAAACAAGCCGATCAGATCATAGAACCAGTTACTATTGTCCTCATAATCTGAAACCTCATCGGTTTCGTATGCCCGAATCATTCCTCCACCGTTATGATTGACGATGTTGTCGAGGAAATCTTTTAATTCAAGCCCGTGCTCGGCAATCTCACCATAGTTTAAATCGATAATGGTTGTGCAGTGGCTCTCGTTCAAGTTGCGGAACATCGGGAAGTAATAGCCCCAGTTACTAGTTTGATCCAGCAGTGGAATCAAATTTTCATGGGTATCTTTCTGCCAGCGCTGTCGCAATTTATTTAAACGGGAGTCTGCATCGGGATCATTATAAATATCCTCATAAAATCTCTCGTAGGAGTACGATGAAAAATTCCCGTCAGCAAGAAAGTGCGTAATACCCAATCGATCTGAGGGGAATTTATTGGAAAGCGCAGCATAAAGTGAGGCTAGCTGATTGGCTTCGAATCCCGGTGTTATGGCTTTTAACATAGTGATGGGGTTTTCCGAGCTTTCATCGCTATCGGCGGTATAGGTAGTCCAAGAGCGCAGCACTTCTTTATGTAGCGGTAATGAGGGATATTGGGTGCTGTCACTCCCGTCTAAAGGTGCCTGATAGAGAGGGCCTGAATCATCGAGGAGATAGCCATAATCGACATTCATATCCTCGCGCAACTTTGAATAATTAAACAGAGCACCAATACTGCCTGCACTACAACCCGCAGCGAGCATCTGCTTCGGTTTTTGCAAATTATTTTTCACCCAGGAAGTAACTGCCTGAACGTTGCGTAATCCATTGTGGTGCCAGATAAGGTCTGGGTTCTCGCCAGTAGTATCCTCGTATATTTCAGTTTTATCGCCTACGTAGATATCCCCTGTGCAATACGGTACATAAACCATATTCCACTCGCCAGTTTTATACTGGTCGTAGGGGTGATGTGTATAAATCAAAGGGGATACGCCAGCGGTAGTAAGATTTTCGAAATTTGTAAAATCTAACAAGTGCACATTGCTTAGGTAATCATCGGGAATGCCATTGGGGTTGCGAGCCCCGCGAATACCAGCTTGTCCTGAGCAGCTTTCATAGTCCCAGCATGCCCCACCACCCTCGAAATAGAAAATGGTGTTACTGGTATCTGGAACACGGTGAACAAAGAACTTATAGGGTGATCCATTCCCACACATGGCACCTGTACTGGTAGGTACATCAATTTTTTGCCAGGTGTTGTAGTCGCCAGGATCAAAATCATCATTAAAACTGGGATCATCCATAGTTAATGGATACATACCCTCAGCTTGCTGTGAGGTGACTGGCGCATCGGCATTGGGTGGATCAAACAAATGCTTTAGGGTAGTCCAGAAGTTGTAATCACCCGGTTCTGCATTTGCATGCGCTGTGATAAGTAGAGAACTCGCTAAGAGTATTGAAATAAAACCGCGGAGAATTTTTATCATTATTAATCCCCTTAAGGTATTGTGTGTTTTCTCTTTGGATTGTGCTTTGTTGATCCTGAAATAATTGTTTGGAGATTTATTTACTCCCTATAGATAATCAACTTGCACGCTAGTCCAAATCGCTGTTTGGGTAAAACCCAATGAGGTTAGTTAATAATGATGTTTTGGTCTAGAAAGATATGAGTGGAAACTTGCCGGTCACAGGGTTTCTGTTATGTTTCTTCTGTTTTTGTCCAAAAATATTCCATTTAAACTTTTAATAAAATTATTTTGTATATTTTGGCGTAATTTTATTTTCTACTTTGTGGTGTTATTTTTGAGTACTAAGTAGTTCTGTATCTGATAGTGTTTAAGCTTGTATTAAAGGGATAGTGCCTCCCTGTGATTAAGATTCAGGCTCTGTTGGAGTTTTTTAATTAGGTCTTGTTTCTTTTTGAAAATTTCGCGCGATTCTTCAATGCTTATTTCTTGAAATGTGATTTTGTTTTTTGGGGCTAGCTGGCCCAGGCGATGAAGTTCCGATTTTATAATATGGCCTATTCGGGGGTACCCGCCAATAGTCTGTCCCTCAATAAAGGAAATAATAGGATTAGCATCGGGTGGTACTTGAATACTGCCGGGATAGAGTCCTGCTGATGATAGTTGTGTCTTTCCATTTGTAATTTTATGAATTGTAGAATTGTTTTTAGTGGATAGACGAATGCCCATACGATTGCTTTGGGTAGAAACCAGATAGGTTGAGCCGTAAAAGTGTTCAATAAATTTCTTGGAAAATAAAGTGCTCTCTGGTCCAGCCACTAGCCGTAGCTTTGAATTATGTGAGTAGTGAAGGTGAAACCTTTTATTTAGTACAGATTCTTTTGCGGTGTGGACTTCTTTAAAGTGGATGACTTCGTTAGATGTGATCGGTTTGCCACTATTTGCGCCAAATTTACTAATAATGTGAGTTGCAGAGCTACCTAAGATATTGGGTGCGTCTATTTTGGCAGAAATCGCAAGGTAGGTTCTTGCACCGGAAATAGCTTGAGCTATATCCAAAATATCACCAGGCTTAACCCTATAGGCTCGGAAATTATCAATTGACTCGTTATTTAAGGAGCCTCTGAATTGGCCTCCGGCTATAGCGATAGTGAGATTGCAGAGGAATTCGATTCTAGGGCCGAGCAGGGTGATCTCAAAGGTTGGGTGCCCTAAGGGGTTTCCTAATAACAGGTTGGCTATTTTCATCGATAGTGGGTCGGCAGCACCTCCCCATGGAATTCCACAGTGCATCATGCCTGGACGACCCAGGTCCTGAATACTTGTCTGTAGCCCTGCTCGAAGAAAGTGAATACCCATAGACCCTCCTTTTTAGGGTGAACTACTTTTAGTACTCTGCGAGAGTATATGAAATTGCTGAGAATCTATTGCATAAAATTCAATTTCATCTAAAGGTGCAGCGATAAATGGGGAGGGTTCCGCAGGTTGAAAAAGACTAAGGGGTGTCTGGCCAATAATTTGCCATCCCCCCGGTGTAGCTTGTGGGTAGATGCCTGTTTGTTCTCCACCTATCCCGACAGCGCCTGCGGGAATTCTGGTTCGGGGAGTTTCTTTTCTAGGGCAATATAGCTTTGGGTCAAGTCCGCCAAGGTATAAGAAGCCTGGAGTAAAGCCCAACATATGCACTAAGTAACGTTGAGCGGTATGTCGTTTGATGATTTCCTGTGACGATAATTTGGTATGTTCTGATAATGCCTCAAGGTCTGGAGAAAAGCCTTCTTCGTAGCATACGGGAATACGCACTATACGTGGTCTACTGGTGAAGGGGGCAGGGTTGTTTAGAAAGTCCTCGGTAGTTTTAGTGAGTAATTGGTATAAGGTTTTGTGATCCCATAGGGAGGGATTGAAAATAACAGTTAAGCACTGGTATGCAGGAATGATATCAATGATACCTGGATGCACTTCATTTAATAGAGCCGCTCTCAAACCGATAATTGTCCGGCTAAGAGCTTTGCATGGTTTGCCGGAAAAGCGGATATCTACTGCACAATCTCCGTTAATGGTAATAGCTAGTGGTATATGGGGGGCAGGGTGTGTCACCGAGCTATACTCACGCCGTTTGCATTGAGGTGTTGATTAAGTTGTCTGGCGATAATGGGCGCTTGGGGATTATCGCCGTGGAGGCAGATGGTATCCACAGAGAATTGTAATTTTTCACCATGATAATCGTTAAATTCTAAGCCCTTTGCCAAGCAGATAGCCTGCTCTAAGCACTGTTCTGTCTCAGCAATAACAGCACCCGCCATTGAGCGTGGAGCTAGTTGGTTATTGCTGAGGTACTGCCTGTCCATAAATCCTTCGCGAATAAATGTTTTATTTTGTTTGGCAGCAGCGAACTGCATGGCAGCGTTGGCTAACCCAATAATTTTCAGTGAAGGATATTCTTTGTCGAGTAGGGTAATAATACTTTTAGCGAGTTCTCTGTTTGACTCTGTATCATTGTAAAGAGCGCCATGTAGTTTAATATGGTCTAAAGTTGCTCCTAGGCTGCGCGCGATATTTTCTAGTTGGTTTACTTGTGCGCAAAGAGAGTCGAGTAATTTATTTTGAGGAATAACTAGAGATTTGCGGCCAAAATTTTCCCTGTCGGGGTAGCTGGGGTGCGCGCCGATTTTTAAACTATTTTTTAGGGCGTTTTCGATTGATCTACCCATGATCTCGGGAGTGCCAGCGTGGCCGCCGCAAGCTATATTGCAGCGGGAAATAAACGGCATGATTTGGGCATCCCTGTCACAGCTGTGTAAGTCAGCACCTTCACCCAGATCGCAGTTGATATCAATGTTCACTGTGGCATCCTGCCTGTTTTAATTTTGAAATGACTTAAGCGCTTAGAACCTGCCTGGCAAGGCAGTTAATTGTCAGGGCACTGGTTTACTTCCATAGAGATTTTTTTTGAATTTGATTCATAGCAATTTCCCAGTGGAGAACAGAAGCAGGCGGAAATAGAAAGGTTCCACCTCTCTTTATCAACTTTTTTCCACAGTTCAGAAGTCGTAGCACCACGACTTAAAGAGTAGAAAGGATACTCCGATTGTGCGGGAATGATAACTTCGTTGATCTCTGATGAGATTTGAAACCCCTCATCAAGGGGAGGGTGATGATTTTTAAGGTTCCTATTATATTTACCCATCATCATTTCATACTCTTTCTGACAGCAGGCTTGTAAAAAAGCATGGGTACTTGAGTAATCTGTATTTTTATATTTGAAGCTAACGGACTTTAGGATGGCAGGTCCGGACCCGGCATTGTGGAAGTTAAAGGTAATTAGGTTCCGATTACTTTCCTCGTCATAGTTCTCATGGCTGAACTGAATAACCGGCATTGTCATTATTTTGACTTGTTGATTGGCAGCTCTGGCTTGCAAGTAGGTGGCGTAGAAGGATGCCAGAGAAATCATAATTGCACTTACCGCGATCACTAAATTTAAGCGGTCGCGATTGAATAACTTCATATCTTGTCGCACCTATCTAATAGTTATTTTCAAGTGAGTTGATAAGAAAGGATGCCGATTGATAGTTCAGCATCCTTTCTTGTTCAATCAGTTCAGCATGGTTTTTAGAAAACGTCCGGTATGGGAAATGTCCATTTCCGCAACATCCTCAGGTGTCCCTGTGGCAATAATTTGTCCGCCACCAGAGCCACCCTCCGGGCCTAGGTCTACAATCCAGTCTGCAGTTTTGATCACGTCCAGATTGTGTTCGATCACTACGATGGTATTGCCGTGATCGCGCAGGCGATGCAGAACATCCAGCAGTAATTGGATATCGGCAAAGTGCAGGCCGGTAGTCGGTTCGTCGAGGATGTACAGGGTTTGCCCAGTGTCTCGTTTGGATAGCTCGCGGGAGAGTTTTACCCGCTGGGCTTCACCGCCTGAGAGAGTGGTGGCAGCCTGGCCCAGCTTGATATATGAGAGGCCGACATCCATTAGGGTTTGCAACTTCTTCGCGATTGCGGGCACAGGGTCAAAGAATTCCCGTGCATCTTCCACGGTCATTTCCAATACTTCGTGGATATTCTTGCCCTTGTAGTGTACCTCCAGGGTCTCGCGGTTGTAGCGCTTGCCGTGACAGGTATCACAGGGTACATAGACATCCGGCAAAAAGTGCATTTCTACCTTAATCACCCCGTCGCCCTGGCAGGCTTCACAGCGCCCACCCTTGACGTTAAAGCTGAAGCGTCCAGGTTTATAGCCCCGTGAGCGGGCTTCCTGGGTGCCAGCAAACAAGTCGCGAATTGGGGTAAAAATACCGGTATAAGTTGCCGGGTTTGAGCGAGGAGTGCGCCCGATAGGACTCTGATCAATATCCACGCATTTGTCGAAGTGCTCCAGACCGTGTACTTCTTTATAGGGAGAGGCCTTAAGAGTTGTTGCTTTGTTAAGTGCAGTGGCGGCAAGAGGATAGAGTGTTGTATTAATCAGGGTGGACTTACCAGAGCCGGATACACCGGTTACACAGGTAAATAATCCTACTGGGATCTCCAGATCGACGTCCTGTAAATTATTTCCACTGGCCCCTTCGAGGCGCAACAAATAGTCCGAGTCGGGTACGTAGCGTTCTTCCGGTACGGCAATTTTCTTTTTGCCGGAGAGGTACTGACCGGTTAGGGATTTCTTGCATTTGGAAATTTTATCGGCGGTACCCGCTGCCACGACTTCTCCACCATGGACACCGGCACCGGGGCCAATATCGACGATAAAGTCGGCACTGCGAATGGCATCCTCATCGTGCTCCACCACAATAACCGTGTTGCCGATATCGCGCAGGTGGGTAAGGGTGTTGAGCAGGCGCTCGTTGTCCCGCTGGTGTAGGCCGATAGAGGGCTCGTCGAGAATATACATTACGCCCACGAGGCCGGCGCCGATCTGGCTGGCGAGGCGAATGCGCTGCGCTTCGCCGCCGGAGAGGGTTTCTGCACTGCGGTTTAGGGTCAGGTAATTCAGGCCGACATCGACGAGGAAGCGGAATCGATCGCGAAGCTCTTTGAGAATCTTATCGGCAATCTCTTTCTGGGCGCCTTTAAAAGCCAACTCGTGGTCGAAATACTCGAACGCATCGCCTACAGGCAGCTCAGTAATTTGCGCCAGGGTGCGGTTATCCACAAAGACATGACGGGCCTCGCGGCGCAGGCGGGTACCGTGGCACTCTGGGCACTTTTGTGTACTCAGATACTTGGCTAACTCCTCCCGTACCGATTGGGACTCGGTATCCCGATAGCGGCGTTGGAAGTTGGGGATAATGCCCTCGAAGGTGTGCTGGCGCACGGTGACATCGCCGCGATCATTGACGTAGCTGAAGTCTATCTCTTCGTCGCCACTGCCCTGCAGGATAACCTTGCGGTGGGCTTTGCGTAATTTTTTCCAGGGCTTATCCAGATCGAAACCGTAGTGCTCGGCGAGGGAGTCGAGCATGTGGTAATAGTAAATGTTGCGTCTGTCCCAACCGCGAATGGCGCCCTCGGAAATACTGCTTTCCGAATCGATAATTACCTTGTCTTCATCGAAGAACTGTTTGACGCCCAGGCCGTCACAGCTGGGGCAGGCACCGGCGGGGTTGTTGAAGGAGAACAGGCGCGGTTCCAGCTCATCCAGAGAGTAATCACAGACGGGGCAGGCGTGGCGGGCGGAGAAGAGGCGATCTTCCTGGTCTCCATCCATAAAACTGATGGAGGCGATACCGTCGGTGAGATTCAGGGCAGTTTCGAAGGATTCCGCCAAACGCAGTTGCAGGTCCTCACGCACCTTAAAGCGGTCTACCACCACCTCAATGGTGTGCTTGCGGCGCTTATCCAGCTTGGGGGTGTCGTCCAGGTCGCAGATAACCCCGTCGATCCGTGCCCGCACAAACCCGTCCCGGCGCAGTTGTTCAAACACGTGCTGGTGCTCACCTTTTCGATCGCGAACTACCGGCGCCAGCAACATAATCTTGCTGCCTTCCGGTAAAGCCAGTACCTGATCCACCATCTGGCTGATCGTCTGGGCTTGCAGGGGTTCGTCGTGCTCGGGGCAGCGGGGTTCTCCAACCCGGGCAAACAGCAGCCGCAGGTAGTCATAGATCTCTGTGATGGTGCCCACAGTGGAGCGGGGGTTGTGAGAGGTGGACTTCTGCTCGATTGAAATAGCCGGTGATAGCCCCTCGACGGTATCCACATCCGGCTTTTCCATCATCGACAGGAATTGACGGGCGTAGGTGGAGAGTGATTCCACGTAGCGGCGCTGCCCCTCTGCGTAGAGGGTGTCAAAGGCCAGGGAAGATTTGCCGGAACCGGACAGGCCGGTGATAACGATCAGTTTATCGCGGGGAATGTCCAGATCGATATTCTTCAGGTTGTGGGTGCGAGCACCCCTTACATAAATCGTGTCCACGCTCTACCTATATGCTGCTAATACTGGGCCGGGCCTCGGACTTGCTCCGCGCGGGGCGATCACAACTGCGGTGCCGGAAAAACAGTCAAGTATAAACTCGCCACCTGATGTGCGAAAATTGTCTTTCGCAATACCCGACATTCAGGCAGATAGCATTCGATGATTCCTGTGATTCTCTGTGGTGGCACCGGCTCGCGCCTGTGGCCACTCTCTCGCGAGGCCTACCCTAAACAGTTCCTACCCCTTATCGGTGGTGAAACGATGTTACAGGCAACCGTAAGGCGCCTGGAGGGCATTGAGCCATTACAGGCGCCGATCCTGGTATGCAACGAAGAGCATCGTTTTGCCGCCGCCGAGCAATTGCAGGAAATCGGCCACGGAGCCCAGTCCATTTTACTGGAGCCCTGCGCGCGCAATACTGCACCGGCTATTGCCCTGGCTGCCCTGGCAGCACTGGAGTCAGGAGCTGACCCTTTACTGCTGGTATTACCGGCAGACCACGCCGTTTCCGACGAGGCAAATTTTCAGGAGTCTGTAGAGTCGGCCCGAGCCCTGGCTGAGCAGGGGCATCTGGTCACCTTTGGTATTGTGCCGACCCGGGCGGAGACCGGCTACGGCTACATTCGGCGCGGGGATAAATTGGCGGAAACTGCTTGGAAAGTGGCGGAGTTCGTCGAAAAGCCGGACACTGAAACCGCTGAAGCTTACCTGGCCTCCGGGGATTACTCCTGGAACAGTGGCATGTTCCTGTTCCGCGCCTCCCGCTATCTGGAGGAGTTGGAGCGGTACCGTGCAGATATTCTCACAGCCTGCCGCAGTGCCTATAAGAGTGCCGCGAGGGATCTGGATTTTACCCGGGTGGATAGAGAGGCTTTTGCAGCCTGCGCAGATGAGTCTGTGGATTATGCAGTAATGGAGCCGACGGAATCCGCGGCAGTTGTACCTATGGATGCGGGTTGGAGCGATGTGGGCTCCTGGCAGGGGCTATGGGAGTTAGCAAAACGCGATGCCAATGACAATTTGCTTCAGGGTGATGTGTTGCTAGAAGACTCCCAGCGCTGCCTGGTGCGTGGTGAGAGCCGCTTGGTCAGCCTTCTCGGTGTATCCGACCTGGTTGTTGTCGATACTGACGATGCGCTTCTGATCGCTGACCGGCAACGGGTCCAGGAAGTCAAAAAACTGGTCAGTAACCTCAAGAGCACTGGCCGCAGTGAGGCCCAAAGGCACCGCAAGGTATATAGGCCCTGGGGCTACTACGACTCGATTGATGCGGGTCCACGCTTTCAGGTGAAGCGTATTGTGGTGAAGCCGGGCCAGCAGCTATCCCTGCAGATGCATCACCACCGCGCTGAACACTGGGTTGTGGTGCAGGGAACTGCGAAGGTTACCCGGGGTGAAGAAGAGGTCCTGATCACCGAGAACCAATCGACTTATATCCCCCTGGGGGTGGTCCACCGTTTGGAGAACCCCGGTACGATTCCCTTGGAGCTGATTGAGGTGCAATCCGGCAGTTATCTCGGAGAGGATGACATTGTCCGCCTCGATGATGAGTACGGTCGTAACTAGTTGTGGATAAAAGTTGTGCTGTTTCCCCTACAGCCGGGAGGCGGCTCACTGTACAATGCGCGCCCTATTTGATGCTGTTCCGGGATTTGCATGAATTCCATTGAGCGCCGCGCCCTGGGTGGGCTGGCTTCCCTGTATGTCTTTCGTATGCTGGGCCTGTTTATGGTCTTGCCGGTTCTCACTGTGTACGGCGAGGGCTATCGCGATAGCACGCCCATGCTGCTGGGGCTGGCAATGGGTGCCTATGGCCTGAGTCAGGCGATACTCCAAATTCCTCTGGGGCTCCTGTCCGATCGCTGGGGGCGCAAGCCGGTTATTTATACCGGCCTTGCACTGTTTGCTCTGGGCAGTGTCATCGCTGCGCTGACGGATTCGGTTTACGGCCTTATTGTAGGGCGGGTACTGCAAGGTTGTGGTGCTATTGCCGCTGCTGTGATGGCGCTGGTTGCCGACTTAACCCGCGATGAAAAGCGCGGTATTGCGATGGCGATTATCGGAGCGTCTATTGGCGTTG
Organism: Microbulbifer maximicatervae (SeqCode); assembly: GCF_052467325.1. Taxonomy (NCBI): domain Bacteria; kingdom Pseudomonadati; phylum Pseudomonadota; class Gammaproteobacteria; order Cellvibrionales; family Microbulbiferaceae; genus Microbulbifer; species Microbulbifer maximicatervae (SeqCode). Next base: position 4,410,421 of record NZ_CP174310.1, read on the forward strand.
CATTTATGCTGGCGGTGATCCTGGGGCCGGCGCTGGCCGGTGTGGGCGGCTTGCCGGCAATTTTCTGGGTCACTGCTGGATTAGCACTGCTGGGTGGATTATTGGTTTGGCGCTTGGTGCCGACTCCGGAGGTGGCTAAGCGGCCGGCAGTTTATGGTAGTGGTTTTCGTACGGTAGTTAAAAGCGGTCTTGTTTGGCGCTTGGTTTCTGGGGCCTTTTTCTCCCACTTGTTGCTCACTGCATTGTTCGTCGCCCTGCCATTGGTGCTAGTCGATAGATTGGATTGGCCGGCGAGCGAGCACTGGAAATTGTATGGACCACTCATGCTCGGCACCTTCCTGCTGATGTTGCCAATGATGAGGGCGGCAGAGAAAAGTGATCGGGTGCCTTTTGCGCTTAATTTTGCTTGTTTAGCTTTGATCGGTGGCAGTGCGGCCTTGTTGTCTGTAAGCACCTGGATGCTGGTAGTCTTGCTGGCAGTGTTCTTCACCGGTTTCAACCTGCTTGAAGCCCTGTTGCCAGCGCAGCTAACCAGGAAGGCTCCGGCGGAAGCGAGAGGTGCAGCTACGGGGCTCTATGCGACTTTACAGTTCTTTGGCACCTTTGTCGGCGGTAGCCTGGGTGGCCTGCTGTTCGGTCTGGGGGGCGCTTCCGCAGTTGCTGCTCTGGGCTTGGCGGTGCTGCTGCTATGGATGTTGCTGTGGTGGGGTTTGCGCGAGAGAGCGTGAAGGTAGCGCTTACTAACACTGAGCCGCTATTGTATCCTACTGGATAAAAATACAATATTTACCGATGGTGCAATGTAGCACTGACGGTATTTCATAACACTTGATAGATTAATTGATTGTTTAAATAGTTTATTGCCCCGGGTGGAGCCCGGGTTGACGAGAGGAGAGGGCCATGGCCAGGGGTATTAATAAAGTAATTCTGATCGGTAATCTGGGGAATGACCCGGAAACCAAATATATGCCGAGTGGCGGTGCTGTTACCAACATCAGCCTGGCTACCAGTGAGAGCTGGAAAGACAAGCAGACTGGCCAGCAGCAGGAGCGCACTGAGTGGCATCGCGTAGTATTTTTTAACCGCCTGGCTGAGATCGCCGGTGAGTACCTGCGCAAGGGGGCCAAAGTTTATGTAGAGGGCTCTCTACGCACTCGTAAGTGGCAGGATAAGAATTCCGGCCAGGACCGCTACACCACTGAAATCGTTGCCAGCGAAATGCAGATGCTGGACGGTCGCGGTGAGCAGGGCGGCTTTGGTCAGGGTATGGGTGGCGCTGGAATGGGCGCAGCCGCAGGTGGTCAAATGGGTGGCGGCCAGCCGATGGGTGGTTCCAGCGGTTTTGACCAACAGGGCGGCGGTTTCCAGGGTGGCTACCAGCAGCAGGGCGGCCAGGAGGCATACGGGCAGGGGCGTACCGCTCCCTCACCCATGGCACCAGCTAACCAGCAGCCCCAGCAACAGCCGAACCAGGGTCCTGCCGGTGGTTTCGATAATAGCTTTGATGACGATATCCCGTTCTAAGAACTGGATTTACCAGTGTCTGAATTGAATACAGGTTATATGCCGGATACCGTCGCCATTATCACAGCAGGTAATGAGATTGATGGTGCGCTGCAAAAAAGACTGCAGCGCGCAGGCTTTCGCATACAGCAGTTGACCCCCGGGGAAATCGATCAATTGAGACCAGGCTCAATTGTGATTAATGCCTCCGCCTGTGCCGACAATCGAGGCATGCCGGAGTCACTGCTGGTGAGCAAGCGGCTTTGTGCTGCACCCTGTGAACATATTATTCACCTCTCATCCTACCAAGTTTTTTCTGGCGGTGAGCGCCGCCGCTATGACGAAGATGAGCCCGCAGAACCACAGTCCTCAAGTGGACGCGAATGGCTGGCCTGCGAAGATGCCTTTAATGGGCTGCAAAACCTGACGATTTTGCGTTTTGGCTGGATGGTGGATAGTGGTCAGGATGCCTTGTTAGGGCGTATTTTACGTAGCTTTGCATCTGGGGAGTCTTTGGTTCTGGATGGAAGGAATAACGGCAACCCGGTGACGGTAGTGGATATGGCGCGTGTGGCAGTGGCAGTTGCCCAACAGCTTGCTAGTGGTGCCAAAGCTGGAGGCGTCTACCATTACGGCAGTTCTGATAGCTGTACTGCGATGGAGTTCGCGTTGGAAGTTGTTGAGCGTGCTCAGGCATTTTACGATGAAGAACGTTTAGCCGAGCTAGCTTCACTTGGAGGTGAGACTGAAAAGGGAGATCGCAGCATAGAGCTTTCATGTGGCAAATTGCGAGATGTTTTTGGTATTCAGCAACGCAGCTGGCGGCAGGGGCTGACGCGTCAAGTTGAACTGTGGCTGGAGCGCTTGCATGTGGAACCAGAGTGATTTGGTTCCTATTATGCAGAAGGAATATAAAAAGGGCGCCTTGAGGCGCCCTTTTTATTTCGATTAGATTTTATCGAAAATCAGGCAGGCATTGGTTCCGCCAAAACCAAAGCTATTGGACATAGCTCGTCTGACTTCTGTCTCTCGGAGCTCGCTGACTAGGTCCATGCCCTCAGCCGCAGGGTCGAGATTCTCTACGTTAGCTGATGCCGCAATAAAGTCATTCTGCATCATCAGTAGGCTGTAGATAGCTTCCTGAACCCCTGCAGCTCCCAGGGAGTGGCCCGTAAGTGATTTGGTAGAGGCAAATGCTGGAACCTTATCCCCAAAGACTTCACGCATGGCTTTCAATTCGGCGATATCGCCCACGGGGGTAGAGGTGCCGTGAGTGTTGATATAATCTACGCTACCCTGCAGACCTTTGCCATCCATACCGGCCAGAGCCTGCTGCATGCAGCGGGCGGCGCCTTCACCGCTTGGGGCAACCATATCGTAACCGTCGGAAGTGGCGCCGTAACCGGTCAGCTCCGCATAGATAGTCGCACCGCGCGCCAGCGCGTGTTCCATTTCTTCTAGAACGAGGCAGCCACCACCGCCAGCGATCACAAAACCATCGCGATCGGCATCGTAGGGGCGAGAAGCGTGAGTTGGGTTATCGTTGTACTTGCTGGAAAGAGCGCCCATAGCATCAAACAGGTGGGTGAGGCTCCAAGCAAGCTCTTCACCACCACCGGCGAAGATGACATCCTGTTTGCCCATCTGGATTAACTCGGCACCATGGCCAATACAGTGGGCACTGGTAGCGCAGGCTGAGGAAATGCTGTAGTTCACCCCTTTGATTTTGAAGGGAGTCGCTAGACATGCGGATACGGTGCTGCCCATTACCTGGGGGACGCGGTAGGCGCCAACACGACGTACGCCTTTCTCCTTCAGAGTATGAGCGGCATCAATAATCTGCTGGGTGGATGTGCCCCCCGACCCCATGACGAGACCAGTGCGTGGGTTGGACACCTGGGCCTCTTCAAGGCCAGACATATCAATGGCTTCGCGCATTGCAATGTAGGCGTAGGCAGCTGAGTCGCCCATAAAGCGTAGTTGCTTGCGATCGATATGTTCTTTGAAATCGATGTCCACAGACCCAGCTACATGGCTGCGCAGACCGAGCTCCTTGTACTCTTCTTGAAAGCGGATGCCGCTTCGGCCAGTTTTTAGTGACTCGGTGACTTCTTTTGTGTTGGTACCGATACAGGAGGTGATACCCATTCCGGTAATGACGACCCGACGCATAGTGATCTCCAGCATAGCTTCTCGGTAGAGGGTTGTGGCTTCCACCGGTATTAGTCTTAAACGAGTTTAAAAGTTGTCCGTACGGGTAAATAAGCCTACGCGAAGATCCTTTGCGGTGTAAATTTCCCTTCCATCCACAGAGACACTGCCGTCGCCAATACCCATAACGAGCCTGCGCTCAACAATCCGACTCATTTGGATATGGTAAGTTACCTTCTTGCTGGTGGGGAGGATTTGGCCTGTAAATTTAACTTCCCCACAGCCCAGAGCACGACCGCGGCCGGGGTTGCCTTTCCAGGCCAGGAAATAGCCCAGTAGCTGCCACATGGCATCCAGTCCCAGGCACCCAGGCATTACGGGATCGCCGGGAAAGTGACAGTCGAAAAACCATAGGTCGGGGTGAATGTCGAGTTCAGCGATCAGCTCTCCTTTTCCGAATGCGCCCCCTTCTTTAGATATATGAGTGATGCGGTCGAGCATCAACATATTGGGAGCTGGCAACTGGGCATTGCCTGGGCCGAACATCTCGCCGCGGGAGCAAGCCAGAAGCTCCTCTCTGGTATACTCACTTTTTTGTACAAAATTACTCATCATTTCCCCGTTAGTGGGTGGTTATGCAATTGAGATTGGACACTTTTGCAAGAGCGGGCATTCTAAGGGCTGTGTGTCGCTTGTCCAGTCGGTCAAGGCGCTTTTTGTGACTGGCGCGAGAATTGTTTTCACAAATACTGCTTTTTAAGCATATTAATTCCCTAACATATTCGTATAGTTTTGGGCTTTATCCTTGGGGAATTCACATTTTGGGCCAAGTCTAACGTTATCGTATGTAAGTGCTCGCGTCACGACGCTATGATACGTTGCCTGCCCTGCGCGGGGTGCGCTGTTTTTAATTGATTGGGGGAGCAGAATGCTCAAGAAATGCCTATTTCCTGTTGCCGGTTACGGTACTCGTTTTCTTCCTGCCACTAAGGCTATGCCGAAAGAAATGTTACCGCTGGTGAATAAGCCTCTGGTCCAGTACGGTGTTGAGGAGGCTATAGAGGCAGGGCTGACCGAGATTGGGTTTGTTACAGGTCGAGGCAAGCGTGCCATTGAGGATCACTTTGATACCAACTTTGAGCTGGAGCACCAGATTGCTGGTACCGGTAAAGAACGTTATTTGGATTCAGTCCGTAAAGTGATCGATAGGGCGAGCTTTTCTTATACCCGTCAGGGGGAAATGAGAGGTTTGGGTGATGCCATTTTACAAGGGCATCGCCTAGTTGGTGACGAACCGTTTGCAGTTGTGCTAGCGGATGACCTGTGCCTGAATGAAGACATGGGAGTTTTGGGGCAAATGGTCCAGCTGTATAAGCAGTTCCGCTGCAGTATTGTTGCTGTGGAAGAGGTGCCGAAGGACCAGATCCATAAATTCGGTGTGATCGGTGGTAATGAGATTAAACCTGGTTTGTACCAGGTCACCGATATGGTGGAGAAGCCTGCAGCGGAAGATGCCCCCAGTAATATGGCGATTATTGGTCGTTATATCCTGACACCGGATATCTTTGATCTGATCCGTGATACCCCTCCAGGCAAAAATGGTGAGGTTCAAATTACCGATGCGCTGATGGCACAAGCACAGCAGGGCTGTGTATTAGCTTATGCTTTTAAGGGCCGCCGCTACGATTGTGGTTCGGTTGAGGGCTTTATAGACGCTACCAATCACGTTTATGAAAATGTGTATTTGCCAGAGCAGGCTGCTGAGGAGAAAAGCAAGTGAGTGAGCTGACTTGCTTTAAGGCTTATGACCTTCGCGGCCGTGTTCCCGATGAACTTAACACCGATGTTGCTTATCGAGTGGGGCGTGCTTTTGCTCAGTTTCTGAGTGCTCGTCGAGTAGTTGTTGGACATGATATACGGCTTACCAGTGGCGAGCTGACTGATGCGCTAGTGAATGGATTGCGAGATGCCGGTGCCGATGTTTTCCATATCGGCGAGTGCGGTACAGAAGAGGTCTACTTTGCCAATTTCCACGGGGATTTTGACGGCGGTATTTGTGTTACTGCCAGTCACAATCCTATGGACTACAACGGCATGAAGTTTGTACGTGCAGGCAGTAGTCCAATCAGTGGTGATACCGGTCTACTGGATATCAAGCGTTTGGCAGAAGAAAACAACTTTGCCCCGGTTGAGCAAAGAGGCACTTTGCAGCGCTTTGAACACCGCGCTGATTTTGTGCAGCACTTATTGGGGTATATCGATAATACTGCATTGAAACCATTAAAATTGGTGGTTAATGCAGGTAATGGTGGTGCGGGGGCGGTTGTTGATGCGCTGGCTCCACACTTGCCATTTGAGTTTGTGCGAGTTCACCATGAACCCAACGGCAACTTTCCCAACGGTATTCCCAACCCAATTTTGCCAGAAAACCGCAATTCTACTGCCGAGGCAGTGCGGGCAAGCAGCGCTGATTTTGGTATAGCCTGGGATGGTGATTTTGATCGCTGCTTCTTCTTCGATGAAAGTGGTGATTTTATTGAAGGTTACTATGTTGTTGGCTTGCTGGCAGAAGCTTTCCTGGCAAAAAACAGCGGTGCCAAAGTTGTTCATGATCCACGCTTGCTCTGGAATACCGAGGATATTGTCCGCACTGCTGGAGGAGAGCCGGTGCAGAGTAAAACCGGCCATGCCTTTATCAAGGAGCGTATGCGCAAGGAAGACGCCATTTATGGTGGTGAAATGAGCGCGCACCATTACTTCCGCGATTTTGCCTACTGCGATAGCGGCATGATCCCATGGTTATTGGTCGCTGAGTTGGTAAGTCGCAGTGGTAAATCGCTGTCACAGCTTGTTGGTGAACGCATGGCTGCTTTCCCTTGTTCGGGAGAAATCAATTCCAAGGTTCAGGATGCTGCAGCACTATTAAAGGCGGCAGAAGAAAAGTATGGACCTGCAGCTGACAGCGTCGAGCATGTGGATGGCTTGAGTATCGCTTACCCTGAGTGGCGTTTTAATTTGCGTATGTCAAATACTGAGCCGGTTGTTCGCCTGAATGTTGAATCCCGGGGAGATGAGGTGTTAATGAGGGAGAAAACAGAGGAGCTGCTTAAGCTTATCGGTTAATACTCGTTTTTTAATATTAAAAAGCCCCGCAACTGCGGGGCTTTTTGGTTTGGGGGGACTAAAAGTTATTTATCTAGTTTTATGGGAGAAATTATAAGAGTCGGGTGACAGCTTGGATGGGGCCTTTGGGAGTTTTTAAGTGTTGAGCGTAGATTTGCCACTGGTTCTTAACCCGCACGCCTATTACAGAGGCGTAGTCTGAGTAGGTGTGATGGTGGGGTTTTAAGGTTGAGCGCCCCAGGGATTTTGTAACGTTACCCAAAAACCTGAACTTTCCCCGATTGATAATCGCATTGTGCGTAGCCTTGCCATTAAGTCCCTGTTTTTTTCTGGGGCGAATATGAGCAACGGCTGGCATATTCGCATTGCGACCGCCAATGCAGAAACAACAGTCACTGAGCTGCCCGGTAATCATAATGTCGGCACCGCTGCGCATTTGGTAGGGCTCAAGGCGATCTAAGCCAAGCTCTTCATCCCAGTCAATCATACGGATATGGTGAACCTTGACTGTTTGAGGGTCGTCGATAAAGACCCCTTGGCGGTGGAAAGCAAATAATTCATTGGGACTGTCGACACCGGATGCGCCCATGCCCATGGTATAGGTCCCGAATTGAAAATCCATGACACCGGTATCTTTTGTACCGGTAATTCTCACTAGGTTATTTTCTAAGAATAATTCTGGGTAATTTCTTAGCTGATAAAGTGCAGTAGAGCTTTTCATATCCTGGTCTCTCTATACCAATTACATTTCTGTTTGTTATTTTGATGCCCTGTAAAGTTGGTGCTGGCGTTTAAAATAACAAGAAGAACAATCGTACCTAATATCGGGGGGAGAATGGAAAATAGATGCGAATAAAGCTTGGATGCTGGTCAGGATTGTTGGCAGTTCGAGGAGATAGGAGTTGTACTGCCTTTTATCGTGCTAAAAATAACAGCGCTGCCCGAGTTGGTGAGATAGCCCAGGCAGCGTTTATTTTCAGACGTTTCTTTCGATAGCAAAGCTTGTCAATTGCTGCAGGGCGGTTTTTTGTTCACTCTCGGGCATAAAGGCCAATTGCTTTTTGGCGTCTTCTACAGCGGCCCGGGCACGATCCATTGTGTAGTCCAGTGCACCGCAGGCCTCAATGGCCTCTACTATTTCGCTGAGCTTCTCCGCGCTACGTTCTTCAATCGCAGTTTTTACCAGTAGTGCTTGCTCTTTGCTGCCATTGGCCATGGTGTAGATCAAGGGGAGGGTCGGCTTGCCTTCTGCCAGGTCATCACCAACATTTTTACCCAGCTCTTCCGGGTTGCCACGATAATCGAGAGCATCATCGACTAACTGGAAAGCGAGCCCCAGATGCCGGCCGTAGAGTTTCAGCGCAGTTTGCTCTTTACTTGAACAGCTGGCTAATACGGCAGCGGTTTCACAGGCGGCTTCAAACAGTGCGCCAGTCTTTTTGTGGATAACGGTGAAGTAATTCTCTTCGCTTACTGCGGGATCACCGGCGTTGACCAGCTGCTGTACTTCACCCTCTGCGATGGTGTTGGTGGTTTCTGAGAGAATTGCCATGATGTTCATGTCTTCCAGGGCAACCATCATCTGGAAGGCGCGGGAATAGAGGAAATCTCCCACGAGTACGCTGGGCGCATTGCCCCACTTGGCATTGGCGGTAAGGCGGCCGCGGCGCATGTCAGAGGTGTCTACAACATCGTCGTGCAGTAAGGTAGCAGTGTGAATAAACTCAATAATGGTGGCGAGATCGATATGGTTCTCACCCGGATAGCCGCAAGCTTTGGCACAAAGCAGTACCAGTAGTGGGCGCAGGCGCTTCCCCCCGGCTTCGACCAGGTAGTGACCTATATTTTCCACCAGGGGAACGTCCGAGTGCAGTTGATCGAGAATGCGCTGGTTAACCGCAGCAAAGTCTTCGGTGGCGACCCGGTGAAAAGGCAGCATGTGAGAGTTCCTTATACGACTAGACAGGGGCCTCCCGGGGGCCGGAAGGCGAAGGGGCGCTATTGTATCAACCCGGCGAATTGATTAGAATCTGCGCCCCGCCAATTGCGGGCTCTTTGCGGCTATTGGGTCGTCTGCGGGCCTTTTGGCGAATAGATGTTAAACACACGGCGCAAGCTCCCGAAATGCGGAGCAGTGACTTACCGGTCCTCCCGCTGCTTCGTGTCGTCCTTACCGGAGCATAGAAATATGTACGCTGTTTTTGAGAGCGGTGGCAAGCAACACCGTGTAGAAGAAGGCGAAGTACTTCGCCTGGAGAAGCTGGAAGTAGCAACTGGCGAATCCATCGATTTTGATAAAGTGTTCATGGTTGTCGATGGCGACAAGATCAATATTGGCGCTCCCATTGTAGATGGCGCTAAAGTAACTGCTGAAGTGGTAAGCCACGGCCGCGGCGAGAAGGTGAAAATCATCAAGTTCCGTCGTCGTAAGCACTCCATGAAGCGCCAGGGCCACCGTCAGTGGTACACCGAAGTTAAAATCACTGGCATCAAGGCATAAGAGAGGAGTAACGACTCATGGCACATAAGAAAGCTGGCGGTAGTACGCGAAATGGTCGCGATTCCGAGAGTAAACGCCTGGGCGTGAAGCGCTTTGGCGGCCAGTCTGTAGCAGCAGGCAACATCATCGTTCGTCAGCGTGGCACCAAGTTCCACGCCGGTGTTAACGTTGGTATGGGCAAAGACCACACCCTGTTCGCCACTGCGGACGGCGTTGTGAAGTTTGAAGTTAAGGGCCCCAACAACCGCAAGTTTGTTTCTATCGAAACTGCTTAAGCGGTCATTAGCCCAAGCTTCATAAAAAGCCCCGCTATTGCGGGGCTTTTTTGTTGGAAAAGTCGTAAAAAGACCGCGACGGGAAGTTAGGGTGGCAGTTGCCCACAGGAGGCGGCTTGTCGGCTGGTATGATGATAGTGCGCGCATCTGCGCACCGGATGAGACAACCGCTGTGGCGGTGGAGTGATTATGAAGTTTGTCGATGAGGCGCCCATCTCTGTGCAGGCAGGCAAGGGCGGCAATGGCTGCCTGAGCTTTCGCCGGGAAAAATTTGTTGAGAAGGGTGGCCCGGATGGCGGTGACGGCGGCGATGGCGGCTCCGTGTACCTGGAAGCTGATGATTCCCTGAACACCCTGGTGGATTATCGCTACCAGCCCCGCTACGCCGCTGAGAGTGGTCAGCCGGGTCGAGGGCGCAACTGTACTGGCGCCAAGGGTGAGGACCTGGTCCTTAAGGTGCCGGTGGGCACCACGATCATTGATGTGGATACTGGCGAGACTATCGGCGATATGACCGAAGCCGGTGAGCGTCAGCTGGTGGCCCAGGGGGGCTTCCACGGCCTGGGTAATACCCGCTTCAAGTCCAGTACTAACCGTGCGCCGCGTCAGACCACACACGGCACTGAGGGTGAGATGCGCAGTCTCAAGCTCGAGCTGAAGGTTCTGGCAGATGTGGGCATGTTGGGACTGCCCAATGCGGGTAAATCCACGTTTATTCGCGCCGTCTCTGCGGCCAAACCGAAAGTGGCCAACTACCCCTTTACTACCCTGGTACCAAATTTGGGGGTGGTGCAGGTTCAGAAGCATCGCAGCTTTGTGATTGCAGATATTCCCGGCCTGATTGAAGGTGCAGCCGAAGGGGCGGGCCTGGGGATTCGCTTCCTCAAGCACTTAACTCGCTGTCGTGTTTTGTTGCACCTGGTTGACTTGGCTCCCTTCGATGGCTCTGATCCGGTGGAGAATGCCCGAGCCATTGAGCGCGAGTTGTCCACCTTTAGCCCGACACTGGCAGGGCGTGAGCGCTGGCTGGTATTGAACAAGACCGACCTGGTTCCCGCTGCGGAGCTGGAAGAGCGCTGCCAGGCGGTAGTGGATGCTCTGGGCTGGGAAGGGCCTGTGTTCCGTGTGGCAGCTATTCGGAAAGAGGGTACCGATGCCCTCGGTGGACGCTTGATGGACTACCTGGAAGAACGTCAGGAAATTGAGGAGCGAGATCCCGACTTGGCTGTGGTGGAGCTGGAAGCGCAGCGCCAAATGCAGCGCGAAGCTCGCGAGCGAATCGAAGAGTTGAGACAGAGTCATCGCGCTAAGCGCAAAGCTGCCAAGGGGCAGGTGGATGATGACGAGGATTGGGATGATGACGACGACCACGATGTGGATGTTGAGTATCGCTCTTAAATTGTGTGGAGCGAGCAGTTGCTGAGTTCGCCTGGCTCGCTCAATAGTTATCTTGTCCTGAGGGGGAAGCATGGACTCCGCAACAGTGTCCCGGCAGGCGTTGACCAAGGCCCAGCGGTGGGTGGTAAAAATTGGTAGCGCCCTTCTGACAGATAATGGTCGAGGTGTGAATACCGCAGCCATTTCTGCCTGGGTTGCACAGATGGCTGATTTGCGCCGTCGAGGGATCGAAGTTGTTCTGGTTTCATCCGGTGCTGTTGCGGCCGGGATGGACCGGTTGGGTTGGTGTCGCCGGCCCGAGTCTATCCACCAATTGCAGGCGGCTGCCGCGGTGGGGCAGAGCCACCTTGTGCAGGTGTATGAGCAGGCTTTTGGGTGCTTTGATATTCGCAGCGCACAGATCCTGTTGGATCACGATGACCTTTCCAATCGCACTCGCTACCTGAATGCTCGCAGCACCTTGCGCACGCTCCTGTCACTGGGGGCTGTGCCTATCGTGAATGAAAATGACACGGTAGTGACTGACGAAATACGTTTCGGCGACAACGATACCCTGGCGGCTCTGGTTGCAAATCTGGTTGAGGCAGATGCGCTGCTGATTTTGACCGATGCGGATGGGCTGTTTACTGAAGATCCCCGCGATAACCCCGAAGCAGAATTAATTAGTGAGGCATCTGCACTTGATCCCAAGCTGCTGGAGATGGCGGGGGATTCCCGCAGCGGTCTGGGTCGTGGTGGTATGACCACCAAGGTGCGCGCAGCGCAGCTGGCAGCGCGCTCAGGAGCTCGCACAGTGATCGCTGGCGGCGCCCTGGAGGCGGTGATAGATAAAGTCTGTGCCGGCGAGCAGTTGGGTACCCTGTTGCTGCCAGAGGCGGACCCCCTGGCGGCGCGTAAGCGCTGGCTCGCTGGACAGTTACAGGTGCGCGGAACCCTGTTAGTGGATGCCGGTGCCGAGGCAGCTATGACTGGGAGTGGTAGCAGTTTGTTGCCGGTGGGGGTTACCGCTGTTGAAGGGCATTTCAGGCGCGGAGATCTGGTGTCTTGCAGGAATGCTGAAGGTCGCGAGATAGCGCGGGGCCTGGTCAATTATGACAGTAGTGAGAGCGGTCGGATTCTGGGGCAGTCATCGGAGAAGTTTGCCGACCTTTTAGGGTATCGGGATGACGATGAATTGATTCACCGCGATAACCTGATCCTGCTCTGAATTGGCAAGTTTCGAATACAAAAAAGCCCCGCAATGCGGGGCTTTTTTGTGTCTGCTGCCTAAGGGATTAGGCGGCCAGAGCTTTGATCTGAGCGTTCAGACGGCTCTTATGACGAGCGGCTTTATTCTTGTGAATAATGCCTTTGTCTGCCATACGGTCAATAACGGGAACTGCTTCTGCGTACGCAGTTTTTGCTTTTTCCGCATCGCCGGCATCGATGGCCGCAACTACCTTCTTGATGTAGGTGCGCACCATGGAGCGCAGACTGGCGTTGTGCATGCGGCGCTTGTCGTTCTGGCGCGCGCGTTTCTTCGCTTGAGGTGAGTTGGCCACCGGTTGCTCCTGTCTGGAATCTATAAATCTGTAACTAACAGGCCCTGGGGCCCGATCGGGACGCGACATTATCCCCACAGTTGGTTGTTTGTCAACCATAGCGGGCGTCTCGGTGCAGATATGTTGTCAATCCACAACGGCGGTTACCCGGTCGGCAACTCCAGGCTGAACTCTACACCGCTGCGGTCGCTGCGGTTTCGGGCTTTTAAGGAGCCACCGTGGAAGTCTGCGATCAGTTTTGCGATATGCAGTCCCAGCCCCAGGTGGCCGGCATTATCGCCCTGGTTGCGCACAGAAACGAGAGAGTCGAACAGCTTGTGAGCGTAACCTTCCGGGAGCAGAGGGCCGTCATTGCCCACTGTGATCAAGTAGGTATCTCTGTTTGTTGCCACTGACAGGCAAATTTCACTGCCTTGTGGGGCGAAGCTACATGCGTTATCCACCAGCTTGTCCAGCAGTTGAGCCAATAACTCCGGTGCGCCGTGGCAGGCTAGCTCCCCAGTGGGTTTGTTCAGAGTAAATCGGTGTTCGCTGTGAGCATCGCCATAGCACTGTGTCATGACTTCAAGCAGGTCTGCCAGGTCGAAAGGCTCCCGCTCCGCTTGGTGGATGCTGGTTTCAAGATTGCTGGCTGCGGAGAGACTGTTGAGAATCCCCGACAGCCTTGCACTGCCATCCATAGCCCGCCCTGCATAGCGGCGGCTGTGGTCGTCGAGTTCTCCGGCGGCGAGGTTATCCAGGGATGAGCGAACCACTGCCAGCGGTGTGCGTAGCTCGTGTGACAACTTACTGGCGAGAGTGCGCAGGTACTGGTGATATTGGTCCAGTTCTGCGAGCAGGCTGGCGAAGGCCCGGTTTAGGTCTCCCAGTTCATCGCTTGCCTTTGAATGGGGAAAGTTGCCGCGCAGTTTGCCGCTGGAATCCACTGCGTTGCGGGCGGCCTGGTGTAGCTTGCGCACGCGCCAGGAAAGCCAGCTGGCGTAGCCCAAAAGGAAGAGCAGGGCGATAGCGGCCGCGGCGCAGCTGATCAACCACAACCGGTGGGCTGCTCCCTCGGTGACTGATTGCATCGCTTCGCCAGATTGCAGGACGACGACTTGCCCCAGAAGTGGCCGCTCAACCACTTCGTCGACCCGGGTGATAACGGGCACACTCACCGCACCAATTCGGGATTGCAGCGGTCCTGAATACCATTGCTCCCGGGTGCCACGGCTGTCAGGCGTCGGAAGAGGCAAGCTATTTTCCGGCAGCTGTGGCAAATCCTCTCTGGAAAGCAATTTGCGATAAGCCCAGTCTCTCAGCCACGAATTGCTCTCGGAATCTGCCAGCTGTAGTTGTCCGTTGCTGGCAAGAAGAAACCCCTCGCTGTCCAGTACTGCGAGGCGCAGTCCAGGGCGCGCAAAGTGGTCGAGTTCTCTTTGAAGGTCTGGCAGAGGGCTCACCAGGCGTCCTGGGTGGCCATCTGTTGGAAGTGTGCTGGCGCTGCGAGTCGGTGAGGAGCCACTGCTGTTTGCCCTGTCGTGAATGCGGATAGCGAGGGCTCCACCGGTTAGGGTTTGTGGTAGAGCCAGCTCCAATTGGTAGCCGGCACCAGAAGTAGTCCATCGGCCCCTGAAACGCAGCTCGCGCTCGTAGCGGCCCTCTCTAGGGTTGTGCCACAAGGCGCTGGTGGCCCCCTGGCTGGCGACGGGCAGGATGTAGTGCCGGTCAGCGGTAAACAGCTCTACGGTGTCACCACCAGCGATCAGGCCTGTGCGGGGGTCCCGGTAGGCGGGGGTTGAGTCCGAAACAGTGAGAAGCAGGTAGATTTGCTTATCCAGTTGCCCCAGCGTCACCTGGGCCATAGGGGATAGCTGCTCGTCCTCAAGGGCTCTGGGCTCCAGTTGCTGTGCTCGCCACTCATCGCCATAGCCGTCGACTCTCGGGGCTTGAGATAGGGGATTCAGGTAGAGCTGAGCCCCTGGTGGGCGCGAAAGGCGCTGAGGATCTGGGGCGATAAGCTGGGGGGCGCTGGCCAAGCGCGCGGCAATTGCCGCCGCAGTTGCCTCGATTGCCTGGATCTGGCCTTGTGCTAGGGCGGCGTCCACCTGGCGGAGGTACTGGCAGCCGGCCCAGGGCAGGGTGAGTGCGACAAGGCTGACGAGCAAGAGTTGGCGGCGTAGGTTCATACTTAAATTTTTGAAATTGTTCGCCCGATGGCGGTTTACAGCTGCCAGCGATACCCCATGCCGTAGGCGGTTCCTATGGCATTAAACTCGGTGTCCAGCGCCTGGAACTTGCGCCTGATTCTTTTGACGTGAGAGGTGATGGTGTTGTCATCCAGTACTACGCGGGCTGCTTCCATTAGTTGGCTGCGGGATTTAACGTGGCCGGGCCTTTTGGCCAGGGCGTGGACAATCCAGAATTCGGTCACGGTCAGGTCCACGGGTTGCTCATCCCAGTGGCAGTGGAGCCTGGAAATATCCAGCCATAGCTTTCCCTGAGTTAAGCTCTCGCCTTCATCGTTTTGATCCCGCAGCACGCTAACGCGGCGCAGTAGGGCGTTAATTCGCGCCTGCATATGGGGTAGGGAGATATCCTTGGTGAGATAATCATCAGCCCCCAGGCGCAGTCCGGAAATAATATCCAGCTCTGAGTCCCTGGCGGTGAGAAATAATATTGGCAGGCTCGGCGCCATAGCGCGCAATTCCCGGCAGAGCTCAAAACCGCCCTCCACCTCGCTGCCCAGGCCAACATCGATCACGGCCAGGTCCGGCAGCCGCTGGCGAAAAGCATCCATGGCCTCAATCCTGGCGCTGTATAAATCGACCCGGTAACCGTGGCGGCGCAGAGCATCGCGGTAGTTTTCTGCGATAGCGCGTTCATCTTCGACAATGGCGATGGTTGCACTCATGACAAATCCCGACTTAATTCCTTTCTGGCGGAGAATCATGCACGAAGTTGCAGGGGTTAGGCAAAAAGGCGGGCGCAAGGCGCCCGCAAATACAACAGGGTTTCTATCAGCTTGGAGTTGCGTGAGTGGATTTGCGATCCACTCACGCTTATGTAGTGCGGCTTGAAGACGAGGGGGTATGCGGATTTGTTGTCCGCCGTGCCCCTTTCACTCAGACTCAGAAGTTTCCCGCCATGGACTCCGGAAGGGAGAAGCGGATGTCGACGCGGCGCTCCATGGCGTAGGCGTCTACATCGCCTCGGGCTGCCTGGGAGTAGGTGGAGCCGAGTGCGCTGCGGCTGATTCTTGAGGCATCAACTCCCAGCGATACCAAAGCCTCTTCCACACTCAGGGCGCGTTGATCGGACAGTACATTGTTGTAGCCGTCGCTGCCGCGGGGATCTGCGTGTCCCTCCAGGTGAATTTGCAGGTGGGGGTGGCGCTTTAGGAAGTCAGCCATGGCACTCAGCTGGTGCATTTGACCCTCCTGAAGCTCGTCCTCCCCAGTGGTAAACAGCATTTGGAATTGCAGTGAATCCAGGGCCAGTTGGCTGGCGTCGTTCGCGGACAGTTGAGCCGCATCCAATTGCTGTGCCAGGTTGCTGAGCTCTGCACGGCTCTCTGTCAGTTGTGTTGCCAGCATATCTGCCTCGTCTGCTTGCTTGATCTGCTCTCCGAGCCAGGCTCCGCCGAGTGCTCCGGCGATAAAGCCAACGGGCCCACCCAATGCTGCACCGGCAATTGCAGAGCCGGTAAAGACTGAGGCCTGCTTGGCCGGAGTCAGATTGGATTCATTTTGTTCCTTAGCGTGGGCTCCGGTGGCAATCAGAGAACCCAGGGCGACGGCCATCACTACTTTTTTCATTGTTCTGCTCCTTAGCGGCTTTTCTTACTCGTGTGGGCCTGTTCTGTTGTGGCCCGTTTGAGTGTTATTAAAAAGCTCCAAGGAGGCGCTGGCGTGGCGCAGCTATGACCAACTGCGGCTCAATTGTGGCGAAATATGGCGATCGCTCCGAAACCCAGCTCAGAAGCTGGAAGGGGCTGGGCGACCGCAGTTATAGCAGGGGGTGGATGGACAGACGGGGCTGGGGCCATCAACAGCTGCTATGTACCGCACAATTGCCAGAACCAGGGCAATACTCAAAGCACTAATGGTCATCCCTTCTCTCCCCGCACCACCAGCTCCATGGGTGGCGCGACTAGCTCGCTCTTAGTATAGGCTCGCGGTCCCGCAGTCGCAGGGCCTCAGCTCTGTAGAGGAGCCCATATATTCCCAGGTTTTGGGGTAGACTTGCCGGCCAACAAGTTTCAACTTTCGCCAGGAGTCCGAGTTTTGTCGCAGTCATCCCCAGCTCAGGAACAGGCAGTCGAAAAATCTGGTGCTTCCAGATTGCTGCGGGGCAGTTCCGTTGTCGGTGCTGCCACTATGCTGTCGCGAGTGGCCGGGCTGGTTCGCGACGTGGCGCTGGCCCGCTTTGCCGGTGCGGGCGATGCTGCCGATGCCTTTTTTGTCGCATTCAAGATTCCCAACTTTTTTCGCCGTCTATTTGCCGAAGGGGCATTTGCCCAGGCCTTTGTACCGGTACTGGCCGAATACCGCCAAAAGGGCGGTAAAGCGGCTGCGCGAGAGTTAAATGACCGGGTTGCGGGCGCTCTTGGTGGCGTACTTTTGTTGGTTACTCTGTTTGGTGTTCTCTGCGCTCCACTAGTAACGGGTATTTTTGCTTTTGGTTGGTGGTGGGACGGCAGTGAGCGTGAGAAGTTCGATCTCGCTACCGATATGTTGCAGATCACCTTTCCCTATTTAATGCTGATTTCCCTGGCGGGATTTACCGGGGCAATACTCAATACTTTCGATCGTTTTGCGATTCCGGCGCTAACCCCGGTGATGCTCAACCTGGTTTTGATTGCTGCGGCGACTGTTGCTACCAGCTGGTTTGATCCGCAAATTATGGCGCTGGCTTGGGGCGTTTTTGTTGCGGGGGTGGTGCAGCTGCTGTTTCAACTGCCTTTTCTCGCTCGTGAAGGTTTGCTGCCTAGCCCTAAGTGGGATTGGCAGCACAAAGGAGTGCGTAAAATTTTACGCCTGATGGCGCCGGCGATTTTTGGTGTGTCAGTGACCCAGATCAGCCTGGTGATGGACACTCTGCTGGCTTCATTCCTGCCCAGCGGCAGTGTTTCCTGGCTCTATTTTTCCGACCGCCTCACCGAGCTGCCTCTGGGAGTGTTTGGGGTTGCGGTGGCAACGGTGATTCTGCCGAGCTTGTCGCGCCAGCACACTGACGGAGACCCCCGCCGGTTCCGTCATACCCTCGACTGGGCTTTGCGCAGTGTCACGCTAATTTCCCTGCCCGCTTCTGTAGCCTTGGTGGTACTGGCTGAGCCGCTCCTGACAACCCTTTTTCAGTATGGGCAGATGCAGCCGCGCGATATGCAAATGGCCGCCTGGTCCCTGCGCGCTTATGCCATGGGGTTGTTGGCGTTTATGCTGATTAAAGTGCTGGCGCCGGGCTATTTTGCCCGCCAGGATACCTACACCCCAGTGCGCTTTGGCTTAATCGCTATCTCGGCCAAAATGGTGTTGAGCCTGCTGTTTGTGATACCGCTTAACTACTACTTCAAGCTCGGCCATATGGGTCTGGCGCTGGCTACGGCTTGTCAGGCCGCTATTAACGCCTGGCTCCTCTATAAAGGCCTGCGTCGAGATGATGTCTATAAACCTGAGGCTGGGTGGGGCACTTACCTGGTAAGGTTGCTTCTGGCGAATTTGGCGATGGTTGCGATTTTGCTCGGGGCCCTGCACCTGTGGTCACAGTGGAGTGAATGGGCCTGGTATGACCGCGCCTGGCGTATGGGGCTGATCGTAGCTGCGGGGGGAGCGACCTATCTGTCCGTTTTACTGGTTTCAGGATTGCGCCCCCGCCACTTCCGCGCCACAAGTTAGTTTTTTAAGTGGGCATATCTGGATAAATATGGCCTCTGGCCGCCCAGTGGGAATCCGCTATACTGTGCGGCTCGATTTTATGAGGATGGGAAAATCGCTTTGGCCCAGGAGCGCGAACTAATTCGCGGGTTGCACAACCTGCGCCCCCGCCACCGGGGAAGCGTGGCGACAATCGGCTCGTTCGATGGTGTACACCTCGGTCACCAGGCGATTATTGCGCAGCTCAAGCAGCGCGCGCAGGAACATGATCTGCCCTCGGTGGCGATTATCTTTGAGCCCCAGCCACATGAGTTCTTCTCTGGGGAAAGGGCGCCCGCGCGTCTGATGCGCTTTAAAGAGAAGGTATTGGCGCTATTTGATGCTGGTGCCGACCGGGTGCTGTGCCTGCAGTTTAACGAGAAACTGCGCAACCTGAGTGCCGATGCTTTTGTGCGCCGTATTCTGGTGGACGGCCTTGGAATCCGCCATTTGGTGGTGGGAGACGATTTCCGTTTCGGCTGTGATCGCAGTGGCGATTATCGACTTCTCCAGGGCGCCGGAGCCGAAAATGGATTCACGGTGGAAGACACGGCTACGCTTGAGGTTCGCGGAGCCCGGGTGAGCAGCACCCGCATCCGCGAAGCCTTGCAGCGGGGCGAATTTGAGTTGGCCGAGGCCTTACTCGGGCGCCCTTACAGTATTACCGGGCGGGTTGCCCCCGGCCGCGCCTTGGGCCGGCAACTGGGTGCTCCCACAGCCAATGTGCGTTTGCACCGCTACCGCTCCCCGCTGGTTGGCGTTTACACCGTTCGCACCAAAGCCGCGAATGGAAGTGAGCTCGCAGCTGGGCGGCCGGAAATTGACGGTGTTGCCAATGTGGGGTTTCGCCCGACAGTTGAGGGAGAGGGCGCCCGGCCACTACTGGAAGTCAACTTGTTTGATTTTGATGGCAACCTCTACGGGAAAGAACTAGCGGTAGAGTTTTGCCACAAACTTCGCAATGAAGAGAAGTTTGCCTCCCTGGAAATCCTCAAAGCCCGCATCGCTCAGGATATTGACGATGCTAAAGACTGGTTTGTGCAAAACCCCAAGGGACACTAACCGGTGTATAGACGATGAATTATTCTCTACTAGAGCTGAAGTAGACATCCAATGACTGATTATAAAGTGACCTTAAACCTGCCTGAGACCGACTTTCCTATGCGCGGCAATCTGCCCCAGCGCGAGCCGGCTATTTTAAAGAAGTGGCAGGAAACCAAGCTCTACGAAAAAATCCGCGAAGCGCGGGCGGGGCGCGAGCAGTTTATCCTGCACGACGGTCCTCCCTATGCCAACGGGGATATTCACATAGGTCACTCGGTCAACAAGATTCTCAAAGATATTATTATCAAGTCGAAAACCCTGAGCGGTTTTGACGCTCCCTATGTGCCTGGCTGGGACTGCCACGGCCTGCCGATTGAGCACCGCGTCGAGAAAAAGATTGGCAAGGCTGGCGCAAAGGTGGATCACAAAACTTTCCGCCAGAAGTGCCGCGAATACGCAGCCAAGCAGGTGGACGGACAGAAGAAAGACTTTATTCGCCTGGGGGTGTTCGGTGAATGGGACAATCCCTACCGCACCATGGATTTCCAATTTGAAGGCGATATCATCCGAGCGCTTGGGCAAGTGGTCAAAAATGGCCATTTGGCACGGGGTTTCAAGCCTGTGTACTGGAGCGTTGTGGGCGGATCAGCTCTGGCGGAAGCAGAAGTGGAGTATCAGGATAAAACCTCCTACTCCATTTACGTTTGCTATCCGGCGACGGAAGAGACATCCCTGGCTATCGCCGATGCGGCAGGTGGACACGCGGGTGAAGGCCCCCTATCCGTTGTTATCTGGACCACAACCCCCTGGACGCTTCCTTCCAGCCAAGCGGTTTCTGTCAATGCTGAGCTGGAATATGTTGTGGTGCAAACGGCTGAGCGCCGATTGCTCGTTGCCGAAGCACTCAAGGATGCCGTATTGGAGAAGGCGGGGCTCGAAGGTGAAGTGGTAGGCCGTATTCGCGGTGCCGCCTTGGAGCACCTGAAGCTAAACCATCCTTTCTACGAGAAGCAATTGCCGATGATCCTCGGCGACCATGTCACCACTGATGCAGGTACAGGCTGTGTACACACTGCGCCGGACCATGGTCCCGATGACTTCCAGGTGGGCAAGCGCTACGGCATCGATACCCTGAACTATATCGATGACAATGGCGTATACCGCGATATGGTACCGCTGTTTGCCGGTGAACACGTCTACAAGGTGGACGACAAAATCGTGGCCCTGTTACAGGAGCGCGGAGTACTTTTGCACCAGGGTAAGATGGAGCACAGCTACCCTCACTGCTGGCGCACCAAGACGCCGCTTATTTACCGCGCAACTCCGCAGTGGTTTGTGAGCATGCAGCAGAATGACCTTCTGGAGAATGCACAGAAGGCAGCGGATGAAGTTCAGTGGATCCCCGGTTGGGGCAAGGCTCGTATCGATGCCATGCTCGACGGCAGCCCGGATTGGTGTATTTCCCGCCAGCGTACCTGGGGCGTGCCCATCGCTTTGTTTGTTCACAAAGAGACCCATGAAATCCACCCGGACACTCCCGCTTTGATGGACAAAGTGGCTGAAAAGGTCGACGCCGAGGGTATGGACGTTTGGTTTGACTTGGACCCGCAGGAGCTTCTGGGAGATGAGGCAGGCCAATATCAAAAGGTTACCGACACCCTGGATGTCTGGTTCGATTCAGGTGTGACTCATTACGCCGTACTGGAGCGCCGCAACGGCCTGCGTTTCCCGGCAGATCTGTACCTTGAGGGCTCTGATCAGCACCGAGGCTGGTTCCAGTCTTCACTGAAGACCTCCATCGCTATCAACGATTGTGCCCCTTATAAGCAAGTGTTGACTCACGGTTTCACGGTAGATGCACAGGGACGGAAAATGTCCAAGTCCATCGGCAATACCGTTGCACCACTGGATGTAATCAACAAGTTGGGTGCAGATGTATTGCGCCTTTGGGTTTCCGCCACAGACTTCAGTGGTGAAATGGCGGTTTCCGATGAGATCCTGAAACGCACAGCGGACTCTTACCGTCGCTTGCGCAATACGGCTCGTTTCTTCCTGTCCAACCTGGCTGGGTTTGACCCGGAAAAAGATTTATTGCCGGAAAGTGAACTTCTGGCGCTGGATCGCTGGGCGCTGGATAAGGCTGCGCGTCTACAGGATGAAATTATCGAGGCTTACGATAACTACCAGTTCCACCAGATCTATCAGAAGTTACATAACTTCTGTGTCGTGGAAATGGGTGGCTTCTACCTGGATATCATCAAAGATCGCCAGTACACCACCAAAGAGGACAGTACTGCACGCCGCTCTGCGCAAACTGCCCTCTATCATATTGTTCAGGCATTTGTTCGCTGGATTGCGCCTATCCTGAGCTTTACCGCAGAAGAACTATGGCAGTTTATTCCCGGAGCCAAAGCGGACAGCATCTTTATTGAAGAGTGGTATTCGCTGCCGAAGCTGCCAGCAGACTCGGTTAAAGGTGCGGACTATTGGGCTGCCATCGCCGAAGTAAAAACTGCGGTAAACAAGGTGCTTGAAGAGCAGCGTGGAGCTGGTGCTATTGGCGGCTCCCTGCAAGCGGCGGTGACTCTGTTCGCCGAGGATGACCTGCGCGAAAAGCTCTTGGAGCTCGAAGACGAGTTGCGCTTTGTTTTGATTTGCTCCTCCACTTCTGTACAGCCACTCAGCGATGCTGCCGGTGCAGAATCCACAGAGCTGGAAGGATTGAAAGTCAGCATAAGCAAAGTGGATCACCCCAAGTGTGCGCGCTGTTGGCATTACCGTGCCGATGTGGGTGTATCAGCAGAGTATCCAGACATTTGTGAGCGCTGCGTGGAAAACGTTTCTGGTGAAGGAGAAGTGAGGCACTATGCCTAGTTCCAACCCTGTTTGGGGGCATCCATGGCGCTGGTACTGGCTGGCGCTGGTGGTGGTTGTCCTCGATATCGCCAGCAAAGTCTGGGCCGTGGATATGTTTATGCACGGCCCTTCAATGCAAATTATTCCCGGCTTGCTGCAATTTACTTATGCCGAAAACTACGGTGCTGCCTTTAGCTTCCTGTCTGATGCTGGGGGATGGCAGCGGTGGTTTTTCGGAATTATTGCCTTTGTATTTAGCGTTGTTGTCAGTGTTTGGCTATGGCGCCTGCCGACAACAAAGCGCTGGGAACCCTGTGCCCTGGCGCTAATTCTGGGGGGGGCCTTGGGCAACCTTTGGGATCGAGTGCTGCTGGGTTACGTAAGGGATTTTATTTCGGTCTATTACGGCAACTGGCACTTCCCGGTATTCAATGTTGCGGATATGGGAATTAGTATCGGCGCTGCAATGCTGGTTATTGAGCTACTTTTTTTTGCAGAAAAAGAAAGTGGCAAAGCAAAAAATAACGTGGAAGTCTAACGAACTATGAGTAATGCCGTTATCGGTGAACACTGCCGGGTGACACTGCACTTTAGCCTGAAATTGGACGATGGCACTGAGGTGGATTCAACCTTCAAAGGTGACCCAGCCTCTTTCAGTGTTGGCGATGGCAGTTTGCTGCCGGGCTTTGAAAAAGCGCTTTTTGGTTTAAAAGCGGGGGATGAAGCCGAGATCGAGATACCGCCGGAGATAGGATTTGGTCAGCGCAACCCGGAAAACCTGCAAAAGGTGCGCCGGGATACCTTTTCTCCCGATATGGAGCTGGAGCGCGGATTGGTAGTCTCTTTTGACAATGGCAGCGGCGAACTCCCCGGAGTAATCAGTGAGATTGGTGAGGACGATGTTACCGTCGACTTTAATCATCCATTGGCCGGTCAAACCTTAAATTTCCATGTGAAAATTATTGCGGTGGATTCGATCCAATAGGGTCGGGTTCCCTCTTTGTAGCAAGTAGGGTACTGAAGTAGACATGCAAATCCGAATGGCTAACCCCCGGGGCTTTTGTGCCGGTGTTGACCGGGCAATTGATATTGTGAATCGCGCCCTGGATGTATTTGGTGCGCCGATCTATGTCCGCCATGAAGTGGTGCATAATAAGTTTGTGGTGGAGAGCCTGAAAGAGCGCGGTGCAGTCTTTGTCGATGAACTCGATGAAGTGCCCGATGATGTTATCGTTATCTTCAGTGCTCACGGTGTTTCAAAAGCTGTGCAGCGCGAAGCTGGAGAGCGCGGCCTGCGTGTATTCGATGCTACTTGCCCGCTGGTTACCAAGGTGCATATTGAAGTGAGTAAGTTCAGCACCGACGGTGCTGAGTGCATACTTATCGGCCACGCTGGGCACCCGGAAGTGGAGGGCACAATGGGGCAGTATGACAACTCTGCTGGCGGTGCCATTTACCTGGTTGAAGACGAAGAGGATGTTGCGAAGTTAACTGTTAAAGACGAGAGTAATCTCGCCTATGTTACCCAAACAACACTATCCATGGATGATACCGCTCGAGTAATTGATGCCCTGAGAGTGCGTTTCCCTGAAATCCGTGGGCCGCGAAAAGATGATATCTGTTACGCGACCCAGAATCGCCAGGATGCTGTAAAGCAGCTGGCTCTGGAAAGTGACCTGGTCCTTGTTGTTGGTAGCCCGAATAGTTCTAACTCTAATCGCCTGCGTGAACTCGCTGAACGCTGTGGTGCTGCTGCCAAATTGATCGATGGTGCAGATGATATCGATGCGGATTGGCTCCAGGGTAAGGCGGCTATAGGGATCACAGCGGGAGCGTCAGCACCGGAAGTCCTGGTACAAGGAGTGATTAGCCGACTGCAACAACTTGGTGCAAGCCTTCCTGAAGAAATGGATGGAAGGGCTGAGAATATACGATTCTCCCTACCTAAAGAGCTGCGTTAATCAGCAGCTCTACCGCCCTTCGCCAATCTGACTAGCCCACTTATCGCTCCTCCCAATCCGTTTGTCGGCAAGCGGCAAAACCATCGACCCTATCGCTTACCTGCTCCCTGTAAACTGGTATATATACGGTAATAAAGAAACAAAGTGCCGGACTTCCATTTTGTTTGCACATTGTTTATGAAGTTTCGAGGTGGGAATTTCTTTGTGTATGAAATTTATACCAAATAGCTAAATGAATTAGATATAGAGAGACTTATAGACCTATGATTAGCGGCACATTTAAATGCTTGTCGGTTCTTTAAGGTAGCAGTTATGAAAAAATTTAAAAATATCATAGGGGCAACCCTGATTGAGTTAATGGCCACAATCACGATCCTGGCGATAGTATTGGTGATTGGACTTCCCTCTTTTAATTCATTACTTGAAAGTAATCGTTTGTCAGCGGTGACAAACGATTTAAATAGCACTCTCCAATATGCCCGATCTGAAGCTGTACGTAGGGGAGGTGATGTGGGAATAGGTGTAATTGATAACAATATTGATAATGGAATTGTTGTCTGGGTTGATGATGATGGAGATGATTCTTACTCTGCTGGAGAAGAGTTGAGAATACTCCAGGTTGAGTATTCCGATATTACTATTTCGGCTGATATCTCTGGCACCGCAGTAGCTGATCTGACATTTAGCTATGGTTCGCAGGGAGAAATAAGCCTTGGAGCTACTTTGACTTTAGAGCTTTGTGATAGCCGTACGGGGGATTATGGTCGTCAATTGGAGGTTCTTGTATCAGGAGCTTTACGATTAAATAGAGATATAGATTGCCCGTAGAGGTGCTGGGTGAAAAGAGGATAATTTTAATGTTCAAGCAAAAAGGAGCAACTCTAATTGAGGTGCTCGTATCGGTTTTGATCCTGGCGGTTGGGCTTTTGGGGTTGGCGGCAACTCAAGTGATGAGCCTAAAAAATGGGAATGGCTCACATCACCGCTATATGGCAGCACTTGCAGCGCAGGAAATTATTGAAAGAATGCGTGCTAATCCTACCGGTGCTTCAGATGGTGAATATGATGGGAGCGTTGGTGGTTCATCGAGTGATGGTGGCTCAGGTGGTAGTGATAGCAGTTCAACACCAAGCTGCAGTAGTGCATGTTCCGTAAGTGAGTTGGCAGAGTTAGATCTCTATGAATGGGAATTAATCTTATCCTCAAATTTACCGTCGGCTACAGGAACTATCGAACGTAATTCAGGGGAAGTTACGGTAACCATATCCTGGAGTGAGCAACATACGGGAGAGAATTACGGCAGTGTAGATGGTGGCCTAGATAATGCCACTTTTGAGATGATAGTGGAGCTTTAACAATGCGAGCTTATGGTAATCAGAAAGGTCTCTCATTAGTTGAATTAATGATAGGTATTTTATTGGGCTCCCTGCTTTTACTTGGCGTATTACAAATATTTCAAAGTAATAGTGATACTTTTCGTATGCAGGAAGGGTTCTCTCGAGTACAGGAGAATGGTCGATTCGCGGTTGATTTATTGAGTAGGGAAATACGACTTGCCGATTATTGGGGGTGTGCTCCCGATCAGGATAGCATTGAGAATAGACTTGATACTACAGATGCATTCTTAACCTCTATAGGCTCTGATGGGATTCAGGGAATTGATAATGCAAGTAGTACAACAATAAATTCAATGGCTGTTATCGATGATAGTGATGTGTTGATCCTTGGAGGTGTTGTTGATGCCTGTGGTGGGTCAGGCCGTATGTTAGAGCCAAGTAGTGGAGACTTAATCGTAAGTTCAAATTGCCCTGTGGAAGCTGGTGATATTGTCTTGGTCTCCACTTGTATTAACGGCGATGTCTTTACCATTACAAATATTACTGGCGCTGTTGGAGATGGTGATAGGACGTTAGAGCATGAAGATGGAAGTGTCGATAGCGATTGGGTTCAAAATTTAAGTGATACTCTTACGGAAACGTATGGAGCTGATTCAGCAATTTTTCAACCATATCAAAAAACCTATTTTATTGCAGAGAATACAACTGGGACCAATTCTTTATTCGTTAATGATGAGAATGATTCTGTCCAAGAATTAGTTCCCGGTATAGAGGATATGCAGGTTTCTTACGGTCGGGATACTACAGGAAGTGGAATAATTGACACCTGGCAGAGTGCTAGTACAGACCTTGATGATATGTCAGAAGTTGTGGCTATTAAATTGGAATTATTGGTGGCTAGCGATAACGATGCGAGTGTAAATAGTCAAACTATAAGCCGGCTCGATGGTAGTGAAACTGAATATACGGACGGACGAATTAGAAAATTGTATGTTGCTACGGTAAAAGTGCGTAATCGAGGTGATATGTGATGAGGACATTCAGATCGCAAGATGGCGCTGTGTTAATGGTTAGCCTGATTATTTTATTGATATTAACCCTAATTGGTATTTCAGGAGCTAGAAGTGTTCTGATGAGTGAGCGTATGACCTTTGCTTCCCGTGATGCCAAAGTGGCTCTCGAGGTGGCGGAGTCTGTTGCACGCCAAGGTGAAGAGTATATAGAGACACTAACTGACCTGGATGACTTTGGAACAACGGGATGGCGGCGTACTGCAGGTGATGGTCCAGATGATTTATTTAATGAAGATACTTGGACTGACACCAATTCAGTTGAGCAAACAGTAGCTATGGAAGGTGCTGATGGTGAAGCTCTAACTGGTCGTATGTTTATCGAACTTGCAGGACTTACTGAAGATGACACCGATGTCACGAATGTAGACCTTAGTGCTGGTTCTACGGACAGCGATAGCTCAGAGGTTCGAGTATTTAAAATTGTTTCTCGTGGAGTAGGGATTGGTGGTACTGAGAGAATCATTATCACTCTCTATGGTAAAGAAATATAAAAGAGTAAAAAAATGAATTTTTCACCGTTAAATATAGTCCGCTTTCCACTAAAACCAATCACCGCTGCGCTGCTTCTGGTTTGTGTTAGTAACGAGGCTTTCTCTGCTCCGGGAGAATTGTCCGACGTTCCTCTTTATTCTCGCGGCTCTGCAGAACCTAATTTGATGTTTGTATTGGACTCTTCAGGATCAATGGAAGCAATGGTTTTGCCTGCGGATGGATATGATACTTCTGATGCAGCAGGGTCTAGCTGCAGCAGCCCAATGTCTATGCAATATACCTATACAGATTCTTGCGGTGGCGGTGGTCATGGCCATGGTGGTGGCGGCACCTGTAGCTATACGGGCACTTATGATGAGGTGGAATATCGGGTCGACAGCTCAGACGGTAGTGTAACTATCAAATTAGTTGATACTGATAACAATGATGATACTAGCTGGTTTACTTGGAATAGCAGTAATAACTGTTTTGATGAAGATGAGGATTATACGGCTTGGCTCTATGCTGCAGACGACTCTGGCAGCAGTTATTATTCTACAGGTGAAGATTCGAGTAATTATAGGGAGAGTGTTACTGGGCATTTCCTGAACTGGTTTTTTTCCAAGGAAAATAGCAGTGGTGGCTACGAGGCGGATGAGTTCACAGATGATGATGGTGATGCGGCTCGTTCCAAAGTAGATATACGCCGAACCGATATCATGATCAGTGCTGCCCAAGAGTTGGTAACTGGGCTGGATGATGTGCGCGTTGGTTTGATGCAATTTAACAGTAGGAACGGAGCTAGATTACTCTTCGGGCTGGAGAGTCTCACGGATGATAATCGTGACAGCATCCTCGATATTATTGAAGATATTGATGCAAGTGGAAATACCCCGCTCGCAGAGAGCTTTGCTGGTGTAGGTCGGTATTTTATTACTGGCTATGAAGAAAATAACCTTACCTATACCGATGCAGATGGCAGTGAAGAAGAGGTAGCTGGGGAGGAAATTTTCGCGGGAGAGACTTCAGGAGGCAGTACTAGCACTATTTTGGATTGGAATGGTGTTAGTGAACCGGATGATACAGTTGATGGAGGTGCTATCCAATACTACTGTCAAAATAGCTTTATGGTGGCCCTAACAGATGGGGAACCAACTCGGGATGATAGTATAAGCAGTCATTTGCAGGGCTACGATGACGGTAGTTGTTCCTCAAATACCGGAGGTTGCACCGATGATGAAATGGATGATGTTGTTAAGGCCCTGTACGATATTGACTTGCGCCCGGATTTAACAAAAACAGATGGTGAAGAGGTCGTTAATAATATTACCAGTTACATCATTGGTTTTGCTGAAGATGGTTTATCAGATACTGACCTGATGAAAAATGCTGGAGAATTAGGCGGCGGTGGTGTGTATACGGCAAGTAATGCTGATCAACTCCAAACCACTTTTAATACTATTATTAATAATGTGCAGTCTATTGTTGGTAGCTCAAGTTCAGTATCGTTTAATACTTCTTCACTGGAAGCTAATTCAGCAATATTTTCTGCAAGTTTTGATAGCAGCGCCTGGTCGGGAGATCTAGAGGTTTGGGCACTCGATGATGAAGGAAATATTGCTTCTACTTCCTCATGGCAGGCTAGCACGGAGCTAGCTTCTATTAGCACCGGTAATAGAGTGATGCTCTCCTACAGTGGTGGTGTTGGAGTAGCTTTCACTGCGTCTGGGCTGGGTACTTCGGGAACAGATCATGCTGACGATCTAAATCTTGACATCCAATCCAACGCGGGGGTCGATGATGGTGGTGCCTCAGATCGTATTGACTATCTTAGGGGGGATCAAACTGACGAAGGAACTGGGACAGGTGATTTCCGCGTTCGAGAAAGCCGCCTTGGTGATATTGTAAGTTCGACTCCGGTATATGTGGGTGCACCCAGTTCTTCTTGGGGCGAAGCTGAATTCAGTGAAGCTTCCACCTATGATAGCTTTGTTAGTTCTAACAGTAGCCGTACACCAGTTGTTTATGTGGGGGCGAATGATGGCTTTTTACATGGTTTTAATGCGAATGTAAGTGGAACTGACGCAGGTAAAGAATTAATTGCGTATTCCCCTGCTGCCTTATTAAGCACTAGTGCGGATGAAGGCTTACATGCATTAAGTTCTCAGTACTATACCCATAAATATTATGTTGATGGGACTCCTACAACTTCCGACGCATATATTGATGGAAGCTGGGAAACAGTCCTTGTGGGCGGCTTAGGTGGCGGCGGTAAAGGGTATTATGCACTGAACATCACTAACCCCTCAGATTTTACCGAGGCGAATGCTGCCAATATCGTTTTGTGGGAATTTACAGATTCAGACAATAGCAACCTAGGTTATAGCTTTAGTCGACCTCAGGTTGGTCGTATGTCAAATGGTGAATGGGCTGCGATATTTGGAAATGGATATAATAGTTCAACGGGTGATGCTGGCCTGTTTATCGTATATCTGGATGGTGAGGATGGTAGTGGTAATTCCCATGTCTATATTTCAACAGGGACCGCCGACACCGATGATAAAAATGGGATGTCAACACCAGCGATTGTCGACTCCGACCTGGATGGTACTATAGACCGTATTTATGCTGGAGACTTAAAAGGAAATATGTGGGCATTTGATGTCTCAGCGACAGGAAGCTGGGATGTTGCTTCGTCAACTACTTCTCCATCGCCACTTTTTTCAGTTTCAGGGGAAGCAATTACTGGTGCTCCTCTCGTTGCAAGAAATACAGATAACTCTTCCGGCGCTTCCCCTAATTTATTAGTAGCATTCGGTACAGGTCAATACTTAGTAGACTCAGATACTAGTGATACTGACCCAGGTGGATTTTACGTTGTATCTGATAATGACGTATTTAATTTAGATACAGATAACTTGGAAGAACGCACGCTGACATCTGAGGTTCTTACCTTGGATGATGGAAGTACTACAACTCTGAGGACTGTATCGGGATCAGAGTTTACCTGGAGTGATAAATCGGGTTGGTATATGCCTTTGCAAGAGGGTAGTACAGCAAGTCAGGATGGAGGTGAGCGTGTTATTACTCGACCAGAACTACAGAACTATGTTTTATTTTTTAATACCCTGATCCCTACAGGACAAGTTTGCGCTGCCGGGGGCTATGGTTGGTTGATGTCGGTGGATGTTTGGACTGGCTTGGCTCCAGAGGATTCTGTTTTCGATGCAAATAATGACGGTGTAATTGATGAAGATGATTATGGTTATGTAGGTGAAATGCTCTCCGAAAGTAGTCCAAACGAATCAGGCTTCTTGGGTACTAAGCAGTATACCGGTACCAGTGATGGTGAGGTGCATGAGCGAGAGGTGGATTTTGGTGATGGAGATAGAGCCGGTCGTCTCTCATGGGAGGAAATTACACCAAATTAATGGCATGTGGTTAACATATAGCGCCCGGCTTTGCCGGGCCATTCCAGGTATGAAAATATATGAAAATGAAAAATTATAGTGGATTTACTTTAATTGAGTTAATGGTGGTGGTAGCAATTATTGGTATTATTGCTGGACTGGCTTGGCCCGCATACCAAAATCATATAGTTACTTCTCAGCGCGCTGACGCTCAAGGAGCATTAATGAGTATGGCGCAAGCAATGGAGCAGCATTTTACGCAGAACGGTTCTTATACTGGAGCTGCAGATGGGGGAGCAGATACTGGATCTCCTTCTATTTTTTCTACAGAAGCTCCTCTCGATAGTAGTAATAAAACGTATGATTTGACCATTGAGAGCGCCGATGATTCTTCCTACACCATTCGGGCCACACCCAAAAATACTCAAGCTGGTGATGGGGTAATTGAGCTCCGCTCTAGTGGTGTTCGCGCTTGGGATAGAGGGGATGACGGAGCCTTCGCTGATCCGGATGATTTGTGTTGGAGTTCTGTTTGTAACTAAAACCTTTTACTGACAGGTTAATTCATCTCCACTACCATTTTCTACAATGTTATTCCCATCTTTATCTTTTGCATAATAGGGTCTTCCAATAGCATTAAGAATGATAATCCATCCATACTCTGCCTCGCCACTCTCGGGGCAGAAAGAGAAGTTTCCACTTTGAGAAGGAGTGGTTCCTGTTGGCTTATAAATCAGGAATCCCTTATTATTAAATGCATTCCAGCTAAGAGAAGCTCCCTTTTCAGCTTGACCTAAATATCTGATGATTTGATCTTCTGGATCCAGTTTGCCATTACCGTTTTCGTCGGCAAATAATAAAGCTCCATCTGACCAGTCACTGGAGCACTCATCAGCTAATCTTTTCTTTGGGCAAAGTGTGAAATTGCGCTTCTCATTCAGTGCTCTGTTACGCATAAGTATAAGTAGTTCAAAAAGCTCTCTCTGTTTAACTTTATTTTTATAGCGTTTAAAAAAGTCGTTAAAAGAGGGTAGGGCTATAGCTGTTAATACAGCAATAGTCATTATGCAAATGATTAATTCTATGAGGGTAAATCCAGCAAGGCGTTTCATTGTGCAAACTCCTTCGATTTGAATTTGCACTAGAATACTACCTGGATTACATATTCCAACTACATTAAATTACGGTACGATAGTCCTAACCGCGATGAATCTAATTTTCAAGTCCAAGTTTTTTTAATCTATACCTAAGAGAACGAAAGCTGATGCCAAGCTTTTGGGCTGCAGCAGTGCGATTCCATCGTGTTTTAACTAAGGTTTCTTCAATAACTTCTTTTTCTATTCTTTGTAGGAATTCGTCTAGTGAATCGCTCTTGTTTGCGTTGAAGTTTTCTGTGCTGGCGGCTTTTTCTGTCTGAGGTAGAGCAACACTGTGCTTTTTATCTAAAGAGTTTTCTTGCCTATTGTTACATTCAAGTAAGAGGTCTTCCTCTCGAATTATGTTTTGATCAGATAAAGTGAAAGCTCTCTCAAGAATGTTCTCAAGTTGTCTGACATTTCCTGGGAAGGAATAATTTTGCAAAGCAATTATAGCTTCATGTGATAAGGCTGGAGGGGTAAGCCCTGCGCTAGAGGCTATACGTTGCATAATGACGTCAGTTAGGAGAGGGATATCTTCGGTCCTGTCACGAAGAGGGGGGACAGTGATCTCGATAACATTTATACGATAATAAAGATCGTTTCGGAAACGTCCGCCTATTACTTCTTCGCTTAAGTCCTTGTGGGTCGCACTTAGAATACGTGTATCTATTGATATTTCTTTGTTAGAGCCAATTGGTCGTATGGATTTTTCTTGAATTGCTCTGAGAAGCTTTACTTGCATTTCCAGAGGAAGGTCTGCTACTTCATCTAGAAAAAGGGTACCGCCCTCCGCGCTTTGCAGAAGGCCTTTATGATCTTTGTGCGCACCGGTAAAACTTCCCTTTTGGTGCCCAAAGAACTCACTTTCCATTAGTTCAGAGGGTATTGCGCCACAGTTAATAGCAATAAAGGGCTGTTCAGCTCTGGCACTTTGTAAGTGAATAGAGCGGGCAGCAAGCTCTTTACCCGCACCTGACTCACCACTGATATAGACAGGCGCGTCACTACGCGCGACCTTACTGATTTGTTGGCGAAGTTTATGAATATTATCTGCTTCGCCAAGTATGAGATCCTTCTGGGGATTGCTTTGCTGTGGTGCCTGGTTGCTATCCAAACGCAGAGCGAGCTGTGCCAAATTACGTAATCGATCAAGATCTACCGGTTTACTCACAAAATCAAAAGCCCCCAGTTTGAGTGCTTTGATTGCAGTATCCATATTCCCGTGAGCTGTTATAACAGCGATAGGTAGCTCAATTTCTGTGCATCCTTGAATATATTCAACTAGCTGTAGTCCATCTCCATCAGGTAGACGTAAATCAGTTAGACAAAAGTTATAGGTATTTCGGTCGAGAGCGCTTTTAGCCTCTGAGAGAGTAGCAGCAGTGTGGCAATCAACGTCCATCCTTTGAAGGGTGAGACTAAGTAGATTACAAATATCCGGTTCATCATCGACAACTAGTGCCAGTGGGCGCATCGTTATTCTTTCTTTTCTAGTTTTGTTCACTTTATGCCAAAAGGCATGAAACATGATTATGTCAGAAATTTCTAGTAAATAATGATTTAGTTACAGAGAAATGTCCTGACTTAGATCAGGTCACTTCCATAGAATGCGCAAACTCCAGACGGAAACAGCTTTTATTGTCATCACTTTGGCAATGAAACAAACTGACTCTGTTGGCCTCGCACAATTCTCGAGCAATATATAATCCGAGGCCACTTCCTGCCTTATCAGTAGTAAAAAATGGCTCAAATACCTGATTTTTCAGCTCAGGAGGGATACCACTGCCATTATCCTTAATATCCAATATGGAATGCCCCTTTTCATTATTGTAGTAGGCATGGATGGTTGCATAGCGCTGTCCGGTTTCTATTTCTGAGTGGCGCAGGGCATTGTCTGTGAGGTTGGTAACAACCTGAGATAATTGAGCAGAGTCAAAATTAGCCGGAATAAATTTCTCAGAAAAGACCAATTCAATTTTACTTTTTGGGGAACTACCTGTGTCGAAGTCAATGAAAAACTGTTGGAGCCAGTCACGCAGGTTATGCTCTTCCCGTGAATTTGCGCGCCGCCTGGATAATTGCATAACATTTTCGATAATTTGATTTACTCGGCTGCTCTGCCGACAAATAATATCAATTAAGTGTCTATCCTCATCTTTGAGCTGATTAGATTCAGACAAGAGTTGTGCAGCATGATTGATTGCAGAGAGTGGGTTGCGCACTTCATGAGCAATAGATGCAGTTAAGTGTCCTAATGATGCAAGTTTCAGCTTTTGTGCTGCTTCCGTGAGCTTTCTGTTGTCCTCAACAAAAATTAGTGTGCTATTGCCACTTTTATGGCGCAACTGAGCAAAGTTTAGTTGCAGCTCTTCGTTATTATCCGCTTGAATAAGAACGTTAGTATTTCCATTTTGGTGACGCCAGGCTTGAATTTGACGGTGAAGCTCAGAGTTAAGGGGGGCTTCAGAAGTTAATTGGGTTCCCAATAGTCGAATGGCAGCCCTGTTGATTAACTCAGGCTTACTGGATGCACCCATAACGAGTACACCCGTGCTCATTCTTTCAATAATTTGTTGTGCCAGTCTATGGAGGTGTGCAGCTTGCCGGCTCTGCTGGTCTGCGCGAAGGTTGGCTTTTCGTATACGCTCTGACAAATACTGAATTGCGCTTACTGTTACAAACATCAGTAAGCCAAGTCCTCCAGCAGAAACTATTTCTTGGCTAGAGCCAGAGCCAGAGCCAGAGCCAGATAATAGATGATAAAGTTGGAGAGTAATTACCCCCAGGCTGGCCATTGCTGCAAAAAATGCACTCAGACGCCGATCTAGCAGAATGGCGCCGATAGAGCAGCTGATTAACAGCAGGTAACCCAGGCCAGAGTTCAGGCCGCCGCTGGCTTCAATCAATAATAAGAAAACCAGGATGTCGCAACCCAAAATAATACCGACCTGGCCGCTATTAGTTTGATAGGCTTTCTGGCGTAAAAAGAGCAGCCAACCTATATTCAGAGAGGCGTACGCTGCAGTAGTGTATATGAACAGCGTTTGTGAGTGCTTACCTAGCGAGCCCCCGCCAATATCTGAGAAAAAAACCCCAAGTAAAACCAAGGCTATTGCAACCCGGTAGATTGCGCTAATCCGCAGGAGTTCGTGATGCTGTAAGGGGGATGTTTGGGAGCTGCTCAATGTAGATGACCGGTATTCTTGTAGTGGTGAGCCGCTGCTGTTGTTACCCCGATAGGGTTACAATAGCGGCCTGTCTTGTCCGAGGTTCAACGATGTCTACTTTGCAGTTAGTGCTGGCACAAATCAATTCCCTGGTTGGTGATATTCCCGGGAATACCAAGCAGGTGATAGAAGCTGCGCGCCGAGCGCACCAGGAGCTGGGTGCTGATTTGGTACTTTTTCCAGAGCTGACCCTGTGCGGCTACTCTCCTGAAGACTTGTTGTTGCGACCCAGTATGCAGATTCGTATTGATACGGCATTGGATCAGCTTAAAGCTGCAGATCTGCCCTGCGCCATTGTTGTGGGTTACCCCAAGTTATTTGATGGCGTTATGTTCAATATGGCGGGAGTCATAGTTGAGGGAGAGTTAATCGCAGAATATGCCAAACAGAAGCTGCCTAACTATCAGGTATTTGATGAAAAGCGTTACTTCAAACCGGGTAAAACCCCTTGTGTAGTAGATATCAAAGGAGTTCCGGTAGGGCTAAGTGTTTGTGAGGATATTTGGTTTCCAGAGCCCATCAAGCAGTCAGTCGATGCTGGAGCCAAGTTGATTCTCAACATCAATGCATCACCTTTCCATCGGGGCAAGGCTCAACAGAGGCTGGAATTGGTCTCTAGGCAGGCAAAGAATGCCGGGGTCCCCATTGCCTATGTGAACTGGTGCGGTGGTCAGGATGAGCTGGTTTTTGACGGCGGCTCAATTGTTGTTGACGCCGAGGGAGAAGTATGTGCCAGGGCTGAGGAGTTTGGAGAGCAGTTGCTGCCAGCTTCCATATCTTTGCAGGGAGAGAACTTGACGGTACTCCCAGGGGAAATTGCTTCTCCTCAAGGCGATTTGGCTTCTGTGTACCAAGCTCTGGTACTCGGGGTGCGCGACTACGTTAATAAGAATGGTTTCAATGGCGTTGTGCTGGGGTTGTCGGGTGGAATCGACTCTGCTCTGACATTGGCAGTTGCGGTCGATGCGCTGGGCAAAGAGCGTGTTGAGGCAGTAATGATGCCGTTTCGCTATACCTCGGATCTGAGTAAAGGCGATGCGGCCGATCAGGCGGAAAGAATGGGGGTTCACTATCGGGAAATTAGTATCGAGCCCATCTTTGATTCGTTTATGGGGGCTCTTGCTGAAGAATTTGCTGGCAGTGAGAGGGATACCACTGAGGAGAACCTGCAGGCCCGCTCTCGTGGCGTGCTTTTGATGGCCATCTCCAATAAAAAGGGCGCAATGGTCCTGACCACTGGTAACAAGAGTGAGATGGCCGTTGGTTATGCAACCTTATACGGGGATATGGTAGGCGGGTTCAATGCACTGAAGGATGTTCCCAAAGTATTGGTATTCGAGCTGGCCCGTTACCGCAACACAATTTCTGAGGTGATTCCTGAAACAGTCATTACTCGCCCGCCCAGTGCTGAGCTGGC
The DNA here is from genome assembly GCF_052467325.1 of Microbulbifer maximicatervae (SeqCode). Taxonomy (NCBI): domain Bacteria; kingdom Pseudomonadati; phylum Pseudomonadota; class Gammaproteobacteria; order Cellvibrionales; family Microbulbiferaceae; genus Microbulbifer; species Microbulbifer maximicatervae (SeqCode). The sequence goes on from NZ_CP174310.1 coordinate 4,446,741, forward strand.
CCCGGACCAGGTGGATTCTGACAGCCTTCCGCCTTATGAGACCCTGGATCAAATTCTCAATCTCTATGTCGATCAAGACCACAGCGCTGAGGAAATCATTCAGCGTGGCTTCCAGAGAGAGGATGTAGAGCGTGTGGTCAGGTTAGTGGGGCGCAATGAGTACAAGAGGCGCCAGGCAGCCATCGGGGTGCGTATTTCTGAGCGCGGATTTGGAAGGGATCGCCGTTATCCCATAACCAATGGCTGGAAGCTGGGTGACTAGCTATCCTGAAAATAGAAACGGCGCCGAATGGCGCCGTTTCTATTTTAAACTGATAAGTTACAGAAGCTCTGGAGGCAGAGGAGTTTCGTCCCGGTTGTATTCGGGGTTATAGAGCTCCCGGCTGTCAAAGCCCCTCGGATCAGATTTTTCAAACAGGCCCAGGGTGACCCTGTGCACTAGACTGCGGCCGCTCGGGCCTTTGTAAAAGTCGTAGTTGAAGGTGCCGTCTTCGTTAAAAGCGGGGTGCTTTGGATAGTTATTGCGCAGCACATCCAGGGCATTAGCCTCAAGATCTTGCATCTCCATCAAATGGTAACCTTGAACCATAACGGCCAGGGCATCAGGAATTGCGGGTGTCTGCTGGAAGTTTTCCACAATGTAGCGGCCGCGATTGGCTGCTGCGAGGTAGGCGCCGCGCTTAAAGTAGTAGTTGGCCACGTGAACTTCATAGCGGGCCAGCAGGTTACGCAAGTGGATCATGCGCTTTTGCGCGTCTGGAGCGTAGCGGCTTTCAGGGTAGCGAGCCATTAATTGAGAGAAATAAGCGAATGACTCCCGCGCCGAGCCTGGATCGCGGCTGGTCAAGTCGGTCGGCATGAAACGCTCGAACAGGCCTGTGCCCTCGGTGAAGGAAGATAGCCCTTTCATGTAATAGGCATAGTCGACATTGCGGTGCTGGGGGTGCAGGCGGATAAAGCGGTCCGCAGCGGCAATAGCAGCGTCGTTTTCATAGTTGCGGTAGTAGGCATAGATCAGCTCGAGCTGAGCTTGCTCGGCATAGTTGCCGAACGGGAAGTTATCCTCCAGAGCCCGCAGGTTTCGGATCGCAAGATCCCACTGGCTGGTTCGCAGCTGTCGCTGGGCCATCTCGTAGTAGGCCTGCTCTGTACGAGCACCGGTGGGCAAGCCCACTTCCGAATCATCTGTGTTGGCGCAGGCAACCAATATTGCGGACACCAAGGCCAGCCACAGCATTTTCCAGGTCTGCATAGCCCCTCGCTCTATCATTCTTACACTCTACCTTATTAAACTACCCACCAGTATTAACCTGGCGCGTCGGACATTTAACCACAGTCGCGGAGCTGCCCAAAGTATTTGCAATTGATTGATGATTGAACACCTAAAACTAGATATCCAAGTTCCTGCCAATATGGCTGGTCGACGGTTAGACCAGGCCGCAGCCGAATTAATTCCCGATTTTTCGCGCGCGCGCCTTCAATCGTGGATCAAAGGCGGTCAGCTTACCCTGAACGGCGCCCCAGCTAAGGCCAAGGACAAGCTCTTTGGCGGTGAGCTTATCCAGCTTTGCGCAGAGCTGGAACCCCAGGGTAGCTGGGCTGCCCAGGACCTCGACCTGGACATTATGTACGAAGATGACTGCCTGATGGTGGTCAATAAGCCTGCGGGCCTCGTAGTCCACCCCGCTGCCGGTAACCCCGATGGCACTCTGCTCAATGGCCTGCTCCACCACAACCCAGCACAGGAGCTGATACCTCGAGCCGGTATTGTTCACCGGCTGGATAAGGACACGAGTGGCCTGATGGTTGTGGCTAAGACTTTGACCGCTCAGGCCCATCTAGTGGATCAATTAAAGCAGAGAACGGTGAGTCGACAGTATGATGCCCTGGTCCAAGGATATATCACCACTGCGGGTCGTGTTGATGCGCCCATCGGTCGGCATCGTCAAAATCGTCTCAAGATGGCTGTTTTGGACTTTGGCGGCAAAGAGGCGATCACTCATTATCGTGTACAGGAGCGTTACAGCGCTTACACGCTCTTACGCTGCAAGCTGGAAACCGGTCGTACTCATCAGATTCGGGTACACATGGCCCATATCAGGCACCCGCTCGTGGGCGATCCACTCTACGGAGGCCGCCCAAAGTTGCCTCCAGAGGCCTCGGCAGACCTTGTTGAAGCTCTCCAGAGCTTCCCTCGGCAGGCTCTGCATGCGGCTGAATTAGCGCTAGTACATCCCACCAGTGGACAGGACATGCATTGGTGTGCGCCAATGCCTGCTGACATGCAAGTACTGCTCGATCAGTTGCGCGCTGATGAGCCTTGAAGTACCGGTTATAAATTCGCCTGGGCACCTATCGCCGGTTCTCGAAAGGACAATTTCGCAAAGCAAGATATCTCAATGCCAAGTAACCACTACCTGATACCCGACTGGCCCGCACCCGCAGGGGTGAGGGCGGCGACGACGCTACGTACTGGGGGCCAAAGTTGTGGCCATTTTTCCTCCTTTAACCTGGCCGCTCACGTGGGGGACAAGGAGTCAGCTGTTACTGCCAATCGCCAACAGTTGAGGGAGGAGCTTGAGTTGCCCTCAGAACCGCAGTGGCTGGAGCAGATCCATAGCGACAAAGTAGTCGAGGCAAGTGATGACGCCTTAGTTCGAACCGCAGATGCCTGCTTTAGTATGAAAAGAGGTGTTGTCTGTGCCGTGCTAACCGCAGACTGTTTGCCTGTTTTGCTAAGCGATAAGAGTGGTAACCGCGTAGCAGCAGCCCATGCCGGGTGGCGCGGATTGGCCGGTGGTATATTGCGCAACACCGTACGGGCGATGAAGTGTGATCCTGAGGAGTTGATGGTTTGGTTGGGTCCAGCGATTGGTCCGGAGGCCTTTGAAACCGGAATCGATGTCCTCGAGGCATTCTTTGAAAATGCAATTAGCAGTCGACACACAGAAAAAATCGCTAGCTGTTTCCGCCCACACACTAAGAAACCACTGCACTTTTTAACAGATATCTACGCCCTGGCTCGCGCGGAGTTGGCAGAGCTGGGGATTGGCGAGGTGTACGGTGGGGGGCTCTGCACAATGTCAGAACCTGAGAAGTTTTTTTCCTACCGCAGGGAGTCTGAAACCGGTCGTATGGCAACTTTGATATGGCGGGATAAAGACTGAACTGAATTTCTAGATGGCTTATTTTTTCTGTGTAAGCCATTCGATAATATTGGGGCAGCTTGGGCAATTACAAGGCTGGGCGTTGACTGGGCTGTAAAAAATTATAAGAGATAGATTTGCCGCAAAACCACTTTGCATAGAATAAATGCCGCTATTGATTTAAATCATTGAAAACCCTTCCTGCGCCCCTATTTTACTTGTCAGTACCATAGCGAATGTAAAAGGCAAATTAGTGCCACTATTGCAGCGCTTCTGAAAAAATCGAGTAAAAGAGGTTTCGTTCATGCGAATTGACCGAATGACAAACCCGCTACAGGCGGCATTTGCTGATGCGCAATCCCTGGCGGTAGGGCGCGACCACAACCAGATTTATCCCGAGCACTTGATTCTGGCACTGCTTAACCAGAACAACGGAAGCGTACCCGCATTCCTGTCACAGGCGGGATTTAACCTAAACGGGTTGCGCAATGACCTTGCCAAGCGGTTGGATAGCCTGCCGCGGGTGACTTCCCCCACGGGTGATGTGGGGATGTCCCAGGAATTAATGCGCTTAATGAATCTCACGGACAAGCGAGCCCAACAAAATGGTGACAGTTTTATTTCCAGTGAAACTGTATTACTGGCAGCTTTCGACTCTGCGGCGGGAGAGATTTCCAAAATCCTAAATGCCAACGGCGACATTAAACAATTAGAGGCGGCAATTCAAAAAGTGCGTGGCGACGAAAAAGTGGATGACCCCAATGCGGAAGAAGCGCGCCAGGCGCTGGATAAATATACTCTCGACCTGACCGAGAGGGCTCTGGCCGGCAAGCTTGACCCGGTGATCGGCCGCGATGATGAAATACGGCGGACGATTCAAGTCTTACAGCGGCGTACCAAGAATAACCCTGTACTAATTGGTGAGCCGGGTGTTGGTAAAACTGCCATTGTTGAAGGGCTCGCTCAACGTATCGTCAATGGTGAAGTGCCGGAAGGGTTAAAGGACAAACGTCTTCTTTCCCTGGATTTGGGGGCATTGTTGGCGGGCGCAAAATTTCGTGGAGAATTTGAAGAGCGGTTAAAAGCAGTACTCAACGAATTATCAAAACAGGAAGGTCGCATTATTCTCTTTATCGATGAGATCCACACGATGGTGGGTGCCGGTAAAGCTGAGGGGGCCATGGATGCGGGAAATATGCTGAAGCCCGCTTTGGCCCGCGGGGAATTACATTGTGTCGGTGCAACCACTCTGGATGAGTATCGGCAATATATTGAAAAAGATGCAGCGCTTGAGCGGCGTTTCCAAAAAGTGCTGGTTGATGAACCAACTGAAGAGGATACGGTTGCGATTCTGCGCGGATTAAAAGAACGCTACGAAGTACATCACGGTGTTGATATTACCGACTCTGCAATTATTGCCGCGACAAAATTATCGCAGCGTTATATCACTGACCGTCAATTACCAGATAAAGCGATTGATCTTATTGATGAAGCCGCCAGCCGGATACGCATGGAGATCGATTCCAAACCGGAATCCATGGATAAATTGGAGCGCCGTTTAATTCAATTAAAGATTGAACGAGAGGCGGTTAAAAAGGATACGGATGATGAGGCGACTAAAAAACGCCTGTCGAAACTGGAAGAAGAGATTCTACAACTGGAGAGGGAATACTCCGACCTTGAAGAGGTTTGGAAGGCGGAGAAGGCACAGCTTGCCGGCAGCCACGACCTCAAGGAAAAGCTCGAGCAGGCCAAGCTCGATATGGAGTCTGCACGGCGTGCAGGTGATCTCAATAGAATGTCTGAATTACAGTACGGTGTAATACCACAACTTGAACAACAGCTTAAAAGTGCTGCTACCGCTGAAGCTTCTGAAGAACCCCGCCTGCTGCGCAATCGGGTGACCGATGAAGAGGTGGCTGAAGTGGTATCTCGCTGGACGGGTATTCCTGTATCTAAGATGCTTGAAGGTGAGCGTGAAAAGCTACTGCGAATGGAAGATGAGTTGCACAAGCGGGTCATCGGACAGGGGGAAGCGGTGGAAGCGGTTGCTAATGCCGTACGCCGCTCGAGGGCGGGACTAGCTGACCCCAACCGACCCAATGGCTCATTCTTATTCCTCGGCCCAACCGGTGTGGGTAAGACGGAATTATGCAAGGCATTGGCTCAGTTCTTGTTTGACACAGAAGACGCCATGGTGCGTATCGACATGTCGGAATTTATGGAGAAGCACTCTGTGGCCCGACTGATTGGCGCCCCCCCCGGATATGTAGGTTATGAAGAAGGGGGATACCTGACTGAAGCGGTGCGGAGAAAGCCCTATTCTGTTGTGCTATTAGATGAAGTGGAGAAAGCGCACCCCGATGTATTCAATATTCTTTTACAGGTCCTTGATGATGGCCGCCTGACCGACGGCCAGGGGCGCACGGTGGACTTCCGTAATACCGTCGTCGTAATGACTTCAAACCTTGGCTCAGATTTAATTCAAAAATACGCCACCGCAGAAAATGGCGACGACCTGGACGCTGAAATTCGTTATCGACAGATGAAAAGTGCGGTGATGGAAGTGGTGGGGAACCATTTCAGGCCGGAGTTCATAAATCGCATTGACGAAGTAGTTGTCTTCCATCCACTGGATAAGGCAGAAGTACGCTCTATTGCCGAAATTCAGCTGCAACAACTTTGCCGCCGACTGACAGAGAGAGACCTGAAATTAGAGGTATCTGAAAGCCTGTTGGATAAATTAGCAGAAGTTGGGTTCGATCCCGTTTATGGTGCACGGCCATTAAAGCGTGCTATTCAGGTATGGCTGGAAAACCCGCTGGCGCAAGATGTTCTCGCCGGTAAATTTTCCCCTGGAGCAACAATCCGTGCGGATGTTGAAGGCGATAAAGCCGTATTCCGATAAAAAAGCACTTGGGGGTGCCATATAGTGCACCCCTTAACTCCCACCGATTCCTCACTCTCTCCATATCTATACTCACAGGTGCGCTAATCCGTTTGCTCGGATATTTACGTAGAGGGGCATCCCTCCGTAGCGCATAGTTTCCCTTGCAAGTATCAGTTTATAGTTTTTATTGACGACACCTTACGGGGGCCTGATATCAGTAAGCGTATGTTGCTAATGCTGCTGGGATGCCTTTTGCTCTTCGGCGGAATTTTTGCTTATAAATTTATTGGCAGGCATATGGTGAATCAGTTTATAGACAACTTAGCCCTGCCTGCGGCCACAGTGACTTCAGCAACCGCCCAGTTTCAATATTGGAAGGAAGACCTGAAAGGAATAGGCACTGTTCGAGCTGTTAATGGCGTAGAGGTTACTACCGAAGCTCAGGGGGTTATCAGCGCTATTCACTTCAAGTCGGGCCAGCATGTTAGGAAGGGCGATTTACTGGCGGAAATTTTTGCAGAACCGGAAAAGGCGCAGTTGCAGGTGTTGGATGCAGAGCTTCGCTTGGCCCGTCGCAATTACGTGCGGATCAAGACTCTGCTGGGGCGAGGTGTAACAACCGAAGCAGATTTGGATAGCGCTCGCAGTACTTTGGACCAGGTGGTTGCCAATATAGAAGTGCAACGGGCCAGGGTGGATCAGCGAGTTATCGTGGCGCCGTTTAGTGGAGTACTGGGAATTCGACAAATCGATCTTGGGCAGAATGTAAGTCCGGGGGAGTCTGTTGTTTCTCTACAGCAACTTGATCCTATTTTTGTTGATTTTTCCCTCCCTGAACAAAAATATGCCTTGGTTAAGGCTGGGCTTGCTATTCAGTTGACAACAGATGCTTTCCCTAAAAATACTTACGAAGGAAGAATTACTGCTGTTGACCCCCAAGTGGATAGTGCGAGTAGAAATTTTCTGATTCAAGCTACTCTGGAAAATCCCCAACACGATTTACGTCCTGGAATGTTTGCCCAAGTATCCGTAAAGATAAGTGCACAGCGAAAAGTGCTCGTCATTCCCAGAACCGCATTGGCTTTTGCTCCCTATGGGGTGGCGGTTTTTGTGTTGGAGCCCGATAAAGATGGTGAGCATATGGTCGCAGTTAAACGATTTGTGAAAACTGGTGAGGAACGTGGGGATCTAGTTGAAATTACACAAGGACTTTTGGTGGGTGACATAGTGGCTAGCAGCGGATTACTTAAACTTCGCAATGGAGAGAAAGCGGTTATCAATAATCAGAATCAACCCCCAGAAAGCGCAGACCCCACACCGGAAAATAGTTAAACCTGGAATTTATAGGTTGTGAATTTCACAGAGATTTTCATTCGAAAGCCAGTGTTGGCCTGCGTAGTCAGCCTATTTATTTTTCTATTGGGTTTAAGGTCGCTAACGGAATTAAATGTCAGGCAGTACCCGGAACTTGAAAATGCAGTTATTACAGTAACCACCGTTTATGTTGGTGCCGACTCAGATCTAGTGCAGGGGTTTATTACTACTCCGCTTGAGCAGGAGATTGCTACTGCAGATGGTATCGATTACATGGTCTCCACCAGCGTGCAAGGTCTCTCGACGATAAACGTTTATGTACGTTTTGATTACGATCCAAATGAAGTGTTAACTCAGGTCGTTGCCAAGGTAAATAAGCTGCGCAGTGAATTGCCTGATGAATCAGAGGATTCCAGCGTGGAAATGCAGCAGGGAGAAACCACTGCTGCAATGTACCTTTCTTTTTCCTCAAATATTCTCGCTAATAATCAAATCACAGATTATCTGACACGTGTTGTTCAACCTAAATTGGCGACTATAGCTGGTGTGCAGCGAGCTCGCCTTTTGGGTGACAGTACCTTTGCAATGAGAGTCTGGTTAAAACCGACAGAGATGGCAGCATTGGAAGTCACACCTGCGGATATTTCTGATGCGCTCAGGGATAATAATATTCTGTCGGCAGTTGGTTCGACAAAGGGAACCCGTGTGGCACTGGAAATACGTGCGGACACAGATATTGCACGTCAATTGGATTTCCGCAAGCTAGTGGTTAGATCCGATGGAGATAAGCTGGTTCGTCTTGGTGAAGTGGCGGAGATAGAGTTAGGAGCTGAGTCCTATGACAGCTCTGTGACTTTTAACGGGCAGTCTGCCACTTTTATTGCTATTGAGGTGGCACCCGATGCGAACTCCCTTGAAGTTATTAAAAAAGTACGCGAGGAGTTGGAGCAGAAAATTTTTCCACAGTTGCCAGAGGGTATGCTAGGTGAAATTCCTTACGACAGTACTGAATATATTCAGGACTCCATTGAAGAGGTCGTCAAAACAATTGTTGAAGCAGTATTTATAGTAATTTTGGTGATTTATTTGTTTCTGGGGTCAGTTCGCAGCGTATTGATTCCAGCAATTGCACTACCGCTTTCTCTTGTTGGTGCATTCTTTTTAATGTTGTTAATGGGATTTTCCATCAACTTGCTCACATTACTAAGCATGGTTCTGGCAATCGGAATTGTTGTTGATGATGCCATTATTGTTCTGGAAAATGTCCATCGACATATAGAAGAGGGCTTGCCTCCAAAAGAGGCTGCGATCGTAGGGGCCCGAGAGTTGGCATGGCCTGTAGTGGCTATGACTACAACGCTAATTGCAGTATATATTCCTATTGGTTTTCTTGGTGGTTTAACCGGGACCCTATTCATAGAGTTTGCATTTTCCCTAGCTGGAGCCGTATTACTGTCTGGAGTGGTCGCTCTTACTTTATCTCCCATGATGGCCTCGAAAATATTAAAGCCTCGCGATGGTGGAGGTGCCCGGTTTGAAATTTGGCTGGAACGCCAATTTAATCGACTTCAGACGAGATTTGAAAAATCGCTCCATTCTTCTCTTGATGAGCGCCGAGTTATTTTGGTTTTCGGCTTAATTGTATTGATAAGTTGTTACTTCTTATTTGTGACGTCCCCTCAAGAGCTTGAACCTACAGAGGATAGGGGGCTTGTTCTTACAATTTCTACTGCCGATGCTTACGCAACTTTAGATTATGTTGAGCAGTACAGTGGTGAACTTAATGTCATTGCTGAGAGATTTACTGAGGTTGAAAATATTTTTCTGCTTAATGGGGCGGGCACCTTCAGTAGTGGTGTTAATAATGCGGTAGCCGGGTTTGTTTTGGCTCCCTGGGAAGGGAGAGACCGCGATACGGAAAAGATGCAGGAGTTGATTAGCAGTGATGTGCAGCAAATAGCCGGGCTAAAAATAGCCGTTGTGGTGCCACCAAGTCTGCCAACTGCGGGAGGGCAGCTTCCGGTTGAATTTGTTATCGGTTCTACAGAGCCCATGGAGAATCTGGCATCGGTGGCAAGCGATATTATGACCCGAGCCCTTGAGAGCCGAAAGTTTATTTTTCTAGATTCTGATCTGAAAATTGATAAACCAAAAATTGTAATAGAAATTGATCGTGATAAAGCGGCCAGTGTGGGTGTGGAAATGGTGGACTTGAGTCGTGACTTAGGTGCGATGTTATCCGGAGCTTATGTTAACCGTTTTTCCCTGGATAACCGCAGTTATAAAGTTATCCCCCAAGTCGAGAGAGTTGACCGCCTAACCCCTGATCAGTTGGAGCAATATTATATTCGGGCGGTAAACGACAAGTTGGTTCCTGTGAGTACTTTGATAAGGCTCACGGAAACCGTTGAACCACAGCAACTAAAGAGATTTCAACAATTAAATGCCGTCACTATTTCGGGTGTGCCACGCCCTGGGATTACGTTGGGTGAAGCATTGATGGTGTTGGATAATGCGGCTAAAGAAATCTTACCAGTCGAGTATTCTGTAGATTACTCGGGGCAGTCCAGGCAATTCAAAACTGAAGGATCAGATTTGGTGGTTACCTTTTTCTTTGCCTTGATAGTGATTTATTTGGTGTTAGCTGCTCAATTTGAATCCTGGCGCGATCCCTTGATTATGTTGGTCACCGTACCGATGAGTGTTTGCGGAGCGATGATTTTCGTCAGTCTAGGATTGACGACCCTCAATATTTACACACAAGTGGGCCTGGTTACCCTGATTGGGGTTATTTCCAAACACGGCATTCTGATAGTGGAGTTTGCCAATAAGTTACAGCTCTCAGGGCTTGATAAGCGATCAGCGATTGAGCAGGCCACTTCAATCCGTTTGCGACCGATTTTAATGACTACTGCATCTCTGGTTTTGGCGATGGTTCCATTGTTAATAGCGTCGGGGCCAGGTGGAGGAGCAAGGTTTGCAATGGGCTTGGTAGTGGCGACCGGTATGACAATTGGAACGTTATTTACTTTATTTGTCGTGCCGGCGATGTATATGTATCTTGGGCGGAATTTTGAGGCGGAGGCTGTAGCGGCCTCCTGAGTTTCTTTACACTTATTTACGCTTCGAAAATATCTCTGTCGACATTGCTGCGACGGAACTCGGAAGGGGTGACTCCCTCATGTTTTTTAAAGAAGCGGGTAAATACTGCGCGTTCGGCAAAATGAAGTTGTACCGCAATGCTTTCTACGGAATCACTGGTTGAGAGAAGGAGTTTCTTGGTCAGAGATAGCGTAACACTGTCTTTAAGCTGCTGGAATGTTACTCCCTGTTCTCTCAATCTGCGCTGTAAAGTGCGGCCACTGGTGCGGAAGTGGGCTGCGGCTTGTTTGATAGTGATTTCTTCACTGAGTAAGTGCTTCTCGAGCCAGGCTCGCAAACTGGCTGCCAGGTTATAGCTGGTTAAAGTGTTGTGTAGAACTGCTTTTAATATATTTCGGCTTTGGCTGCGAATGATTTTATGGTAACTGGGTATAGGGAAGTCCAGTATCTGGGAGCCCAGGATAATCGCATTTTCATCAGCGGAAAATTCAATTGGGCACTGGAAAATCCTCTTGTGGATAGAGTCATCTTCTGGCTTTTCACTGCGTAACTTTAATCCCCGGACCTCGGGAAACCTCGGGTTAAGAGTGCGCAATAGATCTACTCCACGACTCATCAGCATTTCAGCAATAAAATGATTGACCGGAGCGCTAAAGAGTTCCTGCTGCCAGTTGAGTGTGAGTACTTCCGCATCGGCTTCCTGGTAAGTCTGGAACCGCAGGAGGGGGGCCAGAGTTTGTGAGAGCACAATTTCTGCAGGGCGAAAGATCTCCCTCGGCCGTCTCAAGGAGGGCTGAGCTTCGATAATAGTTTCTTCAAGCCAAAGCATAATTGGGAAGCGGCTAAAGCTGAGACCTGGTGAGGTAACAGGGGATAGCGCCAGTATGCTTTCAATTAGAGCATTGAATTCACTGTAATTGAGCCATTCACTCTCTCCTGGATTCCAGCTAAATGAGAATGGCAATCGTTCAATTAGCGTCTCGGTGGGGATGCCGAGCCTGGCGGCGGCAACCACAAAGTAAGGCGCAAATATCTTGGGCACGCCGGCATGGCCGGACATATTTTTATTTTGGTCTCTCATGACTTACTGCCGTCCGGGTGGCGTTGCCGGCATCATAGCAAAGGCGCCTCAAAGCACGAGTATAAATTGAGGAATATGACGAATTGGTCGCTTCGCGTGGCGGATTCGACCCCCCTCTGGCGCCTTTAATCCTATTCCGAAATAGAGCGTAAAGGATAAGTTTTAGTCGTCTGCTGTACATTGCGTTATTCAGATTTTTTAAAACTCTTCAGTCACGAGAGTTGCCACTTACTAAAACAATAAAGGAAAATAACAATGGCACTGTCTAAAAGGCTGGGTACAAGCCTGTCTATTTTTTTCTCGGCGATAATTGGAGCTTCATCAGCGGTAGCGGAAAACTGCTATATCCTGGTTCATGGACACGGAGTCGAAGGACACACTACAAGTGAAAGTAATGATGGGAGTTTAGTGCAGCCAGCACTGGACTATTGGAGTGAGGCGGTTTTCGACGAATATTCTAGCAGTGATTTTATTGAGCAATTGTTAGTTGATGGCGGCAATTACGGCGTTGTCGGTTATAACTCAACTGATGAAGGTGAATTTCCCTACTGGCATGATGAGACTGCGGGGGAGATTGCTCGTCAAATTATAGAGATCCGCTCTGGCCAGGGAGATCGGTTTGAACACGAAAACCAGTGCTCAGCAGAGGACACTTTCTGGATTATTTCCCACAGCCAGGGTGCCGCCCAAATGATGTATATCGCGGGTAACGCTGTTGAAGGGTCCCCATACTACAATCGCGCCTACAACCAGTTCGATAGCAATACAGAAATTCAAGAAGTAAAAAAATGTTCCACGACTTGGTATGGCAGTAAATCCTGTAAAACGGTTGAAGAAGAAGTTCGAGTTGCAGGGCTTAACGAAAGCTATGCAGTGAGCGTTGATTTTGATGCGGCTATCAGCGGTGTTGCTGCAATATTCACCACAGGGGGAGCAATTACCGGAACTGAAGGCGTTGATCGGATATGTAATGGAAGCTGGTATGACGATTTGGTCAACGCACTATTTCTTGGGCGTGAGTGTTCGGCGGTTCGCTATATGCAGACTAATGATGTTTACACTGTGAGAAATTATGTGGGGACTAATCTCGGTGCGCCGGTGTACACCATTGGGGGTTATGCGGGCTTCCCAGGTGTGGAAAGTGCTACCTCCATGCTGCTGAATGGTGAGGATGACGGCTATATCAATTTAGCTTCACAAATGAACTGTTCAGGGTCAGCCAAGCGCAATCTGTGGTCAAATCTCAAAGAATATGAAACCCTGTTTGGAGTAGCATACGGCAGCGCGATTTTTTCTTGTGACAACGACAGTAAAGGCACTGCTCGATCTTACAATTTGGCCAGTATCTATACAGATCATGATGCGCAGCGTAACGGTGGCATTCTATCCCCCGATTATGATTCTATTCCCGATGGACTGGACTGTGGTTCAGGAAAGAACAGCGCGGGTAGAATCTCAGCCTGCACGAATTAACTAAAAAAATAAAAGGCTTCGGAGGTATTGATGTCTACATCAAGCAAAGATCGCTCAAAGGCCCGGTTGGCAGGCTGGGGTGTACTGGCCGTAGTTACTGGACTGGTGGGTTACTGGGCCCTGTCTGGTGGTGAAGAGGCAGCGCCCGCTGTTATAGCCAAAGCGAAAGCTGAAGAGCGATCTATCCGAAGTCGTAAGCCAGATAACGTTGAGCCGGCGGGACTGGAGAAAGAGGAAGAGGATCAGTCTGTAAAACTATGGAAGGGAATTCACTCCCTGTCCAACAAGACTGAGTTACACGAATCCCTTCTCTCGGATCTAGCCCGCTTTCATCGCTATCCGCCAGAAAACCGAGCAATTAAAACTCCTGAACAGGACCCGATTACTCAGACATTTGCGGTGGATGAAAGAACCACTCACAGTGAGGAAGGGGATTCTCTGACTATATGGACAGATGAAAAGTTTTATTTGCGTGGGGATACTATTCGGGTTTTTGCCTATCAGACCGATAGTGATGGAGATCGAGTCAGTGCTGACTTGACTGCGTTGTTGGTTTACGAAGACCAACAAGTCGTGGGTACCTTGGCTTTTAGTGATTCGGATGGAGACTTAATCTACGAGGTATTGATGGAGGCGGGCTCCTTTAATAGCCAGGTGCTGGAAGCGGGTATTTTTAAGGTCATTGTGGATACGGATATTGATGGTCTCCGCGATGCGGCAGCATTCACCCTTTCTGAGGATACGGGAAGCTATACAGGATCGCTGCGGGATTCTGTTACTGCCGATGGCAATTTATTAATTGAGGCGGAAGTCGATATCAGCAGAGAGGGGCGCTACTATTTTCAGGGCTCCCTTTATAACGATGAGCAATCCCCGATAGGCACAACGCAAAATGCTCTTGAGTTAACGGCGGGGCGGCACTGGATTCCCCTAGAGTTTTATGGGCTCTTGATTCGCGATGCCGGGCAGGACGGCCCCTATCTGGTGAAACAATTGAGTATTGCCAGGGTGACGGTACCTATGGCAAGGGATAGTGCTTTTGAGCCAGGCTATTACACTGAACGCTATAGCCTGGATCAATTTACTGATAGGCCCTACCAGGAAATGTAGGGAGAATATGGAAGGTTTTAACAGTTATCCCGGATACGTTGTTGAGCGGTAGCTATACGTTGCTGCCGTTCATCTTCACCCAATCTTCTGTAATTTCCATTTTGATCGACTTCGCGAACGCGAGAATTCGCAGTCAAGGAGTTCAGAGATTTTCGAGCTGACTCACAGCGCCTAGCGCGAAGAGCGGCTTGCATTTGCGTTACTTTTTCCTGCTCTTGCTGACGTACGTCGGGCTGCTTTTCAGGTTGCTTGGCTACGGTTCTCTTTGATAGTTCAGCTGGTTCTCGGGGACTGGCAGCCTTCTGTTCAGCTTCCCACTTTTTATACCGCTCTGACCTGGGCTTTTTGATTACGTCCACTTGAGTATTTTCTGGAGGTTGTTCACCAAAATGGACAACGCCATTCTCATCTACCCATTTATAGATGCCATCGGCTTGAGCGGTTATAGCTGTTACTGCAATCAATAGCGCCAGTAAGATACGCATGGTGCTTACCCCTTGTGTTGGTGTTCCTTCCGTCCCTTTATTGTACCGGTACTGGCGGGTTTTCCCGTAACTGTCTTAACACTTTCGCAGACACCTATTGACAGCTAGGGCTCAATTGGCAAAATCGGGGGTTTACTCAGTGACTAGATTTCACCGCACACCCGTGGTTTTGAGTCTAATCCTGATGGAACATCCTCCATCGAAATGCCACTGAGTGGCCCTCCTCACCCCTGGAGGCCTGCTAACCCTGAAGTGAACCTATATAGCTTTGCTTGGGGTTGGGTGTTTATGCGCGATCAGTTCATCCTAAAAATCGGCAGCAAAACACGCAACAGGCTGATATTTGTCACCATTTTCCCCTATAATTGCTGTCTGGCATTCTTGTCAGTAGGCGTTTTATACGTTTTCGGTGATGGCTATCCTAAAAAACAGGAAAATTGAGGAGACTCAAGTGGAATTACTTTCCGGCGGCGATATGTTGGTTCGCGCGCTGCAGGATGAAGGGGTGGATCTGATTTTTGGATACCCGGGCGGCTCAGCGTTACATATCTATGATGCTATTTTTCGGCAGAAGTCGATAAAGCATGTTCTCGTGCGCCACGAGCAGGGCGCTACCCATGCTGCCGACGGCTACGCGCGGTCTACTGGTAAGGCGGGTGTGGTACTCGTGACATCTGGTCCTGGTGCCACGAACGCGATTACTGGCATCGCAACGGCCTATATGGATTCTATTCCTATGGTGGTGATATCCGGCCAGGTACCGAGAGATAAGATCGGTGAGGATGCGTTCCAGGAAACAGATATGGTCGGCTGCTCGCGGCCGATCGTGAAGCACAGTTTTTTGGTTAAAAATGCTGAAGATATCCCTACAATCGTCAAAAAGGCATTCTTTATTGCCAATACGGGCCGCCCCGGCCCCGTAGTGATTGATGTTCCAAAGGATGTAACTAACCCGGCGGAGAGATTCCCCTACCACTACCCTGAAAAATTGCGGATGCGTTCCTATACCCCGGCCGGTAAGGGGCATAGCGGCCAGATTCGCAAAGCGATTGCTATGCTGCTGTCAGCTCGCCGTCCGGTGATTTATGCCGGCGGGGGAGTGGTGCAGGGTGGTGGCGCTGAGCTTCTCACCGAGCTGGCTAGAAAGTTGAACTACCCGGTGACTAATACCTTGATGGGACTCGGGGCGTTTCCCGGTAGTGACAGGCGTTTCTTGGGAATGCTTGGTATGCACGGCACTTTCGAGGCAAATACCGCCATGCATCACGCGGACGTTATCCTGGCTGTAGGAGCTCGTTTTGATGACCGGGTAACTAATACTCCAGGCAAATTTTGCCCGGGTGCCAAAGTTATTCATATCGACGTCGATCCGGCTTCGATCTCTAAAACGATTGTTGCCGATATCCCGATTGTGGGCACGGTTCAGGCTGTCCTTCGAGAGATGCTCGAAGCGCTGAAAGCCAATGATGAGCAGCCGGATCACTCCGCGATAGTTGACTGGTGGCGCCAAATCGATGACTGGCGTGAGCGTCACGGGCTCTACACGGCTCCTCGTTATCAGACTAATGGTGCCCTGATAATGCCGCAGGATGTGATCAAGGCGGTGTATGACATCACAGAGGGTGATGCTTTTGTGACATCCGATGTAGGGCAACACCAGATGTTTGCTGCGCAGTATTACCTTTTTGATAAGCCGCGCCGCTGGATTAACTCCGGTGGGTTGGGGACTATGGGTTTCGGCTTACCGGCAGCCTTGGGGGTGAAAATAGCTCACCCGGATAAAGAGGTTGTGTGCGTAACTGGCGAGGGAAGTATCCAGATGTGTATTCAGGAGCTTTCTACGGCTACCCAATATCATTTGCCAGTAAAAATCCTCTGCCTTAACAATCAGGCTCTCGGGATGGTGAAGCAGTGGCAGGAGATGCAATATGAAGGAAGGCTTTCCAATAGTGTTTACGAGGAATCGCTGCCTGACTTTGTGAAACTCGCCGAGGCATACGGTCACGTCGGGGTGAAAGTGGAGCGTCGTGAAGACCTACACAACAAGTTGCAAGAAGCTTTTGCAATTAAGGATCGCACTGTATTTATCGACGTGTACGTCGACCCATCTGAGCATGTCTATCCCATGCAAGTGCTACCAAATGGCTCCATGCGTGACATGTGGCTGAGCAAAACTGAGAGAACTTAAAGGGTAGGGCGATGCGTAGAATAATTTCGGTTCTGATGGAGAATGAGCCTGGGGCATTGTCCCGTGTTGTTGGCTTGTTTTCCCAGCGTGGCTACAACATTGAAAGCCTCACCGTGGCGCCTACTGAGGATGCGACTTTATCGCGTCTCACTCTGGTGACGATTGGTGACGATCACAAGATTGAGCAAATTACCAAGAACCTAAACAAGCTTATTGATGTTGTGAAATTGGTGGACCTCACTGAAGGCTCTCATATCGAGCGGGAGCTGCTATTGGTGAAAGTGCGAGCCAATGGTGCCCAGCGCGATGAGGTGAAGCGCAGTGTCGATATTTTTCGCGGGCAGATCGTCGATGTCACCAGCAGTATGTACACGGTACAGGTGGCAGGAACCGGCGAAAAACTCGATGCGTTCCTACAGGCGCTGGGGGAACACACAATTATGGAAGTGGTGCGATCCGGAGTTTCCGGGATTGCCCGCGGTGAAAAAGTATTAAGTGTATAGAGCAAAAAGCAGGAATTGAGCGATGCAAGTTTATTACGACAAAGATTGTGACCTTTCTTTAATTCAGGGAAAAACAGTAGCCATTATTGGTTATGGATCTCAAGGTCATGCCCATGCCAATAACCTGAAAGACTCTGGTGTAGCGAATGTTGTTGTTGGGTTGCGCGAGGGGTCTGCTTCCTGGAAAAAGGCTGAAGGCGCGGGCTTGAAGGTAGCTGAAGTTGTCGATGCGGTGAAAGATGCCGACGTGGTTATGATTCTCGCTCCGGATGAATACCAGGCGAATATTTACAAAGAGCAAGTTGCTCCAAATTTAAAGTCTGGTGCAGCACTGGCTTTCGCGCATGGTTTTAATGTGCACTTTGAATTGATTGAGCCTCCAGCGGATGTCGATGTCATTATGGTTGCTCCCAAGGGGCCCGGCCATACCGTTCGATCGACCTACCTTGAGGGAGGCGGTGTCCCTACCTTGATTGCGGTTTATCAGGATGCGACAGGCAAAGCAAAAGACTTGGCGCTGTCTTATGCCTCAGCTAATGGTGGTGGCCGCTCAGGTATTATTGAAACCAATTTCCGCGAAGAGACTGAAACAGATCTCTTCGGTGAGCAGGCTGTTCTGTGTGGGGGTGTTTCCGCGCTTGTAACGGCTGGTTTTGAGACTCTAGTAGAAGCCGGCTATGCTCCGGAAATGGCGTATTTTGAATGTCTGCATGAGTTGAAGCTGATTGTCGACCTGATGTACCAGGGGGGCATTGCCGATATGCGCTACTCTATCTCCAATACTGCAGAGTATGGTGACTACGTAACGGGCCCGCGTATTGTTACGGAAGAAACCAAGGAAGAAATGAAACGGGTTCTTAAAGATATTCAAACCGGTAAGTTTGCCAAAGACTTTATGCTCGAGTCCCTGGCGGGGCAGCCGCGCCTGAAAGCTGAGCGTCGCATTGGCAGCGAACACGAGATTGAGC
>NZ_CP174310.1:4470000-5233229 GCF_052467325.1 Microbulbifer maximicatervae (SeqCode)
CGGCCTGCGCGGAAGATATACCGGGGCTCAAACTGATAACCGAAGCTGCGGATGCTCTTAGGAGCATGGTAGAGGAGCGTTGTGTAAGCCGTTGAAGGTGGATCGGGAGGTCTGCTGGAGGTATCACAAGTGCGAATGCTGACATGAGTAACGATAAGGGAGGTGAAAAACCTCCCCGCCGGAAGACCAAGGGTTCCTGTCCAACGCTAATCGGGACAGGGTTAGTCGACCCCTAAGGCGAGGGCGAAAGCCGTAGTCGATGGGAAACAGGTTAATATTCCTGTACTCGCTATTACTGCGACGGAGTGACGGAGAAGGCTAGGCCGGCATGGCGATTGGTTGTCCATGTTTAAGGTTGTAGGCTGGGGACTTAGGCAAATCCGGGTCCCTAAGGCTGAGAACTGATGACGAAGCCCACTTAGTGGGTGAAGTGGTTGATGCCCTGCTTCCAGGAAAAACTTCTAAGCTTCAGGTAATAGTGAATCGTACTCTAAACCGACACAGGTGGTCAGGTAGAGAATACCAAGGCGCTTGAGAGAACTCTGGTGAAGGAACTAGGCAAAATGGTACCGTAACTTCGGGAGAAGGTACGCCGGTTTTGGTGATGGGACTTGCTCCCTAAGCTGAGGCCGGTCGAAGTGACCAGGTGGCTGCGACTGTTTATTAAAAACATAGCACTGTGCAAACTCGTAAGAGGACGTATACGGTGTGACGCCTGCCCGGTGCCGGAAGGTTAATTGATGGGGTTAGCTTCGGCGAAGCTCTTGATCGAAGCCCCGGTAAACGGCGGCCGTAACTATAACGGTCCTAAGGTAGCGAAATTCCTTGTCGGGTAAGTTCCGACCTGCACGAATGGCGTAACGATGGCCACGCTGTCTCCACCAGAGACTCAGTGAAATTGAAATCGCTGTTAAGATGCAGTGTACCCGCGGCTAGACGGAAAGACCCCGTGAACCTTTACTACAGCTTTGCACTGAACTTTGAGCCTATTTGTGTAGGATAGGTGGGAGGCTTTGAAGCAATGACGCTAGTTGTTGTGGAGCCGTCCTTGAAATACCACCCTGGTATGTTTGAGGTTCTAACTCTGGTCCGTTATCCGGATCGAGGACAGTGTATGGTGGGTAGTTTGACTGGGGCGGTCTCCTCCCAAAGAGTAACGGAGGAGTACGAAGGTGCACTCAGCATGGTCGGAAATCATGCAATGAGCATAATGGTATAAGTGCGCTTGACTGCGAGACAGACATGTCGAGCAGGTACGAAAGTAGGTCATAGTGATCCGGTGGTTCTGTATGGAAGGGCCATCGCTCAACGGATAAAAGGTACTCCGGGGATAACAGGCTGATACCGCCCAAGAGTTCACATCGACGGCGGTGTTTGGCACCTCGATGTCGGCTCATCACATCCTGGGGCTGAAGCCGGTCCCAAGGGTATGGCTGTTCGCCATTTAAAGTGGTACGCGAGCTGGGTTTAGAACGTCGTGAGACAGTTCGGTCCCTATCTGCCGTGGGCGTTGGAGATTTGAGAAGAGTTGCTCCTAGTACGAGAGGACCGGAGTGAACGAACCTCTGGTGTTCCGGTTGTCACGCCAGTGGCATTGCCGGGTAGCTATGTTCGGACGGGATAACCGCTGAAAGCATCTAAGCGGGAAGCCTCCTTCAAGATAAGATCTCCCTGAGGCCTTGAGCCTCCTGAAGGGCCGTGGAAGACTACCACGTTGATAGGCTGGGTGTGGAAGCGTTGTGAGGCGTTGAGCTAACCAGTACTAATTGCCCGTGCGGCTTGACCATACAACAGAGATGGTTACTAACGACTAGCTAAGCTAGCGGATTGTGGAATGAAAGACACACAATGATCGCTTGCGGTGTATTACTACAGATTATTTTACCGACTTATTTGGGGTTATCGCCGGTCAATAATATGACCGAGGCAAACAGCGATAACGCGGCAGGCCAAGCACTTTGCTTATAAGACCAACGCCAACCCAAGCCAGTTTGCCTGACGACAATAGAGTTGTGGAACCACCTGATCCCTTGCCGAACTCAGAAGTGAAACGCAACATCGCCGATGGTAGTGTGGGGCTTCCCCATGTGAGAGTAGGTCATCGTCAGGCTTCTAATCCGAAAAGGGCCACCCAACAGGGTGGCCCTTTTTTTATGGCTGAAAAAATATTTTAAAAAAACAAAAATAAAAAAACTAAGAAAGGGAAGAGAGAGCAGAAAGTACTTGGCAAAAATTAAATAGAAAAAATAAAAGTAATTCTGAAAAACTTTAATGCTCAACTTTCTATTTAAAAAATCAGTCAGTAATTAAAAAAAAGAAAAACCTAAAACTACCTGAGCACCTTAAACAGACGCTCTCCTAAAAAGCCTATAAAAATAGGTCTTTACCGACCTCCGTAGCAAACGCCTTTGCGTTCACTCAAAAAATAATCCAACAAAAATAACTCGCGTAAAAACCAGAAAAGTACCCATGCCACTCCCGCCAAAAATTAAATTTAGCCGGTAAAAATATCGGTGATTTTTTAGTCTCTGCAGTAATACCCTGTAACCACGGGGCCTGTAGCCCGTTTATTAAAGTTATGCACAACTCTATCCAGACTTTCTGTTAGTAACACCTGGCTGTGGAAATCCGCGCAAAAAGTGCTGCTTTTTTACCCGCCTTGAGTGCAGCCAAGCAACCACGGGGCTGGCCGGGGATATCCCGGAGTTATACACAGCTCTATCCATGGTTTCTGTTGGTAACAAAGACGCCATAAAACGGACATCAGTTATTAACAGTGTTATGAGCGATAAATCTGTGGATTACTGCGGCTGATTGGTACGCCAGTATGTGAGAGAAGAAAAGTTTGGGGATAAAAAAGCCCCACAAAGTGGGGCTTTAAAAATGTCGTCTGTATCTCTTATTTATTCAGAGGCAGTAGGTACTCGTCCCAGGTCTCCTTCCATCTCGGTGGTCAGGAAAGACATTACAACCCAGGCCGCTACATTCTGGCGAAGATTCTCAGGGTCGACTTTATCCAGGGTATCGTTGGGTGTGTGGTGATAATCGAAGTAGTCGGTACCGTCCTGGTATAGACCAAAGGCTGGCACACCGCGCGCAACAAACACACTGCTGTCTGGGCCACCGTAAGATTCATTATTTCCGCGCTCAATACCCAGGGGGGCGAGGAGTTGCATCATTTGATCTGCAATATCAAATTTGCTCTCAGGGAGACGGGTATCGAAACGCCAGACTTTCCCTGCTCCAAAGTCTGATTCGGAGACGGCAATAATATTGTCCAGTTCTTTTACGTGTGCCTCAACATACTGCTTAGCACCTACCAATCCGATTTCCTCTGCACCAAACAGCACGACTCGCAAGGTACGACGGGGGCGCTGTGGCAGCTCAGCAATTAGACGTGCAGTTTCCATAACAATGGCAACCCCAGCTCCGTCGTCCAAGGCTCCGGTGCCTTCATCCCAGGAATCCAGGTGCGCACCGATAATCATGACTTCTTCAGGTTGCTCACGGCCAGTAATCTCACCGATGACATTAAAAGAAGGGCCGTCACTCAGTCGCTCAGTTTCAACATCAAGTTTTACCTGGACTGGCTTGCCGCGTTGGAGCATAGCCTCGAGCAGGTTTGCATCAGGAGCGGAAAGTGCGAGTGCAGGGACTGGGTTTTCCACATCATCAACCGACATCATACCGGTGTGAGCAAATCGGTCTGAGTCGGTTCCTACGGAGCGCAACAGCATGGCAGCAGCCCCTTTTTCAGCGGCAGCGCGCATTCCCAACTTGCGGCCTTGCGCCGCAGGGCCGTAGCCTTCTCCCGTGCGCGCTCTCTCCATACGCTTATTGATAAAAGCGATTTTACCTTTCACTTGGCTGGCCGGGGCCTTCAACAGGGCCTGCACATCGGGAAACTCGATAATTTCAGCTGTTAACCCTCCTTCAGGAGTGGCGGCGCCATAGCCGAGGGAGGAGACTACTAGTGGCTGGGGGAAAGGGGATATGACTTCGGCGTGAGCATGGCCACGTATCCAGCGGGGTACCTCAATTTGCTCGGTATAGACGCGATCAAAGCCAAATGCCTTCATTTTGTCTTGTGCCCAGGCAACGGCTCTTTTATCGCCCTCAGTGCCTGTCCGTCGTGGTCCAACCTCGACGGTCAAAGACTCTACAATACTGTAGGCGTCGGAGCTTTCCAGTGCCCGGTCACGTAATACTTCCGCCACAGATACATCTTCCTGTGACAGAGGGGCTGCCTGGGCTATTCCCAGTGCCATGGTAGTGATCAGTCCCCCGGTAAGGGAAAGCAGTGGTTTCAACATCGGTCTATCCTTTGTTAATACTCTTCAGTCTTAAGCTTTTGGCTCGTTATTTGATGAAGCCGCGATCAGTTGCTCGCGAATTTCACGTAACTTACGCAGGCCTTTTTCTGTAAATAAGTAGGGCGGTTCGCCAGTATATTCGCTGTCTTCAATATTGAGGCAACGTTGTCGCATCTCTTCAAGCTTTGGGTCGTGTCGCATTGGGCAGGCGAGGAGTGCTCGCCATTCAGTATCGCTGGCTTGCCCGGTGATTACATCTTCAAGGCCCTTAACAAAACTGCCTCGGTCCATTCGAAATCTGGGTCTGCGCAGGTGCATAAGAACCCAAACCACAATAACAAAGGCAATGAAAGAAAGAATAAGCGTTGCCAGCCAGGTCACGATATCAATCCTCCACTAATAGTTTTATTGCCACAGCAATGGTGGCAATAATGATTACCGGTTTGATAATACTGGCACCTCTTGCAATCACGAGGTTGGAGCCGAGACGAGCTCCTACAACCTGGGCAAAAGACATAGCGATAGCGAGCAATAGAAAAATATGGCCTCCAGCGATAAAAATTAGCATAGAGGTCACATTGGTAGCGAGCACAATAGGTTTTGTTGATGCCGTAGCCGCACGCATATTGTAGCCGAGTAGCGCTGCGAAGGCGGCTGCACAGATAGACCCCATCCCAGGGCCAAAGAAGCCCCCGTAAAAGCCGAGCCCACCGCCAACAACTAGATTAAAAGTAACGTTACTGATTCTGGGTTTTGAATCAATGTCGGAAATGCGGGGGGACAGAATAAAGTAGAGGGCAATAGCAATGAGCAGGATGGGAAGTAAGGTATTGAGGCCAGCCTCCCCAAGTGAAGCGACTGTTAAGGTGCCTAGGCAGGAACCGATAATTGCAGCAAGTAGTCCTGGCCAGAGGGGGCGTAAATTCAACTGGCCTTTTTGCAGGAAGTTAATGGTGGATGATAGGGTGCCAAAGACGCTTTGAAACTTATTGGTACCGAGAGCATCGAGTGGGGGAATGCCGGCCCAGAGTAAAGCGGGGAGGGTGATTATTCCCCCTCCCCCGGCGATCGCACTGACAAAGCCTGCGGTAAAGGCGATTACTGTCAGTATCAGGTAGGTATAAGTAGAAAGCTCACTACTTAACTGTATCACGAGTGGACTGGTTACCCCTTTTCAAGAGTACTTTCATCATCGTGGTAGTACCCCTGATACTTGCTAAAGCGCTTTTGGATCTCTGCCATGTCCTGTTCCAGATTGCCGCTGGGCTGGTACAGGGAGTCAATGCAAATACGCTTATTGGGGAAGTCCCAGGCAACAAGCAAAATAGGCACTTGGGCAGTATAGGAAATCCTTAAAAAACCGCTCTTCCAGCGCCCTACTTTTTTGCGAGTTCCCTCGGGAGTAATCCCCACCCACATTTTTTCATTTTCCCGGTAACTCGATGCAACTTGTAGAGCGATATTACCTGCGGCGCGCCTATCGGTAGGAACACCTCCAAGCCACATAAATAGCCGTTTAAATGGGAAGAAAAAAGCTTCCTTCTTCATGAGCCAGGAAATTTTAATACCCAAGGCCATAATAAATGGCATGGCAACCACAAAATCCCAATTGGATGTGTGGGGAGCCAAAGCCACCATGACTTTCCTTTCTGGAGGGATTTCCCCATCCATTCGCCAGCCGAGCATCTTGATTATCAACTTGCCAATAGCTTTGGTGATGCGATTGCCCAGCTGAGGTACTTCATTGGGTACTTCAGTAGGTATTTCTACAAACTGACTCATTATTTGCCTCTTTTTACTGCTGTCACACTAAGGTTTTAGCAAAGGTATTTAGCCTTGCTGCTTTAGTGTTCCCGCGTGGCATAAAAGCGAACTTCCGGATAGCGCTCTTCAGCCAATTGTAAATTAACACGCGTCGGTGCCAGGTAGGTCAGGTGTCCGCTGCCATCGAGTGCTAGGTTGGTACTGGCTTTGCGCTTGAAATTCTCTAGTTCTTTGGCACTTTCACTATCTACCCAGCGCGCAGTATTCACGTTGACGTTTTCGTAGATGGCTTCAACTTTGTATTCGTCTTTCAACCGGTAGGCGACTACTTCGAACTGTAGTACACCAACTGCGCCCACGATAATGTCGTTGTTATCCAGTGGGAAAAATACCTGGGTGGACCCCTCTTCAGAAAGCTGTTGAAGTCCTTTCTGTAATTGCTTTAATTTGAGAGGGTCTTTTAAGCGTATGCGACGGAACAGCTCCGGGGCGAAATTGGGAATGCCGGTAAATTTCAGTGCTTCGCCTTCGGTAAAGGTATCGCCGATCTGGATAGTACCGTGGTTGTGCAAACCAATAATATCGCCGGCAATGGCCTCTTCTACGTGGGTTCGGTCGCCAGCCATAAATGTCACCGCATCGGCAATTTTTACATCCTTGCCAATGCGCACATGCTTCATTTTCATACCGCGATTGTAGGTGCCGGAGCAGACACGCATAAAGGCAATTCTATCGCGGTGTTTGGGGTCCATATTTGCTTGGATTTTAAAAACAAAGCCGGAGAACTTATCTTCGCTGGGCTCTACTCTCCTCTCTTTGGTTTCCCGGGATTGAGGGGGGGGCGCCCACTCAACGAAACCATCGAGCATTTCCCTTACGCCAAAATTACCCAAGGCCGTACCGAAAAATACCGGGGTCAGTTCACCGGCAAGATAAGCTTCCAGGTCAAACTCATGAGTGGCTCCACGAACCAATTCAATCTCTTCCCGAATATCCTCGGCGTACTCGCCAAGTAGTGCGTCAGCCTCAGCGGAGTCCAGACCCTTAATTTGAATATCATCGGGAATTCTGTGGCCCTGACCTTGGGAGAATACATGGATGGTATCGGTGTATAGGTTATAGACCCCCTTGAAACCTTTTCCTGAACTCAGAGGCCAATTGATAGGGGCAGCCTGGATATTGAGAACTTCTTCAATCTCATCCATTACCTCGATCGGGTCGCGAATATCCCGGTCGAGTTTGTTGATAAATGAGAGAATCGGTGTTGTTCGCAAGCGGCACACATTCATCAACTTGATGGTGCGGTCTTCCACACCTTTGGCCCCGTCAATCACCATCAGTGCGGAGTCGACGGCTGTGAGTACCCGGTAGGTATCTTCAGAGAAGTCTTCGTGCCCCGGTGTATCCAGTAGGTTTACAGTCCTCTCTTTGTAGGGGAACTGCATAACGGAAGAGGTAACAGAAATACCGCGCTCCTGTTCCATCGTCATCCAATCAGAGCGTGCGTGGGGGCCTTTTTTCCCCTTAACGGAGCCCGCTTGCTGGATTGCATTCCCGAACAAAAGAAGCTTTTCGGTCACGGTTGTTTTACCGGCGTCCGGGTGGGAAATAATGGCGAAGGTGCGGCGGCCGGCAAAGCCTGCCAGGGAAGAACTTTGACCCATACTTTAGATTCGATCACTGGATATTCGAAAAAAATAGGGGCGTATTATACACGCAGGCGTTGCTCCGAGGGTGGGGTATACTGCGAAATTAGACTTGTCAGTTTACCAGCTCGGCGAATGGGGTCATGTCAATGGGCTGAGTTGCCAGCGGGACTGGCACACCTGGACAATTTGCTCAAATCCATTTGGATTAACACTGTACTCTGTTGTGGCCAACAGTCATCGAGGGGCTTTTAGCGGTGCAGTGGCAAACTCAGTTATTGAAGGGGAGAGGTTATGAGCCGGGAGCGTTTACAGGCATTGCGGGAAGAGTTGCAGCGGCAGGGTGTCGATGCTTTCTTGGTACCCCGGGCTGATGAGTACCAAAATGAAAGTGTTCCTGCGGCAGATGAGCGACTGCCCTGGCTGACAGGTTTCACTGGTTCCGCAGGAATGGCTGCGGTAGGCAGTCGAGAAGCGGCATTGTTTGTTGATGGTCGCTATACCTTGCAGGCGCAGCAACAACTTGGTGATCAACCCATTGAGTTAATGAGCCTCAGTCAAGTCGCGATCATTGAGTGGCTGTGTAGTCAGCTGGATGCCGGTCAGTCTCTGGGGTATGACCCGCGACTGCACACGGAGCCGGGATTGGCCTTGATCAAGAAGCGACTGGCTGAAAGGGATATCCAACTGCAGCCGATGGAGCAGAGCCCCGTTGATGCCATCTGGAATGACCGCCCTGCATCTCCCTGTGGGCCTGCGCGCCCACACCCCTTCATCTTTACTGGTGAGCATTCCAAAGAGAAACGGCAGAGGATTGCCCGACGTCTCGTAGAAAAACGAGCCGATGCTTTATGGCTACCAAACCCTGAAAGCTGTGCTTGGCTTTTTAATATCCGTGGAGAGGATATTCCACACTTACCAGTGGCCTTGGCTAATGCAGTACTTTACCGGGATGGCAGTGCCACTCTTTACTTGGGGGAGGGCGCTGTAGGGGATGCGTTGATTGAGCACTTGGATAAAGATGTAAGTCTAGTCGTGGCCAAAGGGGAATTATTTGAAAATATTAAGCGCCGCCACGTCAATAAAATATGGATAGATCCCCTGATTAGCAACAGTTGGACTTTACAGCAATTGCGGGCACTGGATATTGAACTAATGCTGGAAGGTGACCCGGTCACTGAAGCCAAGGCCTGTAAGAATGCGATTGAACTGGCAGGCAGCCAGGCTGCACACGAAAGGGATGGTGCTGCGGTGTGTGAATTCCTGGCGGAAATACCTGAACAGGTTGCCACAGGCCATTTTGACGAATTGTCCGCAGTGAAGCTTTTACGAAGTAAAAGGGAGGCTCGCGAAGGCTTTCAGGGCAACAGTTTTGAGACAATTTCCGGCTATGGTCCGAATGGGGCCATTGTTCACTATCGGGTGAGCCCTGAATCCAGTTTGGCTATGAAGCCAGAAGGGGTATATCTGTGCGATTCTGGAGGCCAATATCCAGATGGCACCACTGATATTACCCGAACAGTCGCTCTGGGTGAGTTCCCGCCTTCGGCAAAAGAAAATTTTACCCGGGTTTTAAAGGGACATATTGCAATTGCGACTTTGCGATTCCCCAGGGGGACTTGTGGAGAGCAAATTGATGCGCTTGCACGCCGTTCGCTGTGGGAAGTAGGGCTGGATTATGCCCATGGTACTGGTCACGGTGTTGGTAGCTTCTTAAGTGTTCACGAGGGTCCACAGCGGATAGGTAAAGCTGTAACAGGTGTTGCTCTTCAGCCGGGGATGATCGTTTCCAATGAACCGGGGTTTTATCTCACTGGGCAGTACGGTATCCGTATTGAAAATTTGGTGTTTGTGAAAAAGAGCGAAAATTATCCAGATTTTCTAGAATTTGAAGAACTTACGTTAGCTCCGATCGACCGTAATTTGATTGACGTGGCACTACTTACTGAGACCGAGCGGGAATGGCTGAATCGCTACCACCAGAGGGTGCGGGATGTGATTACCCCATTGGTTACTGAAAAAACTGCCGAATGGCTAAAATTGGCAACTGAAGCTTTGTAAGGTTAAACCCTGGGGGCTGCTTGCCCCCAGGTAGTCTTAATTTTAATTTATCTCAAACTTATATCCAGCACCGTAGACAGAGTGTATTAATTCTTTATCGGGCATAAGCACCGATATTTTCTTGCGTACTTTTTTGATATGGCTATCAATAGTTCGATCGCTGATTACACGGTAATCGGAATAGATGCGATCCATTATTTGTTCACGGGAAAAAATTCGACCGGGCTCACTGTAAAGCAGGTCAAACAGATGGAATTCCAGCGCAGTAAGGTTGGCGTCTTTGCCGCTAATTCGCAGTTGTCCGGTATTTCTATCTAAGTCAATGCCATTTGTTTGGGTTTGCTCCATTAACGGTCGACGGCGCAATACTGCTTTTACTCGGGCCACAAGCTCTCTGGGGCTGTAGGGTTTGCATACATAGTCGTCGGCTCCAGACTCAAGGCCACGCAAACGATCGGGTTCTTCAATTTGCGCTGTCATAATAATAATGGGGACATCATTGCCTTTTTGGCGAATTTCTTCGCATATTTCCATCCCATGCCTCCCGGGTAGCATCAGGTCGAGAAGGATTAAATCTGGCTTCATGGATTCCACTTTGGGAATAACCTGATTACCATCGGAAATGATCTCGGCTTGATAGTTGGCAGCATGAAGATACTCCAGTAGTAAGTGCGCAAGCTCGGTTTCATCTTCAACTATTAATATTTTGGCGCTCATAACTTCCTACCATTTAATCCTTTGGCTGAGGGGTAAAAAAATACTAATTTCAAGGCCGCCCAGCGTGGACGGAGTTGCAGAAATGCTACCCTCATGGGCTGTAACAATATTCTGGCAAATTGATAATCCCAAACCCGCACCGCCAGTCTCACGGCTTCGGGAACTGTCAGCCCTATACAGACGCTCGAACAGGTGTGGTATATCAGCACTAGCAACACCGGGAGCAGAATCGGCCAAAGTAATAATGGCTGTTCGGGCTTCACAGCGGGCCGCTATTTTAAGTTGTCCTCCACTATCGGTATAGCGCAGGCTATTGGTTAACAGATTGCTAAATAACTGGTTGAGGCGTGCTTCGTCTGCATAAACAAGCTTGTCTTCCGATAGTTGGAGGTTACTACTTAAACAAATATCTTTCTGTTCGAATGGAATTTCAAAGTCTTCGATAATGCTTCGTAGGGTTTTTTCCAGGGAAATGTCGGATTTGCAGTAACTCAAAGCGCCTGCGTCAGAGAGCGATAACTCATAGAGGTCATCTATTAAGCGACTCAATTGTTGAATTTTGCTATGTAGTATACGCATGTTCTCTGGTGAGGCTGATCTGATACCATCCTGAATGGCCTCAATCTGCCCTTTTAATACTGCAAGAGGTGTGCGCAGTTCATGTGAAATATCTGCCATCCAACGGTTTCGGGCATGTTCATTGGCCTCCAAAGTTGCAGCGAGGCGATTAAAGTCAGCGCTTAACTGGCCCAGTTCATCCCTCTGTTCTATGTCAATGCGGATCTTGAAGTTGCCCGATGTCAGTTGAGATGTGGCTTCGGTTAACTTGCGAATAGGCCTGACCAACTGCCAGGCAAGGGGTAGGGCTATTGCCAGTGCCAGAATGAAAGTGGCAATAGAAATAATAGCGAAGGTTTGTGATTGCTCTTTCACAAATCCCACTGCTAAGTCGTCATCGAGTACAGGTAGTGGGTTGATAGCTAGGTAACCAACAGTTTCCCCATTTACGACCAATGGCTGCATCGCCATATTCTCAGACCCTGAAAAACGGCCTATCAGGGGCCTTTTCTCTTTGTTTAATAGGGTTAGACGACCGCTTAGTGATTTGCCCCCGGAGTGTTCAGGTGGGGGTTCCGGTGGCCGGTGAGGGCCTCTCCTACTCGGAGGTGGGCGGCGTGGGTGAGGCGGGGGTGACATATCCCCAAAGTAACTGGGCATAACTTGCATATGAAGCTGTTGCCAGCGCAAGCCATTGCCATCCATGGATTGCCAGCTCCCCTCGCTGGCGTAGATACTCTGTAACTCATCCACCAGATCGCCCACTTCGCGCAATTCCTGGGACTGGATATAGTTCATGAAGCCATGATTAAAGCTCCATTGAAAGAATACGAACATTCCGCCAACAGTAATTGCAGTAGTTAATAAGAAAGCGAGACTGAGTTTATAGCGAATATTTAGCGACATAGCCGATAGCTTGGGACTCCAATAGCCTGAGTTCATAGAGGGCTTGAGTGTAGTTTACTGTGCCGGCATTCGGAAAATACTAGCCAGGAGAGTAAGCCTACACTTACAGCAAATGCCAGAGCAATCTTTTAACACCCAATGAACCTGGCCCCCGATAAGGGTAGGTGGGGTGAGCTGAGATTGGCTTGGTAATCCAAAGCTGTTGTTGGGGCCTCCATGCCCTGAAATAGGTAAGAATAAGAATAGCTCTTACATGTGTACCGGTTGGTTGTCACCGGCTGGGCAGGTCAATACCGGAGCCTTGCCCTATGGGTGATGTGGAAAAGCGGTGTAATATAAGCTCACGCTTGTCGAGCTGGATAAACAGGGTTGCAAGAATCCTCTTTCCTCCGCGGCTCCATGTGCTGTGGTCATGGGCATTAAGGGTAACGGTGATTTGATTGAACCCTGGTTTAAACAGTTTGTCAGGTAGATGTAAATCTGGACCATACACTCGTTGTATTTTCTTGCCATTGATATAAAGGTGGGCATGGCCTTCTAGAAATTGCTCTGAGGTGTCATTGGCATAGCGAGGGGACTCCAGCTCGAACCGATCAAAGTTTATATGAAGGTTATAACCAGACATTTTATCGCGGCGAATATCCAGTTCGATACGAGGTGCGGCATTGTGTAGGGGGATCTCAACTACAGGGTGCTGATCGCCTTTATGGCCAGCATGTGGATCTTGCTGTGCTGTGGCGGAGTTAGCTAGTCCCCAAATAATGGATCCCACTATTAAGGTTTGTAGAGTTTTCATAATAGTCTCAATCCCAGGTTTGGGGGCAGCACTTAATATTTAGTCGTGAGTTGTCGTTGTGAATACCCCAAGGTGCTCGTGTTATCTGTTTACCGGGCCGTTATCTCCAAACATCTCCCCCGCCAGGTATTGATCTTCGGGAAGAGAGGGTAGCCGCAGAGTTTTTTGCGGCTCCATGGAGATATCTGCTGCCCAAATCAAGCAACTCAGTTTTAAATGTCAGCACATCAAGTTACTGTGTTGAGCACTCACTGATAATGGTTTGGTCATCTAACTTGCCATAAAAGCGGGGCCCAAAAGTGTAGGGGAAAGCGGGAACCAGCTCGCCGTCATCATCGACAGTTACTGTCAGGTGGTAGTGGTATCCTCGCTCGTCATCTGTATGGCCGTTATGCTGGTCTAAATAAACTCCACCTTCATTGGTCAGATCTTCATCCCAATAATAGTCCTCATAGAAAAAGCCAGCGGTTGTTGTGAATTCATTACCGGAAAGAGATGTATAAGAGTCACTTGTCGTAGGGCCGGTATTGGATGTTGTTTCAACCCCCTGAGAAAGGTCATATTCATCCACCAACAGGCAACTTCTCTCACCTGCAACCCCACAACCACTCTCTGAAGTGGGGTCGTCATAGTCGCGCACTGCCCAGCTGCTTTCTGCGAGTTCCCCCTCGCCTTCCCAGGGGCCGTAGATTGCGTAACCATCAGCGGTATAGCCGTAAATTGGGGAGTGGTCATCGCCTATATCGCCGACGAGGTCGGCAAGGCAGTCGCTGTAAAAGTGGTGGTGATAATCTCCATTTGCAGCATGTCCACCACAAATATCAACATCGTAGATCTCCGCGACTGGTGCTAGGGTTTGCCAAGTACCATCCACAGATTGGCCATCTCCCCAGTCATAGATAGAGACGCCATTTACCCAATAGCCCTGCACTCCGAGTCCGGTTGCACAATCTTCTGTGGCGGGTTCGGGCTCGACAGGAAAATATCCAACATGAGAGACATTTTCTGGGCAAATAAGCCCTGGGGGCCAAAATCCATAGCCAGCATCAACGTCGCAGGTGCCTATGTTTGTGTAGCCAATATCTTGTCCAAAACTGACAATATCCCCGACACTTACTGTGGGGCTGCCTGTCTCGAAGTCAGAGGAGGCAAATGGACGTTCAAGTAGTCCGTCGAGAATGCTCTGGGTAATTTCAATTTCATAGTCGGGGACCCCTGTTGCTGAGACAACAGTATATTCCTTACCATCTACAGTTTCGGTCTCAACACTCTGGACATTTACCAAAACTTGTTCATTGCTATCATTTTCGTAAATGTAGGGAGCGCGCTCATCGTCGGTATTCATGATCCAGACACCGGTATCAGTGCTGGAATCTGAGTCATCAGAAGAGGTTTCAGAGGAGTCGTCATCATCAGAGGACGAACTGCTATCGCACCCCTGTAGTGCTCCGAGAGATATTATTAACGCTAGTGCATAAGAGAATGCCGGTTGGCCAGTCCGGTCTAGAATTTTCATTATTGTCATATTACACCATGGCTTGAGGAGAGGTTGCGCCTCGAACTTAGCGTACAAAAGTGAACGAAATGTGGATGGCCAGCCAGTTTGAATTTATACCCGCTATTAACTCCTGATTTTTTCTGATTTATGCCTTGGATTTAAAGTCGATGTTCCATCAATTAAATAAAATATAGGTATTTTATTGTGGGATACCTAATAGGTGTTTAATTGTTGAATATCGATTCATAATATATTTTTCTACTTTAGTGTGAACGTTTTCTTCAGAAGACCTCCGGCCTTCAATTAGCTTTTAGGTTGACTAAGTTTGGCAATTTGTTTGTTGCCCCCAAGAGGTGATGTTGAAAAACGATGAAGTACTAGTTCCTTCTTATCGAGTTGCACAAATAAGGTTGCCAGTATTCGCTTTCCACCACGGCTCCAGGTGCTGTGGTCGTGTGCGTTGAGAGTTACGGTGACTTGGTTAAAACCGGGCTTTAGTAATTTTCCGGGAATATGTAAATCTGAGCCATAAAGGCGTTGGATTTTTTCCCCATTGATGTAAAGGTGGGCGTGCCCCTCTAGAAACTGCTTAGAATCATCATTGGCAAAGCGAGGAGATTCCAGTTCAAACCGATCGTAGTCAATATGTAGGTTATAGCCGGACATATCGTCGCGGCTCATGTCCAGTTCGATTCTGGGGGCGGCAACATGCAGAGGTATCTCTATCACTGGATGCTGATCGCCATTGTGGCCCGCGTGAGGATTTGGCTGTGCCGCATACGCGGTCATAGAGGCTGAAACGATCCAGGCCAAAGACCCAGCGATAAAGAACCTGTGCATTTTCATTTAACTCTTACTCCCAAGTTTGAATATGAGTTAGCGACCAACGGTGGTTGAGCACCGATTGACGATAGTTTGGTCATCCAGTTTGCCGGCAAAGCGCGGGCCGAAGGTAAATGGGAAAGCTGGAACTAATTGGCCATTGTTGTCTTGCGTCACTGTCAGGTGGTAGTGATAACCTCTTTCGCTGTCAGTGTGCCCATTGAATTGATCCAAGTATTCGCGACCTTGCGCAGTAAGGCTTTCATCCCAGTAGTAATCCTCGTAGAAAAAACCTGCAGGAGTTTCAAATTCATTTCCGGATTGAGAAGTGTAGCTGCCGCTGGTAGTGGGGCCGGTGTTATTTGTATTGGAAACACCGCGATCAATATCATATTCATCTATTAGCAGACAGCTGCGTTGCCCGGCAACACCGCACCCGGTATCAGAGCGGGGATCATCGTAATCCCGGACTGCCCAGCTGCTTTTAGCTAGAACACCTGTGTCTTCCCAAGGGCCATAAATTGCGTATCCATCGGCAGTGTAGCCGTAAATTGGAGAGTGGCCATCTGCGGTATCTCCGGCAATTTCAGCTAGACAGTCACTGTAAAAGTGATGGTGGTAATCGCCGTTGGCCGCATGGCCACCACAGATATCCACGTCATAAACTTCTGCCATGGGGGCCAGGGTGTGCCATGTATTATTTACAGACTGCCCGTCACTCCACTGGTAAATAGAGGTCCCATTTACCCAGTAGCCCTGTACGCCAAGCCCAGTTTCACAGTTGTCTGTGGATGCTTCTGGTTCAGCAGGAATATAGCCTACATGGGAAACGTTTTCGGGACAGACGGGGCCGGGGGGCCAGAAACCGTAACCTGCCTCAGAGCCGCAGCTGGAATTACTGCGATAGCCGATGTCCTGGCCAAAGCTAACAACCTCACCTGCCTGCACCTGAGGGTAGCCACTGACAAAATCTGAAGAGGCTTTTGGGCGGTTAATGAGTGCGTCTAATATTTCCTGTGTTATTTCAATTTGATAGTCCGGGATACCGGTAGCTGATATACGGGTATATTCTTTTCCGGCAACGGTCACAGGCTCAACACTTTGCACGTTAACCAGTACCTGCTGATTACTGTTATTTTCGTAAATATAGGGCGCACGTTCGTCCGTTGAATTGACAATCCAAGTAATGTCTGAGTCGCCTGTTGTTGAATTTTCCTCGTCGTCTGAAATGGTGGAGTTATCTGAGGAGTCGGAATTGTCTTCGTTTACGTCCGTAGATGAGTCCCCATTATTACCAGATGTATCTTCTGTTTCATCGATAGACGTTTCTGATGAATCATCTACTGTAGTATCTGTTGAGTTTTCTTCCTCTGCTACATCGTCGTTTGAGTTGGTGGAGGAATCTGCATTGTTATTTCTAGTGTTTTCCGAATTATTATTTTGCCAGTTTCTTCCGTTGCTATTACGAACAGGTACTTCCCTAACCGAACGTTGATCGTTGTTATGCCCCGAGCTGGGATTAGGTTGAGCCACAACAGTGGCTGCAGATAGCCAGACTAATGAGCCGGCAAGAAAGTACCCGTTAATTTTCACGAGAAGGTTACCTCAATTTATCTTTATTGGTTACCGCCCTACGGTTGTTGAGCATCGGCTGACAACAGTTTGGTCGTCCAATTTTCCGTAAAAACGCGGTCCAAAAGTGAAGGGAAAGGCGGGGATTAATTGTCCATCGCTATCGACAGTGACCGTAAGGTGATAATGGTATCCTCGCTCATCATCCGAATGGCCATTGTACTGATCTAAATAGACTCCACCTTGGGCCGTAAGTTCTTCATCCCAATAATAATCTTCATAGAAAAAACCAGCAGTTGTTTCAAATTCATTTCCAGAGGCCGAGGTATATGAATCGCTGGTGGTTGGGCCAGTATTAGAAGTGGTTTCTACACCTTGGGAAATATCGTATTCATCGACTAATAAACAGCTGCGTTCGCCGGCAACACCACAGCCACTTTCGGATGAGGTATCGTCGTAATCGCGAATAGCCCAACTACTTTCCGCCAATTCACCTTCACTTTCCCAGGGGCCGTAAATTGCATAGCCATCGGCAGTGTAGCCATAAATTGGAGAGTGGTCGTCACCAATATCGCCGACCATTTCTGCGAGACATTCACTGTAAAAGTGGTGATGATAATCGCCGTTTGCCGCATGGCCACCGCAAATATCAACATCGTAGGCTTCAGCGAGGGGGGCGAGTGTATGCCATGTATTATCAACACTCATCCCGTCACTCCATTGATAAATAGAGGTTCCGTTTACCCAATAACCTTGTACGCCTAAACCGGTTTCGCAACTATCAGTTGCGGGTTCAGGGTCAACAGGAAAATAACCAACGTGGGAAACATTTTCAGGGCAAACGGGCCCAGGCGGCCAAAAGCCATAGCCAGCTTCAGCGCCACAAGAAGAATTACTTTGGTAACCAATATCCTGACCAAAACTGACAATATCTCCGACGCTTACGTAGGGGCTGCCTGTTAGAAAATCAGAAGATGCTTTTGGGCGTTCCAGTAGAGCATCGAGAACGGTTTGTGTAATTTCGATAGTGTAATTTGGAATGCCAGTTGCAGAAACAACAGTATATTCTTTACCGTCGACAGTTTCAGATTCAACGCTTTGAACATTTACCAATACTTGTTCATTGCTGTTAGTTTCATAGGTATAGGGTGCGCGCTCATCATCAGTATTTAAAATCCAAACCCCGCTGTCGGCGCTTGAGTCTGAGCTGCCACTATCATCTGACGAGCCGTCATCGCTACTGGAATCTGAATCACTGCTACTGTCTTCCGCTGTAGTGTCTGATGAGTCAGATGAAGAGCTGCTGCCTCCACCACATGCCTGCAGTGCACCGGAAAGCAGTACCAAAGATATTGCATAGGGCAAAATGGACTGTCGATCCCTTTGAAAAATTTCCGTTAATTTCATATCACACCGTGAATTAGGAGGGGGGTGAGTCTGAAATTAGCGTATAAAAGTGGAGAAAATGTGGACAAATATTGACCTGATTTGCGGTGTGATAAATTTCTTGGACCTTTTTTTTACTTTGTGCGTAAAGTCATAAGTATGGATTTTTTTTTAGCGATAAAAGGCAAAAACTAGGTTATTTAATCGTTTCTTTTAGGGTTATAATTTTTTATTTTTATTTTCTTGGAGAGAATATAATTCTCAATGAGATTTTAGCTGACTGATTGGTTCCCTATTGGCTTTTGGAAATTTATCGGGGGAGTGTGTTTCGGTCTGAAATTGTTGATCTATTCCGGACCGAAACAAAATGTAGTAAATAGCTGCTTTCTTTCTGGCCTAGCTACATGGGCGGTGGGCCAGGGGGAAAACCTCCCCCGACTTCATCGGAGCAAACATTCACAATTGTCTGGTCATCGAGTTTGCCGTAAAAGCGGGGCCCAAAGGTATAGGGGAATGATGGTGTCAGCTGCCCTTCATCATTCAGCTCTACCGTTAGGTGGTAGTGATAACCACGTTCGCTGTCACTGTGCCCATTGTATTGATCCAGATAAGCGCCTTCCTGGTCGGTCAAATTGGAGTCCCAGTAATAGTCTTCGTAAAAAAAACCGCTGGTGGTTTGAAAAAGGTTGCCTGATAGGGACGTAAATGTATCGCTGGTACTGGGGCCGGATTGGGCAAGTGAATTTGTGCCCTGTGATAAATCGTATTCATCTACCAGTAAACAACGGCGCTCGCCTGTAATCCCGCAGCCGCTATTAGAGTCGGCATCGTCATAGTCTCTAGTGACCCAGCTACTTATTGCCAGTACACCATCGGCCTCCCAAGGGCCATAAATGGGATAGCCATCGGCGGTAAACCCGTAGACGGGGGAGTGGCTATCTCCAGTATCTCCAACCAAGTCGGCCAGGCAATCGCTGTAGAAGTGGTGGTGATAGTCTCCCCGGGCAGCGTGTCCACCACAAATATCAACATCGTACATCTCAGCGACAGGTGCCAAAGTGTGCCAGGTACCATTCACAGACTGTCCATCGCTCCACTGGTAGATAGAGGTTCCGTTGACCCAATAACCCTGCGGTCCGAGTCCACTCTCACAGTCTTCTTCCGAGACCTCTGGCTCAGTTGGAAAATAGCTGTTGTGGGAAACATTTTCTGGGCAGACCGGGCCCGGCGGCCAAAACCCAAACCCTGCTTCGGCGTAGCAGGTATTTGGATTACTGCTAAAGCCGATATCCTGGCCAAAACTCACGATATCGCCAATTTGTACTGTGGGGCTGCCATAGACAAAGTCGGTGTTTGCCTTGGGGCGATTGATTAGCTCGTTGTAAATAGCGGTGGTGATTTCAATTTCATAATCCGGGATGCCGGATGCAGTGACTTGACTGTATTCCCTGCCGTCGACAGTAACAGTTTCGATGCTTTGCACATTGACCAGGACCTGCTCATTACTATTGCTCTCATAGATGTAAGGCGCCCGTTCATCGTCGGTATTTAGCACCCAGGGGCTGCTGTCATCGCCAGTATCGTCGTCTGATGGAGGTGGGTCTGAATCGTCGTTGTCGCACCCTGTTAATGGTGTACAAACCAGAAGTATTGTCAGTGCGCTGATTAATAGGGTACGGGTTTGAAAGGGGAAACTCTCCTGAAGCCTCATCGAATCACCATCCATGTTTCGTAGTAAGAGAAGAAGGCGGGCTATGCTGCTGTCTGCCGGGGTTTGGAGGAATTTGAAGTTATCGGCAAAAATGGGAAGTAATGTGTACGCTGCCCGTTAAGGCACTGATTTCCTTGTGTTGTGTTTTTTTGGGGGGGGTGGATAGATATGGGCCCAATCAGGAGTGATTCGGCCCATAGATTGATCAGTTGGTTGACAGCTCGGGGCTGGTTGTTGTCTCTGCTGTGCGCTGGTGCGTATCGCGGCGCAGCCACCACCAGGAAACAAAGCCGAGAATCAGGTTTGATGCTGCTGTAGCGACAAACAGGCCGGTCATGCCCCACAGGCTGTTTCCAATCCAGGCTAGGGGCAGGTAGAGGCCCAGTACCCGCAGGAAAGAAATAACAGTTGCAGGCAGCGGTTTCCCGAGTCCATTGAATGCGGCATTGGCAGACATCACAAAGCCGTAGCCGGCATAGCTGAGAGGTACCAGGGTCAGGTAGGCAACAGCGACGGCGAGAACTTCAGTGGAATCACTGAACAGACTTACGATAGGTTCTGCAACAAAGTAGAGAAGCACCGCCAGTCCCGCTCCAAATACCAGGCAGAATCTTGCCAGTACGCTCACGGTTTCCCGCAGGCGGTCGGTCTTTTCCGCCCCGGCGTTCTGTCCCATAAAGGGGCCGACCACAGAGGAAAGTGCGTAAAACACAATGAGTGCCAGGGGTTCTACTCGGAGTGCGACTCCCAGGCCTGCGACGGCATCTTCGCCGTGCACGGCAACGAGTGCAACGACAACACCTCCGGATACGGGAATAATGACATTGGTGAGCACAGCGGGAAGCCCGACAGCCAACACTTTGCGCCAGGATTCGAGTAGGCCGCTCAGCCGCCATTGTGGGGCTGTCATTAGGTGTTCTTTTTTGATGATGAAGTAAAGTGCAGCAATAAAGCTCAGGGCGCGCACGATAATCGTAGCGATAGCTGCTCCCTGGAGCTCAAGCCGGGGAAAGCCGAAAAGCCCAAAAATCAAAATGGGGTCGAGAATCAGGTTCAGTAGGGCTACCGCCACCATAATACGGCCGGTTACCGCGCTGTTACCAATGGCGCGAAGAGCAGCGAGCGCGACGGTCGGGACAATGACAAAGATGGTTCCCAGATACCAGGGGATCATGTAATCGGCAATAAGCGGAAGCATATCGGGGCCGGCGCCCAGCAGCTCAAATAGAGGGCGCATGGTGGCCAGGCCGATTGCAGTAATCACAATAGCAATCAGCAGTGCCAGTACAGATGCGTCAGTTACCAGGCGGCGAACGTTCTTTATATCCCCTGCGCCGTAAACCCGGGCCACAGCCGAAGAGGTACCTGCGCCGAGGCCGATAGCAAAGCTGTTTATGGCCATCACTACCGGAAAGGTAAAACTCATCGCTGCCAGGGGGCCATCGCCCAGCTGGGAGACAAAATAGGTATCAGCGATATTAAAGGACATGGCGGCGAGAATTCCCCAGACCATGGGTAGCGCCAGTCTCTGTAAGTGACTGGAAACTGAGCCTTCCAGCAGTGATGGGCTGCTTTTTGATAGAGACATGTATAACTCTTGTCAATCCAACGAGGGGGTTGGGAAGTCGGGAATAGTGTTACAGAGCAGGAGTGGTTGCCTGCCGTTCAAGGCCTTGTCGGTAAGGCGGGAATTCCGAATGAGAGGCTCATTCTACGACTGAGTGTCATTCAGAGCGAGACTCATGAGTACAGCGTCCTCGCGCATGCCGTTTTGCGCGGGGTAATAATTTTTGCGTATCCCGTCTTCAGAGAAACCCAGTTTGCGATAGAGGGAGCGCGCAGCGAGATTGGATACCCGCACCTCGAGCAAAACTCGTTCAATTTCGCTGGGCAATTCCGTTTTCACGCTGTTTAGTAGTGCCTCAGCGAGGCCCTGTCGGCGTCGCGCTGGGGATACGGCAATATCCAGGATTTCTGCTTGGTTAAACAGACTACTGATCACGCAACAGGCGATAATGTCATCGCCTTGGATCAGGACCCAGCAGTAGTGGCCAGCGCTGAGACTCTGCTGGTATTGGGCTTCACTCCACGGATGACTGTGGGCACTTTTTGCCAACTGGGCCAGAGATGCACAGTCGTCGGCAACGGCGGAGCGCAACTGTAGCTCAGTGTAATTTAAATTGGTCATTCTGCGCGGGTTTCAGTCGGATAACTAGTGCGCAACAGATTCCACAGGGGGCGTTTAAGTTCGGGGGCTCGCAATAGTTGCGAGAGGCTGGGCGTACTAATTAAGCGGGCCCTCTGCCATTCGACAACCTGGCTTTCCAAAGGGATTGGAGTGCAAAAATCTTGAGCCTCACTACCCATCAGCCAGATGGATTTAACCGGCATGCGAGAATAAGAGGCCTCTAACCAGCTGGAGAATGTATCGCGAGCCTGTGAGGCGTCTTCGGCTGGACCAAAGCGATTTTCTGTTAAAGGCCATTGCAGGCGTTCCTGTTGCCGGGGGAGCTGGTGCCAGTGCAAGGCGCGGAGAATATTGTTGAACAGGGCTTCCAGGGGGAGAGCTGCACCGGGCTCGTGGCTGTCCACGGCCAGGAGTTCTTCCCCAATACGCCAGCAGTTCAAAACAAAAGGCTTAACATTGTGCTGGGGGGGGGCAACAGGAGCCGGTGTCACTGCCACCGTCTCTTGTGGGCGTTTTGTCTGGTCGGTGAGAGCGCTTATTTCATCTAGCACACGGGCGTTGCGCTCCAGACTCTGCACCGGCTGGGTAATTATCTGATCTGCTGAGTGGGGCAGTGGATTTTGAGCTATTCCACTTGCAACCGGAGGCTGCTGAGTCCCAGGAGCCTCTTCGGCGGGAGGCAGTTCGGCCTGGCGAGGATCGGGTGCGAGCGGCAATACGAATCGGGGCACATAGCTTGGAACCCCAAGTACTGATAAATATTCCGCTCGCTGAAGCTCGTTCACTTATACGCCCTGTTTCTTACTCTCACTGCTGGCGAGCAAGTTTAACGCATCCATGTAGGCTTGTGCTGAAGCAATCAGGATATCCGTATCCGCGCCAACGCCATTGACCAGGCGGCCGTCCTTTTCCAGGCGCACTGTAACGGACCCTTGGGAGTCTGTTCCCTGGGTGACCGCATTTACAGAATACAGTTTTAAATCGGCGCCACTGTTTACCAGCTGTTCAATAGCTTTGAAGGTGGCATCTACGGGGCCGCCACCGCTGGCTTCAGTCTGCCGGAGTTCTCCGTCAATGGTGAGGCTGACAAAGGCCTGGGGGGCTGAACCGATTTTGGTGCGCACATCCAGGTCGCTCAGTTGGAACCGTTCCACTGGGGATTCGCCTCCGCTCACCAGAGACTGCAGATCTTCGTCAAAGATCTCATGTTTCTTGTCGGCGAGGTCTTTAAAGCGGGCAAATACCTGCTGGAATTCTTCGGTATCGGCGAATTCTACCCCCAGCTCTTCGTAGCGGGCGCGGACAGCAGCCCGGCCGGAGTGTTTACCGAGAACCAGACGGTTTTGACCCCAGCCTACATCTTCAGCGCGCATGATTTCGTAGGTCTCGCGGTGTTTCAGAACACCATCCTGGTGAATACCGGATTCATGGGCAAAGGCATTAGCACCGACAATGGCCTTGTTGGGCTGTACCGGGAAGCCGGTAATCGACGACACCATTCTCGAAGTGGGCACGATGTGGCTGGTATCCAGCCCTGTTTCTACCGGGTAGAGATCCTGGCGGGTTTGTACTGCCATAACGATTTCTTCCAGGGAGGCATTACCGGCGCGCTCTCCCAAGCCATTGATGGTGCATTCCACTTGGCGCACACCGTTCATCACGGCCGACAGGGAGTTGGCAACGGCGAGGCCCAGGTCGTTGTGACAGTGGGTCGAAAAGATGGCTTTGTCGGAGTTGGGAACGTTTTCGATAACGCGGCGGAACATAGCCCCATATTCTTCCGGCTCTCCGTAACCAACGGTGTCGGGAATATTGATAGTGCCGGCTCCTGCCGCAATAACCGCTTCGATGATGCGATACATAAATTCCGGCTCGGAGCGGCTGCCATCCTCAAGGGAGAATTCCACATCGTCAGTAAAGTTGCGCGCTGTTTGAACCGCTTTCACTGCCTGCTGCAACACCGCTTCCGGTTCCATTTGCAGCTTGTATTTCATATGGATTGGAGAAGTGGCAATAAATGTGTGGATACGCGAGGCGTTGGCATTCTTCAGGGCTTCGCCAGCGCGCACGATATCGGCATTGACCGCTCGGGCAAGGCTGCAAACCCGTGATTCGGTAACGGCTTCAGCGACGGCCTTGACCGACTCGAAGTCTCCGGGACTGGCAATCGCGAATCCAGCCTCAATGACATCGACACGCATTCTCTCAAGCATGCGGGCGATGCGAATTTTTTCCTCTCTCGTCATAGAGGCGCCAGGACTCTGCTCACCATCGCGCAGAGTGGTATCAAAAATGACTAACTTATCTTTTTTAGTGCTCATTTTCGTTTGTTCTCCTTATTTGCTTTGAGGCTAAACAGGGGGCCTTGCCGCTGTCTATGCATCGCTCAAATAAAGTTTGGAATTCTGTTGGGGGTGGGGGGGAGAAAAATTATATGCCGCGCAGGGGCAGTCGTAGCGAGAAAGCTAGGGCAAGAAAAGACTGGCGCTGAGTGATAAATGGAGTCTTCATATACAACAGTTTCCGCGTTAGGTCGGATTCAGGGCATTATGAAGTGTAATCAAGTTAAAGGTCAATGCTGATCCTAATATTGGCGTTTAATTTTCCTATTTTGTTATATTATTTTCATTTATGTCGGGTTTTTGATGTTTTTATCCTTGCTTTGGTGGGCGGCCCCACTGGAGCTTTCAATGGGGCCCGCTCTTAAGGGGCGGTATCGGTCAATTTATGCAGAAACTGCCACAAGTCTCCGTGTAGTTGCTCTACCTCGCTGCGGCTGATACGGCTGTTGTCCAGCTGTGCTGTCACCCACTCTCTGGCTCTTGGTTTAAGGGCAAGGCCTTCCTTTGTCACAGTGATCAGGGTTATCCGTTCATCCAGATTGCTGCGGCGACGCTTGACCAGGCCGTTTTGCTCCATCCGCTTGAGCAGCGGGGTCAAGGTGCCGGAATCCAGCATCAGCCTCTGCCCCAGTGCACTGACGCTCTGCTCTTCTTCCGATGGCGCCTTGGTGTTGGCCCACTCCCACAGAACCATTAAAACCAGATATTGCGGATAGGTGATCCCCAATTCCTTTAGCATCGGCTGGTAGGCGCGGGTCATTGCTCGGGATGCGGCGTAGAGGGCAAAACATAGCTGGCGGTTCAGTGCCAGCTCGCCGGAATCGTCATCACAGACAACCATCAGAGCATGCGCTCGATTTCTGTCTCCAGGGATGCTGGTGCATCCTTCGGCGCGTAGCGTTTAACATTCTCGCCATTCTTGCCGATCAAGAACTTCGTGAAATTCCACTTAATGCCCTCGGTTCCCAATAGGCCCGGCGCACGTTTCTTGAGCTCCACAAACAGCGGGTGAGCTTCATCGCCATTGACGTCCAGCTTGGCGTAGACGGGGAAGCTGACTCCAAAGTTCAGTTCACAAAACTCCTGAATTTCCTCATCGCTACCGGGTTCCTGCTTGCCAAATTGATTGCAGGGAAAGCCCAAGACGGTAAATCCACGGTCTTTGTATTTTTTATATAAATCCTCAAGGCCCGCATATTGCTTGGTGAAGCCACATTTACTGGCCGTGTTAACAACTAGCACCACCTTGTCTTTGTAATCGGCCAGAGTGGTCTTTTGCCCATCAGCGGTTTGCACAGGAATTGAGTAGAGATCGGTCATTGGGAGAG
Organism: Microbulbifer maximicatervae (SeqCode); assembly: GCF_052467325.1. Classification (NCBI taxonomy): domain Bacteria; kingdom Pseudomonadati; phylum Pseudomonadota; class Gammaproteobacteria; order Cellvibrionales; family Microbulbiferaceae; genus Microbulbifer; species Microbulbifer maximicatervae (SeqCode). The sequence continues at coordinate 4,495,609 of NZ_CP174310.1, forward strand.
CCTCGACGGTTTGTATTTTGCTAAATTTAGTTGTGCACAATCTTTTTTGCAACCGCTTTATTTGGGAGTAGCCCTTTTGCAGGCTTTATTGTGAGAATGATTACCAATTATATTATGCGCCAGATTGATAAAACCCTTTTGCAATAACAGTAAAGGATTCTCCATGCGCCTCACCTTACACTTGGCCCGCCTGCTAGTGGCGCTACTGGCCATTACGGTTCTACCCGTCCAAGCCCAGGCCTCCGGTCTTTCAGAGCAGGAATTGCGCCAGCTGATGCAGATGGCAGAGTACATCGGTGTGGATTACCCGGAAGCGGTGGCAGACGGGGAGATCATTAGTGACGATGAGTTTGCAGAGATGCAGGAGTTCGCCTCGGTACTGATCGATCGCGGCGCACAACTGCAAGAGTCGCCCGAAGCGGCGATGATCCGCACCGAGGCGGATGCGTTGCAAGCGGCGATTCTCCGCAAGGCCAATGTGCAGGAAGTGCAAGCGCATACCGCCAAGTTGCGTCAGGGGCTACTATCTATCGCCCCCGAGCTATCTTTGCCCACTGCATTGCTGAATGTGGATGAGAGTCGCGCTATCTACCAGGCGCAGTGTGTTACCTGCCATGGTATTGAGGGTAGAGGGGATGGCCCCTTAGCGGCACAGTTGGAGCCGGCGCCTACAAACTTCTACGAGTTGGAGCGCGCTGAAAATCGCTCCCTGTTGGGCCTTTACGATGCTATCAGTAACGGTATCGATGGCACTGCAATGACCGCCTTCAAAAACCTGAATGAGCAGCAGCGCTGGTCCCTGGCATTTTATGTTGGCGGCCTGGCTTTCCAAGGTGAAGTGGGGGAGGGCGAAGGCGCTGAGCCGAGCTTGCAGGATATAGTGATGTACAGCCCCAATGTGCTGCAGAGTGATCGCCCGGAACTGTCCGGCGCGGCAGTTGGCTCCCTGCGTGCCGACCCCACACCCTTCTTTGCTGGTGAAGAGAGCCTCGGCACCCAGCCGATTGAGATAGCCCGTGCGCAACTGGAAAAGTCCCTGGTGGCCTACCAGGAAGGTAACTACGATCACGCCCGCACCCTAGCTATTAGTGCCTACCTGGACGGTTTTGAGATGGCGGAGAGTTCTCTGGATTCCCTCGATGCCGATCTGCGTAAAGCCACTGAGCGGGAGCTGCTGGGGCTGCGCAGTCAACTGAATGCCGATAGTAACCCCGAGCAAGTCGGGGCTCAGGTACAGGTAATTCTTGAGCAACTCGGGCGCGCCGAATCTTTAATGCAGGAGACAACTCTCTCTGCGGGTATACTGTTCATTGAAAGCTTGCTGATTCTTTTGCGCGAAGGCCTCGAGGCGCTGCTGGTTGTGATTGCACTGACAACCATCCTGGTCAAAACCGGTCGCCGCGATGCGTTGAAATTTGTACACTTCGGTTGGATCAGCGCCGCGGTCACAGGTGTTGTTACTTGGATTGCCGCGCAGAGTTTGGTTTCCATCAGTGGCGCCAGCCGGGAGGTTATGGAAGGAGTCGCAGCGCTTCTAGCTGCTATTGTGCTTTTCTATGTAGGTTTCTGGATGCACAGTAAAACACAGGCCGATCAGTGGCAGCAATATATCCAGAACAGCATCAACCGCAGCCTTAGCGCTGGCGCCCTGTGGGGCATCACCGGGCTCTCATTTGTCGCCGTATATCGCGAAATCTTTGAAACCATCCTCTTCTACCAAGCTTTACTGGTACAAACTGCTTCCAGCCAGTACAGCGCCCTGTGGGGTGGCCTCGCTGCTGGTGCGGTATTGCTGGTTGTATTGGGTGTTACTTTTGTGCGCTTCTCCGTGCGTCTGCCTATTGGCAAGTTCTTCTCTATGACGACCTATTTGCTGCTTTTATTATCATTCGTACTTGCCGGCAAGGCAGTCTCCGCACTGCAAGAAGCGGCGTGGATTGCAATTTCTCCGCTGCCGGTAAACCTCAGTTTTGACTGGCTGGGCATTAACCCAACTTGGCAAGGCGTTGGTGTTCAGGGGGCGATACTGGTTGCTGCTCTGTGGTTGTTGCTGAAAGGCAACCGCTCAGATTCCAGTTCTGCGAAAGCGGCCTAAGCGGACTTCGGGTACTCGCAACTTGTGGGTACCCTATTTTTGATAGCCTGCCTCCTGTTTATCCCTTTTTTCTCCTCTTTATTCGCCACCCTTGAGGATATCGGATAGCCGTTCTGGAGAAATTTCTGCAAGCGGTATTGAGCTGCCAACCTGCACTATTCTCTTCAGGTTTCGTTTATGGCCAAACGAACTTTGGAGTGATACCGGGATAAGAGGCAATGATGTGCCTTGAAAACTCTCCTTGAGTAGCGTGACTAGCTCCGCAATCTCTTTCCTGTTGCTTTCTTCAATCAAAATACACAGAAGATCCCTGTTGGCCTCCGCTTCTTGAATGGCAATGTGCTTTCTCTTGAGTTCTGAAGCTTCGTTTTCATAGTAGTTTTTTGGGAAATAGTCACTTTTTCGTAAAAGTGCATGAAGCCTTGGGCTGTTAATAATGGCGTCGCTGGGGATAAAGCGAATCTTGCGTTGTGTTGCTCCGCTAATAATAAATGGTGTTAGCAGGTTAGAGTAACGGGCAAGTAGAAGTGCTGAGCCTTCGGTGGGGATTTGCTCAAGTCTCTCATATTTTGTGCGCCTGGGCAGGATATAGGTTAGCCAAGTAAGGGTATCGAATAACATTACCGGCATTCGAAAAAGTAGGAGTACTAAAAGGGCGAAATTTAGTACGGCCAGCAGAGAAAATATTTGGGGAATTGTCATTCCCGCAGGCCCGAGTAACCCAATAATAGAAAAAGAAATAATGACTACAAATACGGCATTAAGGACATTATTGACAGAGATAACCTGCGCGCGAATTTGTTCTGCTGTCCTTTCCTGAATAATGGCGTATAGCGGTACGATAAAAATACCAGCGGCAACGCCGATAAAAGTCGTGATAAATAAGATGCTCAGTCCACCGTCACTCTGTAGAAATTGGCTAAGGGATGCGTTGGAGAGCATCTGATAGTTTCCCGATAGGATGCCCAACCAAAGTCCCGCCACAGTCATTCCCAGCCCGCCGGCTGCCACCAAGCCCAGTTCAATACGCCCGCGAGACAAGCTTTCACACATTAGTGAGCCTACAGCAACGCCAACAGTTAGGCAGCAGAGTAGTATCGTGATTATTGGTTCACTGGCGCCAAGCACATTTCTTACAAAACTGGGAACCTGGGTTAGATATGCCGTGCTAAATAACCAGAACCAGGAGTTTGCAATAATTGCGTAAAAAACTGTGGGTGTTTTAATCACTTCCCGCATAATTCTCAGGGTTTGGCTGATGGGGTTCCAATCTATTTTCAAATTGGGGGCTGAGGAAGGAGCGGGGGGGATTGCCCTACTGGCGAGATAGCCAAGTACAGCGACAGTGACCATCACCAGGCTCAGATATAAAAGCCCTGGTTTTCCCTGGCCCACATCACCGGCGAGAAGGGTGCCGACAATTGTTCCAATAAGCACTCCGGAAAAGGATGCAACCTGGGCTAAGCCATTGCCTCCAAGCAATTCTGACTGTTTTAGGTGCTGCGGTAAGATGGCATATCTGACAGGGCTAAAGAAAGCTGTGTGGGTGGCAAAAAGTATTAATACGATAAAACTTAAAACTTGGTTGTCAGTGAGTAGTGCAACGGCCCCGAGGACACCGATTAGTATTTCGATGGCTTTAATAATTCTGATGACCCGACCCTTTTCATACTTATCAGCCAATTGTCCAGCGGTGAGTGAAAATAGAAAATACGGTATGAAATAGAGGCTACTGGCGAGGTTAATCAGTGTATTGGCTTCTGCTTTGGCTAAATGAAATGCCAGTAAGACTAGCAGGGAGTTTTTGAATAGATTGTCGTTAAAAACACTACCTAATAGTGAGAGAAACAGTGGCATAAAGCGGCGACTGGCGAGGAGCTTGAACTGGTTGCTTTGCGCCATGGTTAGGCCTTCGTCCCTATGCCGCCCTTAGCAGCTATGTATTTCTATTCTCGCTATCAGAATAGGTGATCGGAATGATTTAAGGAGGGGGCTGGCGTTGTGGGGCAGGAGAAGAATTTATGTGCCTACCAGTGAAGTAGGCACATACCCTTGTTGGTCAAGAAAAAGGGGCGGCTAGCGTTTCTCTCCGCGCAAGCCCAGCACCTGGCGGTATAGAGCCTCTGCCTTGGCACCGGCTGCTTCGACAGGCCTGCCGGCAACGACGCTCACCCGCGACCAAAAGCGCTTGGGCAATGTAGTGAAAGCATGGCCGTCTTTATGGCTGAAAAAGCTTCCCCAGAGACCTTGGAGGGCCATAGGAATTACAGGGACGGGGGTTCTCTCCAGAATTTTTTCTATGCCGGCTTTAAATGGCTGTAGTTCTCCGTCTTTAGTCAACTGGCCTTCGGGGAATATACAGAGAAGATCTCCATCTTTTAGCCCTTCCTCAATGGCTTGAAAAGCCTGTTCATACCCTTCAGGGTCTTTCTGCTTGGAGCAAATTGGAATTGCCCTGCCTGTTTTGAAGACGAAGTGCAAAATTGGGATTTCATAGATCGGCTTATACATAATAAAGCGGATAGGGCGGCGGACAGCACCAGCGAGTAGTAGTGCGTCGACATAACTCACATGATTACAAGCGATTAAGGCTGGTCCCTCTGCAGGTATCTGTTCAAGTCCCTGGTGCTTTACCCGATACATAGTGTGGGAAAGGGCCCAGATCAAAAATCGCATAGCAAATTCTGGCACTTTGGCGAACACAAAGATGGCGACAGCTGCATTCATAAGTGCAATAACAAGAAAGAACTGTGGAATGGTCGCGCCCAATATATTGAGGAACATAATTCCAAGCAGAGCCGAAACCACCATAAAGAGGGCGTTCAATATATTGTTTACAGAGATAATTTGTGCACGAATTGCCGGATCAGAACGGTCCTGAATCATGGTGTAGAGAGGGACTATGTAGAGGCCACCAAATATGCCCAGTAGCACCAAGCAACTGAGAATAGAGAATGCACCGTCAGTACCTAGAAATGCGGTAAAGCTGGCTTCGTGGAGTTCGGTGAAGTTCCCCCCGACAATACCCAGAGCAATGCCACTTATGGTTAGGCCAGCCGCGCCAACAGGCACTAAGCCAAGTTCAATAAATCCACTGGATAGGCGCTCGCAGATTAAAGACCCAATGGCAATACCAATGGTAAAACTGCAGAGCAGCAATGTAACCACTGATTCACTGCCACCTAGGACATTCTTGGTAAAACTGGGAATTTGTGTCAGATACGCGGCCCCCATTAACCAAAACCAAGATATTCCAATAATGGAGTAGAAAATTGAGGGAGTATTCGCGCTGGCACGGAGTATTTTATGGGTTTGAGTAATGGGGTTAGGGTTTATTTTGAGATTGGGTGTGGGGGCTGGCGCTGTGGGGATTGAGCGGCTGGCCAGATATCCCAGGGTAGCTGCGCCCATAATTACCAGGCCTAAGTAAAGGATTCCCTGCTGACCTTGGCCTGAGAGGCCCGCAAGTAGGCTACCGACAATTGTTCCCGTCAAAATGGCCACAAATGTCCCCATTTCCACCAGAGCATTGCCCCCTATCAGTTCGGAACGCTTCAAGTGTTGAGGGATAATCGCGTACTTCACCGGGCCAAAAAAGGCGGACTGTATGCCCAGGAGAAAGAGCACAGTTAAACAGAGTGCGTTGCTTCCGCTAAAAAGGGCGAAAACGCCCAGTGCACCGATACCGATCTCCCCTAGCTTAATCCAGCGTATCAACCTCCCCTTGTCGTATTTGTCTGCGATCTGACCGGCGGAGGCAGAAAATAAGAAAAAGGGAAGAATAAACAAACCAGCAGCCAGATTAATTAGTGCGTTCGCTTCACTTTCCACCAGGCGAAAGGCGATCATGACAATTAGGGCATTTTTATAGACATTGTCATTGAAGGCGCCCAGGAATTGGGTGCAGAAGAACGGCAAAAAGCGGCGGCTAGTGAGAAGATGAAACTGAGACTGGTTAGCCATTGGCAACTCTCTTCTTATTTAAGTGAGCTAATGGTAAGTCATACTGCCGACGGGAGGTATCCCCCGTGATAGTGGGTACATTGGTACGATAGATTAGGGGTTGTTGAGGGAGAGGTAGAATTGTTCGAGGGGAAACCTGGCCGCATGGGCGGCCAGGTGAGGGCACCGATTTACCAGACAGTTACCCTTTCCTCTTCAGGCAGGTACATACCATCGCCTTCCTTAATATCGAATGCTTCGTAGAAAGCATCGATATTTGGCAGTACGCCTTTCACACGATATTCAGCGGGGGAGTGGCTATCTACCTTCAAACGGCCACTGAGGGCTTTATCGCGCATCTTGCTGCGCCACACCTGAGCCCAGCCCATAAATACCCTTTGATCGCCAGTAAAGCCGTCAATAACAGGTGCTTCTTCTCCATCTAAAGACATTTTATAAGCTTTATAGGCAATTCCCAGGCCTGATAAATCGCCAATATTCTCGCCCAGGGTCAGCTCGCCGTTGATGTGCTCACCCTCAAGCGGCTCGTAGGCGTTGTACTGAGATACGAGCTTGCTGGTCAGCTGCTCAAAATTGTCACGATCGGAGTCGGTCCACCAATTGTTGAGATAGCCGCGCCCATCAAATTTACTGCCTTTATCATCGAACCCGTGCCCAATCTCGTGGCCGATCACACCGCCGATACCGCCGTAGTTGACTGCATCGTCTGCACTCATATTGAAGAATGGTGGTTGTAGAATGGCTGCGGGAAACACAATTTCATTCATGGCTGGGTTATAGTAAGCGTTCACTGTTTGTGGGCTCATACTCCACTCGCCGCGGTCGATAGGTTTGCCTAACTTATTACGCTCATAAGAGGATTCAAACAGTTTGGCTGCGAGTACATTACTAACCAGGTCGTCGGTGCTAACAGTTAAATCACTATAATCACGCCATTTATCCGGGTAACCAATTTTGGTGGTGAAATTGTTAAGCTTAAATAGAGCCTGCTTTTTTGTATCCTTACCCATCCAATCGAGGGATTCGATAGAATCGCGATATGCGGCTTTGAGATTGTCAACCAGTACGATCATGCGCTCTTTAGCTTCGGGCGGGAAGTGTTTTTCTACATAGCGCTTACCGACCAGCTCGCCTACAGAGCCATTGACGAATTGCACGCCGCGTTTCCAGCGGGGTTCCATCTGTTCGATACCGTGAACAGTGGTGCCATAGAAGTTAAAGCGCAGTTGTGCGATTTCGTCATGCATGTAGGGCGCCATTGCATTGAGTACTTTAACTTTCAGATAGCGCTTCCAGGTTGCCAGTTCAGTATTGGCAATAATCTCATTGGCCGCTTCCAGGTACTCAGGCTGGCCGACAATAAAACTATCTGCCTTCTTCAATTGAGCTTTGGCCAGGTAGCTGTCCCAATTTACAGCGGGCATTAGCTCTTTAAGTTCAGCAACAGTTTTCTTGTTGTAATACTTTTCCGGGTCTCGGTTATCAACGCGGCTGCGATGGTGTTTTGCCAAGCTTTCCTCAAGTTTGAAGATCTTGTTAGCAAAGTCGTCAGCTTCTTTAAGTCCTGCGAGGTCTTGAAGATCAGTGAGGTAGGTTACATAGGCTTCGCGGAGTTTCTTACTCTTCTCAGTGTCCTCGAAGTAGTAGTCGCGATCAGGGAGTCCAAGGCCTGCCTGCCACAGAAAGGTCATGTAGTTTTCTACTTGTTTCAGGTCCTGCCAGATACTTCCACCAAATGGTACATCGTAGCCGACGGTATCCGCATAGGCGAAGAAATCGGTAAGATCCTTGCGGTTTTTAATTGCATCGACTTTGGCGAGTTCGCCGGATACAGCGGAAAGGCCTTTTTTCTCGATCAGCTTTTTATCCATAAAGCTGTTGTAGAGATCTCCGATTTGCTTGGCATCGGCGTCCTTGGCTCCTTGGCTGGCTTCCATAATCAGAGCTTTGACTTGCTCGGTACTTTGATCTCTCAGAATAGAGAACCCCCCCCAGCGGGACTTGTCCGCAGGGATCTCAGTATTCTTCAGCCAAGTGCCATTTACATAAGCAAAGAAGTCGTCCTGGGGACGCACACTGGTATCCATGGCATTTAGGTCAATACCTGAGGAGAGCTTTACCTGTTCAATGGAAGCTTTACTGTTAGTGTGGTCATGAGCGACTGCGAAGAGGGGAGCCTGGACTCCGATCAGGGTACCAGCGATAGCGAGTGGTAATAGTAATTTTTTCATCTTTGCTCTTTTGGCTGAATGTCCGTAGAGCATACTAAAAGCAGGGGGGAGCCTGGGCAAGGGGGCTGCGCCTAGCGGGGGATAGGGGGTGTTGAAGTGAGTTGAACTCTCCAAGCCCTGTTGAGCAGAGCTTGGAGTTTAGGTGTCTTACTAGTCTGGTAAGCGGAATGTGATAGGAATTGAAAAATTGTAGCTATCAGCACCTAATTGCATAGGTACACCAGGGTAAGGCTCCGCTCGGCGAACGGCAGCTTGGGCTTCTCGGTTGAGACTGGAGAAGCGGGACTCCTGGATCGGTTGGATATCTATCAACTGTCCCTGGGAGCCGATCGTCACATTTAAGCGAACACTACCTTCCTGGCCTCGTTCTTGGGCCCTTTTGGGGTAGCGAATGTAACGGAAGGTGTGGCGCAGTAAGCTGGAATGATAGATTTGACGTGCTAGGATCATATCAGCTGTCAGTGGAGCTTCTTCCTCATTTTCCATCATATCCTCTGTATCGGCAGCTAATGCCGGGCCACCTTCAGGGGATAGGGTAATCAGTTCAACTTCATCCTCAGCCTGTGTGGGAGCAGCTTCCTCCAGTTGTGGATTCTGCTCATTTGCCCCTTCAGGACTTCCTGTACCAGATGGCACTGCAGCAGCAGGGGCAGTTGCCGCAAGGGCTAGCGTAGGAGGGGGCAGATCGGCTATTTGAATAGCAGGTTTCGGTACTGAGGTTTCAGCTGGAGCTTCCTCGACTGCTGCGGTTTCGGCTTCCTCTCGGCTTATTTTCTTGAGCTGTAATTCTGCAACTCGCTCACTTGTCGGGGCGAGGGCCTCGAAAGTGGTTACCAGATTGCCCGAGACTTGGCCTGCTGATAGCAATCCATCTTTGAAGTCGGTGGATGGGGGGACAGGACCAATCCAGGCTCGAAGCAAGGTATTGAAGAAATCGGGGTCGGCAATCTCTCCAAGGCGAATACTGTTAAGGGAGATTGTTGTCGAGCCGGTATCGGCGGCGAACTCGATACTCAATTGATCACCGTGAGCAAAGCGCCCGTTAAACAGATTGGCAAAGGTCACCATGTTTTCTGCCTGACCGCTGAGCGTATCGCCCCGGTTGTTAATGGCAATGGCTTCCATCCATTGATTGCGGAGTCGCCGCGCCGGCAGACTTTTGGTGATAACACGAACCTCCAAGCGCCGAGGAATGTTGTTATCGAGTAATGTAGTGGAGTCTCGGGTCAGGCTTTCAGAGTAAATTGCAGCGATATAAATATCTTTATTAAACTGCTTTTCTAGTGCTAGACCATTTAAAAGTGGTGCTGCTTTTGCGGCCAGAGCAAATGTAACCACCCAAAGAGAGAGGACAATTTTTATCGATTTCATTGTTCTACGGTGTCTCAGTAGCAAGAGCAAAATGTTCCGCTATGTAAGAATTCAGGGGCCCCAACCCCAATGCACACAAGTCAGATTAAAAAGTGCGCGCCCAAAGCTTGTGGGAGTACAATGTGCTACCCACTGCGCTTAACTCTACTGTAACTGGAACGGAGTTCAACCCTGATAGGGACAGACTGTCCTCATTCGCCCAAGATAATGGGGCTGTAAAGAAACGATTATCACACCTATAAACAGGTGTGATAGGTCGATATCGTTTAGAATGGCGCTTTGCAGAGTGGCTGAGGTCACTCTTTGCTCGAAAATGGAATAGTTTTCACTAAATTTGAATTGTGCATGGAAATTAAACCTCTTAGTGAGTATCCACGGGATGCTGTGGATCGTCTTCTCAATGTCATTCACCTATTTCGGGATATTCGTGCCTCAAGTGAGTGGCAATACGATGTATTGCTAAAGCGCTCCCGGTTGGTCAGTCTTCAGTCGGGTGAACAGCTGCTGCGTGCGGGGGATGTGGATCAATGGGTCTACTTCTTACTACGCGGCGAGTTACATGTGAAGGTGAGTAGTCCCTCAGCTGAGGAGGCATCGGGAAATGAGCGTCCTTTGGCGGTAATACGCCCGGGAGAGTTGTTTGGTGATTTGTCGATGCTATTAGCGGAGCCCCGCAGTGCCGATGTATTTGCCGCGAATAATAGCCAGGATACTCAGGTTCTGGGCGTTGATTGTACGCTGTTTGGTGACCTGGAAGACTTATCACTTTTACAGTTGCCGGCAAAGCTGGTCTTCTACCGGAACATGGTGCATTCATTGCGCTGGAAGCTTGAGGTCTATAGGTCCAAGTATCCGGGGCATCAGTTAGCGAATAGCCATAGGAAGCTGAAGCTTTATACGGGACCAAAAAACAGCCGGGAAGAGTTACTTGCCTTAGCGGAACAGGCGAAAGCTCTGGCTCAAATTCTTCTGGACTGGAATGCGGAGTTTGGTTCTGGCGAGCTGGTTGATGATGAATCCGACATGCTTGGATTTCTGGAATCAATGCTATCGTAAAGATTTCCCGCTCAAATCAAGGGCGGGAGAATTATTTTCTCGCTCCTGGCTGCTATCCCTCCTCTCTGTACTTATTTTTATTGGCACATGTGTGCACCTTTCTTAAAGAGTGTGAACTACCTGCTGATTCCAGTCTAAATTAATAGATCACGCGTATATTTCATTTGCCTGATATTAACCACGTATTTGTGGACAAAATTTGAGTAGGACACAGAGGAGCTTTTTATAAGTCGCTGTGATTGTGTAAAAATCGCTTCGCTTCAAGTTGTTATCGCAGATCCCTTCAATTGGATTTAAGACTCCTCTTGCGATAGCGCATCATTGCCCAACAGGTTTAGTAAGTTATGAATGTATTGGCATCAATCTGGTCGAAGCGCAATTACCGAATGGCAATTATTGTATCGGTGATCGCTATTTTATGGCTGCTGAGTGGGCAGTTATTCTCCGGTGCAGAGGATGAGCAGTCAGAATCTAAAGAGGTAACTGCCAAGAAGCCAGAGCCTGAATTGCGAATTCAAGCCCAAATCATTGAGTCCAGCCCATACGCCACTCAGATACTAGTGAATGGGCGTACTGAGGCTAACCGGCATGTACGTCTGCGCGCTGAACTGGATGGCATTATTGCTGCACTTCCAGTTGCGGAAGGGCAGACAGTTAGACAAGGGGATGTCATTTGCGAAATCGAGGCTGAAGATCGCATTGAGCAACTGGCATTAGCTGAAGCGGCAAAACGTAAAGCAGAAATAGACTTTGCCGGTGCTGAGAAACTTAAGAAAAAAGGATTGCAGTCGGATACAGCAATGGCCCAGCAGCAAGTTGAGCTTGCCCGAACCAAGGCGGAGTACACACGTGCCAAAGTGACGGTAGAGAAACTGCAAATTCGTGCACCATTTGCTGGAGTAGTGAATAGCCGAGCGGTGGAGCTGGGAGATTTTATTCGCCGGGGAGAGGAATGCGCGACCATTCTTGACTTGGATCCCATCTTAATTGTTGGCGAAGTTTCAGAGGATCAAGTGGGGAGCCTTGTTGAGGGAGGGCCGGCCAGAGCCCAATTACAAAGAGGGCTGTTAGTAGACGGATACCTCCGTTATATCAGTCAACAGGCGCAGGAAATTACTCGGGCTTACCGAGTGGAGGTAGCAGTAGATAATCCAGGTAATCAACTTCCTGGAGGTTTGAGTGGTCAGCTGGTCCTCCCGACCGGTGAAATTACGGCCCACCATATTAATGCCTCTCTACTCACGCTGGATGATAGCGGTGAATTGGGGGTGCGGACTCTCAATGATAAAAACCAAGTGCAATTTATCAATGTTTCATTGGTTGGGGATGGTGATGGCGGCGTCTGGGTTTCTGGACTGCCCGACACAGTCACTCTGATTACCGTGGGACAAGAATATGTCACTACGGGAGATTTGGTTCGTGCAGAAATACTGAAAACTGGGGAAGAGTTTTCCCGGGAGAACCAAGCGAAGGAAGCTTCCCCGGTAGATTCTGCTGAGGTGACTCCGGTATCCGAAACTTCAGTGATTCCCGAGGGGGATTCGCGATGAAGCTGTTGGAAAGCGCTGTTCAGAGAAATCGCAGCACAATATGCCTGATGCTGCTGATTGTTTTAATTGGCATAGTTGCTCGGGCAGCGATGACAATTGAATCAAGCCCTGAGGTGAACCCCCCATTTGTAATTGTACAGGTCACTCACGAGGGAATTTCCCCAGAGGATGGTGTACGCCTGCTGGTCCGCCCTCTGGAGAAGGAAATTCGTGCGGTGGAAGGGGTCGTCGAGGTGATTGCTGTCGCCCGGGAATCCCTTGCATATATCGTGATTGAATTTGATTCTGCCATTGGTGTAGATGATGCCGTCGATGATATTCGCAATGCTGTAGAGCGGGCCAGGGCTGAGCTGCCCCGGGATGCCGACGAACCCACTGTGGAGGAAGTATCCGCTCAACCTTTCCCCACCATCGTCGTTACCCTATCCGGCGAGCAAGTGAATGAACGGGTTTTACTGCGCTCAGCTGAATTGCTTAAGCGGAAGATAGAGAGTATCCCTGAGGTGCTCGGCGCAGATCTCCATGGTAATAGGGAGGAGGTCGTTGAGGCAGTGATTGATCCGGTGCGACTGGAGCACTATCAGATCACCAGTGCGGAGTTAATCAACGCGGTATTGGGGAACAATCTGTTAATTCCAGCAGGGGAGCTGGAAACCAATCGGGGCCGTTTTTCAGTGAAAGTCCCTGGGTTGATTGAGACCGCTCAGGATGTTTATGAAATTCCGCTCAAGAAGTCACGCGATGGGGTTGTGACCTTGGGTGCTGTTACAGATATTCGCAGAACCTTCAAGGATGCAGTGAGCTACACCAGTATCAATGGTCGCCCGGGGCTCGCTATTAATGTTGAAAAGCGCAACGATGCCAGTTCTGTCGATGTCGCAGATCGAGTCCGGGAAGTTGTTCAGGCTGAATTTGGTGTTTTGCCACAGGGAATTACGGTTGAGTTTGTTTTTGACCAATCTGATTTCGCACGGGATATGGTCAGTGAGATGCAGGGAAACATCCTGACCGCGATGCTACTGGTAATGATTATTGTCGTTGCCGCGCTCGGCTTTCGCTCGGGAATTCTGGTGGGGCTGGGAGTGCCCTTCTCTTTACTGTTTGGTTCCATCATCACCTGGTATCTGGGTTATTCGTTTAACTTTATGGTGATGTTCGGAATGTTGCTGGCCCTCGGTATGTTAATTGATGGCTCCATTGTGATTACCGAGTTTGCCGATCGGAAAATGGCTGAAGGCTTGTCAGCAAGGGAGTCCTATATTGCATCAGTCAGCCGGATGTTCTGGCCGGTAGTTGCCTCAACGGCGACTACCCTTGCGGCATTTTTGCCGATCATGCTGTGGCCTGGAGTGGTGGGAGACTTCATGCGTTACCTGCCCGTTACAGTGTTTGCAGTATTGGCGGGGTCACTCTTGTACGCCCTGTTTTTTGCTCCTGTGCTGGGTTCACTGTTTGGCAAAAGTGCAATGGATGCCTCTACTCGTAACTACCTGAGCCAGTTAGAGGATGGCTTACCTCGAGCCCTGCCTGGAATTACCGGCTGGTATGCGCGTATTCTTGAGAAGGTTCTTCAGCGCCCCCTGGGAGGGTTCTTAACCACTATTGCCATTCTGGTTGCCATCTTTATTGGCTTTGTCAATTTTGGTGCGGGTGTTGAATTTTTCACGGATACAGAAGAGCAATATGGCAATGTAGAAATTAGGGCCCAGGGCAATTTGTCCATGGAGGAGAAAAAAGCCCTGGTGGTGCAAGTGGAAAGAGCCGTGCTTAGTGTGCCTGAGGTCCGAATAGCTCACACTACTATTGGTTCTGGCGGAATTTCTGGAAATTCTGATCGTTCCCCAGATCAAATCGCCAATATGTTAGTGGAGCTTTATCCCGCAGAGGAACGCGAGCGGCGGAGCCGCGACATTTTTGCTGATATCCGTTCCCGCACCTCAGATTTTGCTGGAATTAAAGTAACCGCAAATGTAATGGAAGGAGGACCGCCGGTAGGCAAGGATATTGTTCTGGAGTTGCGCAGTCAGAACTATGAGCAGCTACTGCTGGAAACCTGGCGGCTGCACCGTGCAATGGAGGAAATTGGCGGGTTGCGAGATATTGTAAACACCGCGCCACTACCAGGTATCGAGTGGGAAGTGAAAGTCGATCGAGCGAAGGCTGCCCTATATGGTGCCGATCTAACTGAAGTTGGCAGGGCGGTGCAGTTGGTTACCAATGGCGTCCGGGTTGCAGAATATCGACCCGATGATACGGATGAAGAAGTAGATATACGTATCAGGTACCCCAGAAGTGCCAGAGGCATAGCCGCGCTCGATCAGCTAAAAGTTAATACCGTGCAGGGTACCGTTCCGATTAGCAGTTTCGTACATACGGAAGCCATGCCCAAGGTCGATAAGATTGAGCGAATCGACGGAATTACTCGCATGCAAATTAAGGCTGATGCGCAAGAGGGGATTCTGCCGGATGACAAAGTGAAGGAAATAAGGAAGTGGTTGCAGACTAATCCGGTGGATAACCGGGTTGAGCTGCTATTCCGTGGGGCGGATGAGGAGCAGAATGAGTCTTTTCAATTCCTCGGCATAGCCTTCCTCCTGGCTCTGTTTTTAATGTTTATCCTGTTGGTAACACAGTTCAACAGTTTCTATCAGTCTTTATTGGTACTTTCATCTGTGATTATGTCCACTTTGGGGGTGATGCTTGGTCTGCTAATAACACAAAGCACCTTCAGTGTGATTATGACTGGGGTGGGTATTGTGGCGCTGGCTGGAATCGTGGTGAACAATAATATTGTACTGATAGATACCTATAATTTCGTGCGTATGAATGAGCCGAGCCTCACGCCAACGGAAGCAGCAGTAAAGGCATCGACACAGAGGTTGAGACCGGTCTTTTTGACAACGGCAACAACTATCCTCGGGTTGTTGCCCCTGGCGCTAGGCGTCAGTGTGGATATGGTCGGACGCAATATTGTTGTCGACGGAGTGATAGCCTCTTTTTGGGTGAAGCTAGCCAGTGCAATTGTTTACGGGCTTACCTTTTCCACTTTGCTGACGTTATTGGTCACACCCATTATGTTAGTACTACCGGGCCGCTCCAAGAAGAGGGGTAATCCAGAGGGGGTTATTGAGTCGGTAACGAGTTAGTGACGGCTATATAAGTACTGTAATCATACTTAGTGATCACAAAATTCGGGGGCTTAGGCCCCCGTTTTTATAGCAGGGAATTTATGAATAAGGCTAAATGGCCGAATGAAGTTTTAGAGCGTAGTGGACAGCTTAAGGAGAGTTTATCGGGGCCTTTTAAGGAGCTGTTGCGTGAGCACCAATTACCATGCGATTTCCTCCAGGTACTCGAACAAATTTTTCTTCCCCTCGGAGTTTGGGTACTGACTCGCCATAAGCGCAGTAATCCATTATTAATTGGGGTTAGCGGGGGGCAGGGTACCGGCAAGTCGACCTTGGCAGATGTGTGGCAATGTATTTACCAGGCGATGGGCTATCGCTGCTGTGTTTTGTCTCTGGATGATATCTATTTAACGCTGGAACAGCGCCGCAAGCTGGCTACACAGGTACACCCTTTACTCGAAACTCGTGGTGTGCCGGGAACCCATGATATCGGCTTGGGAATCAGCACGCTCAAGGCCCTGTGTGCAGCCAATACTGATTCCGCTATCGCATTACCTAGGTTTGATAAAGGACGTGATGATCGGATCCCTGAGCACTTGTGGCCCGTATTCAAGGGGCAAGTTGATGTTGTTATCTTCGAAGGATGGTGCCTAGGGGCCAAGCCTTCAGAAGGGCATGAAGGACCGCTCAATGAACTGGAGTGCAGGGAAGATAGTACTGGCGAATGGCGAAATTATGTTAATCAACAGTTGGAAGGTTCTTATCGAGATCTTTTTTCGCTTATCGATGTATGGGTGATGCTCAAAGCGCCGAGTATGGAATGTATCGTTGAGTGGCGTAAGTTACAGGAACATAAACTCAGGGTTCGCTCCGGAATGGGGATGACAGATCAACAAATTGTTCAGTTTGTACAACACTACGAAAGAGTGACGCGGAGCTTACTAGAGGATATGCCGGGTTGGGCAGATTGTGTTATTGAGTTGGGGGAGGAGCATCAGGTGAAGGGCTTGCGGATGCAGTAAGATCTGTTTAAACCCTGGCGAGGCCAGGGTTTAAACTAACTGAATAAATCAGTTTTACTTAAGCGCTGGCTTACTTAGCCTTGGGCGGACGACCGCGACCGCGCTTTACAGGAGCAGCTTCAGTTGCTGCTGCGGCTGTGGCTTCTGCTTTTTTGGGGCGCCCTGGCTTTTTCTTAGCGGCTTCCGCTTTTGCTGGGCGACCGGGCTTCTTTTGTGCGGATTCTGCCTTAGGTGGGCGGCCACGACCGCGTTTTACAGGAGCAGCATCAGTTGCTGCGGCGGTTGCGGTCTCTGCTTTTTTGGGGCGGCCGGGCTTTTTCTTAGCGGCTTCAGTTTTTGCTGGGCGACCGGGCTTCTTTTTGGCTTCAGTGGCGTCTTTTTTGGGACGGCCAGGCTTTTTCTTAGCTTCTTCGGTCTTAGCGGGACGACCAGGCTTCTTCTTGGCTTCTTCAGTTTTAGCTGGGCGGCCGGGCTTTTTCTTAGCTGCGGTGGCTTTCTTCTTGTCAGCAGCAGCGGCTTTTTTAGCGGCAGCAGCAGTTTTCTTCGCTTCGGCAGCGGCTTTTTTCTTTTCAGCAGCAGCCAGTTTCTTAGCTACAGCAGCTTCTTCTTTAGCGACGATCTTAGCTACCTGAGAAGCCAGCTTGTTGGCGGCTTTGATTTCAGCCAGTGCATCTTTGGCTTCAGTTGCGGCAGTTTTGGCTTCAGTTGCAGCAGTTTTAGCTGCAGCGGCGGCTTCACGTGCTTTTTTCAGCTGTTGCTGTTGAGCAGCAGTCTTTTTCTTAGCTCTAACAGTCGCTACTTTATCTTGAGTAGTTTTTGCTTTAGCAGCAGCCTTCTTGGCACTGTTTGCCAATTTCTCGGCTTTGACAGTCAGGTCTTTTTCCTGCTTAAGGCGGGCAGTTTCCAGTTTAGCGGTAAGGGAGCGTAGCTCCGCTTCCATTTTTGCGACGTCGCTGGTAGCGACTTGAGCAGCTTTTTTAGTAGCCATTTAAATATCCCTGCAAAATGAATTGTTTTAGTAAGTGGGGGCATTCCTATCAATTATTCTCAGCCATCTTTAACGGAATTAGGCACCGTCCAAGATGCATGTTTTCGGCAGAAAACAATTGATAGTGAGTCCCCCCAAGCTAGCGGCGCTAATTGCAGCTTATTTGTATACCTAATTGCAAGTCCTTTAGATGGTTTTTTTCTATTTAATGTAAAAAAAATGGCTTTTTTTTACATATTTTTCAAATGGGGGCCGTTTGAACTGTGTTTTTGATCTTTTTGGGAACTTGAAAGCACTCATTACTGGTGATTCTTTAACTTCAATATTCCTTGTATCAAGTCAGTATCTGTGGCGTTAAATAGTTGAGTAATTTTGTAAGTTTTATGAACCTGTTGGTTTAGTTGTTTTGGCTTTTATAGTTGGATTTTGATAGTGGCAGATAGTTTCTGTTCATCAATTAACAGAGAGCCGGATTAACAAAACTTAACTGCGAGCTTTAGCCTGCGACAAATAGCAGGCAACTTCCATAGCTGGTTGTGTAACCTTGCGTATTGAAGTGTGATATTCAAATTGCGGAAAGTTGGCAAGTGTCAAGATGTCAGAGACAGCTTGAGTCCTATTGCCGTACCCTGGTATTTAGTAAGGAATTAAAAACTGGGGGAGAACTCACACTCATGTACGGGATCTAGTGCCCCGTATATAAGTACCAACCGGTTGGGGTATTTGGGGGCTTGGCTGCCGGGATCTGCCATTGCTGCTGCGAGGTTTACTTTTACATGGCGGAAAGTAAACCAGTGATAAATCTAGTTATAACCATGTATATAATGGGACGGAACTGTATTAGTTTGTGCTCTTCAGTCGAGGCCTTTTTAATTACCGAGAAAGCGAGCGCTTGGTCTCCAGTCATTTGTTTTGCTATCACGTGACATCCCTGCTAGTCATAAAAGGAGTAGAGGGCAGTTATTCAGAGGCAAGTAATACCAGAAGCTATTTGAATGCAGTCCTGATTATCCGTACGTTGATCAACAATCTTAATGATATTTTTATGGGCAATGCTTCTGCTTTGGAGTGGCTGCTCTTACCAAAGGCAACCTTATGAGTTTTGCAATGGGAGAGGGGGAGAGGACTGACCCAGTAACAGAATATCTCTGTCACTGGGGTGATATGGAGTCAATCGTGTAGCTTTATAGTGGCCCGTAGGGCAAATAACGATTGTTGGAATTCTGGCGAATCCATAACAGTTGTTCTTTTGTTAATGGCGTCGAGCGTTGCTTGAGTACTTTGGCGAGGGGAATTACTGCAGACTCAGCGCCGGCGTCCCAGCCTGGCAGATTCATTTCTGCCAAGGTAAAGAAGCGAATCAGTTGCCACAGCTGGGCACTGTTCCAATGTTCGCTCTCTTCGATCCAGTGTTGGAAGGGAAGGCGAATAAGTGTGGAGGGTACTTTTTCAAACGCCCCTACTGATTCTGTAAAAGGTTTATCTGACTCTGCAATTTCGATAAGTCTGAGCAACTGCTCCCTGTTGAATTCTTCACTGGTTTCATTCTGTGGGCCACTTACCTGTGGCTCCCAGGCTCCTACGCTCATACTTACTCCTTATAAAGGTCCGGTTTCTTGCTGTTGCATTATAGCGAGGGGGGCTGTGTTCAGGGGGATCTTACTCTAGATAACAATGAATAAAGAGGTCTTTGAATTAATCCACATTACTTCTTCGAATCTAATGAATCGTTTTGTAGTAATTTTGGAAGTCTTTATAAAGGAGTTGGGTTGCGATAACAGGGACTAAACCTACGGGAAAATCAAATCTGTCGGTGCTTATTTGAGATACTATAGAAGAGACTCTTGATATTGAGGTTCAAATGGAATTTATTGCTAAAGCACTGCCGGCGACAAAGCGAGTGGCTCTGGTAGCCCATGACAACCGTAAAGACGCCATGATTCAGTGGTGTCTCAGACATCACAATCTGCTCAAACGACACCAGTTATTGGCTACGGGGACTACTGGTGAAAAAATTGAAGATGCGACGGGTTTAAGTGTCGAAAAGCTCTTAAGTGGCCCTCTGGGAGGTGATCAGCAGCTCGGAGCGAGGATTAGCGAGGGGCAGGTGGACTTACTGATATTCTTCTGGGACCCCTTTGAGCCCATGCCCCATGACCCAGACGTCAAGGCACTACTGCGTATTGCTGCAGCGTGGAATATCCCAGTGGCTTGCAACCAGAGCAGTGCAGATATGGTGGTACAGTCACCATTGATGGACCAATCCTTCGAGCATGAGGTGCCTGACTATCACAGCTATCTAGCAGGACGTTAGTCGGAATTTTTGCTTAAAATTTGATCTTTTCTGTTGGCTCGATTCTGTAACTTATTGATTTTAAAAGTTTATTTATCTGTGTTATCGCTCGCACTTGCAATGCTTGCGAAATCGCGGCAATCTTGCCCACCAGATTAGACCGGTCAATCCGGCACCCCTGATATTTGAAAATTGCACGGTGTTTTATGAGTAGACGACGCGGAAAGGCCGTAGAAGAAGAAAAGGCAGATATCGACCTGACGCCCATGTTGGACGTTGTGTTTATCATGTTGATCTTCTTTATCGTGACTGCTTCATTTGTTAAAGAGAAGGCGCTGGATGTGAATGTGCCTGATCCGAATGAGACCAGCAATGCTGAGCCAGATCCTACCAAGCAGAATATTCTGTTGATGGTTAGCGCAAATGATGAAATCACCATGGCGGATGGCAGCCGTATTGACAGCCGTGCTGTACGGGCCCGTATCGCCCAGATGTATGCGGAGAACCCGCAGGCAATGGTGATTGTGCGTGCACACAACAAGTCTAGTGCGGATACTTACGTACAGATTGCGGATGCCGCGAAGGAAGTGAGCCTGGGTATTCAGGTCTCCCTGGTACCTTACGAGGACTAAGTTCCCAGTGAGTTACCCGCGCTTAAAAAGCCAGCATATTGCTGGCTTTTTTCATTTGTGAATTATGGTTTTGAACTGGTCACAAATTGGGGGGGTACTTAAGTACCCCTCAAATCAAATCCGATATCAGAATTCTGAACGAATTGCCCAGAGGTCGGGGAAAACCGGTCTAAATAGGGTTCCCTGTAAATAACCTACCCCGCTCGATCCACCAGTCCCCATTTTCCTGCCAATTGTTCGCTCGACCATTTTTACATGTCGGTAACGCCACTGTTGTAACGAAGTATCGATGTCCACCAAAGCCTCACAGATTTCACTTACCAGTGGATCATTTCGATAGACATCGATCAGTATTTTCTGGACGGCTGAAGAAGGCTCCGCAACTTGGCTAAAATCCCTTTCAAGCTCAGTAATAGGTACCTTATGCCCCTCGTGAACCAAAAAGTTTAGGAAAGCATCCCAAAGGGTCGGCGCCTCAAGACGCTTCATCAAGCGCTGGTAGTGCTCTGAGCCAGGGGTATAGTTTTCCAGCTTTTTCGGGTCCTTGGCTCCATAAAGAAATTCCAACTCGCGAAATTGGTACGACTGAAAACCACTAGCTGTGGATAGCCGATCGCGGAAAGACATAAACTCCAGTGGGGTGAGGGTTTCCAGGATATCGACCTGTTGAATCAATGTACGATAAACCGTGTCGACACGCTTTAGCGTATGCAAAGCGCGATTGCGATCCCCTGCATTGAACAGTCGCACCAGGAAATCCAGTTCATGCAACATTTGCTTGAACCAGAGCTCGTAGCTTTGATGAATAGTAATGAAAAGTAGTTCGTCGTGCTCGGGGCCATCGGAAAGAGGTTTCTGGCACTGCAAAAGCTCGTCTACTTTTAGGTAAGAGCTATAAGTTATTGTCATAGTCAGCTGCTTCCTGAGTGTGTTTTGACCAGTTACAAAATAATGCTCTCTTTAGCCGGTGTGGATCAAAACAAAAATTACGGCAAAGTGATTAATATTAGACCCATTATAAAGCCCGGAGCTCTTTGAATGGAAAACCCTGCACAAAACCTACGTGTCAATGGCTCTCGCCTTTGGAATAGCCTGATGGAAATTGCTGAGATAGGTGCGACCCCAGCGGGTGGATGCAATCGACAAGCACTGACAGATGAAGACCGTGCAGGGCGCGACCTTTTCGTGCGCTGGTGCCGAGATATAGGCTGTGAGGTCAGAGTGGACCAGATGGGCAACATTTTTGCCCGTCGACCGGGAGCAGATAACAGCTTGCCTGCGGTAGTGACTGGTTCTCATTTGGATACCCAACCCACGGGTGGCAAATTTGACGGTGTATATGGCGTATTTGCCGGCCTGGAAGTTCTGCGCACTGTAGAAGATCAGGGCATCAGGACCAAGGCCCCGCTAGAGGTGGTTGTATGGACTAATGAGGAGGGGGCACGCTTCTCTCCTGCAATGGTAGGCTCTGGGGTTTGGGCTGGCGAATTTAGCTTGGAGTATGGGCACAGCCGCGCGGACAAATCGGGTATCACCATCGGTGAAGAGTTGGAGCGGATCGGTTATCTAGGTAGTGAGCCCGCTCAGCCGAGGGTTATTAAGGCTTCATTTGAAGCGCATATCGAGCAGGGTCCAATTCTTGAGAAGCAGGATCAAGTTATTGGTGTTGTTACCGGCGTGCAGGGCATTCGTTGGTATGACGTAACTTTTTACGGGATGCCTTGTCATGCTGGCCCCACCCCGATGGAGGATCGCCGCGACCCAGTCCAGGCAATGTCTCTTTTATGTGAGCGCCTGTATCGCGAAGTTCGAGAGTATTCAGAAGATGCACGTATGACTTGCGGGGATCTAAGGGCGGCGCCGGGTAGTCGCAACACTGTTCCCGAAGAGGTTGTATTGGCACTGGATCTACGACACCCCTTGCCCGAAGGGCTAAACCACCTGCATGAAGCTTTGTATAAAGCAGCTGAAAAAGTGCAGGAACAGACGGGTACCAGAATAGATATCCGCGAAGAGTGGTACTCACCTCCAGTCGCCTTTGATACGCATTGCATTGATTCGGTTAGCAGCGCTGTGCAGACCTTGGGGTATAGCAATCGCAAGATGGTCTCAGGTGCTGGGCACGATTCTGTATACGTCTCCCGAGTTGCCCCTGTCTCTATGATCTTTGTGCCCTGTAAAGGAGGGCTGTCGCACAATGAGGCGGAGTCGGCTGAACCAGATCACCTGGAGGCAGGTTGTAATGTGTTGCTTCATGCAATGCTAAACAGTGCGGAATTGGTATAGGTAGCAGTTAAGGTAGTGCTTCTGCGATCTGCAGGCGATGCACTGTCTTTGTTTCGGCATAATTGATAACAAGTTGGAATATAGGCGAATGGGTAATTTTACTTTGAAGTACCGTCAGGATAACGGCGGTACGGCCCCCCTGAGTGAGTGGGGGATGGATTCAGAATACGGTGTGCTGCGGGATGTTCTAATTGGACCTGTGGATAACTTCAGTTGGCGCACTGGCAATGCGAGTGCACGACGTGCTGAGCGTCTTGGGATGAAGTTTGATCACAAGGTGGCAGTGGCACAGCATGGAGAAATGCTCGATGCCTACCGCCACGCGGGAGTGAAAACGCACCTAATTCCAGCGGACAGCACATTGCCCTACCAAATTTACGGTCGCGATTCTTCGGTAATGACCCCTTGGGGGCCTATCGTGACTCAGATGTTCAGCCCTTGGCGCCGTGGTGAGTGGGCGCCCATAGTGAAGAAATATGCAGAGCTGGATATCCCTATTTACGACATTATCACCGCAGGCTCTCTGGAGGGCGGTGATTTTATGGTGTTAGAGCCCGGCGTCATTCTGTGTGGCTACTCCGGCGAACGCACCAGCCCGCAGGGGTTTGAGCAGATGAAAAGTTGGGTGGAAAAAGAGGGCTGGGAAGTTAAAGGCTACCAGTTCGATCCGTTCTTCCTGCATATTGATGTGATGGTAGCCATGCTTGCGGAAAAGCTGGCAGCGATTTGCATTGATGCCGTTGAGCCGGAGCTGGTGCAGTGGTTTAAAAGCCGAAATATAGAGATTATCGATATTCCCTTCCCGCAGGTATTGGAACTTGGAGTGAATGTCGTTGCCCTGGGGAACGATCGAGTGATGCTGCCTAAGACCAATACTGGGCTGGCGGAGAAGTGTCGCGCACATGGTTTGGAAGTTATCGACCCGGATATTTCTATGATCACTCCGGGGGGCGGTGGCGTTCATTGCATGTGCCAACCTCTGCGCCGGGATTCAGCCAATAAAGTTTGATTACTGTTGCTGGTTACCTAGAGGGCCCGGTCACTGGTGACCGGGTTAATCCCGTCAACGAAAGTGGTTGATTAGGAACTCGAACCTCTGGGAGTAGCGGTTAATATGAATCTCCTAAATAGATGGCCTACAGCGGATTAAAAGTGGCTTCCGTTGGGGTTCCATAATTAGGCTACTGAAGTAGCCCAATCTACTTCTTACCCCGGAGAACAATATGCAAAGCGAATGCGCTGAAATTCAGGCTCAGCTTAAGGACCGCATCCTCGAGATTACGATTAATCGACCCGGGCGCAAAAATGCCCTGACTATGGCCATGTATACCGCGATGGCAGGGTTATTGAATAGCGCAGCTACAAACCCGGATGTTCGCGTCGCGATTATTACCGGTGCTGAGGGCATATTCACCAGTGGTAACGACCTGACAGATTTCCTGGGCGGCTCTGCCGAAGGGGAGGAGTCTCCGGTTTTCCAGTTTATGAGTGCTCTTTACCACTTCCCCAAGCCGGTAGTTGCAGCTGTTAATGGCCCCGCAGTAGGTATTGGTACGACCATGCTGTTGCATTGCGACCTGTCTTTTGCTGGAGACGACGCCATGTTCCAGATGCCGTTTGTGGACCTGGGGCTGTGTCCAGAGTATGGCTCCAGCTACTTATTGCCCAGGATCGCCGGCCATGCTAAAGCTTCTGAACTATTACTGTTGAGCAAGCGTTTTAGTGCTCAGGAAGCCGTTGAGATTGGTATCTGTAATGCCGCAGTGGCGCCAGAACAGGCCATAGTTCGAGCACGTGAAGCCGCAGCTGAGTTAGCGAGGAAAGCTCCGGCCGCCCTGCGTTTAACTAAGCAGCTTTTGCGCAGAGCAACTCAAGAGAAAGGGTTAGAGTTTATTCAAGACGAAGGCCGTTACTTTAAGGAGCGCCTCGCCTCTGATGAGTTTAAAGAGGCTGCTATGGCCTTTATGGAGAAGAGACCAGCGGACTTCTCCAAGTTTGATTAAGTAAAAAAGGCCGCGCTATGCGGCCTTTTTTTTGATTTCATTTTTAACGATCCCTATGTCCCCGGGAAAGATAATTAACGGCTCTGTCGGGGTGGTCGGTAAAGAGACCGTCAATGCGCAGTTGATATACAGCGAAATGCAGGAAGTCCTCGAAGCTTTCAAATTCTTCGGGAACCTTGCCTGTATCGGCGCGGAAGGTGTAGGGGTGAACCTCTAGTTGTCTGCGGTGTGCCCGGCGGACAACACTGTTAGCTCTTGGTTGGCCATCCGTCACTTCCATTAACATAGGATACCAGGGGCCAATCCCATCTGCGTAGGTGGCGATTTTGCGCAAGCCCTCCTGTTGCAGCATCCAGTCATAATTGTACTTTTCAATTTCTCCATTCACTTCGACCAATTTTTCCCCCCAGTCGGTGGCGGCGATCAATTGAACTAATGATAGATCCATCCCCATGGAGGGCATTAGTTCAAATTTAATTCGCTGGAGCTCTTCTGCGTCAAAGCACTGGAAGAAAACTTTGTGATCGCGATCGGTATAGCCGTATTTTTTGAGTGATTGCAAAGCTATAGAGGCAATATCTTTTCCTTCCCAGTGATGGAAGTAGGGTTTTTTAATCTCCGGGTAGATGCCAATATCGTAGCCCAGGGATCGGTTAAGCCCCTGGATCAATTCCAGTTCTTCCTCAAAGGTGGACAGCTTAAAGCTAGATTTCCATATTGGAAATCTCTCAGGGTATTTTGCTTGAAGTCCATCCTCACTATCTATGAAGGGCTCTGATACCTGAAGCTGTTTAAGTTCGGTCAGGGTAAAATCGATAGTGTAAAAGTGACCATCATCGCGAGCGCGCTGGGGAAAAACGTTGGCGACATTAGTTACGCTATCTAGATAAATATCGTGCATTACGATCAAGTGATCATCTTTGCTGAGTACCAAATCTTGCTCGATATAGTCTGGACGCATACCGTAAGCCAGCGCTTTGGATTCGAGGGTGTGTTCAGGTAGGTAGGCTGAGGCACCTCTATGAGCTACCACAATAGTTTGTTTATTTCTCTGATCAAAGTTGTCCGCGCAGGTTAGTGTTGCGGCTACAGAAAAGCCAATCAACACTACTGATAGAAGGTTTTTTAACATGTGATAAAGGCCCGTGATGAATTGTGGGGCACTTTCTAGCAGAGAAATATGACAGGGATATAACTGAATACGAGAGCCCCGTCGGGGCGAGGCTTTCGCAGAGCGAGCGTAGAGCTATTCAGCGCGGCTTCGTCTATCTGATAGGCATTATGAACCCTGGACACTCTAATTTCTTCTCTCTTGAAGCTTGGCTTTGAAGGCTGCTCGATTTTCTTCTTGAAGTTTTTTGAACTCTGCTAATTGCTGATCCGTCAGTACGGTGGACATTTCACTGAGCGTAGATTTTCTGATAGCGGCCATTTCTTTGCCTAACTGGCGCTTCTCACGAAAGCTCATCTTTTGGATAGCGCCAGAGGGACTTTCTATGTTAACGCCGTATTTTGCAAGCACTTGGCGGCGTTGTTCATTGGCTGATTCCAGGATTGGCTTTACTTTTTCTACCTGCTCATCAGAGAGGTTAAGCTTGGCTTTAGTTGCCTCTAAGCGCTCCGCAAGTTGTGCGGCATGGTCATTATCTGCCCAAGCTAGGGTATTTGCAGAAATGGTAATTATTGCAGCGATTACCAAACTGAATAATTTCTTCATTGTGACTTCCTCGTTAATGAGTAAATGCCGTTGCTGTGAGGAGTATGATAATGGCTAGATTGTAAGCCAGTGCCATCCAACGCAAGGAAGTGTAAATTCCCTATTCCCTCTCACATGGACTGAGATATTCCAGGATATCCACAGTCAGATACTTCTACTCAAGATAATTCTAGACAATTCTGGTTGGCTAGTGCGCCTAGGTAAGTCAATAGAAGATAAACCGATATCCAGTCAGCCCGGAAACCATGAATCGATAAGGGTTAATAGTCAGCAAGCAAAGATTGTCGCCTACAGAGGAACCGCTGGTTTAGGTATTAACAGGAAGTTAAGCACTCTAAAACGGCGCTATTTCGGCGCCGTCAAAATTTAATCAAGACTTGAGGTAGGTAAAATTGCGTTATTACAGTGCAACGCTTTGCTATGCCGCGATGATGCCTGCCAAAAGCGTCTTAATCCCCTTCACACAGTGGCTTCGTGAGACCATAGATAGTCGGCATAGATTTCTCGAAGGTCTTTTTTGCTGACTTTGCCTGTAGCCGTATGGGGGATTTCCTTGGCAATGACACAGTCATCGGGAATCCACCAGTTGGCAAAATGCCCTTTAAAGGATGCCAGAATCTCCTCAGTTTTTAGTGTTTTGCCTTCAGCAGGAACAATGATCAGGAGAGGCCGCTCAGCCCACTTTTCATGGGCAACCCCAATAACAGCGGCTTCGGCTACTCCCGCCTGTGTCATAGCAAAATTCTCCAGCTCAATAGAGGAAATCCACTCGCCGCCGGACTTGATAACATCCTTAGTGCGATCAGTGATTGTCAGGTAGCCGTCAGCATCGATCGTGGCAACGTCACCAGTATCAAACCAGCCGTCTTCGGTAAGTGCTGACTCTTTGGATTGGTAGTAGCGCTCACAGACCCAGGGACCACGCACTTGAAGGGCTCCAAAAGCCAGCCCGTCTTGTGCCAAGGTATTTCCCTCGGGGTCTACAATACGCATCTCGACCCCAAAGCCCGCTCGACCCTGCTTGAGCCTGAGGGCCTGTGCTTCGTCTTTAGAGAGGTTCTCAGGTATGCGGGCATTGTAGGTTCCCAGCGGGCTCATTTCAGTCATGCCCCAGGCGTGATGGGTATATACCCCATGCTTTTGCTCGAATTCCTCCATAATACTCCAGGGGCAAGCCGATCCACCCACGACTACTCGATTCAAGCTGGGTAGGGTCTCTTCACTTTCCCGCAGGTACTTGAGCAGGGCGAGCCAAACGGTTGGAACGCCGGCAGCGATAGTAACGGCTTCCTTTTGAATTAATTGACTGAGCGTTTCTCCACACCCCATTTTGGGGCCAGGTAACACGAGTTTTGCTCCAACAGCCGGTGCCGCATAGGGTATTGACCAGGCGTTGACGTGAAACATGGGAACAACAGGCAATATGGCTTCGTCCCTTCTAATCGCAAAGACATCTGGCATCAATACGCCGTAGGTATGCAGCATCAGAGAGCGATGGGAATAAAGCACCCCTTTGGGATTGCCTGTTGTGCCTGATGTATAACAGAGTGCTGCTGCACTCTCTTCCTCTAATTCAGGCCATTGAAACTCAGTGGGCTCTGCTGCAATCAATGTTTCATAGCAGTAAACATTGCTCAGGCTTGTGGCGGGCATATGTGCTTTATCAGTTAGCACAATGATGCCTTCAATCGAATCTAGATATTCTGCCAGAGATTCGATTAGGGGCATAAATAGTGGATCAATAAACAGCCATCGATCTGCGGCATGCTCAATAATGTAAGATATTTGCTCAGGGAAAAGCCGGGGGTTAATGGTATGGCAAATGAGCCCGCTGCAAGAAGTTGCGTAGTAGAGTTCAAAATGCCGGTGATCGTTCCAGGCAAGAGTACCAATTCGATCTCCATCATTGGCTCCAAGCTTTTGTAGTGCATTTGCCAATTGCGAGACTCGCTCAAAAGCTTGTTGATAGCTATAACGAAAATCGGGGTTATCCAAGGTAACTGAAACAATCTCACTATCCGGTGAGTTGCTTAGAGCATGCTTCATAATACCGGTGAGGATGAGCTGGGATTGCATCATCATGCCATTCATCACTTACTCCTTATTATTATCTTTTATTTTCAGATAGACACTAACCCTCCAAAATTTTGGGGGGTGATAGAAAAAGGATTAGGGGCTGATTCTTATAAAATTATTGAACGATCTTTATCCATTCTCCGGGCTTGGGTTCTCCTCGGGGATAATAACCATTTAAGAGGCGTAATTGCTCCTCTGCATATTCGCCGATTTCCATATGTTTTGCCAGGGAGGCAAAAGTAGTTTTTTCATTGGCCTGGACGTAGCGCAAGCGTTTGATGTCCTTCTCTTCTACAATGTCAGTTTGTCGTAGCGGCCTGAAGCTTCTAATGCTGGTCAGGAATAAATTGTCATATTTATCAATAGCTTCTGGATCTGAGTCTTCATCATTTGTGACTTTTCCCTGCAGTACAAATTGTCTGCTACCATAAAAAATTACCGCAATTCTGTCTGGATCTGCATCCTCTTTTTCAAGCGGTGGAATTTTTCCGGTATGGCCTTCAAGTCGATATTGATTGAGTTTCTCCCCTTTCTCCAGTTGTCGTAGATCGAACTCTGAGCGCAGAGCCATGTCAGCGGGCTGGTTGCCATCGCGTTGGGTAACTGTAATGGTAATTTGTGCACTTTTATCAGGTGCAGAGCCGACAATGGCTGAACGTTGATTTTCTACCAACCAGCCATCGGGAAATAAAAGGGAGAAGCCCAGCCGCTTGTGATTGTAGCGATTTTTAGTGGACTGCTGTGTGTTTTGTCCGTACACAAGGCCATCTGTTTTTTCCCGATAGTATTCTACTTTGGTTTCTTTGTTATCTTCGGGAAGCTGGCCCGCAGCGTTTACAACTTCCTGTAGGCGAAGGTCATTTCTAGGGTGAGATGCAAAAACACCGTGGTAAGTTTGCGGTTTCTTGCCCTCAATACGGGCACGGCGTCGGGCAAATGTCTCCTGATCCTTTAATAGCCCAATAACATTGATCATAGCCTGGGGGTCATAACCAGCGTTGAACATATACTGGGCGCCGAAGCGATCGGCTTCCAGTTCCATCTCGCGGCCGTAACCCTTCACTGCAGCGGTGCTATATAAATTTGCAACATCTCCGACTACACCACTACCGGTAACCAAAACTGACAATACTGATACAACGCTGGCTCCGGTCGCAGCTGTTTTTTGCCTTACCGCATGACGGGCGGTGATATGGCCAATCTCATGAGCTAGTACAGCGGCCATTTCAGCTTCTGAGTGCAGGTAAGTTAGAAGGCCTCGGTTGATGTAGATATACCCACCGGGAAGGGCAAATGCGTTGATATCCTGGCTGTCGATGATCGTAAATTGGTACTTGATATCCGGTCTGTCGCTGGCGGCGGCAACTTTTTGCCCGACATGATTAACATAAGCGGTTAGGACTGGGTCTTTATAGATTGGAGTGCTCTCTATCAGCTTTTCATGCATCTCCCGACCGATGGAGATCTCCTTGTCCTCAGACATTAGAACCAGGTCAGGCTTATTGGTGGCAGGGTTAAATGCACAGCCTGCACTGAGTATTAGGATAGCGCTGGCAAAAACACGCTCGATAAATTTCATTACCCCTGGCCTCCCGTAGCGTCTTAATTTTTATGAACTGGGTGTTACTGCTGGCATCAAGAATTGTTGGAGCTGCAGCGCCATTCCTTTACAGGCATTATTCTGGACTCTGGCGATTAGTGGTATTGGAACCACGATTGCGGGCATATAGGAGGTTCCTTTGGCATCTGCGCTAAGTTTCCCAGACAGTTCGCGGTCCCTGAAATCCCATACTGCTGCTTCGTAGTCAGATTCTTTATCCCAGGTCCCAAAGCCAAAGCACCCTGCACCCCCGGTACTGATGGTACAGCTGATAGAGCCGGCACTGGCTGTGGTCTCCGTCGAACCATCAATCCAGACGATGTACTTCACTCCATAGGTTTCCATTCGCTCACGGACACTTTCATTTTCCATCAGGCGATCTAGGGAGCGAACATGCATAGGTGCTGTCCTGGGTTCAAACCAGGGGTACATAAGATCGACAAAGTCTTGCTCTGGAATAATGTTTACACCTAACTCAGGGTTGTGTAGTTCTCTACCAACACAAGCAATTAAATCAGGCTCTGTTTCATATTCACTGGAATGACGACGGCCGAGGATGACGACGGAATCTCCTTCGGCAAGCTCACCATCGGAGCGTCGATACTCATCAATTACGACAGTGGTACAACCGCTAATAAAGACTATCGCTGCAACTAGAAGTGGCTTGAACACGATTTACTCCTCTTATTCAGCCTTTTTGGCTTTCACCTTGATTTCTCTCAGTGATAGCGATCGGCGCTTCCCAGAGAGAAAGGCCTGTAGTTCAGGAACTTTCCCAAACCCGGTATAGAGATTTGCTCCGGCATCGCGCAGGGCGATATTTATCGCCTGAGTTAATGCCTGTTCCTGGGACTGTAAAAATGCGGTAGGGGTTTTTCCGTATGCGGTTATTACCCAGTTGGCAACCTGTCCGCCACTGGGGTCAAATGCGGTCATGTTGTATTTAATCCATACCTCAAAAATATTGACTCTTGTCTCTCTGGGCATTGTGAACTGCAGCTCTCGCACTTCTGGAACTATCACCAGTTCGACATTGGCGGGGACTTCTTGTGGATAACTGGATAGAGATACGGTATCGGTAAACATGGAACCCAATACTGTTTCAAACAGATTTTTTTGTGCTCTGCCTGTGCTTATATTCCATTCTTCACGATCTTCACTGTCTTCTTTATAAGTGAAACTTTTAAAGTCCTCACTGAGGTAGAAGCCTACTGTTATTGGCAATTGATCGCCTATTGGGGCAGGGTAATTGCCATCCACCTGTACTGTATGACTGCAAGCACCCAGGAAGAAACTTACAAGAATAAGTACCTTTAGGTGTCCAAAGGAAGTCGACCTATACCTCATATGTTCCTCCTTGAATCATTTAACTAGCGAAAGTCATTCAACCCCACGAAAGTGCCGCCGTTTCGATAGGTGAGTTCGCGCATAAGGGCCGCAAAGCGCAGTCCTGTGGTTTGTAGGTGTGGAGGGCGAGAGAACTGTACAGGGAATCCTACTGCATGGATTCTGATATTTCGTTTTCCCTCACCGTGCTTAGCATTTACCCGTTCGACAGCTAACATAACCCTGCGGATTGATTTTCCGGTGAATTCATCGCCAAGCACATAAATACTGATTTTCTTACTGGGATCATAAAAGCTGCGGACGGCTTTCTGGATACCTTCAACAGGGCTGGAGTTACTAAAAGGATTCCAGGACTTCAACCGCTTTAGTATCGCTTGGCGGCGCCCTGGGGTATCAGGTATCCACTTGTTTCGATAATTGAAGAACATATAGTCCCCCATATCATTCATGACCTGGATACCTTTAACATTGGGATAAAGGTCTAGAGTATTGACCATCTCCGCCATCATTCGGTCCCAGCCGTAATTAAACATACTGCCGGAGGTGTCGATAATGAAGAGAATGTATTCGCTGTCGACAGGGATTCCGCCAATAACATTGTTTTTACGCTGGTAGTTCTCGCCCAGTAGGCGACGCATTTCATCAGTGATGGATTGTAGTGCAATGGTCAGCTCACCTTTGAGTTTGCCATCCTCACTTTGCCCTTCGGTTTTACTGGCAAATTCTGCTTGAAGTGCTTCCAACTCACCGCGCAGGTTGGCAATTCTCTTGCGCTCAATATCGATTTGTTCTCGCTTGGAATTTAGGTCCCGGTTGATAACTGTGGTCTCACCACGGATTTCTGCCAGCTGTTGCTGTAGTTCCAATACCTGCCCTTCGAGGTCAACTTCAGCTTCCTCTAATACAATCGGTTCTGCAGTCTTGGCGATCATCAGCAGCAAAACAATTGCGCCAAATCCACAGCAGATAACATCCAGGAAGGAAATGCTGAACTCCTCCTGGCGACGCTTTTTTTGTGCTCCTATCATGGCCAGTCCCTCGAAGGTGCAAGGAAAGAGCCTTTGCTTTGCATCGCCAGCTTCCAAAATTCACTAGCCGCAAATGGGTCCCCCTCCATTGGGGCAAGAATGACATTGATGGGAATATTCTTGGGGAGCACTTTGACCGCGCGCTTGAATAGACTGCGCCTGTCTCTACCCGAAATAGTGGGTTTTCTGGGCGCACTCATCCCTTGGGTCGGTAACCCATCGGTAATGAGAATAATGTTGTCGGGCAGTGGCGTCATAGCGTTAATAGCGTTAAATACTCTCTCTAGACTGGTACCATTTTCCGGCACTACTTCATCTAGCCCCTTGATAGCCTGGTCCAACTGGTCGCGGTCATCCACATTGAGCCAGCGATCTTCTGTACCGGCTATTGCGGCACGAAAAGAGGTATTAAAAGTATAGATCTGGTATTGGCTATCTCTGGGAAACTGAGCAGTAAGCCAGGAGACTGTGCTGACGGCCCTGCGCCATTTTTCAGTTTTGCGTTTTACCGGTGAAGACATGTTACGGGCGCGTATTATTTTAATAAGCTCGTCGCCGAGCATAGACGCCGATGAATCCAATAGTATCAGGATGCGATTACCGCCTAGGCGCAGGCCGGTGAGGTATTGACGATCTCCATCACCGACAAATTTGCGAACGTTATTTCCCAGCTTTTTATTTTCTTCCTCAAGGTTCTTTTTCGCCTGCTCCAGTTTTTTGAGTTTATCTTGTAGCCTCTTGATATCCTCTTCTTCATCGATACTGTCGATTTCAGCGATATTGCCTTTGGTTTCCTCTATTTGCTCCAAAATGCGTCTGGCAAGCCCTTGAGCCTCAACCAGTTCATCACTAACGATATCCAGAGTATTTCTGGCTTGAACTAAGTGTTCCTGTCCAAATTCCACCTCCTCTTCCAGAAGGTTCACCTCGGCAGTGAGATCTTCAGTCTCTACTTCAACTTGGTGATCGGAGCCGTGTTTGATAATAAGAAAAATTAACGCTACTGCCCCAAAACCACAGGACATGATATCGAGGAAGGACAGGCTAAATGTGGAAAAACGACGCTTTTTACGCCCCATATCGCTCCACGCTAATCGCAGTTATCACATCTTGATAATCTGCAACTCCAATTGTATCGCCGGCATTGAGATTAACGGGTGACTCAATCTCTTTTCCATTGAGTGTGAGCTGAATTCCAGCATCCACCCGCAAAGCAAGTCTGCCGGCATGATTTGTGACTGTTGCGGCAGGGTGCTCCGGTGGTGTTGGGGTGACTTGAAATTTCTCGTCATGCCAGAAAACGAATAGAGGTTCCTGGGCGGCCAGTGCCTTGTGGCCAAAAAGTAAATGTGTCGCTAGGGTTTCTGAGGATTTCTCTACATGCACTTTGACCTCGTTGGGGGGGAGGGCAGTGACAGAGTTGATCAGTTTCAATGTACTGCTATCACTGCGTAATTCTTTCCAGCGATGATTGATGGCATGTGCAATGGAGTCTCTTGAGAGAAGATGTACACGTTGGGCCAATTGAATTCCCCCTGGGATATCAGCCCAGCGATGGGAGATAAAACTCACACTTTGACTTTCCTCCAGGTTTTCAATCATTGCTCGTATACGGGATAGGAGAGGGGTTGTTGCATCTTGAAGCTGCCGCAGGCTGATCTTTGCTGTTCGATCATCAAGTTCAGCTAGAACTTCTCCGTGACGCATCGCTCGATCAGTCCACTGGGGCATCAAATCATAGAGTTGCTGTTCTGATTCAGCTGAATGGAGAGGGTCAAATCGGCACTGCATAATAAATGCATCGGTAAATACGCGAGCCCAGGATTCCTGGAAGTTGTGTAGTCCTGCGTCGGCAACAGTTTCTACCGTTTTCACCGTGGCTTGCTTATCCACAGCAATCTTTGTTACCAGTGTCTGGTGGAGTTGTAGGTCGATATGCAGTTGGATTCCTGCAGGAGCCAAATTACCCAGGCACGCGGTTGCTGCATCAACAATGCCTACGATATTGATATCGCTGACTTTAATAACTCCCAGAAGTAAGGCCAGTTGTTCGTGGGTAAAATTGCCGGGAACAGCGAGAACAATTTCATCGGGAAGGTCACAGTGCTCCGCTATTTCCTGAAGGTGGCAGTAGACCAAGTCGGCATGGTGGCGGCAGCGTTGATTTTCTGACTTTAGCGACTCGAGGCTCAGTCTTCTCCAAAACTGGTTGTTAACCTGAGTCGGATGGCTCCTGGCACGCATTTGAGCTGAGGTACCAATATGAATTTTATTGTGTTCAATAACTGCAATTCCAGGACTTTCCAGTACTTCGTTAGTATTTGAAAATACACGTAATCCGCAGTCATTTATTTCCAGGACGCCTTGTCCCATGGGTTTATTCCTCGCTACGACTTATTCAGGTAAAACCGCTAGCTGATTTTCAGGAAACGCAGTAAGCGGTTGTCACAGTAACTTTGTGTATCCAACACCAGGCGCTCCTGCATGAGTTGTAGCTGGTGAGTAAAAAACATAATGACGATACTAATTACCAGGGCGATAAAGGTAGAGTTAAACGCGACCCCCAGACTTACCGTCACGCCAGCTATATCCCCCTCTACGGCTCTATGCGCCTGTGATAATGCTTCGCCGATACCTCGTACCGTGCCAATAAATCCGATAGATGGAATAGCCCAGGTAATATAGCGAACCATTGCCAGTTCAGAATCGAGTCTGTCTCCCTCAGTTTCGCAAACCTCTTTTACAGAGTTGGAAACGGCGGCGACATTCTTGGTAGAACCGAATCTCTGCAGGGCGGTGAGTAGTGCCCTGGGAACTAAATATCGTCGTTCCTCTTCAGGAAGGGCTTGTATCGGGCGGGATAAATCACGGGTATCCTCGGGAAGAATAGGAGTTCCCTCGCTGATATTAAGTAGAGCCTTGTCCAGTAATTTTCGCTCGCGAATGCTTCTCTGTGCCTTTAGTCCCATAATGGCCATTGCCCACAACATCAGAACAAAGCAGGCCTCTTGCTCATAGTCGCGCATCACAATGTAGATAGAGCGTTGTTGAACGTAGGTTTCCCCAGCGGCCTCCCTCGCCAGTTGCTCCTCAATTAGCGCATCTGCATTAGGGCGAATAATGGCGACATAAATCGCGTGGACCAAAATAATAGACCCCAGAAGAGCAAAGACCTGGAAGACAAAATCTGATGATTTAAATTTCATGGCGATACTCGCTAGAAGCTATTTCTATATATCTACGGGAAAGGAAACCGATAAGTCTTCGGAGATTTCTTCCGAGGCCTTATAGTCATCTGAATTACTTTTATTCCTAGTTATTGGTGCTTCTTTCTTGGGGGTTACTGCCGCTGTTTGTTGGTTCTCTTCCGGCTTGTTTTCATCTTCTGCGTACACGAAGTTGATAAATAGAAGCAGTAAGGTAAGTAATAAAAATTTCACACTAGTCTCCTAATTCACCCAGCGGGCAAGGCGGAAGCCAATATCATTACGAGCGGATTCTCCGTAATCACGGTAGGAGAGGCGCAACTCAGTCAGTCCCGAATGACGCCAGCTGGAACCACGGATTACATGGAAGTCCCCATCCTCTGGACCGACAGGGTTTTCTTCGATACGTCGGGATAATCCGGTCCCTATCGTGTATAGATCGTGAATCCATTCAGAGACATTTCCACCCAAGTCATAAATACCAAAAGCATTAGGACTGTAGCTACCTACCGGTGAGGTAGCTGCGTAACGATCACTGTAGGTGCGAAGGACTGCAGGAACTAGTTTTGTGGCAGTAGTATCTGCGTAGTTTCCGGAATTGCTCTTTATTGGTAGCTCATTTCCCCAAGGGAATTTTTTCATGGTGCCTTGATCGTATCGTGCAACCCAGGCCCATTCGGCTTCAGTCGGTAAACGATAACCGTTGGCTGCGCCATCAAAGCCAACAACACGCCCGGCTTCCGTCAAATAGACCGGTGCAAGGCCGTCTCTTTCACTGAGCCAATTGCAAAATAGCACTGCCTCTACCCAACTGACATTTACAACTGGCAGATTGTCATTGTCGAGACTGACACCATTGACATGGCTTGAGGTATGCAGGCGCTTGAAACGCCGATATTCCCGGTTGGTAACTTCAGTGGTCCCAATATAGAAAGGCCGATTTAGAGATACCTGACGCATAACCTCGTTTGCCCGCCGCCCCTGTTCTCGCCGGGATGATCCCATGGTAAATACGGCGTTGGGGCGCATGAGTTTCATGGTGCCGCCAGCTGCGTGACGCAAAGTTGATGGGGTTTCTCTCCAGCGCGCTTGTTCGGATGTAAGCAGTACCGCCCTGACAGTTTGCTCCAGTTTGGTGCTGGGAATGACACGAGTGTCAAATTCCTGGTAGCCCTGTTTGCGTACGACAATGTTATGGCTGCGAGCTGGCAGGTTGAAAGTTTGTCCACTGTTCCCGGCGTATTGACCATCAATGTAAACTTCCGCATCTGGAGGGACGCTACTGACGTGAACCCTGCCGTACACAGCATTTAGGTTTATATTCAGGTCACGCTGTGTTCCAGCACCGAGGTCAACAGTGTGCTCAATAGAGGCGTAGCCATCCTTGAAGAAGCGAAGTCTATGCCTGTGGCCGGAGGCCAATTCCAGTTCCAGTGGGGTATGACCTCGAAACTCTCCGTTGACTGTCACTCCCGCTCCCTCTGGGGTGGTAACAACGCGTAAAAGTCCATCAGCAGGTCCCAGGCTGACGGTTGCTAGCGTTTGATCGACACCGGCTGTAACAGCGACAGGAATATCGACAGTTTTATGTTCCGGCAGTGAAATGGATACGGTTCTGTCGCCCTGAACTAACTCAGTGGTCAGTGGTGTTCTGCCGAGAACTTTTCCTTCAACCGTGACCGTGGCCCCGGGAGGGTTGCTGCTGACGGTGATATTGGCCCAGGCCGGTCGAAGCGCGGCCTCCAGTGTGTGGGTATTGTCTAGCCCCTCAACATTGATTTCACGGGTGAACGGCAAGTACCGGTCTGATAGGACAGTCACACGCATAGGACCTGCGTTGATTGCTTCCACAAGACCATTTTTATTGGGTACTTCCCGTCCATTGATAAGGATTTTTACTGGTACAGGGGGCGTTGTTTTAACCTGTAGGTGGCCTGGAAGTTTTTCCAGGGAAACAGAGTGGCGACTGTGTCCGTCACGTTTTACTTCGACTTCGCCGCTCTGGGGTAAGTAGCCGTCGGCACTGATCGTGAATTGATAATTACCAGGTAAAACCAAATGGCCATCGCCCAGAGGGATGGCGAACCCACTGACTTTGATGCGGGCATCAACCGGGTTGGTATCAAAGATTAATGACCGCGCCATAATCAGATAGCTGAGTGCAAAAATAGCGAGTAAAAGGCAACCTGCGACAATCAATGCTCGCTTAGAAAGAAAGAGTCGCGCGCGGGTAGATTTTATTTGTACCGGGGTGAATCCAACTGGCTCAATCAGGCTTTGTTCCTGAACTGGCGGCTTTTCATCCTGGACAGGTACTGCTTCCTTCACTGTCATTTATGTTTCCCTATTGCTGGTACTTATAGATTTTTCGCAATGGCATTGGTTTGGCACGTATCGCTTTATGCTCAGTCAGCCTGACCAAAGGTGGGTACACAATTTTCTATCTGCAGAAAGCTTAGCTTGCTGGCGTAATCTGCATGGGGATTTATAGGGTGTTTGTCACAGAACACCTCGTTTCGCTCAGCTCAACGAGGTGTCTGTTGTCATCGCAGCTCATTACGGAAAATCTTATTTTTAGAGTTTATGCTGCTGTCTGGGTTCTCTCATTTAACTATTATTGGCACCGTTTATCCTTTCGGCACATTGGATAACAACTTCCGTTGTGGGCTTACCTGGTTTTACAACAAACTCTTGGCGAACGTCCCGGTAACCTTCTCTGGTACCAATGGCGATATAGCGCCCAGGTTTCAGCGCGATTTCCCGTTGGTCAAAATTACCTAATTTCCCTACATGGTAAATGGTGACACTGGTGGTTCGATCCGACTTGAATTTAACCGGTAAGGGGATCAGGGCTTGTGTCAGGGCATTTTCAAGGTCTTCAATTTGTCTTTGCAGCCTTGGGGTTTTAGTATTGAGTTTGCGAGCGTCTGTTAGTACTTGTCGGGCAAAATAGTTCCTTTTACCTTCGCCAAGGGTTAATGGATCTTGAATTAAGTCTTTTAACTGGTCATCCAGCTTTGCTCTGGCAGCAGCTCTAGCCTTGCCTGTTATTGCGTCCACCAGGCTAGAGTCCTTCTTGACCAGGTCTGTATAACTTTTTAGGGCTCTGTGCCATTCTTCCTTGGTTTCTTCCATGCGGGCTTGTTGGAGGAGTTTTTCTATCTGCACTCTGTCAGCTTCATTTTGTGCTTGTGCTAAGCCGATATCGGGGGCTTTTGCTGTTGGCTTTAAGTTCTTTGCTCGATGAAAATAGGATTTTGCCGATTCAAATTTTTCTTCGGCAATTGCACCGTAGCCAGATGACATCGCGCTTTGATAATCCCTTTCTGTAATTGCACCCTCAACCTTTGCCAATAGATCCTGAGCATCGGCTGTTTCTGAGTCGATCGCGAGAGATTTCTTGAGCTGTTCCTGAGCCAAATCCAATTTGGCCTGTTTAAATGCCTTTGTTCCTTGAGTTAAGTACCACCAAGCGAGGGGGAGTTTGTCGGCTCGCTCAATACCCTTAAGGCCTCTGGGATGGTTATTGGATATGGTTAATACCATCTTGAAAGCATCGCTGGCGGAATCCTTATCTCCCTGACTCAGAGCTCGATTACCTTCACTAATATGCGTCTCAATGCGCTCGGGAATACTATCTTTCAGGTACTCTAATGCCTGGAGTGATTCCCGGTATTTTTCGAGTGCTGCCATAAAATTGCGTTTGCGATAAATTTCATCGGCTTTTAGAGCCAAGTCTTCAGCAGAATAGAATTCTTCAAAAGCCCATACTTCTACCTTTCGATCTTTGAGCTCTTCTTTGATTTCAAGAATTTCCTGGAGAACCTTTTGAACCTCCCTGCGCTGCTGCATTATTTCTGCATCGCTATAAGGAGATTTTTGGTTGCTCTCCACAGCTGCGCTGTTTCCAGGCTGTGCGGAGACAATTGTATCGGCTGAACGCTTTGGTGGTTTTACAACTTGAGGAAGCCCCCAAAATACACCGACCAGTGCGCTTACCATTATCACTCCAAGAACGGCGGGCCAGTAGGACCTTTGCTCCCGTTGATGAATAGTGTTGGCAGTCGTTGACTTAGGGGATTTAGAGCTTTCCTCTCCGCCGAATGTGAATTCTGCGGGCTCTATATGAACTGTATCTTCCTTGGAGTTATCGCGGTGCTGCATAGTGATTCCGCCGTGTTATTCAATGACCCAGTGAAGATGTTGGGTATTCAGTAATAACTAATCACATTGATTAGCGTGCTTTTTGGGTACCTCTAACGTGATTTAAATGCTGTTACTGACTGCGCCAGTTTCGGCTTCATAGATTTCCTTTAGAATTTCCCGCCATTGCCGATACTGATTTTCTACAGTACCTGTGAGGGTAATAGTGCGATCTTCCAGCTCAACAATTTGTGGTTCTACCTCTGCCTCGATGGAGTCTCCTAATTCTTGCAGAGCTTCCAAATGCATCTTGGCATCGGATTTTCGGTCAAATGCACTTTTAACAAGATAGCCCCCAGCACCGATCCCAACCTGCCCAGCTGCCTGGGCGCTTCCAGTGCCAGCGCCAGCAGCTGCAATACCTCCAATAATGGCTGCTGCTCCCATAATTGTGTGATTGCGGGCTTTGCGCTTTAACTCTCGCATCTCCCTTACTTCTTCATAGCTGCGGGCTCGCCATTCCTGATAGGGAACTTCCATACTTTTGGCGAAGGTGCCGTAGTACTCCTGCAGAGTGTCGACAAACAGATAATCTCTTTCCCGTATTTTTCTTACCCTCTGTAACATGGGGTCATTCTCTGCGGGTAAAGCACTTAAAAAATAGACACCCTCAGCGCTTTGAGTTAAATAGCGATTGAATGCCTGGGGAGAAAAATCCCGTGCAAACCGCATCTCAGAAATTGTGCGCAGCTCTACAATTTGCTGATTTGAAAGTTTTTGTCGGTAATTCAGCATGTCGTTAGCAATACGGTTATAGATTCCCTGAAAAGCATCTCCTTCAGTAGGGTGCTTTCGGTCGTAGGCATAGTGGGATGCGTTCTCTGAATACTGCTTGGTAAACCACAACTGCCCCCGGGAATCGGATACGGTGATTTCCACCGTCAGCTTTTCTCCATCAGATTGCAAAATACGCCCGGATACAGTCACATCAATATTGGTGCGGCTCGATGGAATAACCCTTACAGCTCCCCACCCCAGGCTGGACTGCAATGAATCGGCAAGGGTGACAGCCATATAGCGGGATTCAGCTTGACGAAGCTCGGGAAAAACAAGCTCATCTTCATCTGCTTGTGCTGTATCGAGACCTGGATTGAATTGAATAACGCCGACATCCAGCAGTCTCTCTTCGGGAACATTGTTATCTTCGATTGTTAGCGGAGTAAATGCGGTAGTTCTGACTTCGGTAGTGGTACAACCATTGATAACAACAAGAGTTAGAAAAAATGCTGCGACTCTTGTTATGAACTGATACTTAACCGGTCGGGTTTTTTGGTTGGTCGACATATCGGCGTTCTCCAAGACTACTGCGTTGCACTTTTATACTTGCGATACTCTTCCCAAAGCTTTTCGCGCAATTCGGGGTCAGTCTCGCGTGTGGCAGCTTCACGAATCTGTCGAGCTACGACGTCATCATCTGTACCACTGGGTATATCGGCGGGCACAACTGCCTGTGAACCACCGTGATTAAAATCACCTTTACGTCCAGAAGCGGGCAGTCCGGGACCGGTTATTTGTCCACTGGAGTTATTATTTTTGGGGCCGTTACCTGATGTTGGGCCTGCATTGGGGGGAGGTGGAATTTCGGCTTCTGCAGATTGAATTAAGTCTTCTAGGGATTCCCCTGCTGGTGGTGCCTCATCCATCGCCTCTTCTTTATTTTCTTCGGAGGCTGACCCCGGTCTGTTTCTTACAAAGTCACGCTCCCGCAAAATCATGCCGTCATAGCTGACCATAGTGGATTCAAACTGGCCCTCAAGTTCTGCAACACGATCTGCCGATGAAGTGGGAGCTTCATTGGGGGCACTGCCGGAACGTGGCGAATCACCGCCGGGTTGCCCAGAAGCTGAACTGCTGGCAGGCGCGCCGCTGGCCGCTGAGTTACTACTGGATGAGCTGCTGCTAGAAGCTGAGCTACTAGATGATGCGCTGGAAGACGAAGATGATTGCTCCTCCTCAGAAAAATCAATTTCTTCGGGAGGCGTTCCATCTTCACCAGACGAAGGATCAGTAGGTTTCTCTCCATTTTGACTGGTTTGTTCGGGATCCGTATAAATTGGTGACGATGGATCATTTGAACCGTTTGGGTCCGGCATTTGATCCCCAGGTGAACTTTGATCCCTCGACTCTGATCCGCTACTTCCACTACTGGAGGACTGGCTCTGTTCTGATCTCGCTGTAGGCATATTCGCACTGGGCTGGCTGGAAGAGCTGCTACTAGGCTGCCCACTGCTCGAAGCCGTTGATTGGCCAGATCTTTGCGAACTACTGCTGCTACTAGATTGCGATTGCGATTGCGATTGCGATTGTGATTGCGATGCAGAACTGGAAGATGAACTGGAGGATGGTATAGATGGCATTGCTGGTGGCTGTGACTGAGTTTGTTGGCTCTTGCACCCACCGGTTAAGATCGCCGCCAAAGCAATTGGTACCAGTACATTTGACAAACAGCTGTGGCGGTGAATTTTTTCTACCGCTGCTCGAGGTGTCATCTCTTTCTCTCCTAGACTGTTTGCCGGTGTGACCGCGTGAGACACATGAAGTGTTTTTCCGGTACTAGCAAATGCTCAATGTGGAACTTTAAAAATAGTTGTTATTTGATTATTTGCGTAGATTCCACATCGAGCTGGTGTCAGTGGTGATAGGTTTCTCAGTCGAATATAAAGCGTTGCACAATTCCGCGGGTTTCCACCGCCTCTCCATCTTCAAACCTTGGTCTGAATTTAGCGCGTTTTAGAATGTTTCTAACTTTTGAGCGGATCTTCACTTTATCTGAAGGGTAAGCCCTGAGTATTTTTATATTCCTCGCCTTGCCAAAAGCCGTGACATCATAGGAGACCGTAATCCGGGAATTGGCTAGGGCTTTGCTGTCCGACTCCAAAACGGGGAGCGCGGGTAAAGCCACAGGCCGTCCAAATATGTCCTCAATTTCATCGTTAGAGGCACCGTTATCCCAAAGTGCTTTATAAGCTTCACCATAGGTTTGGCGTGCAGAGTGCCACTTGTTAAACATCATGTACCAGTCGCCTAATTCAACCTTGGCTTTTGCAGAGGCAGCTGGTGGGGATTTGGGGTTTCTCTGATAAACATCCACGATACGGGTAATGGCTTTTTTCCCGGTTTTAAAACTTTTCATCCGGTAGTGATCGAGTTTGGTTCTCTGGTGTGAGTCGGGGCTACTACCACCAAAACTGGCGTTTACAAATACCGGTGAATTGGGTTCGCCCTTGTAAGTGGCGAGATAATAATTAGTCGCTTTCAATCCGCGCAGGGCATCAACAAGACGCAAGTCGGAAGAACCAAAATTTTTCGTAATGATATCCACAGCCAAACTGTAGAGATTGGTTGCACTAATGAGGTGCTCAAATAGCGTGTCCCCTTTTTCCTCCACATAAGCCTGTAAATGCCAACGACTCAAGTTGTTGATTACTGGCAGCATACGGGGGTCTTTTTCGCCGTAATTTTTCTGGTAGAGCCAGTAGAGGTACTGCTGGTTGTCGTTAGCTTCTTCCCACTGATTGAGCGCTATTTGACTCTCGATCAAGCGCTTGATCATAGGGATTTGGCTTAGTGAATAGAGCCCCTCATTGACTCTGCTAATCAGCATTGCACGACGAAATTCAGTGACAGCCTGCTCATGATCGCCAGCTTTCTGTAATGCGGTGGCCAGCCCCAAAAGCTGTTCATCAATACCGGCGCCATAAGCACCATATTGGGCTTCGAGCTCCTCTATACGTTCACGGTAATTTTCTACAGCCTCGGAGGGCCTTAGCTGTCGAGGTGTTTTCTTGAGTGGTTTCGAGGCGGCTTCAATAAAGGCTTTTGGAGGTGCATTAGTTTGGACTGCCACAGGTGCGCCATCGTCGGCCAGGGCGCCATTACACAGCAGTGCTGTGGCTGTAAACATCAAGCCGATAGCAAAGGAATTGCTGGTATCTATCTGTGTCACGATTGAACCACTTCCGTTTCATATTTGGCTTCACCGAATACCAAACAGCTGAGGTTGGAACCTGCACCTGTCAGTTTTCGGGTCTTATTTCCGCTCGCCCACTGCAACAGCGAATACGGCGGAAGTTCTCTCCTGAATGTGGTTCTCTCGACCCTGAGCGCATTGAGGGGGTATCCTCAAGCTCACAGTGACGGCGCGACTGGATGCTTATAAATGCCTGCCTGGCCGCGTATTAGTCAGTATAGCTAGCACTATGTGCCAAGAAGGAAGCTGCGGCGGGTACTTCAGCCACTTAATGCCCATTGCGCCAGCATGCCTGTGACCACCCTTTTGGTTTAGCAGTTGGGAGTGCAAATTAGGGGTGAGGGACTGTAAGTAGATGCCAAAAATTTGTTGATTACGTCCGATATCGCGACTTGGCAGCGAAGTGTAGCGAGTGGCTTGGTTGGCGCTGGTGCCACATCAGGATGGCGGAATCTAAATAGGTGGATCATCGTCCTAACAAGTATGCTGAATTTGGGGTTAGATTACTGCTGTTGCTGTATCAGAGGTTGATCTATTTGGATTGC
The DNA here is from genome assembly GCF_052467325.1 of Microbulbifer maximicatervae (SeqCode). Classification (NCBI taxonomy): domain Bacteria; kingdom Pseudomonadati; phylum Pseudomonadota; class Gammaproteobacteria; order Cellvibrionales; family Microbulbiferaceae; genus Microbulbifer; species Microbulbifer maximicatervae (SeqCode). The sequence continues at coordinate 4,539,919 of NZ_CP174310.1, forward strand.
AGCGTAACAAGCGCCATAATCAGCTGATTCGAATTCAGAGGAGAGCTCAGTGAGTATCTATATCGATCCAGAGATCGCGGTAAGCCTTCGGGGCTATGAAGCACCCGAGAAGCTGGGCTTTGGAACCGCCATGGCCCCAGTAATGTTTCGCGCCATTTGGCAGGATGGTTGCTGGAGTAGTGGAGAGTTGATCCCCTATGCGCCTCTGACCGTCGACCCTGCTGCTAAGGTACTTCACTACGCGCAGTCATGCTTTGAAGGAATGAAGGCCTATCGAACTTCCGAGGGGGGAGCTGCACTGTTCAGGCCCGAAATGAATGCTGCACGAATGGCATATTCAGCTAAGCGCTTATGTATGCCTCCGGTTCCTGAGTCCTTGTTCCTGGATGGCGTTCGTGTTGTGACTGCTTACTGCGCTGGCCTGCTCCCGAGCAACAGCGGTGAGTCCCTGTACCTGCGTCCTTTCCTAATGGGAACCCAGCCGGACCTAACGGTTTCAGCCAGTAATGCCTATGAATTTTATGTAATAGCTAGTCCCTCGGAAGCCTACCATTCCGGCAATATGCGTTTGTGGGTTGAGAGAGAAGATGCTCGAGCTGCAGTAGGGGGAACTGGGGATGCCAAAGTTGGCGGAAATTATGCCAGCTCTCTACTTAGTATCGGCCGCCTTAAAGAGCGAGGTTATGATCAGTCGCTTTGGTTGAGCCCCTCTAATCGGCAGAGTATCGATGAGCTGTCAGGGATGAATTTTTTTGCGGTCATTGATGGCGCTATATATACCCCAGCGTTGAACGGCTCAATTCTCGAAGGCATCACCCGATATTCTCTGATCCAGCTTGCGGAGGGATTGGGGTACAAGGTTGTTGAGCGGGCGATCCCCATTGATGAACTGTTAGAGCAGGCAGCTTCTGGAGACTGTAGCGAAGCTTTTGCTTGTGGTACTGCTGCAATAATCAGTCCTATCAGCGTAATCGGTGATGGCGATAGGGAGTACGAACTAGCCGATGCCCCAGGTCCTGTTGCAGAGCGTTTGCGACAAGCACTGCTGGATATTCAGGAGGGGCGTTCTGAGGATGCTTACGGGTGGATGCACTCTGTTGAGCCTGTAGTTTAAGTACTGAATCTTCGTACCCGGGCAGTTTCCAAGGCTGCCTGGGTCTAGTAACCAGCTTTTCCCCACCATAAATCCTGCTTTATCCTTCGCGGGTTTTTTTGTAGCAGTGTTTTCTATTTACTTGTTTCCAAGCGAAACGCTCGCGTAAACATTCCCGCCAATTTAATTGAGTTTGTTGACTTGTGCGACCTTAACACCTAAAAGTGAAGGGGTTAAATAAGAAATAAATTGGAGCTTGAGAGTGGCCTGATTGCGGTACACCTCATTTTGACCAGCAGTTCCAAGATCAATTTGAGCTAATAGGTCTCGCTTATAGTTCCTTGCACAGTCGAGGATAACGAGATGTTGACCCATATGCTTGGCCTTATGCTGCAACCACGTAGACAGTGGCAGCTTATTGGCAGTCTCTCTGAACGTAATTTGCGTAGACAGGTTCCTTATGTCATCGTTCTGGCATTACTTCCTGCAGCTGCGTGGTATTTTGGCACGACACAAGTTGGCTGGACGATTGGCACTGGTACCCCGGTGAGAATTACGGGACAAAGTGCTTTGGAATTGGTCGCCGTATTTTATTGCACAATGGTTTTGGCTGTCACTGCTATTGGTTATTTCATCCATTGGATGGCCAAGACTTACGGAGCCGAAACTCACCCCCTTAAAGGCGTTGTTGTAGCGGGTTTCACTGCCACGCCTATTTTTATTGTGGGTATTGCAGGGGTTTACCCTGTGTTGTGGCTGGACATACTACTCGCAACTCTGGCGGTTGCTTACGCCGTCTATCTGCTTTATTTGGGAATTCCTATTGTGATGGGTGTTTCTGAAGAGCGTGGCTTCCTTTTTGCCAGTGCGATTATTACGGTGTCACTCGTCATGGCAGTCATTATTATGGTTGCTACAGTTCTATTCTGGAGTTATGTATCCGCACCGGTCTTTTACTCCTCTTGAGTAGTTTGGGCTCGTAGCTATCACTAGATGAAATGTCGTTTCAGGCATTTTCGCCAGGCGATTTAGGGCTGTTGTTGTGGTGGGGATACAAGCTATCGACGTCGTACCCGGTGAAGGGGCTCATATTCACGGGTACGGCGAAGTCTCTTCTATCCTGGCTGTAACGACAATGCGTAAAGTAAATGACCGCCTTTCGGGGTTTCTCGAAGAATTCAACAGCTCTATGAAAGAGCTCTACTCGAAGGGCTTTGAGTTCAGCCCCATCAATGTTCGGGAATCGACCACAAAGTTTATAGATAAGTATGTGACCGATATTCCAGATGTTGCCTCGGTACGAGATGGCATTATCTATGCCTCTGGATACGATGTACCAGTAAGAGTCTTTGTCCCCTATCCTGATGAAGTTCTACCTGTTCTTGTCTATTTTCATGGCGGTGGTCATGTAGCTGGAAACGTTTATTCATTTGACCCGATTTGCAGAAAGATTGCCCGGGAGACTCGACATATTGTTGTTGCGCCTGAGTACCGGTTGGCTCCTGAGAATCGCTATCCGAGCGCAGTAACAGATTGCTATGCCGCAGTTATTGGGGTTTGGGCGGCACTGGATAGATTGGGCTTATATTATCAACCGAGTTTGTCTGTCGCTGGGGACTCTGCAGGTGGCGCTCTGGCCGCCACAATGTCTCACCTGGCTCAATTTGACTACAGCGTTAAAATTAAAAAGCAGGTTTTAATTTATCCGGTTCTCGATTACACCATGCATTTACGGTCCCATGAAGAGAATGCCGTAGGCTATTTTTTAGAGGCACGAAAATCAATTTGGTACTTGGGGCAATATTTTGCTGAGGAACAGTGTAGAAAAAAGGCATCCCCTCTTTTTATGGATTTTACGGCAGCTCTTCCTGAAACCTTAGTTTTTACCGTGGAGTTTTGCCCGCACCGGGATACAGGGGATATTTACTACCGGAAAGTGGAAGAGGTGGGCGTTAGATCTGAAAATGTTCACTTTTCCGATATGATTCATCCATTTTTGATTCTTGAAGACTTGGTGAAAGGGGAGTGCGCAAAAGTTTATGCCGGCATGAATAGTTTCCTGAATGACTAACTTACGGCTTTCCTTTTGTAATTGAGTACTGGTAAGATAATTTATACCCGTTATCAAACTCTAGTATTTCTTCTGAATTTATTGATCTTTCGATCACTATCTCCGCTATTGATTTAATAACTTGTTTAGGTTCTGCGTCCATGCAATGTATGCTCATGGAGTTAATGGCCATGTCAGCGCTAATTACCCGGTGTTCAACAACCTGAATGAGCAGCTGCTTATCACTTTGGTAGAGCTTGAAACCAGGCCCCTCCGTCATCCATTTTTTGTACTTTGTAGCGCCCCACGGGCCTTTGCACTTTATTGCTTGATATTGAGTCGATGATATTTTGATATAGATAGGCTCGCTTCCTTTGATATCTGTACTTTTATCGATAGGTTGTTCTGTGTAGAGGTTTGATCCATTAGGAGCAGAGATCTGTATCGCTATCATTTCGGCAGCAGCGTCAAGTGAGCAGAATACGTAAATAAGAAAATACAGAAACTGACATTTTTTAATTGAAGTTCTGGCCATCTTGATTTCAATAAGTGGTTTTTGTTTTTGGGAGTATGGCGCTTAAATGAATTTCTAGGGTTGTCTTCTGTATTAATAATAGCGCCTTGATAGCGAGGTGTTGGTTGGATAGTATCAAAGTGTGTATTTAGTCCTGTTTTCACCTTTAAATTGGTACATGAGTACCAGTTTAGGGTTTGAGTAGCTCAATTGACAATAATTTATATAAAAGGTGTGGCTATGAAGACTTTAGCGTATATGGGAGTAATTCTGGCTTTAATAGTACCCGTTGGATGTGCTGAACGGCCTGAATCCAGAGTTGAGGACCGTTCCAGTAAGGTTGATTTTCAAAAGCAATTATTAAAAAAACTGATATCTGCAAAGACCGGGGATGTTATTACTATTCCTGAGGGTAAATTCCATATTAATCGTAGTTTATCCCTGAATATTGATGGGGTAACGCTACGTGGAGCTGGCATGGATAAATCTGTCCTCTCCTTTGAGGGGCAAATTCAGGGTGCTGAGGGGATATTAGTTAATGCCAGTAACTTTACTATTGAGGGGTTGGCTATTGAGGATACCATAGGCGATGCCCTGAAAATTAATGAAGGCAAAAACATTATCATCAGGGATGTTCGTGTTGAATGGACCAATGGCCCGTCTACCCAGAATGGTGCCTATGGTATTTATCCTGTACAGACTGAAAATACTTTAATCGATGGTGTGGTAGCTATTGGTGCTTCAGATGCAGGGATTTATGTCGGTCAGTCACGGAATGTTATTGTTCGCAATAGCCGTGCAGAATTTAATGTGGCGGGTATTGAGGTAGAGAATACGATCGGTGCAGATGTTTACAACAATATTGCTGTGAATAATACTGGGGGAATTCTTGTTTTTAATATGCCTAATCTTCCGCAGCCAGGGCACAGTACACGTATCTACAATAACCAGATAAAGAATAATAATACTGGAAATTTTGGTCATGAGGGCACGCCGGTTGCTGCCGTGCCAGCAGGATCTGGGGTGGTTATTAACTCGAATGATCGGGTGGAGATTTTTGAAAATGATATTTCTGATAATGATACTGCTAATATATTGATCAGCAGCTATTTTACGGCTGGATACTATAGTGATAAGTCTACGCAGGCTGATTTTGACCCATACCCAGAGGGGATCTATATCTATGCCAATAACTTTTCTGGCGGTGGTACATCGCCAGATCATCTTAAGTTAAAAGCTCTGAAGTTAGCTATGTTTGGAATATCAGGTACATTGCCGGATATTCTTTGGGATGGGGTTGTTGATCAAAGTAAACTGGTGGATGGTCAAATACCTGAGGCATTAAAGTTATGTATTGATAACGAACCTGCAGGAATTCTCAATATAGATTTTGGAAATGAGTATAAGAATATATCCACGGATATAGCACCTCATCAGTGTCATTTGGAAAAGCTTGCCAAAGTAGTTTTAGACTTTGATTCAAAGCTGGCAAATGAAGACCGTTTGGCAGTGATAGAGGTAGCTAATGAAGAATAATAATCAAATAAGTAAGAAGCTTATCTACTCTATTTGGAGGCTTTTATTACTGATTGGCCTTGCAGGGTGTGAATCATACAAAAAGGATGTTCATTTATTCCCAGCAGAAGAGGTGCCCGAAAAACTCAGTGCATGGAATTTATTGAGGCTGGAGAAAGGTGTGCTCTTTCCTGCGGAAAGAGCATTACCCTATGATTTAAATACGGGGTTATTTACCGATTATGCTCATAAGTTCAGAACCGTCTGGCTGCCTGAGGGGGCTTTTGCAACCTACGGAGAAGAACAGTTTAATTACCCTGTCGGAACTATCTTAAGCAAGACATTTTACTATCCACAGGAGAGTAGTGGTGTAGTTCGTCGTACCAATGACTTCTCTGCGGATTATGTTGAGGGGCGCTTTGGGCAGGCACTTGATTTAAATCGTGTCCGTCTCGTTGAGACACGACTTTTAATCCGCAGGCAGGAAAATTGGCAGGCGCTGCCCTATGTCTGGAATAAAGAGCAGACTGAGGCAACTCTTGAGATTGCTGGAGATGTGAAAAATTTTCAGTTGGTTCGTCTGAGCGGGCAGCAGGAAAACCTTAGCTATGTAGTACCTGACGCCAATCAATGTGCTGGTTGCCATGCAGAAAAGTTTACTGACAAAGCCATTTCTCCTCTCGGCCCTAAAGCTCGACATCTGAATAAAGACTATCCCTACGGTAGCGGAGTAGAGAATCAATTGTTGTTTTGGCAGAAGGCCGGCTATTTACGAGGGCTGCCTGATCTGAAAAGTTTGCCGAGAAATGCCAATATTTACGATGCGACTGTGTCGCTGGAGGATCGCGCCAGGGCTTATTTGGATATCAATTGTGGCCACTGCCACAATCCCACTGGGCCGGCAGACACCTCAGGGCTTATGTTGCATCATGGCGAAACTGATTGGCGCAAACTTGGGCTATGTAAACCGCCTATTGCTGCGGGTACAGGCAGTGGAGGGCATTTATTCGCAATAGTACCGGGAGAGCCTGAAAATTCTATTTTGAATTTTCGTGTAGAGTCTACCGCGCCTGGGGCCATGATGCCTGAATTAGGTAGAAGCATGGTGCATACAGAGGGCGTTGAATTACTAAAGCAGTGGGTAAGCTCCCTACCGGGAAGCTGCACTTAATCTTTATTGGAAGATATCTGGAAAGAGCTATATGGAGAGGAGTTGGGTATGGAGGGGACAACTCCATACCCGTTTCCTGGAGACGAGTAATTCAGAAAGATTCAGCCGTATGCTGCAGTTTCAGCAACAACTGTTGCCGCTGGAATTAATCCGTTGATCATCAAGGTGACGGTGCGTTCCAACAGCGGTGAGTCGATAGCAATAGCACCACTCAAAATTTCATACTCAAGGTTCAGGATCGTACCGTGAGCAATTTGTGCAGCCGCTTCAGAATCCGCCAGACCCAGTAATTGGAAGAATTCCTTAATCATTGACTCTCTGGCGTGATTGGCCATCCGCACCGCGCGGGTCAGCTGTTCATTGCGAAGCGCTTCATTGCGGAATGCCAGTTCAACCAATCTGCGATCCCGGTCTTCAGCCTGGGTGCGGACATGAGTAAGAATGAAACGGGTCAATTGTTGAATCAGCAGTTTACGACTGCTATGTGACGCCCGCTCCTGTGCGGATAAATTCCGTGCCGCACTAAAACTCTCTTCATGCAGTTGGCGTGTAGCCTCGAGTCCCTGCTCAACAAAATAAGTAAATGAATCGCTGATCAGGTCATTCAGGTCTTTGAAATAATAAGTAGTAGCCGCGAGAGGAACGTTAGCTTCGCGGGCGACTGCACGGTGCCTGATGCCGCGGATACCTTCTTTAACGATCAGTCTCAGGGTGGCCTCTAGAATCGCCTTGCGCCGCAGACGGCTATCTGCGCGTTGGGCCCGGCGGCCGTGGTAGACCAATTCAGACTTTCCAGTGTCTACAGTCATAGCATTATCCCTGTCTTATTGCGTTGGCGCCGATAGCAAGGTGAAGCTGGTCGGCCGTGCCATTCTAGCCAAACAAAATTAAAAAAAGGGAATAATGCTATTACATTCGATTACACGAATATTGCACTGGTACAGCGCAATTAATGTAAAAAAGTGGGGATTTGATGATGTATCTCATCATACTGAAAAAGTGAAAGATGAAAAATCCGCAAGATACAGATTAGTGAGGGGGTTCACATTTTGGCTTTTGGTGAAAAAATTAAGTTCTGCAATCGATTGGCAGGATAAATAGCCATTCAATTGCAGAATTAAATTGGTTAGCTGCTGCTTATCTTAAGAGATTTTTCCGGTAACACGTACGCGCTTTGAGCCTGGAATGATCTTAACTTTCTGGCTTTTATGTCTCTCAATACCGATATCAATGGCGTTTTTTGCTGCGATCAATAAGCCGGCGACAAGGAACGCACCGGGAGGAAGCACGGCAACAAGAACGCCTGGATAGTCACTGCCAAAAATTGAAATACCCCAATCTTTTGCCATTGAACCAAATAACAAATCCATATCTGAAAATAGCGTGCCTTGGCCAAGAATTTCTCTGACTGCGCCAATGGCGATGAGTACTGCAGTGAAACCTATACCCATCATAAATCCATCTGCCAGGGACGGAAGCACGGGGTTTTTACTGGCAAAAGCATCTGCTCGTCCCAGGATCGCGCAGTTGGTTACGATTAGCGGGATAAAAATACCTAGTACCAAGTAAAGCTCGTAGGTATAAGCCTTCATCAATAGCTCAACGCAGGTAACGAAGGTGGCGATGATCATAACGGAGGCTGGTAAACGGACAGTATCCGGAATTTGTCGTCGAATCAGGGAGACCGCAAGGTTTGAGCAGGTGAGAACTCCGGTAGTGGCCAAGCCGAGGCCGATGCCGTTCACTACGGAACCGGTGACCGCCAGCAGGGGACAGAGGCCAAGCAATTGCACCAGCGCGGGGTTATTTTTCCACAGCCCATTTTGGGCGATTTCTGTGTAGCCGGGAGTTGCCATCAGTTCTGCTCCTCAACCGCCGCAGGTACTTGTTCCGAGTCGATTTCAGAGTTCTCAATCTCTACTGCTCGCTTGGACATTGGCGCATTAAATATTTGTTCGTGGTGCTGGGCTACAAACTCAAGCACTTGGTGTACTTCATTGACAACAGCGCGAGGAGTAATTGTTGCGCCAGTAAATTCATCAAAAACACCGCCATCCTTCTGTACTTTCCAATCGGCTGAGGGCGGATTTTTTAGTGACAGGCCGTCAAACTGGAGCACCCAGTTACTTTTTTTCAGCTCGACTTTATCGCCCAGCCCCGGAGTTTCTGTGTGGCTTGTCACCCTGACGCCAGCAATGGTGCCATCGCGATTCACACCAACGAGTATTTTTATCGGGCCGGAATATCCATCCGGTGTGACTGCGGGCACAATGACTGCGGAGACTTTTCCGTCTTCTTCCCGCGCGAGATTGATATCTCCACCTTGTTGTAGGCCTAGCTGATTCCAGTAAGGTTTTGGAATTGGATAGGTGTCTACCAACATGTCATTACTGTGGCGTTCCAATGGGATAATTTCCAGTAGTGCTTTCGCCGAAGCTTCCCGGATAGCTCTCTCAATCGGCTCTTTAGTCGTAATCTGGGTCACTGCGAGTGTACCTGCAGTGACCAGGGCGATAAGAGTGAGAACGGCGGCATTGGAGGCCATTGACTGTTTAAGCATCAGCTCTCCTCCAGGTCGGTAGCGCGGCGGGAGCCCTTGTGGCCATAGGTCCGTGGAAGCGTGTAGTTATCAATGGTTGGTGTTGCAAAGTTCATCAGCAATACAGCAAAAGCCACCGCATCGGGGTAAGTGCCCCAGGCCCGGATTACATAAGTGAGCAGCCCAACACCGGCCCCAAAAATCAGGCGGCCCCGGTTACTGGTGGCACCGCTGACAGGGTCGGTAATAATAAAGAAGGCCCCAAACATGGTGGCCCCAGAAAATAAATGCAGTACGGGGGATCCCTCTGACAAGGAACTGCCGCTGTCGTAGAAAAACAGGGAAATCAGAGTGAGGGTGGCGAGCATGGCAACCGGAGCATGCCAGGTAATAATGCCGCGAAATAATAAGAACAGCCCACCTAACAGGAATCCGAAGCTGACGGTTTCCCAACCGACTCCAGCAAATGTGCCTTTATTGAGGACCGGCTCCATTTCATAGAGCTGGGAGAGAAGCACTGACTCGTTTAACCGCACGATTTCCAGCGGTGTAGCGCGGGTAAAACCATCGACATTGTAGCTACCGATTACCAGAGAGAAGGCTTCTTCCAGGCTGGGTGTCCCGCCAATAACCTCTGCAGCTCCCACCCAGCGGGTCATATCTACCGGGAAACTAATCAGCAGGACAACATAGCCCACCATTGCGGGGTTAAATGGGTTGTACCCCATGCCGCCATAAAGATGCTTGGCCAGGACAATTGCCACCGCAGTGCCCACTATCGGCAGCCACCAGGCACAGTAGGCTGGAAGCGCGATACCGAGCAGCAGTGCAGTTACAAAAGCACTGCAATCCCGCAGATAGAATGCTGCCGGCCTGCCGCGCAATCTCATTACCGCTGCTTCACACAGAAGCGCTGTGATTGTGCACAGGGCAATATTGATCAGCACCCCGATACCGAAATAAATCACCATCGCCAGCACACCGGGTATGGTGGCCGCGGCGACTTGTAGCATGACTTTAGTGGTGTCATTGCCGGAACGGGCGTGAGGGGAGGTGGCGCGCATCAGAGACATTATTGCTTTCCGTCCTGTGCTGCTTGTTGTTCGCGCATTTTGTCTTCCAGTTTCTTTTGTAGCTTCTCCAGGGCACTTTCGAATGCGCCCAGATTGGCATCATCTTCATCACGAGCCTTTTGCAGGCGAGTCTCAGCTTTGGCGACGCGCTTGCGTAGTGCTTCGATATCTGCAGCAAGTCTGTCGGCGTCACTCATCTGGGCCCGCGCCTCTGCGGAGGCACGGGCTTTGGTAATTGCCCGCACAGCTGCACTGGTTTCTTCCTGGTTGGGCTCCCGGGTGGTATCCCTATCGGCGCGTCGTTCGGCAAGGGTCAACTTGTGTTGTGCTTCCTGCAATTTCACTTCAGCAGCCTTGAGTTGCGCTGCCAATTGGTCGCGCTGGCTCTCATCGGCAGCTTCCAGTTTGTTACGCATGCGTTCCACCCGGCTCTCGGCACTGGAGAAAGTACGCTGGGCGCGGGCTAAAAGCTGCTTAGGGTCCTCCTGGCGGGACTTAACTCGCGCCAGGGCGGCGGCAACAACATCTGCTTCCTGCTTCTCAGCTTTGGCTGTCGGAGATTCAGGGTTTTGTTCCCTTTGCTGGCGAGCTTGTTCAGCGGCTTTGCGCCGGGCTTCGCGTTTTGCTTCTTTCTCTTTTTCAGCTTTTTCAAGGCGCAACTTGCGGAATTCGAAACGATCGCGTGCGCGATCGGACTTCTCTTTTTCCGCTTCAGCAGTGCGAATTGCGCCTTTGGCAGCGCGATAGTACTGAACCAGGGGAATCGTACTGGGGCAGACGTAAGAGCAGGCACCGCACTCGATACAGTCAAACAGGTTATAGGCCTGTAGCTTCTCCCGTTCGTCGGCGCGGGCATACCAATAGAGTTGTTGCGGTAGCAGGGAAGCCGGGCATGCCTCTGCGCAAAAACCGCAGCGAATACAAGCTTGGGCCACCGGTGCTGGCGGTAGCTCCTCATGGGTCGGTACCAGTAGGCAGTTGGTGGTTTTCACGATTGGGGCGCGTTGATCGTCAATCGTATAACCCATCATCGGACCGCCGATGATCACCTTTTGCATCAGGCCGCGATGGACACCGTGATATTTGAGGATATGTTCTATGGGAGTGCCGATAGGTACATCGATATTGCGCTGCTGCTCCAGCGCTTTGCCGACAACAGTCGTCACTCGGCTGATCAGGGGTTCGCCAAACCGAATCGCGCGATATACCGCGCGAGCAGTGCCGACATTCTGGCATACAATCCCCACGTTAGCCGGTAGCCCTTTGTTGGGCACTTCTCGGCCGGTAAGGATTTGAATCAGCTGTTTTTCGCCGCCGGACGGATACTTTGTGGGGAATACCACGATATCGAATCGAGTGCCTTCGACAGCTTTGCGCATCGCGCGGATAGCTTTGGGCTTATTGTCTTCGATACCAATCAATACCCGTTCGGGCTGGTCGAGGATATGGGCAAGAATTTCCACGCCGGCGATAATTTCGTCGGCACGCTCCCGCATTAGCATATCGTCGGCAGTGATATAGGGTTCACACTCTGTGCCATTGATAATCAAAGTATCAATTTCGGCGCCGCCGTGAGGGTCTAGCTTCACAGCGGTTGGAAACCCTGCACCGCCCATGCCGGCAATACCGCAGTCGCGGATCTTATCCAGAAGCTCTATCGGTGAAACCTGAAGGTAATCTTCGCACGGGGTGAGTTCGCACCAGGCATCATCGCCGTCTGTGCGAATGACAATGCAGTCCTCCAGCAGACCCGAAGGGTGGGGTACTGGATAGGGTTCAATGGCCATAACCCTGCCGGAGCTGGGAGCATGCACTGGACAGCTAATGAAACCGTCGGCTTCGGCAATCTTTTGCCCCTTTAATACCTTATCACCGAGGTTCACCAGCGGTATGGCGGTGGTACCGGAGTGCTGTAGCAGTGGTACGATCAAGTCCTCGGCGAGGGGGATCACTCCTATAGGCTCACCGGTACTCTGGTGTTTGTTCTCGGGAGGGTGCACTCCGCCGGGGAAGTCGTTGGGGCGCAGCTCGCGCGCTTTTTCACTGGCAATTAGTTGTGCCTCGCGGGCTGCGCGTCTCTCCTGAACGGCCTCTCTTTGCTTGGTCTTGCTATCTACGGGGTTCAAACCGCGCCTCCCCCGGTATGTTCTTGAATAGTGCGGCGATCGCTGGCAATCAGCGCCGAGCTATCGCTGGGCTTGTGTGGATGCCAATCCTGTAAAGCGGTTTCCAGGGGAACCATATCGATACAGTCAACGGGGCAGGGTTCGACACAAAGGTCACACCCTGTGCACTCATCGGTGATTACCGTGTGCATATATTTGGCGGCGCCGGCAATGGCATCTACCGGGCAGGCCTGAATACATTTGGTGCAACCGATGCACTCTGCCTCGCGGATAAATGCCACTTTTTTTACATCTTCAATACCGTGCTCGGCGTCCAACGGCATGGGCTCTATATCCAGCAGATTGGCCAACTCATTGATAGTGGCCTGCCCGCCGGGGGGGCACTTGTTGATGGTATCGCCGTGCACTATCGCTTCTGCGTAGGGGCGACAGCCGGGGTAGCCACACTGGCCACATTGAGTCTGTGGCAACAGGGCATCGACCTGCTCAACGAGCGGGTCACCCTCCACCCGGAAGCGAACGGCGGCGAAACCCAGCAGGGCACCGAATACCAATGCCATGCCACCGAGCACCAGTAGGGGAGAAGAAATTTGTGAAATCCAGTCCAGCATATCGAAATCCTATACCAGACCGCTAAAGCCCATAAATGCCAGTGACATCAGTCCGGCAGTGACCATACCGATTGCGGCGCCGCGAAATGGCAGCGGGACATCGGCGGCAAAGAGGCGCTCGCGCATCGAGGAAAACAAGATTAATACCAGGGAGAAACCCACTGCTGCGCCAAATCCGTAAAGAGTGGACTGTATAAAAGTGTGCGCTTTCATAGTGTTCTGTAGAGCGACACCCAACACGGCACAGTTGGTAGTGATCAGCGGTAGAAAAACGCCTAACACCTTGTACATCAAGGGGCTGGTCTTCTGGATAAACATCTGCGTGAACTGTACGACAACAGCAATCACCAGAATAAATGAGATGGTGCGAAGATCTTCAATACCAAAGGGGGCCAACAGATAGGTGTTGACCAGGTATGAACAAATAGAGGCCAAAGTAAGTACAAAGGTGGTAGCGCCGGCCATACCCACAGCGGTCTCCAGTTTATTGGAAACTCCCATAAACGGGCACAGGCCGAGAAACTGCACTAACACATAATTATTGACCAAGATGGTGCTGAGCAGAATGACGGCAAATTCGGTCATAACAGGTCCGGTTAAAGCCCTAGGGCGGAGTGGCGCGAACAGCGGCAATGGCGTCGGCAGGGTTAAGGTGAGACTAGCACCTTCCTTGTGAGCACCGTCGAATGCCGCGCAGGGCGGCTATTATGGTTGAGTCGCTTGGGGGCTTCAACTCGTGAGGAGGGTGGCAGGGGAAAAGGGCCGACAAAGGGCCACCTCTGGATCAAATGGACCCCACTTGGAGTAAAGGTGGAGGCCTTTGTGGATACTATTTGCAGTATCTTTGCCAATTTGAAACGATAGGTACAAGATGGGTAACCCAGTTTGGTACTTGGTGATAAGCGTGGGGTAGAGGCAATACAGTATATTGACGCGGCATGCGTGTTTTTGCTTGAGAGCAACCTTAAATTCAGTTGGAGCAGTTTAATGTCGAACGAAACCTACACTCCCCCCAAGGTTTGGCAGTGGGATAAGGAAAGCGGGGGCGCTTTTGCCAGTATCAATCGGCCGGTAGCGGGTGCGACCCATGATAAAGCGCTGCCGCAGGGGCAGCACCCGATGCAGCTCTATTCTTTGGCTACGCCGAACGGGGTTAAAGCGACGGTGATGTTAGAGGAGTTATTGGAACTCGGGTTTGAGGGAGCAGAATACGATGCCCATTTAGTCCGTATCACTGAAGGAGAGCAGTTTGGCAGTGGTTTTGTTGAGGCAAACCCAAATTCCAAGATTCCGGTCTTAGTGGATCACAGCACTACGCCACCAATCCGGGTATTTGAAAGTGGCTCCATACTGCTCTACCTGGCAGAAAAGTTTAATGTCCTATTGCCTCATACGCCCGAGCAGCGCACCGAGGCTTTGAATTGGCTCTTCTGGCAGATGGGCTCGGCCCCTTACCTGGGGGGAGGCTTTGGACACTTTTATGCCTATGCACCGGAAAAATATGAATATCCGATCAACCGATTTGCTATGGAAGTAAAGCGCCAGTTGGACGTATTGGACCAACAGCTGGCAAAGCATCCGTATGTGGCGGGAAGGACTTATACCATCGCCGATATTGCGATCTGGCCCTGGTATGGGGCTCTGGTGCGCAATGAAGCTTATAGTGCGGCGGAATTTCTCGATACCCAGAGTTATAAAAATCTCAATCGTTGGGTGGGGGAAATTGCAGAGCGGCCAGCGGTAACGCGCGGACGAATGGTCAATCGAATCTGGGGTGAGCCCAGCGAACAACTACATGAGCGCCACAGCGCCGGTGACTTTGACAATAACACCCAAGATAAAGTGACCGATAAGGATGTTGATTAATACAGGGTATTAATGGGTAAGGCTGGCACAAGGATGTGCCAGTATCTATTTTCTATGGTTATTTTCCGGTGCCCCTCTTTTTAGAAGTGGCCGTTGAATTAATATTTATATAAAGAGTAGCGCCGGCTAAAAAGGCCTCATAGACAGCATAAACTGAACCACCTGTGAGGTGCGGGGCAATTGCCATAATTTTTCCACCGCGAAGCCGGCGATTAAAGCCAGACCTAAAACCAGTGGCAGGGGAATTCCCTGTAAACGCTGCTGAACGTCCTGCTGTTGTCGATTTACTATTGCCAACACACTGAGCCGTTGTCGCTCCGTGTCTCGACTACATAGTTCGATCTGTTTATTTAAAGACTTCAGTGACATCGTTTAAAGCCTCTTTAACTTGTCGCTTGGTCTCTTCAAAACCCAGTAGGGGCACCAGCTTCTTTTGATAAACGATAGCTCCCGCCAAAATAGCGACCTGGATAAGAATAAATACCAGAAATGCCAAATAAATAGACTGGGAAAAATAGTAGGCAATCAGCCCAACGCCTCCACAGAGACTGACGATGAGGGCCGCACTTAGAGGCAGTAACATCAGTTGCAGGGCAACAATACGCTTGCCGGCTGCAATTGTTCTATCCAACTCCAACTGGAATAGCTTTTGAATATTAGCCAACCAGGCAGTCAGTAGGGTCAGTGTTGCCTCGGCGCGAGCGAGGGTAGCTTCAAGGCTATTTTCACCTTCTCCATCAGAGTCTTTCCCTGAGGGAGAAGGTGAAGACTGATCCGGGCTGCGCTCCTGCGCAGCGGAATCGGCATTCTCGCCAGACGCTTGGGACTTTTTTTCATTGCCCATCAGGGGGTGTCCTTACCAGTCGAAAAAAAGAGAGCAGCGTTACTTAAAGAGCTTCGCAATTGCCCAGCCAACAACAAATGCACAGCCAACAGCGAGAATGGGGCGCTCCCGAAGTGAGGACTCCGCTTTTTCCATTACATCGGTGGCACGTTGTCTCTGGGACTCTACAGAGGTCCGGGCCCTCTCTTTCAAGCTGCCAGCAGCTTGTGAAGCGGCCTCTCCAGCAAGATTATAGGCCTGTTGCAGCTTCTCCCTACTGGAGTTCGTATGTGGAGATCTTGCGGTTGCCATCAGGTTTCTCCTCTCGGGGTTTAATTGCCGAGGAAGTCTATAGTCCCGCGTGGTAATTCCCACTTGAAAAAGGGGGTTTTTTTCACTCGATTTTTGCAGAAAAAAGTCCCTGTCTCTGCTACTGATCTTGGACTATGGCTGGCAGCTGTTCGGGCCCGGTCGTGGTTTCAAACGGCAAAAGCCGGCCTGGGTTCACAGAGGGGCTTAGTCCTCGGACCGGCAGATGCCTGAGATGGCTTGGGTTAGATAAAAGCGAGTTGTTTATGGATGGCTGGTACTCTCACTTTTCCAGGTTTCAATATTCTCTACGACGCCGTTGAGTAGGCGCTGGCGTGATTCACGGCTGATCCAGGCGTTGTGGGGGGTGATAATCAAATTGGGGATATCTCTGTCCAATAGTGGGTGACTGGCGGGTGGGGGCTCCTGGCTGAGGACATCCAGTGCCGCCCCCCCAAGGTGTCCACTGCGCAAAGCATCCGCCAGTGCCTGTTCATTTACCAGCCCGCCCCGAGCCGTATTGACCAGGAGTGCGCCGGGTTTCATCGCGGCGATGAATTGCTCGTCTACCAGCTGATCGGTTTCTTCTGTGAGCGGGCAGTGCAGACTGATGACATCGGACTCTGCACACAATTGTTGCAGTGGCGTCCTGCCTTCAGCGGGTGTGCCGCTAAATGATTCAGCCACCAGTACCCGCATGTCCAGGGCTTCCCCCAGTTTGGCCACCTTCTGCCCGAGGGCACCAAAGCCAATGATACCGAGTGTTTTTCCTGCGAGTTCAACCACTGGGTGATCGAGCAGGCAAAAAATTGTAGATTGGCTCCAGCGTCCGGCAAAAACATCGTTGTGATAGCGGTGCCACTTGGAAGCAAGAGCCAGGATCAGGGCAAGAGTGTGCTGTGGTACAGAAGCCCCCGCATAACCTTTAACGTTGTACACCGGAATATTTAATTCCTGTGCGGCGGCGAGATCGATGTTATTTGTACCGGTTGCACAAACACAAATCATTTTTAATTTGCTGGCCTGCTCCAATAATGTGCGGCTTATTATGACTTTATTGGTTATTACCACCTCGGCCTCGGCGATTCGCTCCGCGACTTTTTCGGCGGGAGTCGTTTCATAGAAGTCCCACTGGTCTAGACTATTTGTTAGGGCCGAGGTATCCAGCTCCTCAAGCTTCATTGTCAAAGTGTCCAGAAATACGCCGCGCATGACATCTCCTCGATAGATTTGCAGTGTGGTGGACATGCTACGGCAGTGAAGAAGGAATGCAAAACTTTGCTGGCCAGCGGCCTTAACTGCGCATATTCGTGGCTACGGTTGGTTTGTCGGGGCCTTTCTGTCGCAATTGAAGAGGGCCTCTATGGGAATATCGTTTACCGCTGCCAGTCTTGTTTTAATTTCTGCATTTCTACACGCGGGTTGGAATTTACTGGGGAAGTCCCGCACACCAACTCCCGCTTTTTTCTGTATCGCGACTCTCAGTGTTGGAATTTTTCTTTTACCGCTAAATTTTTGGTTGCTATATCAGGTTGATTCGCTCCCGCGAAGTTTCTGGATCCTCCTTATCGGTAGTGGTTTTTTTCAAATGATTTATATGGGGGGCTTATCCCTCGCCTACCAGCGAGCCAATATGGGATTGGTCTATCCCGTTGCTCGAGCATTGCCGGTATTGCTGGTTGCACTGGCAACGGTATTGTTGGGGCAATCGCTACCTCCACTCGCCTGGGTGGGAATGCTGTTGGTGACAATTGGCTGCCTGCTGGTACCGTTGGTGTATTTCCGCGAGTGGCACTGGAGAGCTTATTGGCGCGCGGACTGCGCCTGGGCGCTGGTCGCAGCCATTGGCACTGTGGGCTATTCACTGGCAGATAAAGGGGCGCTGATTTACCTGGGGGATACTGCGGGAGGCACTATCCCTGCGCTTGTTCTGGCCTACAGCTATTTGGGGATGCAGTTTCTTGCCTGTGGTGTATGGCTGCTTCTGGGGTGCTTGGGTCAGAGTGGCACTGCGCCATTGATCCAAAGTTTTCGGGATTTGAAGGTCGGGGCCCTGACCGGTGCCATGATGGGAGCGACTTACGGCCTGGTACTGCTGGCGATGACAATGACTGAAAATGTGAGTTATGTAGTTGCCCTAAGGCAGTTGAGTATTCCCCTGGGCGTGGGCTTGGCGGTCTGGTTACTCAAGGAGCCGGCACACAGGCCCCAGCTGCTGGGAGTGGGGCTGGTGTGTGCCGGCTTGATTGCAGTTTCCCTGCGTTAGCGCAGGAAAATTACATTACGCGCATACCGGGTTTGGCGCCCTCGTGGGGCTCCAGTATCCACAGGTCCTTACCTCCGGGACCTGCTGCCAGAACCATACCCTCACTGACACCAAAGCGCATTTTACGCGGCGCCAGGTTGGCGACCATAACGGTGTGCTTACCTTCCAGGTCCTCAGGGGCGTAGGCGCTTTTAATACCGGCAAATACCTGGCGGGTTTCGCCGCCCAGATCCAGGGTTAAGCGCAGCAGTTTACCGGCGCCTTCAACATGCTCAGCTTTGGCGATCAGGGCGATCCTCAAGTCTACTTTGGCGAAGTCATCAAACTGGATTTCCTCAGCAATGGGGTCCTCCGCCAGAGGGCCGGTAGCAGCTTTGGTTTCCGCTTGTAGCTGGGCCAGGGATTCCGCAGCCGCATCCATAACCGCATCTACCTGGGTTTTCTCAACCCGTTGCAGCAGCGGTTTGAACTTCTTGATTTCGTGATCTGTCAGCGGTTTGGTTGCGCTGTTCCAATCCAGCTCACTGTTGAGGAACTCCGCCGCTTTTTGTGCAGTGTTGGGCAATACCGGGGCGAGCCAGGTGATCAGGGCGCGGAACATATTCACACCCTGGGAGCAAATAGCCAGAACCTCAGCTTCGGTGCCCTCCTGCTTGGCCAGGGACCAGGGAGCCTTGTCGGCGATCCAGGCATTGGCGGCGTCGGCCAGAGCCATAATGTCGCGCATGGCGCGGGCGTATTCTCGCTGCTCGTAATACTCAGCAATTCGTGGAGCCGCTTCTACAAATTGGTTCCACAATTGTTCGTCGGCCAGTTCGCCGGCCAGCTTGCCACCGGACTTGCTGACAAACTTGGCGGTGCGAGAGGCGATATTGACTACTTTACCCACCAGATCAGAGTTCACCTTGGCGATAAAATCGTCCAGGTTCAGATCCAGGTCATCGACGCCACCGGTCAGTTTGGCGGCGAAGTAGTAGCGCAAATACTCAGGGCTCAAGTGATCCAGGTAGTTGCGGGCATTGATAAAGGTGCCGCGGGACTTGGACATCTTCTTGCCGTTTACGGTAAGGAAGCCGTGTACGCAAACTTTGTTGGGGGTGCGGAAGTCCGCTGAGTCCAGCATGGCTGGCCAAAAGAGTGCGTGGAAGTTGACGATATCCTTGCCGATAAAATGGTAGACCTCGGCGTCGCTGTCTTTTTTCCAGTACTCCTGCCAGTCCAGCCCTTTGCTGTCGCAGTAGTTTTTGAGACTGGCCATATAGCCAATGGGAGCGTCGAGCCACACGTAGAAATATTTGCCCGGCGCATCGGGAATTTCAAAACCGAAGTAAGGGGCGTCGCGGGAAATATCCCACTCTTGCAGACCCTCTTCCAGCCATTCGGCCAGCTTGTTGGCCACTTCATCCTGGAGGGTACCGGAGCGAGTCCACTCGCGCAGGTACTCGGTGAATGCGGGCAGGGTAAAGAAGAAGTGCTCTGACTCCTTTTCTATCGGAGTGGCGCCGGAGATCGCTGATACCGGATCGATCAGTTCGGTAGGGCTGTAGGTGGCGCCACAGGCTTCACAGTTATCACCATACTGGTCGGGCGTGCTGCAGCGGGGGCAGGTTCCCTTGATATAGCGATCCGCCAGGAAAAGCTGTTTCTCTGGATCGAAAGCCTGGGTAATAGTGCGCGACGCGATGTGGCCGTTTTCGCTGAGGCGGCGGTAGATCATTGCCGACAGCTCGCGGTTTTCCTCTGAATGGGTGGAGTGGTAGTTGTCCACACCAATTAGGAAGTCGGCGAAGTCGCGCTCGTGTTCTGCCTGCATATTGGCGATATGCTGTTCCGGGGTCAGGCCCAGTTGTTCAGCTTTCAGCATAATTGCAGTGCCGTGAGCATCGTCGGCACAGATATACAGGCAGTTATTGCCGCGCGCACGCTGGAAGCGGGCCCAAATATCGGTTTGGATATATTCGAGCACATGGCCCAGATGTAGGGAGCCATTGGCATAGGGCAGTGCGCTGGTGACGAGAATGTTGCGCGTATCGGACATCGGTTTTTCCATCGCTGTGGGGTTGCGGCCAGGGACTCACGGAGAGTGGGCCGAAGATCGTCAAAAGACCGCGGAATATAGCAGATTTGCACTATGTCGTGGAGGGATCAAGCTGGCTTATGTGAATCCTTGTTTGGCTGCCGTGGCTGGTGTTAGGCCGCGTCATCCGACACAATGCGAGCCAATCTAGAAGCGCTGAGAGGGAGATACCGTGAGCGATCATCATCACGATCATGACGAGCTGTCACAGGAAGTTCAGGCTGAACTGGAGCGACTGGCGGAGTGCCTCGGCCAGTTGCATGATCCTGCCAGTGGCTTGCCGCTGGATGATTTGGACGCAGAAATTGAAGTTGGGTATGAGGACGAAACTGTTTTCGCCGGGATTACCCTGGGATATCCGTGTGCGAGCCAGGAGGCAGACTGGCACCAGAGAGTAGAGGAAAGCTGCCAGCCGCTGTTGAAAGCCGGGCCCCTCAAAGGCTCCAAGTTGCAGTTTGAGCTGTTCAGCGATATTCCCGCTACGCCGACTTCCGGGGCGCCAGAAACTCTGGCGAAGGTAAAAAATATTGTTGCCGTGGCGTCGGGCAAAGGCGGGGTTGGCAAGTCCACGACTGCGGTCAATCTGGCCCTGGCCCTGGCGGCGGAAGGTGCCCGGGTTGGTTTGTTGGATGCTGATATCTACGGCCCGAGCCTGCCCACCATGCTAGGAACTGAAGACCAGCGCCCGCATGTGAAAGAACAGAAATTCTTTGTGCCGGTAGAGGCTCACGGAATAGAGACAATGTCTCTGGGGTATCTGATGACCGAGGAGACCCCAGCGGTATGGCGCGGGCCTATGGCCAGCGGCGCGCTCAACCAGATTCTCAGTCAAACCCTGTGGGGGGAAAGCCGGGATGGGCTTGATTACCTGGTTGTGGATATGCCCCCGGGTACTGGGGATATTCAATTGACGCTGGCACAGAAAACTACCTTGGCCGGTGCGGTAATTGTAACTACCCCTCAAGACCTGGCACTAAAAGATGCCATTAAGGGCGTGGAGATGTTCCGCAAGGTATCGGTACCTGTGCTGGGTATTGTGGAAAATATGGCGCTGCATACTTGTTCCAAATGTGGTCACAGCGAGCCAATTTTCGGTACCGGTGGCGGTGAGCGAATCGCTGCAGAGTACGATACCCATTTACTGGGAGAGCTTCCGCTGGCACAGAAAATCCGCGCCGATGTGGATAGCGGACAGCCGAGTGTTATTTCCGATCCAGATAGTGAAATTGCTGGTTTTTATTGCGAAATTGCCCGCAAGGCTGCTGCCCAGATCTGGTTAAACAGCAGTGATGACAGCGATATGCCGGAAATCGAAATAAGTTGAACCCATTCGCGATATTGATCACAAAGAAATAATTTTCTTTGTTTTTCTGTTTTTACCGGGCTCCAATATTTCTATATTGATGCAGCCCGGTGTCCCTCATTGAAGTAAGCCGTACTAGTTTGTTCCTTGTTTTATGGTACAGATTTCCTTTTAGCGATAGCCCACTTCTGTCGCGCCCTGGGTAAATTAGAAATTTCAAAATATTTCACAGAATTACCTGGTAAAAAACAGGGGTATTTTGATCGTACTAGTTACTTATTGTTTTAAAAATCATAAAGCCGATATTTTTTTGCGATATAGACCGCTTATGATTTTTAGGTGGCAGTATTTGCAGGTTTTTTGTCGTTTATTAAGTGTAGTTGGGGCTGAGGGTATTAAAACGGGTTTACAGGTGCAGTATTTTCGCCGACAAACGTCAAACCCTTTATACGGATGTTGGATTGCCGTTGAGGTAGAAGTAAATATCAGGAGTGTACGAGAAAAAAGTCTGCCTTATTTCGCGTTTTCAATACAGGTAAGACAATAAAAAGAGGCATTGCGGAAGCTGTAGTCGATAAAAATAAAAAAGACAAGCGCACGGGTGCTGTTATCAATGAATTTTCATATTAGCTATCGGCCGGTGGGTGGAATAGCGCGTGTGCTTTTTTTTGGTCCGGTGGGATATAAGGACAAAATAGAAGCCATTGCACTACTGGTGGAAAAGTATCGCCACCGAAAACCCCTACGTGTACTACTCGACCTGCGTTATGCGCGCAGCAAAAGCACACTGGAGGAACACCAGAAGTTTATTTACTTTATTGCTGAGAACCCCGTACTGAGACGGGCATTTATCGCGGTGTTACACCCGCGAGGGCGCTGGACCTGTCCGCTGCCCAGCCATGGCTCCTGCCTGTGCAGGCTCAGTTCTAGGGAGTTCGTTGTGGAGGCTGAGGCAGAGGCCTGGCTAGCCCAGATAAAGGTTGTACCTCAGCCTCTTGCTCTCTAGGGGAGGAGTTAGGCCTGCTGGTTGCGCGCCTGTTGGGCTTCAGCCTGGCGGCGGCGCTCCTCTCTCTTTTGCTCGCGGCGGGAGACAGTTTGCGCGCGGGCGTCCTGGCCAATGTGTACTTCACCGCGCTGTTTGGCCAGCTGAATTTGCTTTTCGCGCTCGCGGAAACGGGCTCGGTCAGCTTCAGGCACCTTGTCGTGGCAGTGCGGGCAGCTTACACCCTGCTCGAACAGGGGAGATTGCTGGTCTTCCTCAGTGATGGGCATGCGGCATGCATTGCATTGATCATATTTACCGCGTTCCAGGTTGTGGTTGACTGTCACCCGCTCATCGAAAACAAAGCACTCGCCTTCCCACAGGGATTCTTCTGCTGGGACTTCTTCCAGGTATTTCAAAATACCGCCGTGGAGGTGATATACCTCTTCAAAGCCCTGTTCTTTCATATAGGCTGTGGACTTCTCGCAGCGGATACCGCCGGTGCAGAACATGGCGACCTTCTTGTGCTTGGCCGGGTCCATATTCTCTTTTACGTACTGCGGGAACTCGCGGAAAGTTTCAGTTTCCGGGTTGATGGAATTCTTGAAAGTACCAACCTGGAATTCATAGTCATTGCGGGTGTCCACGACAACAACCTCTGGGTCGCTGATCAGGGCATTCCAGTCTTTGGGTTTGACATAGGTGCCGACGGTGCGCAGTGGATCAATGCCCTCTACACCCATGGTGACAATTTCTTTCTTTAGCTTCACTTTGCTGCGCAGGAAGGGCATTGCCTGGGTGATGGACTCTTTGTAGTCCAGGTTGGCGAGGCGCTCGTCTGACTTCAAATGGGCTAATACCGCGTCGATACCTTCGCGGGAGCCGGCTACAGTGCCATTGATGCCCTCTTGGGCCAACAGCAGGGTGCCGCGAACACTGTTTTCTTGCATCACCTCCAGCAGTGGGGCGCGAAGCGTTTCAAAGTTCTCAAGGGTAACGAACTTATACAGTGCACAGACAACAAATTGGTTCATGGTACTTCCTCAGTTGCGGGCCGGATCGCAAATCCGGAGCAGAAAAAATCGCCGCGCATTTTATCGCAAAAAAAGGAGCTTGTCGTACAGTAAGCAGGCGGTCCGCATCTGCAAGAAAAGGGATTTGTAGTTGACCGTCGGGCCGCAAGTTGTCAAAGTTCTGGCCGAAATTTCAAGGTCACAGCGAGGCGAATCCCATGGGCGAAGAGTTTGCACCGAAAGAGTCGGAGTTGAGCCAGATCTATCGGGAGGGCGAGGTTTCCGTCCAGATCGATATTTATGAAGATGGTGAGGGCGGCTGGCTGCTTGAAATCGTCGATGAACACAACAACTCAACCGTTTGGGAAGACGCGTTTGAGACTGAGCGGGAAGCGCTGGATGAAGCGCTCGATGCTCTTAAAGAGGAGGGGATCGCTACCTTTGTTGGGCCAGTTCAGGAAGCCGATGGCAGCTGGTAAGCCCTCTGCAGAATGAATCGGC
Source organism: Microbulbifer maximicatervae (SeqCode) (assembly GCF_052467325.1). Classification (NCBI taxonomy): domain Bacteria; kingdom Pseudomonadati; phylum Pseudomonadota; class Gammaproteobacteria; order Cellvibrionales; family Microbulbiferaceae; genus Microbulbifer; species Microbulbifer maximicatervae (SeqCode). The sequence continues at coordinate 4,563,751 of NZ_CP174310.1, forward strand.
TGACTGGCAATTCCCAGCGGGAGTTGTGGCAAAAGTCGGCTGACATTTGTTCAAACTGCTATGGTTAATGTGAGAAGGGAATCGCGACTGTGTAACAGCACACCCAATCACAGTGCCGCCGCGAGACAATGGTGGAATCCAGGTCTCCGGCGGTACTACCTAACCTGCGGTTACCCTCCCCATGAACCTGCGCTACCTTATTCTGCTGGTGACTGTATTAAGTCCACTGGTATCCGCAGAGAGCATCCGCCTTTCCAATCGACAGCTGCTCACCACTGACCTGAAAGAAGCCCGACTTATCTCCGAATTGAGTGGCTATGCCATTGTTGCCGGGCGCCATTGTCTCGATTGCGACGAGAACCTGGCAATTTATATACAGAGGGTTGGCCGCGCCGATATGGGGATAAACCCAGAGAAAATTGGTATTGAGGCTGATCGCTATACCTATCCCGGCCGCTATCTAGATTACATGACCAAGAAACTGGTGGAAAAAACCCGCATGTTTTATGGGCTCTGTCACGAGGGGCAGCCATCGCTTTTATGGCTAACGGAATACAGGGAGGGTGAGCGCTGGGTAAAATCAGAATACTTAATATTAATCGGCGAGGATGGGTTAAAACATCGCTATACCGAAAACCAGCAGCCGAGCCTGTTTTATATCGGAAATTCAAATTGTATAGAGCTAGAAGGATTTTTAATGGAGATGGAACCTTGATTGCTTTTGGGTGGATTAGATATAAATTTTTTAACAATAAAAAAACCCCGCTGGAGGGCGGGGTCACAAGCTCTGTTGAAATTAGGTCTAATTACTTTACGGGTTCAAAAACAATCTTCAGTTTTTTCTTGCCCCAGGCGCGGGCTTTCCGAATGTCTTTCTCCATCCAAACATCGATTCGATTAGTAAAACGCTTGTTCATACGGTCGCGCACGGTATAGGTACCAGGCAGACCTTCAATTTTAACTTTGGCGCCGTTAGTCAGACCGTGTTTTTCCAGGTCACGGGATACGGCGATAATTTTGTCACCGGGGCGCAGGCGGTTGTTCCAAGCTGCTACCCAGGGATCACTGTCAGTTTGTCCGGGTACAGAGTTGTAAGCAGTTGCGTCAACAATCATGGTTTTCTTAAGTGCTGCTGAGGCATTAACGCTTACACCGATAGCGAGCAAGGCAGCAATAAAAAAGGCAGTATTTCGCAGAGTCTGTTTCATCATGTCCCATTACCTCCAGGTCATAAATGGTCACAAGCCAAGGGCTGCTTGTGAAATTTCCAAGTTTGTTTGGAAATCGTTGATTAATATTTAATCAACGCTGGCTATATTACCGGCGATTCCTGAGGTATCAACTTTTTCCTGCAAAGCGAGAAAAGCCGTATGAATTGGCGGGTTATTTACAGAAAATAAAAAAATGGCTTAATTTTCAGATATAAAGAACAATAAAATCGCGCTGTATATATTTTGTACAGAAGGAAATGGCCGGATAGAACCCAGCTCCTTGGTAAATGGTTTCAAAAGAGAAAAATTGCGTGACAGCGATGTCATTCTAAAGAGTCGTGCTAGGAGTGGTGGAGGGCATTGCTTAGCATGACTGGAACAGTAAAAAATTCCTTATAAATTATTTGTGACTTCTTCTCCATATATTGCTGATATGACAAAAAACAGCGGGTTTTAGCGGAAAAACCGGTGCGTCACATTAAAAAGTGCAGGGAATCCCCAGTACTTACAGCGCGGTTTCGGGGTTTTCCAGTATCGGTTCCACCTGGCTGCGCAATGCGGATAGGTAGTCACTGTCTTCCTGTAGGTCCGGCAGCTTGTGCTGCATGTCCAGCTTCACTGTTTTTTCCAACCAGATGATGGCTTCCTCCAGATTACCCTGCCATTCACAGACTTGCCCCAGGTTGAAATAGGTGATGGCAAGGTTCTGCCATTCCGCCTGTTCGCGCAGGCCTTGGATTGCACTCTTATATAGAAGGTAAGCCGAGCGTAAAAGATGAGCTCGCTGAGTGTGCTCCTTCTCCGTTGCTGCTTGCTGATGGTAAGTGTGTGCCATGGCTGACCGCACTCTCGCGGTGGACTGCGGTAGCACCGCGCCCTCATCCAGGTAATTGAGGACCGATTCGAACTGTGCGCGGGCAAGGGGGTAGAGGTCAGGTCGCGCTTGGGCGCTAAATGCATTGAGCACAATGCCGTAGCGGTAGCGCAGGGCCTGTTGTTGATCCGGATAGTCGGACAGTGAGGAGATGGCCTTTTCGTAAAGTGGCAGTGCGTCGGCGTAGTTGCCCGTGCGGGCGTAGGTTTCAGCCTCAGTAACCAATGCCAGGGAGTGTTGGGCCTGGGATAGATGGTGCCCTAATTGTTGTTTCCCGGAGTTTGAGCTTATGGATATTGCTGCTAGCAATACGGCGATGCCAAGCAGTGCATAAAACAGCATGAGCAGGTTTGAGAGATGTTTGTGCATAGGCACTTCCCGCAGGCTACTTTGGGTGGACAGTAAGAGACCCGGAGATATGGGCCCCTTACGTCAGTAAATGCCTATTTATCCAGTTGTGCCAGTAGCCCCTGTAGCGGATGGCGCAAGGATACGCCTGCAAAGCGATTGGCCTGGCAACGACAGGAATAGCCGGTGGCCAACTGGTTTTCGCTACTGTTCAATCGGGGCGCCCAGGATTGCTGGAAAATGACTCGTGAGGTCTCTTTGTGATCTGCTTCGTGGCCATAGGTACCGGCCATACCGCAGCAGCCGAGGCTCTCGGTAGCGAGTTCCAGACCCAGGGCTGTGAAAACATTTTGCCAGTCTTTTACTGAGGCGGTGGCATTGGTTTGTTCACTGCAATGGGGCAGAAGCTGGAAGCTGGCGGGCTCTATGCGGTGGCGCTGTTGTTCCAGGTGCTCCCGCTGGGAAGCCAGCCATTCCTGCAACAACTGGACCTTGGGTGCCTCATCGCCCATCAGCTTTTTATACTCCGAGCGATAGGTCAGGGTCATTGAGGGGTCGATGCCCACAAGGGGAATACCGCTGGCGGCGAGGTCGTTAAGCATCTGGCTGTTTAATTCAGCGACCCTCTGGAACTGGCGCAGAAAACCGTGCACATGCAGGGGTTTGCCGTTGGCGCGGTAGGGCGCCAGCATGGGGACAAAATCGAGCTGCTTTAGCAGGCGCACGATATCGGCAACCACTTGGGCATCGAAGTAACTGGTAAAAGCATCCTGCACAATTACCACTGCACGACTGCGCTGTGCCGGACCCAGGGACTCCAGGCAGGCGGCACTGGCGACAGGTATACCCAGTTCCGCCATAGTCGCTTTCAAGGTTTTTTCCGATAACAGTGGGCTGTCCACCATGCCGAGCAGGCGCTCCATCAGGAAGGAAACTGGCTTGAGTTTTAGTGGCCAGTTGTATAACTGAGGTAGCTTGGCCAGGTGTGGCATCAGGAATTCCAGCCCACCGACGGCGTAATCTTTTAGTGGACGCAAATAGCGGCTGTAGTAGAGTTCGAGGAATTTGCTGCGGAACTCCGGCACATCCACTTTTATCGGGCACTGCCCAACACAGGATTTACAGGCCAGGCAGCCTTGCATTGCCTCGTTAACTTCGTGATTGAAATCGTACTCGCCACGGGTTTTTGCCAGGGAATTGATAATGCGCTTGGGGAGTCCTACAAAAAAGGAGCGCTCCCGCAGGCGCTGGGCACTGGAGACCGCATCGACATTTTTTTCACTGAGCAATCGCAGCCATTCGCGCATTAAAGAGGCGCGCCCCTTGGGAGAGTGAATACGGTTGCGAGTGGCCTTGTAGGAAGGGCACATGGCATCGTCGGGATTCCAGTTAAAGCAAGCACCATTGCCGTTGCAGTGCACACCTTCCTCATAGCCCTCCCAGACCTGGGCGGGAATTTGCCGGTCCCGCTTGCCTCGGGTGGATACCTCGTCAATTTTCAGCAGCTGGCTGTCATCACTGGGAGTAGCTATTTTCCCCGGATTGAGTTGGTTGCGAGGATCGAAGGCGGCTTTGATTTTTTGCAGCTCTGGGTAGAGCTCGCCAAAAAATTCCGGTGCGTATTCAGACCTGACACCTTTCCCATGCTCCCCCCACAAAAGGCCCTTATATTTCTGTGTGAGGGCGACCACCTGATCAGTGATCGGACGAATTTGTGCGGCTTGCTGGGGGTCTTTCATATCAATTGCCGGGCGCACGTGCAGCACGCCCGCATCGACATGGCCAAACATACCGTAGTCGAGATTGGCCTCATCCAATACCGCGCGGAACTCAGCGATAAAATCCGCCAGGTTTTCCGGTGGCACTGCCGTGTCCTCGACAAAGGGAATTGGGCGTTTTTCTCCCTGGGCATTGCCCAGTAAGCCCACGGCCCGTTTGCGCATGGCCCAGATTCGATTGACCTCGGCGTGGCCTCGGGCAATGGAATAACCGAAACTTTTACCTGTTTGGCCAATAGCTTCATCAATATGAGCAGTAAATTGGGCCAGTGCCTGCTCCAATTCCTCTTCGCTGTCGGCGGCGTACTCGACTAAATTAATGCCTTTGACCGGGCGATCATCCGCTGGGAAAAATTCACTGACGCTGTGCCAGACGATATCTTCCATCGCCAGCTGCAACACTTTGCTGTCCACCGTCTCGATTGACATGGGACCGGCCAACATCAGGTCTTTGGCGTCGCGCAGCGCCTCTTGAAAATGGTCATACTTTAAATTGACCAAAGCGACACATTTGGGGATTGGCAACAGGTTGAGTTTTGCCTCGGCGATAAAACCCAGGGTTCCCTCTGAGCCACAGAGAACACTATTGAGGTTAAAGCCTTTATCGTCGCGAATATGAGCCAGGTCGTAGCCGGTGAGGCAGCGGTTGAGCTTGGGAAACTTTGCTGTGATTAATTCTGCTTTTGTACGCGCGATAGAATCACAGACTTGGTGAACCTGTGTAGAGCGTTTATCCCCGACACTAACTTGTGCCAGCTCCTCATCGTCGATCGGGGCCGAGCGCCAAATCTCACCGCCTATTAATACGGTGTGTAACTCCAGCACGTGATCGCGGGTTTTGCCGTAGACACATGAACCCTGGCCCGAAGCATCGGTATTGATCATGCCGCCAATGGTGGCCCGGTTACTGGTGGAAAGCTCCGGAGCAAAAAAGAGGCCGTGGGGTTTTAGTGCTGCGTTCAGTTGGTCTTTGACTACACCGGCCTGTACCCGGACCCAGCGCTCCTCAACATTGATTTCGAGGATCTGGTTCATATGGCGGGAGATATCCACAACCAGTCCATCGGTCAGGGACTGGCCGTTTGTTCCGGTACCACCGCCACGGGGAGATAGCACTACCGAGTGAAACTCCTCCCTGTCAGCCAGCTCGGCGAGCAGCTGCAAGTCGCGATTGTCGCGGGGATAGACAACAGCCTGAGGGAGGACCTGGTATATCGAATTATCGGTAGCCAGAACCGTGCGGCTGGCATAACTGGGGGTGGTATCGCCACGGAAACCTGCGTCCTTCAGTTCCTGCAAGAACTGCAAATAGAGCGCCTGAACCTCGTCGACTTCGCGCAATGCTGGAATCATGAGCTAATCCGTACTTTCCGGGAGGTATGGGCCGCATCGCAGACCGGGGACTGGCGATAAGAGTGCGCGCAGCGCTAAAACTCGGAATGAACGCGGCTTTGCATTGTAGCTTTGGTTTGTATTTGCGCAAGCCACGGTTACCTTGCAAGAGACTTTTAAAAACTTATACAAGGGCAGATCTTGTATAAGTTTTAGTGGCAGGCTATAAAAAAGGTAGGCCATTACCTGCACACCTTGTGACTATGAATATTCAATTCCTGCCGCATAAGATTCCTGTTGGTATCAGCCGCTGTGCCGTGGGTGATCCAGTTCGATATAACGGTAGCCATAAGCACAGCAAAGTCTGCACTCAGCTGCTGGGTAATTGCTTTGATCTGCAAGCTTACTGCCCGGAAGTGGCAATAGGCTTGGGAGTGCCCCGCCCGCCAATTCACCTGATTGTCAGTGATCGCCTGCGCGCAGTTGGGCGCGATGACACCAATATCGATGTGACAGAGGACCTTGAGGCTTACGCAGACGAGATAAGTCCGGAGGTCGAGCAGTTGCGCGGTTTTATCCTGATGCAAAAGTCTCCCAGCTGCGGTGTGCGTACGACCCCCCATTACAAAGAAGATGGTCGCGGTGTACTGGCGCATTCGGCAGGTCTATTTGCTGCGCGTGTGAGAGAGAATTTTCCCCACCTCCCTATGGAGGAGGTAGGGCGACTGAATGCCAGCGATATTCGCGAGAACTTTTTAACCCGAGTATTTGCTTACGATGCCTGGCATCGCTATGTATCGCCGGATCCTCGACCCGCTAAAGTTATTGAGTTTTACACCGCTTATAAGTACCTCTTGTTAGCCCATAGCCAGCCTCTGACCCGTGCCTTGGGTCAGTTTGTTTCCAACTCTCGTGCGGTGACCCCCGAAGAGTTCGCTTATGAAATTCGTGGGCGGATTATGGATATTCTCTCCCAACATGCATCGCGCAAGGATCGAACCAATGCACTGATGCACAGCCAGGGGCATTTAAAAGGCTATTTAAGCCGGGAAGAGCGGGCTGAACTGGCCCAGCTTATCGAGGAGTACCGGCAGGGGCATAAACCGATTTCGGCGGTGCTTACTATGCTCCGTCATTACTTGCCGAGAAGCCCACACCACTTTATCCACAGCCAGGTCTTGCTCGCTGCCGAGCCGGCTGAATTAGGTTTATGTGAATTTCGATAATGAGCGTCATGTCCGGCCCAGAAGTTGTTGAAAAAAACTATTTTCCGATTCGTGAGATAGCTCGGAGGACCGGGGTGCACCCCGTGACCTTACGGGCCTGGGAGCGCCGCTATGGTCTACTAAAACCCATGCGCACCAGCAAAGGGCATCGCCTTTATAGTGAAGAGGAGGTCGAGCAGATCGAAAAGGTCCTGCAATGCCTCGCCAGGGGCGTTTCCATTGGTCAAGTGCGAGACTTGTTAGCGCGAGAGCAGGACAAATTGGGGTTGCCAGCGACTGCAGGCGATGGAAAAAACAATTGGCAGGCGATGCTGGATGAAACCACCAGTCTCCTCAGAGACTTTGCAGAACCCCAGCTGCGCCGCCGTCTCGATCAGTGGTTTTCCTCATTCCCTGCCGCTTTGCTATTGGAGCACTGGTTGAAACCTTTGCATGTGCGGCTTGAGCGATTTCGCCTACCTGAAGCCCATGGAGCGCAGACATTTTTCTGGTCTCTGTTAAATGAACAGCTACTTATGGCTAATGGTATGGCGAGGAAAAACCTGGACAAAGACAGGTCCCAGGCGAAGCCCCGTGTTCTTTTACTGGAAATTGGCGTTCAGGGCCAACAGGCATTTATACAGATGTTTATTGCGGTACTCCTTGCTGCGGGAATAGAGGTCGTTACCCTAGCTTATCCTGCGGGATTATTGGAGCTTGGAAGTACAGTCAAAAAACTGGGTGCTCAGGGAGTGCTTTGCTATAGCCACAAGGCTCTGCCGAAAAATATTCTTGAATGTGAGCTACCAAGTGCTGTTCAGGGGATGACTGATCCTCTGTGGCTTGCGGGTGATTTTATTGAGGTGCAGCGTTTGGCTTTGACTGAACTGAACCGACTCTCTTTAACAAAAGTACTTTCCGGAAATACAGAGAGTGCAGTTACACAATTGCGGGAGTCTTTAAAGCTATGAGTCGCTCAGTGACTTTGCCGCGTGGCCTGGTATGGCTACGCAGTGACTTACGCCTCAATGATAATTCAGCACTTTACCAAGCCAGTATGCAATGTAAGGAGGTGGCTGCTGTATTTATTGCCTGTCCGGATACCTGGCAGAGCCAGGATGAAGGCAATCCGTTGGTGACTTTTCGTATCGCCTGTTTGCGTGAATTACAAGACGGATTAGAGGAGCGCAATATACCGCTGTACTTCGTTGAAGTTCCTACTTTTACTCAGGTTCCAAGGGTTCTTCAGCAAATAGTTGAGCGCCTGGATATCAATGCTCTCTATGCGAATGCTGAATATCCACTCAATGAGCTGCGCCGTGATAATGCAGTAAAAAATTTGCTAGCAAATGAGGGGGTTCAGGTTCAATTCTACAGTGACCGCACCCTGCTTCCACCGGGAGCAGTAAGAACCGGCGGAGGGGAACCCTACAAAGTGTTTACCCCCTTCAAGCGTGCACTGATTCAATTGTGTGCCGATAGTGAAATAAAAACCTTACCTAAGCCTCGGAAAATTTCTACCCGGGAAAATGGAGCACATTGGCCAAAGTGGTTTTCTTTATCTGAAGGGCAGAAATTAAGTCAAAAGATTCCAGTGCAACTGTCGACATACTCGATAGATAAGATCGACGATGCAGGCCTGATTGAAGGTTGGCAAGCAGGAGAAAAGGCGGCACTGAAACGGCTCAAGAAGTTCGGTGGAAAAATATCTAGGTATCAGGCAGAGAGAGACTTTCCAGCACTCGATAGTACCTCCTGCCTATCCCCCTACCTAAATAGTGGTGCTGTTTCGATTCGCCAATGTATAGCTATGGCGTTGGATATGAACGAGGGGCGTTGGCTGGGTGGAGATGATGGGGCGGCCTGTTGGATTGGCGAGTTAATCTGGCGGGAGTTTTATACTCATTTGTTGGTGGACTTTCCCCGTTTGAGTAAAGGGAGGCCATTCAAGCAGGAGACTGACCAAATCCCCTGGTCCTACAATAAGGATCAGTTTGAGCGTTGGACTTTGGGTGAGACTGGGGTTCCGATAGTTGATGCAGCGATGCGACAGTTAAATGAGACTGCCTGGATGCATAATCGACTGCGTATGATAGTAGCTTCATTTCTCAGTAAAAATATGCTGATAGATTGGCGTTGGGGTGAGCGCTACTTTATGCAGCGCTTAATTGATGCAGACTTTGCTTCCAACAATGGGGGCTGGCAGTGGACTGCCTCCACGGGTACTGATGCTGCACCCTATTTTCGTGTATTTAATCCTTATAGTCAGTCGCAACGTTTTGATCCCAATGGAGATTTTATCCGAAAATTTGTACCTGAGCTAAAGGAGCTGAGCGACAAAGCCATACACGATCCACCGCCGACTCAAGGCTATCCTCAAGTGATTTGCGACGTGGGGGCTGGGCGGAAGCGGGCCATAGAGGTTTTTGCCAACTTGAAGTGAATTTGTGCGCGACAATGCGACCTATAGCGCTTCATCCTCAGTATGAGCTGCGACAGATAGCTCACCATTTAAATCGAGTTCCACAGAGAAAACGATAGGTCTACAGCAAACTTGGCAGTCCTCAGTGTACTGTTGAGGAAAAATTGATGAATCAACCAGTATTTTTATGATTTCACCACAATAAGGGCAGTAAATACTTCTCTCCACTATTACCTCTGGCACAGGATAACTCCGTCTGGTGATTGTCAGATTCCCTTCTTTAGTCCATGCAAATTAATAGCATAACTATACTTCAACCCTTGCCTATTCAGAGGATGGCTCCGCAATTTCACTAGGTATTATTCAGCGATAGAAATCAAAAGAATTAGACAGGAAAACTATTTTGAAACTCTTGTCGAAGGCAAAATTGAAAATCAGTTTGAGAGTTTAGGGGGCATTGATTTCTACTTCAAGTGAGCGGACCTGTACTTGGGCCAAAATTAGCCTGCATGAGGTTGTGAATTCTAAAACCCGTTCACAAGGGTGAATATAAAAAGTAGAGGCTTGTGACTAGTATCGCTATCACTGATGAGGCGGGCTGTTGGGATGTCCCCCTTTTTCGATTATAGTGGCCCAATTATAAGTATAGATAGAAGGAATGCCGAGTTTAGCTAGGTATGAGTCGTCATTATGGGGTACTTTCTTGAGTTTGGATTTTTGGGGCTTTTCGTATCAGCATTCTTGGCAGCGACCATTCTGCCGCTAAGCTCAGAAATTGTAATGACTGGTCTATTGCTCCAGGGGCTCTCCCCTTGGGCCCTGATAATAGTCGCCACTACTGGGAATGTAGCGGGCTCTCTTCTCAATTATGCATTAGGCTACTGGGCCAGTTTGGGCGTGATCAAGAAATGGTTGAGAATGTCTGAAGAGGAATTTGTAAAGGCTGAACAGAGATTTAAAAAATATGGAGTATTCTCCCTGTTTTTTTCCTGGGTGCCTATTATTGGTGATCCCCTTACTGTAATGGCCGGTATTCTAAGAATTCGCTTGGTTTGGTTTTTGTTGTTGGTTGCCATGGGTAAATGTCTACGCTATCTGGTGGTTTGCTATATGGTATTGCAAGCATCTTGATATGGATATTAAGTTGAGAAGAGAACTTGGGTTGGAATTTTTTAGGGGTGGAATTTGATTTAGGCGATCATCTTTTTGAATATGCAAATAGTTATTTGTGATCTGGTTTGGGTAAACTTCATGTTTTCATGTGGTGTTCCTGTCGTTATGTAATGTAATTACCACAACATCCCTTAAAGCTTCCCCGGGAAAAAGAGGAGTGATGGGGCTTACGTAGTGTTTGAGTGACCTATCGTTCAAAACCAAAGCTTTTCCAGGGGTTAGTGTGCCATGAAATATAATTTCATTTTCATCCAAGTTGCTGATAAATGATTCGCCTCCATTGACATTGTTTCTATTAATACAATTAATCGCTACATAGTCGAACCCATCTTGGTGAAACCCCTCGGGGGTGGGATAAGCGTTGAATTCATTTGTAGCACGAACTCTTATCTGGTGGCATCCGACTTGATATTCGTTTGCCGGTATATATTGGTGGGAAATTAAGTGTCTTACAATGTTTTGTGAGAATATCCGAGCGATTGTTCCTAATGAGGGATAGTGACGCTCTATATCTCCTAGGTACGTATTAATTGTTTTACTTTGTATGAAGATGGTGTTGTTGCTCCACTCAATTGAATTGCCACTATAGAGTCCTGAACTATATGTTCGGTAGCGATATGGATTTTGGGATTTTAGATATTCATCTGGAGGGAGTTGGGCAAAGCTGTCCGCAAGTTCTTCAGGTATGTACTTAAGGATTTGAGTAAATTGAAACATCTGATTCGCCCTGCTACACGAATAAGATAAGGGAATGGTATTAGGTTAATGTGAGTGAAAGATCTTCACAATTGTTAAGGGCTGTTTTTTTATTTGTGGGATGTTGAATTAATCTGGGAAGGGAGACTAATCACTAGGCCTCCCTCCTGAAGTAATAGATTGAATAGTTATTGTATGGGATTAAGGGAATTTAAAGGCTATCGAGATCTTGTAGCTTTTGCTGGATTTCTTTTAATTGTTCCGGGTGTACAGTAGAGATTTTGGCATCTTGTAAAGTGAGTTTATAGGCCGTTGGAAATGCTTCCCTTCAGGATGTTTCGATGTCCGGATTTACGCCGATTTTTTTCTTCTAAGGCTTCGATCCGGGTAATTCCAGAATTTTTTCTACTGAGTTTGCCAAACCAATCCTTGTGTTTCGGTTGTTGTTGGGGAGACTCTGGATCATGCCAGCTTACGCCGAAGTGCTTATCATGCTTTTCCAGCACGGATTCAATAATATCAGCAACAGATTCGGTGTCATTGGCGTGCCTAAATATATCAGACTCTGCAACTTTATCTAATGAAGAGTGAATAGCGTCCAGGTTTTCTTGCAATATATAGTTGGAGGCAATCCTTTTCTCGATAGAATTTATAAGTTCCAATTTCTGTTGTTGGGAGATTTCAGTACTGATTGCGGTAATTGAAAAGGAAAGAAAAAGTAAGGTCAGTAACTGTTTCATCTTATCCATGATTTAAATTAACTTATTAACGTTTTCAAGTGCTAACGATAACACGCACACTAGCCATTACAGATAGTCTCCAGAAACACTAATTAGCACGTTTCGCAGTAATATCGGGGGGAGCCAGCTTTCCACTTTTACAGATTAAAATTGTCCCAGGCACAGAGGGTGTTGCGGACAACCAGAGGAATATTGCCACGAGCCAGCTGAAAGGGTTTTGGCGTACGAAGGAGCCTCGAAAAAGAATATCGTGTCAAAGTTTAATGTTGGCTACGCCAAAACGCCCGGGTTTTAGTTAAAAGTATCCGATTTCAGGGGTGATTGGGGGGTGGGGAGATACATTGATACCTTGCTCAAGATAAGGCTACCTTCTATGCGGTACTTGCTGTCTACAGGCCCCGGGGTTCCCGGAAAACTGACACCAAGCGCCTATTTTTAGTCACGATCTACCCGAGTACACTGATCTCCGCATTATCTGCGGGAATACCAAAGAAAAGCTCCCTCTAATGCGAAATTGACGGTCATATAGCGGCACCGATTACCCAGATGGTTGTTACCTTAGCCCCTATAAATGGCTGCTAAATAGTGAAAAACGTGACAAATTTTACCCCCAGGTTCAGCTTGCAAAGTGAGGCTTTGAATGGTGAGGACGCCAATGTTTGGGCTGTGAGCGACCGGGCTCACGATCTCGCCAATAAAGGGGAGGATGTCATCTTTCTCTGCGTTGGTGATCCCAACTTTGACACCCCCGAACCGATCCTCGACTTTGCCCGCGCTCGCCTGGGAGTGGGGCGTACCCACTATTCCCCTGCTGCCGGGGAACCAATGCTGCGCAGGGCTATTGCGGATATCGAGAGCAAGGTCTCCCCCCACCCCTGTAATCCGGATGATGTTGTTGTTTTCCCCGGTGGAACCAACGCGATCTACGCAGTGCTTGCCTGCCTGCTAAACCCCGGTGAGGAGATTGTAATTCCCGAGCCGATGTATATCGGCTATGTCCCCATTTGTGATGCCTTGCGCCTCTCCGTAAAGCGGGTGACTTGCCCGGCGGAGACCAATTTCGCTTTTGATGTCGACACTATCAAGGCCTCCATCAGTGAGCAGACCAAGGTCGTTATGATCAATACGCCGGTAAACCCGACTGGCGCGATGGCTACCCCTGAACAATTGCGCGAGTTGGCGGCATACTGCCGCGAGCGCAATATTTGGCTGGTGTGTGATGAAGTTTATTCAATGATCACCTTTGCCCGTCGTCACACCTCTCTGCGTACGGCTGCGGAGTCGCTGGATAATATTGTTGTGGTTGATGGCTTGTCCAAATCCCATGCCATGAGTGGCTGGCGCCTGGGGTGGGCAGTGGCTCGTGGTCCCCTGGTAGATCGTTTGATTGCTTTTGCAGGGGCGACAATTTTTGGATGCCCTCAGTTTATCCAGGAGGCCGCTGCCTTTGCCCTGGAGTTTGATAGTTACTTCGTCAAGCAGATGCGGGATGCCTATCAGCAGCGTCGAGACCTGATTGTTGAGAGGATTGGCCAGATTCCGGGATTGAGTTGCTACAGCCCTGAGGCGGGGATGTTCGTTATGGTGGATGTCTCCAAGGTATCCAGCTCCGGGCAAGCCTTCGCTGAAGCCCTTTTGGATGCTGAGCGGGTCTCGGTACTGCCTGGCGCGCCCTTTGGTAGCAGTTCAGTGAATCATGTCCGCCTCACCCTGGCGGCTGATGAGGCCGAGTTGTCGCGGGCCTTGGATCGCATCGAACTGTTCGTCACCAGTGGTAACCGCCAGGCCGGTTAGGCCTTTGCCGGGAGCTGCTTGTCGCTAAATTCGCTTTTGAAGTGATGACAAGTTTCCCATGCCGGTGGCTGTAGTGTTTATGCCACCGGCGAATACCGCTATCCTTGCCCCCTTTCAGATTCAAAAGAAAATAGCTCCGTGAAAATTGACCGGCATAATTTGCGTATTTTGCAGGCCCTGCAATCAAACGCACGTACAAGTAACCTGAATTTGAGTGAAAAAATTGGATTATCGGAAAGTGCCTGCCTGGCCCGGGTTAAACGCCTGACCAGTGAGCGCTATATCCGCGAGTTCTTTGCCGAGATAAACCTGGATAAAGTTCGGCATGCAGAGTTTTATGTAAACGTTGCGCTTAAGCGGCAGGATGCCCGTACCAGTGAGAACTTTCGCCGCATTATTAGCGATATTCCACAGATTGTTTCCTGTGTGAAGATGTCTGGTGAGTTCGACTATATGCTGCATTTCGTCTGCCCAGACGCAGCAGATTTTAATCGAGTCTCAGAGCAGTTGTTGGCCAATGAAGAGGCGGCGATTTCCCGTATGACTTCTCATTTGGTGATTGAGAAAACCAAGCCTTTTACCGGCTACCCACTGGAACTCTTGTTTCAGGACTGAGCCTTAAATTAACCGGTGCCCGTGATTTGCAGGGCACCGGTTAATGTTCTCTGTTATGGGAAAACAATAAGCAGGCTGCGCTTAATCACCCAGTAGCAGGCAATGCCCCCCAGCGTATACGCGACCACTGTAGCGACTGGTATTCCGATACCTCCACCCTCCCCGAAAGAGTATTGTTCGCGGTTCCGAATGGCATACCCTGGCCAATGTTTAAGGAGCTTTTGATACAAGTTGATTGCTGTAAGAACAGCAGTGATAAATACTAATTGCCCCACTTCCACACCGAGATTAAAAGTCAGTAATGCCTGTGGAATAGCCCCCTGGGGAAGCCCAATTTCTCCCAGTACACCGGCAAAACCCAAACCGTGTAAAAGTCCAAAAGCAAAGGCAATTGCCCATGGGTAGCGACTGGTCAAACTGAAAACACCATGCCTCTGGCGTACTGTCTCCCTGGCTGCCAGTAAAATACTGAGGGCGATAATCGCCTCCACTGGCGCCGACGGCAGATGGATATAGCCCAGTACGGCAGCTGCCAAGGTAATACTGTGGGCGATAGTGAAAGCAGTGATAGTGCAGATCAGCTGGCGAAGGCTTTGTTTAAGTAAGATCAGGGCCAAAACGAACAGCAAGTGATCGACACCGAGAAGAATATGTTCAACGCCCAGCACAAAGTAAGTTTGAGCGACTTGGAACTCGCTAGTTGGCTGGTCAAGGGTCCATTCTGGATGGTCTGGTGTCAGTCGGATAACTTGCTCGCGCCCATCCAACCAGGAGATCCGCACTAGCGCATCGGTCATAGTGCTCTGTAGGCCATCGATATGAATCGACAGCTGTTGTAGCTCCCTGGGGTGATGGATAGTCCAGTGCTCTGTGTAGTAGCCCTTACTTATTTGCGCTCTGGGTTGGCTTAGGGGGGAGGCAGCTTGGTCCAAATGGACATTCAGAGCGAGGCGAAGATCGCCTTGTGCGGGCAATCGCCAAAGTACTTTAAATAGTTGTGCATCAACTTGAGTTATGCCCAGGTAAGCCGGGCGCAGTTCGTGGGCAGATAGTATTGGGGTAAAGCTGAGGAGCAGAATGAACAGGAGTGGCCGGATGTGCATCATTTGACGGCAACCTCGGCTGAGAAGTTATCCGGCTTGTGGACAGTGACCTCGTAGTTTTTACGGTACTGGAGATACTGCTCCTGCAGAATCTTCTTTTGCGCCTGGAATTGCCAATCATTTAGTACGCGGCTGCGTATTTCAGCCAATGCCGGTAGCTGGGTGGACTTGATTTCCTCAAGGAGGACCAGGTGATCGCCGAAGGTCGAGCGGACTGGACCGCTCCACTTGCCAATAGGCAGCCTGGACAATTGAGCGGAAAATCCCAGCCCAAATTGCCTGTCTATTCGTGGCTCTGAAGTGTCGATAAAAGCAGCTGGCAGTAGGGTTGAATCCCCAATCATTGGCGAAGCCTGACCGCTGTTTAGCTGCATGAGTAAGTCGTTAAAATCACGTGAATCTGATGAGGCCAGATCCACTGAGAAAAATCGTTGTTGGAAAGATAGGGTGGGGGGAACCCGGTATTTATCAGCCTGACCTTGAAGGAATTTCTCCAATACTTGATCGCCTGGGTCTTGAGTATCAGCGAAATTACGCGCCGTAAGTTCCATTTTCATTCGCAGGCGGCGGCGGATTACCGTATCGTTCTCGGCTAATCCCAGGGCAAGCGCTTCCCTGTAAAGTATTTCCTCTCTTAGGTAATTTTCAATAAGTTGCTCCAGCTCGCTATCGGTGGGGTACCTGTGCCACTTGCGCTCAAACACCGAACGTAGATGTTCGACGCGCCCCTCGCTGATAACAATCTCTTGTGCAGGCGGTTCCAGGATTTCTCCCAATCCCAATAGGATTAGGGCGATCGCAATAAAATACAGCAGGGGCTCTTTCGCCAATGACTTGAGGAAGGTGGTGGTATTCAAAAGCGCGGCCCTTATTTTGGAGTGGGTCGGAGTTGCGCTGTGGATTCTAATTATGGAAAGACATTCTCAGTTTGCCAGTAAGAAAATATTGATAAATCCATCGCTTTGTACCAAATTGGTGAATTGTTCCGGCGTATGGCGGGGTGTGGCTCATATATACTGTGACAGTACTCCAAAGCGGTGTTCCCCTTGTATAGGGGTGAGTAACAGAAATTAGAGGGGAGAATCGATTGAAATATTTGGGAAGAGTCTATTTGACACTCAATCTATTGGTTTTTGCTTCTATTGGCCTCTGGGCCCTGTTTAAACCGCAGAGCCTTGCGAATGAAGTGGATTTTTCATTTGATACCCCCGAAGCCATGCCCGAGTTTATGGCCACTTATGGCGGGTTTATGTTGGCCATCGCGGTGATTCTACTGGTGGCCTTGGCTATGCGCCCGCACCGCAGGGTTGCTTACGCTGCGATGTCTATCGCCTATATCGGCTTCGCTCTTGGGCGCCTCTACGGAATGTTATTTATCAGTGGTTTTGACCAGCGCAATTTAGTGCTTTTTGCTATCGAAGTCGTCTTTGTTATCTGGGGACTTTACTGTTACCGAGAGTCCCGCTGGTTGCCTTTACAGCATGGCCATTAACACGGTTGTTACGGCTAGTAGAAAGGAGCCGGGGGAACCCCGGCACCCATTTAAGTAATTTGAGTGGGTTAAGCGTGAGCTTTTGCGCCTTCCGCTGCGCTGTTGTCTATTTCCACCTCTTTTTCTCCCCCGTGTAATTGCCCATCCACCGCTTGCCGGAAGACCTGCTTGTAGTCCTTAAACTCTGTGCCCATCCAGCGATCCCACCAGGTGAAGTAAAAGCCGTAGTTGCCCTGGAAGCGCTGGTGGTGCAAGTCATGGTGAGTCGTGGTGGTGAGCCTGTCCATAGGGCCGTCGACCCAGCTGCGCGGGTGGAATTCGCGGCCAGTGTGCAGCATGGCGTTGCGGAAGATGCTGATAAATAAAAAGGTGAACCAAATAGTTGGATTAAGCGGCAGTATCAGCGCAATTAGGGGAGAGAAAGCGCCCATCAGGACCGCTTCACCTACGGAAAAACTGTATGCCGTCCAGGGCGTGGGTGTTCTGGACTGATGGTGTAGGCGGTGGAAGTGTTTAAACACCTTGGGATGGTGCATACCTCGGTGGGTCCAGTAAAAATAAGCGTCGTGGATCAAAATCACTACTGGCAGGCTGGCAATACTCCACCAGAGTGGATAATCGCTCCACTGCCAGTAAAATTTGGTCAGTCCCAGATCGTGCATCATGGTGGTAATAACCCCTACCAGGGTAAAGATACACACCGTTAATAGTGAATAACTCACCTCCCGCCGAATATCTTTCCACTCGGCACGACGCTTTTGGATACGGCGCCGGTTCATCCAGGTGCGAAATAGCCAGCCGGCCAAAATACTCATTACTGAAGCGGCCAGCACATAGCGAAATAAACTCAACTGGAAATGTTTGGCTCCGTCCTGGGATATGTCGACTAAAAAATCCATATTCTCACCATCATTATTCTTCTATTGAAGGGAGACTCACCGGTGTTAAATCGGGTCTCGGTGAGCCGGGCACGCAGCGGGAAAATCGCTTTCACCGCGCTCCCAGTCTGGGAGCCTTTTACTTTGCGGGCTTACGGAATATGAAAAAATGCTGACGGATTCTTTCAGGAGAGGAGATTCAGGCGGGCAGCTTTTCCCGGCGGTACTCAGTGGGAGTTTGGCTGTGACGGCGCTTGAAAGCAGCGTTGAACGGGCTCAAGGAGCGATAGCCAATGTCCAGAGCAATGGTGAGTACCGGCAAATGGGCCTGCTCCGGATCTGCCAACCGGTTGCTGGCCTCATCAATACGAAACTGATTTAGGTATTCGTTAAAATTACGATAACCCAGATGACGATTAATCAGCACACGCAGCACATGTTCGCGAATATCCAATTGCTCCGCGAGCTCCCTGATGGTGAGTCCGGTGTGGCGATAACCACCGTTGTGCATATGTTCCTGTAATTTTTGCAGCTGGGTTTGCTGTTGTTCATCCAGTTCAGGTGGCGGAGCTAAAGGCTGTTCTTCCTCCTCTGGCTCGCTGCTCTTCGGGCGCGGCAGGGATTCTCCCAGAGCGCTGGGGGAAAGGGCCAGCAACCATAGGCAGGCAACCAGTGACAACAGGCTGGCAAATAGTGCGTGCAGTGTCGGCACACCGTTGGGAAGCGGGCGGTAAGCAAAGATAGATTCTGCGCCAATTACCACCAGCATATAGGCGCCGACGGCGATAAGTAGGGTTGTGCGCAGGCGTCGGCGCTCTGCGACCAAGTCCAGGTGAAACTGCCGCTGTAGTGTCAGTAGGCCGAGGCTGATTAAACTGAGTTTGAGTAGCTGCGAAAGGGTAAATAGTGGGGATTGCTGATCTGACGTCAATGGCAAGGGTGCGTGGTAGGCGACTATGCCGATGACCAGGGTAATACCAATCGGAATCCAGCCCCACAGGGGAAAAGGTTCTTCCTCGCGGCA
The DNA here is from genome assembly GCF_052467325.1 of Microbulbifer maximicatervae (SeqCode). Classification (NCBI taxonomy): domain Bacteria; kingdom Pseudomonadati; phylum Pseudomonadota; class Gammaproteobacteria; order Cellvibrionales; family Microbulbiferaceae; genus Microbulbifer; species Microbulbifer maximicatervae (SeqCode). The sequence continues at coordinate 4,582,436 of NZ_CP174310.1, forward strand.
TAACAGGTGAGTAAACAGCCAAAAAATTGCGGGAATCAGAGTAATTGGCAGGTTAAGCAAGAGCGCAGTAGGTCCACTTAACTGTGGCAGGATGGGCCAGAGTAAATAGCAGATCACGGCTATCAGCAGGGCCAGCAAGCAGCGCCCGGCAACAAGCCGGTAGTGATGTATAGCAACCTTGGTTGCTGCCAATAAAAGAAGAGCGCATGCACCGCCGGAGAAAAATAAGTAGCCGGCGGTCATCGTTTATCTCCAGCGCTCGGCCCAGGCATCCAGGACCTTGCTGCTATAAGTATGGCGGCCGTAGCTACCATTGTAATAGGCGAGGGCGTTGGCTAGATTGCCTTTGGCTTTCTTGATGTAGTGTTTAAGAATGGTACAGCCGTACCTTAGATTGGTGTCCATATCGATCAGGTTATCGTCGGGTCGACCGATTTCATTTTTCCAGAATGGCATTACCTGCATCATACCCAGAGCGCCAACGCGGGATATCGCATAGGGGTCGAAAGCACTCTCAATCTGGATAACCGCCAATACGATTTCCGGGCGTAGCCCGGCCCGAGTTGCCTCCCGGTGGACAGCTTTCAGTACGTGCATCCGCCGCTTGGGATCTTTGATATAGCGGGACAGAGGCTGGGATTTAGACATTAGCCACACTTCCGCATCGAAGCGGTCCACAAAGCTGTCGGCCTGGGTAACTGCGTCCTGCAGGGCGAGGCGCAACTCCGGGTCGATCTCGGCTCTACTGCTTTGAGCCTGGGCGGCACAGCAGGTAAGGCAGAGCAACAAGAGGGCGGTGGCTTTTTTTATCATGGGGTGATTCTACGAAAAGCCCGGCAAAATGGGCAGCGTGATTTTGTGACGCCACCGATAAAAAGCACTTTTGCCGTAAGAGGTCCCGGCCTGCTTGGGGGCAGACCGGGCGGCTCGACAATTATTGATTAAATTTTTCCAATAACACTTCTTCGAGCTGGGATACGGCAAACTCCTGGCTTTCTGCGTCTCCACGACCTTTATATTCCACCACACCTTTTTCCAGGCCGCGATCGCCGATAACAATGCGGTGGGGAATACCGATCAGCTCCACATCGGCGAGCATAGCGCCCAGTCGCGCTTTGGCTTCGTCCATCAGCAATACATCAATACCCTTGCTGCGCAGGGACTCATACAGGTGCTCGCACTTCTCCCTTACCACATCGCTCTTGTGCATATTGATTGGCACAATCGCCAGCTGGAAAGGTGCAATCGCAGTGGGCCAGATAATCCCTGAGTCGTCATGGTTCTGCTCGATCGCCGCAGCGACGATTCGGGAAACGCCGATGCCATAGCAGCCCATGGACATAACCTGCTCTTTACCGTTTTCATCCAGTACTGTGGCATTCATAGCGCGGCTGTACTTGTCGCCTAACTGGAAAATGTGGCCGACCTCGATACCCCGTTTGATTTCCAAGGTGCCCTGGCCATCGGGGCTGGCGTCGCCTGCCACTACATTGCGTAGGTCTTCGATGCGGCCCAACTCAACATCGCGACCCCAGTTCACACCGGTTAAGTGGTAGTCATCGTGATTGGCGCCGCAGATAAAGTCTGCCAGGTGCGCTGCAGAGCGATCCACAACAGTCTCGATCTTTATGCCCACCGGGCCCAGGGAGCCAATGTTGCAACTGAGTTCTTCGGCGATGCGCTCTTCCGAGGCGAACTGAATAGGGCTGGCGATTCCAGCTAGCTTCTCTGCTTTTAATTCGTTCAGCTCGTGATCGCCACGCAGTACCAGGGCAATTAATGGAGCGGTTTCACCCTCTTCGCACTCGCCCAGAACAATCAGGGTTTTTACTGAGTGGGCGGGATCACTTTTCAAAAACTCGCTGACATCGGCGATGGTTTTTTGGTTCGGCGTATGAACTTCCTGCATTTCCTGTGACGGAGCAGGGCGCTCGCCAGCTGGGGCAACCGCTTCTGCCAATTCGACATTGGCGGCGTAGCGGGATTCTGTGGAGAAGGCGATATCGTCTTCGCCGCTCTGCGCCAGCACGTGGAATTCGTGAGAGCTGGAGCCACCGATTGAACCGGTGTCTGCCAGTACCGGACGGTAGTCCAGGCCAATGCGCTCAAAAATCTGGCAGTAGGCGCCGTGCATAATATCGTAGGTTTCCTGCAGGGAATCCTCGTTCACGTGGAAGGAGTAAGCATCCTTCATGGTGAATTCGCGCGCGCGCATTACGCCAAAGCGCGGACGGATTTCATCGCGGAATTTAGTCTGCACCTGGTAGAAGTTGGCGGGCAACTGCTTATAGCTATTGATTTCGCCGCGGATCAGGTCGGTGATGACTTCCTCGTGGGTCGGGCCCAGGCAGAAGTCATTGTTGTGGCGATCCTTGATGCGCAGGAGTTCGGGGCCGTACTGCTGCCAGCGGCCGGACTCTTCCCAAAGCTCTGCCGGCTGTACGACTGGCATCAGTACTTCCAGGGAGCCAGCGCGGTCCATCTCTTCGCGAACAATGCGCTCGACTTTGCGCAACACCCGCAACCCGGTGGGCAGCCAGGTGTAGAGACCTGAAGACAGACGGCGGATCATGCCGGCACGCAGCATCAGCTGATGGCTGATCACCACTGCGTCGTTGGGAGTTTCTTTTTGGGTTGCGATGAGATAACGAGATGCGCGCATAGGAATTAGTTGGATTCTATTACGGGTAAGCTGGCTATTTTACGCTATTCGCTGGGCAATAAATATTGCCTGGGGGCAGTATTGCCTCAATGCGGATTGCCTTTTGCTATACCGGGGTATCTATTTAGCAGGTGCCTGGGCACTGGCTTGGAATGGGAGTGAATAAAAAACCCCGCATAAGCGGGGTTTTTAAGCTGAGGCTTTACAGAGTGTATTAGTTCTCTGCCATTTCCTTCAGCTTCTTCAGTGGGCGAACTTTAACCTGGATGCTGGCAGGCTTCGCCTTGAAGGTAGTCTCTTCACCGGTGAACGGGTTGATACCCTTGCGAGCTTTCTTAGCCGGCTTTTTCACGGTGGTGATTTTCATCAGGCCCGGCAGGGTGAATTCGCCAACTGCGCGCTTCTTGATGTGGCCTTCGATGATATCGTTCAGCTCGTCCAGAACAGATTGAACCTGCTTGCGGGACAGCTCAGTGCTTTCTGCAATCTGATTAAGTACTTGAGTCTTAGTGTACTTTTCCTTGATTGCTTTTACTTTCTTGGCCGGTGCAGCTTTGGCCGCAGCTTTCTTTGCCGGGGCCTTTTTAGTAGCAGCTTTCTTGGAGACAGCCATGGCTTACTTCCTTCTTTGTTGTTCGGTATATATCCGGTAAAAGTGTGTTTTTTCTCCCGCTGCGCTGCATCCGTTACGGGTGTCTCAGCGGGTGATGGGGGAAGTATATATAGTTTTTGTTCGGCCGCACGAAGAAATACTAGAAAAATAGTGCTTTTTTTACATTTTTTAGCCTCACGTCGCCTTTATGGGACGCTTTACCCAGGGAAAAGACCCGTGCAGCTTCTTACCTCTGTAGGCCTCATGTATACTCTCTCCCCCTTTTTTTAAGCACCAGGTACTGTGTAATGCCGATATATGAATACCAGTGCAATGCCTGCGGCCATGAAATGGAAGCTTTGCAGCGGATGAGCGATGACCAGCTCAAAGACTGCCCAGCTTGCGAGAAGGCCGAGCTGCGCAAGAAAATCTCAGCGGCTGGATTTCGCCTGAAGGGCGCCGGTTGGTATGAGACTGATTTTAAAACTGGTAGCAAGAAAAACCTCGCTGGCGGTGACTCTGCCAACAGTGGTAAGGCCAAAAGCGACAAGTCTGGCACAGCGGCGGCAAAGACGGCCTAGGCGAGCTGTGCGGGGCTGTCCGTGCGGTGTACCCTCTAACTAATCTTTTCACCTATCGATAACGGGAATTTTCATCCATGCGCAGCGATTACTGTGGCGTCCTTCGTTCTGCGGACATTGACCGCGTAGTAACCCTCTGTGGCTGGGTCGACCGCCGCCGCGATCACGGCGGAGTGATTTTTATCGACCTGCGCGACCGCGAGGGAATTGTACAGGTGGTGTTCGACCCCGATGCGGCCGAACACTTCGAGATGGCCGATCGCGTGCGCAGCGAATATGTGCTTAAAGTGACAGGTCGTGTGCGCGCCCGTGCCCCGGAGGCCGTGAATCCCAATATGGTGACCGGTGAAGTTGAGGTTTACGGCACAGAGCTGGAGATCCTCAATACTGCTGAGACAGTGCCTTTCCAGCTGGATGAGCACACCGAGGTGGGTGAAGATATCCGCTTGAAATACCGCTATCTGGATCTGCGCCGCAACGAAATGCAGAACAACCTGTATTTCCGTTCCAAGCTGACTACCGCAATCCGCAATTACCTGGATGAGCACGGCTTCCTCGATATCGAGACCCCAATCCTGACCCGCGCCACCCCAGAAGGTGCCCGGGATTACCTGGTGCCGAGCCGCACTCACGAGGGCAAGTTCTTCGCCCTGCCACAATCACCACAGCTGTTTAAGCAGTTGCTGATGGTTTCCGGTTTCGATCGCTACTACCAAATCGCCAAGTGTTTCCGCGATGAGGATTTGCGTGCTGATCGCCAGCCTGAATTTACCCAAATCGATATTGAGACCTCCTTCCTCGACGAAGAGGAAATCATGTCGATCACCGAGAACATGGTTCGCAAGCTGTTTAAAGAGCTTAAGGGTGTTGATCTGGGTGAATTCCCGCGCATGACCCACTACCAGGCGATGCTGCGCTACGGTTCCGACAAGCCGGACCTGCGTATTCCGCTGGAGATGGTGGAGATCAAGGACCTGATGACCGAGGTGGACTTCAAGGTATTCTCAGGGCCGGCCAATGATCCGAAGGGACGTGTTGCCGCGATTAAAGTACCTGGCGGTTGTAAGAAGCTGACCCGCAAGCAGCTGGACGATTACGGCAAATTTGTTGGTATTTATGGCGCCAAGGGTCTGGCGTACATCAAGGTTAACGATCGCTCTGACCTGGAAAATGGTCTGCAGTCGCCAATCGTTAAATTCCTGCCGCTTGAAACCCGTGCAGCCATTCTTGATCGCCTGCAAGCGGAAGATGGTGATGTTCTTTTCTTCGGCTCGGACAAGGCCAAGATTGTCTCCGAAGCCCTGGGTGCATTGCGCTGCAAGCTGGGTGAAGACCTGGATCTGTACACCAGCGAGTGGGCGCCTTTGTGGGTTGTCGCCTTCCCGATGTTTGAAGAAAATGACGACGGCAGCCTGACTGCGTTGCACCACCCCTTCACTGCGCCTTCCTGTACCCCGGAAGAGCTGGAAAAGAATCCGCTTGAAGCACTTTCCCGCGCTTACGATATGGTGCTTAACGGCACCGAGCTGGGCGGTGGTTCTGTTCGTATCCATGACCAGTTGATGCAGGAAGCGGTATTCCGCATTCTGGGTATCGATGCTGAAGAGCAGCGCGAGAAGTTCGGCTTCCTGCTGGATGCACTCAAATACGGTGCGCCGCCCCACGGTGGCTTGGCCTTTGGCCTGGATCGCCTGGTGATGTTGATGACCGGCAGTGACTCTATTCGCGATGTTATCGCTTTCCCGAAAACCCAGAGCGCCGCCTGTGTGATGACAGATGCCCCGGGTGCTGTAGATGCGAAACAACTGCGTGAGCTGAGTATTCGCCTGCGACAAAAAGAAGAGAAAATCAGCTGATTTTTCCCCGATGGGCCGAGCGAAGCGGGCCTATCCAATCGTAGTGATGGGCGATTCGCTTCGCTCTTTGGCTCATCCTACGCACTGACTGAAGAGAGACGGAAAATGGCCGGACATAGTAAATGGGCCAATATTAAGCACCGCAAAGCAGCTCAGGATGCCAAGCGGGGCAAGGTCTTTACCAAGATCATTCGCGAGTTGACGGTAGCCGCCAAATCGGGTCCAAACCCGGACGATAACCCGGCGCTGCGCGCCACTATCGATAAGGCTTTGGGCGCCAATATGAAGCGCGATACCATCGACAAAGCTATCGCTCGAGGCGCTGGCAATGCGGATGGTGAAAACTACGAAGCCGTAGTTTACGAGGGCTACGGCGTTGGTGGTGTAGCGGTCTTGGTGGAGTGCCTGACTGACAACCGCAACCGCACTGTGGCTGAAGTGCGTCACGCCTTCACCAAGCGCGGTGGCAACCTGGGTACCGACGGTTCCGTTAGCTATCTGTTTGCCCGCAAAGGTCAGATGTTCTACGAGACCGGAGTGGATGAAGATGCGTTGATGGACGCAGCTCTCGAAGCCGGGGCTGAGGATATCGAATCCAACGATGACGGCAGTGTTGAAGTTACCACTGAATTCCAGGACTACCTGACGGTTAAGGACGCCCTGGTTGCAGCTGGTTTTACCCCGGACAGTGCCGAAATTGCCATGATTCCGTCCACCACGATTCCGCTGGATAAAGACGGTGCTGAAAAAGTACTCGCTCTGATCGAGATGCTGGAAGACTTGGATGATGTGCAAAACGTTTACACTAATGCGGATATTCCGGCAGAGGTGATGGAGGAACTGGGCTAAGGCCGGTTCCGTAACTGGAGGCGGCTACTGTCCCGCCTCTGGTTTTTTATCTTTTCAAGCCCTTCTTACTCCCCCTCCCTTGACGCTTCCTGTTCACCTTGGGACACTCCCACCACTATATAAACATACAGATATTTGGGGAGCTGCCTTTTGACCCGAATCCTGGGTATTGACCCCGGCTCGCGAAAAACGGGCTATGGAATTATCGATGTGGAGCGGGGCAAGGCTCGCTATGTGGCCAGTGGGGTCATTCGTATTCCCGAAGGTCCCCTGCCTGAGCGTCTCAAACTGATTTTTGATGCCGTGAGCCAGATTGCCCAGCAATACCAGCCTGCTCAGATGGCAATTGAAAATGTTTTTATGTCCAAGAGCGCCGGCTCCGCCTTGAAATTGGGACAGGCCCGGGGGGCAGCTATTGTGGCAGGGGCAAATAGCGGTCTGGCAGTAGCCGAATATGAAGCTCGCAAAGTGAAGCAGGCAGTGGTCGGTAACGGTGGAGCGGATAAATTGCAGGTCCAGCACATGGTAAAAACCCTGCTGTCCCTACCTGCGTCGCCCCAGGAGGATGCCGCCGATGCGCTGGCCGTGGCTCTGTGTCATATGCATACCGAGCAAACCCTGGTATTTACCGCTGGCGGTGCGCGCAGTCGTTTTCGTCGCGGCCGCCTGAGCGTGTGATCGGCTGGTAGAATTGGCCCCGTAAAGGGCGCAGACAATATAAACCTGGAATAACACATGATTGGAAGATTGAGCGGTACCCTGGCCGCAGTGCAGCCACCTCTGCTGTTGGTGGATGTACAGGGGGTGGGCTATGAAGTGCTCGCACCCATGACCACAATTTTTGAACTGCCCGCACTGGGGCAGCCGGTACAGCTGCACACTCATTTAGCGGTATCCGAAACTGCCCAGCAGTTATATGGCTTTATTCGCGATGGGGACCGCAAATTGTTTCGCACCCTGATCAAGGTGAGTGGAGTGGGCCCCAAGATGGCCCTGGCTATTTTATCCGGGCTGGACGGCGCTGCCTTGGCCCGCTGTGTGTCGGAGGATAATGTAGCGGCGCTGGTCAAAGTCCCCGGCGTCGGTAAAAAGACTGCCGAGCGCCTGATTGTGGAGCTGCGGGATAAATTGACCCCGGATTTTGGCGATGCCAACGATATCCCCCTGATGGCCGCTGCTGCCGAGCCCAAGGTGGATCACACCGGTGAAGCGGAGAGCGCCCTGGCGGCTCTGGGTTACAAGCCCACTGAAGCCAGCAAAATGGTGGCCCGCGCCAGCAAGGAGCAGCCGGATGCCGATAGTGCGACTTTGATTCGCCTGGCCCTTAAGGGAATGGCCCCCGCTTAATCTGAGGCCCTGGAGTTGTTGCAATGATCGAAGCCGACCGTTTGGTGGCACCGGAGCCCGTGGGCCCCTCGGGCCAGGAAGAGCAGTACGACCGCGCCGTGCGCCCCAAAACCCTGGATGATTATGTGGGTCAGCCAGTGGTGCGGGAGCAAATGGAGATCTTTATTCAGGCTGCCAAGCTGCGCAAAGAGGCCCTGGATCACACCCTGGTATTCGGACCACCGGGGCTGGGTAAAACCACCCTGGCAAATATCATCGCCGCCGAAATGGGAGTGGCCATTAAGACCACCTCGGGCCCGGTACTGGAGAAGGCTGGCGATCTGGCTGCGTTGATGACCAACCTGGAGCCGGGAGATGTGCTTTTTATCGATGAGATCCACCGCCTCAGCCCCCATGTGGAAGAGGTACTGTATCCGGCGATGGAAGACTACCAGTTGGATATTATGATCGGCGAAGGACCTGCAGCGCGTTCGATTAAGCTCGACCTGCCACCTTTCACATTGGTGGGTGCCACCACCAGGGCGGGGCTGCTTACCTCGCCACTGCGGGATCGGTTCGGCATTGTTCAGCGGCTTGAGTTCTATAACGTTGAAGATCTCACCAGTATTGTCCGTCGCTCCGCTGGCCTGATGGGAGTGGAGATGGATGAAGGTGGTGCTCTCGAAGTTGCCCGTCGAGCTCGGGGTACCCCCCGAATAGCCAACCGCCTGCTGCGCCGCGTGCGCGACTACGCGGAGGTTAAAGGTGATGGTGCCGTGGATTCCGGAATTGCCGATGCCGCCCTCAATATGCTCAATGTGGATTCCCGTGGTTTCGATCAGCTGGATCGCCGTATGCTACTGGCCATGATTGAGAAGTTCGATGGTGGACCGGTGGGGGTGGACAGTCTCGCTGCAGCAGTCAGTGAAGAGCGGGATACCCTGGAAGATGTGTTGGAGCCCTATCTGATCCAGCAGGGTTATATCACCCGTACGCCACGGGGACGGGTGGTCACCGGCCTCGCCTATGAGCACTTCGGCCTGCCGAAGCCAGATAATAAGTAGAGAGAGGATGGGGTGAAGGAAGTTTTCAGTATTCCGCTGCGGGTTTATATCGAGGATACCGACGCAGGTGGTATCGTTTATTACGTCAATTATTTGAAGTATATGGAGCGCGCGCGCACAGAACTGCTGCGCTCCCTCGGGTATGATAAGCCGGCGATGCCAGAACAGGGTCTGTTACTGGTGGTGCACTCCGCCGAGATTCAGTATCGAAAGTCCGCACTTCTTGATGATGCATTGCGCGCTACGGCCTCGATTGGCAAACTGGGGCGGGCCGCAGTGACTTTTGAGCAAAAAATCTGGCGCGGCGATGAGCTAATTTGCGAAGGTGTGGTCAAAGTTGCTTGTGTCGCTGACGACAGCCGCAGGCCCTGTGCCCTGCCGGAACCTATTTATTCAGCATTAAAGGCAGTTATTTAAGAAGATGAACGCCGGTGAACAACTTTCTCTTTGGGGGCTAATCCAGAACGCCAGCCTGTTGGTACAGTTAGTAATGCTGCTGCTGTTACTGGCCTCTGTGGTGTCCTGGGTGATGATTATCCAGCGCGGGCTCTACCTGTCCCAGGCCAAGCGCTCCCTGAACAATTTCGAGCGCCGTTTTTGGTCCGGTGCCGACCTGAACAAACTCTTCCGCGAAGGTAACGAGCGGGCGGAAAAAGGCAAGACGGATGGTGTTGAGTCCCTTTTCCGCGCCGGTTTTACCGAGTTTACCCGCCTGCGCCAACAGGGCAGCAGCGGCCCTGAAGCGGTGATGGAAGGCACTGAGCGGGCCATGCGTGTGGCTATGTCCCGGGAGCAGGAAAAGGTGGAAATGAACCTGCCGTTCCTGGCAACCGTAGGCTCTGTCAGTCCCTATATCGGCCTGTTTGGCACTGTGTGGGGGATTATGAATTCTTTCCGTGGTCTCGCTACTATGCACCAGGCCACTATTGCCACGGTCGCACCCGGTATCAGTGAAGCGTTGGTGGCTACGGCTATGGGCCTGTTTGCAGCAATTCCTGCGGTGATGGCTTTTAACCGCTATTCCGCCAAGGCGGAGTCGCTGTTGTCCAGCTACGAAACTTTCGCCGAGGAGTTTTCCTCTATCCTGCACCGCAAAGTGCATTCCGGCTGAGTAGTGAATAGGCGAACCCTATGAGTGTGTTTCGCAAGGGAACCAAAAAGAAGCTGGTCTCCGAGATCAATGTGGTGCCCTACATTGACGTAATGCTGGTGCTGCTAATTGTCTTTATGGTCACGGCACCATTGTTGATGCAGGGGGTCAAAGTCGACCTTCCAAACGCGCCCTCGGCGCCGATGGAGGAAACCGATGAGGAGCCGCTGATTATTTCTGTGCGCTCCGATGGCACCTATTACCTAAATCTGGGGACTGACGAGAAGAGTGCCAAGCCGCTCGAAGAGATTAAACAAACGGTTGCTAAGGTGTTGCGCCAAAAGCCGGGAACTCCGGTTTTGGTGTGGGGTGACACCGAGGCCCGCTATGGCCTGATCGTCAATGCCATGACCGAACTGCAGCAGGCGGGAGCGCCCAGCGTCGGCCTGGTGACAGAGCCACCTCAGGGGTAGGGTGCCGGTGAATAAAGGCTTTTATGCATTGGCGATTATCATCAGCCTCGTGTTACACGGGGCGTTGATAGCTGCCATGACCTACGGCTGGGAAGCCAGCAGTATGCCCGAGCGCAAACCGATGCCGAAGTTTGTGCAGGCCAAGCTGGTGACGATTGAAGCGGCAACACCGAAGAAGAAACTGCCGAAAAAGGTCGATAAAATAAAACAGCGTGCTGAGCGCGAGGCGGAGCAAAAACGCAAGGCTGAGGTCGAACGTAAGCGCCGCGCAGCCCTGGAGCAGAAGAAAAAGCTCGAGGCGGAAAAGAAACGCAAGGCAAAAGCCGAAGCAGATCGCAAAGCGCAGGCAGAAAAGGCCCGCCGCGAGAAAGAGCAGCAAGAGAAGGCGCGCAAAGAAAAAGAGCTGAAGGAGAAGCTGGCCCAAGAGCGCCAGAGTTCTTTTGATGAGGCACTTCAGGATGAAGAGGATCTGCTGGATGCGAATGAGGCCGAGCAAGCGGTGATGTCCGTTGGCCAGGCGATTCAGCAGCAGATTGAGGCGGTATGGAGTCGCCCGCCCAGTGCCCGAAACGGTATGCTTACCAAGGTAAAAATAAACTTTGTCCCCACCGGTCGGGTGGTGGCAGCTAATATCGTCGAGGGCAGTGGTAATGCCGCCCTGGATCGCTCGGTACTGACCGCCATTAAAAAGGTGGAAGTATTTCCCGAAGTGGCCGAGCTGGCCCAAAAGGAACCGGTGATATTCGAGCGGGAAGTCCGCACAACCATTTTGAACTTTAAAGTCGAAGATCTGCGCCAATGATCAAGAGTTTACTGAAGACAGTCGTTATTATTGCAATCGCCTCGGTGAGTCTGGGGGCCCGAGCCCAGCTGGTGGTGGATATTACCAGTGGTATCGATGACCCCACGCCGATCGCCGTATCCCCATTCAGCTGGTCTGGTGGCGGGGTACTGGCGGAAGATGTTTCCGGGATTATTTCCGCAGACCTGCGACGCAGTGGCCTTTTCTCCCCGGTGCCCAAGGAGGACATGCTGTCTTTCCCCAAGGCCCCGGAAGACGTGGTATTCCGGGACTGGCGAATTCTCGGCACCGAGTACATAGTGACCGGCCGCATTGAGCCGCAGGCCACCGGTTACCTGCTTACTTTTGATCTGGTCAATGTTTTCGGCCAGCACAAGATGTTTACCAAACAGGTGCGTGGCGGCCAGACCCAGCTGCGGGATATCGCCCACCGCGCCGCCGATGAGATCTTTGAGGCTATCACCGGTATTCGCGGTGCCTTCTCCACCGAAATGGTGTACGTGCAGGAAGAGACCCGTGGCGGCAAGCCCAGCTATCTGTTGATGCGTGCCGATATCGATGGTGCTCGCGCCAAGCAGATCCGCCGTTTCAGCGCGCCGGTGATGTCTCCCATGTGGTCCCCCAATGGCCAGGAACTCGCCTACGTCTCCTTTGAAACCGGCCGCCCGGCAATTTTCCGCGAGAACCTGCGCACCGGTGCGCGCAAACAGTTGACTAACTTCAAGGGCATCAACAGCTCGCCGACCTGGTCCCCGGATGGAACCAAACTGGCGATGGTGCTCTCCAAGGACGGCAACCCGGAGATCTATGTGCTGGATCTGGTCAGTAATAAGCTGACAAGAATGACAAGGCACTTCTCCATTGATACCGAGCCGAACTGGATGCCAGATGGTAAATCACTGATTTTCACCTCCGATAGGGGAGGGAAGCCACAAATTTACCAATTGACTCTTGCCACTGGTCAAGTCGACCGCTTAACCTTCGATGGCGATTACAATGCGCGGCCCCGTGTTTCTCCCGATGGAAAGACACTGGTGATGGTGCATCGTAATAGGGGCGTATTTACCATCGCTACGATGGATATCAACTCGGGCAGAGTGCGTGTCCTTACGGAAACCACGCTGGACGAATCCCCTAGTATCGCGCCGAATGGGGCCATGTTGATGTACGCTACCAAACGTGGGGATAAAGGTATTCTGGCAGCGGTGTCGCTGGATGCCGGGGTGAAGTACAACCTGCCCTCTCAGAGGGGTGATGTCCGTGAACCGGCCTGGTCGCCGTACTTTGAATAAGGCGGGGGTGCCCGACGCGCTTAAGCGAAGGGTGTGAATTAGAGCAAGTAGAAATCTTTCAGGATTTTCGATAACACTATATATAAAGCGGAGTAGCTTATGTTGAAATCAGTAAAAACAGGCCTTGGGTTAGCCTGTGTATTGGCAGTTATGGCTGGTTGTAGCAGCACTGACACCACCGAAGGCAGCCAGGAGACCCTGGACCAGGCAGATCAAACTGCGGTTGAAACCACCGATTTTGATACCACGCCAACCGAGACAGTTGCACCTCTTGAAAACGTGGTTTACTTCGATTTCGACCAGTCCCTGCTGAAGCCCGAAACCCGTGAGCTGCTGATCCGTCACGCTGACCGTATGCGCGCTGCCACCGGTTCTGTTCGCCTGGAAGGCCACGCTGACGAACTGGGTACTCGCGAGTACAACCTGGCTCTGGGTGAGCGTCGTGCCAATGCCGTTCGCGACTTTTTGGTACTGCAAGGCGTAGACGCAGCTAACCTGGAAGTAATCAGCTACGGTGAAGAGCGTCCGGCTCAAATGGGTTCTAACGAATCTGCCCGTGCGATGAACCGTCGCGTTGTTATTAACTAATCGTAAAAATGGATGCCAATGGCTTTAACGATTAGAAAACTAGCGATCGCCGCAGCAGTAATGACTGCGGCATCGCCGGTATTTTCCCAGGCCCCGATTGTAGACCTGTCTTCTAAAAGCCAGGACCAGTCGACCATTACTTATACCGATGAGGTGGAAAGCGGTGCTCCGACACAGCTCGCCCGCGCCGGTATGTCACCACCCCGAGCCCAGGGCAATCCCCAGGCCGAAGCCTACTATCAAATGCAGGTTTTGCAGCAGGAAGTGCGGGAGTTGCGTGGCACAGTTGAAGAGTTGCGCCATGAGATCAAGCGTCTCAAACAGCAGCGCACCGAAGATTATATGGATCTGGACCGGCGTATTGCGCGCCTGAGTGGTACAGAGCCAGCGGCTCAGCCGCCGTCTACCGCTGAAGGCGGTGCTTCGTCCATGCAAGGGCAGGGGGGCTCAGCAATGCCGCCTAAACCCCAGGGCCCGAAAGACGGCAAGAGCGAGCGCGACCGCTACCAGTCCAGCTTTGGCTTGGCCCGCAATGGCGATTACGGCGGCGCCAGTGAAGAGTTCAAAAGCCTGTTGCAGGACTTCCCCAATGGTCAGTACGCCCCGAATGCGAATTACTGGCTGGGTGAGATTGCACTGGTTCAAGGCAACCTGGAGGAGGCTCGGGAGTGGTTCGTAGCCCTCCTCGACGGTTACCCGAATTCCAGTAAAGTCTGGGATGGCCGCTACAAGCTGGGTACTGTTTATCACCAGCTGGGTGACCAGCAAAAAGCCCGCAACCTGCTGGAGCAGGTGGCAGCCAGTGACGCCAGAGCGTCGAACCTGGCGAAGAAGTATCTGCAGGAGAACTTCCAGTAGCCTTCAGCCGCTACTGACTGCCATCGCTGGTTTTTTGAGCAGAAAAAGCCTATGATCCCGCGCCCGGGTGGCATGTGCCACTCGGGCGTTTTTGTGTTGGGTGTGTATGACCGATCTTTCCAAAGAATCACTCAGAATCAGTGAAATTTTCTACTCCCTTCAGGGAGAAGCGCGAGAAAGTGGCCTTCCTACGGTGTTTGTACGCCTGACGGGCTGCCCGTTACGCTGTACCTATTGCGACTCCGAGTACGCCTTTTACGGCGGCGAGCGCATGACGCTGGAGCAGATTTTGCAGCAGGTGCAAAGCCATCCCGCTCGCCATGTGTGCGTTACCGGTGGTGAGCCCCTGGCCCAGCCCAATTGTTTTCCCCTGATGAAGGCGCTTTGCGATGCGGGCTATGCGGTGTCCCTTGAGACCAGTGGCGCTATGCCTGTGGATAAAGTGGATGAGCGGGTGTCGAGAGTGGTAGACCTGAAAACGCCGGCCTCCGGGGAGCAGCACCGCAACCGAATGGAGAATATGCAAGTACTCACTCGCCAGGACCAGATCAAATTTGTGATCTGTGATCGCGGGGATTATGACTGGGCTCGATTTACCCTGGATCAGTACCGCTTACCTGAGCGGGTTGGAGAGGTGCTTTTCTCCCCCAGTTACGAGCAGCTGCAGCCGCGCCAGCTAGCTGAATGGATACTGGAAGATGGGTTACCGGTGCGTATGCAGATGCAAATGCACAAGCTGTTGTGGGGTGACATCCCCGGCGTCTAAAGCGCCGCTGCGCCACATCAAGAAAAGAGGAAAAAATGACAGCAAAGAAAGCAGTAATCTTGCTATCCGGTGGCCTGGACTCAGCCACCGTACTGGCCATGGCTCGCGCTGAGGGCTACGAGTGTTACGCCCTGGGCTTCGATTATGGCCAGCGTCACGAGGCAGAACTATTGGCTGCGCAGAAGGTGGCGAAGGACTTGGGGGCCGTTGAGCACAAGGTGGTTAAGCTCGACCTGCGCTCAATCGGCGGATCGGCGTTGACCGATGACTCTATTGAAGTACCCGAAGAGGAAACCTCCGGTATTCCGGTGACCTATGTGCCGGCGCGAAACACGGTATTCCTGTCTATTGCCCTGGGTTGGGCAGAGGTGTTGGGCGCCCAGGATATTTTCGTGGGTGTGAACGCCGTGGACTACTCCGGCTATCCGGATTGCCGCCCGGAATATATTGAGGCCTACGAGAAGATGGCCAACCTGGCTACCAGGGCCGGTGTCGAGGGCAACAAGCTGTCTATACGTGCGCCGCTGATGGACATGAGCAAGGCGGATATTGTTACCGAAGGAACCCGCTTAGGGGTGGACTACAGTTTAACTGTGTCCTGCTACCAAGCCTTGCCAGATGGCGCTGCCTGCCGTCGCTGCGACAGTTGCCGCCTGAGGGCTGCCGGCTTCACAGAGGCCGGCCTGGAGGACCCCACGGTCTACGCACCTTAATTGGCCGTTGGCGCCAATTTTTTGAACAAATACCTAACTCCTTAAATTTGTTAGATTTTTTTTTGAGTTAGGTATTGTCTTTTCGAAATAGATCCGTAAGATACGCAGCTCCTCACAACGAGGCATCGAAAAGGGTCGTTAGCTCAGTCGGTAGAGCAGTTGGCTTTTAACCAATTGGTCGCTGGTTCGAATCCAGCACGACCCACCATTTTCGACAGGGATGCCCAAGGCAACCCATCCAGTTTTTACACTTCTGCGCGAAGGTAAAAACAACCCAAGTTGGACCATTACCAAGTTAGTCCAACCATCCTGGGGGTCGTTAGCTCAGTTGGTAGAGCAGTTGGCTTTTAACCAATTGGTCGCTGGTTCGAATCCAGCACGACCCACCATCTCTTCTCAACTTCCGTAATAATTACTTCTCTTAGATTTCTCTAAAATCTATTTAATTTTCTATTTCTGTTTGCTAAATATTTTCACTCGACTATTGGGGCTGCTTTTCAGTAGGTGCTGACAACGCAAGTAATTTATTCGTGCGACTGGATCTATTTTATTTCATCACTAAGGCGCTTCTAGATCTTGACCGGATCCATCTAAGGGATATGTCACATCTAGCGCTGGTACTACTGGCACCAGATTAGCGACATAAGTGGCTAGTGAGAGTCATCTTCTTAGTTGTTGAATGACTTGATCCGCTAAGAGTGAGTTATTAAAGCTCTACCGGTGGCACAGAAATTTAATTCCAAACTTTGTTCCTAGTTTTTCCCCACTTCCTTCTTATAGCTGTATCGCCGCTTATCGTTAACTCTTACCCAGTAGTTGGTCGGCCCATGATCAGCGATTTGAGAATAGTTTCTAAATATTCAGTCGTTCATTATCGCAAGTGACCTTGTGCCAGTGCATGTCAATTCCTCTTGGGATTTGTTGTTCGCATAATTGCCTGTGTCAATTTTATTGCCTCAGCGCTCGAGTTTGGCGAGCTTTAACACCTCTTTGGTTTGGAGTAGGGATGGCGCTAAATTGGATTTTGCGCATGCCTTACGCCGACATGCCTATTGGTATCGATGTTGTTGATGAGGCCCTCTAGTTTGAGTCCCAAGAAAAGCTTGAATAGTTAATGAAGGATTGAATTATGAGGAAGTTGAAGCCTGTAGCTCTAGTTATATTGGCCGCAGTGAGTGGAAGTGCGATGGCCAGTAATAATACGACGTTAATAGATCAGCAGGGAGTGGGTAATACAGCGAACGCCAATCAGGTTGACCCTACGGCTATAGGGAACCTGATAGATGTCACCCAAATTGGCGATGTAAACTCTTCGTCATCGACCCAGGCGAGCGATGCCGTAAGTAATACCATGACCCACTACCAAGAGGGTGATGGCAATATGGCCGAGTCTTTCCAGCAGTTTATGACTGAGTCAAGTTCGCTAGAAATTAACCAAATTGGGAATAATAACGATACGACAGCGGAGCAACTTGAATCACTTGGTTCTACCCAGGAACTAAATCAAGCTGGGGAGATGAACTTTATGACCATCACCCAGACTGATACCGAAGCATCTAGTATCGCGGTGACTCAAACTGGCGATATGAATGATGCGATCATAATGGGGCAGGTCTTCGATATATTGGGAAGTGGTGTCATCCTAAATCAAATTGGCGATGACAATATGGCCCAGATTTCCCAGCAGAGTGTTGTTGAATTTAGCTCGGTGTCAGCAGATCAGTTTGGCAACCAGAATAGCTTTGATAGTGAGCAATTAATGGGGGTTTTTAATTCCACCGTTACTGCTATCCAGTCAGGCGATTTGAATGCTATCGAGTCAGACCAGGAAAATGGAGTTACTTCAAGTACGGTCCTAATTACTCAAACCGGTACCAGCAACTTTGGTGGGGCCCTACAGCAGAATGGCGTTGCCAATAGTACTGTAAGTGTGACTCAGGTAGGGGATGGTAACTTTGGTGGTGGTGTTCAGGATACTGGTATAGATACCAGTGTTGGCATAGTGAGCCAATCTGGTACTGGTAATATGGGCGTTACCCAGCAAGCTGGGGGAACTTCTTTTGCCTCTGCAACGGTTACTCAGTTAGGGTCTACGAATGATGCGACGTTGGGGCAAATTACTGCCACCTCAGTTACGGGCACCATATTTCAAAATGGTACCGATAATATGGCGGGCGTACTCCAGCAGGGAAATATGCTTAGTGTGGCGACAACCACTCAAATCGGTGATTTGAATCAACATACAACGGAGCAAATGCTAGATTCACAAACTGCAATCGCGACGCAAAATGGTACTTCCAATATTGGATTTATTTTTCAATAGATTTAATTGGGGCTTTGCGATATCAGCATGAATACCGGCAGTTGTCGTGTATCTGCAAAGTCCCAGTTTTTCTTTTGTGTTTTATTCATTCCTATGCTTGAGATATGAGCGATTTATTTAGGGAGTTACATGTTCTCTTCCTATTGACTCTCTCCTGTCTGGTCTGGGTTTTAACTCTAATTTGAATTGACTTAGATTATTTTCTGGGATGTTTTGCTACGCCTGGAGTTTAAATAGAAGGGGTGAGATCTATGTACAAGGGATTAGTTAAATGAAAATTTGGACTTCAGTTACTGCAATAGCTGCGCTCACTTTTAGTGGCCATTCTATGGGCGGCAATAATACGACAGATATTGATCAGGATGGTGTTGGGCATCTGGCAACAGTGGACCAGTCTAATCCGACCAGTACCAATAATACAGTCTCGATAACTCAAACTGGGGATTCCCACCAAGCAACTGTTTTGCAGGGTACCCTTACAGATTTGAACTCGGGCACGATTGAGCAATCGGGATTGATGAACGAAGCAATCCTGGAACAAATTGCAGAAGTCTCTGAGAGTACGGCTCTAATTATCCAGTCTGGCGATGGTAATTTGGGTTGGGTGGTCCAGGATGATTTTGTTGAAGCTGGTAGCGCCACTGTTATCCAGTCCGGTTCAAATAATGAGGGTATTGCAGCCCAGGTGGATGTGGGGGGAATACAGGGGACTGTCGCTGTTACTCAGAATGGGACAATGAACTTTGCACTGGCGCTCCATGAGGATTTTGCGCTCAACAGCACTGGGATAATTAATCAACTTGGAAGTGAAAATAGTGCCGAGTTATTTCAGGGGGACCTAACTGAATCGAGTTTTATCAGTGTTGATCAAGATGGAACTCTCAATGAGGCGTTGGTAGCGCAGGGCTTTGCCCTATTTTCCTCTATTACCACCTTCCAAAGTGGTGATATGAATTATGCGGAGGTTTCCCAGTCGGGGTTAAGCACTGGATTAGCCACTATTACTCAAGTGGGAACCTCTAATGTTCATGTTACAAGTCAGACAAATGATGGACAGGTGGCTACGGCTGTTCAGATAGGGACGGGCAACCAGGGAAATATTGTTCAATAGTAGTAGTGGGCTTTTAGGGGGGGCTCTCCATTAGTGCTGGTTAGAGCTCAAGGTTATAAATTCAATTTGTATTTGAAAGGGATTTTCAATGAATTTATTAAAGGCATTAGCCGCAGCGATGTTGGCCATTATCCATACCGTGGTTTCCGCTGATAATAATTCAAGTGATGTGACTCAGTTGGGTACTCTAAATATGGTTACGCTCAACCAAGTTGACGCAATTACTGAAGGAAATCAGATAGTGGTTATCCAGGAAGGTTCTGGCAATGCATCTGAGGCGGAGCAGGTGACAGGGACGACTAATAGTTTAATTACACATATACAGATTGGTGACGATAATGAGGCGATTTCGGCTCAAGCCAATGATACCAATGTCGGCTTGATTTCTACGACTCAACAAGGAGATGCGAATGATGCTGAGTTATTTCAGGACACACTTATTGAATTTTCTGGTTTAACTGCAACTCAAGTTGGTAATACAAACTTCACGGATTTGGTGCAGGAAGGAACAGTTATCTCCAGCCAGGCAACTGTTATTCAAATAGGTGATATGAATGAAGCGGAGACTATTCAGGAGACCGGTGTTGAATCCAGTACCATCGTCGCCACTCAGTCAGGGACGGGTAATGAATTTGCAGGGCAGCAGGATACAGATATCACTTTGAGCTCCATTAACTCCACGCAGATTGGTAGTTCCAATGTGATTGAAATTGACCAAGAGGATGTTGTTACTACTAGCACCATTACCACGGTTCAAGATGGAAATATGAACGATGCTGATGCTCAACAAGCGAGTACTGTTTCATCGAGTACGATTATCTTAAATCAGATTGGGGGTGAGAATGATGCGAATATTGATCACTTTGATACCATATTTGCAACAGTAGGATCTATTACCCAGCTAGGTTCCTCCAATGAGGCAGATATAGCCCAGTTTGGAGATATCTCTTCCAGTACGGCCACCATTTCCCAGTCGGGTACTGATAATGATGCTAGCGTGGATCAATCAAGTGAAGTTATATCCAGTAACATTAGTGTCAGCCAAAATGGGACGGACAACAGTCTTTTAGTAGATCAGGAGGAAATAGTTTCTCTTAGCTTGGTCAGCGTTGATCAAACGGGGGATATGAATGAGGTCGATGTGGACCAGGAGGGCGAAGTTTCTTCAACGATTGCCGGGGTTGTGCAAAATGGCAGTATGAATGATGCTGAAATCAATCAAAGTAATTTGGTAGATTCCAGTTCTACCGCGGTTGTTCAAACCGGTGATAACAATGATTCTCAGGTATTGCAGATCGATGGCCTGATTTCATTCGGTACAGTCAGTATTGATCAAAATGGCTCTTCCAATACGGTGGATGCGGAGCAAGATGGGCTTATCTCTAGTAGCACGATTGATATTGCGCAGTCAGGAGTATCTAACGATGCAGATGTAGAACAGGATACTTTTGTTGAACTCAGTAGCGTCACAACCTCACAAATCGGTACGAGTAACTCCTTGACGGTTTTACAAGTTAATGTTGTTTCGTTAAATATCTCTATTACTCAAGATGGTGATATGAATTCGAGTGATGTTACTCAGATGGGCGCGTCAAATAGTACCAGCAACACAATTCAAGTTGGCACTTTAAATGATCATACTACTAGCCAGTTAAATAATTTCCAAACTGCATCCGCAACACAAAATGGTATGTCAAATGTGGGGACTATCCTCCAGTAAGAGTTACGATAATCCTTTGAGACGATAAGCGAAGGTTGATGTTTTTAAATTGGGAGCTCTTTTGTTTGTTGGGAGGTAGTCTTGTATCTATAGTTTGTTAAGGGGTTTTTTTATTTAAAAGGAATTTCTCGTGAGATTTATCAAGCCTTTAGCTGCTGCCATATTGGCAGTAATACACTGTGGAGTAGCCGCAGACAGCAACGTAAGTGATGTTTCCCAGCAGGGAATCCTCAATATGGCCACAATTAATCAATCAGATCCCACGGTTACTGATAATCAGATTGTGGTTATTCAAGACGGAACGGGAAATGTCTCTGATGCGGAGCAAGTAAATAATACTACCGACAGCCTGATTTCGCATATACAAATTGGCGACGACAATGATGCGATGTCGATTCAAGATACGAATGTTAATTTGGCTACTACAGCTATTACTCAACAGGGAGATATGAATGACGCGGAAACGATACAAGAGAATGTAATCGACAGTAGCTCTATCTCGGCAACACAGATAGGCACAGATAATGAATTTGAATCCAGGCAAGATACGCAGGTTACTTTTAGCACAATATTTTCGTCTCAGGTCGGCGATTCGAACAGGGTAAATCTAGATCAGGAAGACGCTACCGATTCAAGTGCTATTAATGCGACCCAAAGCGGCGATATGAATGATGTTGATGCGGAGCAATCTACTTCGGTCTTTTCCAGTATCATGTCCTTTAGTCAAGTTGGAGATCAGAATGTTTTAGACGCTAATCAGTTTGAGACATCGTCCGTATCTGCGAATATTTTACAGATTGGTACTTCCAACGATGCTGACATTGACCAGTTTATTAATGTCTCATCCAGCACTTCCAGCATAACTCAATCTGGCACCAGCAATGAGGCGAGTACAGACCAGTCGAATGTAGTCTCTGGAAGTGGTATTAATACTTCGCAAGATGGTACAGATAATGAATTGTTTGTAGAGCAGACAGACCAGGTTTCCCAAAGTTTTGTCACTGTCAGCCAGACTGGTGATATGAATGAGGTAGAAGTTGTTCAAGAAGAAGAAATATCCTCTTCCACAGCTACTGTTGTACAAAGTGGTAGCTCGAATAGTACTGAGATCACCCAAAATATTCTTGTAGATTCATCAACCGCATCAGTATTTCAAGCCGGTGACGGTAATAGTGCTCAATTGATGCAAATAGATGGTCCAATCTCACTCAGCGTGATAATGGCGGATCAAGATGGCTCAACTAATATGGTAAATGCTGAACAGGATGGCCTTATCTCTAGTAGTACTATTGATATTTTCCAGTCGGGTACGAGCAATGACGCAGATGTCGCTCAGGATACCCTGGTAGATCTCAGCAGTGTCACCACCTCGCAAATTGGTACGCAAAACTCGCTAACCGTATTGCAAATGGATGTAGTTTCATCGGATATCACTATCACCCAGGATGGAGATATGAATACGATCGATGTCTCTCAAATGGGTACTTTGGGCAGTGTTAGTACCATCAGCCAAAATGGATCTTTAAATACCCACACTACCACCCAGCTTAATGATTTTCAGACAGCCTCGGCTACTCAGCTAGGTACAAGTAACACGGGTATAATTATGCAGTAATATTTTGCTATCAGAAAATTGATGTGCTTATACGAAAAGTTGGAGGTAAAGAATTCGTTTTCAAGTAGATCGAGTTGTATTTTAGCGATAACCAAATGATTGGTTGATACTGAAGCGTTTTCTTTCCTCTCTAGTCACTTCCATTCTGGCTTTCTTGTGATTGTAAAATTGTCGCGATTACAATGCGTATTCACGCGATAAGTAATGGGTTAGTCGGTAATCTTTGAAATCATCTCTCCCAGATAGAGTGAAGAGGTCAGACCGGGAGATTCGATACCAAAGAATGCCATTAGCTGCGCACTGTTGCTTAGCTTTTTATGAAAAACCTGAAAATCACCAGTGGGGGCGCCTTGGGGAACAATCTTTGGGCGAATACCGGCATAGCCAGGCTGCAACGTATTGCTTTCTAACCCGGGCCAGTAGCGATGGATGCTGCTATAGAATTTATCCCGCTTGCCCGGATCTACTTGGTAGTTAATGGTTTTAACCCACTCCACATCTGGGCCAAACCGCGCCCCTCCAGCCAAATCGAGAGTGAGGTGAATACCCAGACCGGCACTTTCAGGTAGAGGGTAAATTAAATGTGAAAAAGGCACCTTACTTGACTGGGTAAAGTAACTGCCCTTAACAAAATACGTGGTGGGAATTTCTCGCTTTATAACTTCGCTGTTTACTGTGCCCATCAGTGAGCTGGTGTGAAGGCCTGCGGCCAGGATGAGGTTGCGGGCCGTCAGTCTGTAGCCATCCTTCATCACCAGCTGGCAGGTGCCACTGGATATTTCAATGCGTACAACCCTGCTCGCAAGTATGACTTCGCCTCCCTTGGACTCCGTGGCGCCTTCAAGAGCCAGCATCAGGCTGTGGCTGTTGATAATGCCTGTCGTCGGTGAGTAAATGGCCCCGGCACACTGTAATTCTGGCTCCATAGATAGAGCCTCTTTAGTGTTCAGTAAACGAAGTCCCCCGGCGTTGTTCGTATCCCCTTGGGCTTTGAGGGCTCGGAGTTGCGGCAGCTGTGCTTTATCGGTGGCGACTACCAGTTTGCCAATTTGCTTATGGGGCACTGCGTATTCTTGGCAAAATT
Source organism: Microbulbifer maximicatervae (SeqCode) (assembly GCF_052467325.1). Lineage (NCBI taxonomy): Bacteria > Pseudomonadati > Pseudomonadota > Gammaproteobacteria > Cellvibrionales > Microbulbiferaceae > Microbulbifer > Microbulbifer maximicatervae (SeqCode). The sequence goes on from NZ_CP174310.1 coordinate 4,605,801, forward strand.
GGTACAGCATGGATTTACCGTTAACACAGGCACGGGCTTTCAAGCTGTCTGTTGGATAGTAGAGGCCTGCGTGAATAACCTCACTATTGCGCGAGCTGGTTTCAGTTCCAATGGCATTGTGTTGCTCCAGTACCATCACTTTTCGGCCTGCGCGGCTCAATTGGTAGGCGCAGGCAAGTCCTAATACCCCAGCCCCAACTATCACGGTATCCAATATCTCCATAGCAGTCCTGTTGCCGAAATGTGTACTTTCTGAGGTGACCAGGTTGAATTCCTTCGGCCTATTTTGCCTGTAACGCCAGATTAAAATTGCTGTCGAAAGGGTGCGTGGTGGTGTCGTTTCATTGCGCTATAATGCGCGCTTTTCCGCGACTGGAAGTTAGTCATGACTCATAAGTCCATTGCCGCAGACAAGGTAGATTCTCGCTCTTTGGTGCAAGCGCACCTGGCGGAGCCGGTAATGTCTCAATATAGCGAAGAAGAGCTGCAAGAATGGCGCGAGCGCATCAAGCGCTTGTTGAAAGAACAGAATGCAGTATTGGTCGCACACTACTATACCGACCCTTTGATTCAGGCCCTCGCGGAGGAAACCGGCGGCTGCGTTTCTGACTCATTGGAAATGGCCCGTTTTGGCGCTCAGCACTCGGCAGACACCCTGGTGGTAGCCGGGGTAAAGTTTATGGGTGAGACCGCCAAGATCCTTACCCCGAACAAGAAAGTACTCATGCCGACCCTTGAGGCAACTTGCTCCCTGGATCTCGGCTGTCCTCCGCAAGAGTTCTCTGACTTCTGCGATCAGCACCCGGACCGCACTGTGGTGGTTTATGCGAATACTTCTGCTGCGGTAAAAGCCAGGGCGGACTGGGTGGTGACCTCGAGTATTGCACTGGATGTAGTGGATCACCTGGATGCCAATGGCGAAAAAATCCTTTGGGCACCTGACAAGCACCTCGGCGGCTATGTCCAGCGGGAAACCGGCGCGGACGTACTGTTATGGGACGGTTCCTGTATTGTGCATGAAGAGTTTAAGGCCAAGGGGGTTGAGGACCTAAAGGCCCTCTATCCGGATGCTGTGGTTCTAGTGCATCCTGAATCTCCCGCCCCTGTGGTAGCGCTGGCCGATGTGGTGGGTTCTACCTCGCAGATTATTAATGCTGCCAAGACCCGCCCAGAGAAGCGCTTTATTGTGGCTACCGACCAGGGCATTTTCTACAAGATGCAGCAGGAGTGCCCAGACAAAGAGCTAATGGTGGCGCCAACTGCTGGTGCTGGAGCCACTTGCCGCAGCTGTGCTAATTGCCCCTGGATGGCGATGAACTCTCTGGAGAACCTCTGCGGTGTACTGGAGCGTGGGGATAATGAGATCTTTGTGGACCCGGAGCTGGGGCGCAAGGCGATGATCCCGCTGCAGCGGATGTTGGATTTCCGCAAAGGTTAGCTCTCGGGGGAGTAGCGGTGAGTAAACAAAAAGAGCGGCCAGTGGCCGCTCTTTTTCGTTGGGGGGAGTTACAGCTCCTCGATTCTTTCCTGCATTTTCAGCACATCTTTGAGGCGCTGTTCCAGGATAGCATTGACTTGGTAATCGTCTTTTGACATGCGAATTCCATGGCGCAGGTGCTGAATAGCCTTGTCGAATATGCCGTTGAGGATGTAATACTCAGCCCGGGCCTCGTGCACGCCAACAATATCTCCGGCCAATCCGTGAGTCTCCGCCAGTAGATACCATACTGCCGGGTCTTTCTTCCGCGTACGGCTATATTTCGCCAGCAGGCGCTCTGCAGCCAGGTAGTTGCCGGCTTTAAAGTGGGCATTGGCGAGGCCCATGATTAAGGCATGGTCTCCCGGGTTGCGATCGAGGGCCCACTGCAGGCGCTTGGTGGCACTGCTGTAGTCTTCTCGCACCAGATCAATATCTGCCCTAGCCAAGACAAAAGTGGCTTTGGAGGGGGTTTTATCCAATAGGGGCTGAAGAGTATCCAGTGCTGAGTCAGGCTTGCCGGCGGCAATCTGGGCCAGGGCTAAGCCATAGCGGGCTGCATCCTCGTTATCATTAATGCCATTCAGTTCTGCGCTGAAGCGTTTTACTGCTTGCTGAGGTGTTGGTTCTGTAGCGAGGCGTACTCGAGCACGCATCAGGTGATAATCGAGGTTATCGCTGGGCGCCACTTCTGCCATGCGCTGAGCGCGCAGCTTGGCGTCAGCGATACGTTTTTCTGTAACGGGGTGAGTGAGGAGAAAATCTGGTGGGCGCTGATAATAGCGTGTTGCCTTGAGCATTTGCTCGAACATCTCACCGGCAGCCTCTGGGTCGCGTCCGGATTTAGCCAGTGTTTCAATACCGACCCTGTCGGCCTCATGTTCATTTTTACGACTGAAGCGCAGCTGATTGTCCATGGCTGCAGCCTGGGTGGCAGTCATGGCTGCGATCCCGGCTTCACCGCCAGCAGTAGCTGCTAGAACCAGGGCGCCGAGCATGCCCGCTAGAGTGGGTATTGTGCTGTTGCGTTGTGCTTCCAGAGAGCGGGCGTAGTGACGTTGGCTAAGGTGAGCCAATTCATGGGCAACCACCGATGCAAATTGGTCTTCACTCTCTGCGAATAGAAACAGGCCGGTATGAACCCCCATGACCCCACCGGGTACCGCAAAGGCGTTCATAGTTTTATTGTTGACTACGACAACATCAATTTCTTTATCTTCCAGCGGGCTGTACTCAGCGAGCTCTTTGACCATGCCTTCGACATACTGCTGGATTAGCGCATCTCTGGAGGTACGAACCTGACTGCGAAACATACGCAGCCACATCTGGCCCAGCTCTTTTTCCTGGGTGTGGGAGACTACGCCGCTCGTCCTGTCTCCGAGCTCTGGGAGTCGGATCTCGTCGCTATCGGCTACAGCTGCAATCGGTGCAGTACCAAGTAAAAAACCCATACTCAGGGTACTTAGCCCAGCGCGAATTCGATGGAGGATAGTTGTAGGGCGTGTCCTGTGAAGCAGGCTGCTTTTGGAATCAGTCATCTTGATTACTGCTCGGTCTGTCCTTGAAGGATCTATAGTCCAACTCTATACGCTACCCCGTTGGACTGTCGAGGATTGGACTCAGTGGACCATAAAAGGTTCACACTTGCGCCAGGCGGAAAGTTAAAAAGCGTAAAGCCTGCGCGGGTTATGGCGTCTGGTTCGCGCTATAATCCCCGGCAATTCTGGTTTGTGACTAAAAAGGCAATGTCAGTAACTTCTTCTAACAATCAGCCCGATACCCAGATACCGAACTGGGATACGGCCACTATTGTGGATGCAAGAAATCTGCCCTGCCCACAACCGTTACTGGCCATGCGCCGGGCATTGCGGGAATACCCAGAGGGAACGCTGCTTTGTGTACTGGCCACTGATGAAGGGTCCTGGCGAGACTTCCACAGTTTTGCGTCTTTGAGTGGCCGGTCCCTGCTCCGCGCTGAGCGACGTAATCATACCTTTCAATATTGGCTGTACGCTGGCAAATGAATAAAGATAAATCCCGAGAGTCTATGTTATCGATTGTAAAAGGCTGGGTGAACCGCTACTTCAGTCAGGAAGAAGTGGTGCTTCTGGTTTTGATTTTGACCCTGGCCCTGGTGGTCCTGGCGACTCTGGGCGCCGTGCTGGCCCCGGTATTCACCGCGCTGGTGATCGCCTTCCTGATGCAGGGAATGGTGCAAAAACTGAAGTCCTGGCGTGTTCCCCACTGGCTGGCGGTTACCCTGTCCTGTTTGGTGTTGGTGGGCACTATTGTGGCCCTGTTATTTGTGGTGCTGCCTATTATCTGGCGTCAGTTGGTGCGGCTTGGGGCAGAGTTGCCCAATATGGTACAGCGCGGGCAGGAGCTTTTATTGTTACTTCCTGAGCGCTACCCACGATTAATTTCGGCCGGACAGATCGATGAAATTTTCAATACCCTTGGCAGCGAATTGGGCGGCCTGGGGCAGACGCTGCTGGCCTTCTCCCTTACCAACCTACCCATTTTTGCCGGCTTGCTGATTTACGTTGTAGTGGTGCCGATCCTGGTGTTCTTCTTCCTTAAGGATGCGGAACAGCTGATCCGCTGGTGCACCTCTTTCCTGCCGAAAGAGCGGCCCATGCTCCACCAGATTTGGCATGAGATGAATGATCAGGTGGCCAATTATGTGCGCGGTAAGGTGATAGAAATTGGCATTGTGGCTGCTGTCAGTTATGCCGCCTTTCTGCTACTGGGGGTGAACTACGCCCTGTTGCTGGCAGTCGCCGTGGGTTTCAGTGTGTTGATTCCTTATATCGGCGCAGCGGTTGTCACTATCCCCGTTGCGGCTATTGGGCTTTTCCAGTGGGGGTGGAGTAATGAATTTCTCTACCTGATGATGACTTACGGCATTATCCAACTGCTCGATGGCAACGTACTGGTACCACTGCTGTTCTCCGAGGCAGTGAATCTGCACCCGGTTGCCATTATCCTCGCGGTGCTGTTCTTTGGCGGCATCTGGGGTTTCTGGGGCGTCTTCTTTGCAATTCCCCTGGCGACCTTGCTCAAGGCCATTATGAGTGCCTGGCCCACCCATGAGCACCAGGTGGAATGGGAGGCCCGGCGTAGCTCGGAGTAATTGCCCGATATCTTTCTTTGTCTGTAGGCTGCGGCATTTGCTAGAATGCCGCGCTTTCTTTTATTTGGTCCCTTCAAATAGGTGAGAGCCCATGAGCCTGGCTGACAAAGTTCTAGCGGTCAATAATGACCTGCCGATCCGCACCGACAAGCCTATCCACAGTGGCAAGGTCCGTTCCGTATACTGGCTGAGCGAAGAAGACAGCCGCCGCCTGATTGAGGAGAAGGGCTACCCGGTTTCTCCTGACACCCCACTTGCGGTAATGGTGATTTCCGACCGGATCTCCGCGTTTGACTGTATCTGGACTGGCGAAGGCGGCATGCGCGGCGTACCTGGCAAGGGCGCAGCACTAAATGCTATTTCCAACCACTGGTTCAAGCTGTTTAAAGAGCAGGGCCTCGCCGATAGCCACATTCTGGATATCCCGCACCCGCTGGTGTGGATCGTACAGAAGGCGCGCCCGGTTATGATCGAGGCGATCGCTCGTCAGTACATCACCGGCTCCATGTGGCGCTCCTATGAGAAGGGTGAGCGGGAGTTCTGTGGTATCGAGATTTCTGATGGCTTGCAAAAAGACCAGAAGCTGCCTGAATTGCTCATTACTCCCTCCAGCAAAGGCATTCTCAAGGGTATCCCCGGCGTGCCGGAAGCAGACGATGTCAATGTCACCCGCAAGAATATCGAAGACAATTTCGCGGCCTTCGGCTTCCGCAAGGCAGGCGATATCGACCTGTACGAGAAGTTGCTGAAAGAAGGTTTTGATTTGATTTCCGCCGAGCTGGAAAAGCTCGACCAGGTCTTTGTCGATACCAAGTTTGAATTCGGCTATGTCACCGATGCCAATGGTGAAGAGAAGCTGATTTATATGGACGAAGTGGGTACCCCGGACTCCTCCCGTATCTGGGACGGCGAACAGTACCGCACGGGCAAGGTAGTGGAGAAATCTAAAGAAGGTTTCCGCCAGGCCCTGCTCAAATACTTCCCCGATGCCGATATCCTGCTGAACAAAGATCGCATGGATGAACGTTCGGCTTTAGCTCGTGATAACGAGTTGCCAGAATCTATGCTGATGGATCTCTCTAATACTTATATTGGTATTGCGGAGAAGATTATTGGTACGAAACTTGAGATATCTGATAATCCCAAAGAGGAATTGCTTGAAGTTCTCCGCAAGGATTACGGTCTGGTCGACTAATCTGGATCGAACTGCAAAAAACCGGCGTTTTCGCCGGTTTTTTTATGCCTGCCATAATTCGCCACAATTCCTCCTGTTTTGTGCTCGTATTCCTGCCGCCTTTCGCCCGCTTCCCTCTGTTTAATGACTTCAACATCCAATTTAAAAGTGGAGGTAAGTGAGTGAACAGGGTGATGTTATTCGGGCAGCGGTTCCATAAAGACGATCTGATGTTGCCGACAGAGGAATACTATCGTCGTCGCCAGAAGACCGGTGGTGTCGGGCGTTGGTTGTTATTTATTGTGGTGGTATTGGCGGTAGTCATTGCTGCAATCGGGGCAGAGGTCAATGCCCAGGAACTTCCTGCTGTGAGTGATGTGATCCAGCAGGAGTTTACCGAGACAGTTACCCTGGATGATGTAAAGGGGGGGGACTTACTTTTTACTGGCAATGAACCCGGAACGTACATTCCAGCGGTGCACCTGAAAAGTCAGGTCAGTATTTCCGTGCGGGGTCTGGTAGCGGAAGTCGAGCTTCAGCAGCAATTCAAGAATACCACCGACGGCTGGCAGGAAGCGGTTTATGCATTACCACTGCCTGAGCAAGCTGCGGTGGTGGGGCTTGAAATGCAAGTGGGTGAACGCCGTATTGTTGGCAAGGTGCGTGAGCGGAAAGAGGCTTCCAAGATTTATAAGGCTGCTCGTGCGGCGGGTAAGCGTGCAGCTCTTCTCGAGCAGCAGCGCCCGAACCTGTTTACCAATAAAGTGGCCAATATTGCCCCCGATGAGATGGTGCAAATTAATATCCGCTTTTTGCAGCCGGTTAATTATGACAGCGGCGTTTTTTCACTGCGCATGCCCACGACATTGACCCCGCGCTATATCACTGGCAAGCCAATACCCTCCCAGGCGTTGAACGGCGATGAACAGGAGTTGGTGGCAGAGAGTAGTGGCTGGGCACTGCCAACTAATCAAGTGCCGGATGCTGCGTCGATAACTCCGTTTATGCAGCCAGCGCAGGAGCTACAGGCACTGGGTAGTCATAATATTTCTATCGAGGTGGATCTGCATGGCGGACTGCCACTAGCAAAAATCGATAGCCCCTATCACCAGATTGATATTGATAACCGAGGTGATGGTCGCTACCGGATTCAGTTGCGCGATGAAACAGCTGCTATGGATCGGGATTTCTTATTGAATTGGCAGCCGCGCGCTTCTGCTATGCCGCGGGCGGCATTGTTTAGCGAGAAAATCACAGCGCAAGAGGGGGCAGAAGAGCAGGCTGGTGCTTATCTGCAGGTCATGCTGCTGCCACCCAGCGACGGTACCTCTGCGCAGCGTTTACCGAGGGAAGTGATTTATGTGATCGATACTTCCGGCTCCATGTCTGGCAATTCTATTCGCCAGGCGAAGGAGAGCCTTACCCTGGCACTGTCTCGCCTGCACAGCAATGATCGCTTTAATGTTATTGAATTTAACAGTACAACCCGGGCATTTTTCCCGCGCCCGATAGCGGCGAGCGCGGAGAATATCCGCCGTGCGCGCCAGGAAATCGAAAACCTGAATGCCGAGGGGGGTACAGAAATGGCGCCGGCCTTGCGAATGGCATTCGGTCAGCAAATGCAGGATGACACCAGTACCGTTCAGCAAGTCGTGTTTATTACAGATGGTGCGGTGGGCAATGAGCGGGCCCTGTTCGAGTTAATTAGCCAGTCCCTGCATAACGCCCGGCTGTTTACTGTGGGTATTGGTTCGGCTCCCAATAGCCACTTTATGCGCAAAGCTGCTCAGTTTGGACGCGGTACTTTCGTCACCATCGGTGATATTTCCGAAGTTCGCGAGCGTATGCAGGCCCTGTTCGCCAAGTTGGAAAACCCTATGGCTACAGACCTGCAACTCAGTTGGCCCCAGGGAGTCGTCGCGGATGCCTACCCCAAGCGTATCCCGGATCTCTATAACGGTGAGCCTATGCAGTTGGTGGCAAAGGTGCAGGGTGGTCTCTTGCAGGGAGATATCCAGCTGCGGGGCCGAATGGCAGGTAAACAGTTTGTGCGCAAACTCGCTCTGAAAGTAGAGAGTGGTAGCGATACTTCAGGTATCGGCAGTGTCTGGGCGCGCAGCAAGATAGATTCTCTGCGGGACCGGCAGCTTCAGTCTGGAGAGCAGTCGGATGCGGGCCTGGCTCTGCGCGAACAGATTTTGCAGATTGCCCTGAGGCATCAACTTGCCAGCCCCTACACCAGTTTTGTTGCAGTCGAAGAGGAAGTTGTACGCAGTGCTGAAGAGAAGTTATCTCGTAGCTCGGTCACCAATATGGTGGCTAAAGGGCAAGTGCTACAGCGCCAGGCCTACCCGCAAACTGCTACAGGACTCTACGGGCAGTTATTGGCAGCGGCGGTATTGTTGATGTTTGCGGCGATCTTCCCGCGCGGTCGGGCCTTGCGCAGCAACTTGACCCGAGCCCTGCGCTCCTTCCTGCGCAGGGTTTTACCGGACCCCCGTCAACCCAGCAGCGCTAATCCTCTGCAACGGGGAGGTGTGTAAGCGTGGCTCGCTCACTGCTCTTTATGCTTTGCTTGGGAACGGGGTTGTGGCAGTTGGGTTCAGCCAGCTGGCTTCTGGCCAAGGCAGAATTGGCCCAAGTGTTGATTAATAGTGCTTGGGAAGAACAGCTACAGAGCGGGGCTTTGCAAAAGCCCTGGCCCTGGGCGGACACCTGGCCCGTGGCCAAGTTAAAGTTGGAAGGGCAGTCGCCATTAGTTGTTCTCAGCGGCGGTAGTGGCCAGGCGTTGGCTTTCGGCCCTGGTCTCTTAGCTGGGTCCGGCAATCCTGGCGAGCCTCGCACCACGGTTATTGCCGCACACCGGGATACTCACTTTGCGGGATTAGAGCGTGTCAGGCGGGGTACCTCCATTTACCTGCAGGATAAACGCGGACGCTGGCATACTTATCGGGTTGCGGAAATGCGAATTGTGGACAGTGAGAGAGAGCGTTTGCCGATCTTTGCCGAGCGGGGTTTATTGCTGGTGACTTGTTACCCCTTTAATGCCCTGGCGGCTGGTGGCCCGCTGCGTTACTTGGTCTACGCTGAATATCAACCCGGTGGGGAGCTGGTTCAGCTGTGACTGATGTCTTTGTTTGAGACTCGATTTTGTAGTTCATTTTCTCAAAAATTCCACTAAATGTTCCGGTGAAACGGCCAAACGGCAAATAATTGTTTTGCTCTTTTGTTTTATTTGTTACTAACCGTCCTATCTGGAAAATTTTTTGTAGTAATACTACAATTCCCTCCGCTAACAACCGGGGATGGGGTTTTGTCCGCCAGTCTGCGCGGGCCCCGGAACAAATAATCACAGTCAAACTAGGCACTTGCGGCAATCAATTGCGCCGCTTTCCTCACCGTCATATTCGAGTAAAGATTCACAAACTTTGCATTTACGCCAACAAAGTTGGTGAATTGGCGGAACCAAGAAAAAAAGGAAGCTTTTTTTTGCTCGCGCTGTAGTTTGCCCGCGTACCGATTTTTGAGAAATAGACCGACTCGACGTCGCCTAATTCGCCGAGGAGCACTTGATGCACGAAGATACCGATAACCTCGAAACGCAGGAGTGGCTGGACGCGCTGCAAGCGGTTATCCGCTATAGCGGCAAAGAACGCGCAGCCTTCCTCCTGAAGCAGCTGTCTGACCGCGCTACCGATGTAGGCGTACAACTGCCTGCGGCAATCACCACTCCCTATCGCAATTCCATTCCGCCCAATGCGGAAAAGCGTATGCCTGGCGACTTATTTATGGAGCGCCGCATTCGCTCCCTGATTCGCTGGAATGCCCTGGCGATGGTGGTACGTGCCAACCAGAATGACGATGGCCTCGGTGGCCATATCTCCAGTTTCTCCTCTGCGGCGACACTCTACGATGTGGGCTTTAACTACTTCTTCCGTGGCAATGAGGGAGAGGAGCGCGGCGACCTGATTTTCTTCCAGGGCCACAGCGCACCGGGTATTTATGCCCGTTCCTACCTGGAAGGGCGCTTCGATGAAGAGCAGCTGGACAACTTCCGTCGCGAAGTGAACGGCAATGGTCTGTCCTCTTACCCGCACCCCTGGCTGATGCCAGAGTACTGGCAGTTCCCCACGGTCTCCATGGGATTGGGGCCGATCCAGGCGATTTACCAGGCGCACATTATGCGCTACCTGTCTGCCCGCGGCCTGTCCCCGCGCGGCGATCGCAAAGTGTGGGCTTTCCTTGGTGACGGTGAGTGTGACGAGCCGGAAACCCTGGGCGCAATTTCCCTGGCCGGCCGCGAGCAACTGGAAAATCTGGTGTTCGTGGTTAACTGTAACCTGCAGCGTCTGGACGGCCCGGTACGCGGCAACGGCAAGATCGTGCAGGAGCTGGAAGGCGTATTCCGAGGTGCCGGTTGGAATGTTGTCAAAGTACTCTGGGGCCGCCTATGGGATCCGCTGCTGGAGAAAGATGACAAAGGCCTGTTGCAGAAAGTCATGGACGAAGTGGTCGATGGCGAGATGCAGAACTTCAAGGCCAACGGCGGCGCTTATACCCGCGAGCATTTCTTCGGCAAATACCCGGAGTTGCTAGAGCTGGTTAAGGATATGTCCGACGATGAGATTATGAAGCTCAATCGCGGCGGCCACGACCCCTATAAAGTCTACGCAGCTTACGCGTCGGCGATGGCCCACAAAGGCCAGCCCACCGTGATCCTGGCGCAAACGGTTAAAGGTTACGGCTTAGGCTCCGCCGGCGAAGCGGCGATGGACACCCACTCTGTGAAGAAGCTGGACCTGGATTCCCTCAAGCGTTTCCGCGATCGCTTTGCCATTCCGCTCACCGATAAAGAGCTGGAAGAAGTTCCTTACTACCGCCCATCTCCGGACAGCCCGGAAATGAAATATATGGCGGAGCGCCGCAAGGCCCTGGGCGGCCCGGTTCCCCGTCGCCCGGTTGAGTGCCCGAAACTGGAAGTCCCCGGTCTCGATGCTTTCAGCGCACTGACCAAAGGTTCCGGTGAGCGCGAAATCTCCACCACCATGGCATTTGTCCGCGCAATCGCCGCCTTGGTAAAAGACAAGAATATCGGCAAGAACATCGCGCCGATCGTTCCCGATGAAGCCCGTACCTTTGGTATGGAAGGCCTGTTCCGCCAGCTGGGTATCTATTCCTCCCAAGGGCAGCGCTACACCCCGGTGGATCACGGCCAGATCATGTATTACAAGGAAGATAAGAAAGGCCAGGTGCTGGAAGAGGGCATCAACGAAGCCGGTGCTATGTCCACCTGGATGGCGTTGGCTACTGCCTACAGCAACCACGGCGTGCCGATGGTGCCTTTCTATATCTACTACTCCATGTTCGGCTTCCAGCGTATCGGCGACCTGGCCTGGGCCGCTGGCGATATGCAGGCGCGCGGCTTCCTGATCGGTGCCACTGCTGGCCGTACCACCTTGAACGGTGAGGGTCTGCAGCACCAGGATGGCCACAGCCACGTACTGTCCTCCACTATCCCCAACTGCCGCAGTTACGATCCGGCTTACGGTTATGAGCTGGCTGTAGTTATGCAGCGCGGCTTGAAAGAGATGTACGAAGAGCAGAAGAACCTCTTCTACTACATCACCATCGAGAACGAGAATTACCTTCAGCCGGAAATGCCTCAGGGCGTGGAAGAGGGGATTATCCGCGGTATCTACAAGCTGCAGTCCAACGTAAAGAAAGGCGCCAAGGGCAAGGCGGCGAAGAAACATGTACAGCTGATTGGTGGCGGTACTATTTTGCGCGAAGTACTGGCAGCGGCGGATATCCTCGCCGACCAGTTTGGTGTGACCTCCGATGTCTGGAGTCTCACCTCCGCTGTGGAATCGGCCCGTGAAGGCCAGGATGTGGCGCGCTGGAATATGCTGCACCCGGAAGCCGAGCCGCGCAAAGCCTGGATCACTGAGCAGTTCGAAGGCAATACCTCCCCAGTTATCGCCTCCACCGACTACATCCGTTCCTATGTGGAGCCACTGCGCGAATTTATCGACGGTGAACTGACCACCCTGGGTACCGATGGTTTCGGCCGCAGTGACAGCCGCGAGCAGCTGCGCCGCTTCTTCGAAGTGGACCGCAACTACGTGGTGATTGCCGCTCTGAACGGCTTGGCCAAACAGGGCGTTATTGATGCGAAAGAGGTTGCGGAAGCGATCGTCAAGCTCAATATCGACGCCGAAAAAGTTAACCCGCGCATCAGCTAAGAGAAGGCAGAACTCCTATGGCAAAACAAGTCATTAAAGTGCCTGATCTCGGTGGTGCCGATCAGGTGGATGTGATTGAAATTACTGTTGCCGTCGGTGATACCGTCGAGCAAGAGGATTCACTAATTGTGGTGGAGGGCGATAAAGCCTCCATGGATGTGCCGGCTCCAGTGGCTGGCAAGATCCTCAGCATCAGTGTGAAAGAGGGCGATAAGGTCTCTGAAGGCGACGTGATTGGGGAAATCGAAACCGATGTGGCGGAAGCGCCGGCAGAGGAGCCCGCTGCGGCCCCTGCCAAGCAAGAAGCTGCGCCAGTTGCAGAGCCTGTGGCTGAAGCCCCTGCGGCAGCGGCGAGCGGCGAGCCGAAAGAGGAAACGGTCCAGATCCCGGATCTGGGTGGTGCCGATGCGGTTGATGTGATTGAGATCAGTGTGCAGCCCGGTGATGCGGTCGAAGAGGGCGACTCCCTGATTGTGGTGGAAGGCGATAAAGCCTCTATGGATGTGCCTTCCCCCAGCGCCGGTACCGTGGTTTCTATCGCCGTTAAAGAAGGCGACAAGGTTTCCACAGGTGACACCTTGGGCGTGTTGAAAGTAGTTGCTGCAGGCGCCGCCGCGCCCGCTACTCCAGCTGCAGCCCCTGCAGCGACAGCGCCTGCCGAGAGCGCGCCACAGCAGGCATCTGCGTCTGTTGAGCCCCCGGCAGTGCCGCAGAAAGACTATCAGCTGGAGCGCAACCTCACCGCAGCAGCCCAGGTTTACGCCGGCCCCGCCGTGCGCAAACTGGCCCGCGAGTTGGGCGTTACCTTGAATAAGGTGAAGCCCACCGGCCCGCGCAACCGGGTATCCAAGGACGATCTGCATAATTACATCCGCGAGCAGGTGAAGAAAGCTGAAAGCGGCGGGGTTGGTGTCGGCGGTGGAATCGGTATCGCCAAGATGCCGGATATCGACTTCAGCCAGTTTGGCCCGGTGAATGTGGAGCCGATGAGCAAGATCCACAAGATTACCGCAGCCAACATGTCGCGCAACTGGCTCAATGTGCCTCACGTCACCCAGTTTGACGATGCGGATATCACAGAGCTGGAAACCTTCCGCAAGTCCATGAAGGCCGAGGCGGAAAAGCGCGGTGTGAGACTTACGCCAGTGCCTTTCCTGCTGAAAGCGGTAGCTGCGGCCCTGCGTGCAGAGCCGAGCTTTAATGTGTCCCTGCACAACGATGGCGAGCACATTGTGCGCAAGGACTATGTGCATGTGGGTATGGCAGTAGATACACCCAAAGGCTTAATGGTGCCGGTTATCCGCGATGTGGATAAGAAAGGCTTGTACGAGCTGGCGGCCGAGGCCACTGAAATGGCCCTGAAAGCCCGCGATGGCAAGCTGAAGCCCAATGAGATGCAGGGCGCCTGCTTTACCATTTCCAGTTTGGGGGCTATCGGCGGCACTGGATTTACCCCGATCGTCAATTCTCCGGAAGTTGGTATCCTCGGTGTTTCCAAGCTGGCGATGAAGCCGGTGTGGAACGGCAAGGACTTTGAGCCTCGGCAAATGTTGCCCTTAGCGCTGTCCTACGATCACCGCGCAGTAAATGGCGGAGATGCCGGACGCTTTATGACTTACTTGGTCAGCGTGCTGGCAGATGTGCGCAGACTGTTGCTGTAAGTACCAGCGAGTTAAAGTCAGTAAAAAAAAGCGGCCAATCGGCCGCTTTTTTTATAGTCAGGGCTAAGGAGCCTCTGAATAACTCCGTGATGCCTCTGCGGGTCTTGAAAGCTGCAGATGTTGCCGTGAAAAACATCAATAAGATGATTTACGCGCAAATCGATTCTGGGTTGCTGGCTGCTAATGCCTCGGCAGCTAGACTCACAGAGAGGCTACTATCATCGCAGCACTGAAAATGTGAGGTGTCGGATTATGGGACCTACAAGGAAATTCGCGTTGCCGCTTGTGGCGGTATTTGCGATGCAGGGCTGCTTGTTTTTGCCTGCGGAAGAAGTGGAGGGTGAAGACCCTTTCTTTTATGAGGCAGAGGCTGCCGGACAAAGCGCCAGCTTTGTGGAAGTCGGCAGTAATCACACAAAATACCCACAACCCCTTACCGCCAAAAGCGAATGCGAGGCGGCGGATTGCGTAGATAGCTTGCAGGACTCCATGGCCTGGTTTTTCCCTATATTGCGGGTTTACTAACGACAGTAGCTGAGCCTAGTGTGGAGCTGTTGCGAAATAGCCGGATCTAAAAGTGCGTGGATTCTGTCCGCGCGGTGCTGATACGGAGCGCTACCATGCAAAAGTTTGCGATATTTATTTCTGCCTTGTCGATGGGTGTATTCCTTGAGGGTTGTGGAGCCCCCGATACGCGCAATCAAGTGGTTTATCCCGTAAGCCCGCCAATTCCCCGCCATGCGGAATACCGGGGTTATCCCTCTTCTCACTCTTCTCATTCCTCCCATGTGCCAGATGCACCTGCGTCTCCAACCAGCTGCCCGGGGGATTCTGAGGAGTTGGCGCCGGGTTCTATTTGTCCACCCAGTGCCCGTTGTTTTGACATTTCCGGTGGAAGGCGTTGTATTTCCTATGAAAATTAGCGTTGTTTTTTTTCTTATTCTTGTAGCGCAGTCCCTGGCGGGCTGCGTGGCTGACGGTTTCGGTTATGACTTGACCGGCACGGCAACTTACTACACCTACAAAACCACTCCGGTGCCACCGGATGAACTTACTGCATTCCCGCGTTTTTGCCTGGCCGGTGATCCCTATATGGGAAGTCTCGATAACTGTATTGCCGAGGGTGTGCACTGCTATCAATTGGATACCGGTGATTGGTGTGAAGGACCTTATTCACCGTTTGAGTTGAGTTACAGTTTCTACTGACCAAGTAATTTTCCGCTAGTGCCGCTTTTTGAGCCAATGCGGGATGGCGGTATGGGGGCACGCAGTTTATTTTGACTCCATTGTTTTTTCCTGAGTGGAGTAAAAAATAAGACTGGATCGTTTTATTTTGGGATGCCGATTTAAACAGGTTTAATAATGAGGGGTGCCAATAGAAGCTGGATGAGAAATGTTATTGTCGCAGTGGATCAGCTGGGAAATGCCATTGCCGGTGGTAATCCCGATGCAACAATATCGGCACGCTGTGGATATTTTTCCAGAGTGACGGAAACCCGTTTTCGCCACTATTGGAGATTTTTGGAGCGGGTGATTAATTACACCTTGATGCCAATAGATGGGCCGGATCACTGTTACCAGTCTTATCTGTGGGATCGCGCTGAGAAACACGAAGAGGGCAGTGACTATATGCGAGCCCTTCTGGGGGTGATCGTTATTATTTTTTGTGTTCCCATGGGATTATTGATTCGGGTTTATGTAATTTTATTTCCGAGAGCCCGCTGGAAAAAGGAAACGCGCAAATAGAAAAAAGCCCGGGCGCACAGCATTTATGCGCCCGGGCTAAGCGGGGTTAAGTGTTAGCTACTTGCTCCAGAGGTAAGTTACTCTCCTGGCTATCTGTAGTGCGGGCAGCTGATAGTTTGCCGCCGGCAATCTTGCGCAGGGCAACATAAAATACCGGAGTGAGGAACAGGCCAAACAGGGTTACACCGATCATGCCGGTAAATACGGTAATGCCCATGGCATTGCGCACCTCAGCGCCAGCGCCGCCGGCCAATACCAGTGGAACAACACCGGCAATAAAGGCGACTGAGGTCATAATGATCGGGCGCAGACGCAGGCGGCAGGCTTCCAGTGCAGCCTCGACAGTGCCTTTGCCTTCCATTTCCAGTTCGCGAGCAAATTCCACGATTAAAATGGCGTTCTTACAAGCCAGCCCCATCAGTACAACCAGCCCGACTTGAACAAATACATTGTTGTCGCCGCCAGTAGCCCAGACACCGAATAGTGCAGCCAGCAGACACATGGGCACGATCAGGATCACCGCCAGTGGCATTACCCAGCTTTCATAGAGGGCGGCCAGCACCAGGAATACCAGTAGTACTGCGAGAGGGAAAACCACCATAGCGGCATTGCCCTGGTTGACCTGCTGGAAGCTGAGGTCGGTCCACTGGATTTGCATGCCCGGTGGCAGGGCTTGGCTGGCAACCTGCTCAACCGCTGCCAGTGCCTCGGAAGAGGACAGCATGCTGGGATCGGACTGCCCCATCAGGTCGGCTGCGGGATAGCCGTTGTAGCGGATCACCGGATCGGGTCCGTAACTCTGGCGCAGGGTCACCATGGTGCTGATGGGCACCATCTCCCCATTCATATTGCGAGTGTAGAGATTATCGAGATCCTGCACTTCATCGCGGAAGGGTGCATCAGCCTGGGCAACGACCTGGTAGGTGCGGCCGAAAAGGTTGAAGTCGTTGATATACATAGAGCCGAAGTAGAGCTGCAGGGTGCCGAACAAGTCGTCCATGCGCACACCTTGAGCCTTGGCCTGTAGTCGATCCACTTCCGCGTCCATTTGCGGCACATTGGCCTGGTAGGAGCTGAAGGGGTAGCTGAGGCCGCTGGCTTGGCTCAGGGCGCCAGCCAACATATTGGTGGCGTTTTGCAGCTCACCGTAGCCGGCACCGCGACGGTCCTGAACATAGAGGGAGTAGCCGGAGCCGGCACCCAGACCGAAGATGGGCGGCGGCATAAAGGTCATGGCAAAGCCTTCCTTGATCTGTGAGATCTTGCCATTTAGCTCCGCAGCGATTTCCTGGGCACTGCGCTCACGTTCATCGAAATCATCGAACAGGATAAATACCGTGCCCACGTTGGGGGTGTTGGTACCTTGCAGGGCATTGAAGCCGACAAAGGCCGCGGCGTTGGCAACACCTTCTGTTTCCAGGGCCAATTCACTCACGCGGCGAGCAACTTCCTCGGTGCGGTCCAGAGAAGCACCTTCCGGCAGGCGGATACTACCCACCAGGTAAGTCTTATCCTGAACCGGAATAAAACCGCCGGGCACCTGTTGGAACAGGGCGAAAGTACCGCCGAGCAATATCAGGTAAACACCAAATACGATACCGCGACGCTTGAGGCTACCACCAACGATCCGCTGGTAACGCTCGGAATTGCGCTGGAAGAAGCGGTTGAACGGGCGGAATATCCAGCCGAACAAACGCTCAATAATGCGCGCAGGCATATCCGGTTTGGCGCCGTGAGGCTTCAACAGAGTTGCCGCCAGAGCCGGAGACAGAGTCAGAGAGTTGATCGCGGAGATAATAGTGGCGATGGCAATGGTGGTGGCGAACTGGCGGTAGAACTGGCCGGTGATGCCGTCCAGGAATGCCATGGGCACAAACACTGCGCAGAGCACCAGGCTGATCGCGACAATCGGACCGCTCACCTCGCGCATGGCTTGGTGGGCAGCGGCTAAAGGCGTCAGTCCCTCCTCGATATTCCGCTCGACGTTTTCCACCACCACAATGGCGTCATCCACCACAATACCGATGGCCAGCACCATAGCGAACAAGGTTAGGGTGTTGATTGAGAAGCCCAACATCAACAGCACCGCAAAGGTGCCGACAATAGATACCGGCACGGCCAACAGTGGGATCAATGAGGCGCGCCAGGTTTGCAGGAACAGGATAACTACCAGAACCACGAGCAGCACGGCTTCCAGTAGGGTCTTGATCACTGAGCTGATGGAGGTGCTAACAAAAACCGTGGGGTCGTAAGCGACTTCCCACTTGAGGCCTTCCGGGAACTGATCATCCAGTTCAGCCATTTTCTCCCGTACCGCCGCAGAAACCTCCAGTGAGTTGGAGCCGGGGGATTGGAAAATAGGGATAGCGACAGCCTGGCGGCCATTGAGCAGGGCGCGCAGGGAGTCCTGGGAAGAGGCCAGCTCTACACGGGCCACATCTCGCAGGCGGGTGATCTCACCATCATTGCCGGTCTTGAGTACAACATCGCCAAACTCCTCTTCACTTTCCAGGCGGCCTTTGGCGTTAATGGAAATCAGGAAGTCGGAGCCGTTCGGCATGGGGGAGGCGCCGATCTGGCCGGCGGAAACCTGTACGTTCTGCTCGCGCACGGCACTGACAATATCGGCAGCAGTAATGCCTACGGCGGCGGCTTTCTGCGGGTCCACCCACAAGCGCATGGCGTAGTCACCGGAACCGAATACGGCGGCGAGGCCTACGCCGGGAATGCGCGATAGCTCATCGCGAATATGCAGTACGGCGTAGTTGCGAATATAGGTAGCGTCGAGGCTGTCGTCCGGTGAAATCAGGTGCACCGCCATCATCAGGTTTGGTGACTGCTTCTGGGTAGTAACACCTTGCAAGCGGACATCTTCGGGCAGGCGCGGCAGGGCCTGGGACACCCGGTTTTGCACCTGTACCTGGGCTTGGTCCGGGTCGGTGCCCAACTCAAAGGTCACGTTCAAAGTCAGGGTGCCGTCACTACCAGCCACTGACTTCATGTAGATCATATTTTCCACGCCGTTAATCGCTTCTTCCAGCGGCGTGGCTACAGTTTCTGAGATCGTCTTAGGGTTGGCGCCAGGATAGCGAGCACTTACTTGCACGCTGGGGGGCACAACTTCGGGATATTCGCTGACCGGCAGTGAGGGAATACTGATCAGGCCGACGACGAAAATAATGATCGACAACACGGATGCAAATATCGGTCTGTCGACAAAGAAACGGGAAAAATTCATATACTGCTACTCCGAGAGCGACTCAGTCAGCCGCTCGGATTCCATTGATAGGATTAGCTGAATGTATGGGCTCACTTCGGCAAGCCCCTTGCTCTTTGTTTAGTGGCCAGCGACTTGGGTCGCCTTTACCTGCTCCTGCATGGCCACCATTTCCGGTGCGACCGGCATGCCCGGGAAGAAAATCTTTTGCAGGCCATTCACCACAATTTTCTCGCCGGGCTCCAGGCCGCTGCGGATAACCACAAGGTCACCTTGGCGTTGGCCAGCGACCACGGGGCGCTTTTCGGTGACATTACTGTCGTTGACGATGTAAACATAGCGGCGGTCCTGATCGGTAAGAACCGCTTTGCTATTGATTAAAACTGCCTGTGAAACCTCTTCAATTGGCATTTCCACCCGAGCAAATTGCCCCGGTCTGAAAAAGCCGTCCCTGTTGTTAACCACAGCGCGGAACTGAATAGTGCCGGTATGGCTGTTCAAGCGGTTATCAATAAAGTCCAACTCTCCACTGTGTGGATAGCCCTGCTCACCGGCGAGACCTACGCGCACAGCAGGTTTTTGCCCGCTATTAAGTAAGTCGCGGCCCTTAGCAAAAGTCTGTTCGTCACTTTCGAAATACACGTACATTGGGTCGACAGAGACCAGCGTTGTCAGCAGGGTGCTGTCGGCATTGGCGAGATTGCCTTGAGTAACCAGGGCGCGGCTTACTCGGCCACTTATTGGTGCTTTAACTTCAGTGTATTGAAGGTCCAACTGGGCATTTTCCAGTGCTGCCTCGGCGGCGCTGAGGGCCGCTCGGGCCGAATCTCGCGAAGCGATACGCCGATCGTATTCCTCGCGGGAGATGGCTTTGCTGTTGAGTAGCTGTTTTGCCCGGCCGGCTTGCTTCTCGCTATAGGAGAGGTCGCTGCGAACCCGAGCCAGGTCTGCGCGGGCGGCGCGTTCGCGGGCCTGATAAGGGCGGGGGTCAATGGTGAACAGGATATCGCCCTGTTTGACCAGAGTTCCCTCGGCAAATGAAACCTTTTCGATATAACCGCTAACCCGTGGGCGCAGTTCAACGGTTTCTGGGGCTGCCACACGGCCGGTAAAGCTGCGCCACAATGTCGTATTTCCTGCAGATACCTGGGCGACCTCCACGGCTGGGGGAGGCGGTTGTTGACCGCTGGGTGCGTCACTGTTACAGCCGGCGAGTACCAGTGCAGATACGCCGAATAAAACCGTCGTTAATTTTCTTACCATTACGCGTGTACTCCCTTTGCTACGGAGGGGGAAGGGCTATTGGGTGCTTCTCCCAGTAAGGGCGTAACTCTAGCGGTGGCCAAGTTGGTTGCGGTATCCGGGAACTGTTAATTGATTGCCTATTTCTACTTAAGGCGTGCTTTTGGGTTGGAAGGATCACATTCTGGTGGACGTGTAAAGAACTGGATATATAACTAGTTATCGCAAAAAGTGATTAAGATATTACAGCGACTGTAGGCCTGTTAATCGATTATGGTTACCTATTACTGCACAGTAATTGCCCAATCCTGCAAAACTGCACGGAAATTGCCTAAAACTCCGTATACTCTGTGCCACTTCGTGTTGAGTCGTGGAATTGTTAGCGGGCACAAGGGGAGCATATGAGCATTGAAAAAAGAGCGGAATTTAACTCTGTCGCCATGGATATGGAGTCGATACGGCAGAAGCTGATTGCCTCCCTGATGCGTCAGGCACCGGAACAGGGATTAAATGAAACGGTACTGGGTGGTCTCTCCCTGATTCGCTGCAATGAGCCGGGAGCCTGTGCGGCATCGGTGTATACACCGTCCCTGAATTTTATTATTCAAGGCCGCAAGACCTTAGAGCTGGGAGACCGGGAAATTTCCTATATGCCGCTGAGCTATGTGGCAACCTCAGTGCACTTACCGATCCTGGGACGCGTTGAAGACGCTTCCCTGGATACACCGTTCCTCGGGGTAAAGATAACGATCGACCCGCAAGAGGTGGCAGACTTGGTTATGGAGCTAGGTGATAAGGCGCCGGGTGTGGAGGCTGGCTACGACTGCCCCGAAGTCAGCTGCGGCCTGTGCCTGACCAAAATGGATTACAGTATGCTCGATGCGCTAAACCGGCTGGTCTCCTTGCTGGATAGTCCTAGAGATGCCCCGATACTGGCGCCATTAGCCCGGCGTGAGATTATCTATCGTGCCTTGATGGGGGAGATCGGCGCGCGGATGCGCAAGTTTGCCATGGTAGATAGCCAGGCGAACCGGGTATCCCGGGTGATTGAGGTGCTGAAAGACCGCTTCTCAGAGCCATTGCGTATCAGTGACTTGGCTGACCAGGCCAATATGAGTGAGTCATCCCTATATCACAGCTTTAAGCAGATCACCCGCATGTCCCCGTTGCAGTTCCAGAAAAAGCTGCGCTTACACGAGGCACGACGCCTAATGTTGACCGAGGGGCTGGAAGCGGCTTCCGCCAGCTATCGGGTTGGCTATGAGAGCCCCTCGCATTTCAGTCGTGAATACAGCCGCATGTTTGGTCTTCCGCCCCGCGCGGATGTGATTAAATTGCGCGGTGAGCAGCGGGTCCCAGCTTAATTTGAAACTGGGTTGCCCTGCTTCAAAACAAATAAGCTACACCACCCTTCGGGGCTGATATCGCCCTCCACAACCAGGCAGGCATTGGGGGGCTCAAACAGCTGACAGTCCACGCACTTTTTCCCATCCTTGGGAGTATCCTGGTAATTTACCTTGTCTTTTTGTGCTTTGATTTGTGCCTGTGCCGAGGGTGCTGTGATAAATGTGGTAGGAATTAAAAGTAGCGATGTTCCTGAAAGCTTAAGAAAGTGACGACGGGAATTGTCTAGCGGCTTTTCCATAAATGAATGCCTGAATGATGAAAAAAAGTTTCTGGCATTCAGGTTAGCTGGAGAAGGGAGTTTTGCTCAAATTAAAGGCTTTGTTTTAAGCGGTAATTTTATTCTATTTGTTAAGTTGGAGACGGCGCCATGTAGGCGCCGTCTGTTTTTACTTCTTTTACTTGGTTACGCGTATTTTAGCTACAGATTTATCTCCGCTGCGAGATACGACCCGAACCTTTAAGCCGTAAGGTGTGATAGCGCGGCCGGCATCTGGTATTTCTTCGCTGCTATAGCTCCGGGTGTCATTAAACAATGGGTAGCGGCGGTTGTGAGTGTCACTCAGGAGTATGCCGTAGTCCTCGAGTAAATCCAGAACCATGTCGTCGGCTCTTTCGATATTAAATGTGGCATCGTGAACCTGATAGCGGGTACTGGCAACAGAGTCATCACTCCATCTCAATACATTTTGGTCAGCATCAACAACTCCGAGGAAGCCGTTTCCTGGGTGTACGCCAACCCAGTTATTATCGTAGCTGGAATCTACGTACCAAACCAAGAGGCCTTCCGTGAAAGTGAGCATTTCGCCAGCTACATTCACGTGCGCCAATCCGGCATCAACGCCGCGATGAGTACGCCATTCGAGTAAATAGTAGTGATCGTGCTCAAGATAGCCTGGGTTTCGGCTAAAGCCTGCAAGGCTAAAGTTGCCATCAGTCTCAGCATCATCGAAAAGGAATGTTGTGTCATCAATTTCGATGCTGATGTCATCGGCAAAAAGACCTGAATTCGCTACGGCGCCATCAGTAATATAGGCAAGCGAAAGGCTAATTTCTTGCCCGGCGTAAGCGCTTAGATCGAATGCAACGTCAATCCAGCCCTCGGAGCTACCAGTAATACCATTACCTGGGTTGGTGCCGTTGGGGTTGGTATCTGTAGTTACTGAACCAGGAATGGAGACAAAGCCATCACCGGAATCTACCATGATCGCGGCGTAATCCCAATCCAGCTCAATGTCGTACCAAGCTTTGAAAGAGAGGCTTGCTGTTTCTGCATTGCTCAGATCAACAGATATTGTCATAGAGTTTTGCAGGTTGTTGCCGCTACCACTGAAGTAGGCGTATTCCCCACTGCTGGGTTCGGTAACTATTTCTTGTTTTGCAGGTAGGTCAATTCGGACGGCATCGTTATTGGTCCCCTTATTAACCGCTTCATCGAGTAGCAACTCGATACCGCGGCGAGGAATTTCATCTAGTGCAATAGTTTCACCGTGAAGCCAGTTCCCACCATGGTTGTGTTGCAGGTATTCCTTGGCATATGCGGAAAAGCCCGTGGGTTCTGCACCCGGTGTTACACCAGCCCAGCTACCACTGGACATAATGGACCAGTAGGAGACGGGTTCTCCACGGCCGCTTCCATCGGTATCGTATTCATCGGGCAGGCCCAAATCATGGCCATATTCATGGCTGACAACCCCTGCAGCGGCGTCCGCCGGCTGAATGGTGTAATCGTAAGCAGCCATAGTGCCGCCCCAGTAATCTACCTCCGCAGTAGTCCCTTCAAGTGAATAGACTCCGCCAAGGTTCCAACGGTGAGACCAAATGGCGTCTTCACCCAGTTGCCCGCCACCTGCTTCTTCACCAACCGAGGAGTGGAAGATCATGATGTGATCTACCAAACCATCTGCTTCCCAAAAGTCGCCATCACCATCCAGGTCGTAACGGTCTTCAATATCAAAATCTGACAGGTCTACTGTGGGGTCGGCAGCTGCAGCTTCCAGGGCCTCACGAATTAGGGAGCGGGCATCTCCATCGGTGTTATTGCCGTAATAAGCTGCTGGTTGGCTGGCCATATACCAACCTGCAACAGAGCCTTCAACCGAGTAGCTGTTACCGGATTGCTGCCAGTAAAACTGTTGCATGGATAGCATGTTTTCCCCATTGGGGCCTTCAAAGCCATTTTGGGAGAAAAGCAGGTCAGCGTAATGTTCAGCGGCGTAATCCGCGTAGTACATATCACTTTCCCCGGGTTCGATGCTGTTATGGGGAAAATCGGGGAACTCCATCAAAATAGCGAGAACCCGTGCAGTTTGGGCTTCACCGTCGTAGCTCTCAAGTTGAATGTTTCTAGGGTAGCGGCTGCCGTGGTTGCGGTGAAGGGAACCTTTGCCCCTTTTAAGCCGAGGGTGGTGCCCTCCTCGGGCATCGCGCATCATTGTTACGGTATCGCTGGTAAGATCTTGAGCCCCATTAATACTATGGGTGGCCCGCTCTTTTAAATAAACCCGTAAAGTGCGCTCAGCTTCGGCAATAGAGGCATCTTGGCTGATGCGACCAGAGCGCTTGAGCATATCAATCAATTTGGCTTCATTGGCAATGACCAAGTCGACTTGATCACCACCCTTTTGAGATGAATTAACGGCGTGGGCATTGACTGTCATCAGGCTCAGTGCCAGCGTGCCGACGGAGAGCAAACTGTTTATTTTTAGCATGATCCCTTCTTGTGCGTTCCGAGATGATTTTAAGTTCCGAAATTAGACATAAATAAAATTTACTAAAATAGTCAGATTTCGAGTTATGGCAGCTCAGGTTTTTTATTATTAGCTACAGAGGGATGACGTTTTAAGATGAATAGGCCGCAATAAATTTATGGGGGGGTGGCACAATTTTAAACTAAAGTGTGATGTTTATTTGATCGCTGATAAATTTTCCTGAAGATGTTAATGAAAATTATTTCCCCATCTGAAGAGCTTCTGTAGCATAGCTTGTTACATGTCTAGTTTTTTTTATTTTTCCATGGTAGCCAAAGGCAAATTTGCAACCCCCCGCTGGGGCGGTTCAAGAGCTGTATGTACCCGTCGTGTGCATCAATGATTTCCCGGCAAAGCGCTAAGCCCAGGCCGACACCTTGCTCTTTAGTTGAGAAAAAGGGGAGCAGCGCCTGCTCAAGTACTTTCTCACTCATGCCGCAGCCACGATCGGAGAGTACTAACTTTTGTCCAAAGGTATCGGTGGCGATTTCAAGCTCAATATCCTCACTATTACTGCCTGCTTCTCGTGAATTCTTAATCAAATTTAGCAGGGCTTGCTCTAGTTGAATGAGATCAAAATAACCGGGTTCATCTGGTAAGGAGCCTTTAAGTGAGAACGCTTGAATTGGCATTATACGATCGACTAGATCTTGCCAAGCTATGGTCTCGCAACTTGGAGGAGGGAGTTTTGCAAAAGAGGCATACCCTTGGGTGAACTCCGTAAGGTGCTTGCAGCGGTCTGCAATAATATCGAACACTTTTTCCAGTGCTTGCTCTTTTCCAGGTTTTGTTACCAGCACCTTTCCTGAGTGGGCGAGAGATGAAATTGGGGCTAAAGAGTTGTTCAGTTCATGACTGATCAAGCGAATAACTTTTTTCCAAACTTCTACCTCTGCACGGGTTAGTTCGCGGGTCATTTCTCGCAAGACGATTAAGCGATGCTTCTGGGCATTTAATACAAAAGTACTATTTCCGATATGCATGGAGTGTGGCCCATTAGTATCAGTGTAATTAAATAGTCCATTTTTCCAGCTGTTTATGGCGCTAACTATTTCTTTGGGGCTTTTGGGCAGGAGCTTTTGTAATAGTAATCCTTGTATAGGTTTCCCATTATTGAGTAGTTGTTTGGCACTACTGTTTGAGTAAATGATGCGATCGCTTTGATCGACCAGTAAAAGAGCTTGGGGAGATGTCTGGATAACGGTATCTAAAAGGAGTTCTCGTTGATAAATATGAGCACGCTCTTTACGTAAGTGTTCGCCAATCTCATTATAAAGCAGTGTTATTTGTCGGAGCTCATTGTCCTTCGGGGGCACAAGGGAGATTGAGAAGTCGCCGTCACGAAAATTTAGCAGCCCATTTTGCAGTGATTTTATGGTGCTGTTCAGGGGGCCAATTGTGTGCCTTATAAGTCCAATTAACAGGGGCAGTGAAGCTAAAAGCCCCACAGCCCAGGAGAGTGATGGGCTAAAGCCCGCTCGGGTGCCGAGCCAGCTGATAGTAATGCCGGCTAATAAAGGAATAGCTGCTATTGCAATTAGGCGGCCTTCAAGCGAAAAATATTTTGACATCAATAGGGTATACCGTGTTTTTCCAAGCGGCGATACAGCGCTTGACGGCTCATACCGAGTTCACGTGCAGCCTGGGCAATAATGCCATTACAATTGGAGAGAGTCTCCTGTAGCAACTCGCGACTGGGCTCAAAACTCACTTCCACTTTGTCGGTTGGCGTTTGCTCAGGAAGTGCCAGGACGGCTTCATCGATAGTATCCTCCTGACTAAGGACGGCCGCTCGCTGCATAACATTTTGAAGTTCTCGCACATTGCCGGGCCAATGATAGCGAGTAAGGGCGTTTAACGCTTGAGGAGATAGTTTTTTTGAGTTGCCACTTTCTGCGAGGAAGCTCATCGCCAGGGGAGGGATGTCTTCAGGGCGCTCATGTAGTGGCGGGAGGCGCAGTTCTATAACATTGAGTCGATAAAATAAATCCTGGCGAAACTTACCTTCCCCGATAGCCTTGTGGAGATCCCTATTGGTAGCACTGATTACCCGAACTTTGGTTTTGCGGGTTTGGCTGCTGCCTAAACGTTGGAATTCCCCGGTTTGCAGTACGCGCAGTAGTTTCACCTGGCCACTGGATGACAGCTCGCCAATTTCATCGAGAAACAGGGTGCCGCCATCGGCGGCCTCAAACCTACCCTCCCGTGCCCGATTGCCGGCGCCGGTATAGGCTCCGGGTTCGGCTCCGAACAGCTCTGCTTCCATCAGATCTTCTGGCAGTGCACCTACGTTAACTTTAATAAAAGGCCCTTCTCTCGATGAAGAGTTCGCTTGGACAATCTCAGCAATCTTCTCTTTGCCGGCCCCATTTGGTCCTGTGATCAGGATAGGAACTTCAGATTTAGCTACTTGAGTGGCCATCTCCAGCAGCTTTTGCATTTTATCGCTGCGGTAAATTATGCCTTGTAGTAGAAAATCTTCCTGTAATTGGCGTCGAGCATCCAAAACCTGTTGCTGGGATGCCTGCTGGCGCTTTTGTAATTCTCCCAACTCCAATAAATTGTTAATTGTGGATATTAGTTTATTGTCATCCCAGGGTTTGCCCAGGTAATCAGCAGCCCCAGCTCTGACTAACTCGACTGCCATTTCCAGTTGGGTCCAAGCGGTCAAAAGGATAATTGGAAGGTCCGGATTTATTTCCCGAATTGCGAAGAACAGCTCTTTGCCTTCTTCCCCAGAGGTTGTATCAGCGGTGAAATTCATATCCTGGATAACCAGGCTTACATCGCTGTTCTCTCGCAGCAGTTGTAATCCGGCTTGAGGAGTAATCGCACAAAGTGGCTGCAAGTCATGCAGGGACAACAGGATCTCCAGGGCGGAAACGATACTGCTGTTGTCATCAATAATAAGTACTTTGTCCATAGTTTCTAAGACACGCTATTAAGGCGCCTATTATGCAATGTGTTGGTGGCGAGGGGGAATGTTTGTGGCAGGTTTTCCCTGCCACAAATAGGTTCGGGAGAGTTGGTGGCCGATATGTTACTCAGCGGGTTTATGGTCGAAGCTAAGTACCCTCGCGAGCTGCCACTTATCATCAACCTGTTTCCAGAGATGAGTGAACTGAGAACTTTCCCGTAAGACTTCAGAATTGTCGTCATTGATGCCATAAAATCGATGGGTACCGGACTGAATAGCACCATAATGGTTGACGGGGTAGACTTTAGAACTCTCGATTACCAATTCACGACGTGCACGAATATCATTTCCATTTTCACGCTGTTTACACATATTGGTAATGGCCTTGACAAACTCTTCTCCAGACTTCGCTGTTTGACCCCACTTGTCATGGTACATTTCAAAATCATCGGTCACCAGGTTTTGTGCTTCTCTTAGATCACAATTGTTGAATAACGCATCAAATAAGCGTTGGTCAGCTTTTGTAATTTGTTGTACTAATTCTTCATTTGCTATTGGTCCAGCAATAACTGGATGTTTTTCAGCTTGAGAAGCTGAGCTTAGGAGGGGCAGCCCCATAAAAAATAAAGAAAATATTTTTTTTAACAAAATCAATGTCCTTATTGTTTGCTGGGGGCGAGCAAGTAGGCCACCCCCTCAAGGTTGTTATTTAGATACTTCGGGTGGCTGTTGCCGGCGATATATTCGCTGCTCGTAACGCTGGGGCAAGTGCAGCTACAAGACTGACTAAAAGTACCAGTAATGCACAAACAACTAGGGGTGCAATTGTCAAAGTGGGCTGTGAGTAATCGCGAACCATATATTGATTGGCAATTAGTGCTGCTGCACTGCCAACTGCGATACCCAGGCTCGCTATCATTCCGTTTTCTATAAGAAAATAGCGACTGATATTGGTGCGGGTGGCTCCTAATGCACGTCTAACCCCAATTTGTTTGGCCCTTTGATTAATCCAGAATATGGTTAGGCCTACAATGCCAAGAGCTACAATAAAACTCAACATGGCAGCAACAATAGATAGGACTTTAACCATTAAATTATCGCGGGCATAACTTCGGGCGACATACTCTGTAAGTACTTTTGTTTTTATTACTCTTTGAGGGTCGCGTTCAGATAATTTTTCCTCTAGTACCTTCAGTACGTCATTGCGCTTTCCTGATTCAGTCCGAACTAAATAATTTATATCTTGCGTGTTTCTAACGACGGGAAAAAAGGCTACATTACCTGCGTTTGACCATCCTACCCAGGCTCCCAGATGTCTCTCGACAACACCAATGATTTCTATTGGATGGTTGTTGCCATCATATAAAGGTTTACCTATAGGGTCCTGGTTAGGGTACAGTTTTTCAGCGAACTGCTTAGTGATAATGGCAACTGACATTTCCCTGATTTCATTAGGGTCAAAATACTGCATTTCCACATCTGTAAAATTTCGGCCCGCAATTAAATTAAGACCTAGAGTATTAATGAAGTGTGGATCTGTATTGTAACGGTTGGAGACGACCCCACCGATTTCCTGATTTGGCTGCGTGTAAAATACGCCAGCAGATCCTGATTGTGATAAGGGTACTTGCTGTGTAACAGATGCGTCCTTGACGTGGGACAGTTCGCGTAGCAATTTTAAATCAGAAGAAGCTGCACTGATCATGTCGTAATCTTGGGGGATTGCCATAACGTTTATAGCAATAATTTCTTCCACGGCAATACCTGTCGGTCGTGTTATCTTGCCAATGCGATCCTGTACAATAACCACAATGTTACTGATGATCGCCAATGTTAATGCTAGCTGCATAGCGATTAACATTGCTGATATTTTGTTGCGCCAGAGGGCAGACAACATAGGTTTCAATTCCAACATGATTCGGCCTTACTGGGTTTTCAGATAAATGGAGGGGTTGGTACGGCTGATACGCCAAGCCGGATAGATTCCTGCGAGTAGGCTTGCAATCAAAGCGAGAGCGATGGCTGCAATCATCATTATCCAATCCATCGTAGCAACAGTATCCATTTGCCCCATGGCTAGGTAGCGAATTCCACTAATACCCATGACTGCAATGAATATTCCGGCGATACCACCGATTAATCCAATGGCAGAACTTTCAATTAAGTGTTGGGTAAATATAGCGCCTCTGCTCGCTCCCAGGGCACGTCGGACACCAGCCTCGGGTGCTTTACGCAAAAACTTAGCGAGCAATAAAGCTACAGCATTGATGATACAAACTAATAAGAAAGCCAGAGATATCCAGCCCAATACACGGTTATCATCTCTGAGGACTTCGTTAAGAACCAGCCATTCAGAGGGCTTGCTCAGGGCAAATTTTAATGGTCGTTCAAAGCGCCCCTGTATTTTTTCACCATTAATATATGCAGTCAGGAAATCTTCATATTGAGCTTTTTGGTCGCTACTATTTATCTCGACCCAATACTGTATCCAAATATCCTCACTTTGTAGGAATCCCTCGTAGCCATGGCCTTCACCATTTTTCCACCCATTGGTGTTTCCCCAGCTGTATATCTCCAGTTTCCTATGTAGCCCGAAGGGCACAAACAGTTTTTCGGCGCTGCCAAAGGCACTGTTGTTAAGGTCATAAACTTTAGGAGCAGGCTCCCAGTGATCAATAACGCCAACAACAGTAAAGGGCTCGCCATTTAGGATGATGGATTTGCCTACACTGTCTTCGCCAGAAAATAATTTGTCATTCATCGACTTGGATAGAACAACAACCGCGACATGAGAAGAGTCTGCTTCATTTTCCCAGGTACCGCCGTAAATAAAAGGCACATCAAAAAGGGAGAAAAAATCGCGCGTAGTGACGCGGGTAGATGCGGTAAAAGGGCGCATCGATGAGTTTTCAAGTTGAACCGTAAACCCGAAGCGGTGCATGGCAACTTGGCGAGTTGGAATATCTGAGCGTAGAAGCGCTTGTGTATCCTGGTAAGTCAATTGCCAGGGTATCTCATTGGCCGTATTTGCAGCTTCCTTAGGGTTCCAACCATCCAGCTGCACAGCGAAAAGAACGTCATCTTTATGCTGGAGTGCATTTTGCGACATCATATAGTTGAGGGTGAGAACAGTCATGGAGGCTCCGACGCCCACCGCAATAGCAGAGATCATCAAGCCGCTTAAAATTGGCGTACCGCGCAGGCTGCGCAAAGCCAGGGAAATATAGTATCCAAACATGGTGCAGACTCCTTAAGCAGTAACGGCAGCAGGCTGCTCGGGGACCGCACGTAAATCACAAACCTGTCCATCCACGATCTGGATGTTGCGATGGGCACGGCGAGCGAGTTCCGGATCGTGGGTAACCATCACAATGGTGGTTCCCCACTCGTTAATAAACTCCAGTAGCTCCATTACCTGGCGGGCCATTAAGGAGTCGAGGTTGCCGGTGGGCTCGTCCGCGAGTAAAAAACGGGGCTCGCCGGCTAAAGCGCGAGCGATAGCGATACGTTGCTGCTGTCCACCGGAGAGCTGTGCTGGCAGGTGCTTGGCGCGTGCAGAAAGACCTACCTGCTCGAGCACTTTTTCAATACGTTTGCGGCGTTCTTTTGCATTGAAACCACGATAGCGCAGGGGAACGTCGATATTGTCGAATAAGGTCAGGTCGGGAATCAGGTTAAATCCCTGGAAAATAAAGCCTATCTTTTCGTTGCGCAGATGTGAACGCTGGCGGTCATTGAGATTACTGACATTCTCACCGTCGAGCAGGTATTCTCCACTGGTGGGAGTTTCCAGCAGACCGGCGATGTTGAGAAAGGTGGTTTTACCGGAGCCACTGGGGCCGGTCACCGAAACAAATTCGCCCTCTTTAACCTCTAGGCTGAAATCGCGCAGCGCATGAGTTTCTATAGTATCGGTACGGAAACTTTTACGGATATTGTTCATTTTCAACATTGCGATATTCCCTTTTTCTTAAACTTTAAACTATTGATTGATTTACTAAGGAGCTATACCGAGCTCCAATTTGAATTCCGGGTTAATCTGTCAGCGCAACCAGCTGGGCATTTTCGAGCTCCTCGGAAGAGGAGATAATGATTCTGTCTCCCTCTTGCAGGCCTGAGACAATTTCCACCTGTTTTAAGCCAAAGGCGCCTATCTGGATGGAAACTCGCTCCGCCTGTTGTTCGCTGTTCAAGCGAAAGGCATGATTGCCACCGCTTTGATCGAGAAAGCCACCGCGTTTGACCAGTAGTACGTTATTGCGGTTTTCCAGCAGTATGCGGGCGGTAAGGCGGAGATTTTGTCGCAGCTTTTTCGGCTGGCCCTCGGTAAAGCGAACCCGTGCAACCACCTGACCGTTGATGACTTCGGGGGAGATTGCGGTAATTTCCCCGGATAATTCTTTTCCACCGAGATTGATTGCCACGGCCATGCTGATGCCCAGATCGTCGGCATAGTTTTCCGGCACCTTGGCCTCGAGTTCAAAACTGGTGAGATCGACGACTGTAATAAGTGGCGCATTGGCACCTACGGCGCTGCGCTGCGCCACAGCCAAGCTACCGACGGTGCCGTTGACCGGTGAGATAATGTTCAGCTCGCGTACACGGCGCTCAGTTTCTTCTACCTGAAGACGTTGTTGTGAGACCTGGAGTTCCAGGTTCTGGGTTTCAAAGGTCAGTGATTCTTTTTCCAGTCCCGCATTTTGTACGGCTTGTTCGTACTCCAGCTGGGCGCGGGCCATATCGTCCTTGGTTTTTTCAAAATCCAGCCGCGAGATAATTTGCTTTTCCATAGACAGCTCTGCACGTCTCAACTCTCGCTTGGCAGCGGTGAGGTTGACTTTGGCCAGGTCGGCCTTTTGCTGGTTTTCCATATGCTGGCGTTTGGCCTGGATTTTTTGGCGCTGTAGGTTCACCGTCAGCTGGTTGAGTTGGGCGTTTTCCTGGGCCAGCTGATTGGATAGTTCCGGACTGTCGACTGTGGCCAGCAATTGCCCTTCGTCAACGGTATCCCCAGCTTTCACCGCAAACTTCACAATGCCCTGGGCAGGGCTGAAAAGCGTTGGGCTGTTTGCAGCGACCACTTGGCCCTGAACCACCAGGTCCCGCACCAGGTCTCCTCGCTGGACCTGGGCGATATTGATTTGGGACAGGGAAAGGGTGCTGTCGACGGAGCTATTGCTGTGCCAGGAGCTGATACCCCAGATCAGGAATGCCACTGTCAAACTGGCAAATACCGAGACTTTGACGACCTTTTTGTTCTTCCAAACCGGCACGGCTTCTATCTTGGTATCTTGTCTGGAAGTATCTCTAATCATTGCGGCTTTCCGTTTCTCTTACTGTTTTGCCTGTCGTTGGTATTTGGATGCAGGCTTTTGGAAATTTGGATTCAGAGTTAAGAATCTGCTTGTTAGGAGGGGTATCGCAATAAGCATGCCAACAGTTAAGTTTTGTTTAACCTGTTGAAATAAAAGGAATTTTTTAGATTTTTGTGTTTTTTTGTTTTCTTGAGGGTGTCCGCAAAAAGTGTCCGGTGTCCGCCTTGTCCGCAGTCGGACGGCAGAGGACAGCTCTGATATTTGTCAGAGGAAAAGTGGGGATAGGGGGGTTGTGCCATGCGGGGTTGCTGCCGTTTATGGTAGAGTGCGCGGCCTTTTTTTGATCAATCTCAATTTAATTAGCTGTCTCCTATGTTTCCTTCGCTGCTCTCATCGACCAAAGCCGACTGGTTCGGCAACATACGTCGGGATGTTCTCGCCGGCCTGGTAGTGGCCTTGGCTTTGATACCCGAAGCCATCGCTTTCTCGATTATCGCGGGCGTTGACCCCAGGGTCGGGCTCTACGCCTCTTTCTGTATTGCTGTTGTGATTGCATTTGTTGGCGGTCGCCCGGGAATGATCTCCGCTGCCACCGGGGCCATGGCTCTGCTGATGGTGACCCTGGTGAAGGAACACGGGCTGCAATATTTGCTTGCGGCAACCTTATTGACGGGGGTACTGCAAATTATTGCGGGTTACCTGAAGCTGGGGAGCTTAATGAGTTTTGTCTCCCGGGCTGTGGTGACAGGGTTCGTCAATGCCCTGGCAATATTGATATTCCTGGCGCAAATGCCGGAATTGATCGGCGGCACCTGGGAAGTCTATGCAATGACTGCGGCGGGTCTGGGGATTATTTACCTGTTCCCTTATATCCCCGTGATTGGCAAGGCTGTGCCATCACCGCTGGTGTGTATTCTGCTCCTCACCGCAGTGGCGGTGACTATGGGATTGGATATTCGCACTGTCGGCGATATGGGTGAGCTGCCGGATACTTTGCCTGTTTTCCTCTGGCCAGAAGTTCCGCTTAACTTTGAAACCTTACAGATTATCTTTCCCTACTCCGCAGGTCTGGCCGTTGTGGGCTTGCTGGAATCCCTGATGACCGCGACGATTGTCGACGACCTGACGGATACTACCAGTGACAAGAACCGCGAGTGTAAAGGTCAGGGTATTGCCAATATTGCTGCGGGTACCCTGGGTGGTATGGCTGGCTGTGCGATGATCGGCCAGTCTGTTATTAATGTGAAATCCGGTGGCCGCGGCCGTCTTTCCACTCTGGTGGCCGGTATCGGTCTGCTGACACTGGTAGTGTTTATCAGTGACTGGGTTGCTGTGATCCCCATGGCGGCGCTGGTGGCAGTCATGATTATGGTCTCTATCGGCACCTTTGACTGGGGCTCCATCCGCAACCTGAAGCACTACCCACTCTCTACAAATTTGGTCATGCTGGCCACTGTGGTTGTGGTAGTGTGGACTCACAACCTGGCCTATGGTGTATTTGTCGGTGTGCTGTTGGCATCGCTGTTCTTTGCCAACAAAGTCAGTCACTTTATGTATGTGAGCAGCTCTCTGGATGAAAAGCAGAGTCGCCGCACTTACAAGGTCATTGGGCAGGTATTTTTCAATTCAGCCGATAAGTTTACCGCTTCATTTGATTTCAAAGAGGTGGTGGATACGGTGGTGATCGACCTCAACCGTGCGCATTTCTGGGATGTTTCCGGGGTTAATGCGCTGGATAAGGTGGTGCTTAAGTTCCGCCGCGAGGGAGCACAAGTTGAACTGGTAGGACTGAATGAGGCCAGTGAAACGATCGTCGACCGTTTTGGCGTACACGATAAGCCCGAGGAAATTGAGCGGGTTCTTGGAGGACATTGATGGCCGTAAGCAACAGCGAAAATAACAATGAGAACACAGGTAATGGCGGCAAGGCGCCATTGATACTCTCTTGTATCGATGGCTCTCATTACACTGGAGCGGTGTGTGATTACTCGGCCTGGCTGGCCAGGAGCCTGCAAGCACCGCTGAAGCTGTTGCACAACATCGAAAGAAGCAGTGTCCCTGCGGTAACCGATTTTACCGGCAGTATTGGCCTGGGAAGTCAGGAGGAGTTGCTGGAAGAGTTAACTGCGCTGGAGCAGCAGCGGGCGCAGTTAATGGTGCAGCAGGGCAAGCTGATGCTACAGGCCGCCCGCAGCCGCGCCGAAGATGCCGGTGTGCAAAATATCAAAGCCTGCCAGCGTCACGACAGCCTGACAGAATCAGTGGTGGAAATGGAAGACTCCATTCGCGCGCTGGTGTTAGGAATTCGCGGTGAAGAGCACGGGGATTCTGAGCGTGGACTTGGCGCTCACCTGGAGACAGTAGTGCGCTCACTGCACAAGCCGATTCTGGTGGTCAATCGGGACTTCACAGAGCCCAGCAGGGTGATGCTTGCCTACGATGGCAGTGAGGCCTCGTGCAAGGCATTGGCGATGGTTGCAGAGAGCCCATTATTTCGCGAACTCTCCTGTCACCTTGTCTATGTAGGGCCCGCTGAAACTGCGGAGAATTTGTTGGCTGAAGCCTCGGCCAAACTGGATTCTGCAGGACTCACTTGCACTGCCAGTAATCTCACTGGCAATACCGTTGAAGCTTTGGTGGCCTACCAAACTGAGCACCAGATTGACCTAACCGTGATGGGAGCTTTCAGTCACAACCGCCTGCACGACCTTCTGATGGGAAGCATCACTGTAAAAATGTTGTTGAAAGCCCGTCAGCCTCTGTTGCTGTTGCGGTAGAAGCCTCTTCGCTTCCCACTTAGAGTGCCAGTGCCGCTTCCCGGGGGCTGGCAAACCAGCGTAGGGGTTCTGCCTCATCGGGCAGTCTTAAATCGTAGAAAAGGGCTTCGCGACCAACTTTGCGAAGCTCTTTTTCTCCCATCATTAAATAGCTCTTAAGATTTAAGTTGCAACGGTTTTCCTGCTCTTGTTGCGTGTCTTTCTCGGTAAATGTCAGCTGAGAAATATCAAGCGATGTCTTCATTTTCTTATCCTGATATCGCCATACGCCGGTGAGTGGGTCAAAACGGTAAAACGGCAACAATCTCCAGCCGTAGTTGGCGACCAGGGCCACTGCCTCCAATAAGTATTCGAAGACCTCCTCGCTGATAAAATAGTTAAAATTGAGTCTTATCCAACCGGGTCTCAGTACCTTGTGACCTTGCAGGATTTGTTCTTCCAGGGATTTACTATGGTCCATGTCGATGCCCAATAAAGCGTGCCCATAGGGACCGGCACAGGAGCAGCCTCCGCGAACCTGAATACCAAAAAGGTCATTGAGCAATGCCACTACAAAACCGTAGTGAAGGTCCTTATTGTTCCATTTAATTCGCAGGGAGATGATGGATAGTCGTGCGGAGTCAGTATTGCCGAGTATCTCAATGGCCTCCTCCTCCGACCAGCGTTGCAGTGCCCGCTGTAAAAATTGGGTTTCGCGTCGACCAATCTCTTTTGCGCCCACCGTCTGTTGAAGTTTGAAAACCATACCGGCCCTGATCGACTCGATAATGGCTGGAGTGCCGCCCTCTTCACTGCGCTCGGCGTCTTCCAGATAGCGGTGATCTTCCGGTGTGACATAAAGGACGGTACCGCCTCCTGGTGTAGCAGGTACCGAGTTTTTCAGCAGGTCTTCGTGTACAACCAGAATACCTGGAGTGCCGGGTCCTCCGATGAATTTGTGCGGGGAGACAAACACGGCATCCTTTTGGTAATGGCTATCCGGCGTTGCTGGCCCTTGCATATTAATTTGCACATAGGGTGCTGCGGCGGCGTAGTCCCAAAAAGATAAAGCTCCGTGTTTTTTAAGGAGTGCAGTCACTGCCTCTACATCTGTTTTGATTCCGGTTACGTTAGAGGCCGCAGAAAAACTGCCGATTTTGTGTGGTCTATGGGCATGGGCGCGCAGTTCTGATTCCAGTGCTTCAAGGTCAAGTTTGCCACTTTGATCTAGTGGAATAGCGATCAAATCGGCAATGCTCTCTCGCCAGGGGAGTTCATTGGAATGGTGCTCGTATGGGCCGATAAAAATAACCGGGCGATCATGTTCGGGAATTCTACTTAAGAGCTGGTGTTGCCTATCCAGGTCTGCGGGCAGGCGCAAGTTGAGAATATCGATCAATTTGTTGATCGCGGCTGTTGCACCAGAACCACAAAAAATCACTTTATGGTTATCGCCGCCGTTGACTGCCTGACGAATTTCTTCACGGGCTTGCTCCCGTAGCGCGGTTGTATGGGCACCGGTATAGGAGCTCTCGCTGTGGGTATTGGCATAGAAGGGCAGTACCTGCTGGCGGATAGTCTCTTCGATAAATGTCAGCGCACGACCGGAAGCTGTGTAATCGGCGTACACCAGAGGACGTTTTCCAAATGGCGTTACGATTGCTTGCATATCGCCGATTACCGAGTCGCGGATGTGCTTTATCAGGTCTGTCATGATTTCCTTTCCCCTGTTTTGTGGGGCTCACTTTAGTCCCGAATGCTTGAAACAATGTCTCTACTTGTATCTTTTATTGTGTATTTTATGAATGAATGTGCCGATAATAAGATATAAACCGTAAAACTGTGCCATAAAGCGTTATTTTGTATGATTGGGCGAGGCGGGGACTGAGTGATGACTGAAGGATTAAGCAAACTGGATAGGGCAATACTCGAGCTGTTGCAGGCTGATGCGACCCTGTCAGTGGGGGATATTGCCGAGCGGGTTGGGATGTCCAAGTCGGCGTGCTGGCGCCGCATTCAGCGTCTTGAGAGTGAGGGGGTGATTTGCGACAGGGTTACCCTCCTCGATCAGCAAAAACTGAACTTGCCGCTGACGGTCTATATTTCAATTCGTACCAACCAGCACAATGATCAGTGGGCCGCCCGTTTTAGCGAATTGGTACAGGGGGTGGCTGAAATTCTTGAGGTCCATCGTATGAGTGGAGATTTGGACTATCTGATCAAAGCGGTAGTCACCGATATGCCTGGCTACGATCGTCTCTATAAGGAACTGATCAAAGCCGACCTGTTTGATGTCAGCTCCAGTTTTGTTATGGAGACGATGAAGCAGACAACCCGTCTACCACTTAATCATGCATTGTCCAAATAGGGGTGGACTCTAGCCGCGTCGATTACTCCACCAGTGGCGCAATCGGGTTTCTCCCAGGGCGCTGTCACCCGGGGGGGCCTTAAGACTGTTGCGAATCTCACTCCAGGCGTTGGAGTTCAACCACAGGTTCAGGGCGAGTACCACCAGCATAGTGGTGATAGAGCCGAGCCCCGCTAGCAGCATGTCTTTCTGCGCATCCCAGATGTCTCCCTGAGAGCCGAGGAAGGCTGCGCCCAATTCTGGAGAGACAGCTTTTGCCGCTTGCCACTCGATGATTTCGTAGATTGATGAGAGCGCAAAAGTCACGTCTACCGGGAAGAAATAGGCCCAGAATCCACGCAGCTGAGCCAGGCGCACAAGAACCTCTCGCACCGGGTAGGCCAGGAGAAGGCCAAAGCTGAAATGCACCAGGCGGTCGTACATATTGCGATCGGAGCCCAGCCATTCCTGCAAGGTGTAGCCAAAAGGCGTTTCGGCATAGGTATAGTGAGAGCCGATCACATGAAGGCACATGAAGATGGTGATCAATGTATAGGAGATATTCGATAAGGGAAAACTCCGTGCACTGATCAAAATGACCGGTAGAGCGGCAAATACCAGATAGTTCTCAAGCAACCAGTCATCGGGGTGCAGGGGGTTCCAGGCAGACCAGGCCCAGGTAATGGCAAATGTGGTCAATAAGAACAGGCGGAACCAGTGTTGGCGAAGGAAAATCTGCATATGTTTGGCGCCTCTACGTCGGGCTAGAGATTGGCGCCAGGATACACCATTGGAGGGGAATAGGAATTGCGTTGAATTACGGTCCGCTAATGCAATGCCGCGCGGTGTGGGAGTGCGGCAGTAATCGCGGCTTCCTCGTCGAGTAATTCAGATAGCCTCGCTTCCACTTTTTCGCGGGGAAAGTACTCCAGGGCGAGTTCGACAAATAGTTCGTGGTGGCGAGCTTCACTATCGGTGATGACCTGGTAGAAGGTCTTCAGGGGGCCAGATGGCAGTGCCTCAGCCACCAGTCCAAAGCGCTCGCACCCCCGCGCTTCGATGATCGCTGCGGTGAGCAGGCGGTCCATCAAGTATTCATCTGGCCCCTGGCGAATCAGTTGGCGCAGGGTGTTGATATACGGATCTTTCGCATCCGGTGCCTGGTAGATCCCTCGATCATGCATAATCTTGATAACCTGGCGGAAGTGGTTCATTTCTTCCAGTGCCAGGTTGATCATGGCTTCCACTAAAACGGGCTTGTCGGGATAGTGGGAGAACATGGATACCGCCATGCCGGAGGCCTTTTTCTCTGCGGCAGCATGGTCCTGCAGGAATCGATCAAAGTCGGCGAGCACCACTTGAGCCCAGGGTTTGGGGGTGTGAAATCGCAGTGCAAACATAGTCGATGGCGGTTAGTGCAAAGCGTCAGTATACCGCCACCGTGTCACTGCTCTTAGGCGTTATTGCTCCGGGGTAGAGTCAGCTGGCAATTCTGCGCTCGCGAACCTCCCGCTCTTGTTGAGTAACAATTCGGGCCTGTTCCAGGGACATGCCGGCCTTTGCGTGAGGGGTGGGCTTGCCATTTGCGTCCAGCGCGACAAAAACAATTTGGTCCACTTGCACAATCAGCTGTTGTGACTGTTTGTTGCGAACCTCGCAGTGGACTGTGAGCGAGGTTTGGCCGATACCAACCACCTCGAATCCAAACTCCACCACATCACCGCAGCAAGCGGAGCTGACGAAGTCAATTTCCGACATCAGTTTGGTGACCAGCATTGGAGTACCCATCTGGCAGCCGGCAAAGATTGCTGCTTCCTCATCAATCCAGGACAGTAGCTGTCCGCCAAACAGGCGCTGGGCGGGATTGAGGTCTCCGGGTTTCACACAGTGTCGCGAATAGTATTTCACTCTGACCTTCCTAACTTACTACAGGTTTAACAACGCTCGAGCCATCCCTGGCTTGCTGTATGACAGCGAAAAGCTTCCTTCACTGGTGAGACTGCATACAGCGTGCCAAGCCAGAAAAAGCGCGGTTGATGAATTTTCCTGTGGAAATATGTCAATTAGCCCTTTTGTGGCACCGGCTTGGCGCGACATTAATCACTGTAGCCCCTTTTATGTGCAGGAAAGTCAGGAAATATCGATTTCCTGTTTGGGTTTTGAGCAGGATGTGGCGCTTTGGCCGGGATAGTAGATATTTTGGACGTCATCTATCGATTGTGGGAAATACCGCTATGGGACTCCTCGGCGACAGAGATTAGAATGGCCCACGAACCTGACCCAGGCGTCGCACTCTCGACCTTGGGTTGATAGTTCTCCGGAGCGCCACCAGCGTATCTGTAATCAGGTAACAACGATTCCCAAAAGACGAAGGGAGAGACTGTAAGGATGATCATCCAGCCGAAAGTACGCGGTTTTATTTGTACCAATGCCCACCCGCAGGGCTGCGCTGCTAACGTACGCGAGCAGATTGAGTATATTCAGTCCCAGCCAGCGGTTGAAAAAGGGCCCAAAAAGGTACTGGTGATAGGTGCCTCCACAGGCTACGGCCTGGCGTCACGAATTACAGCTGCTTTTGGTTGCGGCGCAAGTACCCTGGGTGTTTTCTTCGAGAAGCCGCCTACTGAAAAGCGCACGGCTTCTGCGGGTTATTACAATTCCGCAGCTTTTGAGCAGGAGGCCCACAAAGCGGGGCTTTACGCAAAGAGTATCAATGGCGATGCTTTTTCTGATGAGGTGAAAGCCCAGACTGTAGAGATGATCAAAGAAGACCTAGGTCAGGTTGATCTCGTGGTTTACAGCTTGGCATCCCCGCGTCGCACAGATCCGAAAAGCGGTGAGCTGTATAGCTCTGTACTCAAGCCTATTAACAAATCTTACACTGCCAAGAATCTGAACACTGACAAGCTGGAGATCTCCGATATTACTTTGGAGCCGGCCAGCGACGAAGAGATCGCAAATACCGTCAAGGTTATGGGTGGTGAAGACTGGGAACTGTGGATGCAGGCCCTCGGTGATGCCGGGGTATTGGCTGATAACTGCAAAACTGTGGCTTATACCTATATCGGTGAAAAGTTGACCTGGCCGATTTATGGTCACGCGACTATCGGTAAAGCTAAAGAAGATCTTGATCGCGCGGCAAAAGCGATCACCGATAACGGTAAGGCTGCGGCTAACGTTGCTGTTTTGAAGGCGCTGGTTACCCAATCCAGCTCTGCTATTCCGGTAATGCCACTCTATATCTCTCTTGCGTACAAAATCATGAAAGAAGAGGGGACTCATGAGGGCTGTATCGAACAGCTATACCGCCTCTACACTGAGGGGCTCTATACCGATACTCCACGTCTCGATGATGTGAACCGTTTACGTATGGACGAGAAAGAGCTGCGCCCTGAGACCCAGGCGAAGATCGAAAAGTTGTGGCCAGAGGTAACTGCTGAGAACCTGTTTGACTTGACTGACTTCAAGGGCTATCAGGCGGATTTCCTCAAGCTGTTTGGATTTGGTGTTGATGGCATTGATTACGATGCAGACACCTCACCCATGGTAGATACCAAATTCGGCTGATTTTATGCGGGACTCCATTTGGGAGTCCCGTTTCCCCTTCCGTAACGCATTCCTACAACTCTTCCTAGCAAAGCTGCATAATCCGGTTTTTCGGTTTATGGGGGCTCTTCAATGGAGTATCGCCAACTCGGCACCACCAACCTTAAGGTCAGCCAGATCTGCCTGGGCACCATGACTTATGGTGAACAGAATAATGAAGCTGAATCCGCTGAGCAGCTCGACTATGCAATATCTCAGGGGGTTAACTTTATTGATTGTGCGGAAATGTATCCCGTACCGCCACGGCCAGAAACACAGGGCCGAACCGAGGAATATATCGGTAACTGGTTGGCTACACGAGGAGGCAGGCACCAGGTTGTTGTCGCAACTAAAGTGGCGGGCCGTAGTGCCGCCAATTCAGGTGTCGGCCATATTCGCTCGGGTCCCCGTCTGAACCAAGAGCAGATTTTGCAGGCTTGTGATGATTCCTTAAAACGGTTGCGCACTGACTATATCGACCTCTACCAGGTCCACTGGCCTGAAAGGCAAACTAATTTCTTCGGGCGCCTGGACTATACCCACGGCAGCGACGATGGTGTGTCTTTAGCTGAAACATTGGGCGCACTCGAGGAGTTGGTCGAACAGGGCAAGGTTCGTCATATCGGTGTTTCCAATGAGACCCCCTGGGGTATGTTTGAGTACCTGCAACAGTCGATTGCCTACGGGAAGCCAAGGATTGTATCGATTCAAAACCCCTACAGTCTTTTAAACAGGGCTTTTGAAGTTGGCTGCGCTGAAATTGCTATTCGCGAGAGGTGTGGCCTATTGGCGTACTCCCCCCTCGCATTTGGGGTTCTTTCGGGCAAGTATCTGGGGGGAAGGAAGCCTGAGGGTGCACGACTTACCCGCTATGATCGCTTTCAGCGCTACGCTGGAGAGCGAACCCTGGCTGCGACCCAGGCCTATGTGGATTTGGCCCGGGAGTTTGGCCTGAACCCGGCGCAGATGGCACTGGCATTCGTGAATCAGCAGCCATTTGTCACTTCAAATATCATTGGCGCCACAACTATCGAGCAATTGCGTTCCAATATTTCCAGCGTTGAAATTACCCTGGACAGTGAGCAATTAGCGGCTATCGAAGCTATACACCAGGGGAATCCCAACCCGGCGCCCTAAATGGGCAAAGGCTGAATTCTATTGATGAAAGCCTGCGATGCCTCTGAAAATCCTGAAGGAATAATGCGGAATGAATCAGGGGCTGCCCAACTATAATTGGGGTAGTCGCCATGAAAATATGGCTGCCAGAATAGATAGCGGTAATCGTTATGGAAACTACTGGACATCACACACTGAAGGACCTGTTTTCCCAGTTGGGGCTGGCGTCTGAAGATGCACAGATCCATGAATTTCTGGTCACGCACTATTTGCACCGCCATGAGAAGCTTTCCGCCGCTTCCTTCTGGAGTGATGGGCAGCGAGAGTTCCTGGAGAATGCCATCTTGGATGATTCGGATTGGTGTGTCGCAGTGGATGAGTTGGACACCCTGTTAAGGCACTGACCTCCTGTGGCAGTTACGCGGTCCCCGCTCTCTTCGCATAGGGTATACTACGTCGTTTTCAACCGACTTAGGTTGCGCCTCGGCGCCACACCCTGATATAGATCTGATGGAAAAACCCCGATTTCGCGCGGCGCTGCTGCACCCTCGCTACTGGCTGACCTGGCTGCTTTTTGCACTATGGTTTTTGATCGCGCAATTGCCCTATCACTGGCAGTTGGCCATGGGCCGTGCGTTTGGCCGCCTAATGCTAAGAGTAGCTACCAGCCGGCGCACGATTGCTGAACGCAATCTGGCGCTGTGCTTCCCCGAGCTGGGGGAAGATGAGCGAGCTGAGCTTCTTAGGCGTAATTTTGAGTCCAGCGGTATCGCCTTGATGGAAACCGGCATGGCCTGGTTTCGCTCTGCAGCGTGGCTACGGAAACGCTTTACCTTTGAAGGGCTGGAAGCCCTGCAGGCCATCCAGGCCCAAGGCCAGGGCGTTCTCCTGATGGCCATGCATTTCACTACCCTGGAAATAGGCGCCGCCATGATGGGGATGAGTATTACTCTCGATGGCATGTATCGGCCGCACAAAAATCCGGTTTATGACTACATGCAGCGCAAAGGGCGAGAGCGCCATACTGAGAATGGCAGTGTTTATCAGCGTAAAGATGTGCGCGGGGTATTGCGAGCCCTGCAGCGCGGGCGTGCGGTCTGGTATGCTCCAGACCAGGATTACGGGATTAAGCAGGGGATCTTTGCTCCTTTCTTCGATGTTCCGGCGGCGACTGTTACGGGAACCTCACGGTTCGCCAGGGTCGGCAAGGCCAAAGTGGTGCCCTATGTGGTGACACGACTGGATGATGGCTCAGGTTACCGTTTGAAGATTTACGATCCTATTGATCAGATCCCTTCGGGAGATGAGCTGCAAGATGCCATTTTGGTGAACCAGTTTATCGAAGCGCGTATTCGCGAGGCCCCAGAACAATACATGTGGGTGCATCGCCGTTTTAAGACCCGTCCTGAAGGGGCAGAAAACGTGTATCACGGGGTACGCAAAAAGAAAAAGAAACGCAAAAGAGTGGCGAGCTAGTCGCACTGGCGCAGATACCCTGGCCTAAGTAACATACTGAACTGACTCTGGCGGTGGTATTCCGGGTGGAGTGCAAAAAATAAGGAGTGAGGATGTTAACCGGTAGTATGGTGGCCCTGGCCACCCCAATGTACGCAGACGGAAGCCCGGATTGGGACAGTCTGCACAACCTCGTTGAGTGGCATATCGAGCAGGGGACCCGAGCACTGGTTGCGGTGGGGACTACCGGTGAATCTGCAACCTTGGACTTCAATGAGCATATTGAGGTTATTCGACGTGTTGTGGACCAAGTGGCAGGTCGAGTGCCAGTGATTGCTGGAACTGGCGCAAACTCTACTTCTGAAGCGATTGACCTTACAGAGAATGCCGCCCGATGTGGTGCAGATGCCTGCCTGCTGGTTACACCTTATTACAATAAGCCCACCCAAGAAGGCCTCTACCAGCACTATCGTGCGGTGGCCAAAGCTGTCTCCATTCCCCAAATTCTCTACAATGTTCCCGGCCGCACAGCAGTAGATATGCTGCCGGAAACGGTACAGCGCCTGGCGTTGGTCGGCAATATCGTAGGCATCAAGGAGGCCACCGGTGATTTGGAGCGGGCTAAGGTTTTAATAGATACTCTGCCCGAAGGGTTTGCCGTTTACTCTGGCGACGACAGTACTGCGGTTGAACTAATGTTACTGGGTGGTCATGGAAATATTAGTGTAACCGCTAATGTGGCCCCCGCAGCAGTGGCCCAAATGTGTGAAGCGGCGCTGGCCGGTGATGCGGTGACTGCGCGGACAATTGACCAGCGAATACAAATATTGCACAAAGTGCTGTTTTTGGAGTCCAACCCGATACCGGTGAAATGGGCTCTCCGGGAGATGGGCCGTGTCGACGGTGGAATACGCCTGCCGTTGACGAGTCTATCCCCTGAGCACCACGGGACAGTGCGCGAAGCTCTGCGTAGTGCCGGTGTACTCTAAATCCGCGAACTGAGAATTAACCAGGATAGCTTTAATGAAAAAATTGACCGTTGGAGCCGGGCTCTTTATCTCCAGTATTACGCTGGCAGGGTGCGGTGTGTTCGGCAACGATGGCTATTTCCGCGATCGCAGTAATGATTACCAGCATGCCGATAGCCTGACTCCTCTAAGGATACCTGAAGGTGTTAATACCAAGCACCAGGAGGAGCTTTAT
Source organism: Microbulbifer maximicatervae (SeqCode) (assembly GCF_052467325.1). Taxonomy (NCBI): domain Bacteria; kingdom Pseudomonadati; phylum Pseudomonadota; class Gammaproteobacteria; order Cellvibrionales; family Microbulbiferaceae; genus Microbulbifer; species Microbulbifer maximicatervae (SeqCode). The sequence continues at coordinate 4,650,541 of NZ_CP174310.1, forward strand.
GAGATTCCCCAGATTGCAGGGGAGCAGCTGGCCCAAGGTAGTTTTGAAGTTCCGCGCCCACTGGCGATTTCCGTAAATGCGGGTCTGGAAAGAGTGAAAATTCAAAAACTCGGCGCGAATCGCTGGGTGCTGGTATCCCAGCCTCCCGAAGAAGTGTGGCCCCAGTTGCACCAATTCCTTCGGAGCTCAGGCTTGCGTATAGAAATGTCAGATGCCAGCGCGGGGGTTATGGAAACTGCGTGGATGGCCTTTAAGGAGAGCCCGGATACTAAAGACAAGTATCGATTGCAGGTGGAAACTGGTGTTCAACCGGATACTACAGAAGTCCATGTGCGCCACCTTTCCGTCCCTTCATCTGCCCCGGTTGGTGGTAGTGTCAATTGGCCAGAGCGTTCCTCCAGCCCTGAGCGTGAAGGCTGGATGATCGATGAAATGTCTACAGCCCTGGCATCTGAAACTGCAGCTGCGACTGCATCTCTGGTAGCCCAGGCTATTGGTAACAGTGACCTTAAGGTCCAATTGAGAGAGCCCGTTGGTCACGAGCCCTATATCGCGATGGGATTGGAAATGGAGCGGGCCTGGGCCACTGTCGCTCATGCCGTTAATTCAGGTGCCTATCGCTTGCACCGTGAAGATTCCGATATCGGTCTTTTTTATGTCACTTACGATGAAGATCGTGCTCATGCTTCTGATGAAGAGGACAGCGATGGAGGTTGGTTCTCCTGGGGCAGCAGCAAGAGCGACGAAGATGAGCTGGCGGAGAGTGCCGATCAGGTAAGCCTGCAGCAGATTTTGGCTGGAATTGATCTGACGGAGGGGGCTGAGCCCGCTCTATTCAAGGAAATCAAAGGGCTGGGAGTAGGGGCTACTACTGATGAAGCTTATCCCGGTTACCTGATTGTTATCCGTGGTAATGATGATGAGATTGAAGTCCGGGTGCGCGATACTCGGGGACAGCCGCTTTCAAAGAATGAAGCCTCCCAGCTGCTTCAATCTATCCAGCAGAACCTTATTTAATGGGCCTGCGCTTCGCCTCTTTGGGAAGCGGCAGTAAAGGCAATGGAACAGTGGTCGCCAGTGGCGACCACTGTCTTTTGGTTGACTGCGGTTTTACCATCAAGGAAACCGAGCGCCGTATGGCGCGGCTCGGTATGTCTCCCGCTGATATCTCTGCAATTGTGGTTACCCACGAACACAGCGATCACCTCTCTGGTGTAGGTCCACTTGCGCGCAGATATGGCCTGCCTGTCTACCTGACGCCCGGTACTTTTAAGGCGCGTGATATTGGTAAGTTACCAAAGTTGCACTTAATTGAGGGGCATCAGCCTTTTGTTGTCGCCGATATTGAAGTAACCCCGGTCGCGGTTCCCCACGATGCCCGAGAGGCGGCACAGTTTGTATTTCGCTGTCGCGGTAGCAGTCTGGGCTTGTTGACGGACCTGGGGACTATCACCCCTCATGTTGAAGCGCACTTTGGAGATTGTGATGCCTTGGTTCTAGAGGCAAATCACGACCCTCTGATGCTCGCTAAAGGACCCTATCCACCTTCGTTGAAGCGACGCGTTGGGGGTGCCTATGGGCATCTGAGTAATCAACAGGCTGCTGGCTTTCTACAGCGCGTTGGCTATGAGCAACTACAGCACTTGGTAGTAGCTCATATCAGTGAAAAAAATAACAGCCTTGCCCTGGCAAAGGAGGCCCTGGCAGAGGTTGCCGAAGCAGTGGAGAGCTGTATTTTTGCCTGTCAGCAGGAAGGGTTTGACTGGCTTACAGTGGAGAGCCGAAGCTAAGGTCTCTATCTATTCCCAGCTTATATCTGTTTAAATGCGACAAAATTATTTGTCGTATTTAAACGGGGTGGGCTATGGAAATACTGCTGGTTTATTTGTTGGTCGGTGCCGCTGCTGGAACTATTGCCGGACTATTTGGCGTAGGTGGTGGCCTGATTATTGTCCCTGCCTTGGTTTTTGTTTTCACCGCTATGGGGATATCCCCTGAAATCCTCACCCACATGGCTGTGGGTACTTCCCTAGCAACAATCATTATCACTTCAATCAGTTCAGTGCGCGCCCACAACAAGAAAAAGGCGGTGGACTGGAAGATCTTTGGGGTTATGGCTCCAGGCATTTTAATCGGTTCTTGGGCCGGTGGCGCCACTGCTGAATTACTCCCCGGTGCTTGGCTGCAGCTGTTGATCGGCGTCTTTGCGATCGTGATTGCGGTGAGGATGTGGCTTAGTGGTGCCCGGCACGATCAATTAACGGAAGGGGATGGCAATTTACCAGGGTCGTCTTTATTGCTATCTGCAGGAGGGGTTATAGGCTGGGTATCTGCGATTTTTGGTATCGGTGGGGGCTCACTAACCGTTCCATTTTTATCCCGTTGCCGGGTGAAGATGCAACGTGCGGTTGCTACGTCGGCGGCTTGTGGTCTTCCCATTGCGGTTGCGGGTGCGCTGAGCTTTGGTTTCCAGGGCTGGGGCAATCAGCTTCTACCAGAATGGAGTAGTGGCTATGTGTACTGGCCTGCGTTTTTTGGAATTGTTGTCACCAGCACGTTTTTTGCCCGCTTTGGTGCCAATCTTGCCCATCGCCTTTCTCCCAAAATGCTTAAGCATTGCTTTGCCATTTTGCTGTTTATTATTGGGGCGCGGTTTATCTGGCTGAATGTCGGTCTGTTACAAGGCTTGCTTTAGGCGAGGGAAAATAAAAAAGGCCACTGCATAGCAGTGGCCTTTTTTTGAAATACAGCTAAGTATTAGGCCGTTTTAGTAGAGCTTTCAGCTGTCGCAGTATTCTGGGGTGCTTCTGAGTCAGTCTCCCAGTACTTGGACTTGAGACTGATCAGGGCCAGGATGATACCCACTCCGATTGTGAACAAGCTGATTTGCAGGAACAGGTTTGGCATCTCAGCAACATTGTTCGGATCAAAGTTACCTGACAGAAGACCGGCAAAGAGGTTGCCGATAGAGTAAGTCAGAACAAAGACACCCATCATCTGGCCAGCAAAGCGGCGAGGAGAAAGTTTACTTACTGCACTCAGGGCCACCGGGCTCAGGCAGAGTTCACCGACAGTGTGCAGGAAGTAAGTGGCTACCAGCCAGTAAGGAGCAACTTTCAGGCCCGCTGCTGCGTATTGAGCGGCAAAGAACATTACCAGGAAGCCACTGGCCATGATGATCAGGCCAAGTGCACATTTCAGCCCATAGGATGGGGTGATCATGCGTTTGCCCAGGTTAATCCACAGCGCGGCAAAGAAGGGGGACAGGGTAATGATAAAGATGGAGTTAAAGCTTTGTAGCCAGGAGGTTGGCATTTCAAAGCTGCCAATCAGGCGATCTGTGTAGTCGCGGCCGAACAGGTTCAGTGAGGAGCCCGCTTGCTCGAAGCCCGACCAGAAAAAGGTAGAGGCTACACAGACTAGGAATAGCGCCCACATTTTCTTTTTCTCTGATCCGCTCAGCTGGCCGCCAAAGTAGATAAAGCCAAAGTAGGCAAGGAAAGTCAGGGTGAAGGCTACAGCTACGTACTTGGCTATTTCTACCGGGTTGATGGTGATAGTGCCATTCATCACCAAGCCAGTAATCACTGCAACACCGACTACGACAGCACCAATTATGCGCCAAGCCAGTTTTGCCTTTTCTGGCGAAAGTGGGTTCTCGGGATTGAGGCTTGCGTCCCCCAGGTTGTGAATAGTGCGGCGATACTGGATCAGGCCAATAGCCATCCCTACAGCTGCGGCACCAAAGCCCCAATGCCAGCCGACATTTTCACCAAAGTACCCGCAGACGGCATAACCGATGATTGAGCCCATGTTGATGCCCATATAGTACAGTGCGTATCCGCTGTCGCGGCGAACATCATCTGGTTGGTAAAGATGTCCAACTGCTGCACTGATATTGGGCTTGAGGAGGCCGGTGCCGGTAGCAACAAGAATCAAGCCTATAAAGAAGCTCCAACTGGTTGGGATAGCGAGCACAATATGGCCACACATAATGATGATGCCGCCGTACCAAATGGTGCGTTGCCCTCCTAGTAGGCGGTCTGCAATCCAGCCACCGGGCAGGCCTAGGAAGTACACGGCGCCAGTGTAGAGCCCATAAATAGCTCCCGCTGCTGCAACGGTAAAGGCCAAGCCCTCTTCCTGAAGACTGGCTGTCATAAACAGCACAAGCAGGGCTCGCATACCGTAGTAACTCATCCGCTCCCACATTTCGGTGAAGAAAAGTGTAGAGAGCCCTTTGGGGTGGCCAAAAAAGCCAGCGTCATTTTGATGTGTATTTGACGACATAAGCTGAAATTCCAGTTGTTATAGCTCTAGTGCAATATGCTGGTGCATATCAGGAAGGCAGCCTGGCTAAGGAACTCGCCCTGTGATCAGCCAGGTAATTCATCCGTGTGACAGAGTACTATTTTCTTCCAGTATTGCTCTTGTTTAAAGAGGTCGCTGCCGAGCCGAGTTTTGGGTGGCTGCTTCCAGCCAGATTAAAGGCCCAAATATTCGGGGTGCATACCTCGTGCGTAACCCGGAAAGTTTACCAGCTGTCTATTTAACAGGCGAACTGTTGTGGGGCGTTTTAAGCAAATGGTACCAGGGCACTTTATTTGGCCCTAAATTGGTGATAAATCCTGTTACAGTTGAAAATTTGGGGAGGGAAACGCTGTGAAGGTGCTATTAGTAGTTGCTTTGATACTGGTCATTGGTGGTTGTTCCCGGTATCCAAATATTCACACTAAACAAGTAGATACCGACTCTGTTTTGAGTGGACAGGCTGTTTTTAACCGATCTGTTCGAACAAATGAGCTGCCAGATGAGCAGCTTTTGGAACTTGATACGGAAATTCGCTCATACCTAAACACTCTTTCTCCTGATGCGATACCTGATAGCCGCCTTCAGGCACTGACGAGCGCGGTGAGTAAGAGGGAGCTTTTCTTTGAGTATGATGCGAACAGTACTCTCTCTGCTAGGGAAGCCTTTTATCAGCAGCGGGGTAATTGCTTAACTTTTACACTGATGATGGTTGCTATGGCGAGGGAGTTAGGGGTTGAGGCCTTCTTTAATGAAGTGGATGTTCCCCCTGTCTGGAGTCAGGAAGAGGCGGAAACGTTTGTTATTTATCGCCATGTGAATATGGTATCTAAACACCCTAGCGGTCAACGAATTATCGATCTCAATCTCGAAGTTTACGATCCTATTTATCAGCAGAGAACTCTGGATGATATTACTGCATTCGCTCTTTATTACAGTAATCGAGGTGTGGAATTCCTTCGTGAGGGAGATAAGGAGCAGGCGTTTCTATATTTGCGTAAAGCATTGCAATTACGTCCTGAGAGAAGTGATTTTTGGTCTAACATGGGGGCTTTCTACAGTCGCTTTGACCACCTGTATGAGGCTGAGCAAAGCTACCTGCAATCCCTAGTTTTACAGGGGGACAACCTGGTTGCCAGCAGCAACTTGGAGTGGTTGTATCGCGGCACTGGGCGTGATGAGTTGGCCAGAGTCTATGCCGATAGAGTGAAATTTCACAGGGAACGCAATCCTTACTACCTGTATTACCAGGCTCGCGAATCCTATGAAAACAAAAATTACCAGGATGCAGAAAAACGTCTAACGCGAGCTATAAAGACCAATGATGATGATCACCGATTCCATTTTTTACTTGGACTAGCGCAATATAACCTCGGTGATTTACTAGCTTCCAGAAATAGTTTTGAGAAAGCATTTTCGCTGGTGAGTAGCTCGGATGTAAAAAGTGTATACCAGCAAAAACTGGATCGCTTATTGAATAGTGATCATTAGCTTTAGTCATTAGTAAAAAGGGTGCCATAAGCACCCTTTTTACATCGGTTCTCGATACTTGGCTTTAGAACTGGTAGCTAACACCAGCCCACGCGTAACGACCTTGGTAGTCGTAGCTGCTGTTCACGTCATACCAGCTGGAGGTGTACGACGGCTCGCGATCAGCGATGTTGTCGATTCCTGCAGTGAGACGCATGTTGTCGTTCACATCCCAGCCTGCCTTTAAGTTTAGGTAGGTGTGGGAAGGAACATCAACATATGGACTCTGGCCATCACTTAAGTACTGTGCGTCAATACCAAAGTCCCAGTTATCGGCATACCAAGTTGCACTGGCAAGGCCACGCCATTTCACGTAGACGCCGCTACTAGTGCCAACATAATCCAGGTAGTCAGAAGTGGCTTCAGTTTCGGTATTGTAAATTTCGTACTCAAGGAGGCGGGTAGCCTGGGCACGCAGAGCGAGTTTTCCGGTGTCAAAGTACAGGTTTTGAACTACGTCGAGGTCAATACCCTTGGTTCTAATCTCACCGATATTGAGCAGAGAACCTTCCAGGTATGTGATCTGACCACTGTCGCCGCGTTCGATCAGGGCGCAAGCATCGGCAATACCATCACGGTAGCAGTCGTCCAGAATTTGCTGAAGATCCGCACTATCGATTGCGTTGGTGATTTCAACGTCGTAGTAGTCCACAGTGATGGAGAGGTCTTCAGCAAAAGAAGGTGTCCAGACGATACCAGCGGTAAAAGTACGTGCTTCTTCAGCCTCTAGGTCCTCGTTACCCCCAACATTGGTAGCAATTTGAGAGCCTGCTTGGGTAAAGCTTGACCCAACTTCACTACAGTAGGCGCCTTGCCCGGCAGTATTTGAACTGCTGGTATCACAGGGGTCCAGTAGGTACTCGTAGCTCTGGGAGGTACCGCTATAGAGTTCGTAAATGCCCGGTGCACGGAAAGAGGTTGAATAGCTAGTACGGAAACGGAAGTTTTCAGTTGGGGCGTAGACAATACCCAGCTTCCCCGTACTCTGGCCACCAAAAGTATCAAAATCGGAGTAGCGCAGGGCGATATCCATAGATAATTCGTCAGCGTACTTTTCGCCGGCGAGAATCGGCAAGTTGAACTCGGTGAACAACTCAGTTACTGAGTAGTCGCCAGCAGTAGCGTCTTGCTGGTTACCAAATGTATCGCCGTTCTGGGTTTCTTCACTGGGGTTAAACTCTCCGGATTCTTTACGGTATTCAATGCCGGCTGCAAATCCGAGAGGACCGCCGGGAAGCTGAACAGCATCAATATCACCGGTTAAACTCGCACCAAAGTTAATCAGATCGTATTCGTTATCTTCGCGATCTGTGTAGCTGATGTAGTCGATAACTTCATCGCTCATTCCGCCGAGGAAGGAAATATCCTCATCAGCGAGGCCACTGTCTCCGTCGATAACTTCTTGCAGTAGAGTTTTGTTGTAAGAATTGCCGATGGTGTTTTCACCTTCATTACGGCCATAGCTCAAGAAGGTGTCCCAGCCCCAGCCATTCTCCAGGTCACCGCGGGCACCACCCAAAAGGCGGAAGGTTTCTGTTTTTTGTTCGTAGTCACGGGTGCCGCCAGAAACGGGGCGCAGACGAATATCAGAGATGCCATCTTCCCAGCTGTCGCCGTGAGTTGCTTCTGGGGCGGAGGGCTCCAAACCGTCAGGGCTGCCCTGAGATTCCCACTCGTCATAAGCGGCTTCATAAGCAGCTAGTTCAATCTGATACTGATCTTCCGCTTCTTGCCAGGCCTCTTCCAGCTGAGCGGCAATTTCATCTGATACATTATCAGAGGTTAGATTTAAGCCGTTCCCACTGTACATGGGTTGGGCTGCCAACTGCTGGTTGGTGGTTTTTACGGTATACGAGCCTTCACCGTAGAGCTCGACGGCATCGGTAATTGAGTAGCTACCGTTAGCGGTCAGGCTGGTACGTTCCATGGAACCTGAGAGCCACATATATTGACCGATATCGTATGAGGAGTAGTCAGTAAGGGTCTCACCATCATCAGCAACACTAAAAGAGCCGTAATCAGTGAAAATATTACCGGTAGGTGACATGGAGCTATAGAGCTCTGCCCAGTCGCGATCGTTGTAGGTAATCTCATCACGTTTGCTATGGCTGATGTTAGCGATGAATTTACCGCGATCGCTTTCGCCGCCAAAGGTGATTGAAATTTCACCATTTTCACCGCCACCAGCTTCGGTGGCCCCTGCGCGTGCATTGATGCGAACTCCCTCAAAGGAGTCCTTCATTACGATATTAATAACGCCAGCAACCGCATCAGAGCCGTATACCGCTGAAGCGCCATCGGTAAGAACTTCAATTCGATCAATCATATCCACAGGGATGTTATTCATATCCACTGCAGAGCTAACCCCTGAACTGGAGGATACATAGCGACGGCCATTGACCAAGACCAAAGTGCGAGCGGAGCCTAGATTGCGCAATTCAACAAACGACAAACCGGCGCCGCCGTTGTTGTCGTTGGAGTTGATACCTGTGGTACCCATAGATGGCAGCTGGTTGAGTAGCTCGTCAATAGTGCCAACACCAGAGCGTGAAATGGCCTCCGAGTCAACCAGAGTAATTGGGCCTGTAGTGGATAAAGGGTCACGCGCAATGCGCGAGCCAGTAACAATTACTTCTTCTACTTCTGCGCCGGCGGTGGACTCCTGGGCAAATATGCCAGTACTGGCCAGTGTTCCCAGAGCAGCGATGGCAATGCTCAGTTTGGTCTTGATCATATTGGAACCTTCTTATACTTAAGGTACTTATATTGCTTTTTATGATATTGGTTAAAAGCTGTCAGACCTGACTTTAATGCATTATTTTTGGATATGGAACTACTGTGGGGCTTTTGAAGTCTCCTGATAGCCAGTTCAAGGGCATGTTTTTCAGTCTGTTTGTCTAATTTTTGTACTCTTGGCGGGGGTTTATCTGTTTAAAATCTCCTGAACTGGTAAAACTGTCACCCAGGGAGTTCGTGTGTTAGGAAATTTGTCTTTCTTCTGAAATTTACAAATTTAAGGCTTGTGAAGCCGGTCGAAGCATTGACCTGCTACTTGCTGGCGAGATGACCTCTTCTTCTCTTTTCTTGGAAGAAGTAACTCGGATGAGGGAAAAAGCTAGGGGACTTTGTCGGAGAGTACTGTGTTGGTGCTCGCCAATGGGTTTTTAGGGGAGGGTATAGAGTGGACTCGGCTAAACAAAAAAGGGCCGGCAAAGCCGACCCTTTTGATCTTCTTAGAGGTTTAGCTCTTAGAAGCTCATGCTGTACTCAGCGTACAGTACACGACCAGTATTGTCGTACAGGTTATAGTGGTCGCGAGCATATTTACCATCTTTATCCAGAACTGGATCTTCGTTGGTCAGGTTACGAGCACCAAGCTTAATCATGCCGTATGACTCTGTATCGATGCTATAAGACAGATTCACAGTGGTCCAGGAATCTAGGTCTTCGCCACTCTTAACTAGTTCACCGTTATCAGTGACATCGGTGAATTCATCGTGACTAGCGACGTAGTCAACAGTCAGGTCTACAGAATGTTGGTCCATACTCCAGCCAATACCAAACTGACCTCGGAAATCTGGGTACAGATTAAAGCCAGAAACATCCTGAACAGGGCCTTGATAGTAGGCATCAGTTTCATAGGACAACTGGTGGCTCATCAAAGTGCTAAGTGTGAGAAGTCCGTAAGGAAGCTCAAAGCTACCATCAACAGAAATGTCGAGGCCAGTTACGTCAAGAACACCAGCATTGGTAGTCTGAGAGTAGAAAATAGTCGAAGCACTGGAGCCATCACCGGTAAAGTAAATGCCACTTTCTTCTGTCAGCTCGACACCAGAAGCCCAAGCATAGAACATGCTCTGAACACTTGGCTGAATGATTACATCATCAACTTCTACGTTCCAGAGGCTCAGGTCCAGAGTCCAGTCGTCGATGAACTCCCAGTTACCACCGATAGACATAGAAGTGGAGGTTTCCGCTTCGAGATCTTCGCTAGTGGAATAGTAGACATCCCACTGTCTGTAGGTGCCAGTGATTGGGTTGGTAGCATTCTCAGCAGAGAAGGAAGATGGGCCGTACAGCTCGTCAAGAGCCGGAGCACGGAAGCCTTTACCCACTCGAGCGCGCAGGCTGAGGGTATCAGTAACGCGGTAGCTGGCAGAAAGGGTCGGAGCAACATTAGAGCCAAAGTCACTGTAGTCATCGTAGCGAAGAGCGGCGCTAACTTCGATTGCGTCAGTTACTGGCATAATGGCTTCAGCGAACAAGGCGACTACATCGCGATCACCGCTGGAAGAGTTACCAGAACTGCCACCTACGTAACCAGCTTCGGAGGCTGCGTCGTATTGGTTACCGTATTCCATGTTGTAAGCTTCGGCACCTGTCAGCATGAGGGTCTCACCTGCGCCGAACCAGTCGCCAATACCGAACTGCACATGGCCGTAGGCCTTGGACATGGCTGTGAAGTTGTCCTGAGAGGTGCTTGCCTTCATTGCATCAGCACCCTCTTCGGAAAGAGGGTCGATATCATTTGCAAGTACGTAATCGAGGCCAGTGTAAGACAGGTAGTAGCTACCGAACTCTTTAGACTCGTAACGACCGGTTTGGACGTAAGTTTCATAGCTCACGTTGTCAGACAGATCGCCACGAAGCCCCAGGGTAAGGTCGTACTGGTAGTCAGTAACAATATTGTCGCGCGGGCCAATATTGGTCCAGCGATAATAGCCAGTCAGAGTGTAATCGTCAGTGATTGTGCCGTCGGCTATCAATGCGTTGATTTCATCAGTAGTAAACGGGTTATCTGAGTAGTCTACAGGCACGTCAGACCAGGTAGCTGCTGGCGGAGCATAACGGCCGAAAGACTCTACCTTAGAGAAGAGGACGTTGGAGAAGAACTCTACTTTGTCTGAAATCTCGTAGTTAGCGGTCATGTAGGTGTTGACACGCTTTAGCTCTGCTTTGTTCGCTGAGATATTGCCGTAAGGATATGCACAAATAGTTCCGTCGCTATCACCAAAAGCGCTAGAACCCTGCTCCTGGAACACTGAGTCAGAATCACAGCTATTGGTAGCGCGGTATGATTCGTAGCCTGTTGTGCTGTCTGAAAGCAGCATGGTTCTTCCGTAGTAGGAATAACCATCTGTATCAATATATGTGTCTATTGCCCCATCGCCATTTTGATCCTGAACCCAGGGTGCTGTGTAATCGCGATCAGCGTCGTAGATTGGGTCACGACGGTCAAATTCTGCAGCAAATGTGATATTGCCGCGGTCACCGCTGATGCCGGTGATAAAGCTGAAGGACTCTTCAGAGCCATCGTCTTCAGAACGGTCACCATGGCGAACGGAGAATTCGAGGCCATCGAAATTCTCGCGCATTACCATGTTCACAACGCCAGCTACAGCGTCAGAACCGTAAACAGCAGAGGCGCCATCGGCAAGGATGTCGATGCGTTCAACAGCGGCCATCGGGATCATATTCAGGTTGACAGTGGCTGCGCCCAGGTTCGGAGAGCCAGGCAGGCGGCGACCATTCAGCATAACCATGGTACGCTGGTCGCCAAGACCGCGAAGGTCAACAGTGGCGTTGGACTGAGCGGAACTACCAGAGCGCTCACTGAAAGAGCCCAAAGAGTTCAGAGGAGTATTGCGCAGGGTGTCAGCAATCATCAGGCTGCCACCGGCGTCAATGTCGGCACGGTCCATGCTCACTACTTGCGCAGCTTCATCGAAATTGGTGCGTTTAATACGGGAGCCAGTAACAACAACTTCCTCAACGAGGGTAGCGTCATCTTGTGCAAAGGCAGGCATTGCCGGAACCATGATCGCTGCTGCAGTCAGACCCAAGGCCCCTTTTACAGCTGCGGACAGGAGATTCTTTTTCATTGTCAATCCTCTCTTGATCGTTGGATTTATAGTCTTTTGCCATAAGTGGCGATCGTTAAAAGTGACTACCCCCAAGTGGTCACTTTCCTCCCAACAAAGAACAAGACGATTGGCGGGCAGAACCCCTCATAAGAATCGTATTTTTTTTCTAATACTACGTATTGTCAGGTTTGTTACGTAAAGGGGTGGTTTCTATTTGATCAAATGGGGTGTTTTTTGATCTTTTGGCTGTTTCTACTGTGCTTCTAGGCAGTAGAATCAAAGTTTGAAGGAGAGGCTGCCGTAGAAAAAACGGCCGGTGAGGTCGTAAGTTTGATAATCGTAATTGTTGCTCACGGCAGTTGAGGCAAATGGTGGCGAGCGGTCTAGCAGATTATTAATACCAGCTGTCAGTTTAAGTCGCTGATTGGCAGTAAAGGTGAGTTGGAGGTCGTGTGCGGACCAGTCATTGATCGTGCGGCTATCCTCTACACCCTCAAGGTTCGTATAGGACTCTTTAAGGCTGCCTACGTAATGAATAGTGTATCCTGCCCCCCAAGGGCCTTTCTTCCAGTAAATTCCAGCATTTGCCTTCCACTTGGGAAGTGAGCCAGCACCGCCGGTCAATATGTCAGTAAAGGTTCCTGTGAGATCCTCTTTGGCTGATTCGGGAGAGCTTTGGTTGAGGTAATGTAGCGTGCGGCTGATATTCAGGGCGAGTTGGACGTGATTGTTAACGCCGGGGTGAAACTCATAGCGGAAGGCTGTGTCATAGCCGCGAATTTCTCGGCTGCCCTGGTTTATACGTGATGCGTAAATTTGGGTGACATCTCCATTGTCATCACGAATAACGAGGTCCGTATAGAGGTTGAAGTAGGCATTTTGCTCTAGCAGAAACTGTGGGTTGGTAGCGATGACCTGATCTTCTTTGATGTCGTAAAGATCGAATGTTCCACTGAATCCATCAATTACAGCTGGTTGCCAGGTAACTCCCAGAGATAGTGTGCGGGAAGTTTCGGGTTTTAAGTCTGGATTGCCACTGAACTCAGTCAGGTACTGTACTCGTGAGCTGTCGGCTTGACCTCGGCACCCCGGAAGATTGATTGCGTTAGAGCTTGTGCAGGGGTCAAATAAAAATTCTTGGGTTTGATAGCCCTCTTGGTTCATATCCGTCAGGGTGGGGGCTCTGAAGCCGGTTGTATAACTCCCGCGAATGAGTACTGATTCTAGTGGTTTCCATCTTACCGCGAGCTTTGGGTTGCTTGTATCTCCAAAGTCGTCGTAATGAGAGGTTCGGATAGCTCCGTCCAGCCATAAACTATCCGGCGAAAGCGGGATTGAGATCTCGGCAAATGCCTCCTTGATTATGCGGCTGCCTTTCGTTGAGCCGGGGGCGTGGCCGCCAATAAACGAAAGCCCGGAGCTGTCATTGGAGTATAGGTTTACACTCTCTCGCCTGAACTCAATTCCGGCTGCTGCGAGAATGTCTCCTGACGCTATCCTTTTAATGATGCCGTCAGTAATAAAGGTGAGTGAGGTCATGCGGGAGTTGCTGGTCGTAACGCTCTTTCCCCGAATGAAGTCCAGCTGCTCTTGATTGATACTGCCACTGGGGCCTAGAAGATTGATCGGAGTGCAGGAGGTGGTTTCATTACAGATATCAGGCCCTTTAAGTCCAATTGATAGGGCGAATGGATCTATAACATTACTCAAGCTCTCTTTTTTATGGGTTTGGTGGGTTGAGGCATTCAGTTCCCATTGCCAGTCATCCCAATAGCCTTTTAGTCCTGTGTTTATCCTCCAGGTGTTTGCCCGGTTTTCTTGAGTTCGGGCGCCTAGTTCGACAATGCGTCGGCGTACATCGTAAATATCCTGATCGAAGGTGTTATAAATATTATCTGCAGATATCGTCAGGTCGCCATTATCAAATCGGGTAAAGACAGGCGTGGGGGATGATGTTGCTTCTCCTGTTGAGCGCACTCCCATGAACTCGGAGAAAGCAAGGGTGCTTTCTCCGATATCCAGATTGCCAACTATATAGAAAGAGTCGCTCTGCGTTGCTGGGATGGCTGATGAGTAGTCGCTATAGTCAAACTTATCCTCTGGTGACCAGTCTTGATAAGTACCGGTTGAGAGGTTGGTTAATACTTCATCCTTGCCTATAGCAATAAACCCCTCGGGGATTGCTGATGATCGCTGATCAGAGCCACCTTCTTCACGACTGTCGGCCGACTCAGAAATCCCTCTATTGCGACTCATAACCTCTGCCTGACGGGTCTGTGAGAGGTTGAGCATTACGTGAGCGCGATCACCTTTCCATCCCCAGGTTAGTTGATGGGATTCGCTGCGGCGATCCCCCTGCTGGGCTTGTCCGTAGTAGCTTTTTACAGCAAGGCCTTCGAAGTCCCTTTGCAGGATAATGTTGACCACCCCGGCAATGGCATCAGAACCATAAACAGCTGAGGCTCCATCTTTTAAAATTTCTACTCTCTCGACAATGGATAGAGGAATCGTATTTAGATCTGTGGCTTCGCCATTAAACCCATCGCTGATAATCCTTCGACCATTAATTAGTACTAGTGTGCTGCTTGCTGGGAGATTGCGCAGAGAGACTGTAGCTGTTCCGTCATTTTCCTGGCTAACAGATGTGCTGGTTGAGTTGCCCGAAATGGCAGGTAGGAATTGAAGTAGGTCCGCAATAGTTTGGGCGCCAGTCATTTCAAGTTGATCGCGAGACAGTCTGTCGACTGGCAGGTATCCGTCGGATTGAAAGTGGCGTAAATGGCTGCCGGTTAAGCTTTGCCCGGTGACGGTTACCTCTTCCGTTTGTGTGTGAGATTGAGGCTGCGTAGATGTTAGCTCTGCTGCTGATGACTCAATAATTGCGACAGAGGAGGGGCCGACTCTTTTAAAGGAGAGGGGGACCTCTTTGAGTAATTCGGCAAGGGCGGGCTCAAACTGACCTTGAGGGCTCTGTAGAACTTGCTTGCTCACCCGATAGTTTGCAGCAAAAGAAGTTCTAACAAGCAGTGATATTTTGCATTGCTTTCCCAGCGATATCAGTGCTTTTGAGAGGCTTCCTGAGGGTATCTGGATCCCAGATTCAGGGCACTGGGCGAGGGCAGCACTGGGAAGAAGGAGTGCTGTCGCAAGGGATATTTTTATCCAGTGCCTAAGATTCAAGGGGGTGCCCATTATTGTAAGTGCCGGCCATCGCTGCCGGCAAGGGTGTTGCTATTTTGGTTTTATGGGCGGATTAACCTAATTGGACAAGAAACAACCGCCCTAAAGGACGGTTATAACCTAGTTATTCGCGGGAGACAAGATAGTCAGGTTGGCGTTACTGTGGTCTTGTTGTAAGTCCAGTGCGGTTGCGATGGCTTTTAGAGTGTTGTCCGGATCAGATACCTCAAAAGTTCCAGAAACAAGTCTGTTTTCCACTTGGGCTGAAGCAGCAACGGGTACGTTGAGGTAGCGGTTTAGCTCTGTGAGAGCATCTTTAAGGGGGGTTTTTTCAAAGACTAGTAAGCCTTTAGTCCAGTCCGTAGCCTCCTCTGGGGAGGTCCGACCGATTGGGCTGAGTCCGCGGTCAGATACACTGACCTTCTGGTTTTTAACCAGTTGCACTGACTCAGGTTTTAGTCCAGGAGCACTGCCAGACTCGGTGACCGAAACCGTGCCTTCAGTTACAGATACCCGTGTGTTTTCAGGGTTGAGCTCCACATTAAACTCGGTTCCTAAAACTCGAATATTGGCGCTACCCGCAGAGACGGTGAAAGGGCGCGATGTTTGCCTGGCTACTTCAAAGAATGCCTCACCGCGAACAAGCTCTGTTCGGCGCTCATCCCGGTTATAGATTACTCTCAACTTACTGTTGGAGTTCAGCTTTACTTCGGAGCCGTCAGGTAGGCTGATAGTTTGTATTTGGCCGCGTTCTGTTGCATACATCTGAGCCTGGGTTTCGCCGCCCATACCTTGGAAGCTTACCCACAAAGTTACAATCGCTCCACAGGTTGCAAGCCCCCCACCAATGAGCCACTGGGGTAAGGTCCAGGCCTTGGATTTGGTGGACTCTGTTCTATCGAGGTTTCTTTTCTTTTGGGATGGAATGCTCTCGGGAAAAAGAGTTCCCAAAGGCATTTTGGATAGGGCTCCCAGGTCACCCCACAGTTCAGTGATTTCTGCAAAGGCCTGCTGGTTCTCCTCGATGGAGTACCACTCTTTAAATTGAGAGCGATCGGCGAGCGTAATCGAGTCAGAGCGCAGGCGAGCCACCCAAGCACAAGCCTGATCCAGGCTGTCTTCGCTTACTGCTTGCTTCGGGTTGGTTCTCATGGCTGCTCAAATACCTTGTATCTTTAGACTTTAATTGGCACAACGATGCTAAAAAAGGGCATCTTACTCAAAATTTCCTTATTTGTGTGGCCTCTACTTTGTGTTGTACAGGTCGGAACAAAACAATTCCGGAAATTTCTCTTAATTAGCAGTGAAAAATGCTGCTATTTGCAGGGATCCTAGTACGGCTCAATTTCTTAATTGGTCCTTGCAAGCTGAGACGGCTGAACAGGTTTCCCCCTCAACTAATTTTTAGATCTAGTGGATCAACAGTCTATGCCTGCACAGGAGGCTGCTCACCTATCCGGGTTCACCTTTTTGCGGCAGGCCTTCAAGGCCTGCAAAATATATTTTTCCACGCTGCTGACTGAGATATTCATTTCCTGGGCAATCTCGCTATAGGAGAGACCACGTGTTCTGTGCAGGAGGAATGCTTGGCGGCACTTGAGGGGCAGCTTATCCATGGTTTCGTAGATGGACTGAAGTTGCTGGCGGGCTGCTAGCAGCCTTTCTGGTGACTGGTGGTCCGCGTGGTCGTCTGTATAGGGCTCGCCCTCCATAGGAACTTGCTGGCTTACATATTCCACATGCAGCTTGCCTCGGCGCAGTTGGTCTACAGCAAGATTATTGGCAATCTGGTAGAGGTAGGCCCGTGGATTCTCAAGTTCCTTTTCATCGCTGAGTTTTTGCAGGCGTAGATAGGCGTGTTGGGCGATATCCTCGGCATCGTCAGGGCTTTTTACAATGCGAGAGACAAAGCGTACCAAGGCCTGTCCGTGCTCGGTAAACAGCCTTTCAAGAAGCGTCTTCCTGGCCTTATTCATTACTAATCGTGATCCCCGTACCCTGCTCGCTGTAGTTATGGACTGATTGTTCTTAGTGCGAGCTGGCGCACAGTTATATCACAAGCATTGGTTTCGCTACGAGAGGTACGATCGAACTTGACTGGTCACACTCTCCGATTCTCTATGCCTGGCGGTGGATGCCGGTATAATGGCGGCCGCGCCACAGGCGCAGACAATAAGACCTTGCAGAGGTGTGTCGAGCACCGGAGATTGAATGAGTTATCAAGTACTGGCACGGAAGTGGCGGCCGAAGCTGTTTCGCGAGATGGTGGGACAGGAGCATGTTCTCCAGGCGTTGATCAACGCTCTGGATAATGGTCGCTTGCACCACGCCTACCTCTTTGCCGGTACCCGTGGTGTGGGTAAAACCACGATCGCACGAATCCTGGCCAAGTGCCTGAATTGTGAAGAGGGGGTCAGTTCTGAACCCTGTGGCCAATGCCACACTTGCAATGAGATTGCAGATGGCCGTTTTGTCGACTTGATCGAAGTGGATGCAGCCTCGCGCACCAAGGTCGAAGATACTCGTGAACTGCTTGAGAACGTGCAGTACGCACCGACCCGGGGTCGCTTCAAGGTTTACCTGATCGACGAAGTCCATATGTTGTCGAACAGCTCGTTTAACGCGCTGTTAAAAACCCTCGAAGAACCGCCTCCCCATGTAAAGTTTCTACTGGCAACGACTGATCCGCAGAAGTTGCCGGTTACCGTGCTGTCCCGCTGTCTTCAGTTCAAGCTGAAGAATATGAGCCCCGAGCGGGTTGTGGGGCACTTGAAGTTTGTGTTGGAGCAGGAACAGGTTCCATTTGAAGAAGGCGCCCTGTGGCATCTCGGTCGTGCGGCAGATGGCAGTATGCGTGATGGGATGAGTCTTACTGACCAGGCCATCGCATTTGGTGGGGGGCAAATTACCGAGGCGGAAGTGCGCGGTATGCTGGGCAGTATCGATACCGGTTTGGTGTGGAAGCTGCTGCAAGCCTTGTCTGAAGAGGACGCACAGGCTTTATTTGCCACAGTTGCTGAGTTGTCTCAGCAGGCCCCTGATTACAGTGCAGCGCTGGCAGAACTTGCCGATAACCTGCACCGTATCGCAGTGGCTCAGGTGCTGCCTCAATCTATCGATAATTCCCTGGGTGATGGTGAGCGACTGAGAAATTTAGCTGGGCGTATCGCCCCGGAAAATGTGCAGCTGTATTACCAGATGGCTCTGCTGGCCCGGCGTGACCTGCCCTTGGCCCCGGATCAGCGCAGTGGCTTTGAAATGGCTCTGCTGCGGATGTTGGCTTTCCGTCCCCAGGGTGTTGCGGATATTCCCCGTTCTCCACTGCCATCGGCTTCCGAACCCGTTTCGCCTGCACCGGCTCAGGAAGCGCTACAGCATCAGGCTCCTGTAGCACCAGAAGTACCGGAGGTCAGTCCGGCAAAAAAGCCTGAAGCGGCACAGCCGCAGGCTGTTACAGCGGTTGATCTAACTCCCTCGCAGGCAGTGGAAGGCCTGCAGCCGTTTAAACATCAGACAGAGCAGCGAGAGGCAGAGTCGACAGCTCCAACTGAAATGATCAGTGAGCCAGCGACGGAGGTTCAGCCGGAGCAAATTACAAGCCAGCCCCCTGTCCAGGGAGTGGCAGAAGAGCGTCCCCAGCGTAAAGATGTCCTGGCCGAGCTTCGCCAGCGAGTTGCGGAAGTGGAGTCGGCGCCGGCACCACAGCAACCAGTACCACAAAATACGGTGAATACCTCGCGGCAGGCTCCGGTAGAAAGCCGCAGTCAGGAAGTGCCAAAAGGGCGTTTGGAAGCATTAACGCCTGGCAGTTGGCCGGTAATGTATGGACAGCTGGGTATTACCGGTATTTTGCACTCCATTGCCCAGCACTTGGAGATGGTGGGCAGGCAGGACAATATACTCTCGTTCACCCTGGATGAATCCTACAGCAGCCTCTACGACGAAGTTCACCAGCGGCGTCTGGGGGACTCTCTGGCTGACTTCTTCCAACAGCCTGTGGTAGCGCAGATACAAGTAGGGCAGGTACATGGGAGTACCCCCGCCCGATTAGTCGCAGCTACCCGCCAAGCGCGGCTTGAAGCTGCCCAGGATGCACTGGTCGCTGACCCGCTGGTTCAAGAGTTACAGGTAGAATTGAGTGCGGAACTGGTGCCGGGTTCCGTAGAATCACTAGTAGTAGAAGATTAATGACAATTAGGGCCCGGTTTATTCCGGGGCCACATGCACAAGATAGAGGTTACCTATGAAAGGTTTGGGCGATTTGATGCAGCAGGCCCAGAAAATGCAGGCCGATATGCAGGAAAAAATGCAGAAGATGCAGCAGGACCTGACTGAGCTTCGCATCTGCGGTGAGTCTGGGGCGGGTATGGTCAAGGTGACGATGAATGGTCGCCACGATGTGACATCTGTGGAAATTGATCCCTCCCTGATGACTGAGGAGAAGGAAATGCTGGAAGACCTGCTGGCCGCTGCGGTCAACGACGCTGTGCGCCGTGTAGAGGAAAAAACACAGGAACTGCAAAAGCAGGGGATGGGAGACCTGACTTCAGGTATCAATTTGCCTGAAGGCTTTAAGTTCCCCTTTTAAGAAGTGGCCATCCACTGGTTTTGAGTTTGTATGTTTAGTCCCCTGATTGAAGAGCTGATCCGCGCGCTCCGCTGTCTGCCCAGTGTGGGCCCCAAGTCCGCGCAGCGCATGGCGATGTACCTGTTGGAAAAAGACCGAGAAGCTGCCTCCCTACTGGCCCAGAGTTTGGCACGAGCGGTGGAACAAGTCGGGCGCTGTGGGCAGTGTCGCACCCTGACAGAGGAGCCCGTTTGCTCATTGTGTAGCAATAGCCGGCGCGAGCAGGACTCACTTTGCGTGGTTGAGACGCCCGCTGATGTTCTGGCTATTGAGCAGGCCGGTAATTACCACGGTCGCTACTTTGTCCTGCATGGGCATCTCTCGCCCATCGATGGTATTGGCCCGGGGGACCTGGGGATCGACTTGCTGGAGCAGAGGCTCGCTACTGAGCAGTTGCGCGAACTTATTGTCGCCACTAACCCTACGGTAGAAGGTGAAGCTACCGCGCAGTACATCGCGGAGAGAGCTCGTGCCCAGGGGGTGACGGTGAGCCGGATTGCCCACGGTGTGCCCATCGGCGGAGAGCTGGAATATATCGATGGCGGCACTCTCGCCCACGCCTTTAACAGTCGAACCGCATTTTTTTCCGGCAGTTGAGTGATATCGATGACAGAAATAGATACCACTCCACGCTGGGTCGACAGTTACGAGCAGCTGGTAGAGTTGTGTGCAGAATGGCGCAAGCAGAGTGCGGTAGCCCTGGATACCGAGTTCATGCGCAGCCGTACTTTTTATCCCCAGCCGGCGCTGGTCCAGGTAGGTGATGGAAAACACTGCTACCTGATCGACAATTTGGCGATTGAGGAGTTACAGCCGCTTCGCGACCTCTTGCTCGATACCGCTGTCACTAAAATCATGCATAGTTGTAGTGAGGACCTGGAAACCCTTGAGCGCTTGCTGGGGGTGATTCCCGAGCCCATTTTTGATACCCAAATTGCCGCTGCGATCTGTGGTATGAAAGCGGGCTTGGGTTATGCGGCGACAGTTAACCAGCTACTGCATATTGAATTGCCCAAGAGTGAAACCCGCTCGGACTGGCTGCAGAGACCTCTCAGTGATGCACAGAAAACCTATGCCGCCCTCGATGTTGCTTGGTTGCCGGTACTCTACGGCGTACTGGTAAAGGACCTCAATGCGAAGGGGCGCCTGGAGTGGTTGCAGGAAGACTGTGCATCATTGGTGGTCACGGCTCGAAACCCGAACCCACCTGAGGTTTACTACCAGAAAGTGAAAGGTGCCTGGCGCCTGCGCAGTAAACAGCTGGCGGTGCTTCAGGATGTGTGTGCTTGGCGCGAAAAGCAGGCTAGGGCGCTGAATATGCCGCGCAATCACCTGTTGAAAGAGAATATCTGTCTCGGCCTGGCCCAACAGTTGCCGCGGCATAGAGGTGCCTTGAGCCAACTGGGTATGGAAGGGCGAACTCTGCGTGAGCACGGCGAGGCCCTGTTAAAAATCGTTGCCCAAGCCTGTGAGAGAAGCGATCCACCTGCGCGAATGCAGCAGCCCCTCAACCGGCAGCAGGGAGAAATCCTCAAGCAACTGCGGCTTGAGATGGTGTCTATTGCCGAGCGGGCCGGGTTGCCTGCCGAAATATTAATTCGCAAAAAAGAGCTGGAAGCCTTGGTCCAGGGCCGTCGACCCGAGTTAGAGGGGCGGCTCAGAGGGTGGCGGGCCGATGTGATTGGCCATCCTTTGCTCGAAGCTCTGAAACAATTGCGTAGAGAGGAATTGAAGTGAAAGTTTTATGCGATATTTATCGCAGTCCAAATAAAGACGAAATGTATCTGTACGTGGATAAGCGCGAGGGCACTGCGAGGGTTCCCAAAAATCTACTGGAGCTTTTCGGCAAGCCGCAGCACGTCACTACGATGTTGGTGACGCCGGACAAAAAACTGGCCCGTGCAGAGGCGGACAAGTTGCTCAAAGAGGTGCGCACTCGCGGCTATTACTTACAGATGCCGCCAATAGCCGATTCCGAAATGAGTGAAATCGCGCTGAAGAACAGCAAGTTGCAACGCTGAGTCGAGCTAAATGGCACAGGAGCCTTTTTGGCGGCGGAAAACGCTGGAGCAAATGAGTCGATCCGAGTGGGAGCAGCTTTGTGACGGTTGTGGTCGCTGCTGTCTGCATAGCTTGGAGGATGAGGATACGGGTGAGGTCTACCTCACTAATGTGGCCTGCCGCCTGTTGGATACCCATTCCTGCCAGTGCAGTGAGTACAGCCAGCGCAAAGCCCATGTTCCCGGATGTATTCAGTTGCGTATAGAGGATATTGCCGAATTCGATTGGTTGCCGCTCACCTGCGCATACCGCAGTCTTGCGGAAGGGCGCCCTCTTGCGGACTGGCACCCACTGGTGTCGGGGGACCCGGAATCCGTACATCGGGCGGGGATATCGGTGCGTGGGCGCGTTGTCAGTGAAGAGTCGGTTCATTCAGACGATATGGAGGATCATATTGTCTCTTGGGTTGAACAAGGTTGATCGCAAACGGGAACTGCGACCTGTGAACGCCTTTGAATATTGCGCATAATTAAGGAGCCTCTGAATAACTCCGTAATGCCTCTGCGGGTCTTGAAGGCTGCAGATGTTAGGCGCAGCTCGCCGCGAATGGCCGTAGCCCTTTGCAAGAGCTGCAACGCAGCAGATGCGGCCTTCAAGGCCCGCCCTTCGGGGCATTCGGAGCGATTCACACTCCGCGTTGCGACTTCTTGAAAGGTCTAGACATTCCTGCGAAGCCGCGCCTTGATTGTGAACCGCTCTGCATGCCAGAGGCATCACAGAGTTACTCAGAGGCTCCTCAAATCATTCTTCGGATCGATTTATGGCTGGCAGTGCTTGTCTGCGAAGCGGCGTAAATATGCCGGTTCCGAGCGAGTGACGATGTAAAGGACCCTGGCATATTTGCCCGATATTAAATCGGTGTGCCAGAAAGTAGAGTGAGAGAATGACAGAAGATTTCCAATTTGCCTGGATGGTATACGCCGCTTCAACACTGGTTATGCTGTTGGCGGGCTGGTGGTTTATGCGCAATTGGCGCTGGAGTTGGGTGCGCCAGACTCTACTGTTAGTGGCTGCGGCAGTGTTGTTGGCGCCGGCAAAGACCTCTGTAGCGGAGTCAGTTGCTGTGCCGGTGTTGCCGCTATTTGTTTATCAAACGCTGTTTGAAGAAAATGGAGCGGCGCCAGAGGTCACTACCAATTTGATATTCGCTTCGGGTGGAGCCCTGGCGATCATGGTTGTTTGGGGGATTGTCAGCTTGCTGATGAGATTTCGTCGGGACAGGCGTCGTCGCTTTGATGAAGATCCCTACTTTAACGAACAATAACCCAAGACATGGCTGTCATGCCTGAGGGCAGGGTAGCCATTCACCCAGTATTTTTTGTTGCACTTTAATTCACTTGCGCAGCCATCGTCCCTCCTCGACGCCTATATCCAGGCCTTCACTCGGTTGCTCGTATCAAAGGCGCTAAAACCCTTTAGACCGACAACCCCAGTCAATGACAGCTGCTATATCTATTAAGCTGGTTCCCGCTGTGGCGCAATGCAAAACAATGTAAAAGCCGTGTCACTTTTCTGCCAGGTATCCAGTAATAACAAGAGCGGCTGTATCCTGCATGTGGGAAATACCTCGCACCTAACAGGGGAAGAGGGCAAGGGCAGTCGTGAATAGAGTGAAATATTCAGTTCAATACCCACTTGCCCGGATTGGCAGTGAGAGCCGAATGGCTGAGGAATACTGATGCTCGATCACCTGCTTATATTGACTGCAGTAATGCTGGTTTCGGGCATTTTGGGTGGGTTGGTCAATTACTATCAAATGCTGTTTACCGAAGAAGATCCAGCGGGGCTCGCACGTTGCCTGATTATGGGGCTGTGTGGCGCCTTGATGGTGCCGATATTCCTTAAATTCACCCAGAGTGACTTGTTGATAGAAATCCAGGGTGACCCCTCGCGTTTATTGATTTTTACCGGTTACTGCCTGCTCGCTGCAATTGCGTCCCGTATGTTCGTGTTTAACGCCGCACGGCGCCAGTTGCGCGACGCCAGTATTGCCCGCGCCCGAGTAGAGAATATGGAGCAGGAACTGCGCACCATGCAGTTGGAAATGATGCCCCTATTGGAGCATGAAATTGAGGGCGATCCCGAGCAGGGGCCGACCATCGATTTCAATCAGATCCGTAAATTGGATGACAATGCTCTACAGGTACTGCATTTGTTAAATACCGGGGAGTGTGTATTTCGGTCTCTTTCCGGCATGGTGCAGGACAGCGGTATGGAGACCAATTCTATAGCTCGCGCCTTGAACAGCTTGCTGGTGCTGGAGATGGTCGGGAAAATTCACAGTCACCTGGGTATCCGCTGGTATATCACCGGCAAAGGTCGCCAGGTTGTACACCGCCGCAGTACCCAGATGGCCTAGGCTGCTTCGGAAAGCCCACGCGGGCTTTCAAGACTCGCCCTGCGGGACTGGCAAATTTCCCCAGCGCAAGCTGGTCATCCAAATTGAGCGTTACCGCCTCGCCCCCAACCTGTTGTTCAATTATCATTCGCTAAAAGAGATAGTTAGCCTCGACGACAGGATTGGAGCAGTTATGAAGTTTACCGGTACCGAAAGCTATGTAGCGACCGAAGACTTGCAGATGGCGGTGAATGCGGCCGTTACCCTGCAGCGCCCACTATTGATCAAGGGTGAGCCCGGCACCGGCAAAACACTGCTCGCCGAGCAGGTAGCAGAGAGCCTTGGACTAAAGCTGATCCAGTGGCATATTAAATCCACCACCAAAGCCCAGCAGGGCCTGTACGAGTACGACGCGGTATCCCGCCTGCGGGACTCCCAACTGGGGGTGGATAAGGTTCACGATATTGGCAACTACATTAAGCGCGGTAAGCTTTGGGAGGCCTTTGCGGCGGATGAGCGTGTGGTGCTGCTGATTGATGAAATCGATAAAGCGGATATCGAATTCCCCAACGACCTGCTGGTTGAACTGGATCGCATGGAGTTCTTTGTCTATGAGACTGGCGAAACCATCAAGGCCAAGCAGCGCCCCATCGTAATTATCACTTCCAATAATGAGAAAGAGTTGCCGGACGCCTTTTTACGCCGTTGCTTTTTCCATTACATCAGCTTCCCCGATCGTGACACCATGCGCAAAATTGTCGATGTGCACTACCCAGGGATCAAAGGGCAGCTGGTGGCCGAGGCAATGGATATTTTCTTCCAGCTGCGCGAGGTTCCAGGTCTGAAGAAAAAGCCTTCGACCTCCGAACTGATCGATTGGCTCAAGCTGTTGATGGCTGATGATATTCCCGAGGAGATCTTGAAAAACAGCGATAGCAGCAATGCCATTCCGCCGCTCTATGGTGCCCTGCTGAAAAACGAGCAGGATGTCCATATGCTGGAGCGCCTGGCGTTTATGGCCCGTCGCGATAATCGCTAAACTGTGTTGGTTAATGTCACCGAGGGCTTAGGTTGTCCTCGGTGATTTCGGCCCGGTTTAACCGGGTGTTATTTTTTCCCTGTGCTGACTGCGAATTATTATGCTGATTGGCTTTTTCCAGAATTTACGCCGCTATAAATTACCGGTAACCATCACCGAACTGCTGGCCCTGCTTGAGGCATTACAGCAGCGCCTGGTGTTTGCCGACCTTGAGGAATTTTACTTCCTTGCCCGCGTTTGCCTCGTCAAGGACGAGAAGCACTTCGATAAATTTGATCGCGCTTTCGACGCCTATTTTAAGGACCTTGAGACCCTCGACGACATTGTCGAGCAATTGATTCCCGAGGACTGGCTGCGTGCAGAATTTATGAAGCAGCTGAGCGAAGAGGAAAAGGCCCAGGTGCAAAGCCTCGGTGGCTTGGAAAAACTACTGGAGGAATTTAAAAAGCGTTTAGAGGAGCAGAAGAAGTGTCACAGCGGTGGTAATCGCTGGATTGGTACTGGCGGCACCAGCCCGTTTGGCAATAGCGGTTATCATCCCGGTGGTATCCGTGTGGGCGGTAAGGGGCGCAATCGCTCGGCGTCAAAGGTATGGGAGAAGCGCCAGTTTAAAAATCTGGATGACAGCATCAGTCTGGGCACCCGTAATATCCAGGTGGCTCTGCGCAAGCTGCGCAAATTTGCCCGCACCGGTGCCGCAGAGGAACTGGATCTGGATAACACCATTTCCTCTACTGCACGCAACGCCGGGTTACTGGATATTCAAATGGTGCCGGAGCGACATAATGCGATTAAGGTGCTGATCTTCTTCGATGTAGGGGGCTCTATGGACCCCTATGTGCGCGTCTGTGAAGAACTGTTCTCCGCCTGTCGTTCCGAGTTCAAGCATCTCGAATATTTTTATTTCCACAATTTTGTTTACGAACATGTGTGGAAAGACAACCAGCGGCGCTATAGCGAAAATACCTCGCTGCTGGAAATACTGCGCACCTATGGCAAGGACTACAAAGTTATTTTTGTCGGCGATGCGTCTATGGCGCCCTACGAAATTACCAGTCGTTTCGGCAGTGTCGAACATATGAATGAAGAGCCCGGTGCGGCCTGGATGGAGCGTGTTACCGATACCTACAGTAACCTGATCTGGTTGAATCCTGTAGGAGAGGAGTACTGGCAATATACTCCCAGTATCGGTATGACCCAGAGACTGGTGGACGGGCATATGTATCCGATGACCCTGGAGGGATTGGATCGAGCCATCGCCTATTTGGTTAAAGGGCGTTAAAAGGCTGATCGCTTTTTCAGGTAGCACCTTAGGTGCTACCTGCTATTCCTCCGTGGGATTTCGTTAGTTGCTCAACTAGAGAGAGAAGCGAAAAATCGCTTTGTGGAGTCATTATCAATGAGAAACCAGAGGGTTTCTCTATCTCTTTTCCCCCAGTATCAATCCCATTTTCTACGATAGAAAATAACGGCAGATGACACTGGGGGGCGCCCCAAAGCCCTGCAATAGCGGTTAAACCCAATAGTCGCTGGCGATTTTTTTGTACTTTGCTGGATTCACTATCGGTCCCTTTCTTAATTGCGGTTGTGGGGGTGGTTGGTACTAGTAAAACGCTACTGTTGTCCGGTAGTAATGTTTCCATCAACTTGAACCACTGTTGTCGTTTTTCGTTGGCCCAGGATATCTCATCGTCGGTAATTGATAGGGCCATAGTAATTCTTGTGGCGATGTCCTCTGAAAATACCGGCCGGTATTTTCGCAACCAGTCTCCGTGAGTATTGGCGATGGCGCGGCCCTGCAAAATTCTGAATACATCCGCCAGTTCGCCCAGTAATTCAATGTCAGACAGGTGTTTAATCTCGCAGATAGGAAATTGATTATTTAATGTGGGAATAAATTCCTGGATTGCTGATTGAATAGGCGTATCTGCCAGTTGACTTATCTCGGGGCAAGTAACCAGGCGGGTTACTTTATTTGCGGATAAGTGCTGTGACGGGATTAGAATTTTGCCGACGTCTACAAGTAATGAAGGAGTTTGACTAAACCAACCGACAGTATCAAAGCAGGGTGCTAAACCGATAACACCGTCGGTAGGAATAAGTGAGTGACTGGTTCGAATGCCGAATAAACCACAATAGCTTGCAGGTACCCTCACCGATCCGCCGGTGTCGGTGCCTAAGCCAATATCGGCTGTTCCTGAGGCCACGGCGGCGGCCGATCCCATAGAGGAACCCCCACAAAAATAGCCGGGCAGTTTAGGGTTGTCAGCAGAACCGTAGTGTAAATTACTCCCCTGCATGCTGTAGGCGAGTTCATCAAGGTGGGTAAACCCAGTAAAGGTTGAGCCGGCCTCCAGTAATTGCTGCAAGCTAAGTGCGGTTTTACTGGCAGGAGGGTGAGTATTGAACCACTCGGGGCTGCCTGCCGTATTTTTCTCCCCTTTCAATTGAAAGAGATCTTTGACCGCTAAACGCACGCCTGTTAGCGGCCCGGAATCTGATAACGTTAAAGAGCGAGGTCCGTGCTCGCAAAATACGCCTTTTATGGGTTGGCTCCCTTATTTGTCATTGCCGCTAAAATGCTTCGGTGGTACACCGTCGTGATCGGCGGTGATGCTCAGTTCCTCCTTGGTGGTTTCGCCCACCTTTACGTGAACCTCTTCTGCACCGTGCATCCAGTCCACCAGTTTCTCGCGAATAAAATACAGGATAATTCCGGCAATAATTGCGGCCAGGGATACTCCGCCAAAGGTTGCGAGTGGACCGGATACACCAACGAGTTTACCGATCTCTGCGGCTCCTTTGTTGGCAATACCAATAAAGGCAAACCAAAGCCCCATCATCAGGGATAAATAGCGCAGCGGAGATAATTTAGTTACGACAGAGAGCCCAATTGGCGATAGGCAAAGTTCGCCAATGGTGTGGAAAATATAGGCAAATACCAACCACCAAATACTCGCCTTAATGGTCTCTGAATCGCCAATTTGCAGGGCGGCACCGCACATGGATAAGAAACCCACGCCGAGAAAAACCAGTCCCAAACTGAATTTGGCCGGTGAGCTGGGTTCCCGGTCTCCCATGCCTACCCAGATACTGGCTATAATCGGCGCGAGGATAATAATAAACAGAGGGTTTACCATCTGCAGCCAACTGGCTGGAATCTCCCATCCCAGTACATTCAGGTCGGTTCGATATTTGGCGAATAAGTTCATTGAGCCGGCAGCCTGCTCAAAGCCGGCCCAAAAAATCACGATAAACACACCCAGCACCAAAATAACTTTGATGCGGTCGCGCTCCTCTTGAGTCAGTGGGCGGCGCTTATCGACGTCCTCATCTTTCTTGTCTTTCAGTTCCAGGTGCGCAGAAGGTTCTACTCCGATTTCTCCCAGGTAGCGCTTGGCTTGGGTCATCTGCAGGATTAGGCCGGCTAACATGCCAAGGCCAGCGACGACAAAGGCCAGCTGGTAATCCACCTTTTCTCCAATCCAGCCCACCACCAGGTAACCGAGGATAGAGCCCAGGTTGATGCCCATATAAAAAATGGTAAAAGCGGTATCCCGGCGGTGGTCACCTTCCTCGTAAAGGTCCCCGACCATGGTAGAGATATTTGGTTTGAAGAAACCGTTGCCGATAATCAGCAAGGCCAACCCGATCCACAGCATATAAATTTGACTGCCATTTGGCAGCCAACCGTGGGGGAATCCCAGGGCGAACTGCCCCAGCATCATCAAGGTGCCGCCGAACATAATACAGCGGCGCTGGCCCCAGCGATTATCTGCCATCCAACCGCCAATAATGGGGGTCAGGTACACCAGCATTGCATACCAGCCCAGGTAGCTGAGGGCTTTGGATTGCAACTCGGTATCGGTCAGTTGTTCCCAGCCGAAGACTGCGGCAGTCGCTGTAGAGGTCAGGTAGAAGACAAAAATACCACGCATGCCATAGTAGCTGAGACGTTCCCACATCTCAGTACCAAACAACAGGAAGAGTCCCTTGGGGTGGCCAAACAGCTGGCCTGCGCTGGCGGGGGGCTTGGGCTTGATCTCTTGCATAGTACTGCTCGCAAGGTATGACCCTGAGGAATTGCACCAGCAGTAAAGGCCGTGCCCCTCAGAAGAAGTGCTATTCGCACCAGTATAGATGAGCGCCACAATAAGGTTTGATAGCCCTGCGGTGCTCAGGGGGTATAATCCCGCGTTTGCCATTGCTGTACGAATTATGAGTCACACCGAAGCAGAAAAAGTACTTGGGGCGCTGCAGGCCCGAATCTCCGCGACCATGGGGCGTGACCGCTATGGGTTGCGCAGGACCGTCAAAAATGTGCGCCGGCGCCAGAAAGAGGGCAAGCCGGTAGATCGCATGTTGGCCCAATTGGAGCAACAGCTCCAAGCGTCTGAGACCCTGGTGGAGGAGCGCCAGCGCAAGTTGCCGGAAGTGCAGTGGCCGGAGGCGTTGCCAGTGGTAGCGCGGCGAGAGGAAATCGCCGAGCAGATCGAGAAAAATCAGGTTGTAGTGATTGCCGGTGAAACCGGTTCTGGTAAAACCACTCAGTTGCCAAAAATTTGCCTGTCACTGGGTCGGGGAATTTACGGCCAAATTGGCCATACTCAGCCGCGCAGGATTGCCGCGCGCACTGTAGCCAATCGAATTGCTGAGGAGCTGGGGCAGCCCCTGGGAGAGTCCGTCGGTTACCAGGTACGTTTTACCGATCACAGCAACGAGCATACCCACGTCAAACTGATGACGGACGGTATCCTGCTGGCTGAAATTCAGCGCGATCCCCTGTTAAATAAATACGATACGCTGATTATCGATGAAGCCCATGAGCGCAGCCTTAATATTGATTTTCTATTGGGTTATTTGAAAACCATACTGCCCAAGCGCCCTGACCTGAAACTGATAATTACCTCGGCTACCATCGACCTGGAAAAATTCTCCCGGCACTTTGGCGATGCGCCGATTATCGAGGTTTCCGGTCGTACCTACCCGGTAGAAGTTCACTATCGCCCCGCAGCGGATACGGATGCAGATCTCAACGAGCAGGTGGTCACTGCTGTGGAGGAGTTGCTGCACGAGGAAAAGTCCAGCAGCCGGCGCGGTGGGGATATCCTGGTATTTATGAGCGGCGAGCGGGAAATTCGCGAGTGCGCCAAGGCTTTGCGCGATGCACAGATAGCGCAATTGGAAGTGCTGCCCTTGTATGCCCGCTTGAGCCTTGCGGAGCAAGCCAAAGTTTTCCTCGGCCATAAAGGCCGTCGCATTGTACTCGCTACCAATGTGGCAGAGACCTCTATTACTGTGCCCGGTATCCGCTATGTGATCGACCCGGGTACTGCACGAGTGAGCCGCTACAGCTACCGCAGTAAAATTCAGCGGCTGCCTATAGAGCCGGTTTCCCAGGCCAGCGCCAACCAGCGTGCCGGTCGCTGTGGCCGTGTCAGCGCCGGTGTTTGTGTGCGCTTGTATGAAGAGCGGGATTTTGAGCAGCGCCCGGAATTTACCGATGCGGAAATTCTGCGCACGAATCTGGCCGCAGTCATTCTGCAAATGTTGCAGTTGCGTATCGGTGATATCCGCGAGTTTCCATTTGTCGATCCGCCGGACCCACGACTGATTAATGACGGCTATAAATTGCTGCAGGAATTACAGGCGGTAGATGAGCAGGGCCGGGTCACTAAATTGGGACGATCCCTGTCAAGATTGCCTTTGGACCCGCGCCTGAGCCGCATGTTATTGGCCGGGGCAGAAAATGGCAGTGCGCGGGAGCTCTTGATTATTGTTGCCGCCCTGGCCGTGCAGGACCCACGCGAGCGCCCGGCAGAAAAACGTCAGGCTGCCGATGAAAAGCATCGTCAGTGGCAGCATGAACAATCGGATTTTTTGTCCTTTGTCCAGCTGTGGGATGCCTTTGAAGTCCAGCGTCAGGAGTTGAGTCAAAATCAGTTGCGCAAGTGGTGCCAGAAAAATTTCCTGTCCTGGCTGCGTATGCGCGAGTGGAGAGATATCCACCATCAGTTGCGTGTGGCTTGTCGCGATCTCGAAGTTAAAGAAAACAAAGAACCGGCGGAATACGAAGCGATACACCGGGCCATCGTGATGGGATTGCTGGGCAATATTGGTGCGCGGGATGAAAACAAGGAGTTTAACGGCTGCCGAAATCGTCGTTTCCATATTTTCCCAGGCTCTGGTCAATTTAAAAAACCTCCCCGTTGGGTGGTGTCTGCCCAGTTACTGGAGACCAGCCGCCTGTTCGCCCATACCGTAGCCAAGGTCGAACCCGAGTGGATATTGGCCGCTGCGCAGCATCTGGTTAAGCGCAATTATTTTGAACCCCATTTTGACGCTCGCTCCGGGCAGGTGATGGCCTTTGAGAAGGTCTCCCTTTACGGTTTGGTGCTAGTGGAAAAACGCCGAATTCCCTACGGCAAACTGGACCCGCAAACTTCTCGGGAAGTGTTTATTCGCCAGGCGCTGGTGGAGCAACGCTATCGCGGTAAGGGGCGATTTTATAAGCACTATCTCGACCTGTTGAAGTCCCTGGAAGAGCTGGAAGCCAAATCCCGTCGTCGGGATATTTTGGTGGATGATGAAGTGGTGTACCGCTTCTTCGATGAGCGTATCCCAGCGGATATCGTCAACCTGGCTGGATTTGAGCACTGGCGCAAGAAAGCGGAATCCAGCGATACACAGCTGCTGTTTATTCCCCGCGACTTATTGATGCAGCAGAGTGCCGATCATGTGGGAGAGGCCCAATTCCCTAATGAGTTGCAGGCGGGCGGTATTGTCTATCCGCTCAGCTATCACTTTGAGCCTGGCAGTGTGGATGATGGCGTCAGTATACAGGTGCCGGTTGCAGCACTGCACCAGGTGCCGGCAGCTCGCCTCTCCTGGTTGGTGCCGGGCATCTTGCGGGACAAGTGCATCGCTCTGGTAAAAGCCCTGCCCAAGCAGTGGCGCAAGTATTTTGTGCCAGTGCCGGCTGCGATAGATAAGGCTTTGCCCCGACTGCGTGCAGACAATACCCCGTTGTGGCAGTCGTTGGCTCTGGAGCTGAAGCGCCAGACAGCACAGCAGCTGCCAGATGAGGTGTGGGAGTCTGCGGAACAGGCCCTGGAAGATTATTACCGTTTCAATATCCAGGTAATGGATGAAGGCGGTAAATTGCTGGATCAAGATCGGGATTTGGCCCTATTGCAGGTGCGCTACCGGGATCGGGTACAGCAGGGGCTGGCAACAGCTGGCGACAGTTTTGAGCGGGAGGGTATTTCCCGCTGGGACTTCGGTGATCTTCCAGAGACCCATACCCTCAACCAGGGTGGGCTCAAGGTGCGGGCTTACCCCGCACTGGTTGAAGGAAAAGACAGTGTCTCCCTGAAGCTACTGGATAACCCCAGCGAGGCTCGCAGGCTTACTCGTGCCGGTATTTGCCGTTTGGCTCTGCTGCACTTGCCGGAGAAGGTGAAGTATCTGCGCAAAGAGCTGTTGCGAGGCAAGGAGCTGGGGCTTTCTGCAGCAGATTTGGGGCGTCGTGAGGAGGTAGCTGACGACATATTGATGGCAGCTGTCCGCGAAGTTTTCTGGCCCAAAGAGGAGTTGCCTCGCACCGAAGCTGAATTCCTGGCCGCTTTGAAAAATGACGGTGACTTGGTGGGGGTGGCCCAGGAGATTGGTGATCTGTTGGTCAAGGCCCTGGCCCAGCTGGTGCCACTGCGCAAACAAATCAAGCAGCAGAAAAACCTGGCAGTCGCAATGGCGGTGGGGGATATCCAGCAGCAACTGGCTGGGCTCTTCTACCGAGGATGCCTGTTTGATACTCCGCTGTCATGGCTGCGCCAGTACGGCCGCTATCTGAAGGCGATCGCAATGCGCTTGGAAAAGGCTGCTCTCGACCCTAACCGTGACCGAAAACTGCAAGTTGAATACCAGAAGGCGGCGGAGCCTTACTTGGCGCAAGTGGAGAAATATTCACCCAGAGAACTCTCTGCAGAGGCAGAATTGCGTGAGTTTCGCTGGATGTTGGAGGAATTTCGTGTTTCCTTATTCGCGCAGACTCTAAAAACCCTGATGCCGGTGTCATCCAAGCGCTTAAGCAAGTCATGGGCAGAAATTGATGGGAAAGGTTTGCTTGGTTGATTTTCTCTATGGAAAAGAGATCACAAAAAAAATTTTGATCAAGTGTAAGAATTTGATGGAGAGCCCGACAGAAGTACTGAAAGCAGGCCTGGAGCCCAGAATGACCCCTTGATACCGGTTATTTTGTGGCGGGTTCTATTCAATGACTGATTTTTGTTTCGCAGCATTATACTTCTGCGGAGTGGAAAAAAGTCTCTTGTACTTTTTATTGCTAAGGACACCTAGTTAGGAGATTCACTATGAACAAGAAGCACCTTTCCCCTGTAGCCGCCGCAGTTGGCGCAGCGTTTATCGCCACTGCCGCTATGAATGTATCTGCTGCCAACAGCAATGCTAACCCCTTTGCCGCAGCAGACCTGAGCTCAGGCTACAACGTGGCGCTGGCTGATCACGATGGTGATGATAAAAAGAAAGAGGGTAAGTGCGGCGAAGGCAAGTGCGGCGAAGGTAAGAAAAAAGAAGGCAAGTGCGGCGAAGGTAAGTGCGGCGAAGGCAAGAAAAAAGAAGGTAAGTGCGGCGAAGGTAAGTGTGGCGGGTAATTTTTCGCTGTACTCAAAGAGGGTGGATACGCTTTAGCGATCCACCCTGTTTTTTATTGATCGCTGAAAAAAGTGAGACCTGAAAGTGTTGCGCGAGTTTTCCGTAGAAGGTGCTGGGTTTGGATTGCGCCGCTCAATGATGGGTGAGAACCTTGATACAGATGCCGTAGATTTTCTGGAGGTAGCGCCTGAGAATTGGATTGGTGTTGGCGGTCGCTATGGGCGCTGGTTTAGGGAATATACAGAACGTTTTCCCTTTTTACTTCACGGTTTATCTCTCTCGATTGGTGCACCAGAACCATTGGATATGGAATTGGTTGCAGCCATTAAAAAATTTATCAAGCAACACAATATTCGCGGTTACAGTGAGCACTTGAGTTATTGCTCAGATCACGGCCATCTGTACGATTTATTGCCCATTCCCTTTACGCAAGAAGCGGTGATGTATGTTGCCGAGCGAATCCGTATGGTCCAGGACGCACTGGAAGAACGGATTGCAATGGAGAATGTCTCCTACTATGCGGCGCCGGGCCAGGAGATGACTGAACTGGCTTTTTTAAATGCGGTGTTGGAAGAGGCCGATTGTGATTTGCTTCTGGATGTGAACAATATTTATGTAAACTCGATTAACCATCGCTACGATGCGCTGGACTTTCTATCTGCACTACCTACTGAAAGAATTCGCTACGTACATATTGCCGGGCACTATGATGAGGCAGAGGATTTAAAGGTGGACACCCATGGTGCACCGGTTATTGATCCTGTGTGGGAACTACTCGATCGCGCCTACGATATTCACGGTGTGATGCCGACGCTACTTGAGCGGGATTTTAATATTCCGCCAATTCCCAAATTACTTGAAGAAGTAGGACATATTAAAACCATTCAGGCCAGTCACCAGGTGGAAGAGAATTATGTCCTCAGTCGTCGATAAGCCCGAGACATTCAAAAGTGTGCAGCGGGACTTTGCTGCCCATTTGCGCGCACCGGATCAAGTTGCGCCGCCGGCAGAAATTGAGGACCGGCGTGTCGCTATTTATCGAGATTTGATTTACAACAATATTGAATCCTTTGTTGCCAGTGGATTCCCGGTATTGCGCAGTCTTTATAGCGACGAAAACTGGCATCAAATGGTGCGTGATTTTGTCCACAAACACACATCCGTTAGCCCGTATTTTTTGCAGATCAGTGAAGAGTTTCTCTCATATTTACAGAACGAACGGGGAGAACAACCACAAGATCCTCCGTTCCTGTTGGAGCTTGCCCACTACGAGTGGGTAGAGTTGGCTTTAGATGTCAGTGATGTGGAATTACCGGAAGGGCTGGCGATAGAGGGGGATGTTTTACAGCAAGTTCCTGTAGTTTCCCCTCTTGTCTGGAGCCTCAGCTACCGCTACCCAGTGCATCGGTTGGGGCCGGATTTTCAGCCCCAAGAGCCGCCGGAGTTACCGACGTTCCTTTTTGTGTACCGGGATCGTTCCGACAAAGTGAATTTTATGGAGATCAATGCCGTCACCGCCAGATTATTGCAGCTGGTCTCTGCGGGCGATTACACGGGCTTACAAATTTTGGACCAGATGGCCCAGGAATTACCCAATATTAGTCGTGACTCCCTACTTGCTTTCGGTGCTGATTTATTGGAAAAACTACTGAATAAAGGGGTTATTGCTGGTTTAAAGGCTTAGCCGGTGATTGCCTGAAACTCCTTTATCTTTGGCAAATCCCAGCTGCTATGCTGCCGAGGGTAGCTTACGAATTACTAGGGCGTTAGAATCCTTGGTCTCACTAGTTTGATAAAAGAGGAGCAGGGTTGTGCTTGGAAGCAAAACTTTATCGCCCTGGTTAATGGCAACTCTGATAGCTGTTATGCCAGTAGGGGCGCTAGCGCAACAAGATCCGTTTGGTGGTGCAGCTCAAAACCCGGCTGCGGTAGATACCAGCGGAGCAGAGGATGCCAGTGCCGATGACGGGGGCCTGTCTCTCGAGGATGAGTACGGCTTTGATCCTGCCGATGAATTTGGTGGTGCCGAGGGCGAAGATTTATCACTTCGCGACCCCTGGGAAGGTTTTAATCGGGCCATATTCTCCTTCAACGATGGCGCAGATCGCTATGTGTTGAAGCCCGCCGCTGTTAGCTATCGCCAAATTACCCCGATTTTCGTGCAGCATGGTGTCAGCAACTTTTTCGACAATCTGCGTGAAGTTACCAATACCTTTAATGACGTCTTGCAGGGTAAATGGGGACAAGCGGGTAATGACGCCGGTCGTTTCCTGGTGAACTCCACTGTGGGCATTGTTGGCGTTCTGGATGTTGCTCAACATATGGGCCTGGAACAGGGGGATGGTGAGGACTTCGGCCAGACCTTGGCTGTTTGGGGCGTGCCCTCCGGTCCCTATCTGGTTTTGCCACTGCTGGGGCCATCTACTGTTCGGGATACCCCTGCTAAGGTAGTGGATTACTACACTAACCCCTTAACTTATGTAGATCATGACGCAACCAAATATGCTTTGAAGGGGACAGATATTATTCAAAGCCGTGCTAGCCTGCTGCAAGCGGAGTCCCTCTTGCACGGTGACCGTTATGTACTCTTGCGAGATGCATATCTACAGCGTCGCGACTACTTGATTGTCGATGGTGAAATGGATGTTCAAACAGAAGAAGAGGCTGCAGAGGCAATTGATCAGGGTGAGGTGGAAGAAGCTTCCGATTACTGAGCTGTCACCTAAGGCGAATAAGCCTTAGAGCCCTTATATGGCTGGCCCCAGTAGCCTGGTGCTTACCGACGATGAGCGCTCCCGCAATTTTTTGCGAGGGGCGCTTTCGCGTTTTGGCTTCCAGGTAAGTGTTGCCAACAACGGGGAAGATGGCATCGACCAGTTCAGCCCCGGTGCTTTCCATATCGTATTGATTGATCGCTATTTGCCGGATATGAGTGGGCTGGAAGTGTTGCGGCGGATAAAGCGCATAGCTCCAGAAGTGGCTGCGGTAATTATTGCTTCAGATAGCGCTACCGATGATGTACTCCAAGCGATGCGCCTTGGAGCTAAAGACTACCTGGTTAAACCCCTGGAAGAAGCAGCGGCTATTGATCGTATGATCTGCCGTATCAGCGGTGAAGAAAACCTGGCGAAGCAGAACCGCGAATATAAAGTGACCTTGGAGCGTCGCAACAGTGAACTGCGGGATCATGTGGAGCTGCTGCGCAGGGACCAGGAAGCTGGCCGTTTATTACAACAGCATTTACTTCCCCGTACCCCCTATCACTACCCCAGCGGTGTGGAAGCATCCTACCGGCTGGTTCCCTCCCTGTACCTGAGCGGTGATTTTGTTGATTACGGCTTATTTGGTGAGCGCTTTGTAGCCTTTTATCTGGTCGATGTGTCGGGCCATGGTGTCTCTTCTGCGCTGGTTACTGCCCTGATTAAGCACAGCATTATGCATCGCTTGCGGGAGCGCCCCTTATTTGCCCAGCTGGACTCTCTCAGTGATGACTTATTGGATGTCCTTAACCTGGTCAATGGGGAGTTGTTATCCACAAAATTGGGCAAGCACGCCAGTATGTTTGTCGGGGTTGTGGATAGTAGTGCCCGGCAATTGCACTATGCCGTCGCCGGGCAAATACCGATGCCGGCCCTGGTTAGTGAGGCGGGTGCAGACTGGTTGCCGGGAAAAGGGCGTCCCCTGGGTATTTTTGAACGGGGTGATTGGCAAGTGATGCGTGCTGAGCTGCCGCCCGCTTGGCGCCTGGTCGCTTGTTCAGACGGTGTACTTGAATTATTACAGGGCGATCTGCTCGATAAAGAGGCCCAGCTTTTGCAGGCTATTTCAGAGAGTGGGGGAGAACTCGACAGGCTTTGTCAGTCTCTAAAAATGGATACTTTTGGTGCCCTTCCGGACGATATTACGATTCTCACTTTAGGCCGCCAGTAATGCCCAAAACTTCTATCGATAGTCTTCGACTATGAAGTCGAATTTTGTGCTTTATCGCACTTGTCAGTCTGCATAGTCAGGAGTAAGCTCCGCCCACTTTATGCACAAAATTGCACTAGGCGCCAAAAACGTCAAATGCTATTGTGTTCTCTACCAGTGAACTTTTGCCATCCGCCTGCACTTCTATCAAAAGGTGTATTCGGGTGAGCCAGGGGTTGTTATGCAGTCCGGGCAAATTATGGTTGGGGCCCACCAGGGCATCTACGTCATCAAGTTAGTAGGCGATGTTCGTCTCAACCTTTGTACCTCATTTGATAGCTTTATCGACAACATGTTTGCACGGGGTGACTTTGCCGGAGTGGCATTTGATCTCGGTGGTGCAGAAGGTGTTGATAGTACGACCCTCGGCCTGATGGCGAAGATTGCTATTCGCGCTTTGGAGCGGGGCTGTGATAAGCCGCTGGTATTCTCTGCGGGTAAAGGTATCCGCCATCTATTGGACGCTATGGGCTTTGATTCGTTGGTTGAAATCAGCGATACGGTCCACGATATGAGCGTACCCACCACGCCTTTGGTATGTAATAGCCCCGACGAGTGTGCTGCGCGGGAAAAGGTGCTGGAAGCTCACCGGGTATTGATGAGCATGAACGAGCAAAACGCCGAGACTTTTCGCGACTTGGTACATACCCTGGAGCGAGAATGTTCCCCGGTTGCCAAATCTTCGGCGCATTATCACTAGCGCTTATTCTCTTCTAATCCCCAGTTCTGGAAATCTCCCTTTCTTAGCAACGCTTCATATCCCTCGCTTCGGCGCGTGCCTTGGTGAAGAGTCCGTGTGGCAGATAAATTAGCTCTGCCACCCTGCGAATCAGGTGCTCCTCGAAAGCCTCGATAACATCATCTGAAAAAGCTACCTGCCACATCTGCAAAATCAGCAGGTATTTATCTCTCTCGCTGAACTGTTCATTCACCGCCTGGGTGAACTCGAACAGGGATGTGGCTCTGTCCCGTTGGCCAATAGCTTCACTGACTATTTCTGTGGCACTAGTCTGGTCGAGAGAGTAGTGCTGGCATAAGAGCTGTGTGAGCGTTTCACGCTCACACTCATCGAGCTTTTGATCGACAGTGGCGACCTCGACTAACAGCGCAGCGCTGATCATCCGCACGTCTTTTTCATCACGTGCTTCAACATCAACACTATTTCCTATCTGCTCAAACAGTTTACGGATTTGTTGCAGCATGAATTTCCTGCTGTCCCTTTACTCGGTTCTGTAACAATAGCTCTAAACGTTCCTGATCCTTCACAAAGTTCCGGATGCCATCGGCAAGCTTTTCAGTGGCCATGGCATCGCTATTCAATTGAAAGCGGAATTCGGCTTCAGCCAGATCCTGTGTCGGCCGGGATTTGGATGCGGGTACTGGTGGCAGGCCAGCAGCGAGAGGTGCCTCACTGTCCTCCAGGGCTTGTAACAGCTGGGGGCTGATAGTCAGTCGGTCGCAACCAGCCAGGGCCTCAATCTCTCCGGTATTGCGGAAGCTGGCGCCCATCACAATGGTTTTGTAATCCCGGGACTTGTAGTACTCATAGATATTGCGCACCGAGATTACGCCCGGGTCCTCTTCCGCAGGGAATGACTCGCGGCCGCTGTTGGCGATATGCCAATCGAGGATTCGACCGACGAAGGGGGAGATCAGAGTTACCCCGGCTTCGGCACAGGCAATCGCCTGGGATTGACTGAACAACAAGGTCAGGTTGCAGTGGATTCCCTCGCGCTCCAGTACTGATGCGGCAGCAATGCCTTCCCAGGTCGACGCGATCTTGATCAATACCCGCTCTTTGGCAATACCTGCGCGTTCATAGAGGGTGATCAGGTGGCGTGCGTAGTCAATAGTAGCGCGGGTATCAAAGGAGAGGCGAGCATCGACCTCGGTGGATACCACCCCGGGCACCAACTGCAAGATTTCCGTGCCGATGCTGACAGCCAGTTTGATGGCGGCCAGGCGTGCAATATTTTCCGCGTTCGAGCCACCCTGGTGGCTTTCGGCCCACTGAAGTGCCTCGGCGATATGGTTGTCGTACTGAGGGAGCTGGGCGGCCTTAAACAGTAGGGAGGGATTGGTTGTTGCATCTTGAGGACAATATCGGCGAATCGCTTCAATGTCTCCGGTATCTGCTACAACCTGGCTGCGCTGTTTGAGTTGCTCCAACTTGTTCATGGTTCCTCCCTTAATTATTCACTGGTCTACATATTGAAAGCGGTTTAGGCGGCTTGGGTGACCTGGGCGAGTGCCTGTTCAAGCACCTCGGGACCCGCCCCCGGCTTGTGGGCATTTTCGCTCAAATAGCGGCGGAAGCGCCGAGCACCAGGAAGCCCTTGGAATAACCCGAGCATATGCCGGGTGATATGATTCAAGCGCTGTCCGCGCTGCATTTCCTGCTCGATATAGGGCAGCATCTGCTCTACCACCTGGATGGCATCCGGGCCTGTTTCACCGCCAAATAATTGGCTGTCCACCTGGGCCAGGATTGTCGGGGTTTGGTAAGCCGCGCGCCCCAGCATAACACCATCCACGTGGCTTAAATGTTGCTGGCATTCCTCAATTGAATTGATCCCCCCATTAATAACAATTTGTAGCTGGGGGTAATCCTTCTTCAACTGGTAAACCATGTCGTAATTGAGTGGAGGAATTTCGCGGTTTTCCTTGGGGCTTAGCCCCTTTAGCCACGCTTTGCGCGCATGGACGATAAAGGTATCCACACCGGCATTGGCCTGGGCCTCCACGAAGCGGGTCAGGCCTGGGTAGTCTTCCATATCGTCGATGCCGATACGGTGCTTGACGGTAACCGGAATAGATACCGCTTCCCGCATGGCAGTGAGTCCTGCGGCTACCACATCCGGTTCCGCCATAAGGCAGGCACCAAAACGCCCGGACTGGACTCGGTCACTGGGGCAGCCACAGTTAAGGTTGATTTCGCTATAGCCCCATTCCTCGGCGATACGGGCGCATTCAGCCAGTTCTTGAGGGTCACTGCCCCCCAACTGCAGGGCGACAGGTTGTTCAGCTGCATCAAATTGCAAATGTCGCTGTTGGTCACCATGCAGTATTGCCCCGGTGGTCACCATTTCCGAATACAGGCGTGCATGCTTGCTCAATAGGCGCCACATATAGCGGCAATGGCGGTCGCTCCAATCGAGAAGTGGTGCGGTACAAAAGCGATGGGGGCTAAAATCGGACATAAACTACGGTGTAACAGACTAATAAAAACAGAGTAGCCCGCCATTATATGGGATGTAAAACGTATACCCTATCTGGAAGTGCATGCAAGTGAAGGTAATTTCACTCCCTGTAAGCCGTCAATCTAAACTACCCGGACATTTGCTGCGCCCAAATACTTGATTGGTTGCATGGAGAAGCTGATAGCTGCCCTGATGGGCAATAACACTTTATGCC
This sequence comes from Microbulbifer maximicatervae (SeqCode), assembly GCF_052467325.1. Lineage (NCBI taxonomy): Bacteria > Pseudomonadati > Pseudomonadota > Gammaproteobacteria > Cellvibrionales > Microbulbiferaceae > Microbulbifer > Microbulbifer maximicatervae (SeqCode). The sequence goes on from NZ_CP174310.1 coordinate 4,691,544, forward strand.
GGGTATCCTCGCGGCAAGGTAGTGCAAAGTTCTTTCTGTTTAAATACCTCTGATAGAAACTCGACAAATGCGCTGACTTTAGCAACCTTGATTCGATTTTGTGGGTACAGTGCATAGATACCAATTATTTCCATTCTGCAAAATTATTTTAGGAGTCTTACGCATGGCATTCATAAATAGCCATTGTTGACGCTTCAAATCTTTAGCGTTCGTAGGTTTTCTATACTTTTTAAGATAGGTTGGGCTAGCATAGATTTTCCGGCATGCGTGTCCAAGAGGTTTCGCGATTAGCCTGGAGTCATCCAATTGCCCCACCCGAATCACCACGTCAAAGCCCTCTTCGATCAAATCGACTTTGTGATTAACCAAGCTCAGGTTCATTTATATTTCGGGGTAAAAGTGCAAAAATTTAGCTAGTGTGGGTTTTAGGATTTGCTGCCCAATTGTAATTGAAGTACCTACTTTAATTGGGCCTCGATGAATCTGCAGGATTTCGGGTTCTGCTGCTTCGGCCAGTATCATCTCTTTTTCAATATGCTTACAGTGATTTAAATACTTGCTACCTGCTTCCGTTAAGGTTTGAGAGCGAGTGGACCGTTCCAGGAGTTTGACTGATAGCTGATCTTCCAGGCGGGCTACTTTCCTGCTTATGTTGGCTTTTGGTATACCTAGTCGGTCTGCCGCTTGGGTAGAGCTGCCTGTTTCCCGCTATCTCTGCTGTAGCCGAAGGGTATGATGTATATACCGTAGTGGATGCTTCTGGTACTTGGAATAGTACAGTGACACAAGCTGCTATGCATCCTATGGCGCAGGTGGGCGTTAAAGTTGCTGCCTGGTCATCCGTGTTGGCAGAGATGATGGGTGATTGGCGAAGTGATCACGGTACGGAACTTGGGGGCATATTAGCTCAACACACTACTTATCGATGGGTATATAACAGCTATCTTACTGCTGCAGGCCAAAAGTAATTTAAAACCCCTCTTGTCTTTATTGGTGGGAGGGGAGTCTATCTATGGTTCACCTTGATAAGAATTTTTCTACATTAATTACCTTTATTGCTCTGATTCAGTTAGTGTATTTTGTACCTGACGTTATTACGATGATTTTGCCTGGTAATAAATTACTTCATGTGATTGCATCAGCAGCCATTATAGTACCTGTCGTTAGCTACTTGATTATGCGGTGATCTTTCTACCTGATTAGATATTTTCACAATAAATGTAGAGAGGGATAATTAATTACTTTGGGGTGGTGTGGGGTGAGTGTTGTTAGAAATAAAGATGTTATTCAAAACAGTTTTAAATATTCCTTTCTCTTTCAGAGGAATTATTTTCTGTTTTAATTGGGGTATCTTTTGTGGGTGAGGAGTGGCCATTGCTGAGTGTAGGGCTCAGTTTTTTTACTATCTTGCGTGCGGTAGCACGATAGCTGGTTAATTTGCCACCCGCTACGGCCAGGATTCGTGGATTCTTATCATTATTACAGCAAATAATTGACTCTCGTGATCGTGCAAAAGGGCTTTTCTCAACCTCAGGGAGTACTCGCAGTCCAGCGTAGCTCTCACAAATGTCTTCCCCATTCAATTCGCGGGCTTGAGTAAAATACTTCTGTATAGCCTGTAAAAGATAACTCTCCTCTTCGAGTGTAGGAGTCACGTCTCGAGGATCCCCAAAATAGGGGCGTTCTGTGGTTCCTACCAGAGTTTTGTCCTGCCAGGGCATTACAAAAATTGCACGTCCGTCATCGGCTTCTACGTAATAGATTTTGTCTCCCAGTGATAGAGGTAACAAAATGTGGGTGCCGGCCACTAAGTCAATAGGGGGAATAGCTACCGGAGGCGTACAGCGAGCGTTGGTGTTGGCTACCCAGGGGCCGCTGCAATTGACCAATGCTCGGGTGCGGAGAGTGTTAAGTTTTCCGTTTGCCACATAATCGATCCGAACATGGTCTCGGGTGACTTCGGCGCCTACTAAACTACCAGGACAAATAATCTGGGCGCCCTGGGCGACAGCTGAAGCTACAACGTCGCGCGTTAAAGCGGCATCATCGGTTTGTGCATCGAAGTAACGAAATACGGCCTTTAGCCCCTTTCTGTTTAAACCCGGTAGGCTGTCCCATTGGGCGCGGGGGAGTTTACGAAAACGGGAGTCGCTGTTACTAAGCCCTGATAGCACGCTGTACAGGCTCAACCCCAGGCGCACTATCCAGGCGGGCCTTTTGCTGTGCTCGTAGACAGGGATATAAAACGGAACCATTCGAACAAGTTCAGGCTTATTATCCAGTAGCCACTTTCTTTCCCGCAGGCATTCATAGACCAGGCGGAATTGACCACTTTCCAGGTACCGCAAACCACCGTGAATAAGTTTTGACGAGCGAGAGGAAGTGGCGGCTGCTATGCCCAGCTGCTCAAGTATGACAACTGAATAATGACTTTCAGCTAATGCTTCAGCCGCTCCGGCACCCTGGATACCAGCGCCGACGACCAGAACGTCAAAATCCGTAGACATCACTCGCTTCCCTGGAGCGCATCAGTAGCGGTAGATTACCAGTGAGGATATGATGAGCGCCCCGCTTGCGCCAGAGTACAGCCTCTTCGGTTGAGTTAATTTCATAAACTACCCATTGCCATGGTCCAGGGGGCAACTCCTCACACTCAACCTGGTTATCGCAAATCAGTAGATATTCTGGCGCCAGGGTAACGATATCTGCAGACAGACAACGGGATACGCTCTTCAACTCAAGGGCCACCCTGTGCCAACCCATATTGCGAGCTGCACGCAGGCTGCGACAGTCCTCGGTAAGGAGTGCGAAGGACTCGCTTTCACTACGCATAAGTTCCATCAGCTTTTCTACTGCCGAGGCAAAACCAGTGGCGGCAATATTTGCTGGAGAGATTCCGATAAACCAATCCAAGTGGCGGTGGCAGCTGGCCCAATCCACTAGCTCAATAAAGCGATTGATCGATTGATGATGCAGCTGTGAATCCCTGAGGGAGTGGAATACCTGTGACTGGTCATTGCCGGGAATATGCAGGCTATCCTCGTGGAAGCACCAGGGGGTACCATCAGCACTGAAGCGAATATCGCACTGGATAGCGCAGGCCCCCAGATTATGAGCCGCTTCAAAAGCGGCGATTGTATTCTCTGGTTGGCGGGTCTTGTCGCCGCGATGAGCAATTAACATGTGAATCTGGTCCGAAATGCGGGTTTTATTGTCGTCTGGAATTGGGCGTAATTTGGCCTTTGCCCCAGAGATGAACCGGACCCTGCCTGGAGCTGGGTCATACAGGAAAAATAGACGGTGCCACCGCTGTTGCAAGGTTCACAGGGAGGAAATGTAAGACTGGGGAGCAATCAGTAAGCCTCTAAGTCTACTGCATCAAGGGGTATTAATGGTTGCCTTGTTGATAAGGCGCCACTCAGACAATTTGTGGTTTCTCCCGCCATTAGTTTCTCTTGTATTGCCGGTAATACTTTGTAGCAATGGATGAACTCTTCATTATGAGGGTGTGAGAGTTTTGATACTGCGTCCTCAGCTTCTGGCAGGATGAAGGTGTTCTAATGAAACGGCGTCCTGATCTCTGGTTTGACTTGTGAACAAAACAAGCTGATATTGCGTTCATTATAAGACGCTCTAAAACCGTTCATTCTTTATGAAGAAAATACTGATTCCCCTTCTGCTCTTGGCCGCTCAGCCAGTGATGGCTGCTATGACTGTGGATAAAATTGTCCTCTACCTTGAGGATGGCCCTAGTGCACGGGACGATGTTCTTGTTAGTAACCCTGATGATGAAACTCTTTATGTCCAGACTGAGATCTTTCGTGTAGATAACCCGGGGCAGGGTAACGAGAGTCGAGTCAGGGTGATCAATCCTGATGAATTTAAACTCCTTGTCAGCCCCGCAAGAGCTGTCTTGGCCCCCGGAGAGAGAAAGCGCTTTCGCTTAATGGCCTTGGATAGAGATCTTGAAGAGGAAAAAGTCTACCGGGTGACTTTTAAACCTGTTGTAGGTGATATAAAGAGTGACAGAACGGCACTAAAAATCCTTGTAGCTTATCAGGCATTGGTATTTGTGCAGCCAAAAGGCGGAGCTTATAAAATTGATTTAGTGGCTGAAGGGGATAATTACCGACTCACGAATAGTGGCAATATTAATGTAGAAGTCGTGGAAGTACGTCATTGTGTGACTGAAGAGAAGTGTGAAAAACTTGAGGCCACCGGTCGGTTATACGCTGGCACCAGTATCGAAGTAACGGGTAAACCCGTTGGCGGTGAGCTGGAAGTTTTACTACGAGGGCAGCAGAGTGAGCGGGTTCGTTTTCCTCTTAGTGGCTAATTAGAATTGGTTGCTTGCCTATAGCAGGCTGGGCGGATTAAAGGATTATTTTGTATTTAGCTCATTGGCTGCTCACTGTTACTGTGAGTGCATCGGTGTAGAGAGGTTCGCCCGCGTTTTCCCAGTCTGAGGGCGCAATGGAAATATAAATTCGCGCATTATCAGAAAGGCAGTTTTCATCCGAAGTTCGGCTAAAGCTGCCGGAGATATCTCCCTGGCTATCTGGGGAAATGCCTGAAGTTGCAGCCAGATTGTCTGAGAAGGCTACGCTGTAGGGGATTTGTTCACTGTTTCCCCCCAATTCATAGGCACTGCTGCCTGATCCCCCGGTGCTGCCATTGGCGCTGGACAGGTTTACTGTGTAACCGCTAAATCCTATACCGCCAACACAAAAGTCCTCACTGCCCTCAATGGCCTGTCCAAACAGGGTGCCACTGTTGCTGAGGTCAATATCACCCAGATTGCGAATGGCGATGTTTGGCTCTACGTCCAGCACAATGTCAAACTGAACTGTTTCGGTGCCGGCAGTCCAAATAATAAAATAATTATTCAGTGTCATCTCAAAGCTGGCGGAGTAGCGGCTGGAAGAGGGTATTTGGCTGCTGTCTAGCTCGATCACTAAATAAGTATCTGCATCGTCGCTGGTGCCGGCAAAAGTAGCGGACTGAGTTCCTGGACTGAGTGTTTCCGTGGTGCCGTTATTGGCTCGAAATGAAATATCAATATCCAGCTGTTCACCACTGTCCGCAAATAGTGCGAAAGTGGATCCACTGAGCGGACTCACTTCTACATCGTAGCGCAGGGTCCAGCTTCCCAGCAGGCTTCGGGTAGTAAACTGAATTTCTTTAGGTTCTGATTCGTAATCAATAGTGTGTGAATCTTCCAAGCCACAAACTCGCAAATCGTTATTGCTGGAGCAATTTACCTGGGCTTGTACTGGTATATTAAATAGCGGAATCAACAGCGCAGAGGTCAGGCCAAGTTTGTGCAGCTTCTTAGTTATGGACACGGCTTACCTCTGCTATTTGCCCAGTCTGGCAGTTGGCCTCTGACTCTTCTATGGTTCCCAGGTTGAGCCAGCTATCGCCCGATGAAGCGGCTTCGATTGAGGCTTTACAATTTCCCCAGCGAACTTCTGTATTTAGGATGGTGTTATGTTCACCGTGGAATTCCATTTGGAAAACGCCGTATTGGTCAGTTTGCGCTGAGTGTTCGCCAATGATTATTTCTGTATTTGCCAGCCCCTGGCCAAGGCTGGTTACTCGGCCCAGCACCAGGATTTGTGGCAGTATCTGGTAACTGCTGGCGCCCACATTGCCCGGATACAGGGTAATGGTTTCGGAGGTTTCCCGGTAATCGAAAAAGCCCTCTTCGAGGGGCCGTAGGGAAAGATCGTAACTGCGATAAGCCGGTAAATTAATCACTGACGTTGTGCCGCCTTTGGCGTATCCACGGCGGCTGCCATTGACCAAAACTTCAAAATCTTTATCTTCACTGCCTTCGATATTTACGATAACCGCACTCTGGAGATTTCGCTCACCGCCCCAATTGAGGGAATTTTTTGTGGCAATCAGGTTGGTGCTGAATCCTCCGAGGTAGTTGATCGCACGGCCTTCATCATCATCGTAAAGCCCAATTGCAGTATTCAAATATCCGTGATGTCCCGCTAAATGCGTACGGGCCTCCAGGTAATTGGCTTCTGGGGATGCTTCCACAGAAAGCTGCTGCTCAAATTCAGCCGCCCATAAATCCCGGTCGTACCAGCGGCTTTGCAGTGCAAATCGCTCGCTGCTAGTGCTTTGTTCACTGTTGTCGCTATAGAGATTAGCGGTGTGTTGCCAGTGTTTGGAGCGCATTCGAAACTGGAACTCCACACTGGTGTATTGCTCGCCGTCTGCATCACTGTGGGACAGAGTGGCGTTGCTGAGCCAATGGGTGCTCTTAAAAATGGGGTGGCGGAACTCAAGGGTTTTTAACTTCTGGGCACTGCTCAGTGAATCGCCGTTGTTGATGCTGTCGGGGAGTTGGTTTTGGTCCCGCTCGCTGAATCTTAGGGATAGCTGTCCGCCCAATACTGCTGTGCGCAGACTCAGACTTGTTTGGGAATAGCTGCCCGGCAGCAATGTATATTTATCGTTATTGAACGGCGTTGTATTGGCATCCAGCTCAGTTTTTACTGCACTAAAAGTCCCGTAGGGCATTTTAAGTAATGCCTGCAATCGGTATCCGCTGCGTCCATCACCGGATGTCACCAAGCTTGGGGAGACTTCAACGCCTTCGCCAATCCAGCGACCGCCGATTTCCAACAATTGCTGCTCCTCGGTTGCGGCGCCAGAAACAAAAAGACCCAATCCGGTCGTTAAACGGCGTGCGACAGAGGCAGTAACAATTCCTTCTTCGTAGTGGTCCGGCAGAGTGTCGCCCCAAAAACTGCGGGTGGGCAAACCTGCCTGCAAGCTCCAAAACCACTCGCCTGGGGCTGGCAATAGCGAATCCTTGGCAAAGAATTCGATATGCCGGCTTAATACCCGCCCCGCTTCATCGTAGGTGCGCACCTCAATATCGTAGGCGCCGTGGGGTAGGGTAGAGGTATTTAACAGGCGGTTGCCGGCCTCCAGTAGTTCGGTGTGGATAAGTCGTTCATCCCGATATACCTCGACTCTACCGCGCACGGGCATATTAATTTCAACCGGCGCTCCCTGTTGATAACTGATATCGGTTCGGGTGCGCTGGGAAGTGCGTAGCTCTACGCCATAGATCGCTTCCTGAGGCCGGAAATAGCCAAAGCCTCCCTGGGGTTGTAAAAGGCCGGCCGAATAGGCTTGCCCCCGAAAATCCCGACTCCAATACAGATTATGGATCCGGCTGTCCTGCTCTGAGGCCACAGACCATTGTGAATGCAGTGCGCTCTCACCAAAGCTCACTATGGTGTTGCCATTTAATGCAGCGCTATAGCTGTCCGGGCCCCAATCACTTTCAACCCCACTCCAGGAACCGCTCAGGTTTTGTACGACAGAGAAGTCAGAACTCGCTTCCGGCAAATAGGGATCATTGATTGCCGCTTGTTGTGGCAACAGTTCTTTTGAGAAAAAAAGATCCAGCCGGTAGAGCTGCTCATCGTAAATAACGGCAAACTCCGAGGGCATTAAGTAGCCGCAGCCAATTTGCCGGTTTGAGCGGCATACATGGTGACTGTTTCTTGTTTGCGGTCGTTCGAGGATGGAGATAATTCGCTCGGTATCGCGAACCTCGGGCAATAGTTCGAGTACCTCAGACGGAGAGTTAAAGCGAACAAAGCGCGGGTCAATTGTGACTTGCGCAGCACCAATTTCCCGGCCGCCGTAGTAGAGATCCACCACGAGTTGCTGGGGTTCGGTGAGATCATCAAACCCTTCAGGAGCAGAGGTTTCCAGCAGGAAAGTCGCTGCGGTCGCTGCAAGGGCATCGGGGCAGGAGGCTTGCACCAGACACAAAGCCAGCGCAAGGCGCTCCAGATGACGTCCTGCCATATTGAGCTATGGCTGGCAGGGCCAGCCACTCTTTACTCTTACTCGGAGGCGACAGTGATCAGCAGGGTATCGGTATAGGTGGTGCCATTTAGCACAGTTGCAGTTTCCCAATCGCTGTTGGCCACAGTGATTTGGAAGCGCGCATTATCACTGGAGCCACAGGAAGCAATATTCCGGATTTGGCCTGTCAGCGCATCGCCTTCGGTAACAGTAGTAAAAGTACCGGAGGTGCTGTTATCAAAACCAACACTGTAAGGGACATTGTTGGTGCCGTCAGTGAGGGTGAACTCAGTATCATTTACTGAGTCATTACTGTCGAAAGTGATGCTATAGGTGGAGAACCCGAGGCCACCCACACAGAAATCTTCGGTGCCTACGGCATCGGTACCCAAAGTGGGATCGGTAATCGTGAGGTTGTCTACACGAGTGATCTCAATTGTGGGAGTGAAAGAGAGGGTGATATCACTGCTTGCACTATCAGTAGCGGCCATTGAAGCGGCAGAAATGCTGAAAAGGGTACCTGCTGCAATAGCAGAAAACAGTGTGCGAACTACATTTTTTTGCATGGTATGCCGTCCTGAGCGATTAATTTATCGTTTTTAGGGAGAAGCGGCTCGCGGAAACCCCTGCAAAATATGGGAAATAAGTCAGTCAAGCCATTCCTTCTTGGTGGCGGCAATAATACTTTTTTCGTGATGCATGTCACGCCTATAGGCTGTAATAATGAATTTATGGCGCGTAAATGCTCTTATTGAGGAGAAAACCCCGCCTGTGCCAAGAGGCCGGCCAGCGCTATAATCCTGCGGTTTAACCAGTCCTTCATTTATCAATCAGGTTTATCATGACCGTAAGAACCCGAATAGCACCGTCTCCAACTGGTGATCCCCACGTTGGTACTGCCTATATTGCCCTCTTTAACCAGTGTTTTGCCCGAGCGCAAGGCGGCCAGTTTGTATTGCGTATTGAAGATACCGACCAGCAGCGTAGTACTCCGGAATCGGAGAAAGCCATTCTCGACAGCCTGCGTTGGCTCGGACTGGATTGGCAGGAAGGACCGGATGTGGGCGGCCCCCACGGCCCCTATCGGCAGAGTGAGCGTGGCGATATCTACAAAACTTACTGCGAAGAGCTGGTACAAAAAGGGCATGCTTTCCACTGCTACCGAACAGCGGAAGAACTGGAGCAACTCCGTGAGGGGTTGCGTGAAGCGGGCCGCACTTCACTGAAGCCCAGTGACCTGGCTCTGCCGGAAGAGGAAGTTGAAAAGCGACGCGCTACGGGAGCACCTTATGTAGTGCGTATGAATGTGCCTGAAAGCGGTACCTGCGTAGTGGAAGATCTGCTACGCGGTACTATTGAAATCGACTGGGCCCAGGTAGACGCACAAATTCTGCTCAAGTCTGATGGTATGCCTACTTACCACTTGGCGAACGTGGTGGATGATCACCTGATGGAGATCACCCACGTACTGCGCGGTGAGGAGTGGATCAACTCCGCACCCAAGCACAAACTGCTGTACGAATACTTTGGTTGGGAAATGCCGGTGCTCTGCCACCTGCCGCTGCTGCGTAATCCAGACAAGACCAAGTTGTCCAAGCGCAAGAACCCCACCTCTATCCTGTATTATCAGCGCGCCGGCTTTATGCCCGAAGCACTGCTTAACTACCTCGGCCGTATGGGCTGGTCCATGCCAGATGAGCGCGAGAAGTTCTCCCTCGATGAGATGCTGGAGCACTTCGATATTCAGCGTGTCTCCCTGGGCGGCCCGGTATTCGATGTAGAGAAGCTGTCCTGGTTGAACGGCCTGTGGATTCGCGAACTGGAAAACGAGCAACTCGCCGATCGCCTCACCGAGTGGATGTTTAACCGGGACAACCTGCTTAAGGTTCTGCCCCAGGCGAAAGAGCGCATGGAAACCTTCGGTGACTTTGCACCGCTGGTTAGCTTCCTCGCCTCTGGCAAATTGCCCCTGACCGAAGACAGCTTCAGCGGTAACAAGCTGCCTCTGGATGACCAGAAGAAGCTGCTTCAATTTGCCCTGTGGCGCTTGGAAGCCCTGCGCGCTTGGGACAAGGACAGTATCTTCCAGGCAGTGAAAGCCCTGTCCGCGGCTATGGAAATCAAGCTGAAAGACTTTAATGCCCCGCTGTTTGTCGCCATCAGCGGCACCACTGCGTCCTTCTCCGTGATGGAAGCCATGGTGCTCCTGGGCCCCGACCTCAGCCGCGCCCGCCTGCGCCAGGCGATCGACGTATTGGGCGGTGCCGGGAAGAAGGTGCTGAAGCGCTGGGAAAAAGAGTACGCTGGACTCAAGTAAGGCTGATTCGCGTTGGTGAGCCCCTGGAAGCGGCAGCCTCCGGGGGCCTGCGGTGTCAGCAGCTAACTAATTGATTAAAAAGTTATTTTTTCTGTTGACAGGGGCCTAAACCTTGCTAAAATGCGCCCCGCTTTCGACGGAAACGTCAGGCAATAAAATTTGGGGCTATAGCTCAGCTGGGAGAGCGCAACACTGGCAGTGTTGAGGTCAGCGGTTCGATCCCGCTTAGCTCCACCAAATTTCCCTTGTCTATTAAAGGGTGCGAGAAGAGATGGAAAATCTCTTATCCAGAACTCGCAAAAATAAAAAAAGGGCCTTTTAGGCCCTTTTTTTTGCCTAAAATTCCTATCACGCCTTGCCTTCCAGTCAATCGATTTTAATCATCGGTGCAATACATGTATCAGCCAACAAAACCGGAGAAAATTGCTCGAGGGATAATGCTAGGCTGTATCCCGGTAACTCTTCTGCTTTTTTCTAATGTGATTTTAATTATGGGGTTCGCCCGGGGGGTAAACCCCAAAGAAGGTATGGGAGAGCTGTTTTTTCCTGACCGTGAAGCCATATTCTTTTGTACTTTGTTTGTGGTTTATATCGTGGCTGCGATTTTCGGCTACTTTAAAGGCTGGGAAGGCTATACCAAAATATATTCGTTTTTTGCTAAATGGTTAGATACCACTGGTGGGATTCAGGTAGATTCGGGAGCAAGAGTGCTTACTCCGAAAGATCGTGTACGAAAAATGCATCATAAACAAGGGCAGTAAGAGCCGCAGCCTCTGGAGCGACTTATCTCCCCTTCCATTTTGCGTATGCTAATTGGCTCCTACCATTAGGTAAATGGTACAAAAGTTAAGCTGCCGAATCTTTATGTAATATGGATCTTACAGATTTTGCTTGCTTGTGCTTCTGGTTCTATGAGAGATGCCAAGATAGTGAATGATAAAGAAGTGATTTTGGTTACCTGTTAGTTCCACTTAGATCATACTTTAAACTTGGCTTTAGCTGCTTATAAATATTGTTGAAATTCATAGTCAAACCAGCCTGATATAAACATTCTTGTAAAAATCAGGGGGGAGAAGCTTCGCCATTTATTATTGGATTTAGTGACAAAGTTGACCACTTTCAAGGTGGAATCGGTAATTGATGATTTTGCTGCGAGATAATAAAAAAATAATATTGGGCCCTCCATACATAATCGGATAATGTGATACATCTTTATTGACCTGTTCACATCTCGAGTAAACTATATCGATATCAAGTAATTGATTAATTAAGTACTTTAAAGGATTAAAATATATGGCCAAGCTATTTTTGACTTCGTATTTTGCCGAGGTCGCGAGCGCGATCGCGAGTTTTGATAAGCGGCTTGAAGGTAAGAGGGTTACATTCATCCCTACTGCAAGCATTCCCGAAGAGATCACTTTTTATGTGGAAGATGCTAAGAAGGAACTGGAGCAGTTAGGTCTTATTGTAGATGAATTGGAAGTGTCTAAGGCTTCAGTGGATGAGATTAAAGATAAGCTGCAAAACAATGAGTATATCTATGTAACTGGTGGTAACACCTATTTCCTACTTCAAGAACTTAGGCGAAGTGGGGCAGACAAAATCTTGTTGGAGCAGATTAGGCTGGGTAAGCCCTATATAGGTGAGTCGGCAGGTACTGTAATCCTCTCGCCGAATATCGCGTATATTCAGGAGATGGATAACCCCGATGCAGCGAAGAATCTAGAGTCTTATGAAGGGTTAAATCTTGTGCACTTCTATCCCTTACCTCACTATGGAAACCAACCGTTTAAGGATGCTGCTGAACTTGTTATTTCCAAATATTCAGATGAGCTGGAATTAGCTCCATTCAGTAACAATCAGTTGATCGCTGTAATCGATGGGGAAGCAGAGACTTGGATCGCGGTGTCTTAGTGAGTCGATAACCGTTGTATGATAAGTCATACTATCTATATTTCATTAAAGTTGCTGCAATTATCTAGTGGCGAAGAAAAAAATAAATTCTAGAAATTCTCTCTTCTTTAGGGCTTTTTTTCAAGGAGTAGCTTAAAATTGGGGTAAGCAAGAATTTATAGTTTGAGTTGATCGGAATGTTAAAGAATACTGCCGGGGAGCAAGTGATAATGTGACTTGCTCCCTGGGGATGTTAGCGCTTATTTGCTGGCAGCACTACAGTTATAGATTTTCGCTGGGATATGCGTGCCTGTTACAGCCTTACCTGCCGATACTCCGTTAGGCATATAGATATCGCCAAATTGCGCCATTGAAGAAGCCTTAACCACATGGGTTCCACCTCTTCGCACAGCCCTTTTTTGTAACCAAGAAGTACAAACATCTCCCTGGTTAACCCTGATTGTTTTGCATGTTACATCTTCTACTAGTACGCATCCTTCTATAGCCTCAGCGTTAGAAAATACTATCTTCTGCATCGCTTCTTTTTCCTGGGCACTTGTACATCCCATCAAAGTAATTGCGGACGCTAGGATGGTAAGGCCAGTTTTAATGGATAACTTTTTACACATTACATCGTTTCCATAGGCTGAAAATTAATTTACGTAGTTGAATATGATGCCACAACCAGACCTTGCTTGCTGTTTAAAAAATACTCAAACGCCATATATGACTGTATTTTTTACTAGTGAAGATGAGAAACTTACAAGAAGCTCATTAAGTGAATTCGTTATTTATCGTTTCGCAACATTCATGATTCTTGAATTTTAAAAAAGGCTAAATATGGCAGTCCTCTATTAGCAATTTTATTCTGCTGTTTCAGATTTCCCTGATTTCTTAATATTGGAGTGAACACTTATAAGGTCATATTTACTTGTGATTTGAGGACGCCTGAAAGAAATATTATGAGCTATTCTCTATTAGACAAAATTTCTAACATTACGCAAGAGCTGTTGCATGCATATCGAATATTATGAGAGGGTACTTTAGATGTGGTTTCTGCTACATATGAGCTATTTGAAAACTCTCTTAGATCACCTTTTCGATAGTTATTGATCGTGTCAATATAAGGAAAAAATTAGTTCCCAGCATCTATCTTCCACTTTAGAAATCTTTCGACTGGTTAGATAGAGAAAAAGTGGATCAATCTAAAATAAAAAAAAGGAGTATTTGTTGACTTTTTATTCGGCTATATGTTCCTATCTCAACGGATGGATAAATACGAAATTTAAAATTTAGTACTAAAAGGAAGTCAATGAAAAAGCACAGCATCTTATTCTCTGGACTACTTGGATTAGTAGTTTATCTTGGCGCTCTAACTGCTTTGGCTGAAGCTGATTCTGAGGAGAATAAAGAACCATTAGATGAGCAGTTAAATGAGTGCTTTGCTGCTACTTTATGGAATATATCTGGAAGGTCATTAAACAAAGGGGAAGTTCCGGAGAAAACTGTCAAAGTGCCAGAGGGATGGAAGGTTGTAGGTGGAGGTGTGGGTGGAGCAAGAGGTGAAGCTTTTATGATTCTCTGCCGATAATATTTATTCGTATAATCCTAAATTTAATAACGGATGAATACTTTGGCTTATTTATGCCAGCCTGCGCAAGGTATGCTGGAGATTAACCGAACTAATAATACTGGTTAAATCAAAACCTATATATTCACTATTATACAAATAATTTCTATTTTTAAAGTTGGATTTTGAATAGTAGATAAATAGAAAGCTGTCAACCAGTTACTTAATAATTCTAGGTCTTATTATACTTTGTTTTGGTTTTTTCCTTAAGGCAATACTATCTAGAGAGACTCCTCTTTATTCGGCATCAATACCGAGATTTTTGTCCGAATTTTCAGCTTTCCTGAAGGTACAATAGTGGTCTAAATGAAGTCCAGAGTTATAGATTGGTAATCGATATTTATAAGAAGCTAAATGGAGATAAATCTCTCATCTCTCATCTCTCATCTCTCATCTCTCATCTCTCATCTCTCATCTCTACTTCTGATATTTTGAGTTTCAAATAGAGGTTGATCAGCATGTTCATAGTATCTCTTACCTACATAAAGCCCCTTGAGGAAGTGGATAAGTTTATTTCAGAGCATATTGAATTCTTGAATAAGTACTACGATCTCGGGTATTTTCAGCTTTCTGGTCGTAAGGAACCTCGCACAGGTGGGGTAATCCTAGTGACCATAGATAGTCGGTCCTCGTTAGATCAGATACTTAAACAAGATCCATTCTATCGTGAAGGATTGGCTAATTATGACATGATACAAATAATACCGACTAAATCCTCACGAGAGTTAGAGTTTCTGATTTCGGCCTAGCCGAAAAAAAGAAAATGATAGTTTTTTGATTGCATAGGTCTCTTAGGTATAGTGGCCCATGTTGCCCATAATTGAACCGGTAGGCAAAATGAGGTAGCAGAGAATATGTAGTTGAGGGGCAGACAATGAATCAATTGAAAGTAAAACTGCTATGGGCTTGCATGGGAGTTTTATTATTTTTGGGGACTGTATTTTACGGTATGCCCTTTTTCCTTAGCTTTGGTATTAATAATCGAGCTGAGAATGATTCTACCTATGCGTTTGATTTGTCAGACATGAAGAAAGGTGAATACAGAGAGTATGGCTATTTCTCTGTTTATCGGCGAACTGACAGAGATAAATTACTCATTAATGAGTACTTAGGGTCATTACAAGATCCTAGCTCTCTGGGTAGCTCTCAGCCTGAGGGCAGTGATAACGTATGGCGCTCGGGGAGTGAAAATTTCTTTGTGTTTTACCCCTATGCCCCTAATCGTGGCTGTTCAGTAGATTTTGTAGAGCCTAATCATGAGCCTTATGGAGAGTGGATGAATGCTAGCCATATCCATAAATTTGCACATTTTGTCGATCTCTGTGAGGGCAGGATTTGGGATACGAGTGGAAGGATTCTAAAAAAGCCTTATTCTCTCCCTGAGGTGAATCTTGCCGTTCCTAAAACAAAGTGGTACACAAGTGCAGAAGTAGTTGTAGTACTTGGTAGTTAACTATTCTCTATCACTGAGAATCTCGGTGTCTTACTAGCCTATGGCTATAAAGAATGGTTTAGCTATATTGTACGATAGTATAAATTATTATGGTAAAGATTAGGCTAAATGTTTGCAGCTTCTACTTCGAGGGCTCAAATAATTTCTTCTCTAATACCTTAAGCTTCCTATCTAAATCTATCTTGGCGTAGATTTTGCTCAGAACTATTGAGTAAGCCTGCAAAGGATTGTGTACCAGAAACTTGAAGCTGGTTATTTGTTATTCAGTAGAGGATCTCAGTAATTAAACCAGGTATGGCATTAAGTACTTCTTTGATGTCTTTTTGCGTCTGTTTCTCCCAGTAACTGTTTGTGCATTCACATTCGAAAAATACGTGAGTGATAGCATTGTTGTCCGCGACTAATATGTATTCTGGTGATGTCGCCTGCTTATTCATAGAGAAATTGATAATCATCATTGGTGATCATCTAGCAGAGCGTATCGTTCACTATAGGGAGCTTTGAGCTAGACTGTTGGGACGAACGTAATGGCACGTAATTAATTAAAAAATGACGAAGAAGAGACGCTGCGATAGGATTCCGCGTCCATTTTGCGGTGTATTGAGCTCGAATTAAGCTTAGCGGTTCAGAGTGGAGGCGTCGAATCTTGATAGAGGCGACCCAATAAACGAAGGCATTTTGGCTTCAAGAATGCCTCGACATTATTTGAATTAATTGTCTCAGTTTTAACCCAAGATTGGGTAACGACTGGTTCACAGATTGCCAAGAAAGTAATCGCTATGCATCCATCAGTTCAACGCTCCGTCTGGCAAATTCAGCGTGACGTCATTTACGCATTGCTAGTGCGCGAGATGAAAACTCGCTTTGGCAAGTGGCGACTGGGATATGCCTGGATGCTTCTCGAACCAGTACTGCATATTATGGTCTTGGTTGCAGTCTTTAGTTTCCTGAAGGATACATTCTATCCCGGTGTTCCAACTCCGCTATTTATGCTAGGAGGAATTGCCCCATTCCTATTTTTCACTCACTGTTTTCAAAAGGGGTTGGCAGCAGTGGAATCGAATCGAGGGCTCTTTAATTATCGCCAGCTAAGGCCCTTCGATGCTGTACTTACACGGGTGCTCCTTGAATTTGCTATCTATCTAGCAACAATTATTACCTTAATAATTGTGTTTGCTTGGTTTGGCGTCACAAGCCCATTCAATAATTTTTTGTTCCTAGTGATAGTAAATATATTTTTCTTCTGCTTTTGCTTAGGCTTGAGCCTGGCTCTCTGTGTTGTTGGGGTAAAATTCCCTGAGCTTGCAAAGCTGTCACCAATGCTAATACGACCTTTGTATTTTATGTCTGGAGTATTCTTTTCTCTGGAGCAAGTTCCTCAAGAATACCATGTCTACCTAGCGTGGAATCCAATACTGCATGTGATTGAGTTGACACGTGAGGGGCTATTCAAAAACTACCATGGAATATTTGGAAGCCTGCAGTACTTAGGGGGTGCTTCAATTTCGATGTTGGCTTTTGGTCTGTTGTGTTACCGGGCCAATTGGCGGGATTTGGTAAGAAGCCAATGATTAGACTAGAAAAACTAACCAAATCTTTTCGAACTCCCCATGGAAGAAAGGTTCTCTTTAGGGATGTAAGTGCAAATTTCCCTGAGGGAAAAAATATTGGCATCCTAGGGCGTAATGGAGCTGGGAAAACAACTTTACTGCGGATTATGGGTGGTATTGATTATCCAGATTATGGGCGGGTAGTCACGGATCAGAGAATTTCCTGGCCCATGGGATTATCTGGAGGATTTCAAGGAAGCATGACTGGCCGCGAAAATGTGGCCTTTATTTGCGGTATCCACGGTATCTGGGGAGCTACCCAGCGGAAGTTGATGGATAGGGTTCAGGATTTTGCCGAGATTGGCAATTACTTTGATGCACCCGTAAAGAGCTATTCATCTGGTATGCGTTCGCGTTTGGCCTTTGGTTTAAGTATCGGCGTAGATTTTGATATTTATTTAGTCGATGAAGTGATGTCTGTTGGTGATGCTCACTTTAAAAAGAAATGTGAAGAAGTTATTGCCGAAAAGCGTAAGAACTCTTCTTTTATTATCGTTGCCCATGCAATGGGGATGCTTAAGAAAAACTGTGATGTAGGAATTTACCTTGATTCAAATGGCCTCAGAATTTTTGATACCGTAGATGAGGCTATTGATCTATACAAGGGCGAAAAACCAGTGAAAAAACCGCAATCCGAAAGTGGCGCAGCTAAGCCGGCAGTGAGTGCATAAGAGTCGATTATGGAAGCCAAAGAACCAGTCATTGAAGAGCAAAGAAAAGACCTTGAGCTAGCAGGGGGAGGATCAAATAGTTTTCTATATAAAACAAAAAAACTATTTATCAAATTAACCGGCAACAATGAGAATGAAGGGAAAGGGAAACTATTCAAAAAAATCTATCATTCCGGAGGTCTCGGCCTGTTAGTCATATTTCCCCTTATTCTAATGGCAGGATATTACCTATTTTGGGTTTCTGAGCGTTATGTAAGCAATACCCAATTAATCGTAAAAGATAGTGTTTCCTCACAGGCTGCATCACCCGCATTAGGTTTTTTAATTCCAGGGATGTCAGCAGATAATCAGGATGCGTTTTTAGTGGTGAACTATATCCAGTCATTGGATATGGCCCTGTATTTGGATGAAACGTTATATTTGTCTGATTATTACAGAAGTACTAGCCACGATATCTTTTCGCGCTTGGCTTCAGATGCTACTCAGGAGGACTACCTGAAATACTATCGTGATCATATTGGTGTTATCCATAATGAAGCTACCGGAATTATTACTATAGAAATGCAGGCATTCGACCCGGCTTTTGCTAAAAGATTGGTTGAGACAGTTATTCAAAAGTCAGAAGATTTTGTTAACGAGATCAGCAATCAGCTTGCAGATAAGCAAGTGGCTTTTGTAAAGAGTGAAGTTGATTTGGCACAAGCTAAGTTACGCAGTACTAAGCAAGAAATTCTTGACTTCCAGAATAGTCATAAAGTTGTAAGTCCCGAAGAACTTACAAAAGGTATCAGTACCATTATTCAAGGGCTAGAGGCGCGATTGGCTGAGCAACGAGCAAATCTGACTGCAGCAAAATCCTATCTAAATGCTGATTCATCACAAGTGGTCTCCATGCAGGCAGACATCGATGCGTTAGAAAACCAAATTGAGATAGAAAAGGTACGCCTAGTGGGGATAGGGGAAGAAGAAGGAGAGCAACGGCTTAATTTTCTTGGTGCTCATTTCCAGAATCTTGAACTCGATTTGCAATTTGCAACCGATGCCTATGCAGCTTCTTTAAAAGCATTAGAAACTGCTCGTATGGAAGCGTCAGGTAAACTTAAGCACTTGATGGTGGTAACCCAGCCATCGTTAGCAGAGAAAGCAGAGTATCCGCACAAGCTCTATAACCTAGCCAGCTTGGGAATTATTCTGCTAATGCTTTATGGAATAGGAAAGATGCTAGTTGTGACTATTCGGGATCATAGGATGTAGCGCCAGACAAAAGGCTGCAAGACAGAATAGTGTCGATGAATTTTTGATGTCGCTGACAGAGTAAATATCAATTTACAAAGAACAAGCAAATGATTACTGAAAAAATAAAGCGCTTTAGTTTAGGTGTAGGATTGTTGGTTTCACTGTCCAGTATTCAGGCCGGAGCATTGGAAACACAATTAATTGATGAGGTTGCCTCAACAGAAATACCTGAGACAGGTATACCCGTTTTTGGGGAATCACTGTTTCAGGGAGCATTTAAAGATCAGCCATTTAGTGGATTTAATCCCGACTATAGAATATCGATTGGCGACCAGGTTAATCTACAACTCTGGGGTGCCTATAGCTTTAGTGCGACGTTACCGGTAGACCCGAAAGGCAATATTTTTGTCCCCGAGGTTGGCCCAGTTCATGTTGCTGGAGTAAAGAATGGCGCATTGAATGACTTCGTTCTGCGTCATGTAAAGCGAGTATTCAAGAATAATGTGCAAGCCTATGCCAACTTGGAGGCGAGCCAGCCGGTTAAAGTCTTTGTAACAGGCTTTGTGAAGAACCCTGGTCTCTATAACGGCTTTAGCTCAGACTCGATCCTTTACTATTTAGATAGTGCTGGAGGTATCGATGAGCAAAGTGGCAGCTTTGTTGATATCAGAGTAATGCGTCAGGGAGAGGAAATACAAAAGGTAAACTTGTATAGCTTCCTTGTGGATGGAATTATGCCTGCTTTACAACTTCGCAATGGCGATGTTGTAGTCGTTGGTGCTCGTAATGGTTCGGTAACAGTTGAAGGAGCGGTGCAGCAAGCTGCACAGATGGAATTCACAGGACCCTACACCCAGCTGGGCGAGATGCTCCTCGTAACAAAACCTGACCCTCAGGCGAACTTTGCACGAATTACTCAGGTAATTGATGGTCTTCAGCAAGCCGACTATATGCCACTTGCAAGTGCCATGACCACACGCCTCTATCCGGGAGCGCATATAGAATTGGTACGCGATAACGATATTGAGTCTATTTCAATCCGGGTATCCGGTGAGTTGGATGGGCCTGCAACTTATGTACTGCCCTATGGTGCAACTCTTGACGAATTACTTAGTCAATTGAGTTTTCGCGATAATGCAGATAGAAACTCTATACAGCTGTATAGAAAGAGTGTCGCTGATCGCCAGCGGGCTGCTCTTGATCGTTCTTTAGATGCGCTTCAGATGGAAGTTCTAACTCGCCAGCCCAATACTGACCTGGAAAAGTCTGCGCAAAAAGACAACGCCATGATGATTCAGAACTTTATCGAGCAGGCGCGAAAGGCCGAACCCAGAGGCCAGGTTGTTATTGCGAACAACCCAAACGCAGCAGAAATGCTGCTTGAAGATGGTGATGAGCTGATTGTGCCTTTGAAATCATCAACTGTGTCAATCGTGGGAGAGGTAATTTTCCCAACTTCCCTGGTCTTCAGCAAGAAGCGGACTTTGGAGGACTATATAGAATTGGCCGGTGGATTCGCCAATAATGCAAACCGTAAAGAGTTGGTGATTCTACATCTCGATGGAACGATTAATCGTATAGAAGATAGTGATTTTGATAATCGTTTGGGGGATAGATTACGCCCTGGAGATGAAATTATGATTATGCCAAAAATTCATTCCAGTGAATTACAAGTAACCAAAGATGTAACAGAAATACTCTACCGTATAGCTGTTGGAACCGCTGCAGTTCTATCTTTCTAATTTGGTACTGATAGGTTGTAAACTTTTTTAAGATTGGCTCCCATATTGCACGATATAAATCGGTATGGTTGGTTTCCTTACTGGCTGTTATAAGCTGTAAGTCTTACACCATACCGATTTAAAGTGTTGTATGTAATTATTCACTTCGAATTTGTCATTATAAAGTTTGATAACTTTCCTGGACTCTTAAGTCTATAAATCCTGTATTTTTGCATCGACATCTTTTTGTTTGATGTGATTAATAAATGAATATTGATTCAACGTTGGGGGAAAAACTGTGAAGGGGTCTTCTGATCGGAAGGGAATTATCTTGGCTGGAGGTTCTGGTACACGCTTATATCCCTTAACAAAGGGTGTCGGGAAGCAGTTAATGGCTGTTTATGACAAACCGATGATCTATTACCCCCTAACTACCCTTATGTTGGCAGGAATCAAGGATATTCTGATTATTACAACACCAGATGAGCAATGTTTGTACCGGCGTCTGCTTGAAGATGGCGCACAGTGGGGATTAAACATTTCTTATGCGGTGCAGCCGTCTCCAGACGGCTTGGCCCAAGCATTTTTAATTGGTCGTGATCATGTAGGCGATAGTAATAGTGCACTGGTTCTGGGCGATAATATTTTTTACGCACATAACTTTAGCCGAATTCTTCAGCAGGCGGATAAAAGAGACAATGGTGCTACTGTCTTTGGTTATCGTGTTGCAGACCCTAAAGCATATGGTGTTGTGGAGTTCGATACTGAAGGAAAAGCAGTCAGCCTAGAGGAAAAGCCCGAAGCACCCAAGTCAAACTATGCTGTAACGGGGTTGTACTTCTATGACAGACAAGTCTGTGACATTGCTAAAGAAGTCAAACCTAGTAGTCGTGGAGAGCTGGAAATTACTGATATCAATAAGGTGTATTTAGAGCAGGGGCAGCTAGATGTAGAGCACCTTGGTCGAGGTAGCGCCTGGCTGGATACAGGTACCCATGACAACCTTTTGGATGCAGCGCAATTTGTTCAGACGATTGAGCGCCGACAAGGGCAGAAAATAGCTTGCCCTGAAGAGGTCGCTTATCGCAAAGGCTTTATTAGTGCTCAAGAACTGGAAGCTCAAATACAGCCACTTATGAAAAGTGGATATGGTAAGTACTTAATGCAATTGCTAATTGAAAATGGCGAAATATCATCTTTAAGTGAGCGCAGGTATGCTTCAAATCTTTAAGTAAGCGATAACATATATTGGTTATTTGAAGTTTGACCAGGGTATCGTCTAAGGATGGACGGCTCCACTTCTT
Organism: Microbulbifer maximicatervae (SeqCode); assembly: GCF_052467325.1. NCBI lineage: Bacteria > Pseudomonadati > Pseudomonadota > Gammaproteobacteria > Cellvibrionales > Microbulbiferaceae > Microbulbifer > Microbulbifer maximicatervae (SeqCode). The sequence continues at coordinate 4,713,224 of NZ_CP174310.1, forward strand.
ACAGTTTTGAGCTTGAGCTTGATAGAGCTTGGTCTTGGCAGTTGTAGACATTTAGACCTTATGAATATTATTGAAACAGATATACCCGATGTAAAAATCATCGAACCAAAGATCTTTGGTGATGAAAGAGGATTTTTCTTTGAGTCATTTCGTGATGATGTATTTTTGGATAAATGTGCAAATAGTGTATTTGTACAAGATAATCATAGTAAATCTTCCAGGGGTATTTTACGCGGTCTGCACTATCAAACAGAGCAAACTCAAGGAAAACTTGTGCGAGTGGTACAAGGAGAGGTCTTTGATGTTGCCGTAGACCTACGCAAAAGCTCACCAACTTTCGGCAGCTGGGTCGGTGTCTATTTGTCAGCTGAGAACAAACGGCAACTATGGATACCAGAGGGATTCGCGCACGGGTTTTATGTTACAAGTGAATCGGCTGAATTTGTATATAAATGTACAGATTATTACGCTCCAAGCTATGAGCAGTCGATATTGTGGAATGATCTGGACCTAAATATAAGCTGGCCGATCGAAGATGGGCGTCCCCCCATACTCTCAAGGAAAGATGCTGAAGGTAGGCACTTTCGGGATGCCGACTACTTTGCATAACAAACGATAACAGTATATTTCTGAAGTTGTAGTTAAATCCTTATACAAGGTCTCCTCGTAATTTATAAATTAATTGCTTTGCAATGCTGCGTATATAAGCCATGTGTATCGTTACTATAGGCAATCGGTTGGCGTATCTATGAAAATTCTAGTAACTGGCAAAAACGGTCAGCTTGGACGTGAACTTCAGCGTCTATGTCCTGTGGAGTATGAGTTGATAGGCTTATCTCGTGAGGAGCTTGATATTACTGATCGGTCCACCGTTGAATCGGTAGTAGAGAAGTATCGCCCAAATTTAATTATTAATGCAGCAGCTTATACGGCTGTAGATAAAGCTGAAAAAGAGCAAGACCTAGCTTTTTCTGTTAATGCAATTGGTGCATCAAACCTAGCTGAGGTATGCAAGAGACTTAGTATTAGACTTATCCACATATCTACTGATTTCGTTTTTGATGGGAAAAAGTCATCCCCTTATTTGGTAACAAATAAGTTGAATCCATTGGGGGTATATGGCGCTAGTAAAGCGGAAGCTGAAGTTGCCGTTCAGAATGTACTACCAGAAGCGGTAATAGTACGTACTGCTTGGGTTTATTCTGCCCATGGTAATAACTTTGTTAGTACGATGCTTAGACTAATGTCTGACAGGAAGATATTAGGTGTAGTTGCAGATCAGATAGGCACACCAACATGGACTGGAACTCTTGCTAAGGTTCTATTCATATTAGCCGAGCAAAATAGTGTAAAAGGTATTTTTCATTGCACCGATCTGGGAGTGGCAAGTTGGTATGATTTTGCAGTAGCAATATTCGAAGAAAGTAAGAAATTTGGCCTTATTCCTTCCGATAAAGAGCTTTCCATTGATGCAATTAGAACTGAAGACTATCCAACACCGGCTGAAAGGCCAGCATACAGTGTCCTAGATAAGAGCCGATTGATAAATGAACTGGAAGTTGAACTGCCACATTGGCGGGAGTCTCTGAGACAAGCACTATCCCTAAAATCTCAATAGTACAAATCGATTTTAAATAAATCGTAGCTAATTTTTTGGTATGAAGATGAAACACTTGCTGGTAACCGGTGGCGCAGGCTTTATAGGAGCCAATTTTGTTCACTACTGGATGAAAACCTATCCACAAGACGTAGTAGTAGTTCTGGATGCGCTCACCTATGCTGGTAATTTTGCAAATTTAGATTCAGTTAGTGATCTGCCGACCTTTAAGTTCTATCAGGGCGATATTTCAGATACACATTTAGTCGAAAATATACTTAGAGAGCATCGGATTGATACTTTGGTACATTTTGCAGCTGAGAGCCATGTAGACCGTTCGATAAGTGGGCCAGATGCCTTTATCCAGACAAATATTATCGGTACTCACAGCTTGTTAAAGGCGGTAAAAAAAGTATGGCTGGATGAAGGGCTCCATCGAGAAACTCACCGTTTTCACCATGTATCAACCGATGAAGTGTATGGCACTCTTGAAGCAGAAGATCCTGCATTTAGTGAAACGAGCCAATACGCTCCAAATAGCCCATACTCTGCCAGCAAGGCTGCCTCTGATCATCTAGTTCGAGCCTATCACCATACTTATGGACTGCAGGTAACAACCAGTAATTGCTCCAATAATTATGGTCCTTACCATTTTCCAGAGAAACTGATTCCGCTGGTGATCACAAATATTTTGCTCAATCAACCATTGCCTATATATGGAGATGGAAGACAGATTCGCGATTGGCTTTATGTCGAAGATCACGCTAGGGGCATTGAACAGGTGATACAAAAAGGGCAACTTGGAGAGTGCTATAACATCGGTGGCATTAATGAATGGGCAAACATCGATATTGTTAAACTCATCTGTGACTTGATGAATTGTGAGTTTGCTGAAAACACTTCGCTAGCCACTAAGTACCCTCAAGCGCTATCTGTTATCAAAGGTAATGCGCAAGAGTTAATTACATTCGTCCAGGATAGGGCCGGCCATGACCGCCGCTATGCCATTGATCCAAAGAAATCCAATAATGAACTTGGTTATCAACCCCTGGAGAGCTTTGAGACAGGCATTTATAAGACCTTGCAATGGTATTTGAACAATGATTGTTGGTGGAGAGCGGTAATGGATGGCAGTTACCGTAAATGGATTGCACAACAATATCGTACCGCTGAATAAGGATGGAATGAGATAATGGGAATTAAGATACTAGAGCGTTTAAAGGCGGCAACAACTAAGCCAACTAAGAATTTCCCGGAAATAGCTCAGGTTTGGGTTGATATATGTGGTGTTATTGGTGGCAAGCATTTATTGATACAAGGTTGGGCCTTTCACCCCGCCCATAGCACATTGGACTTTCGCCTTGAATATATTGATAGCGATGAAGATTTTGAAGGACCAAATATTGGTGAACTTAATTACTCAACGCTGCGCACAACTCGCTTAGATGTAAATCGACATTTTGGCTTTGAAGGTAGTGCCCGTTGGGGGTATAGCCTATTGGTAGACTGGCCTTATGATCACCCAGTGAACGAAAAATCCCTATGTTTATCTGTTTCAGCTAAAGACTCTAAAGCTAAGAGCGTTGAGTTAAATGCTTTTGTTGAATTAAGTGGTGAATCCCTATTTGGCCATTGTATGACTTGGCGTACGGATGAAAAGGCACAACTACTTGATCTGATGTTCGAAAGTATGGGTAACAGTGTATTTGTAATCCCAGGATTGCGTACACTGGATGAAAACCAACTTAAATCTAAAGTTAACTCCCACTGGGATAACATTTTAGCAGTACCGGGGCACGGTTTATTCCTATCAGGCTGGCTATTAGATGGACAAAATGACTTGGCGAGTTTGGTTTTGCGTACTACCGATGGTAGTTATAGCGAGAACTTACTCAAAGAGTCTGCTCGTTATACTCGCCAGGATGTTCTGGAAGCTTTTCCTGGAAAAGCAAGTCCAACTTATAAGGCTGGATTCTTTGCTTGGATACCTATGCCACATTTAATTGAGCAAGCTAAGTTAGAACTTCTTTTTTTCACTAAAGATGGTGCTTTAGGCACAATTCCAGTACAGCAATCCAATGTGCGGGAAGATATTATTTTGGCTAGCCAACAAGTGTTAGTGAATTTTAATGTTACCGGAAGAGATTACCAGGTAAATATGCGTCAACATATCGGCCCGGCATTATCTGCACTTTGGTCGAATCGGCGTGATCTTCTAGATGAACCTCAAGTTGAAGTATTGCAGTTTGGCACAGAGGTTCGCAATCCTAAACGTAGTGTCATTGTTCCGCTTTATGGCCGCTATGATTTTCTTTTACACCAGATTGCACAGTTTATTAATGATGAAGATTTTAATGAAACTGAATTAATCTACGTCCTGGATGATCCCAGACTCTACGATGAGTTTATCCCATTCTGTTACGACACCAGTATGTTGTTCCCTATTGGCTTTAAGGTGATCTATGGTGGCAGAAACCTGGGCTATGCTGGTGCCAATAACCTGGGCGTCAAGTATGCAACCGCAGATAAACTAGTACTGCTTAATTCAGATATTATTCCAAGTCGTAATGGTTGGCTTTCTAGAATTGAAGAAAAATCATCGGGCTTGGAAGATGTTGGCGTTGTTGCACCAAAGCTGGTATTTGATGATGGCACTATACAGCATGTGGGTATGAGTTTTTCCAAGAGTATGCAGTTTGGCAATCTATGGCTTAATGAACACCCAGGAAAAGGTAATCCTGAGTGGTTGTTAAATATAGATCCGGTCACTGAGTCCCCAGCTGTTACTGGGGCTTGCATGTTTATCACTAAATCGCTCTACCAGTCTGTCGGTGGTCTAGATGAGACTTATGTGCTCGGTGATTTTGAGGATTCAGATCTTTGTCTGAAGTTGCGTGATATGGGATATCGCCATTACGTACTTTCTGATGAGAAGCTCTATCATTTAGAGAGATTGTCTCAGAACTTATTTGAAAATCGCGATTGGAAATTCAAGATTACCCTATACAACGCTTGGCAACACACAGAGCGCTGGGGAAATCTAATTGAGCAGCTGGTGCACTAAGGACTTACCGATGACAGAACAAAGAATACTGATCGTTTCGCATGGCCACCCGGATCACAGTAAAGGTGGAGCTGAAGTTGCTGCTTACAATTTATTTAAAGAGTATGAACGGCGGGGCTTGGATACCGTATTTTTAGCTCGGACTGACCAAGCGTCTCATGGTGGGTCTGCCTTTTCTACAATTAACTCTGAGAAAGAGATCCTATTTCATACGCATATGTCTGACTTCTTCCTGTTTCAATCAGGTTGTAAAAAGCATGTATGGCAGGAATTCCGCGCATTGCTCCAACGATATCGACCAACAGTAGTTCACTTTCATCACTATATTCATATGGGACTTGAATTAGTACGTGAAGTTAGAAATACACTGCCGGATACGCGTATTGTGATGACATTGCATGAATATTTGGCAATTTGTGCAAACAATGGACAGATGGTAAAGCCGGGCAAACAGATGAAGCTCTGCTATAAATCATCACCAGCTGACTGTGGACGTTGTTTTCCTGAACGTTCTACTGCAGATTTTTTTCTGCGGGAAAAATATATCAAGTCCATCTTCAATCTAGTGGATAAATTTGTTTCCCCCAGTCACTTCCTGGTTGATCGATATAAAGATTGGGGGATTCCAGAAGAAAAGCTGATCATGATCGAAAATGGTCAACCAGAAGTAGAGCGCCCGGCTGCAAGGCCACTGGGTGAAGGCGAAAAACGGGGTCGTTTTGCATTTTTTGGCCAAATCAATCCGTTTAAAGGGGTTGATGTATTACTAGAAGCCTTTAAATTGCTGCCAGATGAAGTTCGGGAAGAAGTACACCTCGATATTCATGGCGCAAATCTAGAGGGGCAGACTGAGGAATTTCAGGAAAAAATTCATGATCTATTAGAGGAGCTGGGAGATTTAGTGACTTTGCATGGATCATATGAATCCCATGAGATTGGCAAGTTGATGGAGCAAGCGGACTGGGTAATTATTCCCTCGGTTTGGTGGGAGAATTCTCCAATGGTAATTCAGGAAGCTTTTAATCATGGTCGCCCATTGATTGGCAGTGATATTGGCGGGATGGTTGAAAAAATTACTGATGGTATAAATGGATATAATTTTCGACATGGAAATAGTAATTCTTTGAAGTCTGCTATAACTAAGGCACATGAAAGAGCAGTTGATTGGGAGTTTATTAGTAAAGGAATTACTTCTCCTTTGAGTATTAATGACTGTGCAGAGAAACATCTGGAGGCTTATTAATGACTAAGTTGTATCTCCATGCAGGTATGCCGAAAACTGGAACAAGTTATATTCAATCATGCTTCAATGTTAACAGAGAGTATATTTCTAAAGCTGGTGGTGTATTGATTCTAGCTAATCGTCTTCCTCATAATCTGGCGTGTAATTTTATAGACTCTGATAGACTTATTAGCCGAAAAGATATTTATGGACTGAAAAGAGAGGTTGATATAGACGATTTGGCGAAGCTTTTAGATAAGTCAAATGGCTTCTCAAAAACATTTATCTCTTCAGAATATTTTCATATAGCGAATAAAGAAAAGCTCGTAGATTTTCTTAAGCGATTTTATGATGAAATAGAAATCGTTTATACTGTTAGGCGCCAAGACGAATTGTTAGCATCAGGATATAATCAAGATGTAAAGGCTCTTTCTCGTACGACCAATTTAAATTGGAAAAATACAGATAAGGTTCTTGATTATTATGAAACTTGCAATGCTTGGTTAGAGCTTGGGTGTAGTATAAAAATAATTCCATACGATCAGATAAGGTATAAGGATAAGGGGTTAGAATCTGAGTTTTTACAACTTTTGGATATTGCACCTAATTGTTTGTCAGAGTTAAAGCCGATTTCAAATGGGGAGGGTGCAAATTACTCTCTCAGTGCCGAAGGAGTAAAGCTTAAATTGGCTCTAAATAGAAAAAATATGGATGACTTTAAATTAATATCTGATTTTTCCAGATCGGAATTGGCAAAATCTGATTTCCTCCTTCCGAAAATTTTTTCCGACTCTGTAAAGCTTGCATATTTTGAATCAAATAGAAAATTCATCAGTAAATTCTGTGAGGGAGAGGAAATTTTTGGCGAGGAGTATATGTGTCTATCTCAGGATGCAAAAGTCGTTGACTCTTTTGATTGGGATCCCACAGAAGGGGTTAAGAATCTTCTTGATTATCTAATTTGTTCATATAGAGACTCTCAATCTTGAGGTATATTTCATGGCTCCGAATATAAAAATTCATGTATATCTCCTTTGCTATAACGAAGAAGATATAATTAGTAATGTATTAGAGTACTATAGTAATATTTGTACGAGAATATTTCTTCTTGATAATCTTTCTACAGATCGTAGCGTAGAGTTAGCAAAAAAATTTCCTAAGGTAACCGTTATTAGTTGGCAGTCTTCAACTGGTAAAATTGATGAGGCGAAATATATCCAATTAAAAACTCAGTTATATAAAAATTACAGTCGCGCAGGAGGGAGGTTCACCGATGAGGTCGCTGACTGGGTTATTAGTTGTGATATGGATGAAATATTATACCACCCCAAATTACATGATGTGTTGTCTGAATATAAGAATATGGGAGTTACTGTACCGGAAATTACCGGATTTGATATTGTAGATGAAAAACCTATAGATAAAGATCAGTCTTTATTAGGGCAGTATAAAAATGGAATTCGCTCCCCAAATTTTGACAAAAGAATTATTTTTGACTGTAACTTTGATATGGCCTATAGCTATGGATGCCATCCAAAAGGGTTTGGGTTTGAATATATGAAGCGAACTTTAGATTACAAGTCTTCTAATAAGTATCCAATAGCTCTTCTTCACTATAAGCATATTGGGTTAAGGAATTATGAATCTGCACTTAAAAATTCTGAGCGTCTGGATGAACAAAGGCTGAAAAAAAATGAGAATGGCCTTTATCAAGGGCTTGGATCTCATTATATGAATACTGTTCAATCTGGGAGTGGTTATTCTCCTTTCATTGCGAGAGCAAAATTACTTTTTGATGACGACGGAAATATAGAGTTTTCTGATTTCCCCCCCTCTTCTGGTGACTTGGGCATAGAGTCGCTAAACATTAGTTCTATTTTGGAGCAATCTGAAGTTGAAGTAATGGGGGATACAGCATCTGCTTTTTTAAAAATTAATCCGCTGATTTCTTTCGTACTATATAAGGTGCTCTCTCGAGCCAGGCCTGCTAATGAATTTTATAGAAAAAAATTAGTTGACTTAAAAAATGAAGTTTAGTAAATGCTCTAAGGTTCGATGTTATTATGATAGTAAGTGATTCTAAGAAATTCACCTTCATTCACAATCCAAAATGCGCCGGCACGACTGTTAGGAATTCATTGTATCAGTTTGATACTCGCGATAATTTCTTTTGGATGTTTGACGAGTTCAAAGGTAGAAAAATTGATAAAGCACATTTGCCTTTGATTCTTTTAAGAGATATTTATCCTGAAGAATTCATGAGTCTAACGGATCACTTTACTTTTGGCTTCGTTCGTAATCCATACGATAGAGTCTTATCTGCATTTAATGAAGTAAATAAGGGTATCTATGAGAGATATAATCATGGTGAGGTCAGTGATTCTGATTATAGAAGATATTTTTTAGATTATGTTTATTCAATGAATAGTAATACTCTCAATGGCTTCGATTTACGATATCGACATTGTGTTAAGCAAAAGGATATGTTTTATATTGGAGGAAAAAGGTATGTGGATTTAATATTAAAGCTGGAATCTATTAGCAAAGCCTCGGCAAAATTTGACGTACTTTTTCCGGATTTATCATTAGTTAGTGTTAGATGGGGTTCACAGGAACGTGCCCATAATAGAAAGCCTGTAAGAAAGCGATCGATTGAGTTACTTGATAAAAAGGGCAGGGATATAGTTTCTTCTTTATATGCTGAGGACTTTGAATTGTTTGGTTATGAAATTTAATATAGTTTTGTCCATTATATTTGTTTGAGTATGCAAGAAGAATTAATTTTTATAGGAAATCAGGTTAGCTGTAGATATGTATCGGTATCTGATGGAGGCACGCCACTAGCAATTACATTTCAGCAGCGGTTGCCAGAAAATGTAGATAAGTCAATAAATCAATTAGGCTTTGCTCAGCGTTTTCTTGAGAAGATAAAAATTAATGCGTTTCATGTTTTGATACATGAAAATCATTGGTATCAAACAGGCGAGATTTTTGAGTGTATTGAAGCCATAAAAAAAAGATCCGAATACAATCTTGCTACAAGAAGAATTTTATATGGTTCATCAATGGGGGCGTATGCTTCATTATTGTTTATGAAGCAATTTAGGCTCAATTCTGTGATTGCTATTTCTCCACTTTTTTCAATAGATCGTAAGAAAGTACCTGATGAAAAAAGATGGGGGAAAGACTTAGTGGGATTGGAATTTCTTTATGATGAAATTCCTCAATCTATTTCGATCTACACGGATGTTTATATAATTTATGATCCATACAGTGCTGATAGATTGCATGTGGATTTATTGAATATTAGTGGCGCTACTTTATTGCGACTACCGTTTTCCGGCCATCCATCAAGTATTTATTTGTCAGAGACTGGGATGTTGAGTTATTTAGTAAAGAATATAATGAATGGACATCTCGGGCCTTCTGATGTTGGCTATTTGATAAGGCTTGCTTTCAGAAAGCGAAGGTCAGCTAGGTCATTCTATATAAATCTTTTCAGATTGGTATACGCAAAAAGAAAAATGATAATGTCTGACTATATACTTTTTCTTGGGCGCATAAATTTCCCTGGCGATCCTTTTTTTAAAAAAATACAAAAGTAGAATATTTAGATTTTTGCAACATCTTTTACTAAATTATATATTTCTGTTTTCCTGGATAGATTCCCGGGGTTATGGTTTGCTATTATGAAGTGTTTGTTTTTTTTGCATATTCCAAAAACTGCTGGCACAAGTTTCCGAAAAGGTGCTAATACTTATTTTGGTGAATCGAGAGTCTGCCAGGATTATGGAAAATTTTCACCTTTGACAAGTCCTCTCATTAAAAAGTGGGCTTCTGGGGAGGTGGATGGTTGGAGTTTTTATCAGGACTTTAACAAAGAAGGCTATCAATTTTTCACTGGTCATTTTCACGCATCAAAATACATTGATATATTTGATGTTGGACAGATGATAACTTTTTTGCGTGATCCCGTTGATAGAATTGTTTCTGAGTATAATCATAAAGTTCGGCATCAAGGTTATAAAGATAGTTTTGAGAGTTTTTACCGCTCTCGTGAAAATATTAATAGACAGCTTCGTCTTATCGGTCAGAGTAATTGGTCTCAACTTGGTTTTATAGGGTTTGTTGAATCATTTGAGGATTCTCTTCTCCTGCTTAACAAAAAGTTTGGTATTAATATTCCAATTTTGCGTCAAAACATTGCTTCTAATGAGGTTGTTCATTCGAGAGGGCTCACGAATGAACAACTATCTGAATTGCGAGCCTTGAATGCAAAGGAGTATGAATTTTATAACTGTGCTCGTACACAATTTGACTGGCGGCTTCATTTAGCTCGTGACAGTGCACGCTTTACACGAGGTGCCGCTACTGCCTGGGAAAATGGGTGTCTGAGGGGGTGGGCGATGTCAGAGGAAGAGACTGAAGCGGCTTTGCTTAGAGTTAAACACAACGGCGAAGTTGTGGCCGAGACTAAAGCAAGTGAATATAGCCCGATCTACAAGGCACGAGGGCTGGGCAGGAGGGGATTTGTTGGCTTCTCCTTTGATTTAACTGATATCAAGGATTTATCCTCTATAGAGGTTGTTGTGGCCAGAACGGGCCAACCCCTGCCAATTTTACCATCTCTTACAAGGCTTTCTTAGTATGTATGCCCCACGATTTTGGAACCGGGCTACCTTCCAAGGTGTTGACGGGGGTGGTTCTGTCCGGTGAAATGCATCAGGGAACATTGCTTCATCTTTACTCGGTATAATCCGCCCAAGATGTGTGATTTAGTAATGTAAGCTACTTTTTCCTGATTGCTCTGTTTCATCCTCTTGATAGTGTATGCTATGTAGTTTGATTAAAGTTGTAGTCCTTGGTTACCGGTGTAAATAGCTAAAAGCAAGACCTAAATTCTGTATTACTTTACTGTTTCGATTTGGATCAAATACAGGCGGCTCGACGTTAAGAAGCACTTTGGATGAATAAGCTTTTAAAGATTTTTTAGTATGAAAGTATTTCAAATTGGGTTTAATAAGTGCGGTACAACCAGTCTGAATCATTTTTTCTTGCGTAATGGCTATAAAGCTGTCCACTGGGATCATGGGAGCTTGGCTTTACGACTTGAGGATAACTACTTACATGGGAGACCTCTATTAAGTGGATATGAAAATTTTGATTTCTATAGTGATATGGAGTTTGTCTCAAGTCGGTGCCTATATGCTTTCGAAAAGTACTATCAGGAATTAGATCGACAGTACCCCGATTCTCTTTTTATTTTAAATACTCGTCCTGTAGAGAAATGGGTTGAGAGTCGGCTTAATCACGGTAATGGTAGTTATTTGCACAGATTTGAGAAGATCTACTCATGCGATCGCGAAACCGTTATACAGCGCTGGAAATATGAGTGGCATAGACATCATTCAAATGTGCTTCAGTATTTTTATGGCCGGAAAAATTTTCTTCTTTTTGATATCGAAAAGAATGATGGACGTAAACTAAAAGAGTTTGTTGGTTGTTCAAGGTTGCAGGCTTCTTTTTATACACATGCCCACAAAACAGCTTGCTAGTTAACCTTTTGGAAAGTTGGGCTTTCATCTTTTTGATGATTATAGTAGACGATCGAGAATTTTAAGTTATATATAGTTTATTGTGAGAGTGTTGAAAATAATGCTTTCACCTGGAAAGGTCTTTTGAGTAAGAATGAAGTTTGGAATAGCTGCGATTTTTAAGAACGAATATGAGTACATCCTTGAGTGGATCGTTTATCATCAGTTGATTGGTGCTGATGCTTTTTATATTGCAGATAATATCAGTGATGATGGGTCCTCCCAATTGTTGGAGGCTCTGGACAGCTTGGGAGTAGTAAATAGGATTTATTTCCCCAGAGTAGGGGATCATGGTCCACAGATGCCGGCATATAATCTGATATTAAATCGCTTTGGCGATGAAGTTGATTTACTCGGCTTTATTGATGCCGATGAATTTATTGTTACTGGTCAAGACGTTAATTTAAAAGGTTTACTATCTGACTTTAATCAGATCGAGGATGCCAGCGCACTAGCGCTAAATTGGAGGAATTTCGGTTCATCCGGACATAAGTTTAAGAGCGATGGATTAGTGATTGAGAGATTTACTCAAGCTTCAAAACCAGAGCACGAATTTAACCGACACATTAAAACAATCTTGAAGCCGTCTTTGGTTGAGAAGATGCATGTCCATGAATGTGTACTTAAAACCGGACGTTATTATTCTGCTAACTTCCAACCTACTGAATTTGAAAATGGTGGATCTAGTGAACCTAAAACGACTCAAGTCATCTATGATGGGTTAAGGATAAATCATTATGTTGTCAAGTCCAGACATGAACATGCAATAAAAAAGGAGAACAAGGGTTCTGGTGCTGGCAGTTCAACTAGGAAAAAGGGTGAAGCTTATTTTAAAGCTCATGATTTAAATGATGAGGCTGATGATGCACTTCTCTGTCATGTAGAAAGTGTGAAAAATGGTGTTGTACGTTTGAAGGAGCGTATAGCTGCTGAGACTCCATATCTGTGTTATGGGAAAATTTTTGTAGATGTAGGTCCTGACTTGATTACTGGTTGGGCGACAGCGGAATTTTCTGGAGCGATAAAAATTCGCTTGCTGATTAATGGAGAAGAGCACTTAGTTGAGTTGAATAGAGACCGCCCCGACGTTGTGCGAAAGGGACTTTCACAGAATTTAAAATGTGGGTTTGCTTTTAAGCCTAAAATGAGTTTATCCAATCGAGACGAGATTGAGGCCTATATTTATGGTACAAAAATTGCTGCCAAAGTCAACTTCAGACTGGATGCTAGCCCTTAGTCTAAGGTGTGTATCGGGTAGTTGATACTTGCCAGTTTCAGTGTAAGTTGAACTAGCTATTATTTTATTGGCGAATGCATGCGGCACCGCTAAGAGTGCTGAGTAATAACTGGATTTGTTACGGTGTTAAATATTTTAAAGTCCTTTTTCTATGTCGATTTCGCTCCCAGGCTTAAACCTGGACTTGCGATTGGGCCCTCCGATTGCACTGAAACAGATTTTGTATGGTACGCATCTGGAGCGGACCCCCAATTCCAAGTATTGGGACGAGCTCCTGGCCCTGGCTGGTATATGGTGGAACTTGGTCTAAAGCACAATCAGTCGTCTGCAGATTCTAAACTCTATTTTGACTATGGGAATGGCTTTACTGAGCAGGATAGTATATTTCTTCCAATTAAATCGGGTCGTGTTAGTAAGCGTCTAATCTACCTTGAACAACGCCCTAATGCTTTGCGCTTTGACCCTATGGAATCTGAAGGCCTATTTACTGTACAACACTTCCAGTTTGTGAAGCTTCTTCCCCAGTTTGCCTACGATCGGCTGGCGCAGCGCTTGGCCAATATGCACTATAAATTTCGCAGTCGGGGAAAGGCAAAGGTTTTACAACTCATTCGTGAGGAGGCCCGTGATTCAGGTCGCAACTGGCGGAATTTGGCTTTACAGCACTATGCAAGAACTTTTGTTAAGCGGAAGCAAGCCAATGATTATTCCGAGTGGATTAGAACTGTAGAGGCAAAAAGAGTTGCTTCTTATCCGGGCTCACTGGATTTCGATAAAGTGTCTGGTAGACCTTTAATTTCTATTATTCTTCCAACCTATAACACTGACATTGAACTGTTAAGCTCATGTATCGATTCAGTTTTGGCACAAAGTTATAGTCATTGGGAGCTGTGTATTGCTGATGATGCTTCCTGTCTGGCTCAGGTTAAATCTTGTTTGGAGAAATATGAAAAGCTAGACCAGCGTATCAAAGTAGTATTTCGAACAGAAAATGGCCATATTTCGGCTGCAAGTAATAGTGCTTTGTCGTTGGCTAATGGTGAATATGTTGCGCTATTAGATCATGATGACACCCTGGCTCCCTTTGCGCTACAACGGGTTGCTCAGTCAATCGTAGATAATCCGCAGTTACAATTATTGTATAGCGATGAAGATAAAATTGATGAACAGGGAGTGCGCTTTGATCCTCACTTTAAGCCAGGCTGGAATCCAGATCTTCTACTATCACAAAATTATATTTGCCATTTAACGGTATTGCACCGTGCGCTGGTTGAGCGTATAGGAGGATTTCGTGCTGGCCTTGAGGGAAGTCAGGATCACGATTTGTTATTGCGCTGTATGCCCTATTTGAACCAAGAAAACGTGGCCCATATTCCTGAAGTCCTCTATCACTGGCGGGCTATTAGTGGCTCGACAGCACAAGATAGTTGTGCAAAAGGTTATGCGGCTTCTGCGGGTCTTAGGGCTGTGAGTGACTACCTGGAAAGTGAGGGCCTGAAAGCCAGAGCTCTACCTGGCATAGCCCCTAATAGCTATCGGGTGCGATGGGATATTTCTGAGCCCCCCCCTTTGGTAAGCTTGCTCATTCCAACCCGCGATGGCTTGGATATACTGAAGCCCTGCGTGGAGGCTATCCTTGCCCGAACATGTTATCCCAATTTTGAATTACTGATTTTAGACAATCAGAGTCGTTGTGAAGGAACATTGCGCTTTCTGAATGAAATGAAGGCTACTGATTCTCGAGTCTCAGTACATCGCTGGGATCATCCCTTTAACTACTCTGCAATTAATAATTTTGGAGTCAGCCTTGCCAAGGGCGAGATCATCGGACTGATTAATAATGATATTGAGCCAATTGGCGATGAATGGCTAACGGAGATGGTCGGCCAGGTTCGGAGGCCGGAAATCGGTTGTGTAGGGGCGAAGCTCTACTACCCAAATGATACCATCCAGCACGGTGGGGTGATTTTGGGGATTGGTGGTGTTGCTGGTCACTCCCATAAGTACTTCAGCCGCCACGAATATGGATACTTTTCGCGCCTGCATCTGGTACAGAATCTTTCCGCTGTGACTGCGGCATGCTTATTGATACGCAAATCAGTATTTGAGGAAGTTGCTGGCCTGGATGCGGAGAACCTGGCTGTTGCGTTTAATGATGTTGATCTGTGTTTAAAAGTACGTGAATCGGGTTATCGCAACTTATGGACCCCATACGCAGAGCTGTATCACCATGAGTCGGTGTCACGGGGTGCTGATAATACCCTCAGTAAACGCCGACGGGCACAACGGGAGGCGGAGCATATGCGTGCTCGTTGGGGGGATTTACTAGATACTGACCCAGCCTATAACCCGAATCTGACTCTGGCTCATGAAGATTTTTCCTTGGCTTAGTCGAGTGTGAGGTATCTCAATGTTGTTAAGGGCCTATATTATGGCGAGTTCCCGGATCGAGTTTCGTTCAAACAGTGAGTATCGTGTGCGGGAGGTAAAAATCTCCAACTCAGGGCGTGATGGGGAGTGTTTACACTAGGGGAATACTCACCCAAGATTTGGCATAATTTGATTTCACCACAGGTGTGTATATAAAGACGAACAATAGTATCGGTAACCAGAGCGGCCTTTCGACCTTATGACTTTCCCCCAATTATTTGTTTCCGGTATCTTCGCCCTGGTTATCGGATGTTTAATTTTTACTCACTTCCGACCGTCCCTGGTGTTTGCCGCGGCGGCTGGAGCCTGTTTTCTTACTGGTTTGGTTCCGGCGGAATCGGCGTTACAGAAAGGGGCCAACCCCGGTTTAGCCACCTTAGTTGTATTGATGCTCGTGTCGGTGGGACTGGAGAAGGCGCGCTGGTTGCGTTCTATCTCAGAGGGCCTGATCAAGGGGTCTTTAAAAGCCAGTTTATTGAGACTTACAACGGCTACCGCCTTAAGCTCCGCATTTCTTAACAATACGGCAGTAGTGGCGGCCCTATCTTCAAGTGTGAAAGGGCAGCGGCGCTTGCCTGCGGCCAAGTTGCTGATCCCGTTATCCTATGCGGCAATTCTCGGTGGTACTCTGACGCTTATTGGTACTTCTACGAACTTGATCGTTAACAGCTTTGTACTCGATCGCGGCCTTCCCAGTTTGGACTTTTTCGCCTTTGTGCCGGTGGGCTTGGCCGCAGCTTTAGTGGGCTTGGTGGTATTGCTTTTGTGCAACCGTCTTCTCCCTGAAGGGGGAGTAACGGAGGAGCCTGTCACTGAGTATCTGCTGGAGGCTGAAGTGGTGGCTAACTCTCCATTGGATGGGAAGAGTGTTGAGCAAAACCGTCTACGCCAACTTGAGACCTTTTACTTAATTGAAATTGTTCGCAGAAATCAGGTTATTAGCCCTGTCGGCCCCTCTGAAGTTATCCGTTGCGGGGACAAATTAATTTTTAGTGGCGATGTACGTGATCTTGGTCGCTTGCAGGATATTGAGGGGCTGCGCTTATTTGCGCTGGAAGATGAGGATCTGGACCTGAATCTTACAGAAGTAGTGATTACGCCCAGTTCCAGTATTCTTGGCCAGACCTTAAAAGGGTGTAATTTTCGTACTCGCTTTGATGCGGCAGTGGTTGCCATGCGCCGTGGCGGTGAGCGATTGTCTGGCAAGCTCGGGGAGATTGAGCTTCGTGCTGGGGATGCCCTGCTGTTGGCGGTGGGCCCGGATTTTCGTCATCATCTGAATATTGATAAGAATTTCTATGTGATCAGTGGCACAGAGGTTCGGCGCGACCTCTCTCGACGTAATAACTGGCTTTTGGCGTTGGGTTTTGCTGCCGTTGTAGCTGGTGCGGCACTGGGTATCTTCTCGCTGCTAAAAGGGCTTATCGTTCTCCTTGGTGGAATGATTGGCCTGGGAATTATATCTACTACTGAGTTACAGCGGCGCTTCCCATTTCAGATATGGTTGATTATCACTAGTGCCCTGATTTTGGCTGAGGCTTTCGCGGGTAGTGGTTTGGCAGATTCACTGGCGCTAGGGCTGCGTAGTTTACTAGCGGACTGGGGGCCATTAGCTGGGTTGGTAGGCGTCTTCTTGTTGACATTGGCGCTGACTGAATTGATGACCAACAACGCCGCAGCTGCATTGGCTTTCCCCCTCGCATGGAGTTTGGCTGAGAGCTTTGGGGTTAGCTGGATGCCCTTTGTAATGGCCGTAGCCTATGGAGCCAGTGCCAGCTTTCTCACTCCATTTGGCTATCAGACCAACCTGATTGTGCAAAACTTGGGAGGATATCATTTACGTGATTTCCTCAGAGCTGGATTACCCCTGACTATTGCTTACTCGATAACAGTTTTGATTTTGATTCCAATCGTGTTTCCGCTAGAGGGGTAGTAGTTTGGCACTTGACTCGATTCCCACAGAAAGCTGTTTAGTCATTGAAGAGGGTGCAAATCCATCAACAGACTATTTTATTCGGCCATATTTGTATGAGAAGGGAATCAACTTCCGGTGTATAACTTGGTCCAGCTCCCCAATTGAACAGGATATCAATGGAAAATCCTTAATCTTTGTTCGCTACATCCCTCGGAGCTGGAAGTCATTTATTGATAAAAACAGAGGTCAGTTTCAGAGAATCTACCTCTTTATCGATGATGATTTATTTGATTGGTATGCGTTTTCCAGCATGCCACTTCGATATCAAGCAAAAATATTACGGCTTAGCTGGTCTAAGCAGAGGTGGTTGAAATCTGTCGGCGCGCAACTATTGGTATCGACGCCCTACCTTGCGGAAAAGTATCAAAGTTGGTCTCCAGAGTTACTGCAGCCTGCTCCCTTGAATTGTGAGCAGGAGCAGCCTTTGACCGTGTTTTACCATGGATCTGCGTCTCACCTTGAGGATGTTCAGTGGCTGCGGCCGGTGATAGAGGAAGTCTTCAGCCGCAGTCCAATTCTCAATTTTGAGATAATTGGAGATCAGCGTGTCAATCGGCTCTTTCGAGGAATGCCACGGGTGCAGGTACTGCACCCGATGAAGTGGCCTACCTATGTATCGATGCTTCGAGGGCGAGGGCGATCAATTGGTTTGGCACCTTTGCTCGATTTGCCGTTTAATCGCGCCAGGTCGCATACAAAGTTTTTTGATATTACCCAGGCTGGTGCCGCAGGTATTTTTGCGCAAGGGGACATATACGGTTCCATAGTGCGGCACGGGGAAAATGGTCTGTTACTACCAATGGAACCTTCAGCTTGGGTCGAGGGAATCTTGGATCTTGCCAACGATCATAGCCTTCGGGATGCACTTTCTCTTGAGGCAAGGAAATGCCTGTAATTGGACACTGCTCGCTCGGGCTTCGGCGTTTATCTAACCTTGATAACTTCCTGGAAGCTGAATGTCGCTATGTAGCTCTTAAGCCCGATAGTTCAATTTCCATGATGGCCGGCTGGGGGTTAAAAAAAAGCGCCCTTAAAGCACAGCGCCTTGCCACTCATTTGAGTTTGCCTTATATCGCTATAGAAGATGGGTTTTTACGTTCACTCGGCCTTGGCGTAAATGGCGCTCAACCTCATAGCTTGGTTGTTGACTCGACAGGTATTTATTACGACGCCTCCCGGCCAAGTGACCTGGAAATATTAATCAGTGAGGCTGATTTCTCGCCGGATGATCTTGCTCGTGCAGAGAAAGGCTTAAAGCTTATACGAGAGAGCCGACTGTCGAAATATAATCAATCGACTGATATATCACTGGAAATTTTACCTGGGCAAAAAACCATTTTAGTGGTCGATCAAACATTTGGGGATATCTCCGTTAAAGGTGGATTGGCTTCTGAGCAGCATTTCTCTCAAATGCTTGAGTCCGCAATTAATGAAAATCCTGATGCTGAAATTCTTGTAAAGATTCACCCCGATGTTATCGCAGGGAAAAAGCGTGGCTATCTAAAGGAACGGGCTGAACTGAGGGGTTGTAGGATTATCTCTGAGGATATCTCCCCCTGGTCAATCCTGGATCGAGTTGAAAAGGTCTATGTGGTCAGCAGCCAGCTGGGTTTTGAGGCGCTGGTTGCCGGTAAGGAGGTCCATTGCTTTGGAATGCCTTTTTATGCGGGGTGGGGTTTAACTCGAGATAGGCAAAACTGTGGTCGCCGCAGTGTGAAGCGAACGTTGCTTCAGGTTTTTTGTGCTGCGTACCTAAAATACTCCCGGTATATTAATCCGTATACTGGCAATCGATGTAACTTTGAAGACACTGTGGCATTAATTGCTGAACAACGCAGGCAATGGAGCCGCTTCGATGGCGACTGGGTCGGAGTAGGGTTTTCTCAATGGAAAAGGAGTTTTATTCCAGGTTTTATCGGTGGAAAGGGAAGGATTAAATTTTCTTCTGCAAAGGTAGCAGATGCAAGGGCAGGAACCAATATTCTGGTATGGGCAAGTCGGATTACAGATGGTTTGCTTGATGAGGCTAAGAAATCTGATTTAAATGTCTGGAGGGTTGAAGATGGCTTTTTGCGTTCCGTTGGTTTGGGTGCCGACCTGGTCGTTCCGAATTCACTGGTTCTAGATAGTCGTGGTATTTACTTTGACGCCAGGCAGCCCAGCGATTTGGAGATGCTGTTAAATACCTGTAGTTTTCCTGATCCTCTTCTAGATAGAGCTAGAAAGTTACGAGACAAATTGATCGATAAAGGGATTAGCAAATACAACGTTGTAGAAGATAAACCTACAGTTGATTTTGATTTTTCATATGATAAAAAAATTATTTTAGTTCCCGGGCAGGTAGAAAGCGATGCCTCGATAGCTAATGGTTCCCCGGTAATAAAAAGTAACTTGGCGCTTCTTGAACGCGTCAGGCTCAATAACCCTGAAGCTCATATTATTTATAAACCACACCCTGACGTAGTTTGTGGTGCTCGCCTAGGTGCTTTGCAGGAGAGTTCTGACTCCCTTTATGACACTTTGCTTGAACAGGGTGATATAGTTTCTGCTATTAAAGTCGCTGATGAAATTCACACCATGAGCTCCCTGAGTGGTTTTGAGGCATTACTGAGAGGCAAGCAGGTGGTAACTTATGGGTTACCCTTTTATGCTGGCTGGGGGCTCACAAGGGATACGCTTATTGAAAATAGAGAAATCCCCACGGGTGAGTTAAGGGTTTTTTTATCAAGAAGGCAGCGCAATTTAACTTTAAATCAGATGATTGCCGCTACTTTGCTGTTATACCCTGTTTATGTAGATCCCAAAACGGCTGAATTTATCAATGCAGAAACTACTATTGAGCTAATTGAGGGGGCACGGTCTTTGGGAAATAAAAAAGGAGTTTTTTTTAAACTCTTCTCCTTGTATCGAAGAATATTTATGAGATATTGAAAGCTGTACCCGAAATCCAGTATAAGGTTTTCTATTTAATTTCTTTTGATATATTGCTTTAGATTTTTAGACCTCGGGGAATATAGTTTCAAACTTCTACTTTGCTAACTTTTATATTTCCCCCTTCTGCGTTAAGTATTCGGGAACTGGTTTCCAAGGCTTTCCGGCTGCAAGCCATTCTTACTCTATTACGCTCGATTACACTTCGGTGATTATAGTACCAATTGTACTGACACCTATTTTTTCCTGGTATAAGATGTGGGATTAAATGGAGCTGGAATTTATTCGGGTTACTACAGGGCTAACTTCTTCTCATGTGTCGCCAGATGTTAATTTCTTGGTGGGCTGAGTGGTTGTACTTTTAGATAAATTGACTTTATGGTTTGTACCAAATACAAATTGTGTGTCGGCATTTTTAGACTATACAGTTTGATTGATGGGAAGATCCTTGAAGTAAGAAACCATAGTAGGGCAGTTTTTGCTGCCAAATTTACAGAAGTTTCTGCCCTGTTAGTAGCGACTCTAATATCCAAGTTCTATGTTGTTAGATGGTTCGCATAGATGTAAAAAGCAGTTCAATATAATAACTGTGAAGTTAGCCTAATTTCATAGTCATTTCTTTTTTATTCATCGCCTCGTATCAACGTATCCAGTGACCTTAGCTCAAGGAAAAGCCAATACATGTCTGTGGCAGTATTTTTACAAGGACCTCATGGCCCATTCTTTGCCCAATTGGCAAGGCGCTTGTCACAGAGCGGAGTCATTACTCATAAGATCAACTTTAATGGCGGGGATCGCTACTTTGCTTGGGCTGATTTTCAGGTGGATTTCACCGGGGGAGAAAGTGATTGGAGTGCCTTCTTCTCAGATTATCTATCTAAAAATAATGTAGATACTGTTTTTTGCTATGGGGACTGCCGCCGCCTGCATACCATTGCAAAATCCATCTGCGAGTCCAAGGGGATCGCTTTTGGTGTTTTTGAAGAGGGATATTTGCGCCCGGATTTTATCACTCTTGAATTTGGCGGGGTTAACGCTCATTCGCGTACGGACTGGTCTCGAGAAGCAATTAATAGTTATCGAGCCAGAGAGCGAAAACCGGTTAAATCTGTTGGGCAAACTTTTTTTAGGCGAGCGCGTTTTGCAATGGCCTATTATCTTGCGATGCGGGTTTCCCAATCGGAATTTCCCCACTATCGGCACCACCGAAGTCTCAGCTGGCTAGGTGAAGGTGTTTGCTGGATCAGGAGTTTCTATCGAAAAGGCCTGTATAAACTGATGGAGCGGGGACTTACGGACCGTTTGACGGGTGAGCTCAGCGGACGGTACTTTCTTTTTCCACTTCAAACCCGCGATGATTTTCAACTGCGAAAGCACTCTGATCTGGTTTCTATCGAAAATGCGATAGAGGTGGTGTTGCAGTCGTTTGCACAAAATGCTCCAAAGGGTTCGATGATGGTAATAAAGCACCACCCTATGGATCGTGGGTTTTGTCACTATCAAAAGCTGATACGGGAGCTGGAAACTCGTTACCAGATTACCGGCAGGGTTATCTACTGTCATGACCTGCACCTGCCGACTTTGCTCGATCACACCCTAGGGGTTGTAACAATCAACAGTACAGTGGGCATATCTGCACTCTTCCACGAGGTGCCAACTCAAGTACTTGGAAGATCACTGTATGACTTACCGGGGCTGACTCATCAAGGGGAGCTCTCCAGCTTTTGGAGTCAACCCGACCCGGTAGACACGGAGTTCTTCCAGCGATTTCGGGCCTATCTCTATGATAAGACCCAAGTGGATGGCAGCTTCTCCCGCCATATTGCCGCTACAATCGATGGAGTTTGCAGGCACTTGACGGAGGCCCGTGCAACGGAGCGAAGGCGGCAGCCTGAGACTGAGGTGGATATGGTCTAAGGAGCGCTGTACTCTTTTTACCTCTAGATCAATGACGCTTTTCTTTTTATCTACCCAATATTGATATCCTATCTGTCGGCGGAGATACATGCTAATCAACTTGCCTAAAAAACAGGCTGATCTGGATCGTCTAACCTGTTAGACTGCGCGGCCTTTTACCCACCGCTCCGGTCCCGCGATAGGGACTTTGGCTTCAAGTGAATTCCGAAATGACCGATACCCCTAAAGCGGCCGGCTTCGACCAGTTGGGTCTGCCGTCTGAAATTCTCAGCGCCATCGAAAAGCTCGGCTATGAGACTCCCTCCCCGATCCAGGCACAAACTATTCCGTCCCTGCTGGAGGGGCGGGATGTGCTAGGCCAGGCCCAGACCGGCACTGGCAAGACCGCAGCCTTTGCGCTGCCGCTACTCTCCCAGCTGGACCTGAAGGATCGTCGCCCTCAGGCACTGGTGCTGGCACCGACCCGCGAACTGGCTATTCAGGTGGCTGAAGCCTGCCAGTCTTACGCATCCAAGTTGAAAGGTTTCCACGTTGCGCCTATCTATGGTGGCGCGGACTACCGCGGCCAGATACAGCAGTTGAAGCGTGGCGTTCAGCTGGTGGTAGGTACCCCCGGACGGGTGATGGACCATATGCGTCGCGGCTCCCTGGATCTGTCCAATCTGCGCACCCTGGTGCTGGATGAGGCGGATGAAATGCTGCGCATGGGCTTTATCGATGATGTGCAGTGGGTATTGGAGCAGATTCCTGAAGAGCGCCAGATTGCGCTGTTCTCCGCCACTATGCCAAAAGAGATTGCCCGCATCGCCCGCGAGCATCTGGATGAGCCGGTTGAAGTAAAAATCCGTGTTAAGACTGAGACTGCGGAAACCATTCGCCAGCGCTACTGGCCGGTTGGCGGCCTGCACAAACTGGATGCACTGACCCGTATTCTTGAAGCGGAGCCGGTGGACGCCACGATTATCTTCGTGCGCACCAAAAACAGCACTGTGGAACTGGCAGATAAGTTGGCCGCCAGAGGCTTTGCCAGTGCCGCCCTGAACGGTGATATGGCGCAGAACCTGCGCGAAGCCGTGATCGACAAGCTGAAAAATGGCAAGCTCGATATTGTTGTAGCCACCGATGTTGCGGCTCGTGGACTGGACGTAAAGCGTATCAGTCACGTGATTAACTACGATATCCCCTACGATACCGAAGCTTATATTCACCGTATCGGTCGTACCGGCCGCGCCGGTCGCGAAGGCGATGCGATCCTGTTTGTGGCGCCCCGCGAGCGTCGTATGTTGCGAGTCATCGAGAAAGCGACCAAGAAGCCGATCGAAAAACTCGATTTGCCCAGCGCAGATGCGGTTAACAGTGCCCGTATGCAGCGCTTCCGCGAGCGCATTACCGCGACCCTGGAAGGCCAAACTGATCTGGCGCCCTATCGCCAGCTGGTTGAGGAATTCCTGGCGCAGAATGAAGTTGACCCTCTGGATGTTGCTGCCGCGCTGGCTGCAATGGCCCAAGGTGACCAGCCCTTGCTGATTCAAGAGAAAGAGCAGAGACCGCGCAAAGAGCGTCGCGAGCGCGATGATGACTTTGACGGTGGCCGCCGCCGCAAGAAGGAAAGCTTCGAGAAAGATCGCAAGCTGCCGCCGCCCGATGAGGGGCTGGAGCGCTTCCGTATCGAGATCGGCCGCGAGCAGGGCGTGCGTCCCGGCAGCATTGTTGGCGCTATTGCCAATGAGGTGGATCTGGACAGCTCCTATATCGGCCGTATCGAAATCTACAACGATTTCACCACGGTAGATCTGCCCCAGGGAATGCCGAAAGAAGTGTTCCAACACCTGAAGAAGGTGCGTGTTTCCGGTAAACCGATGAAAATCACCCGCTTCGATGAAGCAGCGGTCAAGTCGAAAGGGAAGCCGAAGGGTAAGCCTAAGTTCAAGCCCAAAGGTAAGCCCAAAGCCAAGCGCGGCAATAACGACGAGTAAGTCGTACCTGCTGTAGCAGGTTCCTTTCGGGAGAGCGCAGTCGTGCGCTCTCCCATTCAATTCTCCCTATCTCTTCTCACTTCCCTATCTTGGATTAGCGTTGCGGCAGCATCCGGGTCAAAGTGTTATCGCGGGCAATAAAGTGGTGCCACAGGGCGGCGGCGATATGCAGTCCAACCAGTACGAGCAGGGCGGGCCACATTACATCTTTGTGCAGGAAAGCAATTTGTTTGCCCAGATCCGGGTTTTTGGCGAACAGGTTGGGAACGGCAAACAGGCCAAAAAACTCGGTATCGCGCCCAAACAGTTGGCGCATTACGATGCCGGATACCGGCATAGCCAGAATCAACAGGTAGAGTCCACCATGGGTCAGGCTTGACAGTGCCTTCTGCCACTTCTTGCCTTCAATCTGTGGGCGCTTGTGACGTGCACGCCAGTAGAGGCGAAGGGCCAGAAGCATCAGGACACCGACTCCCAGGGAGAAGTGCAGCTGCATAAACCAGCCGCGCATGGGGTCGCCGCGTTCGTAAAACTCATGCAGTTCAACCGCTCCCCACACAGAGAGCAGCAGGATTACAAAAAGCCAGTGCAGTCCTTTACTCACTGAGTTCCAACGTTCAACCGGGTTTGACATAGAGGGTCTCCTACAAAGTCCAGGCATTTGGCCGGGTACAGGCCACTGCCGTATATAAGGAGCCTCTGAATAACTCCGTGATGCCTCTGCGGGTCTTGAAGGCCGCAGGTGTTAGACGCAGCTCAGTGCGAATGGTCACAGTCCTTTGCAGACGCTGCTATGCGGCAGATGCGGCTTTCAAGGCCCGTTGCAGAGCGATTCACACTCTGCGTTGCGACTTCTTGCAAGGTCTGGACATTCCTGCGAAGCCGCGTCTTGAGTGTGAACCGCTCTGTAAGCCAGAGGTATCACGGAGTTGTTCAGAGGCTCCATCGTTATTTGTGTGATTTTACCGGCCTCTCCGGCCAGACCAAACCATTGATTTGTTCGATCTGAAAATATTCAGTTTGTTTGATAATTGTGCTGAGGTTGAATAAGTCATTATTTCCGCAAAGGCTTAAGCCGCCCAGTTAACTTTTGTAAGTGGTTAGGCAGGTTCTGCCACACTGGGGCTGGTTTTGGCCGCTCTCACACCTTGCAGATTGGCAAAGCTGGTATCCCGTGCGGTTTTGAGGAAGTCTGTGAGATAAGGTTGCTCGAGCATATCTTCCCGCACTGCCGCGTAGAGAGTGCTCCAAAGGCCCTCTTTACCCAGCTGGAGTTGGGAAATAAACCCCTTTTGCAGGTACTCGTGCAGAGCCCAAGTGGGGAGGGCGCAAACCCCTCGCCCGCTGGCTACTAACTGAACCATCATCACGGTCAGTTCTGCGGTTCGAACTTCTGCAGGTTCAATTCCAGCGGGGTCGAGGAAGTGCTGGAAGATATCCAGCCGCTCTCGTTCAACCGGGTAGGTAATCTGGACTTCACCAGCTAACTCCTGCGGTTCTACCCAGCGCCGCTTGCTCTCCTGCGCCAGTGGGTGTTTGCGACTTATGGCAAGGCACATTTCAAAGCTGAACAGCGGCTCGTAGTGCAGGCCTTTGAGGTCCGGGTCCGGGTTGGAGGTGACAACCAGGTCCAGATCGCCGCGCACCAGTGCGGGCAGGGGAGCGAAGTGGAAGCCGCTGCACAGGTCCAGTTCCACTTCTGGCCAGCCGTCCCGATAGGTATTCAGTGCGGGCATCAGCCACTGGTAGCAGCTGTGGCACTCGATAGCGATATTGAGCCTGCCCGCTTGCCCAGATGCCAGGCGGGATAGGTCCCGCTGCGCTATAGCTACCTGGGGCAGTATGTCGTCGCCCAACTGCAGCAGTCTCAGACCGGCACTGGTAAATCGCAGAGGCCGGGATTTGCGTATGAACAGTTCTTGGCCGAGCCGGTCCTCCATTTCGCGAAATAAGTGCGAAAGAGCCGACTGGGTCAGGTGAAGGCGCTCTGCTGCGCGTACCAAGCTGCCTGTCTCACGCAAAACACTCAGCGCACGCAAATGGCGCAATTCAATCATCATTAAAATTATTCATGTTATTTGCAAAAAATATGAAATTGATTGAACAGTACTGTGCGCACACAATCAAGTCAGGACTCTCGCTAATGCGACCGTTACCGAGATCGCAGCTGCGGGGTATTTTTCAATGGGGCAACTTTGTTCCCCTCACAGGAAAGAGCTTGGGAAGGCGGCCATGGTGCAAACACATATCCTCGGCTATCCGCGTATCGGAGCCAATCGCGAACTAAAGAAAGCGCAAGAAGCCTATTGGCGCGGTGATATGCCCCAGCAGCAATTGCTGCAAGTGGGCACAGAGATCCGCCGTGGTAACTGGCAGGCCCAAAGTGAGGCCGGTTTGAGCCGTGTAGCTGTGGGGGATTTTGCCTGGTACGACCAGGTTCTGAATCACTCCCTGATGTTTGGTGTGGTCGGCCAGCGTTTTGCAGAGGGAGCGGCAGACAACAAGCTGGACCAGTATTTCCGCTTGGCCCGTGGTCGCGCTCCATCGGGACAGCCGGTAGCGGCCAGTGCCATGACCAAGTGGTTTGATACCAATTATCACTATCTGGTGCCTGAGCTCTCCAATGATCAGGCGTTCTCCCTGGATAGTGAGTGGTTACTTGACGAGGTGCGGGAAGCCCAATCCCTGGGCTACAAAGCCAAGCCGGTGGTTATCGGACCACTCACTTACCTGTGGCTGGGGCGAGGTGTGGATAGCCCTCTGGATTTAGTGCCAAAACTCCTGCCTTGCTATGCCGAGTTGCTGTCTCAGCTCGCTGACCTCAGAGTTGAATGGGTGCAGTTGGATGAACCCATACTAGGCCTGGATCTGCCGGATGAATGGCGTGGGGCTTTTGATAGCACTTACCAGCAGATTGCGGCATTAGCCCCAGGGGCGCATACACTGTTGGCTACCTATTTCTCACCTTTGCGCGAGAATCTGGAGCTGGCATTTTCCCTCCCGGTGTCTGGGGTACATATTGACTGTGTACGCGCACTTGAAGAACTTGAAGCTGCGGCCCAGCTGGCAGGTAAGAACAAGGTTCTGTCTGCGGGTGTGATAAATGGGCGCAATGTGTGGCGAGCAGACCTCAACCGTTGGCAGGGCACTTTGCAGCCTTTGGCGAAGCAGTTGGGAGATCGCCTATGGCTATCAGCCAGTTGCTCCCTGCTCCACAGCCCTGTGGATCTGGAAACAGAGATCAAGCTGCCCAGTGAGCAAAAACAGAAGCTTGCTTACAGCTGCCAGAAACTTCAGGAGTTGGCTCAATTACAGCAGCTGCTCAATGAGGACACAGAGATCTCTGTCTCAGGTGGAGAGAGTGGTGTAGCCGAGGGCTCCACTGCTGATCAATTAGTGGATACCTGGCGTCAACAGTGCTTTCAGGATCGCTCTTTAGTACAGGCCAAGCGTTGGCAATTACCACTGCTGCCCACCACCACAATAGGCTCATTCCCACAGACGGATCTTTTGCGCGGTGTGCGCCGCAAGTACCGCAATAGCGAAATTTCTGAAGCGGATTATTTAGAACATCTACGCGCTGAAATTGCCGAAGCTATCCGTCGTCAAGAAATACTCGGTCTGGATGTACTGGTGCATGGTGAGGCTGAGCGCAACGATATGGTGGAATATTTCGGGGAGCAACTGGATGGTTTTGTACACACCGGTAATGGCTGGGTGCAAAGTTATGGCTCTCGCTGTGTGAAACCCCCGATTATTTTTGGTGATATCTCCCGACCTAACGCTATGACAGTAGAGTGGAGCAGCTATGCCCAGAGCCTTACTAATAAGCCGGTAAAAGGTATGCTCACCGGCCCGGTCACAATTCTCAACTGGTCCTTCCCGAGGGAAGACATCCACCGCAGTGAGAGCTGTCTACAAATTGCCAAAGCATTGCGGGAAGAGGTGTTGGATCTTGAGGCGGCCGGTATCGGGATTATCCAGATTGATGAACCGGCTTTGCGTGAGGGAGTTCCCCTTCGAGAGTCTGAGCACCAGGATTATTTTGCCTGGGCGGTAGGGTGTTTCCGCTACACCTGTAGCGAAGTAAAAGCGGAAACCCAGATCCACACTCATATGTGTTACAGCAATTTCAATGCAATTATGGATGCCATTGTTTCCCTTGATGCGGATGTAATTACTATTGAATCAGCTCGCTCCGATTTGCGCCTACTCAGCGCGTTTGCCGACAAGGCCGGTGGTTACCCCAATGAAATTGGACCTGGCATTTACGATATTCACTCACCCAATGTGCCGGAAAGGAGGGAGCTGGTTGAGCGACTTAAGAAAATTGCACAGGTGGTGCCGGTTGAGCGACTTTGGGTAAATCCAGACTGCGGCCTTAAAACCCGTAACTGGGCTGAGGTCGGGTCATCCTTGCTGAATATGGTAGAGGCTGCGCGCACTGTTCGCACAGAACTGGCCTAGCCAATTTATAAATAAAAAAACCGGCAATCATTTTAATTGCCGGTTTTTCTTTTCAGTTTTTTCCGCTTCTGTTTTTTCCGCTTCTGTTTTTCGCTTACTGGGACTTGGTGGCTACTGTAGTAGTGTTATTTAATTCAAATGGCACTGAAGGGTGGAAAGGTTTAATACCCAAGGCTGTGTAAAGCTCATCCGGGCGATACATATTTTGTCCCTCGAACACCAGTGCAGTGCGACGCAGCGCAGTGATATCCTCGAGGGGATTTCCCTCCAGTAAAACCAGGTCTGAATTTTTCCCCACTGCAATACTGCCAGTGTACTCGTCGGCTCCCATAACTTGTGCTGGTACCAGTGTAGCTGTGCGCAGCACATCAATATTCGGAATACCGGCTTTGGCATAGAGCTCCAGTTCACGTAACAGGGTAAATCCGGGGATGCCATCAGAGCCCGCGACCATAGTGACCTTGTGCTCGTGTAGTTTGAGCATCATGGCCAGCAGGGCTTCCGCTGAAAGGTCGTAGTCATCCCGGTGTTCCGGCTTCACATCCAGTTCGGCCCCAACAAAGGCGCGCTGGATATTGACTGGAAGGTGGTCGGTAATATCGGCAAACTCAGGATCTACTTTGCCCGGCTGGCGCAGTAACATCGAACTGAATACGGTGGTGGTTGCGTCTACGACAGTGCCTTTCTTGGCTAGCTTATCCAGGAAAGTAGCCACTTCTTTGCTATCCAGATCCAGCTCGTGGGCGTGCTCCCCGATTTCTGTAAAGCGCAGTCTTTTACGGGTATCTATCTTGCCCATAAAATTCAGAAACAGCATATTGATATGCTGAATTTCATCAAAGCCCGCGTCCACTGCCTCTTCGGCGGTCATAAATGCAGGAATATGACCGGACAAACGCATACCATTTTCGTGGATATGCTTGGCTAAGGGAGCGATCCACTCGGGCTCCATTGAGCTGTAAGTTTTAATTTGCTGATAGCCGCGATCGGCATACCACTCGACAATATCCTTGGCTTCTTCCAGGCTGTCCGCAGTCTTGCCCATTCGCATGGCATTTTCGCTTTCCCGGTCCATAAAGCCCGCACGGAAAAGGTCGCCGCCAATGATTTGCTCTGACTCAAACATCCCTTCAATACGCATGATACTTTCATGGGTATTACCGATGTCGCGAACATTGACAATGCCAGCGGCCATATTCAGAACACCATCGGTAGGGGATAAGTGGGCGTGCATATCCCAGAGGCCGGGGATCAGCGTATGGTTACGGGCATCAATGGTGGTTGCCCCGTTGGCTTTGATCGGTTTTTTACTGATTTTTGCGATCTTTCCATCTTTGATCAGCACATGGTGCTTTCTCTGCAGTTTGCCAGATTCAACATCAACCAGGTTGACGTTGCTGATCAGGATGGGTTGTGTTGATGTGTGGGTATGTTTCTTGGCAATACCTTGCAGGTACTGGTCTGCGGCTGCGACTTGCCGGGTTTTCAGTTCTTCGAGGTGAGATTTATCCCAGCCTTTGCGCAGGATGGCGAACCATCCCCCTTCGTCGGAGGCAAATAAATCCCCATTGTCATCATACCAGGCGAGATCTGGGGTAAAGCCCAGGCCGCTTACGCCGTAAAGGTGGACCGTTTTCTTTTTCTCACCCTGTTGCAGGGTCACTTTATCAAGCTTATGGAGGCGTGCTTTTCCTTGCGGCAGTAAATCAATATTTTGATCTGCATCGGCAATCAGTGCTTTTACCAATTGCGTCTGTACGGCAAGGGTACTGTTCTTGGGAATATAAAATTGGGCTTCGGAAGTTTTTGCACTGCCATGTTCATCGGAACCTTTCCAGCGAGCGACACCATTTTCCAGGGAAAATTCTTCGCTGACTGGAGCACCAAATGGGCTGACCCCTTCAATGGATAATTGCTCGGGCATTGCCGCCTCACCGATAGTGAAGCTCTCCTTGAGGTTTAGGCGACGGTTATTCCAGCCGAGCTTTAATTCACCAGATACCTTTGTTCCATCCTGATGAATAACTTCAGAGCCAGCAATGCCCTCTTTATCGTAAAAAATATACTCGATTGATTTTGCATAAACGCTATTGGCTGCGGCTAGAACTGTGGCTGCGATAAGCGTTGCCAGTGCTTTTTTTCTCATGAACTGTCCCTTTTCTTGTTGTAATACCGGTGATGGACTTTGGCTTCTTTTTGGTGAGGGGGCAAGCAGCTTAGGGGCGCAAGCGGCGAGAGGAAAAGCGGGAGCGGTAAGGCGTTCTTTAATGTTTTAACTTTCGGAGTAAGGTAAAGGTATTGTGAGAGCGCTGACTTGTAAGCACTCTCACAATATTGCTTTAGTCTATGAACTAAGAGTTGCGAGAAAGGTTTTCGTTGCCGGTTGCGTGTACGACAATATTGTCTTCAATGCGCACGCCGCCGTAGGGGCGGAAGCTGTCGACCTTATCCCAGTTAACTTCGGCAGCGAGGTCTGAGTCTTTTAGCTCTCCCAATAGGCTCTCGATAAAGTAGAGCCCTGGCTCGATGGTAAATACCTGGTTCTCCTCGATAGTTCGGCTGGTACGCAGGAACGGGTACTCGGCCGGTGGGGGTGTCGTGCCTCCATCGGGGCCGGTCTGGTGACCGCCGACATCGTGTACCTGGAGGCCGAGGAAGTGACCCAGGCCGTGTGGCAGGAAGGGGCGAGTTAAGCCGGATTCCACGGCATTCTCGGCAGAGGTTTTGATAATGCCAAATTGGAGCAACAGCTCGCCTACGTTTAAGTGGCACTGGCGATGTAGTTCTGGGTAAGGCAGGCCAGGTTTGAGGCCGTCTACCAGCTGCAACTGCTTTTCATCCATTGCCGCTACCAGCTCTGCGAACTCATTATCGGCATAGGCGTAGGTGCGAGTGATATCAGAGCAGTAGCCATTGCAGTCAGCACCCGCATCGATCAGGAAGCTTTTCAGCTGCGGCTCAGGCAGGCGCTCAGTAGACAGGTGAGTGTAGTGCAGGATTGCGGCATGCTCATTCAGGGCAACAATGTTGCCGTAGGGCATACGGTTCTCGCCCTGGCCAGCAGCGCCCAGGTAGGCTTGGTTGATCTCAAATTCACTGGCGCCACTACGGAAAGCCTGTTCGGCGGCGCGGTGCCCATTGACCGCAATGCGGTTCGCTTCACGCAGGCAGGCGACCTCATAAGGCGTTTTATAAGCGCGGGCCCAGTGCAAGCGGTTGATCAGAAGCTCCGGATTTTCCTCCCCCAGTGGCCAGCCTTGCAGCTTGTCGCTCTCACCGATAAAAGCGGCATTCTCTGGGCTCAGGAACGCCTGGGCATCGGCCGGCTTGCTCAGTAGCTCGATATCGTAGAAATCGCTCCAGAAGGTCTGGGGTGCCGGCGGTACATAGTGCCAAAAGTCTACTGGACGGTAGAACAAAAGCTTTGGCTTTTGTCCGCGCTGATAGATAACCCAGCAGTGGGGGTTGTCGGTAATGGGAACCAGTGCCTTAAAGTGGGGATTCACCTTAAACGGGTAATAGTTATCGTCCAGGAACTGCACCCTGGGAGCGCCACTGAATACGTTGAGGGTATCAAACCCGCTCTGCTCGAGGATTTCGTCGTAGCGGCGGCACAGGGTAGCCATATGATCGGCGTAAAGGTTTTTATCCATGTTCTCCCCGGAATGGATCGCTGAATCGTAAAGTCGGCATAGTGTATAGTCTGGACTCTGGATATTTGGCCTGAAATTTGACCATGGAAAAGAAGATACTGCTGACCGACTGCCCCGATGATAAGGGGCTGATCGCAAAGATTACCAATATTTGCTACAAGCACCAGCTGAACATCATCAAGAATGATGAGTTTGTGGACCGGGTTGAGGGGCGCTTCTTTATGCGCACTGCCCTGGAGGGTATCTTTAACGATGCCACCTTCCTGGAAGATCTGGATATGACACTGCCCCAGGGCGCAGAGCGTCGCTTGGTATCCATAGAGCGGAAGAAACGCCTGGTGCTGATGGTTACCCGCGAGCCCCACTGCCTGGGTGATATCCTGATGAAGTGCTATTCCGGCGCTATGGATGTGGAGATCGCGGCTGTTATCGGCAATCACCCGGATCTGGAGGGGCTGGTACAGAAGTTTGATATTCCTTTCCACTGTATTTCTGCAGAGGGGATGGAGCGCGGAGCCCACGAGCAGCAAGTGGCCACCTTAGTGGATGAGTACAATCCAGATTATTTGGTGCTGGCCAAGTATATGCGCGTGCTAACCCCTGATTTTGTTGCTCGCTATAGTGGGCGCATTATCAACATCCACCATTCTTTCCTTCCTGCATTTATTGGGGCCAAGCCTTATCAGCAGGCCTACGAGCGTGGAGTAAAAATTATTGGAGCCACAGCGCACTTTGTTACCGATGATCTGGATGAAGGGCCGATCATTGAACAGGATGTAATACATGTGGATCATGCCTATTCTGCAGAAACCATGGCGGATGCAGGTAGGGATGTTGAAAAATTGGTTTTGACTCGAGCGCTGCAACTAGTTTTGCAGGAACGAGTGTTTATACACGGAAACAAAACAGTGGTATTTAAATAGAAACGCAGTAAACAATACTAACTTTGTGCTCGATGTAGTAAAGCAGGTTAGTGTTTAGAGAGGATTTTGAGTGAATAATAAAAATATTAGCAGTTTTCAGGCCCGTTTATTTATTGCCGCTGGCCTAGCGTTACCTATTTTTCTCAGTGCCTGTTCCAGCAACAAGCCGATTCCCGGAATGAAAGAGTCGTTTGTAACTGAGATTGCTCAAAATGGAGCCAAGCGTTTTACATATACTCTTGAGAAGGATCGGCAGGATCTTCCTCCCCCAGTTTCAAACCAGCCTAGTTCTCAACGTCGAATGCAGCGGGATACTATCGGTTTGGGAGGCCGTTCAAGTGACCGTGTAGAGCGTTATTTAGATTGGGCTCTCGAACAAAAGATGTTGGAAGCCGGTTTCTGTGAGCGTGGCTATTTTGAAATTGAGCGGGTTATTTCCGCAGATGGGGGTGAGGTGCGGGGAGAGTGCCGAGAAGGCGCTTTTTAGTGTCTTTTCTGCTTGCTAGACCTGTGCAGTAATTCAAGCCGATATAAAAAGACAGGGGCTCTTTACCAGCTATTGCAGATAATAATAATGAAGTCTGAATCAATATTGGAAATGGTGTCTACCCAGCAGATTATTGCGGTTTTTGATTTAATATCAGATATTATTTTTTGGGTAAAAGATGATTCTGGTTACGTAGTACATTGTAACCGAGAGTTTATTGAGCATGTGGGATGCAGGTCCCTTAATCAGGTTGTGGGCCGCTCTGATATGGATTTTTCCCCCTCTTATCTCGCAAAAAACTATATGCGTGATGACCAAAGAGTGATGGAGGGTGAAACGATTACAGATCGACTGGAGTTAAATATAGGGAAAAGTGGAGAGTTGGTTTGGTTTACGACATCCAAGCGCCCACTAAAGAATTCCACTGGAAAAATTATTGGTACCTATGGCGTAGCTCGCGATCTTAATGAGACGGTCAAAACGCTCTCCAGAATGGATAAGCTGAAAAAGCCTGTTGAATATATTAAAAATAATTACAGTCAGCCGATTACTGTCGAACAGCTAGCAGAGGTAGCCAGTTTGTCTGTTAGCGCCCTTGAGAGGCGATTTAAAAAGTATTTGGAGAAAACTCCAATGCAGTTTGTCAGAGAGGTTAGGTTAGAGAACTCCCGTCGTATGCTGGTGGATACTCAGCGGCCAATTTCTGAAATCGCATACCGTGTCGGATTTCCATCTCACAGTTACTTCAGTAGACATTTCAAGAGCATGTTTGGGCAGCTTCCCGCTATTTATAGAGAAGAAGTTCAGTCTCAACTTTGAATGCGATAGGCCATTCCTGAACTACTTAGAGATGGATAATCAATAGAAGTTTTTTGTTGAAATGGTTTGGTGCTGGCTTACTTCCCTTTAAAAATAGTTTATCTATTTGTTGAATATCTTGTAAATCCATAATCGAATTTTGGCCTTTCATACCTTCTAATACTTTTCCCTTAGTGTCCTCAAAAATTCCAAACGCCGATTTTGTTCTATTCCTGTCTCAGTTTCTATTACCCACTTATCCCTTTTTTTTCTTAGGGTTTTAGTGCTCAACAAGTGGACTGTCATTACGGGGTTTAGGGTCCCCTGACGGTTTCTCGCCCCTCTCCAATTTGGAGGGGGGCTCTTTTAAAAAACTTATAAGAAAAGAAAGTTGGGATACTATGAAAACAGTCAAGAATAATAGACGAACCACGGTCAAAATCTGGAGTCGGGAGATTAAGCAGAAATCGCTAGTCTCCGCTATTTCATTAGCCATTAGTAGCGTGACGATTGCTGATGATATCTCTGAGAAAGACAAACCGATGGATCATATTGAGGTAATCGGAATCCTTGAGAGTAATACCAGAAACCTGGAAATTAAGCGGGATTCTAATGCTATTGTAGACGCGATAACCGCCGAAGATGTGGGCAAGTTCCCGGATAAGAATGTTGCAGACTCTCTTCAGCGCGTGCCAGGGATCACAATTACACGCAGTGGTGGAGAGGGTAGTCGAGTCAGTATTCGTGGCACCAGTGCCGAGTGGACCTTGACCCAGTTAAATGGAAACTACATTGCAACCTCTGATGGGGAAGCGCCTTCTCGAAGCTTTAATTACACTTTGCTGCCATCCAACATGATTAGCAAAGTAGAAGTTTACAAAAGCCCGGAAGCTAGAATTGATGAAGGAGGAATTGGCGGAACGGTTATTCTACACAGTCGTAAGCCTCTGGAAATGGATTCTGGTGAGGGTGTTATAACTACTGAAACCACTTACTCAGATACTAATGAGCAGTGGGAACCTCAATATAGTGCTTTTTACTCCTGGAAAAATGAGAGTGAAACCTTTGGTATCCTGGCTGGCTATACCAAGCAGGACAGAACCGTAACCTCAATTGAAAACTACGCGAGCCATTGGCGATTCCATTCAGATACAGTTGAAGGTG
Source organism: Microbulbifer maximicatervae (SeqCode) (assembly GCF_052467325.1). NCBI lineage: Bacteria > Pseudomonadati > Pseudomonadota > Gammaproteobacteria > Cellvibrionales > Microbulbiferaceae > Microbulbifer > Microbulbifer maximicatervae (SeqCode). Next base: position 4,748,659 of record NZ_CP174310.1, read on the forward strand.
CTGAGCGTCCGGCAATTGTTGACCAGGAAACTGGTGAAGTTTACAACAATGTTTGGGCGCCCAGAGCTATGGGTATTGGTAATCATGAGCAGGATAGGGCCAGGGATGGTTATCAAATTACCACTCAATGGCGGCCTACTGAGCGCTTGGAATTTTCTCTGAACTATTTCGGTTCCCAGTTGGGATACGATACCCGTAGTCAGAATCTCACCTTAGCTGAATGGAATGATAACCATAACCCCTACTTTGGCGTTGAGCTGGAAGGGGATACCGTAGTCACCTATGGCAACGGTGATAACGGCTTGCTAAATGCTGATAACTGGGGCGATGCTGATGTCAATGGTGGTGTCGAGGTAGAGCGAGGTTTAATGTCTCCGCAATTGACCGGGCAGGATAGCTACGGTGAATCAGAATCTCATACATTCGACCTCGAAATTCTGTATGAAGGTGACTCTTACACAGCAGCAGTGAATATTGGGCGCAGCTCTGCAAAAGGAGGTGTCTCCGAAAGAATCATGGCAAATATGGATGCACGTTATGGTTCCGTAAATAGTTGGCTGTGGTCTATTGCCGACGGGGAACCTAGCTACGAAATCTCTACAGATCTCACCTCGGATCAGGAGGCCTATCCATACTATGACTGGTTTAGTTCTGACGCTACCCAAAATCGGGATAGGGAAGATTATTATCAGCTTGACCTGGGATTTGATACCAATTGGGGAATAGTTAACAAAATCTATGTCGGTACTAAATATCGGGATCATGAAGCTAAGTCCCTAAGAGATACTTTCCTGTGGGATGACGGTATTTCGGATAACGGTGGTTATCGTGGGTGGTTGTCGGGTACCGAATGGTTCCACAACCCGGATTTTCATCCAGACACTTCAATCTTACTTGGCGGCAGCGTAATCGATAATAGCGCAGGCGATACCGGGGCTATTAACTATCTGCCTTTTGATATAGATGCGCTTAAAGCCTACGTTAGTGATAATTTTACCCGGACTGTAGTTCCTGTCTTATCCGGTACCTATACCATCGAGGAGAAAATATTTTCACTTTACGCACAGGCAGATTTTGAATGGGAAGCCTTCCGGGGTAACTTTGGTGTCCGCTATGTTAATACCGACTTAACTACCTCGACGTACGATGACATCATTGGTCAAGAGACAGATATCACCAATGCAAATAACCGAAGCGCTGACAGTGAAAACTTCCTACCAAGTTTGAATATTGCCTGGGATCTAACTGATGACCTTGTAATACGATTTGCTGCAGCAAAAACCATGTCTCGAGTTAGTTATGCTGATTTGGGGCAGGCTGAGTCTTATGGCCCCCCTGTAAATATTAACTCGCCGGATTCTTGGACCGGCCGTGGGACTGGCACTTCAGCAAATACTGGGCTAGAAGCGATGCTCTCCAATCAATTCGACCTGGGAATTGAATGGTATTACTTTGATGCTTCCGCACTTGGGGCAACATTATTTAGTAAGGATATCAGCAACCTTCCTATAACCACAACTGAAGTTGTATTACGTGAGCACAATTGCTGCAATGGACCCATTGAAGTCGACATGACCACAAAAACGGGTGGTGCTGAGGCAACTTCAAGAGGCGTTGAGCTGTTTGCACAACACGCGTTCGAAAGTGGTTTTGGTGTAATGGCAAATTATACCTACACCGACACCAGTACTTCAGGGGTGTTTGTTAATGGTGAAGAAACTGAGGCAGAAATTCCTGGAACGGCTAAGCACCAGTACAATCTTTCCGGTTACTATGAAAATGATTTGTACAGTGTGCGAGCATCTTATAACTGGAAAGATGATCGAGCTGGGGGGCTTCACCAAGGGTATAATTTATACGATAAAGCTTATGGGCAGCTTGATCTTAATACCAGCTTTACCTTCAATGAAAACCTCAATTTCACGGCATCTATCATTAATTTAACGGAGGAAAAGGCAGAGGGGTTCTGGAAGCAGGAAAACAGAATGACTTATTATAATTACTCTGGGCGCAGACTATATATTGGTGCAAACTATAAATTCTAATACCTCGTTGATCGTAGTATTGGGTGTAGAGTGTAAGCTCTACACCATTTTTTTTGATTATCGACATTAGATTACAGAATTTACATAACTACATAATAAAAATGAGCATAAATATGAAACAATCGACACGTAGAGCAATGCAGGCTGCTTGTGCCACCATTTTATTTCAGACTGGTGCATACGCAGATATTGAAGTGGTCAATTCGGATGACTGTCCCTCGGACACTACAACAGTAAGCTATTCTGAAGCGCTTAATTATCCTAATGAATTTTGTGATCTTCTCAGTAATGGTGATTTGGTTGGTTTATCAGACGGGTCCTCAATAGAACATCTGGGAAATAATTGCCAATTGACGAGTAATGAAAGTCGCCAATTATCCATGACATTGTGTAAATCCGAACCTTCAGCGCCTCATGTTGTTAGTGGAAGCAGCTGTGCATCTGATGCAAGCCCGGTCACCTATCTTGAGGCTCAAATCTATAAGGATGAGCTGTGTTCCGTCCTGGGGGACTGGGAAATTGCAAATCTTGCCGATAATGCCTCCATGGATGGCAACGGGTATGGGTGTGGTTCACGTAAGAATGAAATCCGTGAGCTGGGCTCAACTCTGTGTAAATCTGATACTCCTCAGGAAAATGTGTCAGCGCCTAAAGTTGCTTACGTAGAAGTTAATAGTAATAACCTGGGCAATGCAGGCTGCTTTACAGAGATCGATGGCAGCCAGTTGTTTGATATAGCTGTGATCTTCGCGGCAAATATTAATTACGATGGTCAGAAAGCTGTACTGCATTTTAATGACCAAGTGTCAGACTTGCTCAATAACAATTTGAGTACAGTACAAGACTTGCAAGACAAGGGTACGAAAGTGGTGCTCAGCGTTCTCGGAAATCACCAAAATGCAGGTTGGTCCTGTTTTGCCGATGAGCAGTCCGCTGATGACTTTGCTCAGCAGCTAAAAGATGCCGTGGATCAGTATGGGTTGGATGGTATTGATATTGATGATGAGTACTCACAGTGCAGCCAAACCTATTCTGACTCCTTGGTAAAAGTGACTAGTGCATTGCGAGAGAAGATGCCTAACAAAATTATTTCTAAAGCACTTTGGAGTGATACCGATGCTTTTCAGGCTGAATGGAATGGGAAGAAACTGGGCGACCAATTAACTTATGGTTGGGAGATGAGCTATTGGTTGGGCTCAAGCTGTACTTCACGAATCCAGAAATATATCAACCTGGGTGTTGATAAGTCTAAGCTAGGTGTTGGAGCCTCCACTGTGATGAATGGTGCATCTACTGCAAGTGCTTTGGCCTCCTGTAATGAAAATAATAACCTTGGTGGTGGCACTATGATATTTAATGTGACTAAAGATTCTAGCAGTTATCTTTCTACAATATGGCCAGGTACTTCAGCGGTTCCTAGTTGCCTTAAGTAGTTAAAAATTCCCCGTGGAATCTTGTGTGACTTGCTGAAGCGGGGATGTGCTAAAGCTAACTAATCAGTACAGGCAGGAATGTCTGTATTATTACTGTTTTTATGGGGATATCCTATACAGCTATGGGCGATAAGTGGTGTGGATATATTTGTTTAGCTTAATATGCTTCAGGGTGGTTTGAAGCCACCCAGAAGAAAAGCTTTATAATAGTTTTTCTAAGGGTATACCTGTTTCCTTTTCAATCACTTTATATTCCTCTTTAAGAAACTCTAGGAACTGTGTTAGCTGTAAGTGATGCTCCTCATAGTCTGTCTTGTCGCCTATGGTCTCACTTCTTAAAAGGCTTTCTTGATACAAAACGGCATCTCTAACAGCAGAAATTAGTAGTGGTGCCCAGGTATTAGGTACTTCCATTATATAGCTTCCTTAATTAAGGATTTTTCTAGTATTTTTAACTTACTCTTAAATTGATTCAGAGGCATGTCGTATGCTGGGGCTATCGTATAGTGTGTTGCCTCAAATCTGGTGTTATATTCATCTTTTACAATTGCAATACCTTCTGGCAAAACTGTCCCTGTAGGAATTTTGTAGTACTCCCAGTTTTTGCCTTTTGGTAATCCTGGTTTATCAAAAGTGCTGAGTCCCCTGGGGCGATCCTTTATGCAAACCCACTCTGTCCCATCGCGGTATTCTATGGTGATATCTGCTGGTCTAGGACGTCCGTTAGACAGAATGAAACCTTTTTCTATAAAGTCGAAGACACCTTGGTCTGATTTTTTGTTCAGAGCTCTCCATAGATCTATGGGTGTTTGACCGTCAGAGTAAGAGTCTGCTTTTCCCTTCGCAATTAATATTTCTTTTAAAACTTTAATGGTCACTTTCACCTCCGATGTTGAAAGCTTGGGACGATTAGAAAGTTTGGCTAAATTTTTTCCAAAACGTTCTAATACCGTTTCTTTGTTGTTAGGCGCCGCCTATGTGAGGATTTTTAACTAAGTTAACGCAGAATAATATTGTTGAAAGGTGATGGTTGCAAATACGTAGCTATACAGGAAGTGAGAGTTTGTGCCAGTTCGATAAAAGTATTGTGGGTCGAATAAAAAAGCGGGCATTAAGCCCGCTTTTAAATCCACCTGTGAGAGTGTTAGATCTTACTCAGCGTAGCTCTCAATCGGAGGGCAGGAACAAATCAGGTTGCGGTCGCCGTATACGTTGTCGATACGGTTAGCGGCGGGCCACACCTTATGCTCTTTTAACCACGCCGCCGGGCGCGCAGCGATATCGCGGGAGTAGCTGTGTGTCCACTCATCGCTCATCACGTCCTCAAGGGTGTGGGGAGCGTTGTGCAGCGGGTTGTCTTCAGGGGTGTATTTACCGCTGGTGACATCTTCCACTTCTTGGCGAATTGTTGCCATAGCCTCGATAAAGCGATCCAGTTCACCCTTGGATTCACTTTCGGTAGGCTCGATCATCAGGGTGCCGGCTACGGGGAAGGACATGGTGGGGGAGTGGAAGCCAAAGTCCATCAAACGCTTGGCGATATCCTCTTCAGTGATACCGCTGGCCTCCTTGAGGGGGCGCAGGTCAACCAGGCACTCGTGGGCAACAAAGCCATTGGTGCCGGTGTAGAGTAGAGAGTAGTGCTCACCCAGCTTCTTGGCTACGTAGTTGGCGTTCAGGATTGCCATTTCGGTAGCCTGCTTCATGCCCTGCTTACCCATCATACGGATATACATCCAGCTGATCGGCAGGATGCTGGCGGAGCCCCAAGGAGCGGCGGATATGGTGCCATTATCCAGCTTGGTTTCCGGTACTTCAGTCACCGGGTGGGCCGCCAGGTAGGGCTTCAGATGCTCGCCAACAGCGATCGGACCCATACCGGGGCCGCCGCCACCGTGAGGAATACAGAAAGTTTTGTGCAGGTTCAGGTGGGATACGTCACCACCGAACTGGCCCGGAGCGGCGACGCCGATCAGGGCGTTCATGTTGGCGCCATCAATATAAACTTGGCCGCCAGCCTGGTGAACCAGATCGCAAACTTCGCGGATACCTTCTTCGAACACCCCGTGGGTGGACGGGTAGGTGACCATCAGTGCGGCAACGCGGTCGCCGTGTTCTTCGATTTTGGCTTTCAGGTCTTCGATATCCACATTGCCTTTATCATCACAGGCAACCACAACCACTTTCATACTCACCATCATGGCGGATGCTGGGTTGGTGCCGTGGGCAGAGGCGGGAATCAGGCAGATATCGCGCTGGGTTTCGCCCTTCGCTTCGAAGTACTTCTTGATGGCAACCAAGCCTGCGTATTCGCCTTGGGAGCCGGCATTGGGTTGCAGGCTAACGGCATCGTAACCGGTACAGGCGGACAGCATCTGCTGGAGCTGGCGGAACATTTCCGCGTAGCCTTCCGCTTGATCTACGGGTGCGAAGGGGTGCAGCTTGCCGAACTCGGGCCAGGTGACCGGGATCATCTCGGCGGTGGCGTTCAGCTTCATGGTGCAGGAGCCCAGGGGAATCATGGAGTGATTCAGGGCGATATCCTTGGCTTCCAGAGACTTGAGGTAGCGCAGCATCTCGGTCTCGGAGTGGTAGGTGTTGAACACCGGATGGGTTAGGAATTCAGTATCGCGCACCAGGGAGGCGGGTACACCCAGAGAGCCCTTGCTGGCAATTTCGCTGTCCAGAGTATGCAGATCGATGCTGTGTTCGGTGCCGATAAAGGCATTGAGCAGGTCGGACACATCTTGCAGGGTGGCGGTCTCACTCAGGCTCACACCCAGGGCGTCTTCACCAATTTTACGCAGGTTGATCTCAGCGGCCAGGGCGCGCTGGTAAATTTCTTCCTGCTTGGCGCCAACGGTGACATTTAGGGTATCGAACCAGCTGTCGTGGGCCAGATTGAAGCCTTCCTGCTGCAGGGCGGAAGCGAGAATATCTGCCAGGCGCTGGATGCGGGCAGCGATGGTTTTCAGGCCTTCAGGGCCGTGGTAAATCGCATAGAAAGCGCTCATTACCGCCAACAGGACCTGGGAAGTACAGATGTTGGAGTTGGCTTTCTCGCGGCGAATATGTTGTTCGCGGGTCTGCATAGCCATGCGCAGGGCACGCTTGCCTTTGCTGTCTACGGAAACACCGATAATACGACCCGGTGCGGAGCGTTTGTAAGCTTCGCGGAAGGCGAAGAAACCGGCGTGGGGACCACCGTAGCCCATGGGGATGCCGAAGCGTTGGTTACAGCCAACAACCACGTCTGCGCCCATATCACCCGGTGCCCGGAGGGCTACCAGGCTCATCAGATCAGCGGCCACGGTTACCAGGGCGTTGGCTTCGTGTACTTTGGCAATAATATCAGTTAGGTCACGTACGCGGCCGGTGCTGCCGGGGTATTGCAGCAGGGCACCGAACAGCTCGGCGGGGATATCTTTTTCCACATCGCCTACAACTACTTCGAAGCCGAAGTGCTCGGCGCGGGTCTTAACTACGGCGATGGTTTGCGGGTGGCAGTCCTGGTCTACAAAGTAGACGTTGGATTTGTTGCGTTTGACCTGGCGCTTACACATGGCCATGGCTTCAGCTGCTGCGGTACCTTCATCCAGCATGGAGGCGTTGGCCAATTCCATACCGGTGAGGTCCATAATCATCTGCTGGAAGTTCAGCAGGCCTTCCAGGCGGCCCTGGGCAATTTCCGGTTGGTAAGGGGTATAGGCGGTGTACCAACCCGGATTCTCCAGCACGTTGCGCAGGATCACATTGGGGGTAATGGTGTCGTGGTAACCCATACCAATAAAGGTACGGTAGATCTTGTTGCGCGCCGCGATATCTTTCAGCTCTGCGAGGGCCTCAACTTCATTGATCGCATCGGCCAGATCCAGCTCATCGGTCTTGCGAATGGCTTCGGGCACGGTTTTCTCGATCAGCTCTTCGAGGCTGGCAACTCCAAGGGTTTCCAGCATGGCCTCTACCTGTTTGGCATCGGGGCCAATATGGCGATGGATAAAGGCGTCGTGTTGTTCCAACTGCTGCAGCGATGGTTGGGTCATAAACTTCGTTCCTGTAGTCGCAGGGAGTCGTCGCGGTGCGCTCGCGGTTAAAAATAGCACCTGGCCTCAGTACCGCTTTTCCTGTGGAAAGCCTCGGGCCTCCGCGTTGCGGATAGGCGAGGGTAACGCTTGGGAAAATCGGTTTGCAGGCAGCCCCAGTGTCGCAATACGGAACCAAAGGGGAAGCCGGGCCATAGCGGCAGGCGCGCATCTTAGCAATCGGGGCGAGTAGGGGCAATCTGCGGGATTTGAGCGAGGAAACTGCTAAATTTGGGCCCAAAAAGTGGGTTAAATCCTGTGAATTTTGGGTTGGTGAGATTTTCTTCTACGCATGGCTGAGCAGATTTGATGGTTGGCTATTTTCCTTACAGGCCGCTAACTGTTAATGGAATGCTGTTCATCTTCCCCACAATTTCACAAAAGCTCACCATCTTAGCTGCTTCTCCAATTAACTAACACCTTATTGAGAGCGACGTATCTGCCATCAAGAATTGCGATCATGGATATAGCTTATGGAATGAGATCTGCATTAGCTGTCGTTTGACCCGGGTATAGGATCTTTCGATCCACCTAATGAGCTGATGTCTGGAGTGGGATAGCGAAGTGATTAGGATAGAAAGAAGCTTCGACGAAATAATTATTCTTGAGGGTATCAATTGCTCCCCTGCAAGTAGGCTATCCCCCCGAAGGGGGATGGGACTAGAGGCTAACCGTGCTCTATTATTTGCTTGTCTTTATCTATGATCGTAGGGTTAAATTCTGAACTCAGGAATATACTACTACCACAAAGCCCCATGGCTGCTAACAATAACCAAGTATTGTTCAGTCCTATTTCAGCTGCGCCAAAACCACAAACTAGTGAACCGATGACACCACCAAAGCGAGTCGTTAATGAAAAAATGGAGTCAACAGTTGATCTGACCTCGTCCTTGACTGCTTGATGTTGTAACTGAGCGGAGGCAGAAAGACCCAGGCCGATGCTAAAATTAAACAATAAGAATAAACTTACAAACAGTAATAGATCTCCAGATAAAGCCAGCAACATCACCAGAGATAATTTTATCAGGCTGGCTACCAAAAGTACTTTTCCCAATTGCTGATTAAAAAATTGAGCCATCCAGGTAGTGATTTTCGCTGACAAACTGCCTAGTAACATAATTAATGCCATTAATAGCCCATACAGCCAACCTACGGGCATATCGCCCGATAAGGCCTCTAAGCGAACTGGCCAATATTTTTCGACAGCACTAGCTATTGGAGTCAATAAAATAACAGCCAACAATAAGCGCCATAGTGATGGTGAATAGCAGGCTTTAATACCTAAACTGAGTTGGCTAGGGATTTGGCGGATATTTGAAAGTCGAAAACGATCAAATACACGATTTTCTCTGATTTTTATCTCGGTAAAGGCAAATAAGAGTAAGCTGCTAAACAGGGATAAAGCTAAAAGTCCCCGATATAAGTCCAGGTCATAATGCCCGAAATACTCCCCGCCTCCTACTACTAGGGCGCAGCTCATTGCACCAAGAGCCCCAATGAGTCCGGCACGAGTCGCGATATGTGAAAAACCCTCTTGCAGGCTCATTGTACCCTCGGCTTGGTTAAAGCACTCTACAAACCAGGCATTTAAAGAGCCAGAAAATAATGCCTGACTAGCTCCCCATAAAAACATTGCCAGTAAAGCTCCATAAAAGCTTTGCCAAACCAATAGCACTAGGTAACAAGCCATAGACATCGTCAGGGAAATTAGATATACCTTTTTTCTCCCGATCTGATCCGCCAAGCTACCGGTAGGTAGTTCAAAAAGCATGACTGACAACCCCATGACTGCCAGTATTATTCCCAGCTGTGGCATAGACAGGCCCATAGCTAAAAAAAAAGGTGTTAATATCGGTAAAACTAAGTAGGTGGAGAAAAATCCCCACCCCATTTGAAATCCGTATAAGCGGATTAATTCTTGTCGTTCCATAAATCCTTCCTGGGAAGTCCCTAAAAAATACCCAATTCCTCAAAAGTTCTATCGTAAATATGTAGATGTAAATTTTTTCTTGATAAAATATATTCAAGGAATGTAGGTGTATAAGGGAATAAGTCAGAATCTACCTCAATTCAACTGTAATTTTGAGCATTAACAAAGCTAAATCTTAGTTTTCAGCGGATCTTCATTTAACTATAAATTACTTCGCTATGAGTTTCAGTCTCTAGATAATTATCGTAGCTGGAGGAAAATTTAAGGTTGATTACGTTGGCCATAGTATTCAGTGTTTCATCTTCTATCATGATTCGCTCATGTTTTGCATCTATGGCAATATAATCGCAATTTAACAATAAACTTTCGAAACCATTTTTTGGTGTTGAGAAGCCCTTGTTGAACAATTCTTGAATGTCAACATAGTCATTGATCACAGCAAGGATTTGTGTTGGGGTTGCCTCATCAGAGACACTACTGCCTTCAAAGAAAACTACTGGTCCACTATAGGGCTGAAGTGATTTGACATATTCGGCATAGAAAAGAAAAGTATCAACCATTTCAGCTTCAAAACGCCCACATTTAGGTAGCCTCGGATCCTGTTTTATGGTGTCAATCAGATTTTGCTCTATAGTGATCACCACGGGATCGATTAAAAATAGCAACTCGACCCTCTCGCCCAAAGCTTTCAGTTTTTGGGCGATACCAAGGGAAACCATAGCACCTTCGCAGTAGCCACCCAGCAAATAGGGCCCACTTGCCTGTTTCTTACGTATCACAGCAAAATAATAGTCAATCAAATAATTCAGTCTTATTTGCCGGCCACTGTACACCTGGATATTTTCCAGCAAGTGGACCGGTCGGTTGATGTCCAGTTTTTCCACCAGTGGAGTAAAAGTTTCAGGGCCTGCTGCTGCTGGAATTAGGAATAAACCGGTTTTGTTACTGGCTTCGTTAAAGGTCATAAATTTATTGAATTCATTATAACCAGTCAAAAAGTTAACAATTTCATCCCCGGTGCAGGATGAAAAATCAGGCATGGGTTCTGCTTTGATACTTTCAGCCAAGCCCCTGATAGTGGGTTGTTCATTGAGTAGTTTAGGTGAAACTCGGATATTGTTGCGACTACAATGATGGTAAACTTTAAGTAACAGTATTGAGTCCCCTCCCAATTCAAAGAAGCTGTCTAGTACTCCGACAGTATCTATACCCAATACCCTTTGCCAAATCAGGCACAACTCCTGCTCCAGTTCATTTTCTGGCGCAACATATTCAACCTTGCTAGTAAATTCTGGATAGGGCAGGGCCACGCGATTTAATTTTCCGTTTATTGTTAACGGCAATGTATCCAGGAAGGTAAAGGTGGAAGGCACCATATAATCAGGCAGGAACTCAGAAACAAAAGCTTTTAACTCGCTAGGATCTGCACTTTTCTTTTCACTGAGAACGACATAGGCGGCAAGGTACTTATTCTTTCCTTGTATCCTGTCAATTACCGCTACCTGCTGTACTTGAGGATGTTGGGCTAGGGCAGCTTCAATTTCACCCAGTTCAATACGATAACCTCGAATTTTTACCTGGGCATCATTTCGTCCAAGATACTCAAGTTCACCGTTAGGCAGCCAGCGGACTAAATCTCCAGTTTTATACAGCCGGTTTTTGATGTTTCCCCCTGATGCAACAAAAGGGTTCTCAATAAATCTCTCAGCTGTAAGTTCGGGCCTGTTAAGGTACCCCCTGGCCAACCCTGATCCGCCTACATATAGCTCCCCCGGAGCACCGATCGGTAAAGGTATTAATTTACTATTGAGTACATATGCCTTCATATCCCTTAATGGCCGACCGATATTGGAGCAAGCCGTATCATCGTTGGCTGTTAACTCTTTATAGGTCACGTGCACGGTCGTCTCTGTAATACCATACATATTTACCAGTTGAGTTGATTTATTACCATAGGTATCCCACCAACCTTTAAGCTGTTCAATATTTAGCTTATCCCCTCCAAAAATCACTAATCGAAGTGCTTCAAGACTTTCTCCGGTGATCCTTAATGTATCAACTAGTGCATAAAAGGCAGCTGGTGTTTGGTTTAACACTGTCACTTGCTCTTGCTGACACAAACGAACAAAGGTGGGTAGATCTTTTGTGATTTCTGTCGTTGGGATTACAAGTTTTCCACCTGTAGTCAAAGCGCCCCAAAGTTCCCAAACACTGAAATCGAAGGTATAAGCGTGGTAAAGTACCCAGGCATCGCTATCATTGAATCCGAAATCGGCCTGGGTGACCTGTAATAAACGCATCACATTTTCATGAGTTTGTAACACCCCTTTAGGTTTGCCTGTTGTGCCAGAGGTATAAATCACATAAGCCAGATCCTGAGGTTTAACAGCGCTTAAAGGCGCTCGTCTGTCGCTAGTAGCTTGAGGTCCTAAGGTGTCTGCATATACCAATTTGGGTATCAGCTCCAGTTCGCCAGAGAAAGCAGTAAAAGTGTGAGCATATTTTTTTGTCGTTATGACCAAGGAGAGTTTAGTGTCTTGTAGAATATACAAGCTTCGACTCTTGGGGTAGTCTGGAGAAATAGGCACATAAGTACCGCCAGCCTTGAGAATAGCTAAAATACTAATTACCATTTCCAGGCTGCGATCAAGGAAAATGCCAATCAAAGTATCCGGTTCAAGTTGTTTTCCCTGTGCTGATAGATAATCAGCTTGTAGCTTTAGTGCCAGTTGGTTGGCTCTATTGTTTAGCTGTTGATAACTGAGGGTTTGTTGCTTAAATGATATTGCTGGTTTGTCGGCAAAGGTCTTAACTCGCTCTTCAAATAGTTGATGAAGACATAAGCTCAGAGATGAACTTTGTGTGGTTTTGACCCAGTCATTTAGTAAAATTTGCCTCTCCTGCTGACAAGCCAAATCCATATAAGCAATAGGCTGATGTACATCGAAAACCATTTGAGCCAATATTCTTTGATATAAATCAGCGAATCGCTTGATTGTCTGCTGATCAAATAAGCTGGTAGCAAAATTAAAGACGCCGTTAAGTTCGGGTTCCGAGTCATTAATATATAAACTCAAATCAAATTTGGCTGGAGAATACTCTTGATGGTGTTGAATATCTTCCAGTGATTCTTTGTTAACAAGATCTTGTTGATTTAGGTCGTTTAAGGATTGCTGGGTGAAAGGGGGGGTTTTACTTTTTTCTACATTCAGCTGGACGCTTTCCAGACTAAACAGGACTTGAAATAAAGGGTGGCGGGAGGGGTCTCGTTCCACTTTCAGCAATTTAACCAAACGCTCAAAGGGGAGCTCCTGGTAAACTTTGGCTGCCAGGACCAATTGATGAACTTTATCTATCCATTGTGCAATTGAAAAGCTCTCGTCTATTTCCCCCCTCAACGCTAACAAATTAACAAAAAAACCTATAACACTTTGGGTTTGTACATGGTGACGATTTTCTGACGGCGTACCGATAACCAGGTCTTTCTGGCCGCTTAACGTCGAGAGCAATAAATAAAAACCACTGAGCATTAAACAATACAGAGTCGTCTTCCGATCACGGGCCAATAATCTTAATTGTTGTGACAGATGTGTATCTAATGAAAAATTGAATACCTGACCACGATAATCTTGCTGGGGCGGACGCGGTCTATCTGTGAATAAGTGTAACGAGCTGTATCCACCCAATTGCTCTAGCCAGTAATTCTCAAGGTTTCGTAGTTCTTCTCCCTGTAAAAATACTTTTTGCCATACGGCATAATCACTATAGCAAATGTCTATCTGAGCAAGGTCAGGTGTCTGCCCAAGACAATAGGATGAATAGGCTTGAGATAATTCGGTGAAGAAAATTTGTGCTGACCAGCCGTCAAATGCAATATGATGCCAAACAAAAAGAACAAACACTCCTTGGGGAGAATCAAATCGAATAACCCTTAACGGTGTTTTTTCGCTTAAATCAAAGTTCTGCTCTATGGCTTCTTGTATCCCATTTAACAGATCAGTATTGTTATTTTTTGATAGACAACGAATAGTTAAAGGGCTATTAAGGACTTGCTGGTAAGTATCACCATTTTCATGAAGGCGATAAACGGTGTTTAGTATTGGATGGCGCCTAACCATATACTGAATAGCATCTACTAAAGCGGGATAGTTAACATCATCAGATAGTCGAATCAGATGTGGGATATGATAGGCATTACTTCCTTGCTGCCACTGATGAATAAATAATAACCTCTCCTGGGCAAAACTAAGTTCAGATTTCTCTTCGGGTGCAGAAAATATTATCCTATTGATGAAGTCACTTTTACTGTAAATGTGATTAAATTTTAACAAGCGGATTAATGATGACTTGTGTTCTTTGATTGACTCTAATAGATCGCTGTCTGACAAATCTTTTTTACTACTCAGGCGTAGCTGTTCTCCATCCAGCCAGATTGCGACTTGATTGTTTTTTATTTTGCTGATTAATTGATTCATTTTATTATCCCTATAAGACCATCTCAAATTCTTGAGTGTCATCCTGATTTGATACTGCGTCTTGCTGTAACGAAGTACTTAATTTTTCAATTGTTTGATTTGCAAATAACATTGCTAGTGGGATATCTATACCAATTATCTGGCGACTTTTGGCCCCAAGACTGATGGCTTTGATTGAATCTCCTCCGATACTGAAGTAGTTATCGCGGATACCAACCTGGTCCAATCCCAGGACCTGTTGCCAAACTTCGCACAATTGGCGTTCAAGTTGCGTACGTGGAGCCAGATAATCACTCTGGGAAACAAGCTTGGGAGTTGGCAAGGCCTTTTTATCCAGTTTGCCGCTTAAATTAAGTGGTACTTTATCAATCCAGTTAAAGCTTGCAGGAATCATATACTCGGGCAATACAGACACTAATGTTGCTTTTAATATATCAAGATCTTTGGAGTCCTCGGAATCTGGGACTAAATAGGCTGCCAAGTATTTTTGACCTTGATATTCGTGATCTGTCACTATCGCTTGCTTTACTCCATCCAGGTCATTTAAAGCCGCTTCGACTTCACCTAACTCAATACGGAAACCTCTAATTTTCACTTGCAAGTCATTGCGACCGATATAATCCAGCTCACCGCTGGGTAACCACCTGACCAGATCGCCAGTTTTGTAAAATTTGGTATAACCTCTGGCTTTATCTTCCTCACTGGCAAAGGGGTTTTCTATAAAGCGCTCTGCTGTCAGTTGAGGTTGATTCAAGTAACCCCGGGCAAGGCCGGCTCCGCTTATATGCAACTCACCAATAGCCCCTATTCCTAATAACTGACCTGATTTATCGAGGACATAGCTTTTGTTATTGGCGATGGCCTTGCCTATGGGGATCTGGTTGTCTTCTGATTGAGGTGGACAATGATATTGATGGCTACTGATAGTCGTTTCTGTAGGTCCGTAGACATTAATGAGTTTATCCCCCAAATCACTGGCTAGCTTGGTTGAGGTCACTTCGCCACCCGAGATGACTCGCTTCAAGCCATGCTTTTCCCCAAGTTCCAATGCCAGAAGGAGACTAGATGGTGCATCCAGGTGAGTAATGGACTCTTGCTCAATTAGCCGCTCCAGACGGCTAAAAGACTGGATGTCGGCATCACCGGTAATTACTAGCCGAGAACCACTAAGTAATGCTATAAATATCTGCTCTATCGATGCATCAAAAGTGTAGTTAGCCAGTAATAATAAATTTTCATCAGAAGAAACTTGATACGTTTCTAGGTTATGTTGCATCAAATTAACGCAACTGTGATGCTCAATCATCACACCTTTAGGTGTGCCAGTGGTACCGGATGTATAAATCACATAAGCCAGATCGGATATTGATGTCAGCGCAGGTAAATTATCCCCACTTATTGCTTCATTCAAAAGTAACTCTTGGGTTACACACACTATGGATTCTTGATGTTCAATACCGACGATTTTCCGGAGTTTATCTTCGTTACTCTCTCCCGTTAAGATCATCGGACATTGACTGTCAGCTAAGATATAACACAGGCGCTGTTCAGGGTAATCAGGCGAAAGCGGCAAATAAGCTCCACCGGCTTTTAGCACTGCTAAAATAGCAATGACCATATCGATACCGCGCCCAAAATATAATGAAATAAGGGTGTCTGGTACTATCGATTGCCCGTGAGCTGTTTGATACTGTTTTGATAGGATGCGGGCTAGGCGGTTTGCTCTTTCATTAAGTTGACGATAAGTAATCCGTTGCTGTTCAAAGATCAGTGAAATGTGATTTGGCGTTTGCAGGGCTTGCCGTTCAAATAATCCATGTAAGGTTTGTCCCTCAGGGAAATCAATCCTTGTATCATTCCACTTACCTAGGATTAGTTGACGTTCAATTTCACTCACTCGTTCAATCTGATCTAAACACAGCTTCGGCATTGCCAACATACTTGTGAGTAGGTGTTGATACAGGTTGGCGATGCGAATGATGGTCTTTTCATCAAATAAGCTGACTGCATAATTAAAAGTTGCGATAATTTCCTCGCTACCATCATTTAAAAATAGACTTAAATCGAAAATTGCCGGCGAATAAAGAGAAGCTTCTCCATCAAGTTTAGAGGGTAAAAACGGGAAATCGTCATTAACACTTTCTTGCTGAACAAAGCTCTGTACACCGAACATGACTTGGAAGAGTGGATGACGGGAGCTATCACGTTCAACATCAAGTGCCTCGAGCAGGCGTTCAAAAGGCAGTTCCTGGTGCACTTTAGCCTGAGTAACGGTCTGATGCACCTGAGCTATCAAATCCTTTACAGTCATTTTGGTATCGAGAACAGTTCTCAATACTAGAGTGTTAACAAAAAAACCAATCAAGTCTTGCGTTTGGGCATGGTGACGATTATCTGAGGGTGTACCTACAAGGATATCTTCCTGCCCGGACAAGGTTGCGAGGCAAAGATAAAACCCAGTTAGTAATATGGTATATAAAGTAGTGCCTTCAGATCTTGCAAAAGCGCGTAACTGCGCTGATGTATTTCCGTCTAGGACAAAGTGATGGTGCTTACCTCTTTGATCAGCCTTTGGCGGCCGTGGATGATCTAGTGGCAGTACCAAGGATTCGTAACCGGACAACGTTCTTTGCCAGTAATTCAGCAGATTTTCTAGAGTCTCACCTTTGAGATATTCTCGTTGCCAAACAGCATAATCATGATATTGGATTTCCAGCACCGGTAGTGATGCTTGCTGCCTTTCACAAATAGCATGATAGATTTGTGAAAATTCTTTAATAAAAATTCCTGTAGACCAGCCATCAAAAGCAATATGATGCCAAAGGATCAACAAGTACCGTTGTTCGCCTAACTGGTACATATGTAAGCGGACGGCGCTCTCATGGCTTAGATCAAAGGGACGATTATTTTCCCTAATCAGGGCAGTCTTCAATTGGGATTCATCTGTAAGCTGATGCTTGTTTATTACTATCTCCCTGGGCTGGACTTCTTGTAGGGTGACACCATTTTTGTCCGTGTAGTAGATGCTGTTTAGTATAGTGTGACGTCGTACTACCTCGCTTATTGCCCGCTCAATATTATTTAGCGATGCTTGAGGCCTGAGTCTAACTAAGTAGGGAATATGATATGCACTTGCCCCGGAATCAAATTTCTCGATAAAGAATAAACGCTCCTGGGAAAAAGACAGGGGATAAGGGGCGACTTTTGCTGAAGGAATTCTTAGCAGAGGCTTCTCCTCAAGCCCTTTGGAGAGGGCAGCAATATTTTTTTTCTCAAAGAGAGTTGCTAGGGATAGTTCAATACCTAATTCCCTGCGAATGGTAGCTATGAGTTGTACCGCATTGATCGAATGCCCACCGATTCGAAAAAAGTCATCCGCAATACCTACGCGATCAAGTCCCAATATCTGCTGCCAGATCAGGCAGAGATTTTGTTCAAGATTGGTGCGGGGAGGGAGGTAGTTATCATTTATAATCAATTGTGGATTTGGTAACGCGCGATAGTCCAATTTTCCATTAGGGGTTAATGGCAATTTCTCCAACAAAGTATAGCTTTCAGGTACCATGTATCCCGGTAAATTAATAGATAGCATTTGCTTTAGGGTTTCCGGTGAAATTTTCTCTCTTGCCTCTGGTACTATATAAGCAACTAATATTGTATTTTCTTCATGGTGAAAAGTGGTCACTAACGCTTGCTTTACTGCTTCGATTTCATGCAGGGCTGACTCGATTTCTCCTAATTCGATCCGGTAGCCCCGAATTTTAACTTGCTTACCAATGCGCTCAAGGTACTCCAAATTTCCGTCTGGTAACCAGCGCACTAAATCCCCAGTTTTATATAGCCGGTCATGTCCCCTTTCTCTATCTTCATCACTGGCATAAGGGTTATTAATAAAACTCTTAGCTGTCAGCTCTTCTTGATTAAGGTAGCCGCGAGCAATACCTGCACCGCCGATATATAGTTCCCCAGGAGACCCGACAGGTGCCGGTTGGCCATTTTTATCCAAAACATATAATTTTTTATTATGCAATGGGCTGCCAATAGGCAGTTTTCTCATCTTGGTATTTAAGTGACAGGCAGTAGCAAAAACAACCGTTTCAGTCGGCCCATAAACATGTGTAAACGAAATTTCAGGGTGGTCATTAACTAGCTGGTGTAAAGTTCCAGCATCGGCCTTTTCTCCGCCAAATAAAATATTATTTACCTTCAATCCATTTAATAGGCTTTCTTTGGTCAGGACACTCAGTAATGCAGTCGTATAAAAAATGAATCAATATGATGGCTATTTAGATAATCTATTAAACTTATAGGAGACTGGATTACGTTCTGCGTAATGAGATGCATACTGCAGCCATTTAGCACACTGTAAAATAAGTCAAATACGAAACCATCAAAAGCATAGGAAGACAAACTGGCAATATTGGTCACCTTGGAGGCTTCCAAATAACGATTATTGCAAGTAAAAGCTGCTACTGCATTATGTTGCACTAAAACGCCTTTGGGCTTACCTGTTGTCCCTGACGTGTAAATCACATAGGCAAGATGATTGCTACTTGATGTTTCTGGTAAGTTATCGTGATGATATGCGGTGACTTCCTTTTTATCATCAACTACAAGGATTGATGGAGCTTGGTACTTGCCAGCCTGGGATGCGGGTAGTGCCGATAAGCTCTGCTTATCACTCATTACCAGCGAGATTTGTGCATCTTCCAGTATAAATTTAATACGTGCTTGAGGGAGGTCCGGTGCAATTGGCACATAGGCCGCTCCAGCTTTCAGTACCGCCAAAATGGCAACCACCATATCTGCGCTACGTTGAAAACATAATCCTACTAGATCGTCGGGCTCTATTGTCCTCGCTGTGCTGTCTTCATATTTATTTAAAAGTGCACGTGCGAGACGGTTGGACTTTTGATTTAGCTCCCGATAGCTTAGTCGGCATTGCTCAAAAACCAGGGCAATATGATCAGGTGTCCGGCTGACCTGCTGTTCAAATAGACCATGTATAGTGTTTCCGTCGGGGTAATTAACCTGAGTATCATTCCACTGGTACAACATTTTCTGTCGATCAACGGTACTTAGTTTTTCTATTTGTGCTATCGGAAAGTCTGGTCCAGAAAGGAGACCGGAAAGCATCCTTTGGTAAAGACTGGATATATGTGCTATAGATTCTTCATCAAAAAGACTTACCGCATAGTTAAACCCTGCGGTAATTTCATCGCCATAATCATTTAGCGATAAACTTAGATCAAATTTTGCCGGTACATATAAATTGCTTTCATCAATTAATTTTGTAGGAATAAAAGGTAATTTTTCGGCATCACTGATTTCCTGCCTGTTATTCTGTAGACCAAACATTACCTGGAATAAAGGATGGCGAGAATTATCTCGCTCTATCTTCAGTTCTTCAACTAGACGCTCAAATGGGAACTCCTGATGCACCTTAGCCGAAGTTACGACCTGGTGCACTGTGGCTAATAGTTCTTTTATCAACATTTCAGACTTGATTACAACACGCAAAGCCAGGGGGTTAACAAAAAAACCGATCAAATTTTGAGTCTGGGCATGATGACGATTATCTGACGGTGTGCCCACCAAAATATCTTCTTGCCCAGACAGGGTTGTCAGGCATAGGTAGAATCCACTGAGAAGTACCGTATATAGAGAGATTCCTTGATCTTTTGCTAATCTTCGTAACTGTGCTGAGATTTGACTACCTAGAGTGAACCGATGGTATTTACCTCGGTGATCAGCCACTATGGGCCTGGGGTAATCAAGTGGTAAAGCCAAAGATTCATATCCGGACAAACGTTGTTGCCAATACTGTAGCTGCTTCTCTAGCTGCTCTCCTTGCAGATAGTCATGTTGCCAGGCAGCATAATCACGATATTGAATATCCAGTTCGGGTAGGAGAGCTTCTCGTTTTTGACATATAGCTTGGTAAATTTCTGAAAGCTCTTTGATGAAAATCCCGCTAGACCAGCCATCAAAGGCGATGTGGTGCCAGAGTATTAGTAGATAATCTACTTCCCCTAATTGATATATATGAAGTCGAACTGCCCCTTCCTTTTCAAGGTCAAAGGAATGCATACACTCTTTTCTAACTAAGAGCGTTAATTGTTTTTTGTCCGCAGCTTTGTGCATTTGTAAAATGACAGGAGTAGATAGTACCTCTTGCCGACTAATTCCGGTGTTATCGGTATAATAGACACTGTTAAGCACAGTATGTCTACGAATCACAGCGTTTAGCGCTTGTTCAAGCTTATCCAGCGATGTCTTTGGCTTTAGTCGGGTAAGATAAGGTATATGATAGGCACTGCTACCAGATTCAAATTGCTCAATAAATAGAAGTCTTTCCTGAGCAAAAGATAGTGGAAATGCGGTTGCATTTGAGCGCGGGATTGTCAACAGCTTTTGTTTTTCTATTCCCGAAATCAGAGTGGCTATATTTTTTCGTTCGAACAGATCTTCCAGTGAAACTTCTATAGCCAGTTCTCGACGAATAGTAGCGGTTAGCTGAACTGCATTAATTGAATGGCCACCTATACGGAAAAAGTCATCCTTAACGCCTATGTGTTCCAGTCCCAGTACACGTTGCCAGATCTGACACATCTGACTCTCTAGTTCGGTTCGGGGTGCAAGGTAGTTATCCTTAGAAATTAGTTCCGGGGTGGGTAAAGCACGATAGTCTACTTTACCGTTGGTGGTTAGCGGGATCTGATCCAGGTAAGTAAAGCTCTCCGGCAACATATACTCAGGTAAGCTAAGAGCCAATGTGTCCCGTAAGACTTCTGATGAAATATCTTGTGCTAGACAAGGTACTATATAGGCTATTAGCAGGGTACTACCCTGATGATGATAAGTTGTCACCAGTGCCTGTTTTACTGATTCTACGTTGGTGAGCGCAGTTTCAATTTCCCCTAACTCAATTCGGTAACCCCGAATTTTAACCTGCTGTCCTATACGTTCCAGATATTCCAAGTTCCCGTTGGGTAACCAGCGCACCAAATCGCCGGTTTTATATAAGCGATCATACCCCCTGCTTTTATCTTCATTATTGGCAAAAGGGTTATTGATAAAATTCTGTGCTGTCAGTGCTTTCTGGTTGAGATAGCCTCGGGCGACTCCTGCTCCACCGATATATAATTCCCCTGGAGCCCCGATGGGTACCGGACAACCTTTTTTATTAAGTACGTAAGCCTTAACATTATTGATAGGGCGACCTATACATCGATTATTATTTTGCTGATAAAAGTTCAGGCTTTGAATGGCTGTTACCGTAGCTTCAGTTGGTCCGTATTCATTAATAAGCTTGTCTTTCCAAATATTTACCAACTCTGGTGAACAAGGTTCACCGCCAAATACCACTCTTTTTATTTGCTGTTTGTCTTTGATGTCACCTAAAGTCAACAAATGAGAAGGAGATGCTACCAAGTGTGTAACCTGATGTTTGGTTAATAAGCCGATGATTTTTTCCGGTTGTTTTAATATTCCTCTTTCGGGTAATATCAATCTCCCACCATTCAACAGAGCCAAATAAAAGGGCTCAACTGATGCGTCAAAAACATAAGACAACAGCCAAAGTACACGTTCTTGATTGTCAAAATTAAATGCTTCGCTTTGTGCTTTAATTAGATTGACAACGGATTTATGCTCTACCATTACTCCTTTAGGAGTACCGCTTGTGCCTGAGGTATAGATTAGATACGCCAGGTTGTTTCCTTGCGGACCATGACTTAGGTTTTCGATAGAATACGGCGCAGTTTCTACTTGGTTATCTACTGCAAGTAATAAAGGTGGAGTGGGGATTTCTTCGAGTAAAGAGCGGAGTTTATCAAGCTTGAAACTTTGACTTAATACCAGGGCAGATTTACTGTCTTCTAATTGAAATTTCAGACGTTTTTGAGGTGCATCACAGGCAAGGGGAAGGTAAGCTGCGCCGGCTTTTAGCACAGCTAATATCCCTATAACCATTTCCAGGCTTTGTTCAAAATATAAGGCAACGATAGTATCGGGTCTTATCGTATTTCGGTGTTTATCTTGATAGTTATGCTGTATTGCCCTTGCTATTTGATTAGCTTTTTCATTTAACTCTTGGTAAGTTAATTGTTGTTCTTCAAAACTAACCGCGATTGAATCATGATTTATTAGGGCTTGAGTTTCAAATAGATGTGATAAACTTAGCTCATTACCACTATGTGAGCTTGTCTGATTCCAATCAATTAAAACTTTTTGGCGATCTCTATCTGACAAACTATCAAAAGTATTGATAGATCGGGAGGGCTGCTCCAGCATCTGTACTAAAATTTTTTGATAGACTCTACCGATACGAATAATGCTGTCTTCATCAAATAGACTTACGGCATAACTAAATAAACCTTTTATCTGGTTCCCACTGTCATCGAGAGTCAGGCGTAAATCCGCTTTTGCAGGCGAATATAATGGGTTTTGAGGATCTGTTTCTACTCGGGTAAACGGCAATTCATATAGGTTTGTCAAACCAAAACTTTGTACCGTAAACATTACCTGAAACAATGGATGGCGGGACAAATCCCTTTCCACTTCCAGTGTATCAATGAGAGACTCAAATGGTAGATCTTGGTGAGTTTTAGCCGCAGAGACTACCTGATGTACCTGCCTGATTAATTCATCAGCTGTTATATCTGCATTTAACTTTACACGTAGCGCCAGCGAGTTGACAAAAAAGCCAATTACGTCTTGGGTCTGGGCATGATGACGATTATCTGACGGAGTACCTATCAGGATATCTTCTTGCCCTGATAGGCTAGACAGTGTTGCAAAAAAAGCACTGAGGAGGACGGTATATAGAGTAGTTTCCCTTGTTTGGGCATAGTGCCGCAATTTCAGGGATAGTCCAGTCTCTAACGTAAAGTAGGTATTTTTTCCTCGGTAATCCATTTTTTTTGGGCGAGGGCGATCTGTTGGTAAAGCTAAAAGTTCATAACCGCATAAGGTATTATGCCAGAAAGACTTTAGCTTGGAGAGATTTTCTCCATTTAGGTAATCCCTCTGCCATTGGGCGTAATCGCTATATAGGATAGATAGGTCTGGTAAGCGTACTTCCTGACTGTTAAGTAGAGATTGGTAGGTGCTAGATAATTCCCGTAAGAAAATGTCCATTGACCAGCCATCAAACGCAATATGATGCCACATAATTAGCAAATACAGCTTTTTATTGACCTCATAATATTTCAGGCGCATTGGTGGATCTTGTGACAGATCGAAGGGGCGCACTATCTCATCTTTTACCGCCGGTAGTAAATTTTCTTCTGTGCTTAATTGGGTTGTCAAAATTTTAATAGAGTCAGATAATATCTGGCTGATATTCTGGTTGTCAGACTCCATATAGACGGAATTGAGCACAGGATGGCGTATTGCCAAATGTGTAAAAGCACTTTGTAGAATATCTAATTGGGCATCTTGGTCCAGTTGCACTAAATACGGAATGTGATATGCACAGGTTTCAGGCTGTAAGCGCTCAATAAACAATAATCGTTCTTGAGCAAAAGATAGGCGGTATTGTATAAGTTCCTTAAGCTCAGAAAATTTTTCCTGTGAATCAATTTCTCTTCTTTGCAAATAATTAACTAACTGAGACTTTTCTTCTTTCAATCGTGTTAGTAGTTCTTGTGGTATTTCATCAGTGCTACTTGCTAATTTTAGAATATCTCCACTGACCCAAACCGCTAAGCTATTTTTTTTGAGTTCTTTAAGTAAATCCAACATCAATTAAATCTCCATTACAAGCTGATTTATAGTCGTAGGATCATCAGGCAGCTTGGGAATTACTACGCTTTTCTGGTTCTTTAATGCGAGTGCTAATCTGGCAATGGTGCTGTGCTCTAATAGTAGGCGCAATGGAATATCTATCCCGTTCGACTTTCGGCTGACAGCTGTGAGCCTTACTGCATTGATGGAGTTACCGCCGATACGGAAGAAGTTATCCTCTATCCCGACTTTGTCCAGATTCAATACTTCTTGCCAGATTACACATAAATGTCGTTCAAGGTCATTTCTTGGCGCAACATAATTTTGCTGGGTGACCAGTTTTGGATCGGGTAATAGTTTGGGGTCAACTTTGCCATTGATATTAAGGGGAACGGCATCTATTAAATTATATGAATCAGGCACCATATAATTGGGTAGACTCGACTGTAGAAATGACTTTATTGCGTCGAAATCCAGTACTACATCATGTGTTGAAACCAAATAGGCTGCCAAGACTTGATTACCCTTTAACTCCCGTTTAATAACAACTGCCTGTTTTATTTCGGGGTGAGTGCACAAGATGTTTTCGATTTCGCTTGTTTCTATTCGATAACCACGGATTTTTATTTGGCTGTCGTTACGGCCAAAATACTCTAGAGAACCGTCAGGTAACCAGCGGACCAAATCACCAGTTTTATATAATCTATCGTAACCTCTATCGAGATCTTCCTGTGTTGCAAAATAGTTGGGAATAAATCGCTGTTGCGTTAAGGTTTCTCTATTTAAATATCCGCGAGCCAGGCAAGCTCCACCTATATATAATTCGCCAATAACACCAACAGGTGAATAGTGTCCATATTCATTTAATACATAAAGCCTCACATTATCGATTGGTTTTCCTATGTTTATTTGGTCAGGTTTCTCTATTTTTTGCTGTGTCACACATACCGCGGCTTCTGTCGGGCCATATTCATTAAATGTGGGCTCGGCAGGCAATACTGGTAATGGACTTAAATTGTCACCACCTGTGTGAACTAATGTTAATGTGGACTTTCTTAGCTCCTCTGCAATTTCATTGAGCATTACAGTTGGAATAAATGCCTGGTTGATATTATTTTCATTGATATATGAAATTAGCTTTTCACTCTCAACCCGGCATTCATCTGAAGCAATATGGAGCTCCGAGCCAGATAAAAGTGCCGGGAATATTTCAAAAACGCTAGCATCAAAAACATAGTTAGAGAACTGCAATATCCGCTTTTCAGTATCCAATCGATGACTTTTGATCATGTATTGAGCCAGATTTACTACACTTTGATGCTCTATCATCACCCCCTTGGGTTTTCCTGTAGTGCCTGAGGTATAAATCACATATGCCAGGGCTTTGGAGTCGAGTTTGATACAGGGGGCCGTTGGCGATTGAGTGAATAGCAATTCAGGTATATCAACAGAAATAAGTAATGGAACATTTTTTAGTTCTGACAGTTTTTTATCAATCGCAGTAAAGTGATACTGTTGCGTTAGGATAATGGGAGCTTGACTGTCTTCAAGGATAAATTGAGTACGTTGCTCTGGGTATTCTGGAGAGATAGGTAAATAGGCGCCACCAGATTTTAGAACGGCTAATATACTGATCACCATATCCAGGCTACGATCTAAATACAAAGCTACTAGGGTATCTGGCATTAACTCTTGGCCAGTTTGAGCTCGGTGTTGAGAGCGTATAACCTGGGCAAGTTGATTTGCTTTTTTATTGAGTTCCTGATAGCTAATAGTACTATTCTGATACACCAGAGCTGTATTTTGTGGGGTTTTACTCACTTGGGATTCAAATAATTCGACCAAATTACTGGTCGCTGCATATTCAGTATCGGTATTATTCCATCTGGCGAGCTGTTGCTTCAGTTGGGGATCAGATATAATCAAATCTGATATTTTACTGGCTTTCCCGTTCAGGATTTGGGCCATTACTGACTTGAATGAGGTCATCATATTCTGAATAAACCAAGGGGCATGTCGTTCCTGATTGAACTCCCATAGGACAGTAACTGGGTCGTCACTGCCTTCCTGTCCCATCCTCGGGATAACCACAATATTTAAATCGAACTTTGCGGATTTGCTGCCGATGGCTTCGACCAATTGCATCTCTGAGATGCCAGGCAATGTCATTTTCGGTAGGGGAGAATCATGAAAACTAAAGCAGACCTGAAATAACGGATTTAGTCCTTTGATACGGTCAGGATTTACCAAATCAACTACGGTTTCAAATGGAAGTTCCTGATTTCTTTGTATTTCTTGTGTCGTATCAAAACAGGTGTGAATAAAATCATTAATTTCTTGTTTTGAGTTTTGTTTTATTCTTGCAACATTGGTTGCGACCATCATTCCAATAGTGTTTTCTACTCCTTGGTAATTACGGTTCGCAGTACCAGTGCCGACGCAAATATCAGTATCTCCGGAATATTGAGATAATACTAAGTTGACGGCCGCCAGCATAAAGGAAAATGGCGTCACTCCCTGTTTCTGGCAATACGTTTGTATCTCATGCCAAAAATTCCGAGAGATCTTCATTTTTTTAGTGTCTCCTCCCTTTAAATCTCCTGTGGCGGTCTGAGGTAAATTGATTTTAGTTGGGGCATCTTTGAGTTTTTTATACCAGAATAGCTTCTGTTTTTCAGCTGCTTCGCTCGTTAGCCAATTGTTTTGAAAAACAGCAAAGTCGGCGTACTGCCCAACATGATTAAGAGTTGTTTTTTTTCTGCCCTCGAGTCTTTGCTTATAGCAGGAGAATAAATGCTCAAGAAATATATTCGAGGACCAGCCATCATGGACAAGGTGGTATTCAATGTGAATAAGAATATGTTCTTTGTCTGTTAATTTTACTAATCCCCAGCGTACCAAAGGTAGTTGGGTAATGTCGAATACCTGATTCAGTCCTTCTGCTATTAAATAGTCAACTTGCTGTTGAGCCTGTTGATAATTCATGGAACTAAAATCATATCTGGCTATCGCTACTTGGTAGCTTTCATGGATGTATTGGCAGGGTTCCTCCAAAGAATAGGACGTTCGGTAAATCTCATGTGCATCGACTACATCCTGGATAGAGTGAGCAAGAATGTCTGGATCGATTTCACCTTTTAGAATCAACTTACTCTTTGCATGATATGCTCTATTTCCTGGGTTGGATTTTGTCAAAAACCATATGGCTCGCTGCTGTGAGGATAAAGGTGAAATATCCCGATATTTATTATCCCTGGTATTGATACTGAATCTTTGCTGACAGCGAGGTAATTTCTGCCATATATTTTCAGGTGTGCGCTCTGTATAAATTAATTCAACTGGAATATTTACAGATATTTCTCTGGCGAGTTTTGAGCACAATCGAATGGCTGAGATTGAGTCGCCACCAGCTGCAAAGAAGTCTTCTTTCCATGCCAAAGGTAACGCTGTGTATTCATTTATCAAGACTAGAAACGTCGCCTGTTCAGAATTAAGATTCACATCCACCGTCGCAGATGGGTCGTGTGTTGCCATAGATAATAAAATCGACTTATCTATTTTTCCATTCTCTGTCAGCGGAAGCTCAGGTAGAATTAGAAAATGCTCAGGTACCATGTGAAGCGGCAAATGTGCCTTTAGGTGTGATGCGAGCTGTTGTATATCCAACGAGACTTCTCGCTTGAGTACTGCATATGCATGCAACGATTGTTTGTTTCCTGTATCTCTTACAAGTACACATGCCAAGGCAATGCCATTTAGAGTTTTTAGGCAATTTTCAATTTCCGCAAGCTCTATTCGGTGGCCTCGTATTTTTACTTGTGAGTCATTCCTGCCTATAAACTCAAATTCGTCTCCTTGGAGGCGTCTAACTAAATCTCCTGTTTGGTATATTCGTTTATAACCGTCGCGACTAATTTTCGATGGTAATAAACTACCGCTGATAAATTTTTCGGCTGTTAATTCTGGTTTTCTCCAGTAGCCACGGGCAATGCCTGTACCGCCAAGATATAGTTCCCCAATATCTCCGGTGGCCACCTGCTGTAAATTACTATCTAACACCCAGGCTTTGGTATTCTTTAATACTTTGCCGATATTGTTTGCCGAATCCCCATGCGTAAAAAGGTGTGCGGTAGCGCACACAGTAGTCTCTGTTGGTCCATAGGCATTGAAAACCTTGCTTTGCTTGTTGAGCTTTTGCATCATATTAATGGATGGTGCTTCACCGGCAACAACAATGCTTTGTAAGGAGTGAAGTTTTTCTTCGGGTATTAACGCTAATAGTGATGGTGGTAAAGTGGCAAACTGTATTTGATTGTCTCGGATTAAGTTTGCAAGTTTATTGTGGTCTTTACGTTCTTCTTCACTAGCAATATAAATCGTTTGGCCCAAAAATAGACTGGCAAATATCTCGAATACACTGGCATCAAAAACATATGATGCAAACTGTAAAGTGCGTTGAAAATTTTCTAGTGAAAATCTTTCAATTTGCGCCGAAGCGAGGTGAAGGATATTCTGATGAGTGATCATGACCCCCTTAGGGTTGCCCGTTGTTCCTGATGTGTAGAGTACGTAGGCAAGATCATTAAGAGAGTTTTGATTTACTTCATCCAGTGAAGGGCTGCTTTCTCTAGTATCTGTATTGTCAGAAAATAGTAAGATTGGCGGGTTACGATTTGAGTTTAGCCAGCTCGTCAGTTGAAATTTATGATGAGTCTGAGTTACAACCACTTTGGTTTTGGTGTCCTTGAAAATATATAAAGCTCCCTCCCGTGGATACTTTGTAGAGATTGGAACATAGGCAGCACCAGCTTTTATTACTGCCAGCATGGCTATTACCATGTCTAAGCCTCTATCTAAATACAGTGCAACTAAATTTTCTTCTGAATTTTCTTCTTTAGCTAGCGCCTGGCTGATTAGGGCTGAAAGTGATTTTGAGCGCTCATCAAGCTCTTGATAGCTAATACTAATTCCTTGATATACAAGAGCTGTTTTATTTGGATTTATATTGATTTGCTTTTCTAAGCAGCTATAGACGGATAGTGCTTTTGAGTTGAAATTCTCACTTTTGATGTTCGGTGAGTTAACGATTTCATTGATTTCCATCATCAGTTATCCATTTTTATTTTTTTGATTTGTCGTTAATGGTCAGTATTGAAAGTGATAGTTTTGAGTGTTGCCTGGTCTATACTTCTCTTTGGTGACGTTTCATATGTTGCAAATATGACAATTTTGTTATTTGTTCTTTAACTGCGTGGCGCCTTGGCTGGGTGGTTGCTTTTAGATGTTCAAGCTAATAAATCAGATCTTTTGAGAAGGCTGGATCGAGCAAGTAAATTAATATCGCATAATGAGGGCCGAAAATTTTCAGCCGTGAAAAATGACTTTTTACGGTTGGCTTATAGTGAGTGGGTTGGTGGGATGTGTATTGTTTGGATTGAAATTGCTTATACACCGCCTGCCAATATTGAAATAAAGGTGGGGTAATAAATGTGGCTAAGTTATTGGAATAATGTGCATTTTTCATAGTGCCAACTTCCATGATTATCTGTCACTACAATACTGCGCAGGGACGTTATCAAAAATAATTTTGTGCATCAACAAAAAGGTGCTTGCAATATTTATATTGGATTTTCTGGCGATTATTTATTTGGTAAGGGTTTTGTTGGGGCGAGTAGGCGTTTTTGGTGTGTGGTTTTTTAAGTTCGAAAATGTGCGGGTAATTCGTTTTTTCTCGGGTTTTAAGTTTGTAGGATTGAAGTGATTATCGGTATGTTGGATGTTTTTACATTGTTTTTGGGTGAGGTTTTGGTGTTCTGATTTTTAGGACTCTTAAGTGGGTGTGGCTAAGAATTGTTTTGGTTGGTTTTACTTTTATGAACGCGCTGGTTGTGTAGCTTGGTAATGCTGATTAAGAAAATTGATCTTGTTTTGTTGGTGTTTTTCTAAATATATGAAATATTTACTTTAAATAAGGTTTGCAGTCGTTTCTGTGTGGAATAAAGTCAAGATTTTTGGGGTATGTATTTTGGGTTGTTCGGTAATGAAGTCTTGGCGCTGTATAAACGGTTTTCTATCTCGATGGCATAGGGAGTGTCAGCGATATAATATATGCTCAAATTGAGCGTAATCAGATACTCAAAGATAGAGATATAGAGCTAGTTCCAACGATATGTATAAGGATTTAAGAGAAATTGTTTGATTATATGTTGAGGGGCGTATGAGGGAGATATTCAATACCCGATATCAATATAAGTTCGTTGAATTAAGTTATTGTAAGCTTGTGTGTTTGTCGATATTTTTTAAAAAGAGAACCTTCTTATATTTCAATTTCGGAAGAAATGATTTAAGAGGTCCCCTTTTGCTAGTCGTAGTAGTAGTTAGTCTAATTTATTCATGCATCTGGGCCCCTTCCGCGCCGCATTAAAACGATCACGCAAGCGTTCAATCATTGCTGAGCGCGCAGCATCGTGGTTTATACCCATAACGACATTTACTGCCAAGCCCTCACCGGCCTCAGCAAAAGTAGTCTTTCCCACTGTTGGGTCAAAGGTAATCGGATCATAGGGAGTTGTGCTGTCGGCTAGGCCTGCATCTAGTTGATCGACGGTGATATAGCCGGGCACTAATTCCATTTCCAGGGTTTCAGGTTCCAGTAGTACCATCGCAGCGATAATATCCCAGAGGCGAATAACGGCATCCATGGCGAAGTCACCATTACCCTGGAAATCCCCACCCTCAAATTCACGAATGGAACTGAGGAGTTGGGAGGTGTAGCAGGCTTCCGGAGTTGCGCGGCGCTCTGCGAGGGCTTCGATGGTGCTGCCCTGTACTTTGGCCATATCGGTTGAGTTGGTCGGAACCAGATAGGTTTCAATACTATTTTTACTCAGGGCGTCGAAGGCCCATTGTGCGCTCAGTGGGTCGAGCAGAATATTGAATTCCTGATGGGTACTGAAGTCGCTGTCACAGCCGAAGCTGGGGTGGGAGAAAATATTGCCGCCCAGATTTCTAGATTTATCGCCAAAGCAGGCTGCTTCGTGATTCTCGGTAAACGGCTCATAATTCTCAAAGCCACCACCCATCATAATAACGCGGTCAATTTTAGCCAGCTGCTCTTCGTTGGCTTTGCCAAGTACCCGGGCCAGGGTGGTGAGTTTGCCGGTATTGAAAACTACTGGGCGTTGCTCCAGGTTATCCATCGTTTCCAGGATAATGTCTTCGGCTAGCTCAAAGCTGAAGGAGACACCGTTGTTACCTTGGTAGCGGTAGTGCTCCTGTTTTGCGCGCGGGATTAAGTGGTCAGTTCCATATAAGGTAGAGCCGTTGTCACGCCAGGGGCCGGGTACATACTGGCCGTAGAGATTGATACCCATGGCGTTGCGGCGCTCCAGGTTCCAGGTACCGGTGGAGAAATCGGAGGAGTTGGGTAGTTGATAGTCTTCTCTGCCGAGAACGGCCTTATCGTCATTTACCGGAGATACTGAAGCTTTGCCGTTTGCGCCGTAGGCGACTTCTTCTGTGGCAAAATAGGCTCCGCGAATAACCTGGGTATCATTATTTCCCAGCCATTCGAGGATGTTGTAAACAGTGTTGGCCCCGTGCGCTACGGTATTGAAAGAGTCCTCAACGACAGCCAGCTCCAGGGTATAGCGTGGGTCTTTGGCGATTAGCATCAGTGCTACGGCATCGTCAAAGTTATTGAAGTCGCCAATCCAGATAATGGGTTGGGCGTTCTCGATCTTGATGGCCTGGTGTGGTTTCTTGCTGTGAGGTCCGCTATCCGCATTGCAAGAAGCCAATGTGGTTAGGCTGCCCAGTACCAGAGCTCCTACAGAGAACCAGTGTTTTAATTTCATTTATCCTTCCCTAAATATTCGAGTGGTTTTACTCGGCAATCCAATAGCTCCTCCCTGATCTACTCGATTGCCACCTTGTAGCACCGTTTGTTGTATGAGTTAACGATATTACACAGGTGTGAGCCGGAACATGGCCGGCAGCGATACTTCCCTGTAGCGCTTTGTCTGAAAGCTGTTTAAATCAGCCTTCAATAAATGGCTTTAAATTTCGTAATAGCTGTTGCTCCAGGGGTTCACTACCGCTAATTCCCATACCTGTCAGTTTTGATTTATCCAGCTGGCAATTGTAAGGGCGTGGCACTGTAAAATTGGGTTCACTTTCAGCGCTCAGGTGTTCGGCATTCAGGTTGCAAGCCTTGGCAATAATGTGTGCGAGCTCGTAGCGTGTGCAGGCCGTATCGCCACTCCACTGGTAAATGCCTTCAAAATTCATACCACTACGAATTTTTAGCAGGCATTGCTCCAGTACTTCAGCCACTTCCTCAACACTGGTGGGAAAACGAATAGCCCAGTGATCCAACGTGACTGGCTTTTGCTCGCGCAAAGTATCCAGTAGGGCGGTGATACCGGATTCCTCCAGATAGGCAACGGGCCCGAATAACCAGGGCAACCTCAATACCCAGTGGTTGCCGTTATTCAGTACCGCCTCTTCCCCTGCCAATTTACTGCGGCCATAGAAGTTAACCGGGTTGGGATTGTCATCAGCTTTGTAGGGCGGGGTGCTGCCATCAAAAACATAGTCGGTGCTGATATACACTAATTGTGTATCGTTTTCGTTACAGTATTTCGCCAGGAATTCTGTGCTGCTGACATTGAGCTGCCAGGCGGTGTCGGGGCTGTCGGCGCAGCGATCAGGCCAGCGCTCGGCGGCGCAGTGAATGACAATATCGGGATTAACCTGTTGCAGGCAGGTCTTTGCCGCTTCGCTATCGGACAAGTCCAAGCGAATTAAATTTTCTCCCGCGCGGGAAAAGGCGGTACCGGTAACAGAAAAAACCGGATTGTTGGAAAGCTGTTTAAATACACTGCGCCCCAATAGGCCGGAGGCGCCGGTAATCAGTATTTTCACGGGTGATTTCCTTTTGTCAGGCTGGCGGGAAACGTGTGGCCTGAGTGGGATAAAAGATGGCGCAGGATGGTTGGGTAGGCCACAACTGAAGGCCGCCTACCCGGGTGCTGCCCGGTTTGCCTATCTGAAAAGTTACAGAAGGTGATACCGGGCTGGAGCAATTTACATCTGCTCCATCACTTCAATGCCAAGCAGGTCGAGGCCAGTAGCGATAGTGCTGGCCACTAGATTACATAATTGCAGGCGGCTATGCTTCTGCTGTTCACTTACGCCTTCTTTCAATACTGGGCAGGCTTCGTAGAAGCTCATATAGGCGCTGGCCAGTTCGTACAAGTAGGTGCAGAGTACGTGCGGGAAGGTATCTTTGGCTACCTGGTCCAGTACTTCGCCAAATTGGCTTAGTTTAATTGCCAGGGCGCGTTCCTGCGGGCTTTCCAGTTGGATATCACCCTTGAGCTCGCTCGGCTCAATACCAGCTTTACGGAAAATACTGCGTACGCGGGTGTAAGCATACTGTAGGTAGGGGGCGGTATTGCCCTCAAAGCTCAGCATGGATTCCCAGCTGAAGATATAATCGTTAGTGCGGGTCTTGCTTAGGTCCGCATATTTCACCGCGCCGATGCCCACCTTGCGCGCGATTTCTGCACAGGTTTTTGCATCCAGCTCCGGGTTTTTCTCAGCCACCAGTTTCTCTGCACGCTCTACTGCTTCATCCAGGAGGGCTGCCAGTTTTACGGTGCCGCCGGTGCGGGTCTTAAATGGTTTACCGTCGTCGCCCATCATGGTGCCAAAAGCGCAATGCTCAAGAGAAACCGACTCTGGCAGGAAGCTCGCTTTGCGTGAGGCGACAAAGGCCTGCTGTAGGTGCAGGGATTGGCGAGCATCAACAACATATAGGATACGGTCGGCACTGAGTTGGTTGGCACGGTAGCGGATAGCGGCCAGGTCGGTGGTGGCATACAGGTAGCCGCCGCCTTTCTTCTGGATAATCATCGGGCTGGGGTTGCCTTCCTTATCGGCCATCTCTTCCAGGAAAACAACGATCGCGCCCTGGTCTTCAACAGCGATTCCATTATCCAACAGCTCTTTTACCAGCACCGGCAGATCATCGTTGTACTGGCTTTCAGCGTAAACGTCTTCCTGTTTGAGGGTGACATTCAGCTTGGAGTAGATTTCTTCGCAGTGGCTGATAGAGATATCAATAAACTGCTTCCACAGTTTCAGGCACTGCTCATCTCCGCCTTGCAGTTTTACAACATATTCACGGGCGCGATCGGCAAAGCCTTCTTCGTCATCAAAGCGAACCTTGGCTTCGCGGTAGAAGACTTCCAGATCGGCCAGTGCCACTTCTGCATCACTGTCTGCCAGCTTGTCGGAAAGGTGTGCCAGCAACATGCCGAATTGGGTGCCCCAGTCGCCCATATGATTTTGGCGAACTACTTTGTGACCTTGGAACTCCAACAGTCGTGCCAGGGCATCACCGATAATGGTGGTGCGCAGGTGGCCTACGTGCATTTCCTTGGCCAGGTTGGGGTGGGAATAGTCGATGACTACGGTCTTGGGCTCATCAACCGAGGCGATATTCAGGCGCTTGTCGCCTTGGGCGGACAATAGTTGCTGGCTCAGCCACTGTTCACTCAGGTGGATGTTTAAGAAGCCAGGGCCAGCGATCTCGACCTTTTCGATCATATCGCCTTTATCCAGCTGCTCAAGGATCTTGCCAGCCAGCTCGCGCGGGTTGGTACCCATACGCTTGGCAGCGCCCATAGCGCCATTGGCCTGGTAGTCGCCAAATCCGGCTTTCTTCGCAGGTGCCACAATTGGGCCGCATTCTTCGGGGATACCGGCGGCGAGCATGGCGGCCTGGAATTTGTCGGTGAGGAGCTGGCGAATATTCATAGAGTGAAGTGCTGTCTTAAATTCGTGGAAACGCCGAATTTTAATGGGCGGTGGCGGCTTTGCAACCAGCGTTGGCAAAGGAGTTGGTCTGGAGTGCTCGAAATCTCGACTTGGGTGTCCAGACGAGGAGGTTCTCGGTGGTATGATGCCGCCAAATTATGGAGGTACCGTGAGTTCTACCACACTTTATTGGCACGATTATGAAACCTGGGGCACAGACCCGGGTGCCGACAAGCCGGCGCAGTTTGCCGGTATCAGGACCGACGAAGAACTGAATATCGTCGGCGAGCCATTGATGATTTACTGTCGCCCTTCAGTGGATTGCCTGCCACAGCCGATGGCGAGCCTGGTGACTGGCATTAGCCCGCAGAAAGCCCTGGCCAATGGAGTGCCGGAAATAGAGTTTATCCAGCGGATCCTCGCCGAACTGGGTGCGCCGGGCACCTGTGGGGTGGGCTACAACAGTTTGCGTTTTGATGACGAGGTAACTCGCTACACCCTTTATCGCAATCTGCTCGATCCCTATGAACGGGAATGGCGCTCCGGCAATAGCCGCTGGGACATTATTGATATGGTGCGTCTCACCTACGCCCTGCGCCCAGAGGGAATCCAGTGGCCCACCCGTGAGGACGGTGCGCCGTCCTTCCGCTTGGAAGAGTTGACCGCTGCCAATGGGATCTCCCACGAGGGCGCCCACGATGCGCTGTCGGATGTGCACGCCACCATTGATATGGCGAGGCTGATCCGCAAACAGCAACCAAAGCTGTACGACTATGTGTTCCGCCTGCGCCGCAAGCAGGAGGCCGCCAAGATGATCGATATGCGCGAGCGCCGTCCGCTATTGCATATTTCCGGCAAGGTCTCTGCTGACCATGGTCACTTGACCTATGTGATGCCCTTGGCCAGTCACCCGGTTAACCGCAATGCGGTTATTGTTGCCAACCTGGCGATGGACCCTGAGCCGTTGCTCAGCCTGGATGCAGACACTCTGCGAGAACGTCTGTACACCTCTCGCGACAAGCTGGGTGAGGGCGAGTTGCCGGTAGGGCTGAAACTGGTGCATTTGAACAAGTGCCCGGTATTGGCGCCTGCAAATATGCTGGATGACAAGCGCGCCGCTGAGCTGGGTATCGATCGCACAACCTGTGAGGCGAACTGGCAGAAGCTCAAAGATATCGATTTGACGGAAAAGCTGCACAACGTATTCCTGGACCGGGAATTCCCTGAGAGAGATGTGGAAGCGGACCTTTACGGTGGATTCCTCAGCGACTCTGACCGCGATATCTGCCGTGAACTGCACCGTGGACTGGCGGCCCGAGGTCCGGAAGCTTTGGCGGGTGAAGTGCCGTTCACCGATAAGCGCCTACCCGAGCTGCTATTCCGGATGCGAGCGCGCAATTTCCCCGAGACCCTGTCTGAGGAAGAGCACCAGCGCTGGCAGATCTGGTGTTTCCAGCGCTTAACTGACGCTACTGCCGGGGCCTCAATCACCCTGGAAGATTACTTCCGCCAGCTGTCTGAGCTGCGGGTGCAGCACCCGGAGCGCATCTCCCTGATCACAGAGCTGGAGAACTGGGGCGATAGCTTACTCGCCTAATGTGTCGAATCACGTCAGCGGCCGTTCTTCCACTGGGCTCTTTCCTGGTGCCCGAGTAGAATGCCGCTCGCGAATACCCGGCGCCCACAAGGCGCAACCACTGGAGTAACCATGGACTTTATCGGAGCCAATATTCTATCGGTCAGCCAATTTGAGCGCGCCGACATAGAGCGCGTGTTTGATGTAGCTGACGCCATGACCCCCTATGCACAGCGTGAAAAGGTAACGCGTGTATTGGAAGGGGCGATTCTCGGCAATATGTTTATGGAGCCGAGCACCCGTACTCGCCTGAGTTTTGGAGCCGCCTTTAATCTGTTGGGCGGTACTGTACGTGAAACGGTAGGAATTACTGCCAGCGCTATGGCAAAGGGCGAATCCCTTTACGACACTGCTCGAGTGCTATCGGGCTATAGCGACGTGATTTGTATGCGCCACCCAAAAGAAGGGTCGGTGGCTGAGTTTGCTGAAGCGAGTCGTGTGCCGGTGGTCAACGGCGGCGACGGCGCCAATGAACACCCTACCCAGGCACTGTTGGACCTCTACACCATTCGCAAGGAGCTGGCTGCGCACGGTCGCACCCTGGATGATTTTCGTATCGCCATGATCGGCGACCTCAAGCATGGCCGCACGGTGCACTCCCTGTGTAAACTGCTGTGTTTGTTTGGCAAGGTGCAGATTACCCTGGTTTCTCCACCGGAACTGGCGATGCCCGAAATGATTGTGGAGATGCTGCGCGGGGCGGGGCACGAGGTGACAGTTACCGATCAGTTGGAATCCTCCATCTCCCATGTGGATATTGTTTACTCCACCCGTATCCAGGAAGAGCGTTTCGCCTCTCAGGAAGAGGCCAACCGCTACCGTGGGCGATTCCGCCTGAATAAGGCTATTTTTACCCGCCACGCAGAGCCTAACACGGTAATTATGCACCCCCTGCCACGGGATTCACGCGCAGAGGCGAATGAACTGGATACCGACCTGAATGAACATCCGAGCCTGGCGATTTTCCGCCAGACCGACAATGGCTTGCTGGTGCGTATGGCTCTGTTTGCCATGTTGCTGGGTGTTGAGAATCAGGTAGATAAATATTCCCGCGATGTGAACTGGTATAGCCGACGCAATCGGGTATAAAACTACTCAACTGGGCGTAAATCCCGGTGGAAATAAACAAGGCCCCGGCTAATTCTGTTAATCTGATGGAATTAGCCGGGGTTTTTTGTTTCCGGTTTAGGGTGTCGTGAATGCTAAAGTGATTTTGCTTGTTCGCTGTGGCACTCAATATCCAAATATTGGCGTTGAGCCAGATGTCGCATCAGGGATGGATGCATGTCGAAGCAGAATTCGCCCGTTTTGTTCTTTCGCAGCCTGGTTTTCCTGGCGCTGCTGCTCAGCTTTTTTGTGTGCAAAAGTGCCGCCCAGGAAGAGCCCTTTCCCCATGTAGCCATACTCAAAATTGATGGCGCCATAGGTCCCGCGACGACTGATTATTTCAAGCGGGCTACGCAGGAGGCTGCGGACCAGGGCGCAGAGTTGGTGATTCTGCACCTGGACACTCCTGGGGGGTTGGATGCGGCCTCGCGGGATATCATCCAGCATATCCTTGCGTCTCCAATCCCTATTGCCACCTACGTTTACCCCTCTGGTGCGCGCGCCGCCAGTGCGGGAACTTATATTCTCTATGCCAGCCAGATCGCCGCTATGGCTCCTGCTACCACCTTGGGAGCGGCCACGCCAGTGCAGATTGGCGGTCCTCAGGGCACACCTATGCCGGGAGGAAAGCAGGAGGAAGAGAAAAAAGAAAAGGCGGAAGACGGTGAGGATGAAGAAAAAGAAAAACCGCTTGCGGGAACGGCCATGGAGCGCAAAGTCGTTAATGACTCTGTCGCGTTTATCCGAGGGTTGGCACAGCGCCATGGGCGCAATGCAGACTGGGCGGAAAAAGCTGTACGCGAAGCAGCGACCCTGACAGCTCCGGAAGCGTTAAAAATGAATGTTATCGATATTGTTGCGGATAATGATGACGATTTATTGCGCCAGGTTGCCGGTCGAAAAGTATTGCTCGATACCGGTGATTATACGATTCCGGAAAATATTGCCGAGTTGCAAAGTGAAAGTTACGAGCCGGATTGGCGCAATGAGTTGCTGGCCCTGATTACCAATCCTCAAGTGGCCTATATTTTGTTATTGGTGGGTATTTATGGGCTTATTTTTGAGGGTTATAGCCCCGGTGCTTTTGTTCCAGGGATTGTTGGTGTTATCTGCCTGCTTCTGGCATTTTATGCCTTACAAGTTTTACCGATTAATTACGCTGGTCTTGCATTAATTATTGTTGGCGCATTGCTAATTGTGGCAGAGGTTTTTATGCCGAGTTTCGGCGCCTTAGGGATCGGCGGAATTATTGCATTGGTGATTGGCTCTGTAATGCTTATTGATAGTGATGTGCCGGGAATGCAGGTTTCCAAACAGCTGATTGGGGCTATTGCCGGTGTAAGTGGTGTCTTTTTATTGATGCTACTAACCGCTGTTGGACGCAGTTTACGCCAGCCGAAAGTCCCGGCAGACCAGGCTTTTGTGGGTCGCTCTGCGGTGGTAAGCGAAGTTAAGGACGCAGAGATCTTGGTGCATCTCGATGGAGAGATTTGGCAGGCGACCTGTAACCAGCCTCTGGAGGTGGGTCAGAAAGTTAGAGTAGTGGCCCAACACGGCATGGTTTTACGGGTAGAGGTGGAATAGGTAGGGCAATCAATTGAGCTAATGACAGCGCTCAACAGTTAAGGTGGGATTAAGGAGAGTCCAATGATGCTCAGTTATTTTTTTGGGATACTGGTAGTCGCACTCATATTGCTGCTGATGTATGCCATTCGTATTTTGCGGGAGTATGAGCGCGCGGTGGTATTTTTCCTGGGGCGTTTCCAAACAGTGAAAGGGCCAGGACTGATTATAATCATTCCCATTGTTCAAACTATGGAGCGCGTGGATCTGCGCACTGTGGTTATGGACGTGCCCACCCAGGATGTTATCAGCAGGGATAATGTCTCAGTTAAAGTCAACGCAGTGGTTTATTACCGGGTGATTAATCCACAGTCTGCAATTATTAATGTGGAATTTTATCACGAGGCTGTAAGCCAGTTAGCGCAAACTACATTGCGTTCGGTGTTGGGTAAGCACGAGCTGGATGAGATGTTATGTGAGCGAGACAAGCTTAATGTGGATATCCAAAAAATACTCGATGAGCAAACAGATGCCTGGGGTGTAAAAGTTACTAATGTAGAGATTAAACATATCGATCTTGATGAAAGTATGGTGCGGGCTATCGCACAGCAGGCAGAGGCGGAGCGCGCGCGGCGGGCTAAAGTTATACATGCAGAAGGGGAGGCGCAGGCGGCTTTAAAGCTGACTGAAGCAGCAAATCAATTATCACAAAATGCCAACGCAATTACTTTGCGCTATATGCAAACCATGATTGATATTGCCGGCGCAAATAACAGCTCTACAATTGTATTTCCGTTGCCACTGGATCTAATTGAGCCAATGCTGAAGCGGGGCTCTGCATCCAGTTAATGATGCCCTTAACAAAGATCAAAAAAGGCCGCACTAATTAGTGCGGCCTTTTTTGTAGAGTTTAGAGCAGCTTTTTCATCAGGCTGCGGGTTGAACTATCCCAGTCATCCTGAGGAATTTCACCCTTGGCAGCCTTATGAATTTTTGAACTTAACTGCTTACCCAATTCGACGCCCCACTGATCAAAGGGGTTGATCCCCAGCAGACAGCCGCCAACGTAGACCTTGTGCTCGTACAGTGCCAGGAGCGAGCCCAGGTGGAAAGGATCTAACTTTTCCAGGATCAGGGTGTTGCTGGAGCGATTACCAGGGATCACTTTATGTGGGGCCAGGGCGTGGGCCTCACGATGAGTGTGACCAGCTTCTTCCAGCTCCTGGCGGGCCTCATGCAGGCTTTTGCCTCGCAGTAGCGCCTGGCTCTGGCTAATACAACAGGCCTGCAGCCAGCGGTGCTGTTCGAGGAGCTCTGACGTCGGTTCCTTGACTGCGATAAAGTCTGCTGGAATAAGGTCGGTTCCCTGGTGCAATAATTGGTGGAAAGAGTGTTGGCCGTTTGTACCTTCACTGCCCCAGATAACGCTGCCGCTGGGGTAGCCCAATGCCTGCCCGTCTTTGTCGACACTTTTACCCAAGCTCTCCATATCCAGCTGCTGTAACCAGGCGGGGAATCGGGCCAGGCGCTGCGCGTAAGGCAGTACGACGTGGCTGGTCGTATGCCAGCACTGGCGGTACCAGAATTGGGTCAGCGCCATCAGTACGGGTAGATTGGATTCCAATGGAGCCGTGGCGAAGTGCTGGTCCATTGCATTGGCGCCTTGCAGAAGCTGTTCAAAAACTTCATAGCCACAAGCGAGAACAATGGGCAGGCCAATAGCTGACCAGAGTGAGTAGCGACCACCCACCCAATCCCACATTGGGAAAATATTCTCAGGAGCAATTCCGAAATCCTGAGCAGCAGTAATATTACTGCTCACCGCAATAAAGTGTTTGGCCAACTGTGACTCATCGCAACCGGCAGACAATATCCAGCGACGTGCAGACAGCGCATTTTCACGGGTTTCCAAGGTAGAAAAGGACTTGGAAGCAATCACAAAAAGGGTTTCTTCCGCATCGATACCAGCCAGGGTATCACTGAGGTCTGCGCCATCGATATTTGATACAAAGTACATATCGATAGAGTCTTTGTGCCAAGGACTGAGGGCCTCTACCGCCATGCGCGGACCCAGGTCGGAGCCACCGATACCGATATTCACAATATGGCGGATCGGCTTATCTGAGAAGCTGCGCCAGCTATGGTTGTGCACCGATTCGGCAAACTGTTTCATTTGCTCGCGGCAATCTTTTACCGCGTGCTCTTGTTCAGTTTTCGGTTGCCCCTGAAATCGTAGTGCGGTGTGTAGGGCAGGGCGGTGTTCGGTATTGTTGACAATGGCCCCGTTCACCAGCGCAGTAATTTGGTTGTTCAGACCCTGCTCTTCTGCATATTCCAACAGCAACTTAAGGGTGTCTTCACGCAAGTGGTTTTTACTGTAATCCAGATAGATTCCGGCTGCGTCTGAGCTGAACTTATCTGTCCTTTGGGGATCCGTTGCAAACAGCTCTCTCAGGGACCACTTATGTTGGTCAAAATGGGACTTCAACCGTGAGATTGCCGCTACACGGCTTAAAGCCAGGGTTTCACTAGTCATGGTATTCGGTTTGTTCTCTTCTGAGCCTTTTTATTGCCACTTGGCTAAAACGTACACAAATCAAATTTTATTTATTATTTCTGGGCGGCAATGCTAACGGCATTTTCTTTGCCGGGCCAGCGCCGCAGACATCACAGTCTATTACAGGGAGTGTTTCGAGATAAGGAACTGTGTGGGGAAAGACAAATGCCGCTCGTTAGAGCGGCATTTTGTGGTGATCCATACTAAATAAGGCTTTGTAAATCGGGTGTCTGTCAGCAGTGATTGGGTCAAACCTTCATTTAGTATGAATCACCACGCTGTCGGGCAAGAAAAAGATTTTACTTGACCACCTTCATGCAGCGCACTCTGTCGGAAGCCATCCAGCAGTCGGCATCTGCAGGACAAGCCATGGATAGAGGAATTTGTTCAGCGCCGG
Organism: Microbulbifer maximicatervae (SeqCode); assembly: GCF_052467325.1. Taxonomy (NCBI): domain Bacteria; kingdom Pseudomonadati; phylum Pseudomonadota; class Gammaproteobacteria; order Cellvibrionales; family Microbulbiferaceae; genus Microbulbifer; species Microbulbifer maximicatervae (SeqCode). Next base: position 4,790,437 of record NZ_CP174310.1, read on the forward strand.
GTGGGCAGTAAGCTGGAGGTGCCGGAGGGCTACAGCAACCTGCAAGAACCAGTGCACTGATAATTCCAATTAAGTACTTGGCTGGAGTGAAATTCATCCCCTAACTCCTTTCCGTTGATGTTAGCCATTAGCATAGCCAATAAAACGTCACCTGTTGGTCAGCTTTGTAAAATCTGTTCTACAAAGGTACCGCCTATTTGAGTGTAATAGGCGTTGGGTTTAAATGTCTGTCAATGATCAAGTTATGAAAAGAGGTGCGCCAATTTATTTTAAAAAACTACTTAAATAAGGGGGTTTTTAAAAAATGTGGTTTGTGCCGACCATTTTTTATGGTGAATTTCGGTTATTTAATCTACGCGCTGAAACCGATCGCGCCAATTTTGAGGTGGGCCTTAAAAATTATTATTGTGGCTGATAATGTCGTTTGATGGATTGGGGATTTTTTTTGCGATGCAAAGAAAATGGTTTCACGAGTAAGGTTTTTTTCTGTTAAAAATTCTTACTCGTGAAAGTAGCTTTAATGGATGGGGGGAGCACCAGCAGAGGCGTTATCAATTAGTCGTCAATGTGTCGGTTTGGGGCCATGCAAAAAATTGCCAAAGGCTATTGCGAGACTTTCCTTTCTTGCTGGGTCACGCATAGCACTCAATAGGGCGATTCGTACTTTCGGAATGAACATTAAATCGGAAAGCAGTAAGTTAAAAGTCTGCTGGTCAGCGGCATCGGCCAGCTTGCCAACCCACTGTGCGGCCAATTCTTGTCCTTCCAAATCTTGGACGCAGCGACTGCCTATTGCGGCCAGGACTTCTTTATTCCGGTTGCTGGCATTTTCAGCCAAAAGTGACTGTATAAATGCCTGTTGCAATCCTGTGGCTGGTGAGTGAGAGATCCCCCTGATAGCAGCAGCGGCCACCGAGATATCCGGCGTGTTTGCGGTCAGTTCTTGCTCTGCTCGCTCAATAATGGCTGTCGCAAGACGGTGGTCGACCGGCTGGTTTTCCAGGCAATGGCAAAGGTTAATAAAAACCGGAGCTGCGACTTTGCCAATCTGGCGCATTAACAAAGTGCTTTCTTTTTCCCAGCGCACGGCCAAGTCGGCGATCCCTTGCAGCGCGAGGTTGTCCCAGCGGTGATTTTCCGGGTCGCCAAAATAGCGCAGGACAGACTCGTAATGTTCGCTGGGCTGGCGGCCCAGCAGAAGCGCTGTTTGGGAGTGGAATGCTGCCTGCCGCTCAGTTGACGGGGTAAACAGCAAGCCACTTTGCTGCAGTAGCTGGTCTAGCTGCGCTGCAGATTCAGAAGCGGGTCCCTGCTTGAGTTCCTGTGCCAGAGCGCGAAGCAATCCATCTCGGGCTTGAAGTTGCAGCTTGCCCTGCTCGTCCAGCGGAAATCGCAGGAACCAGACGATGGGTTCACCGCCTTCGGCTGGTTGCAGCAGCAGGCCCGTCCAGGCCTGGCGCAAGTATGGGTGTGGCCAGGGAGTCAGGCCTGCTTCGAAGGATGCCGCAGTGGATTTCGAAACCGACTGCAAGCGCCGGCCCAGATCGAACCAGCGCAATTTGAAATCAGCCTGCTCGATCAGGGCGCTTAGGGTACCGCTTTCACTCATAGGGGTTTTGTCTATTTCCTTAAGATGCCGTAGCCGCTACAGAAATGGGCTTCTGTTTAAAGTGCAACCAGCCATAGGCGATCGCCAACAGAGGGCAGATGATATTGAATAGGGCAAAAGGCAAATACTCCCAGGTAGCGATACCCAGCGTTGCCGCCATAAAGGCACCACAAGTATTCCAGGGAATCAGCACAGAGGTGATGGTGCCGGAATCCTCGAGGGTGCGGGACAGGTTAAGCCCGTGTAGGCCCTTTTCTTTGAAGGCTTCGCGGAACATACGGCCCGGAATAATAATCGCCATGTACTGATCGCCAGCGGCCAGGTTCATTCCAAAGCAGGTGAATACGGTGGCAGTTACCAGGCCGCCCACTGTTTTAACCAGTGACAAAACACCCTGAACGATGACCTGAAGGAATCCGGCCCGCTCCATAGCGCCGCCGAAGGCCATGGCGGAGGTGATCAGCCATACGGTGTTGAGCATGCTGCTCATGCCGCCTTTGGAGAGCAATGCAGCCACGTTCTCATTGGTGGAAGTGGACTTATAGCCGTCAAACAGGCTGTACCAGGCTCCTTTCAGGGGGGCCAGTGCGCCTTCACCGCCACCGAGGCGACGGGCGGCCTCCGGTTCGAAAATCAGTGCGATGGCACAGCCAACCAGGGAGCCAATGATCAAGGTTGGGAACGCGGGGACTTTGCGCCAAGCCATTGCTAGCAACAAGATCAAAGGCAGCAGGCTAACCAGGGAAATTTTGAACTCACTGCTAAGGGCGGTGAGCAATGATTCGATATCAGTTGCGGAGGCAGAACTGGCTTCAGAGGTAAAACCCAGGAAAGCGAAAACCGCCAGGGCGATCGCGAAGGCCGGGATCGCTGTGGACATCATATGACGAATATGCTGGAACAGATCATTGGATGTTACCGCTGCGGCCACGTTGGTAGTGTCGGATAACGGGGACATCTTATCACCGAAGTAGGCGCCAGAGATTACTGCTCCGGCAGTAACCTCAAGGGATAGGCCCAGCGCGCCGGCGATTCCCATCAGTGCCACACCCAAGGTGCCCGCTGTGGTCCAGCTGGAGCCAATACTTAGTCCTACTACGGCACAAATAATACAGCTGGCGGCGTAGAACCACTGTGGCGACAGAATCTGCACGCCGTAATAGATCATTGAAGGCACTGTGCCGGCCAGAATCCAGCTACCGATAAGTGCACCTACAGACAGTAGGATCAGAATAGCGCCAAATACCAGGCCAATGCCATGGAGCATCCCACCTTCCATGTCGTTCCAGCTGTGTCCGTTCTTCATCCCCATTAGGGCCACAACGCAGGCACAGAGCAGTAGCGCTATTTGATTGGGACCGTAGGAGGAGTCTGCACCGTAGAAATATACGGATAGTGACAACAGGGCGACGAGAATCCCGAGAGGGATCAGGGCGTCCGTTAAGCTGGGAGCGCGCGGCTCTGAGCTGGGGGTAGATTGAGACAAGGTGAACTCCTGCTTGACTGCGTGGCTAGCGCCGTATTCGTTATCGTTGTTTTGCCGTCGGCGGCGGTTAATAGCCTTATTCTCATAGCTTGGGGCGGTGAAGTCCACTTTGTATCATCGCACTATCCATGCATTTTGGCGTTGACCTGGTCGTCGAAACCGGATTTATCACTGCGGTCAACTATCTGGTCGGGTCCAGTGCTGGCAGTTCGTCGACGCTTCCGGTATGTTCTGCGCCCAGTAGTCCCGGCTGATCCAGCCGCAAAATAAATAAGTGCGGGCCGTCTGAGGCAGGCCCGACAGGTAGTATTTCATGAGAGCAAGTGAGTTAGACCCCTCTCAATTCGAGGATATGCGCCCCTATCGCGATGATGAAGTGCGCGAGGTTATCAAAAGGCTAATTGCCGACCCGGAAATGTCCCATGCAGCTGCGCATTTCCTTGTCCCCAAACTGGCTCAGCTGGAGGGCGCCGTCGCCTGGCTGGTGCGTCAGTTTCTGCGCTTTGAACTCCGCAATGTTCGCAACGTGCGGGATCTTCAAGAGATTGTCGGCAAATATATGGAGAAGGTGATCAAGCGCACCACCTCCGGTCTGAGCATTTCTGGTCTGGACACCCTGCCCAGGGACCGCGCCTGTCTGTTTGTCAGCAATCACCGCGACATTGCTATGGACCCGGCGCTAATGATTCAGGCGATGTTCCGCGAAGGGCATGAGACCTCCCGCATTGCGATTGGAGACAACCTGCTCAGCAAGCAGTTTGCCAGCGACCTGATGAAGTTGAACAAGTGCTTCACCGTGGTGCGCAGCTCGGGCAGTCGCCGGGAAAAGCTGCAGGCAGCAACCCAGTTGTCCAATTACATCTATCACTCCATCGTCAACGATAACGAGCATGTGTGGATCGCTCAGCGTTCCGGGCGCGCCAAAGATGGCCTGGATCGCACCAATCCGGCACTCTGCGCCATGTTCGCCATGACTAAGGACCGGGAAACTCCCTTTGCCGATTTTTGGCGCAAATTGCATATTGTTCCGGTGTCTATTTCCTACGAATGGGACCCCTGTGATGCACAGAAGGCCAAGGAAATTTACGTTACCGAGCACAAGGACGAGTACAAGAAGGGTAAGAACGAGGACTTGGCCTCGATTGGTAAGGGCATTGTCGGTCACAAAGGCCGTGTACATGCCGCCTTCGGCACGCCGATTGAAGGTGATTTTAACGATGTAAACAGCCTGGCTGAAGAAATAGATCGCCAAGTTATCGGCAACTACACATTGCATCCATCCAATATGATTGCCTACGAGATGGTTTACGGTGAGGTTCCGCAATTACCGGTGGGATATCCGGCTAAAGCCTGGGACCCCGCTGCACATAAAGAAGAGCGGGAGAAGTTTGAAGCGCGCATGGCTCGGGTCGATGAGCGCTGGCGCGACAAGGCTATTCAGGCCTACGCCAATCCCGTGGTATCTCGCCTCGCCTATGAGTAAGGCCCGCTGAGTTCAGAAGCTGGTGGGGAGAGGGCGCTTAGTGGATAATAGCGCCCCCTGCGCCAGCCACTTAGCGAATAGACCTCACCCCCGTGCTCAACGAAAAACACAAAAGCGCCATTCAGGGCGCCTATAGCCAATTCCTGTCCGGTCGAGGGCTGAAAGCCCGCTATGGGCAGAAGCTGATGGTAGCCGCCATTGCCCGCTCACTGGGTTCCATCACCCAGAATGCCAGTGGTGAGCGCGATAGCGACAAGACTGATGGTGAGCATATCTGTGTAGTTGAAGCGGGTACGGGCACCGGTAAAACCGTTGCTTACCTTCTCGCCTCTATTCCCCTGGCCCAAGCCCAGGACAAGACCCTGGTGATATCCACCGCCACGGTGGCCCTGCAGGAACAGATTATCCACAAGGACCTGCCAGAAGTTGCTCGTCACAGCGGGCTCAAATTTGAGTTTGCCCTGGCGAAGGGCCGTGGTCGCTATCTCTGCCTATCCAAGTTGGATCAACTCTTGTCCAGCTTTTCTACCTCCGGCACCGGCCTTTCCCTTGGTCTCTATGAAGATGAACTCCCGCAGGTGGAAGCGGAGAGTGTCGCTCTCTACCAGAAGATGACGGATAGCCTGACATCGGGTACCTGGGATGGCGATCGGGATAACTGGCCGGATACGATCGAGACGGATGATTGGAGTCGGGTTACCACTGACCATCGCCAGTGCAGTGGCCGCCGCTGCCCCCATGTCACCAATTGCAGCTTCTTCCGAGCGCGAGAGAGCTTGGGCAAGACACAGGTGATCGTTGCTAACCACGACCTGTTGCTGGCGGACCTGGCCCTGGGTGGTGGCGCGATTCTTCCGCCCCCGGAAGAGACTATCTATGTACTTGATGAAGCCCACCATCTACCGGAAAAGGCTCTCAATCATTTCTCTCACCACAGTCGCGTAGGGGCTTCCACCGGTTGGTTGGATCAAACCAATAAGGCCCTGGGGCAGATGCTGGGTGAGATTGGTGACGGCGCCCAGATCGACCGCTGCGGCGAGCAGCTGCCGGCGGTTCTCACCTCTGCCAAGCAGGGGTTGGAGCAGATGTGGCCGCTGATTGAAGAGCTGTGTGAATTTGAAGATGAGCGGGGCAATACCATCCGCCATCGCTTTGAAGGTGGGGTAATCCCCGATTCCATGTCGCAGCTGGCGGAAAAGCTGCGGGAAGACTTTGATGAGTTGGAAAGCCTGCTCAGCAAGATGTTGCAGGCCGCCCAACGCATGATGGAGGACGGCCACTCGCCGGTACCCCTGGCAGATCTGGAGCGCTGGTACCCCCAGTTGGGCAGTTGGCATGGGCGCGCTGAGGCCAATCTTCTGTTGTGGGCGAATTACGCCCGTGCCGATGCTGATGGCGCATTGCCCCAGGCGCGCTGGGTCACCCTGGTGGACTGGGGCGGCTCCACAGATTTTGAGGTTTGCAGCTCACCGATACTCGCAGGCAAAACCCTGGAGTACAGCTTGTGGCGCCGCTGTTACGGCGCGGTACTGACTTCGGCCACACTCACAGCTTTGGGGAAATTTGATCGTTTGCAAATGCGTGCCGGTACTCCAGACAATGCCAGCTATCAGGTGGTGCCGAGTCCTTTCGATTTTTCCCGTGCAACACTGCAAGTGCCCCCGGAAGCTGTAGATGCGGGCAATGCAGAGCAACACACAGACGCCATTATCGATGCGTTGCCAGACCTGTTGAAAGGGGAGGGTGGCGCTCTGGTGCTGTTTTCCTCCCGGCGCCAGATGGAGACGGTTTACGAGGCGCTCCCTGGTACCTGGCGCAACCGAATTCTGATGCAGGGGCAGCAATCCCGCCAGCAGTTGCTGGATAGCCACCGTGAGATTATCGATGGCGGTGGCAGCAGTATCCTGTTCGGGCTTGCAAGTTTTGCCGAGGGATTGGACTTGCCTGGTGACTACTGCCGCCACGTGGTTATTGCGAAACTGCCTTTCGCGGTGCCCGATGATCCGATTGAGGCGGCGCTGGCGGAGTGGATTGAAGCTAAGGGCGGCAATCCGTTTATGCAAATCACAGTGCCGGATGCAGCCCTAAAATTGGTGCAGGCCTGCGGGCGCTTACTGCGGGCAGAAGGGGACAGCGGCACAGTCACTTTGCTGGATCGCCGGGTGGTTACCCGTCGCTATGGTCAGGCAATACTCAATTCACTGCCGCCCTTTAATCGAAAAATTTAGAAAATCTTTAGTCGTATTTGCGCTGTTACTCAGATTGGGCAGGTGGCTATTGCGTATTATCACGGCTGTAAATGTGAAGGTTCTATGAGTTATGCAACCTATTTATTCTGAAATCGCTGATCAGCTCCTGTTCCTTGAATCTGAACTGCGCAGCCTGCAGGTTTGGCAGGATAATGCGCCACCCGCAGAAGCCCTGGCCAGCACCGAGCCATTTTGTGTGGATACTTTGACCTTGCCCCAGTGGCTTCAATTTATTTTTTTGCCGCGTATGCAGGTCCTGATTGAAGGGGAGATGCCCCTACCGGGCCAGTGTGGTATTGCTCCGGTTGCCGAAGAGTTCTTCAAGGGGCGGGATGATGCTGCGGCACTGCTGGCTATTTTGGAGACTATCGATCAGCGCCTGCAGCAGGGCTAACCGGCTTCTGACTCCCTGAGCCCGGTGCTCCCAATCACTCTGGGCGGCATGTCACATTGTTAGTGTTGAGTCCCGCGACTCGGCGGACATCGCTGTGCAGTGGCCGCGCTCATGAGCTAATATCGACCTTTTGCCTGAGGCGGGGAGCAATTTCTCCGTCAGATAAGCGAACACCGCGCGTTTGTAGCGGTCCGAATGGCATTGCTAATGGGGCTTGAGGTAATTGGTCGGTATGCAGAGATTTTCCCTTCTGTGGTTAATGTTGACGCTTTCGGTGCTCGCCGGTTGTGAGTCACTGATGTATCCGGGGCGGGACAGGGCCGCTCAACCAGCGGAAGTTGCACCACCGGTAGAATCACCAGATTTTGCGATGCAGTGCCCAGAGCCTGCGGAAGTGATTTGTGCGGAACCGGAAGTGAAGGTTGTTGAGCGGGTAATCGAACGAACTGTAGAAAAAGTAGTCGAAGTGCCCGTTGCCAAAGATAAGTTGGTTTTGGGATCGGTAGAAGAAGTGGCCATAGAGCCTCCCGGCCTGATTCTGGAATCCGTTGTCGATACAGGTTCACCCACTTCCACACTGCGGGTCAGGAAGCTGACTCCGTTCGAGCGGGATGGCAGGGACTGGATTAGGTTCCAGATTGTTCAGTCGAGCAAAATGGACCCGGTCTCGGTAGAGCTGCCGATAAAACGCCATGTTCGAGTGGAGCGCCTGGGCTTTGATAATCAGCGCAGGCCGGTAGTGGAGCTTAACCTGACTGTTGGGCGTATAACCCACCAGGTCGAAGTTAACCTGACCGATGAGGGCGGCTCTGATTTATTGATGCTGCTGGGACGCAACTTCCTCAAAGATGCCGCTGTTGTCGATGTGAGCCGGCGCAATGTCCAGGGCCAACCCCAAATAGACGGGGTTAAATAGGCCAGTTATCCAATTGGGTTCCTAATTGGGACCTCAGAGTTACGGGGAATGGCGAATGTCGCCGCGTGTCCAAGTTTATGTAATTGCGGCGTTACTCGCATTGGTAGGAGCAGGCCTGACCGCCTATAAAAACCTCGAGTTGGGTTTTCCGCTGTTGCCGGGTGAGTACCGCACCGTGTGGACCATCGAAGCAAAAGTGGGCTTTGATGCCGATGGCGGTCCGGTAAAGGCCGCGCTGACCCTCCCGCGCGAACAGCGCAATATGGAAATACTGGGGGAGACCTTCAGCTCCTCCGGTTTTGGTTTCTATATCGCGAGAGAAGATGATGCCTATCGGGCTATTTGGTCTCGCCGGGCCGCAAGAGGCCCCCAATCTCTCTTCTATCAGCTGGATGTCTACCAGCGGCCCGGTGCTGCGCTGGCGCAGCCTCTGGATCTGAGCACTGAGATACAAAAACCTTTCCTGGGGGCTCGTGAGCAAGAAGCGGTGCGCTTGGCGATTTACTCCCTGGTTGAACAGGCCCGTGAGCGCTCTTCCGATGTGGAATCTCTCACTACCCAGTTACTATTCGAATTGAATGACGATGAAAATCAGGATCGCAACCTGATCTTCCGTCATTACGCCGACCGCTCTTTTGTGGATGTTGCCTTGCTTGTACTGGCCACAGCCGATATCCCCGCTCACCGTATTCGCGGCCTCTACCTGGAGGATGATCGACGTCGACTATCTCCAGAAGATCTGCTTGAGGTCTATGATGGCAAGCGTTGGATCGTGTTTGAACCCAGCAGTGGCCAGCCTGGTGTGCCGGAAAATTTCTTTATTTGGCAGCGCGGCGGCAAGAGTCTTTTAGATCTTGAGGGCGGTCGTAACTCCCAAGTGACTTTCTCTGTGATTGCCAATGATGTCCCCGCTCGCGATGTCTCTATGCGCAGCACCAAAGATGAGAAAGATGCGCTGGTGGATTTCTCGATCTACAGTTTGCCCATTGAGCAGCAGAGTATTTTCAAGCTGATCCTGCTGGTGCCTGTGGGGGCCCTGGTGGTGGTGCTGCTGCGTGTATTTGTGGGCCTGCGCACCTCCGGTACCTTTATGCCGGTACTTCTGGCAATTGCCTTTATCGAAACCCAGCTGATTACCGGTTTAGCCATTTTTACTTTGATCCTGATCCTCGGCCTTTGGGTGAGGTTCTATCTCAGTAGGCTCAATTTGCTATTGGTGTCGAGGATCGCCGCCGTCGTGGTGACGGTGGTGATAATAATGGGGGCAATCAGTGTGGTCAGCTATAAGCTGGGCATTGAGCAGGCTCTCACAGTGACATTCTTCCCAATGATTATCCTTGCCTGGACTATCGAGCGTATGTCGATTGTGTGGGAGGAGGATGGCCCCTACGAAGTGGTGGTGCAGTCCGGGGGTAGCTTATTAGTGGCGATACTGGCTTGGTGGGTAATGACCAACCGCTATATTGAGCATTGGACGTTCAACTTCCCCGAGTTACTGTTGGTATTGCTGGCCTTTATTCTGGTGGTTGGCAACTACACCGGATATCGACTCAGTGAGTTGATGCGTTTCCGTCCGCTGGTTCGCTAGGGGGCGTTATGCTGCAATTTTCAGTTAAGCATATCTTCAATAAAGTTCGCGGCGGAGTGGTATCTCCGCTGACCCTGCGCCGCATGGGGGTGTTGGGGATGAATGCGCGTAATATTGACTATATTGCGCGCTATAACGATCGCAAAAAATATCCCATCGTCGACGACAAGTTAAACACTAAGCGCGCGGCTAAAAAAGCGGGAATTCCTGTGCCTGAGTTGATCGAGGCATTTGAAAGCCCTGCCAGCCGCAAGCGAGTTATGGAGGTGATTGACCCTCTATGGCAGTTTGTAATCAAGCCAGCACGAGGCTCGGGTGGTAAAGGTATTCTCGTTATTGCCGGTCGCAATGGCGACAAATATAAAAAGATATCCGGTGCTGAAATTGATGCGCTGGATATCTTGCGGCACGTGAGCAATATTCACAGCGGCCTATACAGTCTCGGTGGCAAACCCGACAGGGTGATGGTAGAGGCCCTGGTGGACTTTGACCCGGTCTTCGATCGCTACTCTGTTGAGGGTGTGCCTGATGTGCGGGTTATTGTTTTTCGCGGTTATCCGGTGATGGCCATGCTGCGCTGCTCAACCCACGCCTCAGATGGTAAAGCCAATTTGCACCAGGGCGCTGTAGGTGTTGGTATCGACCTGGCCACGGGCAAAAGTTGCCATGCGGTAATGCGCGGGTTGCGAATTGACCAGCACCCGGATACTGAAGTGCCTTTCGATGCATTGCAGGTACCAGGTTGGTACGAGTTGGTCCGCTTGGCGGCAAGCTGTTACGAAATGACTGGGCTGGGTTATTTAGGCTGTGACATTGTCCTGGATCGTGAACGTGGCCCCCTCTTATTGGAGGCTAATGCGCGCCCGGGATTGGCAATCCAAATCGCCAATGGTGTTGGCTTGCGCGAGCGCTTGGGCTTTATCGAAAAATTTGATGAAGAAATGTTCAGGAAAAATGTGGATGAACGGGTGGCATTTTCCATGCGCAAATTTGCCAGCGACTAGGAAAGTCCGCTAATAGTTTATCGATTTTATTATCTTGCAAAGCAATACTTATTGCCTGGTTAGGGGGTGGTCGCCCCTTCGGTTAGTCGAATTTTTTCAATTAGAGTTTTTAACCGCTTTCCTTGCATTTTGAGTCCATATTCAAGTTCTTGGATTTTCGTTTGGATCGAAGTGAGTTCCCACTCGCTGGGTGGCTGACCATGTTTTTCTCCATGGCGTAAAAATTGAAGGGATTTCCACTTCTTCAATAACTTGGCGAATCCACGAGCCTCACTTTCCAGAATCTCTTGCCAGCTCTCTTTATCTTTAATCTTTTCAATTTTCTCCCTGGCTTGTTTGAAAAGCTGCTCTACCTTTACTTTTTGGATCTGAATAGGTGGAGCAACCCTTAAATTATAGGTGAGTCCAATAAGGCTCAATGATTTGATCAACCATTTGGTAGGGTCATACTGGAACCAGCGAATACCACTTCGATAATCTATCTGAAAGGTGTGGTGATAATTGTGATAACCCTCGCCAAATACAAATAGGTTGAGGAAAGCGTTATCTCTTGCGCTGATTGATCCCTTATAGGGGCGCCGGCCCCATAAATGCCCAAATGAGTTAATCATAAAAGTAGTGTGATGATTAACCACAAGGCGCAATACTCCGGCCAGCAAAACCATACCGAGAACGTCTCCAGTAATGATCCCCAAGATTATAGGTAGGCCAAGGTTCATGGCGATAATGATGGGAACATAGTTATTGTGTTGCCACATTACCAACTTGTCCCTTTGAAGATCCTTAACATTTTTGTAATCGAGATAACTGCTGGGATATTCGTGCATCATCCAGTCCATATGGGAGAACCAGAAGCCGCGCCCTGCTGAATAGGGGTCTCGATTGTTATCGTCGATAAATTGGTGATGGTATCTATGGCTTGCACACCAATTTAAAGTGGTGTTTTGCATGGCTGCCGCACTGAATAAAATAAATAAAAGTCGAATTGACCAGTGGGCTTCGTAGCTTTTGTGTGACCACAACCTGTGATTTCCTGCTGCTATAGAAAAGCTGCAAAGTGCACCAAAAATGGCAAATGCAAGCCATTGATACCAGTGGTACCCGTAGACAAATCCATAAATCGGTACTGCGGTAAGTGCTAACAAACCTGTGCTGGCAAATAAAATTGTGGGAATCCAAAAACGTTTTCGCTGATTGCTGGAACTTAGAGGAGTTGCGTTCATAGCAGGCCCCCTTTATTGAGGATTGCCCATGACTATTTTGAGGTAGGGGTGGAAGTATTTCCTTTGGCCAGATTTTACTTTTTCTTCGTAGCTTTTCACTTGAATGCATTGTTTTGGTGCATTTTGGCCATCTGAAGGATCGCATTGGTTCGCTATTCCACAGAAGCGCTGGAGTATGAAAGCTAAGGCCTTAAAAAACGCTGTTTTAAAAGTTGGCATAAGGGTTGCATTGGTAAATGTGCGGGGCAAAGGACCCGCATTTCGGGAGAGTTTCTTAGGGTTATGGCAAACCATTAACACTGGGTGACTTCCCGTTTTCTCTCATCATCGCTGATTACGGCCCCGCATTGCGGGGCCTTTTTTTTGCCCGCACTTTGCGCAAAGCTCATAATGCTTTAGTTTAGGGTCTCCCAAGGCGTTCCCAAATTTGACGGCCCCGGGAGAGAGGCTCTCTTTTATGGCAAGGATGCATGAGCCAGGTAATTAATGAGCTAATTTCGATAGTCGAGCCCTGTGTGTCAGAGTCACTAACCCCAAATCCGTCCAGCGCAGTGTTCCACTTGGCAACCAGCGATGAGCTCTCTTCTTTGGATGCATCTCGTCTGTCTCGTCATACCGCTTCTTTGCAAGATTTGTTTTTAGATTCAGATTACGGATTGTGGGAGTGGCATCCGGATTCCGGTGCCCAGCGTGCTCAGGGTGAAATTTGGCTCCTGTTTGCAGAAACTGCAGAACTCTCTTTGACTTCCCTGTGGACGGGTGATGAATTGCGTTCGGTTCACTCTGATGAGCGGGATCGAATTATCACTGTGCGGCGTCGTCTTACCAACAAAGGTGGACACTTCGATACTACTTTTCGGGCCTACGATAGTCTCGGTCAATTGCGCTGGCTGCGATTGCGGGGACGCGCAATAAACCTCGAGGATGACAGTGGGTTTGTTGTGATTGGAAGTTGCGCTGACTTCACTGAAACCTTGGCCCAGCGCTACCTATCCAACCTGCCTGGCGAGCGCCCCTTACAAACACTGTCTGGAGTTGGCGATGGTTTATGGGAGTGGGATCTACGCGCAGATGAAATGGTACTTGATGATGCCTGCTGGGGGATTCTGGGTTACGAAGTGAGCCCGATACGCAGTATCGGTATTTCAGCTGCGGAGCAGTGGAAGGCTCGAATTTTAGCGGAGGACTTCCCTCGGGTTGAGCAGTCCATGCGGGATCATGTGCGCGAGGGGTTGCCGCTCGATGTGGAATTTCGCATCTGGCGTTCGGATAACAGTGTGGTTTGGGTTCGCTGCCGCGGCAAGGCCCAATTAAATAGTCGCGGTCAGCCGGTGCGGGTGTTGGGAGTTTTACAAGATGTCAGCCGCAGCCGGGAAAGACTTTCGCAAATGGAGCGGGAGCTGGAGTTGCAGCGGGAGGAAAATGCGCATCGGGCAGATTTATTATTTAGCCTGAGTCATGAATTACGCACACCACTTAATGCAATTTTAGGTTACAGCCAAATTGTCGAGTTAGATCAGAGCCTCAACGCAGACCAGCGTCAGCGCTTATCAGAAATTCGTCGCGCGGGGCAGCATTTATTGCATTTGGTCGGCGATGTATTGGAGCTGGCCAGAATTGACAGTAGGCGTTTGGGCCCCTCGATGGAATTGATTCGTCCGGCCGATTTGGTTGCAGAATGTAAACGTTTACTCGAGCCCCTAGCTGAAACCCGTCGCGTAAGTTTGATGTTTGAACCTCTTGGCTGGGAGTCCGCTTATATTTGTGCGGACCCGGTGCGCTATAAGCAAGTCGTATTGAACCTGGCGGGCAACGCAGTGAAATACAATCGCGAAAATGGCCGTGTCATCATTAATTTTACGCCGCAGGCCGATGGTTGGTTGAGGCTGAATATTTTGGATACCGGCAAGGGGATTGCCGCAGAGAGACGCAAAGAAGTTTTTGAGCCCTTTAACCGTTTGGGGGAGGAAAAAGGGCATATCGAGGGTACGGGCGTCGGTCTTGCAATTGCCAAGCGTCTGGCTGAGGCGATGGGGGGGCGGATCGATTTTGACAGTCAGGAAGGGCAGGGCTCAGTATTTTGGGTTGAATTCCCGATGGTCGATGCAGCGGAATCTTTCTTGTCATTTGGAAATGCTGTTGACGCCCCATCAACATTGCCCGATTGTAGTTTGCTGCTAGTCGATAACCGTCCTGAAAGTGTGGCCAGGGTGGAAAAACTATTGCAGGGAGCACCGCAAGTACAGCTTTCTGTGGCCGCAGATGTTGTTGAAGCCATATTTATGGCGCGTACCCAAGCGCCGGATGTACTGTTGTTTCCCAATGCCTTGCGGGGAATGTCAGTTGGGGATTTGGTAAGTATCCTCAAGCAGGGTCAAGTCACTCAAAAAACCTGTTTGGTGGTTATGGGAGGAGAGGCTTCCTCGGGGGTGACAACCGCTTTGCCAGATAACTTTGATCGAGCGCAGCTTGCGCGAGTTTTGGTGGAGTGTTTGACGGGGAAGAGGTGAACTGGACTTTTGGAATCAGCACCCCGGCATCTTATTTGCCGGAGTGCCGTTCAGGCTCTTAGCGTATGTGCCCCATATGTTTGCCCACGATTTTCACCAGGGGCTTAAATACTTTTGGAGTGGCGCAGACCAGGTGGCCGGAATCCAGGTAGTCTTCACCGCCGCGGAAGTCGCTGATCAGGCCGCCGGCCTCTTTGACTAGCAGGGAGCCCGCTGCGATATCCCAGGTGTTCAGGTACATTTCCCAGAAGCCGTCGAATCGCCCGGCAGCAACATAGGCAAGATCCAGCGCTGCAGCGCCGGGGCGGCGGATTCCCGCAGTTTGCCCAGCGATATCTTTTAGGGCGGCCAGGTAGGCGTCGATGTTATCCAGCGGCAGGCCGTTGAAGGGAATGCCGGTGCCAATCAGAGAGCCGCGCATGCCCTGGCGTGAAGAGACGCGGATACGGCGGCCATTCAGGGCAGCGCCGCGACCGCGACTTGCGGTAAATTCTTCGCGTTTGATGGGGTCCAGTACGACTGCGTGCTCAATGCGGCCGCGATAGCGACAGGCGATAGAAACAGCGAACTGTGGGACGCCGTGGATAAAATTGGTGGTGCCATCGAGGGGGTCGATAATCCACTCGTAGTCGGGCTCTGCGCCCTCTTGCAGGCCGCTCTCTTCAGCGCGGATGCTGTGCTTGGGGTAGGCCTTGCGCAGGTGATAGATAATCTCCTGTTCGCTGGCCTTATCCACTTCAGTAACGAAATCGTTGCGCGTCTTTTCTTCGAATTTCATCAGGTCGCCGCGCTCCCAGGCCCGTTCGATCAGTTCTCCTGCCTTACGCGCCGCGCGCAGGGCAATATTTAGCATGGGTTCCATAACTATTCCGCACAAAGTGGTTAAAGGGGTTAAAAAGCAGGCCGCAGGTTAACTGCGACGGACGCGATTGTAGGGATTCCGATTGGTTTTTGCTACACTCGCGCGCCCCCATGACACCGATTTATTACTTTCAGTATGGCCAAGTCACCTTTAGACACGACTCCACTTGCTGCACTCGACAATGTGCGCGTGGTTCTGGTTAACAGCGCACACCCCGGAAATATTGGTGGTGCGGCGCGCGCGCTCAAGAATATGGGCCTGAGTCAGCTGTACCTGGTAGCGCCTCGGGAATTTCCTGCAGCCAATGCTGTTTGGCGTGCAGCCGGGGCAGCTGAGCTGCTCGATAGTGCCGTTGTGGTGGATACCCTGGAAGAAGCCGTGGCTGATTGTGGCCTTGTTGTGGCCACCAGCGCTCGCGAGCGCCGAATCCCTTGGCCCCTGCTGACCCCGCGCCAGTGTGGAGAGCGTACCGTCGCCGAGGCCACGTCTCATCCGGTTGCTTTGGTGTTTGGCCGCGAGGATCGAGGGCTTACCAACGAAGAGTTACAGGCCTGTAACTACCATGTGCATATTCCTGCCAACCCGGAATACAGCTCCCTGAACCTGGCGACTGCTGTTCAGGTACTTGCCTACGAAGTGCGTATGGCGGCCCTGGAAGCGGAAAAGGGCGAGCCAGTGAATTACACCGATTGGGATCGTCCACCGGCCAAGGCCAGCGATATGGAGTTGTACTTCGATCACCTGCAGCAGGCGCTGGGCGAGCTGGGCTTTATTGACCCGGATAACCCCCGCCAAACAATGACCCGCCTGCGCCGACTGTATAGTCGGGTGCGCCCCGATGATATGGAGCTGGGTATCCTGCGCGGTATGTTGACCTCAATCCAGAATTACATTCATCGCTCTGGTGGTAAGGGGCGACCCGACTAGTTGAGTACCCGAGTGTCCCGCTGGGTTATATACTTGACTACAGTAGTGGGTTATTCCATACTCGCGCCCCGATCGGAAAAGGGCTGTACATCAGTTGGGAGCTGATATGCGTTTGACAAC
Organism: Microbulbifer maximicatervae (SeqCode); assembly: GCF_052467325.1. Taxonomy (NCBI): domain Bacteria; kingdom Pseudomonadati; phylum Pseudomonadota; class Gammaproteobacteria; order Cellvibrionales; family Microbulbiferaceae; genus Microbulbifer; species Microbulbifer maximicatervae (SeqCode). Next base: position 4,806,808 of record NZ_CP174310.1, read on the forward strand.
CAAAGGCCGCTACGCGGTGACTGCCATGCTGGACCTGGCGTTGCACGCTGATCGCGGACCGATCAGTCTGGCAGACATATCCAAGCGCCAGGGTATATCGCTGTCCTACCTGGAGCAGCTGTTCTCCCGGTTGCGGCATTCTGGGCTGGTGTCCAGTGTGCGCGGGCCCGGCGGTGGTTATCGCCTGGCGCGGGATGGTGAAGAGATTTTTGTGGCGCAGATCATTGATGCGGTCAATGAGTCTGTAGATGCCACCAGCTGCGGCGGCAATGCAGATTGCGCCAATGGCGAACAGTGCCTGACCCACTACCTCTGGTCAGACTTGAGCGATCAGATTCATAGCTTCCTCAGCAGTATCAGCTTGGCCAACCTGGTTTCCCGAGCTGAGGTGCAGGAAGTTGCGCGTCGGCAAGATATGCGCGAGGCGCCGGAAGAGAGGGTCGCTGTACTCGGCGGCCTGTGATTGGGGCCCAAACGGGCCAGCAGACAGATATTAGAGATTTACTAAGCGGAAACGGTATGACTATGAAGCTTCCCATCTATCTGGACTATTCGGCTACCTGTCCGGTTGACCCACGCGTCGCCAAGAAAATGGCAGAGCAGCTGACGATGGAAGGCAATTTCGGCAATCCGGCCTCTCGTTCCCACCTGTTTGGATGGAAAGCGGAAGAAGCAGTGGAGAATGCCCGACGCCAAGTGGCGGAGCTGATCAACGCCGATCCGCGGGAAATTGTCTGGACCAGCGGTGCCACCGAGTCCGACAACCTGGGTATCAAGGGTGCGGCCCACTTTTACCAGAGTCGCGGCAAGCACATCATTACCTCCAAAATTGAGCACAAAGCAGTTTTGGATACCTGTCGCCAGCTGGAGCGGGAAGGTTTTGAAGTGACCTACCTGAATCCCCGCGAAGACGGCATCGTCTATCCGGAGCAGGTTGAGGAAGCCATGCGTGAGGACACCACTGTGGTGAGCCTGATGCACGTTAACAACGAGATCGGGGTGATCAACGATATCGCTGCGATCGGCGAACTGTGTCGCTCTCGCAAAGTTATTTTCCATGTGGACGCGGCCCAGAGCGCCGGCAAGTTGCCGATCGACCTTCAGGAAATGAAAGTTGACCTGATGTCCTTCTCTGGCCACAAAATTTACGGCCCCAAAGGTATCGGTGCCCTTTACGTACGCCGCAAGCCCCGCGTCCGTCTGGAAGCCCAGATGCACGGTGGCGGCCACGAGCGCGGTATGCGCTCCGGTACCCTGCCGACTCACCAGATTGTCGGTATGGGCGAAGCCTTTGGTATTGCCAAAGAAGAAATGGCTCAGGAAGCCGAGCGTCTGCGCTCTCTGCGCGACCGTTTCTGGGATCAGATCAAAGATATGGAAGAGGTCCATATCAATGGTTCCGCCGAGAAGAGAATTCCGGGCAACCTGAACGTGAGCTTTGCGTTTGTAGAAGGTGAGAGCCTGATCATGTCGTTGCGCGACCTGGCGATCTCCTCCGGTTCCGCTTGTACCTCTGCGAGCCTGGAGCCCAGCTACGTACTGCGAGCCCTGGGTGTTAACGACGAACTGGCGCACAGCTCACTGCGCTTCAGCTTTGGTCGTTTTACCAGCGAGAGTGATGTCGATACCGCTGCCGCAGAAGTGCGCAAAGCAGTGGAGAAACTACGTGAATTGTCACCGCTTTGGGATATGTACAAAGACGGCGTAGACCTGAACAAGATTGAATGGGCCGCTCACTAAGCGCGCGCAAGAGTTAGGAGAAAAGTCATGGCCTATAGCGATAAAGTAATTGACCACTACGAGCACCCCCGCAATGTTGGACGTATGGACGACAAGGCGGACAATGTAGGTACCGGAATGGTTGGCGCGCCCGCCTGTGGTGACGTGATGCGCCTACAGATTCAGGTAAGCGACGAGGGCGTTATCGAAGATGCCAAGTTCAAGACCTACGGCTGTGGTTCCGCCATTGCCTCCAGCTCCCTCCTGACCGAGTGGGTGAAAGGCAAGACGATCGACGAAGCGGAGCAGATCAAGAACACTGCCATTGCAGAGGAGCTGGCGCTGCCGCCGGTAAAAATCCACTGCTCGGTTCTCGCCGAAGACGCGATTAAAGCTGCGGTTCGCGATATCCGTGAAAAGCGCGGTGAGTCCGATGACGCTGTAGAAGCCAAGGAATCTGCGGCGGGTTAACTTTTCGTCCAAATGTAGCGTCTAAACATAGCGAAGGTGTTGTTTTGGCTATTAGTATGACCGAGGCCGCTGAGGCCCACATTCAAAGTCAATTGGCCAAGCGAGGCAAGGGAATTGGCATTCGTGTCGGTGTCAAAACGGCCGGCTGTTCCGGTCTCGCCTATGTGCTGGAATTTGTCGATTCGTTCGAAGCCGAAGATACGGTATTTGAGCAAAACGGCGTTAAGTTGGTGGTGGACCCCAAGAGTCTGGTTTACCTCGACGGCACCCAGCTGGATTTCGTCAAGGAAGGCCTGAACGAAGGCTTCACCTTCTCGAATCCCAATGTAAAAAATGAGTGTGGCTGCGGCGAGAGTTTCCACGTCTGATTCGCTCTCGCCCCACAAGGCCGGGTGCGCTGCGCATACCGGCCTTTTTATTGGCTCCTCGGACAGTTGGGGGCCGTGCAGCAGTAAGCGGCAACTTCAGCCGCGTCCCAGGCTGTGCCCCAGTAGGTATATTCAGATGGCAACCAACCTGAACCATTTCGAAGTTTTTGGTCTGCAACCCGCGTTCGCGGTCGATCGCAGTGCCCTGGCGACCCGCTACCGGGAGTTACAGCGGGAATTCCACCCGGACAAATACGCTTCCCATTCCGAGGGCGAACAATTGTTGGCCATCAAAATGGCGGCTCAGATCAATGAGGCGCACACCGTTTTGCGCGACCCGGTACAGCGCGCCGCCTACCTACTCAAGTTAGCCGGGGTAGATGTGCCACCTGAGCAGACCACCAAAGATACTGAGTTTCTGATGCAGCAGATGATGTTGCGCGAGCGCCTGGAAGAAGTGCGTGAGCAGCCCGATCCGGCAGCTGCGCTGGATGAGCTCAGTGCTGAGGCGCGGGGGCTGATCTCCAATGAGGAACAGTGCTTTGCCGAAACTTATGACGGGGGCGATCTGGGCGCAGCAGAGGACTCGCTGCGCAAGCTTCAGTTCCTGGCCAAGCTTGAGAAACAAATTGACGAGCTGGAAGAAGACCTTTTCAACGACTAGTTGCGAGAGCACTGACTGAGAGGGCCAGATGGTACCGCGCCCCGCTTAAAGAAGAGATAACTAATGGCATTACTGCAGATTTCTGAACCGGGCCAGAGCCCAGCTCCCCACCAGCGCAAGCATGCAGTGGGTATCGATTTGGGGACCACTAACTCACTGGTAGCGACCGTGCGCAGTGGATCGGCAGAGGCCATTGCCGATGAGCAGGGTGAAGTGATCCTGCCATCAGCGGTGCACTATGGAGCCGAGGCGATTACCGTGGGTGCTGAAGCCCGCGCGTGCGCTGCAGAAGACCCCTACAACACCATGATTTCTATCAAGCGCCTGATGGGGAGGGGTGTTGCGGATATCAAAAGTTTCGGTGAGCAATTGCCCTATCGCCTGGCTGAGAGCAGTGGCGGTATGCCTTCGATTGAAACTGCAGCCGGACCGGTAAACCCGGTGCAGGTATCGGCAGAAATCCTGAAAAAACTGGCCGCGCGCGGCCGCGAAGCGCTCTACGGCAAGGCGGGCGGTGAGCTGGATGGTGCGGTGATCACCGTGCCTGCCTACTTCGATGATGCCCAGCGCCAAGCGACCAAAGACGCCGCCCAACTGGCGGGCCTGAAAGTCCTGCGCCTGCTCAACGAGCCCACAGCAGCGGCTGTTGCCTACGGCCTGGATAAAGGCGAAGAGGGTGTGATCGCGGTCTATGATCTCGGTGGCGGCACCTTCGATATCTCTATTCTGCGCCTGTCCCGGGGTGTGTTTGAAGTCATGTCTACCGGCGGCGATACAGCCCTTGGTGGCGACGATTTCGATCGCACTATCGCTTCCTGGATCGCCGAGCAAGTGGGATTGGGTACCGATCTCGACGCCGCGACCCAGCGAGTCCTGTTAGACAGCGCCTGTGCTGCGAAAGAATCCCTGTCCAGTGTCGAGCAAGTGGAAGTGCAATACGGCGACTGGTCCGGTGTGCTTGACCGCGACACCATGGCTTCACTGCTGGACCCCCTGATCGACAAAACCCTACGCGCCTGTAAACGCGCCCTGCGCGATGCCGGTATCAGTGCCGATGAGGTGCAGGAAGTGGTTCTGGTGGGTGGCTCCACTCGTACTTTGCGCGTGCGGGAGCGGGTTGAGGGTTATTTTGGCCGTCCCCCCCATGCGGAAATTGACCCCGACCAAGTAGTAGCAATCGGCGCCGCGATTCAGGCGGATGTACTGGTGGGCAATAAGTCCAGCGAAGAACTGCTGCTGTTGGATGTTATCCCTCTGTCCCTCGGGATTGAAACCATGGGTGGCCTTACGGAAAAACTGATTGATCGCAACACGACTATCCCCGTCTCCAAAGCCCAGGAGTTCACCACTTTTAAAGATGGCCAGACTGCCATGGCAATCCATGTCGTCCAGGGCGAGCGGGAACTGGTGAGTGACTGCCGCTCGCTGGCGCGCTTTGAATTGCGCGGTATACCGCCGATGGTGGCCGGTGCCGCCCATATCCGTGTAACTTTCCAGGTGGATGCTGACGGTCTTTTGTCGGTGACAGCCATGGAAAAAAGCAGTGGCGTCAGTGCCGATATTACGGTTAAACCTTCCTACGGCCTGGAAGACAAGGATATTGCGCGCATGTTGCAGGAGTCCTACACCCACGCCGCTGAGGATATCGCCCTGCGCGCCCTGCGCGAGGCTCAGGTAGAAGCGGAGAGAACCCTGGAAAGCATGTTGGTGGCCCTGCGTGAGAACGGCGCCCAGCTGCTGGACGAAGGTGAGTTAAACGAGCTTGAGCACGCGATGGAGGCTTTGCGCCTGGCCCATAACGGCGGCGACGCAGAGGAAATTCGTCGACGTATCGAAGCCTTGAATAAGCTGTCTGAGCCTTTTGCTGCCAAGCGTATGGATGCCTCCATTAAGCGCGCTATGCAGGGCCACAGCTTGGATGAATTTGATAAATAACCATGATCAGGCGCAGACTCTGCGCTGCCGGCGGCCGGGGAGTCGTTACTTTCTCCCCGTCGGATTGAGACCACAGAGGTTCAGTACCCCATGCCGAAGATAGTATTTTTACCCCATCCGGAAATGTGCCCCGAGGGCAAAGTGGTGGAAGCGGAGAGCGGTGTCAGCGTGATCGACGCGGCCCTGGCCAACGATATTGAAATTGAGCACGCTTGTGAAAAAGCCTGTGCTTGTACCACTTGCCACGTCATTGTGCGCGAGGGCTTCGATTCCCTGGAAGAGCCGGACGAGCTTGAAGAGGACCTGCTGGATAAAGCCTGGGGCTTGGAACCGGAGTCTCGCCTGTCCTGTCAGGCGATTGTGGAGGATGAAGACCTGGTGGTCGAGATCCCCAAGTACACCATCAACCAGGTGTCGGAAAAGCACTGACCTGCACGCAGAGGAAGCCGAATCATGAAGTGGACTGATATTCACGATATTGCCATAGAGTTGAGCGAAGCTCACGAGGATGTGGACCCTCTGACGGTCAACTTTGTCGACCTGCGCAACTGGGTGATGGCGCTGCCCGGATTTGATGACGATCCCGATCGCTGCGGAGAGAAAATCCTCGAGGCGATCCAGGCTGCCTGGATCGAAGAGCGGGAGTAACCGGCCTTCGGGGCAGTATTGGCAAGAGAGTACAAAAGTCGATCAATACCCCGTATAATCCGCCGGCCGCGAAATGCGGTGATCAAAAATTGAGTACCCCCGGTGGGTATGAAAGGAATATCAGGGAAGAGCAACTGAGTAGGTTGCTCTTTCTTTATGTAGGGAACCTCTGAACAACTCCGCAACACCTCTGCGAGCCTTACGGGGCTTACAGAGTTGTTTAGAGGTTCCTAAGTTAAGTTACAAAAAATCAATTTGGAGATAACCATGGCCCTGGAGCGTACCCTTTCTATCATCAAGCCGGACGCAGTAGCCAAGAATGTAATCGGTGAAATCGAGAGCCGTTTTGAGAAAGCTGGCCTGAGCATTGTTGCCATGAAGATGGTTCAACTGTCCCGCGAAAAAGCTGAAGGTTTCTACGCTGAGCACAAAGAGCGTCCTTTCTTCAAAGACCTGGTTGACTTCATGACTTCTGGTCCAGTTGTTGTACAGGTTCTGGAAGGCGAGAACGCTATCCTGGCAAACCGCGACCTGATGGGTGCTACCAACCCTAAAGAAGCTGCTGCTGGCACCATCCGCGCTGACTTCGCTGACAGCATCGACGCCAACGCTGTACACGGTTCCGACTCCGCAGAGTCCGCTGCTCGCGAAGTAAGCTACTTCTTCGCCGACGACGAAATCTGCGCGCGCGCTTAATCCGCGCCACAAATCGCACCGGTCGGTCCGGACCGGTGCAATTCTTCCCCCGAGGTGAAATGAATGACCACAGAGAAAACCAACCTGCTCGGCCTTTCGGTAGAAAAGCTGGCCGCCTTTTTTGAATCATTGGGCGAGAAGCGCTTCCGCGCTGTTCAGGTTTTAAAGTGGATTCACCAGAATGGGGTTGATGATTTTGCTGAGATGACCAATGTCAGCAAGGCCCTGCGCCAAAAGCTGGCGGAAGTGGCCGAAGTCCGTGCCCCAGAGGTATTGAATCAGTGGGATTCCGCCGATGGCACACGGAAATGGTTAATTAAAGTCTCCGGTGGCAATGCTATCGAGACTGTCTATATCCCCGATGGCGATCGCGGCACCCTGTGTGTCTCCTCCCAGGTGGGCTGTTCCCTGGATTGCAGTTTTTGTGCAACTGGCAAACAGGGCTTTAACCGCGATTTAACCGCGGCAGAAATTATCGGGCAGGTCTGGATTGCCTGTAAATCTTTCGGTCAATTAGACCCGAAAGGACCGCGCAAGGTTACCAACGTGGTGATGATGGGCATGGGTGAGCCATTGCTCAATTTCGACAATGTGGTCGATTCCATGAACCTGATGATGGAAGACAACGCCTATGGTATTTCCAAGCGCCGCGTTACCCTGTCGACCTCCGGTGTAGTGCCCGCACTGGACCGCCTCGCCGATGTGACCGATGTGAGCCTGGCAATTTCCCTGCATGCGCCCAACGATGAATTGCGTAACGAGTTGGTGCCGATCAATAAAAAATACCCTATTGCGGTGCTACTGGATTCCGCCAAGCGCTACATCGACCGCATGCCGGATACGCACCGTAAAATGACCATTGAATACACGCTGATGCGCGAGGTTAACGACCGCCCGGAGCACGCTGAGCAATTGGCGGAGCTGCTTAAAGAGATTCCGGTGAAAATTAACCTGATTCCCTTTAACCCGTTTGAGTTGTCCGACTACCAGCGAGTGAGTAATAACGCACTGCGTCGCTTCCAGCAGATTTTGCTCGACAAAGGTTATACCGTGACTGTGCGCACTACACGCGGCGATGATATTGATGCGGCCTGTGGCCAGTTGGCCGGCAGTGTTAACGACCGCACCCGCCGCTCCGAGCGCTACCGCAACGCAGAGCGCCCCGTTCGTATTGTTAACTAGTCGCTGGTAATTTTTTGTATAGGTTGCCAAATTGTTGGCAGCCTATTGGCTTCGATTTTCCCCTTCTCAAAAAAACTTTGTTCAGCCTGAAATTTCCTTTCTATTCTATTTTTCGTGTCAACGAAATTGCTTTATCTAACGTTTAACGCTCGAGGAAAATTTACCCGGGAAGGGAGTGTTAAATATATGTATATCGCTAAGTTAGAACGATCATATTTTTTTAATCTGCAGTTTGCCTGTAATAATTCAACCGTAAGTACAGTGGATATCCACTGGTGCGACACCTTCAACAGATATTGTGGCACTGAAACTATAGAGTGGCCGCGCTTGTAATTTCCACTGTTTATCAAAACAACATGCCGTTAGAGCGTACTGCCCAGTCATTTTTCGTTTGATCTGGAGTAGTTGCAGTGGGCTTGGGTTCAGGAATAACAATTTATTAAGGTGTTTTTCCATGTACATGGGAGACTGGAGCACGCGGCACTTTATTTATCACCCTGGCCAAGATTAAGAAAAATCATCGACGGGACTGTTCAATTATTATGAACGTTGAAAAAAACCAATTAACTCGATTGCCAGCGGCACTAATGAAGCTGTTGGTCATCTCTATATTTCTTTTTATGGTGGGCTGTGGCGGGGGCGGTTCCTCCAGTAGCGATGACGACTCATCTACAGAGACCACTGAAAGTGATGGTAGCTCGGAAGGTAGTTCTGATTCGGATGATGATACTAGCTCGGACTCAGAGCAGGGGATTGTGGTTTCTGAGTTGATCGCGAACGCCTACTCAGGTACCAGCATAGGGCTTTCCTGGGAAGACTCTGAAGAGACTTACTCCATTTATCGAGATGGTGAATTGGTTGCAGAAACCACTGATAACTATTTCGTGGATGAAAGTCTTTCAGTCAATACCGAATATAGCTATTGGGTTGGTGTCGGAGGCATTGATAGTGAATCAGATAGTGTTACTGCAAAGACGTTGGTCAATAACACTAATGATGGTTTCAGTAACGGTACAGATGCAGAGGCTATTGATAAGAGAATAGTTGATTTTGAGGAATGCCAAAATGAGCGTTCAGCAATCGATGTGGACGATGACAGTCTCGATAGTTGCTTGCAAGCTGTACTGGATGAAGTGGGCATGGCAGAGCAACTCGAAGATATGCGCGCCTTTGCTGCACGGGTTAGAAGTGAGCAAGACCCTGCGATGGTTGAGCTGGGCATGCGCCTGTTCCACAGCAAGAGTCTCAGTGCTAACGGTGATACAGCCTGCTCTTCTTGCCACCACCCGACAATAGGCTGTGCTGGTGATGACCTCTCTATGTCTGTTGGCGTTAATGCCGTTGATCCCGATTTGCTCGGCCCTGGGCGCTCCGATGGTGAAAACGAAGTGCCGTTGGTAGCACGTAATGCCCAGCCTATTTGTAATGTGGCGCTCTGGGATAATGGGTTGTTTTGGGATAACCGGGTCCTGTTTACCGACGATGGTGGCCTTAAAACAGATTCCAGGGATGTAACCAATAATACCGAAGCGGCGGTTGGTACTGGCACCTTGGCGCTGATGATGGCCCAAGCACACTTTCCGGTGACTGATGCCGCTGAGATGGGGGATATTTCTGAATTTGGCTATGATGAAAGTAGCGACGATGATCTCACTGATTACCGTGAAGAGTATCTCATACCAAAGCTCAATCAAGACTCCTGGGGAGCTTTATTTACTGCTGCTTTTGGCGATTCTGAAATTGATTTCAGCAGGGTCGCAGAGGCAATCGCTGCCTATGAAGCGGTCTATATCTTTATCGATAACCCCTTCTTTGATTATGTCGATGGTGACCTGACCGCAATTGACAACGATGCGAAGCGTGGAGCCATTACTTATTTTACGCCAGGTTCTGGTTGTACTGCTTGCCACACGGGTGCCTTCTTTACCAATCAGGGATTGAGAGTTGTTAACTATCCACAAATTGGTATTGGTAAAGAGGATGATGGCGCGGATTGGGGCGGGGCCGTACTGGGTGGCTTCCGTGTTCCAACACTGCTCAATGCGGGAATTACTGGTCCCTGGGGCCATGCGGGGCAGTTCGGTACTTTAGAGAGAAATATCGAGCACTACGCTGGTCAAGCGGATTCGGTATCCCGGTATTTCGCCGATAGCGAAATGTGCGATCTGGATCAGTTTGCCGAGCTTGAAGATTGTGCGGAGAAAGTTGCGCCAGACGGCCTGGAACTGACGGAGGCTATTCTGGAGATAGATGGTGATGCAGCGCTCCCCATAGATGACGATGAAGTGGGGTTTATTGCAGCATTTCTTGAAGCACTTACCGATCCGGATGCAGAGAATGTGAATTCAAGCGCAACCCAGTCCCTAATCCCACCTCGTGATGGTGGTCCTGATGGGATGCAGTTGGACGCTTGGGATGAGGACGGCAATGAACTCTAAGCACTCCCTGTAATAAATTTTGGCGCCTCATTTTATAGCCGACTATCACCGAGGCGCCGTTCTCCGAAGAAATGTTTTCATATTCGAACCTTTTATTCGGGGATCGATTTTCTATCTATCCCCCTTCCCAAGTTTTTGGTTTGTACCCATAAAGCCCTATTAATTACTTCTCTACTCTGTTCTGGGTTCTTATACATTTCTTCCTTGCTTCCGTTATTCAAGCTGTCAGTCCTTACAGGCCATTTTTTGTTTATATGTAATAGTTTGAATAAGAACTGGGTTGCTTCAAATGCTTTTTGCTTTTTCATCTTTAGGTTAAAGCCAATCAAAATATTTAAGCAGGACCACCACCCGTTAATACCAAGGAATTAAATTTTTCGATTTCATTAAATTCCACTTTGGTGACTAGTTTCTTTAATTTTCACGCAATGAGAACAGGTGTAATAGATTACTGCGACTTTCTTAGCAGTTATTCCTGCGTTTGATGGTTAGAGTAGATCCAAGGAGCCCCTGAAAGCCAGTAGGGCGGGCCTTGGCTGTGTTGCAGCACTTGCAATAAGGCCATTCGTGGCGAGCTGCGCTCAAAATCTGTAGTTCCCAGGATCTGCAGAGATATTACGGAGCTGTTCAGGGGCTTCCTGGGTATTTGGCCCTTATCTATAGTAAGGCCGAAATTTCCTTCGCTTTAATTTGAGTGAGTTTTAATTCACCGTTTTATTTTTAGTTTTACAGCAAGTGTTTCCTTACCCTTTGGTGTCAGTACTGGCACTTAGATCTGTATTTGCTGTCAAGAACTCGGAACAAGAAAAGGTCATTGACGGGCAGGTCAAGAACTATGAACTCTGTTAATAATAAATTAACTCAACAGCAAACGGCGCTGATAAAGTCGTTATTTCTATCTTTAATTCTTGTGATGACCGGCTGTGGAGGCGGTGGTTCCTCCAACAGCGATAGTGATTCATCAACGGAGACTGGCGACACGGGAAGCGATGATGATTCTGGTACAGGTGATGATACTGGTACAGGCTCAGGGCAGGGAATCATCCCTGCAGAATTGATTGGCAATGCATTTTCAGGCACCAGTATCGGCCTATCCTGGGAGAGTACTGGAGATACCTATGCGGTTTATCGTGGCAGTGAAAGAATTGCGGAGACCACCGAAGGATACTATGTCGATGAAGGCCTTTCGGTAGATACTGAGTACACATACTGGGTCACTACTGGTGATATTGATAACGGCGATGAAACTTCCAGTGTTACTGCTAGAACATTAGTTAATAACTCGAATGCGGGCCTAAATAATGGCTCCGATGCCGATGGTGCAGATAACCGGGTATCTGATTTTGATGAATGTCAAAATGCACGCTCAGCGGTAGATATTGCTGCTGGCAGTCTGGACAGCTGTTTACAGGCGGTGCTGGATGACGTTGGCATGGCTGAGCAGTTGGAGGATATGCGTGCCTTTGCAGCTCGGGTTAGGAGCGAGCAGGACCCAGCTATGGTGGAGTTGGGGATGCGTTTATTTCACAACAAAAGCCTGAGCGCTGATAACGACGTTTCATGTTCCTCTTGTCATCACCCGTCAATGGGCTGTGGTGGTGATAATTTGTCGATGCCGGTTGGTGTCGACCCCATTGATGCTAATTTGTTAGGTCCGGGTCGCTCTGACGGTCAGAACGAGGTTCCACTTGTGCCGCGCAATGCCCAACCTATCTGTAATGTGGCGCTCTGGGATAGCGGCTTATTCTGGGATAATCGGGTCGCAATAAATGGTAATGGAGGACTTAGAACAGACTCCCGGGATGTTACGAATAATACTGAAGACGCGGTGGGCACCGGCACTCTGGCACTTATGATGGCCCAGGCTCATTTTCCGGTCACTGAAGCTGCGGAGATGGGAGATATAACCCAGTTTGGTTACGATGATACCAGCGATGACGGGTTTACGGATTACCGTGAGGATATTCTTGCTGAAAAATTAACCCAGGACTCTTGGGGCGCGATGTTTACCGCAGCTTTCGGTGACTCGGCAATTAATTTTAGCAGGATTGCGCAGGCTATTGCCTCCTACGAGGCGGTACAAATTTTTATCGACAACCCCTTTTTCGACTATGTCGACGGTGATCTAACAGCCCTTGATAACGATGAAAAGCGTGGGGCTATCACCTTTATGACACGCAATTCAGGGTGTACTAATTGCCACTCAGGTGCCTTTTTCTCTAATCAGGGGTTGAGAGCAGTCAGCTATCCGCAAATTGGTGTTGGCAAGGACGAGAGTGGCAACGGAGCTGATCTCGGCGGGAATGGAAGTGGTAGTTTCCGAACTCCAACCCTGCTTAACGTAGCGCTTACTGGCCCCTGGGGACATGCCGGCCAGTTCGGCAGTTTGAAGAGAAATGTGGAGCATTATACAGGTCGTGCCGATTCTGTTTCCCAGTACTTCACCAATAGTGAAATGTGTGATTTGGATCAATTTGTAGGAGTGGACGAGTGCGCGGCAAAAGTTGCGCCTAATGGCCAAGCTCTCACTGAAGCATTGCTGGCTGAAAATGGTGATGGCGCTGTTAATTTGGACGATGATGAGGTTGATTTACTTGTGGCATTCCTTGAAGCTCTAACTGACCCAGATGCGGCAAATATTGGCTCTAATGCAGTTCAATCGCTGATTCCACCTAGAGACAGTGGTCCGGATGGGATGCAGTTGGATGCAGAAGACCAGGAGGGTAACCAACTCTAAACACTGAATAGACCCCTGTGGCTGGTGTGATGGCAATGTTGGACAAAGTCGTCACTAAATGGAATTGATTGGGTTTTAGGGCTGCAACTGGTAAGGCTTTCCGGCAGTATAGGGGCTTGGGAAGCGCCAGTTGAGGCGGAAACAGTTTTCTAACAGAAAAACCGAATCACTATCAAAGGATGCTGGTGGCTGTAGACGGTTTTTCTTTGTTTTGCGGGCTTGCTTTGTCCAGGGATTGGCGGCGGCATTGACTGGTGTAGCACTGTCATCCGCATAATCTCGCTGGGCCTATAAGTGAAAAATAAAGATACAGGTGGTGTAGTGTCCGCGAAATTTAAGAGCCTGCCGCTCCTAGTGCTACTCGGTACCCTTTTGGGAGGCTGTGTAACCTCTGGAGGGGCGGAGCGCAAGGCAGTTAATCTGGATAAAGCTTTGGAAACCCATGTCCAGTTGGGGCTTCGCTACTTGAGAGATCCTGATAACAGAGAGCAGTCCCGTCGCCATTTAAACCGTGCTTTGGAATTGGGTAAAAAGAATCCATTGGCACATCATGGCCTGGCGTTGCTCTATCAAGTGGATGGTGAGTTGGATATTGCCGAGTCTCATTTCAAGAAAGCTCTACGCTATAGCGATGGGTTTTCCATGGCTCATACCAACTATGGCGTTTTTCTCTATAAGCAAGAGCGCTATAAAGAAGCCCTCAAGCAGTTTGAGCATGCCTCCACAGATCTCACTTACAACCGCCGCTCTTTTGCCTTGGTCAACTATGGTCGCACGGCTGCACGTCTTGGACTTGAAGACAAGGCGGAAGGGGCTTATGCCAGGGCGTTGGCGTTGAACCCCGATTTGCCATTGGCTCTGATTGAAATGGCCGAACTGAAATTCGATGCCGGTGATTATGCTAAATCCAAAGTTTACCTGGATCAGTTTAGTGAAAAAAACCGCCAGACTCCACAGTCACTGTGGCTTGGAATTCGAATAGAAAAAGTATTTGGCAATCGTGACAAGGAGCGCAGTTACGCCCTTGCTTTGAAAAATTTGTACCCGTACTCTGCGGAGACACTGAAATATCAGGAGTTGAGTGGTAATGACGGATAGTAGTCCCGAGCACTGCGATGGTGGTGAACTCGTATCCAGTACGCAAACTTCTAAAGACTCTGCCGGCCGTCTCTTGCTGGCGGCTAGAGAAGCGGCGGGGCTCTCCCGTGCGGAGCTGTCGCAGCGCCTCTGTATTATCGACAACACTGTTGAGTGGCTGGAAAGTGACAATTACGTGCGGCAGCCGGAAGCTGTCTATGCACGAGGCTATATTCGCAATATTTGCCGTGAATTGAGTATTCCCGTTGAACCTGTTTTGGAAGCCTATGATAGGGACCGGCCACAGCCGGAACAGCGTAGCGAATCCCGGCGAATCACCAAGGCTGAAGCATTCAGGCCCGAACGCAGAAGAGGGCATGGGGCTTTGGCTCTAATACCTCTGCTACTTGCCGCTGGTGTCTTTTGGTGGAAATACGGTACTCCGGTCAATATTCCCGGTATGCCCCTTGGCGAAGATGGTGCTGAGCAAGTAGCTGAGTCCCCGGTTGCCAAAGCAGTTATAGATAATTCAGTCGCTAATGGTGAGCAAGTTGAAATCCAGCAGCAAGAGATGACTGTAGCAGCTGGAAACCTTGGCTCAGAGTCCGCAGTCAATGATTCTGTGAATATCCGACCTGAGGTTGCCAGCGTTGATTTGGTGGAAGTTCAACCCACTTCTTCTGTAGCAACAGTGACTGAGCCTGTACCCACCCAAGTAGCCCAGTTAGAACAGGCCCTGAAAGGCGCTTTGCGGCTTCGCTTTGATGAAGATGCCTGGGTTGAGGTGAAAGACGCACAAGGTGTGATTTTACTGGCCGGGGTCCAAGCTGCTGGCAGTGCTAAATCGTTAGATGGAGACGCTCCATTTGAGCTGATGTTGGGAAATGCCCGTGCAACCCATGTGGTTTACCGCGATGAAACTATCGACAGCCAGCCTATTGGCGACCGCCGCACTCGCCGTCTGATTGTCGGCGATTAAGATGATCTTCCCCGTTTGGGCGCGAACCCTGTAGGTTTGCGCCCAATCTCTCTATAATCTCCCCTCGATTTTTATCAGTAATACCACCAGGTCAGCCTATGCAATTTGAATCTCCCATTGTCCGCCGCAAGTCGCGCCAGATCATGGTGGGTGATGTACCGGTCGGAGGGGATGCCCCGATCTCGGTGCAAAGTATGACCAACACCGAAACCTGCGATGTAGCAGCTACTGTTGGCCAGATCCAGCGCCTGGAACAGGCTGGAGCCGATATAGTGCGGGTTTCTGTGCCCAGCATGGATGCCGCAGAGGCGTTTGGAGAAATTAAAAAACAGGTGAATGTCCCGTTGGTCGCAGACATTCACTTCGATTACCGTATCGCCCTGCGGGTCGCAGACCTGGGGGTGGATTGCCTGCGTATTAACCCCGGCAATATTGGCCGAGAGAAGCGTATTCGGGCCGTAGTGGATAAAGCTCGCGATCTGAATATCCCGATTCGTATTGGTGTCAATGCGGGCTCCCTGGAAAAAGACCTGCAGAAAAAGTATGGCGAGCCCACGCCGGATGCTCTGGTAGAGTCGGCGCTGCGCCATGTATCGATCCTCGACAGCCTGGACTTCCAGGACTTCAAAGTCAGTGTAAAAGCATCCGATATCTTTATGGCCACGGCTGCCTATCGCAAGCTGGCCCAGCAGATTGAGCAACCGCTGCACTTGGGTATTACCGAAGCTGGTGGCTTACGTGCCGGCACAGTGAAGTCGGCGATTGGTCTCGGTGCCCTTCTGCTCGACGGTATCGGTGACACCCTGCGGGTTTCCCTGGCTGCAGACCCGGTGGAAGAGGTCAAAGTGGGCTGGGATCTGCTCAAAAGCCTGCGTCTGCGCAGTAAAGGTATTAACTTTATTGCCTGCCCCAGCTGCTCGCGCCAGAACTTCGATGTGGTGAAAACCATGAATGAGCTGGAGACGCGCCTGGAAGATGTGACCACACCGCTGGATGTGGCAGTAATTGGCTGTATCGTCAACGGCCCCGGCGAAGCGAAAGAAGCCGATGTAGGCCTGACTGGTGGTACCCCGAGCCATGCCATCTATGTGGATGGGCAGCCAGACCGCAAGTTTAAGAATGAAAATCTGGTGGATGATTTAGAGCGTTTGATTCGCGAGAAGGCGGCCGCCAAGGCCGAGCGCGAAGCGGATATCATCGCCAAGGCGTAGAGGGCAACAGCTCCCTGCGCAAGCCCCAATTAATTGAGTGAAAAATTAAGGAACAGCGTTGAAACAGCTTCGCGCAATTCGCGGCATGAACGATCTGCTACCGGAACAGTCCCCGGTATGGCAGTACGTGGAAGCCACACTGAGTGAACTTACTAGTCGCTACGGCTACACCGAAATTCGCACTCCCTACCTGGAGTCGACCCAGTTATTTTGCCGTGCGGTGGGCGAGGCTACCGATATTGTCGAGAAGGAAATGTACACCTTTGATGACAAGAGCGGTGACAGCGTTACCCTGCGCCCTGAGGGCACAGCGGGCACTGTGCGTGCAGCAATCCAGAGCAACTTGCTGAACCAGCCACAGCGCCTGTGGTATTTCGGCCCTATGTTCCGCTATGAGCGCCCACAGAAGGGGCGCCTGCGTCAGTTCCACCAGTTTGGTGTCGAGGTGTTTGGCATTCAAGGGCCGGATATCGATGCAGAAATCCTGATCATGACTGCGCGACTGTGGCGTCAGCTGGGTATCAGCGAGCATGTGACCCTGCAGCTCAATTCCCTGGGTAACGCTGAGAGCCGCGCTGCTTATCGGGATGCGCTGGTCACTTATTTAAGTGAGCGTCGTGACCAGCTGGATGAGGACAGCCAGCGCCGTCTGGAGCGCAATCCGCTGCGAATTCTCGACAGTAAAAATGCGCAAACTCAGGAACTGCTGGCGGATGCGCCCTGTCTACTGGACTTCCTCGATGAGGAATCCGCCGCCCACTTTAGTCAGCTAAAGGCGCTTTTGGACGGGGCTGGCGTTAAGTATGAGATCAATCCCAAGTTGGTGCGCGGTCTCGACTACTACGGAAAAACCGTATTTGAGTGGGTGACCGACAGCCTCGGTGCCCAGGGCACTGTGTGTGCCGGTGGCCGCTATGACGGCCTGGTAGAACAGATGGGTGGCAAAGCCACTCCGGGAGTGGGTTTTGGCCTGGGTGTTGAGCGTCTTGTATTGATGCTGGAAACCCTAGAAGTGTTGCCTGAGTCCCTTTCGCAACAGGTAGATGCCTACCTGGTTGCCGTTGGTGATGTACAATCAGCTGCCATGACAGCCGCCGAGCAATTGCGCGACGAGCTGCCCTGGTTGCGACTGCAGTTGCACTGTGGTGGAGGAAGCTTTAAAAGCCAGATGAAGAAAGCTGATAAGAGCGGCGCCGATTATGCGCTGATTATCGGCGAAGATGAGGCTGCAAGTGGTCAGATAACTGTGAAGTACCTTCGCGCTGACCAACCGCAGCAAACGCTGGCACCGAAAGAGCTGGCAGCACTGCTGCAAGGCTGAAAGAAACACTGAGGGAGGCGGAGGCCCCCGCCGGGAAAGTTAGTAATCTACAGGAAAGGCAAATTACCCAATGGCTGAGCATCTTACCGAACAAGAACAAATAGAAACGCTGAAGCGCTGGTGGGCGGAAAATGGCAAGGGAATTGTGACTGGCATTGTGCTGGCCCTGGCCGGTTACTTCGGTTATCAGTGGTGGCAGGGAGATCAGCGCACCAAGGCTGAAGCGGCCTCTGACCTGTACCAGACTTTCGTTGAAGCGGTCTCCGCCAACAACAATCAACCGGACAACAAGCAGCTTACCACTGCCAAGAATGTGGCCGAGCAGCTGAAAGGTGATTTTGCCAAGCGTATCTACGCCAGCCAGGCTGCACTGCGTCTCGCAGCTATTTCAGCGGAGAGCAATGACCTGGAAGCTGCGGAGCAGCAGCTGCAGTGGGTACTCGACAACACCAGTGAAGCAAGCCTGGAGCTGCTCGCTAAACGCCGCCTGGCTGCTGTTTTGGCGGCCCGCGGTGAGTCCGATGAAGGCCTGAAATTGCTCGAGGGCACTATACCCCCGGCATTCGCGGCCCTTTATTCTGAGACTCGTGGTGATATCCTGAAGCAAAAGGGTGACATCGCCGGCGCTCGTGCCGCGTACGAGCAAGCACTGACAGAGCTTCTGCCAGAGCAAGCGGGCAACACCCAACTTCTGCGCCTGAAGGCTGAAAGCCTGGCGGTAACCGAGAGCAGTGACGCTCAGAACCAAACCGAGCCTGTATCTGAGGGAGACGAGTAATGGGATTTCTGAATCGCGCTGCGGGTCGCACTGCAGCGGTGGCGCTAGCGGTGGCCCTGGCCGCCTGTGCCTCTAATGACGAGAAGGAAGATGTCGACCCCGTCGAACTGGTGGATATTAACTCCACTGTTGCCCTGCAAGAGGTGTGGTCTGCCGATATTGGCGGTATTGACCAAAAGCGTTACGCGATGCTGCAGCCGAGCCTTATCGATGGTCGCCTGATAGCTGCCAGTAGCGATGGTGAAATCAGTGCTTTTGATCGCAGCTCCGGGCGCAAGCTCTGGGAGACAGATCTGGATGTAGATCTGAGCGGTGGCGTGGGCACTGGCCTGGGCATGGCGGTAGTCTCCGACTACCGCGGCCGCGCCGTGGCTCTGGACCTCGAAAACGGCGCTGAGCTATGGAATTACCAAGTCTCCGGCGAAGTAGTTGCCGCTCCAGCGATCGGTGCTGGCGTGGTTGTCCTGCAGACCGTAGATGGCAAGCTGGTTGGCCTCGACGCTACCAGCGGTGAAGAGTTGTGGAGCCACAATACCAATTTGCCAGTACTGACCCTGCGCGGTACTGCAGCACCTGTTATCAGCGGTGGTATGGTGATTGCCGGCCTGGATAACGGCAAACTGCTGGCCCTGGACGCCCGCGATGGCATTCAGCGCTGGGAACAGCGAGTCGCTATTCCCCAGGGCTCTGCGGAGCTGGAGCGGGTAGTTGATATCGATGGTGCTCCAGTAGTGCGCGGCGATTTGGTGTTTGCCGCCAGCTACCAGGGCCGTGTTGTCGCCTTGTCCAAAGATAATGGCCGCGGCCTCTGGGCTCGCGATGCCTCTACCCACCACGAAGTGGCAGTAGGTGGTGGCCATGTCTACCTCAGTGATGCCTCCGGTAGCGTCTATGCCTACAATGTGGGCAGCGGCCAGATCGAGTGGAGTAATAACGAACTATTGCGCCGCGAATTGAGCGGACCGGCTTTCTTCCAGGACGTGGTCGTTGTGGGAGATCTGGAAGGCTACCTGCATGTGCTGGACCCCAATTCCGGACAATTTATTGGCCGCGAGCAGGTGGACGGTGATGCGATTCGCATCCCCATTCTGGTTGATGGCGACCTGATATTTGTGCTGTCGGATGATGGCAAGTTATCAGCTCTGCGCCTCGCTGATTCCTGATAATCGCAGCCAACTGACGAGAGGCGGACAGGCTGTCCGCCTTAGGGCTTAGAGCCCGCAAATGGAGCCTGCTGCGCAGGCAAGTTGAAATCGCCCGCCTCGCGCGGGCTTTTGTATTTTTTTATACGGCTAAAACCAGAATTTGTATGCTGCCAGTAATTGCCCTGGTCGGGCGCCCCAATGTGGGCAAATCCACACTTTTTAACCGGTTGACCAAGTCTCGCGACGCTTTAGTGGCCAACTACGCCGGGCTTACCCGCGATCGCAAGTACGGTGAGGCGGAGATCGACGGGCGCAAGCTGTTACTGGTCGATACCGGTGGTATTTCCGGTGGCGAAGAAGGCATCGATGCGGCTATGGCCGAACAATCTATGCAGGCCATCGAAGAAGCAGACTTCGTACTCTTTTTGGTGGACAGCCGCGCCGGCCTGACCCCAGCCGACGAGATGATCGCCGAGCGCTTGCGCACCCGCTCCAAGCCCACTTTCCTGGTGGCCAACAAAGTTGATGGGGTAAACCCGGATATTGCCCTGGCACCTTTCTATGAATTGGGTATTGGTGAGCTTTTCCCGACGACTGCTACCCACGGACGCGGTGTTCGCTCCCTGATGCAGCGGGTAATCGAGGACCTGCCCGAGCAGGAGATTGAAGAGGAAGCCGAGGAAGCGACCGGAATCAAGATTGCCATTGTGGGCCGCCCCAATGTGGGTAAATCCACCCTGGTTAACCGCCTCTTGGGTGAGGACCGGGTTGTTGTCTACGATCAGCCCGGCACAACCCGCGATAGCGTCTATATCAATTATGAACGCGACGAAAAGCCTTACACCCTGATCGATACTGCGGGCATTCGCCGCCGGAAAAATATCAAGGAATCGGTGGAGAAGTTCTCTATCGTCAAAACCTTGCAGGCGGTGGAAGATGCCAACGTGGTGGTGCTGGTGATCGATGCCCGCGAAGGCCTGGTGGACCAGGATATGCACCTGATGGGCAGCGTAGTACAGGCGGGACGCGCGCTGGTAGTTGCCCTGAACAAGTGGGATGGGCTGGAAGCAGATCACCGCGACTATGTTAAAACCGAGTTGGAGCGCCGCCTGCGCTTTGTGGACTTTGCTGATGTGCACTTTATTTCTGCACTGCATGGCACCGGTGTTGGACATCTGTACGAGTCCATTGAGGGTGCGTACCAGAGCGCTACAGACAAACTGTCCACTAATCACCTCACTCGTATTCTGGAGTGGGCGGTAAGTGAGCACCAACCACCATTGGTGCACGGACATCGTATCAAATTGCGTTACGCTCACGCCGGTGGACAAAATCCGCCGGTTATTGTGATTCACGGTAATCAGACTGAGCAGGTACCGGCACATTATGTGCGCTATCTGGAGAAGACTTTCCGCAAGGCTCTGGATTTGCACGGTACTCCGGTAAAAATTGAGTTCCGCACCAGCTCCAACCCCTACGCGGACAAAAAGAACAAGCTGAGTGACCGCCAGAAGGCCAAGAAACGCCGCCTGATGAAGTTTGTTAAAAAGAAGAAAAAATAAGAGGCGGTAACTTAGGTTACCTGTAAGCCGGCAAGGGATACTGCCGGTTTGCGCACCACTCCAGCTTCTACAGCCTTAACCCACAGTGGAATGGCATTGTGGGATTTCTATCGTACCAGTGATCCCGTTTTTGACGGGGCCAGGGAAGAAACCACAAGGAGAATACGATGTTGAAGCTGAAGAATCCTGCATTGCTGCGCAACCAGTCCTATATCAATGGCCAGTGGATTGACGCTGATTCTGGTGATACCTTCGATGTGTTGGACCCGGCAACTGGCAAGGCGGTTGCCAATATCGCCAACTTGGGGGCAGATGAGACTCGCCGCGCAATAGAAGCTGCTGATAAAGCCTGGCCTGCCTGGCGCGATACTCCGGTAAAAGAAAGAGCGAAAATACTCAGGCACTGGTATGAGCTGATAATTGCTAACGCCGATGATCTAGCCATTATTTTGACCGCAGAGCAAGGCAAGCCACTGACAGAGTCCCGTACCGAAATTGTGTATGGTGCTAATTATGTCGAATGGTTTGCGGAAGAAGCCAAGCGCGTCTACGGGGATGTTATTAGCCCGCCTTCCAGTGATAAACGGCTCTTGGTTATCAAGCAGTCGATTGGTGTGACCTGTTCTGTAACGCCATGGAATTTCCCCAGCGCTATGATCGCACGCAAAATGGCTCCCGCTATTGCCGCAGG
The DNA here is from genome assembly GCF_052467325.1 of Microbulbifer maximicatervae (SeqCode). Lineage (NCBI taxonomy): Bacteria > Pseudomonadati > Pseudomonadota > Gammaproteobacteria > Cellvibrionales > Microbulbiferaceae > Microbulbifer > Microbulbifer maximicatervae (SeqCode). The sequence continues at coordinate 4,828,430 of NZ_CP174310.1, forward strand.
CTGTCCATTTATTGCCAAGCCCGCTTCCGAAACACCTCTATCCGCACTGGCACTCGCAGTTCTCGCTGAGGAAGCGGGAATTCCCCCTGGTGTTTTTAATATTGTTGCAGGGGATAAGGCACCGGAGATTGGCGCAGAAATGACGGCCAATCCCTTAGTGCGGAAATTTACTTTTACCGGTTCTACTGCTGTCGGAAAATTGCTGCAAGCCCAGTGTGCAGCAACCATGAAAAAAACCTCTATGGAATTGGGCGGTAATGCCCCATTTATTGTTTTTGATGATGCTGACATTGGCGAAGCTGTAAAGGGCGCAATTGTTTGTAAATATCGCAATGCCGGTCAAACCTGTGTATGCGCCAATCGCATTTTCGTGCAGGAAGGTGTTTACGATGAATTTGCACAGAAGTTTTCCGCTGCGGTAAACCAGCTTTCCATGGGCAGTGGTTTTGATAGCGGTGTCGACATGGGCCCTATGATTACCACCAAAGCAGTGAAGAAAACGGAATCTCTGGTGGAAGATGCGCTGCAAAAAGGCGCGCAACCCCTGGTTGCTGGTGGTCCCAGTACTATGGGGGAATGCTTTTATTCTCCTGTAGTATTGGGTGGGGCCACCGATCAAATGCACTTGTTCAAAGAAGAGATCTTCGGTCCGGTAGCTCCGCTATATAAATTCTCCTCTGAAGAGGAAGTCATTAAAATGGCCAACGATACGGAATTTGGTCTGGCTTCTTATTTTTACTCCAGGGATATCGGTCGTATTTGGCGTGTTGCAGAGGGGCTTGAATACGGTATGGTCGGTATCAATGAGGGTATTATTTCCAACGAAATGGCACCCTTTGGCGGTGTAAAAGAATCCGGGCAGGGGCGCGAGGGCTCAAAATACGGTATTGAGGATTACCTGGAAATAAAATATCTGTGTGTCGGTGGTATTGATAAGTAGTTTATAAAAGTGTTTGGATTTTAAATGGTTGTAGAGCCTATTGCGCGGGTGCATTCCTGCTTTGGAGAAAAGTTTGGAGTGCCCCGCCAGCCACTATTGGCGGATGCCAGTCGCGCCAGTATTGCGTTGTTACCTCCCCTGGATACGCCAGATGCAGTTGCAGGTCTGGAGCAAAATAGCCATATCTGGGTAGTGTTCCAATTTCACCAAGCCGCTGGGCAGTGGTCAACTAAAGTGCGCCCGCCCCGTTTGGGCGGCAATAAGAAACTGGGTGTACTCGCCACTCGCTCGCCTTTTCGTCCCAATAATATCGGGCTGTCAGTAGTTCGTCTTCTGGAGGTACGCACCTCTCCTAAAGTGGAGCTGATCGTTGCCGGGGCAGATTTGGTCGATGGTACGCCAGTATTAGATATTAAACCCTATGTTCCCTATGCGGATGCATTAACGCATGCGCAAAGTGAATTTGCCGACGCAGCTCCAGTGCAAATTCCCGTTGCTATCCCCGAGCCAGTTCTGAATAAAGCCAAAGCCTACCGCGATGACTGGGGTACCGATCTCCCCCGTTTAATTGAACAGGTGTTATCCCAGGATCCAAAACCGGCATACCAAAAGACCGATCCACAGCGCATTTATGGCATGCAATTGTGTGAATTCAATTTGCGTTGGCGTTATACCGATGCGGGAATAGAAGTGGTGGCACTGGAATAACCCTCGACCAGCTAGTTTCAGTATTCTGCAGCAAGCCAGGATGTGTCTCCTACGTAACTGTCTAGGGTTCGGAAAGGATATGTCATTCATTTTCATGGGAAATACAATTCCCCAAGATACGGCATTCGCCTAAAAATAACGCCTAGCTATCCAAGGGCACAGCTATGCCAGTACGTGAAACCTTTAATTATCAAGGCTTAGATGCTATTCGCGTCGGCCGAGTCAATATGGGTGTTAATACAACCTTTGTTGTTTATCGCCTCAATGGAACCGTAATTGATACAGGTCCCAGCAATCAGTGGAAGTATGTCAAGCCGTTTATACAAAGCGCACCGCTAAAGCAGTTATTGCTGACTCATCACCACGAAGACCATAGTGGCAATGCCGGCGCTATCCAGAAACTTACCGGTGTGCAGGCGGTGGCCCCGGATCTGACTATTGGTATATTAAAAAAAGGCTTCCGAATTCCCCCGATGCAGAAGTTTTTCTGGGGAACTGCGGGAAAAGCGGAGGTGGCACCTCTTCCAGAGGAAGTCTACATTGGTGAAGAAAAAGTGGTTCCAGTATTTAGTCCCGGGCATGCAAAGGATATGACCTGTTATTTACTGCCTGAGCGCGGTTGGCTGTTTAGTGCTGATTTATTTATTGCCAACTACTTAAAATTCCTGCGTATTGATGAAGATGTCCCTACATTAATGAAAAGTATAAAGGGGGCCCTGGATCATTCATTTGACGTTATCCTCTGCCCTCATAGAGGTGTGGTAGAGGATGGCTGGCAGCAGTTGAATAAAAAATATGAGTATCTGCTTAATTTATCTGGAGAGGCGCAGAAGTTGAAACAACAGGGACTGACCTTAGAAGAGACTACTTTGCGTTTATTGGGCAAAGAAGGACTGTTCAGCGCTTTGACTGGTTATAACTTCTGCAAGAGAAATTTGATTGCTTCATGCTTACAGGTTAACTTGGATGAGATGCCTAGACTCTAGGTTTTCATTACGTACTAGCCAGTAGCCAATTTCGATGCAAAGTTATTTGTTAAGATGATCGTTGCTTCTGGATTAAGAGTTGCAGAAGAAGGGTGTTTTGTGATCAGGGAATCGCTAAGGGTATTTATTTTTGGGTTGCTTGCCTGGCCATTACTAAGCAATATATTGAGTTTTTTAAAACCTTTCCTGATAGCACTAAATTATGATGAATCTTCTGGGGGGCTTGCACCTAGTTTGATAGATATTATCTATCCCTATTTTACATTGGTATCTATTGCTTTTGCCTATGCATTCTTTTTGTTGACTCGGTTGATAATGGCGGGCTTAAAGCGCTGGTTGTGTGTCGGCTTGGTTGTATCTTATTTGTGTGTGTCTATCTATGCAGTATTCCCTGAAGACTCTGTTGCGTATTTAGCTTTAAGTAGTACTCATTACTTACTTGAATTGATAATGTTGATAATTGGTGCCGCTATTATTTATAAAAACATACCGGATATTTCTGTAGTAGATAGTAAAGGTGTTGGGGTGTCGGTATAAGGTCTGGGTTAATTTGTCTGGTACTATCGGCCTGCTTTTTGTTGTGATAATAAATTGTTTATCCTTTTTAAGTGTGGGGTTGATCTTTGTTGCAGATGCCCAAACCCAAGTGCCGAAAGGGTAGGGGGTATTTTGTTTTAATGCTGGAAATCAATATTGTTATTTTTCAACCTCGATAATATACCGTTTAATTCGGATTCCGGCCCTATTTTTCATTTTGATGTGGATCTTGCGAAGGTATTCCTCTATTACTTGGTTTGCAAACTTTTCTCTGTGTGGGCTGGGGATGTGTCGAAATTGGGGGACCCAGGAAAGAAAAAAATCAGTCAAGTTCTTTTTGGTTCCGAAATATTCCACCTTGTATATTTCATCTATCCTTGAAAGGTAGAAGCCCGCATTTTCAATGAAGTTGCGCATTTCCTGCAGTGAAAAATGATTGTATGGGTCATGGAAATCAGTGAAGTAAGGCTTCCATTTATTGCTGTTCTGGAAGTCTTCAACGGTATCCCAAAAATTTTCATGTCCTGCCTGAAATCCTACTACAGAAACAACTTCGCCATTATCTTTTAAGTATTTGTGGAATCCTTCCCAGACTTTCGCTTGATTTTTAACCCAATGTAGACAGCTAAAAGAGAAAATCATATCGAATTTTTTATTGAAATTTAATTCATCGGCACTCATCTGTTGAAAAGAAAGGTTGGGGACATCTCCATGCATTTCGCGGGCATGCTTTATCATATCCTCCGTGAGATCAACACCAATAACTGAACCATGCTCTAGATTTTCTGCTATGTATCGCGTGATTCGACCATCTCCACAGCCTACATCTAAGATCGATTTTGCCTTCTGAAAAGGGCATCGTTCGATCGCTTCCATGGCTTGGTGCCACTGCATTTCTGATGCTTTGACATATTCAGCAGCGCACCAGTTGTCATGTCTTACATTTTTTTTCACTGGATTTACATCGGAAGGGAAAAGATTAGTTAGTTTAGTTTGAATATAAAAATGGGCGGCTAAACTAGCTGCTAAATAGGAAAAAATGACATTAGATCTACCCTAATCTTTGCGATCGCGAATCCTTTTATAGTAGGTGGTAGGTGTCAATGTTACCATTGATATAAAGAATCAAATTTTCGGCAGGTCAATTTTGATAATTGAAAAATAAATCGATGTTGCTATAGGCTGGCAGCCTTAATTACTCTTGGACCTGTAAATTGTCGTGCCTGATAGGTTTGTCTATTGATGTATATTTGGTGAGGATGACTCTGGTTGGCTCGTTTTTCTTAGTGAAATTCTTTTAGTAATTTCAGTCACCGCTAAATGTGGCATAGGAATCTGCATTAATCGTAGATTTGCCCTACTGATAATCTGCCGAACGAAAGGTAAAATTAGGGGAAGCGCTGTGAAACTCAAAGGATCTTGCCACTGCCAATCGGTTAAGTTCAGTATGAACTCCGGGCAACCCTATCCCTTCAATCGTTGCTATTGCTCAATATGCCGAAAAACTGCTGGAGGTGGAGGTTTTGCTATCAACCTGGGGGCAGATTTCCAAACCCTGAAAGTGGAGGGCGAGGATTATTTAAGTGTTTATCAGGCTGAAATTGGGATACAAAGTCGGGAAAATAGTGGGAAGAGTCCGGCACGGCGACATTTTTGTTCAAAGTGTGGCAGTGCGTTATGGCTTTGGGACCCGCGCTGGCCAGAACTGGTACACCCTTTCGCTTCTGCGATTGATTCTGAGTTGCCGGTACCGCCGGTCCGTAGCCATATGATGCTGGATTATGCTCCGGGTTGGGTGCAGCCAGATATCCGGGAAGGGGACGAAATATTTGGAAGCTACCCAGAGGAGACCCTGGCTGAATGGCACCAGCGAAATGTTCCCGATTAGGGAGGGGATAAAGAGAGGCGGGGCGAGCCTGTGGCCGCCCCGCTTCAGGTTTATAGAGTTAACCTTGCGTTTATTCTTCCGCGAGATAGAGCACCAAGTTATCCAGGAAGTTGACCAGGTCTGCCTTTTCAGTGTCACTCAGCCCATCAAACTGTTCCTTGCTGGATTCAGCTTCACCACCGTGATAGACAATCGCCTCAGTCATAGTGGTAGCGCGTCCATCGTGTAAATAAGGTGGTGTTGAGCCAACACCCCAGAGGTTTTCTGTAAGGAATACTGAGGCTCCCACATTGCCTTCATCAATTTCCTCGGCCATGGCTGTTCCCATATCGTGACGCTTAAGGTCACCATATAGGCGGACGATAGCCCCGCCATTTTCCGATTCCTCAAATTGCCCCAGCGTTTGTCCAGAAGGAAGCTCCTGCGGGTTATCCATGATCTCTGTGAGCAAGTTAAATTGCAGGGATTGGCTGGGTAGGCCGGCTATATCGCCCGCGGGATAAGTTTCATCGCGGTAGCTAGCGTGCTGAGAGGGCTCATAGAATACCGGCGATGCAACTTCCATCTCGGGGGAGTGGCAAGAGGCACAGCCAATGGAGCTAAATAGCTCTTCGCCATTTTCGATACTGGCAATTTCCTCATTGCTTAAGGGTAGGCCGTATGTCTCCTGCTCCTCTTCCGTTAGGGAGTCGATTACGCTGTTAAGCTCGATCTTTGTTACCGGGCGGGGTTGCGCTGCGTTGTAGATAGTTAACGCGGTGATGTCACCAACACTGAGCTCGTTAGTGATCGAATCAAAGTCACTATCCGCATCACCGACCAGTTCAGTGGCCTGCATGCCCAATTCCTGGTGTGCCGCGCCACGAACGAATGCGCGTACAAATCCGGTTAGGCCTTTCCACTCAAAGGGTCTGACTACCAGGTCAGTATCGAGGCCTTCAACGCTATCGTAGTTGACCTCATCACAGGAGACGGAGATCTCACCAAAGCTAACGCCTTTTGCGGTTAGTGCGACAGTTGTATCGGTGCCGGATGAGCAGCTCTCACTGATAGCCTCATCCCGCAGAGTGTGCAGTTGGGTAGTCATTTCTTCTGCTACCAACTGTACAGCCCCCATACCGAACAAGTGGGGCGACTGGCGTTCGATAAATCCTCTTTGCTTGCGCTCAGGGTCCATGCGAATCACATTATCGTTAACACCACCACCGCCATCGGCCACGGGTACGTTGTGACAACTGATACAGGAGTCACCGTTGGGGCCCGTCGTGCGGTGGGGCAAGACATTTGCCCATGCATTTGGCCCTTTCAGGTCAGGTCGAGGGAAGCTGGTGAACCTTTTGCCGTTGCCTACATTTACGCCGACCCCGTCGAGAGCGTTGTAATTCATCTCGAATAACTCATCGCCCTCCTCAAAAGCGTGAACATAGGCTTCCAAGGTATCCATGGATTCGAGATCAGATTGCTCTAAATGTCCACCCAGGTGAATTTCAATTGCCCCAGCATGCAATATCTGTACGGTATCGAAGACTTCACTAAAATCGAAAGGAGTGGTCCTTTGCTGTCTTTGGTTTTTTCTTGCGTGCTTGGGAACTCGGTTTTTATCGTGCTTGGAACCAAAGTCGGCAAGCGCTGGAGTGGCATTAAATGTTAAAGCCGATATTGCCATAGCGACAGGCAACAGGTGTTTTTTAAGTATCATCAGCTATATCTCCGGGTACTGATATTGAGCGGACGTAAGGTGAGTTTTTCTACGAAAATGCACTCGATGCGGAGACACTCGAACACTTTTCTTTTAAGCACGATTCCCCAAAAAACTGATTATCAGTTGTGCTACAAGGAAAAATTGATAGAGATTTTGGTAATAACATTTTTATCTCGCAAAGTGCATCCAGTGAAGGTTTAACAGCATCCTTGCAAGCTTCTTATAGGTAGAACTGTGCCTGTTCTGCCACTTATGGCAGGCGTCAAGACCACGGGAGATACAGTATTGCGATAGCAGATTTTAAAGCTCAGATTAACTGACCTAAAGATCTAAAATGCGATCCCGATTGTGTCGATTTTGCCCATAACCTACCGCGCTAGTACGCGGCTATGTTTTTGTTTTTCGGCTTTTTTAGTTGCCGTTTGTGATAAATAAGTTCCTTTGAAAGGGTAGGTATTTGCATATTTGCCTTTCGGTGACAGGCTTTCCTACTTCACGGAAAGTCCCTATTCCTGGTGGTTGTGACATTAGATTTAGGAAAAAGTGCTGGTTATTAACGTTACTGAAGGCAATGGATATTTTGAAAAACTTATAATTATTTTCGATTGAGAGTGAATTCCCCAATTGTGAATTCGTATTGTCTTCAGGTGACACATGGTTTGGAGGCTAATAACTTATCTGTTTGTGGAATTTAATATCACCTTTGTAGATAGGGTTTATGGAAACACTTCTTACCTTCGGTGCGTGCCAGTTCGTTATACCAGATCAAATTTCAGCATGCGCTTGTGAGCGTAGATACAGAGATGAAGGGTATTTGATCGCTCTCTTACTTACAGAAAGGTGCTTTGGGGGGGCGACTAATGTGAACCGTATAACTGTCAAAAAAGTTTAGCTTTATTGAAAACATTATTGGCGTATTTTCCTTTCTAGTAGAGGGATAGAGTGATCGGTCTAAAACAATGGTGTTTCCGTTCGAGTGCTCAATGTATTTAGGCTTAAAGTAAAATTGGCGCACTATTCATTTGAATGGCGCGATAAAGATCTTTGTCGCCATATATTTCAATATAGAAACAATGAGATAGTTCTATCATTGCGCCTGTAGGCGAGGAAGCCCCCAACTTACTATCAACTACAAAGCTGCTGAGAGATATTTTTAACGAGTGGTTCGTTTTTTCTCATTGTGGCGTACAAGGAACATGGATAGTGATATGGATTGTCACGACAATGTCACAAAAAATCGAATAAATTTGCCCGTATGGCTTCGTTTAACTGTGGCTGGTACTTTTGAATGAGGTAGGTTAATTCGAAGCTGATAAAAATATTAGTGTATTCGAATTGTATAAATTCCTAAGAGTTTTTAGGGGGTAGGGTGAGGAAAGTATTGATTTTGGGAGGTGATGGATTTTGTGGTTGGCCTACATCTCTCCACCTTTCAGAGGCGGGTTATGAAGTTATTATTGTTGATAACTTATCACGGCGAAAAATTGATATTGAGCTTGAAGTTGATTCATTGACACCAATCAGGCACCTGTCTGAGCGGCTTCGTGTATGGCGTGAAGTTTCCGGTATGTCCATCAGGCATATTTATATTAACCTCGGACAGGATTTTGAGCGATTGGTCACTCTCTTAAAAGAGGAAAAACCAGACGCGATTGTACATTTTGCTGAACAGCGTGCCGCACCCTATTCGATGAAATCTGTCCGGCATAGACGTTATACACTTGATAATAACTTGAATGCTACCAATGATGTCCTGGCGGCTATAGTAGAAAGCGGATTGGATATACATTTGATTCACTTGGGTACTATGGGTGTCTACGGGTATGGAACAGCTGGTCTCACTATTCCCGAAGGATATTTAAAAATCCAGGTAGAGACTGAAGGGTATTTGAGTGAACAGGAGATTCTTTACCCTAGTAATCCAGGTTCTATCTATCATATGACAAAGGCTCAGGATCAATTGTTATTTGCCTTCTATAACAAGAACGATCAGGTACGTGTCACTGATTTACACCAAGGGATCGTTTGGGGTACCCAGACCCGACAAACACAAAAGGATGAATCTCTGATTAATCGATTTGATTATGATGGTGATTATGGAACAGTCCTCAATCGATTCCTGATGCAAGCGGCGATTAATTACCCACTTACCGTTCATGGCACTGGCGGCCAGAAGCGGGCATTTATTCATATTCAGGATACCTGTCAATGTATTCAGTTAGCTATTGAAAATCCTCCAGAGATAGGCGATAGAGTCAAAATTCTGAATCAAATGACAGAGACGCATCGTATCAGGGATCTAGCAAATTTAATCTCCAACAAGACAGGGGTGGGAATTGCCTACTTGGACAACCCCAGAAAAGAGTCAGCAGAAAATGATTTGTTGGTAAATAATGACCAGCTTATCGAGATGGGGCTCAAGCCTATAACCCTGAATGATAATCTTCTCACTGAAGTTGAGGGTATTGCCAAAAAATATTCACATCGATGTGACCAAGCTAAAATCCCTTGTGTGTCGAAGTGGTGATTTTTTTATACTTCAATGGTCCTGGTTTTATATGAAATCAAGGCTGCCTGTGGAAGGTGAGGTTTAATGTCTATAGCTGAAGAGTGCAAAATATGAAGATTTTGATTGCTACGGATACATATCCGGAGCAACTAAATGGTGTTTCCAGAGTACTGGAAAAAACTGAGAAAGAACTCATAGCAAGGGGGCACCAAGTAAAAATTGTTTCTGCTACTGATTTTACTAATTTCCCCTGGCCGGGCTATAAAGAAGTGAAAATTGCAGTATTTCCTGGTGGGAAAGCTGCCCGAATTATTGAGGATTTTTCACCGGACGCTATTCACATTATGAGTGAAGGTCCTGTGGGGTGGGCTGTTCGTGGCTACTGCAAGCGGAATAATTTGCGTTTTACGACATCTTGGCTGTCCCGTCTCTCTGAATATGTATCGATTCGCTATAAAGTTCCACTGAAGTGGTTACACGGTCTCCTTCGTCGCTTTCATAATTCCGCAGCACAAACAATGGTGACTACAGATGGTATGGCAGCGGAAGCTCGAACCTTGGGGATTGCCCGTGTCACCCGCTGGCGAAGAGGCGTAGAGTTAGAAAAATTCCACCCGGTTGAGACAAAACTTTTTGAGGGCCTAACTCGACCTATCATGCTCAATGTAGGGCGTGTTGCAGTGGAAAAATCACTGGACAAGTTTTTATCTCTTGAGTTACCGGGAACAAAAGTTATCGTGGGGGATGGTCCTCAACTCAATGAATTAAAGAGGAAGTTTCCACAGGCGGTATATCTGGGAATTAAAGAGGGTAAGGACTTAACTGAATGCTACAGCGCTGCAGATGTTTTTGTATTTCCTTCGGTAACTGACACTTTTGGTCTGGTTAATCTTGAGTCTTTAGCCTGTGGTTTGCCCGTTGCCGCCTACCCTGTGACAGGTCCGAAAGATATCATTGGTGATGCCCCCGTTGGAGCGTTGGATAGCAATCTGCAAGTGGCCATAGAAAAGGCACTATTATTGGACCGATCGGAATGTGTTACTCATGCCAGGACCTATTCCTGGGATGTTGCCACTGAGGATTTTATTTCAAGCCTGGTCCCGGTAAGTGCAGTAGAGGCTTTGCCTGTTGATGGCTAGATAAAAGCGTTGCTCGTAAAGTTCGCAAGGCTTACTTGCGAGCTGACTTGAGCAATTCAACCCAGCAGTACTTGTTAACAAATGCATAGTGTCCCAGCTGGTGCCAGCTTTGAGTTGAGCTATTTGGCATTATACTTGAGAGATATTCTGGCATTTTAATATCAATTATATCGTCGGCATCACCATAAAATATTTTGGTGGAAGTGGTGATTTCACGAGGATCAAACCCCCAATCCCAAAGCGCCATTATCATTTCAAAAAAACCCTCCCCATGCTGCGTTGCTCCAGCAGAAAATGATTCTTCAAACATTTTCTTAAGTGCCGGGTCTCGAATAAACAGTGCGGCATCAGAGGCGTCTTTCTTTGCAAAGAGCTGAATATAATCTTGTATATTGCTATTGGCTTGGTATGCACTTAATCGGCACAGACAGCGAGTAAGAAATTGCCAACGATGGATCTTTGCGATAAGTCTGATATCCGGGTTTTTTAGCAGGTCAGTCATTCCTGGGTAGTCCAGTGGCGCAACTGGGGCTGCAAGGGCAATTTTAGAGACTCTGTGGGGAAGTTTGTTAGCGATAGAAAGTGCATGAGGGGCACCACCTGAATGGCCGACTACCGAAAATGTCTCGATATTTAGACGATTAACCAGTTCTTCGATATCCGACCCCCAATCAACCATTCGCCGGCCTCTATGGGGAGATGATCCCCCCACACCAGGTTGATCTACAGAGATGATTCTTACGCCAAGAGATGCGGTAAGGTCCTTATCAGGATTGCGAATTAGTCGCGAATCTGAGAAACCATGATTGAAAAGCACAGGCCAGCCATTTGGATCACCATAGTCATCATAAGTAAGGATACGGCCGTCACTTATCTGCAAGGCAGGCATTCTGGGCGCTTCTTTAGGTTAGGTATGATCGGAGTATAGTGAGACTTCGTTTTGTGATGGGTGAGGCCAATGTTGTAACTTGTATCTGACCCAAAGGGGGAGTACCAGTTGAGTAGGCGAGAAGGAGAATCACATTGAAAATAAAGACCACGCTGATCAACATCTGCTGTTTGACGTTACTGTTGGTTGCGGGTCTCCCTGTAGCACAGGAGACGGCATCTGGTGATCACGTCAAGGTACGTTGGCTGGCACCTGATACATTTCGCCAAGGAATGAGAGAGACGGTTGGATTCTACTTTGAGGTAGATCCTGGATGGCATGTGTATTGGCGTAATGCTGGAGATTCAGGGGCGGCTCCACGGTTTGAGATGGAGGCTCAGGGGGCTTTATTAGGGCCGATCGAATGGCCATTCCCAACGCGCCTCCGGGTAGAGCATCTTACTAACCTGGGGTACTCCGGGAATGTTGCCTACCTGTTCCAGCTCCTCCCAGATATGCGCACGCAAGAGGTGACCCTGTATGCGGACCTGGAGTGGTTGGTTTGTAAAGTGGATTGCATACCGGGCTTTGCCACTATGAGCCTTGTACGGTCGGTTGCAGAGCAGGCGGCTTGGCCAGCTGCAGATCTGGCGTTAAGGAATTACTTTGCCAACAGGCTTCCAGGGGGAGAAAGTGAGAGCCCGTGGCAACCAGTATCCATTTCAGCGCGAGGTAGTGAGCATATTACTTTGCAGCTCAGTGGGAATCGTAGCGATGAAATACCTAGTATTTTCCCCGTAAATGGTGACTTGTACTCTGCGTCTGAGCCAGAAGTTCAGCGCGAAGATGAAACTCTCCTCTACAAGTTCAAGCGTCTGCCAGGCTCTGAGATTATTGAAAGCAGCGATTTTGTGATTACAGACTCGAGCCGGGCCTGGAAAGTCTCTGCCCCCCTCTTATCCCAAGTGGAAATTGAGAAGAGCGCGACCTCTATATGGCTTTTACTTCTGTCAGCATTTATTGCCGGTCTCCTATTGAATCTGATGCCCTGTGTTTTCCCGGTGCTGTCCATAAAGCTATTTGGACTGATTAACGGTGGTAATCGCCGAGCCGAACGTTTGCGTGAATCTTTCCTATATAGCGCCGGCATTATGGTGACTTTTCTTGCTTTGGGGCTTGCTTTATTGGCGCTACGCTGGGGAGGGTTGGCCGTTGGCTGGGGTTTTCAACTTCAGTCACCGGTTGTGGTAATTGGGTTAATTATGCTCTTCTGGCTGATGGCCCTATCCTTTAGCGGCTTTTTTGAGTTTGGGCACCGATTAATGGGGCTTGCTAGCTCCAGTAGCCGTGGCTCCTTTACCACCGGTGTTTTAGCTGTCTTTGTTGCCGCCCCCTGTACCGGTCCATTTATGGGAGCAGCTCTGGGAGCTGCGGTGGTGATTCCTCCACTTCAGGCTCTACTCATCTTCTTATGCCTCGGTTTAGGGCTCGCTGCGCCATTTATTTTGATGTGTGCAAGTCCTGTAATACTGAGGCATCTGCCAGCTCCAGGTCCATGGATGGAGAAGTTGCGTCAGTTTCTTGCATTTCCGCTTTACGCAACGGTGATATGGCTACTATGGATTTTAGGGCGCCTAGCTGGGGACTCAGGTTGGTTGGCCGGTTTAAGCCTGTTGCTCGTTGTTACTCTTGCAATCTGGCTAGTAAAAAATTTTTCCAAAAAGGGGGGAGCAGCGGGTCTGATTTGTGTCGCTGCTATTTTGCTAATATCTCTACCGGCAATCCGTATGGAGGGTGGTGAGCAACCTGCAGAAATGGCGTATGACTGGCATCGTTATGACAAGGCACTGTTGACGGAAGCCTTGGATAATGGGCGCCCTGTATTTATTGACTATACCGCAGCCTGGTGTATTACCTGCCAGGTAAATAAAAAGCTGGTGCTTGATACCCCAAGTGTACAAGCATTATTTAAAAAGAATAACGTGCTTCTAATTCGGGCTGACTGGACGCGTTATAACCCTGAAATTACCCAAGCTTTGCAGGATTTAGGGAGGAACTCTGTACCTGTATATGCATGGTATCCTGCAGGAGAGAAAAAACCAGAGTTACTTCCACCACTGCTGCAAGAGTCTTTAATTGCAGCACTGTTTAGTAAGCTCTTAACTGTTAATAGTGAGGATGGTTAATTATGAAATTACTTTTCAACGTGAATAATTCGATACTTAGAGGAGTTTTGCTTTTATTCCTGATGTTGCCGAGTGTTGTGTTGGCAGCAGCCGTTCCTGGACAAAAAGCGCCAGAATTCTCAGTAGTGGATGCTGCTGGAAAAACTCACAATCTCTCCGATTACACAGGCCAATGGTTGGTTATTGAATGGTTTAATAAAGATTGCCCCTATGTCAGGAAACACTATGGCAGTGGTAATATGCAGTCCCTTCAAAAAAGGTATACAGCACAGAAAGTAAATTGGCTCACGGTAATTTCTTCCGCTAAAGGAAAGCAGGGCTATTTGGAGCCAGAGCAGGCTATGGCAGTTGCACAGAGTCATAACCTCGGCGCAAGCGTACCCTTCTTGCTGGATACCTCTGGAGTTATGGGGCGTGCTTATGGAGCTAAAACTACCCCGCATATGTTTATCATTAATCCTCAGGGGGAAGTCGTATATGCTGGAGCCATTGATGATAATGACTCCGCCAATCCTGCGGTTATAGGCAGTTCACACAATTATGTTTCTGCTGCACTGGATGCTTCACTGAAGGGACTGGCTGTGCCCAAGTCCTCGTCGCGGGCTTATGGGTGTAGTGTGAAGTACTAAAGGAGTTTATTTGGGGTGGAAAAAGCTCGTTATAGCTACCTGATTCAGGCGTTGATATTTATCACCTTGGTGGTACTAATGGTTACTGCCGTGGGTTATTTCCACCAAAGAGATATCCCTGAGAACCAGGCCCCTCAGTTAGAGGGGCAATCGCTGCAGGGAAATCTTATTGATCTAAAGCAAATGTACCCTAAAGGTCCAGTATTAATTTATTTTTGGGCAACCTGGTGCCCCTATTGCCGGATAGTTTCCCCCGCTGTGACTGACCTGTCTCGGGATTACCAGGTTGTTGGTGTTGCGATGCAGTCTGGAACAGAAGAGGTGGTTACCGAATATATGCGGAATCACGAACTTGCTTTTCCTTCTCTAAATGATCCATATGGTGTTTTAAGCGCCCAATGGGGCGTAAAAGTGACGCCAACCTTGCTGATTGTCGACACTGACGGGCGCGTTGCCTGGGTCACTACTGGAGCCACATCCAAGTTGGGTTTGCAGTTGCGTTTAAAAATGACAAAGTAGCTAGTCAACATTAATGTCACTGTGTCGTATTTAAGCTTATATCAAACTCTCTTTCCCCGAGCCTGCGATGGTTGGCGTTAAAATTGCTCAATTGCCGGGGAGGACAGCCCTTATAGATATGCTTCTATAATTCCTTAAAGGTCTGTCTCTTGCGCTGGAGAGTGGCGTGTCGGTTATTGATTCTTTTGACTATCAAGATCTGGATGCGCAAAGGGTCGGCCGTTTCGACTTTGGTATCAATACAACCTTTATTGTATATCGGTTGGGTGACACTATTATCGATGCCGGCCCCAGTAACCAGTGGAAATACGTCAAGTGGTTTGTAAAAAATAAACCTTTTCGGCAATTGGTCCTCACCCATCACCACGAAGATCATAGTGGTAACGCCGGAGCAATTTATAAGCTTACTGGTATACAGCCAAGAGCCCCTAAGGCGACAGTAGAGATATTAAAGAGAGGTTTTCGGATACCGCCAATACAGATGCTGATTTGGGGGAGGGCCGGGCGTGCGGAAGCTGCGCCACTACCAGAAGATTTAAGGTTCTCCGGCGAAAAGGTAGTTGTTATTCCCGCACCTGGGCATGCCAAAGACATGACCTGTTATCTGGTTCAGGATCGAGGGTGGATATTCACTGCTGACCTGTATGTGGCTAGTAAGTTAAAGCTATTGCGTAAAGATGAAAGTATTCCAACTTTAATGCACAGTATCAAAAAAGTACTCACCTATGATTTTGATATTATATTTTGCCCTCATAGAGGGATTGTAGAAAAAGGAAAAATTCGCTTACAAGCCAAGTATGATTATTTGTTAAATCTTGCAACTGAAGCACGGGAATTGGACCGGCAAGGATTGCCTCTTGGTGAGATTACCCACCGGCTATTGGGAAGGGAAAACTTGATGAGTGTCGTGTCCGGTTACAACTTCAGTAAGAGAAACTTAATAGCTTCCTGTATGCGGGTTGATCCTACAGAAGTGTCTAATTATTGATCTTTCACTAAGAATAAGAAAAGTATTAAATCACGTCCGTATGCAATTTATAAATGAGTACCGATTTTATATAAATTGGTACTTTTAATTAAGTTGTTGCTATTCCTGAATGCCCTCAATTTACAATCAGTCTTTCGACTCTCTCATGTTAGTATTCGCAACATGTATTAAGGGATATTAGATGAGCTCAAAGATGAAGAAGGTTGGCCTTTTGGGTGGAATGAGTTGGGAGAGTACAGCAATTTATTATCGCCTGATTAATGAAGGAATTGCTCAAAGGTTAGGAGGGCTGCACTCGGCCGAAATTCTACTTTATAGCGTCGATTTTGAAAAAATTGCACGGTTACAAATGGAGGGTGATTGGGCTCAGGCAAGTAAGCTATTGGTTGAGGCGGCAATATGCCTGGAAAAAGCTGGTGCTGAGGGCATTTTATTGTGCACTAATACTATGCATAAAGTAGCTGGAGATATTATCGAGACTCTTGATGTACCTTTTTTACATATTGGTGATGCTACAGCTGAAGCACTTAAGAACAGAGGGATAAAGACCGTCGGCTTGTTGGCGACAGCTTTTACTATGGAGCAAGATTTCTATCGTGGCTATATGCAGGAAAAGTATGGGATTGAGGTTTTGATTCCGGAGCCCAGCGATAGAGAGATAGTCCACCAGGTTATTTACGAAGAGCTCTGTAAGGGGAGAGTCCTTAATAGTTCAAAAATGGAATTTATTCGCATTGTGGATTTGCTATCCAATCGAGGTGCCGAAGGTGTGATCCTAGGGTGTACAGAGATTTGCATGTTGCTTTCGCAAGAGGATACCTCTACTCACCTGATGAACTCCACAGAGATTCACGCTCAAGCCGCAATAAAGTTCGCACTTGATTGTTGAATAGTGTTGCTAGGTTTACTTAGAGATATCTTTGTCAACCAAAAGTTAGACTGATGCTCCACTGTGACATCCATTAAAGCAACTCTACTAGCTTCGAAGTGTATCAGTGGGTGGTTTTTTTATAACACAAATCCACTCTTGTTAGGCTTGCTTGTCCCATATTCATTAGTTTTTTAGTATTAATCTCTTTTGTTAAGTGGGTTTTCTGTGGACGTTTGTCTGTGAGTTAGAGCTGACAAGATAAAATATCTTCACAGTATTTGTTTGTGGAAATGATATTTATCATGTTTATTACGGTAGGCTAAGGTTATTTTTTCACCTCAAGTCATCAAATAAGTTTCATTTGTCCTCTGTAGAAGTTATTATTTGGGATATACCCTTCTTGTGTATGTGCGCTCTATTTTGCTTCCTCTTGTAATAGAATTTAATTTAATTATTTAATTAGATTTATTTTATTTTTGGCAGTTTTGTCAGTATCTACATTTTTAGTCGTTCTTAATTTTTAAATTGCCTTTTTTGCTCTTGCAAATTGTAGTTTTTCTGGCATTTTCTCTGGTTGTCACACTTCTTGCAGTGAATGTATTGGTGGTAACCTCCCTCTGCATAAGCGAGCTTTCAAGTGCGTAAAAAATTTTTATTGATCTCCTGGAGCACTACCTTAATTAGCCAATTTATTTTTGCTGTAACGCACAAATTGGTTTAAGTGAAAGCTGGTTGATTTGGCTCGGAAGAAAATAAGAGATAACTAAAACAGGGTATTTCTCCTATGAATGAAAAAAAGAAGCGCTGGCTTACGGCCTGTGGCGCTCCCTCTCTGCTGGCAGCTTCGATTGCTGCATTAAGCAGTCCCACTTTTGCTGAAGATGCACTCCTTGAGGAAGTGATAACAATCGGTACCCGTGTTGAAGGGCGCTCCGCTACAGATTCCTCTGCTCCCATCGATATCGTGACCGGAGAAGAATTTGTAAACCAGGGTGATGGAGATCTCAGTAACCTGCTTAGAAACGTTGTTCCATCCTACAACGTTAATGCAAAGCCAATTTCTGATGCTGCCTCAATCGTTCGCCCTGCAAACCTGCGTGGACTGCCACCCGATAGCACACTGGTTCTGGTAAATGGTAAGCGTCGCCATCGCGCTGCCGTCATTTCCTTCCTCGGAAGTGGTGTTTCAGATGGTGCCCAGGGGCCAGATATCTCTGCAATTCCGGCGATTGCTCTGAAACAGGTTGAGGTCCTGCGTGACGGTGCCGCAGCCCAATATGGCTCCGATGCGATTGCCGGCGTTATCAACTTTCAGTTAAAGGATGCAGCTGAGGGCGGCACGGTTGAAGCCAAGTATGCAACTACCGCTGAAGGTGATGGTGATCAGAGTACGATAGCGGCGAATTTTGGCCTGCCTCTGACAGACTCTGGTTTTGTGAATGTCAGCCTTGAGTATCGTGAGCAGGATTCTACCAGCCGCAGTGTGCAGCGGGATGATGCAGCCCAGTTGATCGCCGATGGCAATACCTATGTTGCCAATCCTGCGCAGATCTGGGGCCAGCCAGAAGTTAATGACGACACCAAGTTCTTTGTTAACAGTGCCATAGAGCTAAATGATACTGCTGAGCTGTATGCCTTTGGTAACTATGCCAGCCGCGAAACAGATGGGGGCTTTTACTTCCGGAACCCGGAAACTCGTCCCGGCGTTTATGCGCTTGATGATGAGCCCTTAATTGGTGATCTGGATGCTAGCAATGGTATCTATGATTGTATTGGCATGACCCATGAGGAAGCACAGTCTAGTGATGAGTGCTTCTCATACACCGAAATGTTCCCTGGCGGATTTACTCCGCGCTTTGGCGGTGAGCTAGAGGACTACTCAGCGGTATTTGGTGTTCGTGGTGAATTTGCAAATGGCATTGGCTACGACGTAAGTGCCAGTACCGGTCACAACGAAGTAGACTTCCTAATCTACAACACCGTTAACGCTACGCTCGGGCCTGACAGCCCGACCAGATTTAGCCCTGGCGGTTATGTACAGGAAGAAACCAATTTCAATATAGATTTGACTAAGAGCATTGAACTTGCCGGAATGCCACTGTTCATGGCCACGGGCTTTGAATGGCGTGAGGAAGAGTTTGAAGTTAAACAGGGTGATACAGCCTCCTGGCAAGTCGGCGATCTGGCAGAGCAGGGTTTCTTGATTGGTTCGAATGGGTTCTCTGGTTTTGGTCCAGAGGTTGTAGGTACTTTTGACCGGGATAATATTGCGCTTTACACCGACTTCGAACTCGAAGTCGTCGAAGCTCTTCGGTTAGGTGCGGCACTGCGTTGGGAAGATTTCTCTGATTTCGGCGACACTTCCAATTTCAAATTGTCAGCCCACTATACAATCAACGATGTGATTGCCCTGCGCTCTACGCTGAGCACCGGTTTCCGTGCCCCGACACCGGGCCAATCCAACATTACCAATGTCACTACCGCCTATACCAATGGTGCATTGGCTAATCGGGGAACCATTCCTCCAACTAACCCCATTGCCGTATTGAAAGGCGGTGAGCAGCTGCAGCCAGAGGAGTCTCAGAGCTTTACTTTCGGTACAATTATTGCCGCAGGTGATTGGGATATTACCCTGGATTACTTCCTCATTGAGGTAACAGATCGAATCACTCAATCTGCTAACCAGGAACTGACTGATGAAGAGCGCGATCAGCTGGTTCAGGATGGCATCAGTGGTGCTGATTCCTTGGAATATTTCCGTTTCTACACCAATGACTTCGATACCCAAACCCAGGGTGTTGACTTAGTGGCGACTTACCCACTCGGTGATGCAACAGATTTCAACCTGGCTTTCAACTGGACGGAAACAGAAGTTACCGATTTCAGTACGGATACCATGGATGAAATGCGTATCAGGCAGCTGGAGGACGGACTACCAGAGGTGCGTGGTAATGCATCTGTCACCCATAGCGGTGATAGCTGGCGCGGCCTAGTGCGACTCAACTACTACGGTAGCTACTGGGAAGCACATTTGGATGATTACAGCTTGCCTATTGATGCCGGTGATGAATGGACAGTGGATATTGAGGCTGCTTATGACTTCAATGATTCCATGACCTTGATCGCAGGTGCGGAAAACGTATTCAACAACTACCCGGATAAAAACCCCTGGTCCGGTGTTGCTGGAGCGGAATATCCAGAAACGGCACCTATGGGATTTAATGGAGCTCTGTACTACGTAAGAGCGCAGTATGAGTTTTAAGTAGTTCTAGTTGCTTTGTAGCTGGCTAACCTGGTATTTCTTAATACCGGGTTAGCCGATTACAGAGCTAGTCACGCTAAAAGTAGCGGGATTTCTTACATATCCCACAGTGAATTTGTGGCCATAGATAAGGTAATTCTTTCCTTATCTTGTATTTGTTTCAGGTCTTCAAACACCTCTTTCACCTCCATCGACTCAATTGCTCCATACACCGCCTGATAGAGTTCTGAGAAATAGCGGTCTACCTCTCGTCCCATATTATTAATTTCACGAATTGTCGGTGGATCACTCAGATTGAGGCGGCGAATAAATTCATTGGCACTTTCTTCATGGGTGTATTGCAGCCATGTCTTCATAACCTTATTTTGCGCTACATCACTGTAGTTCTGTAGGTTCTTTGCCATTCTCTGCTCATGCTCAAGCATGTGTTTTAATAGCAATTGGGTTCGGTAGTCCTCTGATTTGTCCAGCAAGGTCTCGTATACCGCTGCCATTTCCAGGTGAAATCTCTCAGCATCCTTGATGACTTCAAATGCTTGTTTGAAAGTCTTCATAGTAAGTACCCTCTGATGACCAGGCTATTGCCTGGGCTTTAAAATATTATTACATCAGCACTCGCTCTCTACTTTATATAGCATTTATCCAGTTAATAAGGACCTGTGGAAATATTCCGAAAAAAACCAGGGCAGCGGCGAGAGTTGAGATTAAAAACTGCCCTGAGGTGGTAATTTGTAACGTTTCGCTGTTACTGCTGGTGTCAATGGCATCTCTTTGTACCATCGTAAGTAGAAGACGAAGATAATAGAAGAGGCCCAACGCACTACCAATAACCACACCTGCGAGAAGAGCCCACATTTTTCCTTCAACACCTGCGGTAAAGACGTAAAACTTCCCAATAAACCCAATAGTTAAGGGAATTCCAGCCAGAGATAACAGCATTAGAGCAAGACAGCTCGCCAGCCATGGACTACGCCAGAGTAATCCCCGGTAAAAGTCCCTGTGATAGGGATCATCTGCACTGTCGGTCACGTCACTGACATTTGTTCCATTGGTTAGTTGGGCGGCCTCCACTGAATCAGCTATCAGGCCAACAATTGCAAAGGCTCCTAGTGTAGTAATGACATAAGCGACCATGTAATAAATAACCGCCTCTGTACCAAACGCGCTATTGCCGATGATAAACGCCACAATTAAATAGCCTATATGGCCGATTGAGGAGTAGGCCAGCAGCCTTTTGATATTGTTTTGCATCAGGGCCAATAAATTTCCTATCAACATGCTAGCTATGGCGGCGATTGTCAGTAAGTCAATAAGAATAGGGCTCTGATAGAGGTTTAAGGTATTAAAGAATCTCAACAGAAAGGCAATTACGGCTGTTTTTCCCACTGTGGCGATCAACGCCGTCGTAGGCGTAGGTGCGCCCTGGAATACATCGGGTGTCCAGATA
The DNA here is from genome assembly GCF_052467325.1 of Microbulbifer maximicatervae (SeqCode). Taxonomy (NCBI): domain Bacteria; kingdom Pseudomonadati; phylum Pseudomonadota; class Gammaproteobacteria; order Cellvibrionales; family Microbulbiferaceae; genus Microbulbifer; species Microbulbifer maximicatervae (SeqCode). Next base: position 4,849,609 of record NZ_CP174310.1, read on the forward strand.
TGAAATGGAACCAGTGATAACTTGAAAGCAACAGAAATGACCAGCAGAGTAGCGCCGGTTGCAAAAAGAGCAGAAGTCTGAGAAAGATCCTGTATACGTGCAGCGATACTGCCAAAGTCCAATGCCCCAGACGCCGCATAAATTAATGCAATACCGAATAGACCGAGAGCGGTAGAAAGTGCTGAAAGGATTAAGTATTTAAAGGCAGATTCCAGGGAATTTACTTGATCTTTACTTGAGGATAAATTGCCAGTAACCGCAAATCCCAACAGTGGATACAGTGCGAGGCTAATTAATTCTATACCGAGGAAGAAAGTGGCAAAGTGGCTGGCAAATACCAGGGTGCTTGCTCCCAAAATGGCAAGTAAATGTAGTATATAAAACTCTTCTGGATAGCTATCCGGATTTCTATTCAGGTCACACCGAAGTTTTAAATAGTTGTACCCCATAACGCTGACGGCTATGGCGGTAACTAATATCAGCAGACAGAAGAACAATGAGTTGTAGTCAATCGAGAGTAGGGCAGTCACTTGAATGGACCCGTTATTGACCGATAGGGTGGCTCCAACCCAGAAACAGGCAATGATAGCGGCTATCAAAGTGATAAGAGTTGTAACCAGAGCGCCCGCATGATTTCTCCAGAAGGATACTTGGAGCAGCAAAATTACAATACCGGCACTAATCAGTAAAAGCGGTAGGATAGAAAATAGTTCTTGGGCACTCATAGAGATGTACCTGTATTAGCGCTTTTAGCAGTAGGAGAGGATAAGCTTGTTGAAGTTTCCGGCCCTGTCTTTTCTATGACGACTTCTTCATTTTCGGGGGGCTGAAATTTTTGCATTGATTTGGCAATCGTAGGCTCGGCGATATCAAAGATAGGCTGGGGGCGGAGCCCGAAGATCACGAGAAGCACCGCCAGTGAAAGAAGCGCGGATATCTCCCTGAGGCTTAGATCACTGACAGTTTTCCCCTCTGTAGCGGGCTTCAATTTGTCATTAAACTTGCCGAAGAAGACACGCTGCATCATCAATAGTGCATAGAGCGCTGCTCCAATAAGCCCAATTGCTGCAATAACTGTTAACCAGTGATTAGCTTTAAAGCTACCAACAAGTACCAGGAATTCGGCAACAAAATTACCCAGCCCAGGCAGTCCCAGAGAGGCGATGGCAAAGAAGAGTGCAACGGCGGACAGCTTTGGCAGAAGAGACCAGACACCGCCGAGCTGGCTCATATCCCGAGTATGGAGACGATGCTGTAGTGCGCCTACTAATGCGAAGAGTGCAGCGGTACTCAAGCCGTGGGCGATCATTTGCATCACTGCGCCCTGCAGGGCGATAGTATTCAGCGCATAGAGCCCCAATAGAACAAATCCCATATGGCTCACACTGGAATAGGCCACAAGTCTTTTCATATCCTTCTGAGCGAATGCCAGCGATGCGCCGTAGACCACACTGATGGCTCCAATGGTCATTGCAACCGGTGCAAAAGCTTGTGAACTCTCCGGGAATAAGGGCAGTGTAAAACGTAGTAAACCATAGGCTCCTGTCTTCAACAGAATCGCCGCCAGCAAAATACTGCCGGCAGTAGGGGCCTGGGTATGGGCGTCAGGTAGCCAGGTATGGAAGGGCAGCGCTGGCAACTTGACGATAAAGGCAATAAAAAATCCGAGCATTAGCCAATAAGCTGCTGTTGCAGACAGTTGAGCACCCAACAAATCCATATAGTTAAAGGTCAGTTGCCCGCTATTCCGATAGTGGATAAATGCCAAGGCAACGATGGCAATCAGCATTAACAAGCTGCTTGCCTGGGTGAAAATAAAGAACTTTATCGCAGCGTAGACTCTGCCCTCATAGCCCCAAACTGCAATCAACAGCAGCATGGGAATCAGCATGACTTCCCAGAAGAAAAAGAATAAAAACAGGTCGATAGCGGTAAACACACCGACAATACCGGCCAGTGTCCACAGGTAGTTAAAATAAAAGAAGCCGCGTCGGAAGGTGACATCATTCCAGGTCATTACTAACCCAAAGATCCCCATCCCCATTGTCAGTAGCAGCATAAGAAAGCTGAGTCCATCAATCGCCAGATGGAAGCTGATCCCAAACCTGGGTATCCAGGATACCAAAAGGCTATCCCACCACTGACTGCCACCTGTAACAGCTGTGGACTCTGCCTGGGGGAAATAGCTGATCAAGAGTAGGGATGCGATAATCAGGGAAACCAGGCTGATTAAGCGTCCACCCTCATAGAGATGTTTCTCTGCCAGCCAGGCTAATATTCCCCCAACAAATAAAATTATAATTATTGCCAGTAATGTCATAGAGCCACCAACAGGGCTAGGAATAAAATTGATCCGGCTACAAAGGTGGCCAGGTACCAACGTATTTGGCCGTTTTGTGAAGAGCTGAGGGCGTTATTTAAATGTGCACTCAGCGAAGCGGTACCCTTGTAGATGCTGTCGATAATATCTTTGTGGTTAAGGGCGGTGATAAATTTAAAAGGTCTTACAAAGACCCGGTCATAGACCCAGTCAAAACCCCATCCCTTAAACCAAAACTGCATTAGTGGAGAGCGCTGCTCCCCAACTTTCTTCTCGAACAGGAACATTTTCCAAGCGATAAACAGGCCGATCAGCGGCATAGCAATGGCAATGGCTTCAATGACCCAGGAGTGGTGTTCATCGGTTGGGGTGCCAAAGACTCCCTGTAGAGGTGGAGCGAGAATTCCACCAAATAGAGCAAGCACAGCGAGGAGGCCCAAGGGAAGCATCATCACCGTGTTATTGGCGTCTTTACAGTGTGAGGAGGCGCTGCCCTCACTGCCCAGAAATGCAAGAAACAGAACCCGGAAGCTATAAATCCCTGTGACCAGTGCTCCCAATAGACCGGCAAGCCAAAGCAGGTTTACTCCTTGATGATATTCATAAGCGCTGAGCAAAATATGATCTTTGCTGTAGAAGCCGGACGTAAATGGGAGCGCTGCCAGGCAGGCGCAACCGATGGTAAAGCAGATAAAGGTAAAGGGGATTTTGCGATAGAGGCCGCCCATGGCAAAGATATTCTGCTCGTGATGTACGCTCAGGATTACTGACCCTGCGGAGAGGAAGAGCAGAGCCTTGAAGAAGGCGTGGGTCATCAAATGGAAGATGGCTCCTGACCAGGCACCGACACCCAGGGCCAGGAACATATATCCAATCTGGGAGATGGTTGAATAGGCCAGGACCCGTTTGATATCACTTTGTGCGATAGCACTGAATCCGGAGATTAATAGAGTCAGAGCGCCGACAATGGCCACAGCCGTCATGGCGGTTCCAGACAGCTGGTAAAGCGGGTGCATGCGGGCGATCAAGTAGACCCCGGCCGTCACCATGGTGGCAGCGTGGATAAGGGCGCTGACGGGAGTGGGGCCCGCCATCGCATCGGGAAGCCAGGTCTGGAGTGGAATCTGTGCTGACTTACCCACAGCGCCACCCAGTAACAGCAGCATAGCGATGGTGACAATTTGAGTGTTGACCTCGGGATTCCCTGCCGCTGTGATGAGCTCCGGTATATTTAGTGTTGAGAACTCAAAGAACAACAGGAACAAGCCGATCGCCATGGCGGTATCGCCGACGCGGGTGACGATAAATGCCTTCTGTGCCGCCGCGCCGTTTGCAGGGTCCTTATACCAAAAGCCAATGAGCAAGTAGGAACAAAGACCAACGCCTTCCCATCCCAGATAGAGAAGTACCAGGTTGTCCGCCATTACAAGAATTAACATGGCAGAGACAAATAGATTCAGGTAGGAAAAGTAGCGGCGGAAATCCGGATCTTCACGCATATATCCGGCTGAGTATAAGTGGATAAGGAAGCCCACTCCGGTAATGATCATCAGCATTACCAGGGTTAGCCAGTCCACATGAAAGGTGAAGCCTAGCTGGAGGTCTAATACCCGCATCCACTGCCAAACTGACAGTGTAACGACCGATTCCGGGTTGCCCAGAAAGGTGGAGAGTGCGAGGTTAAAAACCAGAATCGCTGCGATTCCCACACTGCCCACACCAATCAGGCTTACTAACTTTTGTGAGGGTTCCTTTTGTGTAAACAGTGGAATACTGATGAGGGTCAGGAAACCAAGAAAGGGAAGCAATGGTATCCAGGCTAGTGATCCGTTCATATTAACCCCTCAATCCATTGAGCTGGTCAATATCGACCGTGTGTTTGCGATAATAGAATTGCAAGACCAGCGCCAGTGCAATGGCTACTTCGGCAGCGGCCAGGGTGACAACAAAAACAAACATCACCTGCCCATCAGCATTGCCCCAGTGTGCGCCGGCGACAACAAACATTAATGCTGCGGCATTGGTGCAAATTTCAATACACATCAGCATAAAAATAATATTTCTTCGGATGAGTAATCCGGCTAACCCCAAGCAAAACAGAATGGAGGCCAACAGCACGCCAGCCTCCAAACCAGGTGCAGATTCGATAGGCATAGCTTCACTCCGGTTTAACTGTTCTTCTGTGTCGGGCGAGGTGAAAAGCTCCAACAAGCCCCGCCAAAAGCAGCATTGAAGCCAGTTCGACAGCGAGAACGTAATGGCTAAAAAGTGCAATACCGACCTGTTTGGGCCCGATATAGTGATAGGTTTGCTCTGAAGGAATTTGCCCGCTACTAACCAGCAGAAGTAGCTGGATTAACAAAATGGCTGATAGAAGGGCTGGGCCAATCCAGGTGTGGGGTTGTAACCAGGCTTGCTCCTGTGCAACTGAAGCGTCTCCCTGATTGAGCATCATGATGACAAAAATAATCAATACCATGATGGCGCCGGCATAAATAATAACTTCCAAAGCTGCTGCCAGGGGAGCGCCAAACTGGTAGAAAATAACGGCAACCGACAAAAGTGAAGTGACAAGATAAAGTAGCGCGTGGACCGCGTTCTTGTGAAAAATAACCATGGCGGTTGAGACAATGGCAACCGCAGCGGTTAAGTAGAAAATGTAATTCACTGGGAAAACCTCTTTTTAGTTATCAGCCCTATTGAAATCAGAGATTTAGGCTTTTTACATTAATGGGCTCGGCCTCATTTTGAGCTTCGCCCTTGTCCTTACCTGAGATGGCCTTTCCTGCAATTTGATAAAAACTGTAATCGTGATACTTACCGGGACCACTGATTAGAAGATCTTCCTTTTCGTACACCATGTTTTGCCGGTCGTACTCGCACATCTCAAAGTCAGGTGTTAGCTGGATGGCATAGGTTGGGCAGGCATCTTCACAAAGCCCGCACATAATGCAGCGGGAAAAATTGATACGAAAATATTCGGGGCGCCAGCGGCCGTCTGGATCTTCTGTTTTTTGCAGTGAAATACAATCAGGAGGGCAGGCAACGGCGCAGAGATTACAGGCAACGCAGCGCTCGTCACCGTTGGGATCTCGGGTGAGCACGATCCTGCCACGATATCTGGGTGCCAGGTAGGGCTTTTGGTCAGGGTATTGTACGGTAACGTTCTTCCGGAACAGGTGTTTAAATACCAACCACATGCTGCGAATCTGGCTTGAAATCATTTCTTTGGCCTCGCACGCTTATTTTAATTTTCTAGGCAGTCCACAAAAGTACCGCTGCGGTAGCCAGTAGATTGATCAGGGCCAGAGGTAGCATGACCTTCCAGCCGAATTTCATTAATTGGTCATAGCGGGGGCGTGGAATCGCCGCCCTTAAAAGAATAAACACACCAACCAGAATGGCAGTCTTCAGGCAAAACCAGATAAATGGGGGCAGTAGGGGGCCGTGCCATCCACCGAGAAACAGGGTGGTGATTAGCGCTGAAATTAGAATCACTGCCAGATATTCACCCACAAAGAACATGCCGAACTTCATACCGGAGTATTCGGTATGGAATCCCGCTGTCAGTTCGTGCTCAGCTTCCGGAAGATCAAATGGAGTTCTGCGGCTCTCGGCAATACCGGCAATAAAGAAAACAATAAAACCCAGGAATTGAGGGATGATAAACCAACCATCTGCCTGGGCATTAACAATCTCGCGCAGATTGAAACTGCCTGAGAGCATAACAACGCCCATCAGGCTCAAACCCATAAATACTTCATAGGACACGGTTTGAGCGGCAGCCCTTAGCCCACCGAGCAGAGCATATTTATTATTTGATGCATATCCCCCAAGAATTACGCTATAGACCGCAATAGAACTCATAGCCAGCACAAACAGTAAACCGATATTCAGGTCGGTGACCCCAATATTGGGCGATACGGGCACTACGGCAAAGGCAATCAACATGGTTGCCATAACTACAGTGGGTGCCAGTACAAATACGGGAATATCTGCAAATTTCGGAGTGAAGTCTTCCTTAAAGAACAGCTTGATCATATCTGCAATAACTTGCAGGGTGCCAAATTTTCCGACCCGGTTAGGGCCCGGACGATCTTGCCAAAAACCCAATAGGCGGCGCTCGCCCCAAGTTAAAATGGCTGCTAGCAGCACGGTAACTATCAATACGCCGAAAATATTGAGCAATATGATCCAGATATTTGTGCTCATAATTAGTCCTCTTGCCCGATTGCGGAGCTTTCTTCCACTGGCAACAGATTGGCGCCCCCAGGTAATACGGGGGCAAGAGTTTCAAGCCCTGGAAGACCATAGGGCACACCCAGGCTGCCCGAAGGTTGGCTATCGGAGATAACCACACTGCCCCGGAAAACACCGCTATTGGTGTCTAACGCCACTGTATCTCCCTGGTTGAGGTTGGCACTTTCGGCATCACCGCGATTTAAAGTAAAGAATGGCTTATCGATCACTGTAGCGATGGCCATTGCGCGGTTACTGAGCTCTTCCGAACCAAACATTCGGTAAATCGGCAGTGTCGCTAGACTGTGGTTATCGCTATCTGTATCGCCATCGGAGGCTGTGGGCAAGGACCACTCCGATAGTGCTTGCTCTCGCCGCTGGATATATTTACCCGAGGCACCACCACGGCGTTCGCCACCCACTTCCTGCTGAAACTTGAAAATTGATTGGTTGGAGTTCCATCCGGGAGACCAGATATTGGCTTGCAGCGGTGACCGGTTTGGATTGTGCACGCCTTCCATGCTAAAGCTCATAGGAGCATCGGGGTCTTGGTGTGGGGGCTCCTCTGAGACATGTTCCTCTGCGTGAATAGCCGTGCGCCCACTGTAGCGAGCGGTTTGCCGAGCAACCTTCAGCCCTTCAATCCGGAAATTTTCATCCGGCCCTAAATCTTTGATGACCTTGAGTGAAGCAACACTTTCTGCCAGGGAATCGGTGATATCCGGGCAGTGATTCCAATTGATAATAGTGTCGATACTCTCGGAGTGTTCTGTGCAAAAACCAGCGGCATCTACCAGCCAGCGCCAGCTCTCCTGGATATAGCCAGTGCCTTCATAGACCGCATAAAATCGCTGTGCCAAACCAGTATTGTTAACAAATGTCCCTTGGGATTCGGCCGTTGCGGATACAGGAAAGATTAAGTCGGCATGTTTGGCGGTTTCATTGAGCAGGGTGTCCAGCAGAATGATATGGTCGACGCTGGCAAACAGACTGTTTAACTCTTCACTCGCGATTCTTAAGGAGAGGTCATTCTCCAGAATCACTAGGGTTTTATCGATATTGGTTTTGTCATTCTTGAGTTCAGTGATCAGATGCTCAAGGGAACCGGTTTCGGGCTCAAACAGCTGAATAACTCCCAAGCTATTAGCCTCTTCACAACACAAGTATAGAGACGTGGGTTTGCCATTTTTTTCCGCCAGTGCACAGGCGATTTTTGCTGCGCTGTGGGTTAGTTGGATATTCTTGCTACTGGTTCCAGAGATGATCACTGGGTTCTTGGCCGCAGTTAATATTGCAGAGATTCTTTCAGCTTCCTCCAGATTCTCTGCACTCAGTGAAGTTTTGTTGCTTTTAACCTCCAGAATATTATTGGCAATTGCCTGGCTGATTTGGGCAGCCTGTTCCGGCAGGGTATAGATCGCTTTACAGGTAATATCTGAGATCTGATTGAGTTCAGTGCCGATAAAAATAATCGGGCTGGGTTCACCCTCTAATTGTCGAACAGAAGCATCCTGCCACAAGGGTATTCTTAATGATTCAGCTTGTTCTTTTTGGCGGCTCCGTGCTGCTTGGCGAACTGCCAGGGCAACCCTGGGGGCTGTGTTGTAGATATCTTCCCCGAGTATCAATACAACATCTGAATTTTCTATCTCAGGGATGGTCGGGCTGTGGATATTGGCATCGCTCTGAATTCTGTCTACAAGGTGTAGTAGCTGCATATCCCGCTGGTTGAGGCCAGAGAAGAAGTTATCCCGCCCTACAAACTTTAATAGGGCGAAGTTATTTTCCAATGATGCCCTGGGTGAACCAATGCCGATCAAGCGGTGCTCATCTCTCTGTGCTGATGCGAGTTTTTCTGAAAGTGAGAATACTGCATCCTTGGGGGAAACCTCTTTGTGCAGACGTTCATCAGTTTCTGCTGTAGAGCTGATCACATCATCTTTGCGCGCAGAAAGTACCTGGGTTATCCGGCTCTTACTGTTGACATATTCGTATCCAAAGCGCCCCCGGTCACAGAGAAAATAGCCGTTGATATCGTGGTGATATAAGTTAACCACACGGCGCAACATCGGGTCTTGGTTGTTGCCGGATTCCCTCGCTCCTGGCGCGGTGTTGCAACCCACGGCGCAGTGTTCACAGACTGAGGCAGCTGTTTGCAAATCCCATTTTCGGACAAAGTGCTGGCTGAAGGTCTTATCGGTAAATACTCCGGTGGGGCACACTTCGACAAGGTTCCCACTAAAACCATTTTCCAGCATGCCCTCAGTATTGCGGCCAAAAAAGACCTGGTGATTGCGGCCCAGTGCTTGTAAATCCTCGCCACCGGCATAGTCGTGATAGAACCTGACACATCGATAGCAGGTAATACAGCGATTCATTTCGTGATTGATAAAGGGGCCGAGATACTGGTTTCGGTGGGTGCGCTTGGTACCCTGATAGCGGCGCATGGTATGACCGGACATTTCAGTCATATCCTGTAAGTGGCACTCGCCGCCCTCCTCACAAACCGGACAATCATGAGGGTGGTTGGTCATCAAGTCTTCTATCACAGAACCGCGAAAATCTTTCGCAGCTTCCGAACTGACACTGTAAATACCGCCGTCTTTTATCGGCGTCATACAGCTCATAATCAACCGGCCCCGTTGATCTTCGCTGTCCTTATGCTCGATAACCGCACATTGGCGGCAGGCGCCAACAGAACCCATGGCGGGGTGCCAGCAAAAATAGGGGACATTCAAACCCAGGGACAGGCAGGCAGTGAGCAGGTTTTGATCTCCATCAACCTGGTATTTATTACCGTCTATTGTGATGGTTGGCATTTGAAATCCATTTTCTTTTTATTAATGCTTTCAGGGGCAGGGTTGTCGCGCTAATTTATTGGTAGGGGCAACAACCGCCTTCAATATGGTCGATAAAATCCTGTTCAAAGAGTTTTAACGCGCTTTGTATAGGCTCTGCAGCGCCGGGAGCCAGGGCGCAAAAGGTATTGCCGGGGCCAATACGCTCACACTGTTCCCTGAGGAGTTCCAAGTCTTCTTTAGTCCCCTGGCCAGACTCTATTCTCTCCAGAATTTTGACGGCCCAGGGCAAGCCGTCCCGGCAGGGGGTGCACCAGCCACAGGATTCCCGCGCAAAGAACTGGGTCAAGTTCAGTACCAAGCCAACGGGGCAGGTTTTATCGTCGAGCACGGTGATCGTGCCGGTCCCCATACGGCTGCCGGCCTTGCCGATAACGTCGTAATCCATGGGAAGATCGAGGTGGTCCGGGCCGAGGAAGTCGGTCGATCCTCCACCGGGAAGAATGCCCTTCAGTTGCAGGCCATCTTTCATGCCACCGGCATGTTGTTCAATAATTTCGCGAATGGGCGTCCCCATCGGGAGTTCCCAAGCTCCTGGATTATTAACCTTGCCGCTAACACCAAATATTTTGCTTCCCGCATCGTCACCCCGGCTAAGGTTTTTGTACCACTCCACGCCGTGGCTAATTAAATGGGGGAGGTTGCACAAGGTCTCTACATTGTTAACGACAGTGGGTTTGCCCCAAAGCCCGCTGACCTGTGGAAAGGGGGGCTTGGCGCGGGGAATGGCCCGCTTGCCTTCAAGGGCGTTTAGCAGTGCGGTTTCTTCACCACAGATATAGTTACCGGCGCTGCGGTGCAGACAGATCTCCAGATTAAAGCCACTGTCGAAAATATTTTCGCCAATCATGCCCTGCTGCTTGGCTTCATCGATTGCCTGTTCGAGCCGGTTTGCAGCCAGGTGGTATTCACCACGAATAAAAATATAGGCGTGAGAGGCGCCAATGGCATAGGCGGCTATCGCCATTCCCTCAAGAAGGAGGTGAGGGTCTCGCTCCATTAGCAATCGGTCTTTGAAGGCGCCGGGCTCCATTTCATCGGCGTTACAGACAACGTACTTTTGCTTGGGCGAATCTTCACCCCTAGGTACAAAACTCCACTTCAGCCCAGTGTTAAACCCCGCTCCACCGCGTCCGCGCAGGCCTGCATCTTTTACTTCGTTGATAATATCGTCCGGTACCATGGTGATGGCTTTGCGCCAGCCCTGGTAGCCGTCGTTTTCCACATATTGCTCAATAGTGGCGGCAATATTTTCACTGGAAATATTTTTAGTCAGTGGATTTATCAGCATGGTATTTTTTCTTCTTATCGATTAATTCATCAATACCTTTCTCATCCAAATGGCGGTGCATCTCCTCGCCGAGCATAAGGACTGGGGCTTTGTCACAATCTCCCAGGCAAGGCGTTTCCAGCAGGGTGAAAATCCCATCTTCGGAGGTCTCTCCAGGCTGGATATTTAAGCGCTCAGATATTTTTTTCTGCAAATTATCGCAACCCATAATCCAGCAGCTGGAGCTTTTGCACAGGTAGATCACTTCCTTGCCTACTGGTTGGCGGAAAATCAACTGGAAGTAGGTGGCGACACTCTCAAGTTCTGCAACGGGAATATCCAGATAATTGGAAATTGCCTGGAGGCTCTCATCGGAAATCCAGCCGCGATGTTTCTGTACAATCCGCAACGCCTCGAGCCCCACTGAAGTTTTTTCGTGGTAGTGGGTGGCTTCCTGATCAATTTCCTCTTTTTCTTGTACTGTTAAGGTCGCCAGGGTGTCTGCTGAATTGCTATTGCCTTGCTCCATTACTTCAATCAATTCCGGTTCTAGTAAGCTGGACATAGTCGCCCCCGAGATAGAACTTGCGGAGGTTTCGTTGAGGCGCTGCTGCCATCTGTGTGTGCGATGGCTGAAACGCTGGGTATATTTCCGTGCACTTTTCTACTCCGCTGCTGTACGGCCCTGTGCCTGCCGTAGTTTTTTATTGTTATCTGTCCACATCCGCCATGACGAAGTCGATGCTGGCAATAATGGCAATAAGGTCAGCAATCAACAGTCCGTTGGACATTAACGGAATCATTTGCAGGTGTGGGAATGAAGGGGTGCGAATTCGGGTCCTGTATGAGGTGGTCCCCCCATCACTAACGATCTGGTAGCTGTTGATTCCTTTAGTGGCCTCAATGGGATAACACACTTCGCCGGCTGGCATTACCGGTCCCCAGCTGTTATTCACAAAGTGCTGAATTAAAGTCTCGATATCCTCCATGGTGCGCCCCTTTCGCGGAGGGGTAGTCAAAGGGTGGTCCGACTTATAAGGGCCTGCCGGCATATTTTCCAGGCACTGGCGGATAATCCGCAGGCTCTGCCATATCTCATCCACCCGGACCCGGCAGCGGTCGAAACAGTCCCCACCATCGTAGCTGGGAATCTCGAACTCGAACTGATCATAGCCGCTGTAAGGGCGCTTTTTACGCAGATCCCAATCCAGGCCCGTGGCGCGAAGCCCTGGCCCGGTAACCCCCCACTCAAACGCCTCCGCCGTATCGTAGACACCAATGCCACGGGTGCGGCGTTGCAGGAGTTTGTTTTTAATTACCATGCCGTCGTAATCGGCTAAGCGTGCGGGCATATAGTCAAGAAATTCCCGCACCATCTTGTCCCAACCCTGGGGTAAGTCCTGCGCTACTCCGCCGATACGGAACCATGCCGGGTGCATTCTGCCGCCGGTAATGGCCTCAACTATTCCAAACAGTTTTTCCCTATCGATAAACATATAGAACACGGGAGACATCTGCCCCACGTCCTGGGCAAAGGTGCCAAAAAATACCAGGTGGCTGGATATGCGGAAGAACTCGCACATCATCACCCGTATCATCTGTGCGCGTTCAGGGACCTTAATGCCGGCGAGTTGCTCCAGTGCCATCACATAGGGCAGGTTGTTCATGACACCGCCGAGGTAATCGATACGGTCGGTGTAGGGCACATAGGTATGCCAGGCCTGGCGCTCGGCCATCTTCTCTGCACCGCGATGGTGGTAACCGATATCTGGCACTGCATCGATAATCTGTTCACCATCCAGCTGAAGGGCTACACGGAATACCCCGTGCACACTGGGGTGATTCGGGCCCAGATTGAGGAACATAAACTCTGAGTCTTCATTACTCCTGGCCATGCCCCAGTCTTCCGGCCGGAACAGCAGGGCGTCTTGTTCTTTGCGCTCCTTCTCTTCTGACAGACTAAATGGGTCGACTTCGGTAGCTCGGGCGTGGTGATCCTTGCGCAGTGGATGCCCCTTCCAGGTCAGCGGCATCATGATTCTCTGTAAATGGGGATGACCGGGAAAGTCGATACCGAATAGATCCCACACTTCCCGTTCATACCAGTTGGCATTCTCCCAAACGGCAGTAATAGTCGGTGCGCTCAGATCACTCTCGGGAAGAGCCACCTTGATACGGATAAATAAATTGCGGGTAAATGAAAGTAGTTGATATACCAGGGTGAAATCGCTGGAAGGCTGTTTTTCGGTTCCCTCCCCACGGTTGACCCGCAGCCGTTCGTCGATAGCACTCAGGTCATACAGCATTTCAAATGGCTGGGTGATATCCCGCTTGAGAAAGAGCAAAAGAGGGATCAAGGCATGTTTCTCGATCCATAGTGTGGGCATATCATCACAGTGTGGCTGCCACCAGAACGAGTGAAGCTTATATCCGGTGTCGAGGTCCCGAATAAATGCCTCTGCTGCTTTCCTGTAGGGAGTTGCTGTGTGGACAGTTTTCGCAATTACGCCAGTCATTGGCTATTCCGTTGTTTTTTTCTTATTCCATGAAGCCTAAACACTGTCGGGCGCACGTAGCATGTCAGCTTTCATACGTTCCTCCCTATGGAGATCACGCTGACTGGGCTTTGGAACCTTGTGAGTTCCTTGATCATCGACAACCCAGCTGAAGGCTCGTCTCTCCGCAGCCACCGACTTTTGCAGCAAGGTTAATCCCTGCAGTAGGGCCTCTGGGCGCGGTGGACAGCCGGGCACATAAACATCGACCGGGAGAAACTTATCGACCCCCTGAACCACACTGTAGATATCGTACATACCGCCGGAATTTGCGCAGGAACCCATGGAGATGACCCAACGAGGCTCGATCATTTGCTCGTAGAGTCGCTGTACCACTGGTGCCATTTTCAGGAAAACCGTCCCTGAAATTACAATCAAATCCGCTTGTCGTGGGGTTGCTCGGATGACCTCAGCGCCAAATCGGGAGATGTCGTGGCGGCTGGTGAAGGCGGTGGCCATTTCTACATAGCAACAGGACAACCCGAAGTTAAATGGCCACAGGGAATTTGAACGGCCCCAGGAAACCAGCTCTTCGAGTTTGGTAAGGAGAATATTTTTTTCTAAATCTTGAGTGCTTATTTCTTCAGAAGGATTGCCGTGTTCGGTAGCAATCAGGTCGTCGGCTTTGCTCAGCTTCCAGCGCATTATGAATTCTCATTGTTGTTATCGGGGTTTTTGGCGTTTCTCCAAACTCTTCTGGTATCCGCCCCAGTCAAGTGCACCCAGGCGCCACAGATAAATAAGCCCCACCAGCAGTATCACGATAAATACGGTGGCCTCGATAAACCCGAGCAGGCCAGTTTCATAAAATGCGATGGACCAGCTAAACAGGTAAATCGCCTCCAGGTCGAAGACGATAAACAGGATGGCAACAAGGTAATAGGCGACAGAGAGGCGCAGGCGCGCATTGCCCTGGGAAACAATACCCGACTCGTAGGGCTCATCGGTAGCCGGGTCCCTGCGTTTTTGACCGAGAAAATAGGAAAGGCTGAGCATTAAGGTAATTAGGGCAAATACGGCCAGGCAATAAACAATCAATGGCCAAATCTGAGGAGTGAACTGATCCGGGTAATTCAACTTCGCTCTCCCATGTTTCTGCGGGCGAAGCCCGTATCAATCACTGGTCTTGCAGTAAAAGGGCAAATCAAGAATTCTGATTTTGAGGGTGCTCTCACGCAAGAAGAGATAATTTGAAAAACGATTATTGCTTTTCTGCGAAATTTTTTAGTTGTCGGTAATCCTTTTCGCTTGTCTGATTTATAAATCGTTGCGGGAGATAGCGCCAGTGGTGCGAAGGAACGTTTAATTCTTATGTATATACTTTTTATTCGGTAGGGTTATGTAATGTCTTGCGACAGTTCGATAAATGAAGATGTGCGCCAGTATTCAGAAGATGAAGGAGGGGCCTATTGTTCTTAAACTATTCCTCTGATCAAAAGCAGATCGGAATTTTTAGGGTTTCGTAGTAGTGGAATTAGAGTGTGATGTCATTGGCTTGTTTGGCACCTAATAATGCCATCATAGCGTACTCCACTTGCGTTTCTGTATGGGACTTTCCATTTCTCATGAGAGAGGTAGTTTGGCCAAGCAAGTACATTTAACCAATTCTTTTCGGTATTTCTAACAAGGTACACATCGCTTGCGTTACATTGAAGTTTGTACCTACGGAACCCTTCTTCTATTACGGAATAATCTCGCCCCTTGAGCTGAACTTCAGAGTCCCCCCAGCGGCCATCTGAGCTTTCAAAGCTAACATCTGGGTTGTGGATTTTTATAAAGCCAAGGAGGAACATAATCCCGGAAACCAAAATTAAGATGAAAATTGTTCGTATGATAGTGGTAGTCATCGCTTGTTTCCGACTATCTTTCAGTTTTTGGTTTGGTGCAGGATCTTAATTCGTATCACTCTACAAATGATCGATCGGAAATTGGTGTGCCCAATTCAAAAGTTAAGGTGAGTTTTAATTTCCATTATCACTAAAATGCCTCTCCTTCTATAAGCCACCCATGTTCGTGGAGTTGTTTCCAAGTTGTGCGTTTTGTATTGATTTTTCTGACTGCTTTTATGCCTTTTCTAGATTTTCATTAAATCTATATTTAATATATTTTAAGTAAAAATTTAGAAGGTGTATCTTTATCCTATTTTGGTTGTCGTGATTGCTATTTAACTTCTGTAGCCTTTTTTGAATGCTCATACTTGATTCAAATCTGTATAAGTCTGAAAATCTCCAGGTAAAATCAAATGGTGTTTTTGGTGTCGAGAGTCTTTACTTGTTAAATGTCACACTATAACGTGGTGTAGAGCTGGTTGGAATAAATATGATAATTGTTTATTTCTGATACCGCTTTTCTCAAAAAAAATTCATCGACTTTTTCGTTAAAAAACAGTGCGTATCTGTTTTTCTCGGAGTTATCTATTTTGAAATCATATTCAATATCGAAGTGCTCAGCCAACACATCTTCGATGTAATCAAGCTGGTCTCAGCTACAAAGCTCTATGCATATGCCAAATTCGGGATCACTGCTAACATCAAGCTTTTTCGTAAATATCAGTCTATTTTTCATGGAAACTTAATTTTTAGTATATGGGCGACTGAAACAGGGCGAAACGATGTGTAGGCCGCAGGGCTCGGCACCCATCGCCGGTCTTACGGACCGTTTATTTTTATAGAGGTTACCGAAATCGGACATGTCTGGATGCCCTGCTTTCAAGTAGACGAACCAATGCCGGGTCCATGCGAGCGTAATTGTCAGGGATGTCTAGACAGATCAGTTTCTTGCCTTTTAGGAGGTCTTTGAATTTTTTTGAAACTTTATTCCGGTGGGACTTTTCCATAACAAAGACAATGTCAGCCCATTCGATTAGGTCGCCACTCACCACTGTTTCGGCATCACTATTTGTGCCTGCACCGATGGCATTGATGCCTTGATAGGCTGAGAAAACCTCTTCACCTGTCGGGCTTCTAAGTCTGTTTTCACTACATACGAACAGTAAATTCATAATATTCTCTAGGATACATAATGCTTAGCGTAGGGGGTTCTATCAGGGCCACTACTTGTTAGGAACTTTGCACGCTCTCAAGTTTTAAATATCCTTCGCATGCAACTTCAACCACTCTACTTTCATCACCAGATAAGTAAATTTCAGCTGTATAAAATCCGGCTTTACCAGCAGCCGAATTTGAAGGATGTAAAATACGAAAAAAACCACTAGGTACAGAACACCCTCTGGGAAAAGAATAAATATTGCTTATGTTGCCTGAAGGCCCTGCTGCTAATCGATGATCAGTGCCTTTAGGAAGTTCGATACAAGTGGTCACATGAAGTAGGTAATATACGCCTTCACCTTGAAGATAAATCGGGAGAAATTCAACTCCCGGAATATAATTGATCTTCTCTTTTACTAGCTCAGACACAGCGTAAGCGCCTGGGTTAAATAAGACACTTGTCGACCCTGATTTCGAATAAATGCGAAGCTCGGGAACATCCCAGTCTGACAGAAGTGATCCTGGCATGCCAATGCGAGGATCGTGCCATAGATACTCATCATCATCAAACCAAGCGCATGTAAAATTACCATCCTCTTTTGATACAGGTGACAATTTGTAGATCATTCTAATTCCTGTCTAAATCTCGCAGCAAAGCGACTGCAGAAAACGCCCACAAGATAAGCCGCCCCGGGCGGGGCCGAAGGGTGGTAGCCTTGCTGACTATGATTGTAAGATTGTTCTTGTTTGATTATGATACTAAAAATCACCATTCGTTAATGGGGAAATTGAAGCCCACATTTAGCGGTAATCGAAAGCCCTGATTATCACATACTGTTTGATTGTCGGTCCATTTAGGCCACATAAATAGGGATGTGTCAGAGACCCAATAAGCATATCTACATAGTTAGATTTGGTTTTGAGGCAGAAAAACAAGACAAGAAGCAAGTGAAGAAGGGATCGAGGAACCTTTGGCGTTGCAAAAGTTTGTCATACACAAGATTTTTATTGCCCATCATTGTTCATATATAGAAATATTCAAATCATTGGCCTTCATAGCTATCTACTTTAGTAATTAAGAAGTCCCAAAATGCTTTGATGCGCGCTGTGTTTCTTAAATCCTTGTTAGCCAGAATCCACAAAGATGAGTTGTACTTAGTTTCCAGTCTATAGAGTTCAACTAGATCGTATGAATCATCAGTTGGTAACAAAGCTATCCCTTGATCATTGAGAGCCGCGTTCAGAGCCGTAGTTATAGAATTACAGTATATAGATTTGGCGTTGTTCTTAATTTGTTTCTGATACCAGTGCACTGCAGGGTTATCTAAATGCACATAGTCAATTGCCCTTAGGCTCTCAATTTCAGACAACTTGAAAGAAGCGTCATATCCACTAGTCTTCAAAAAGTTTTCAGATGCATAGATACTTAATGATATGCCTATGATTTTGCGTGCAATTAGGTTTTCTGGTGCTGTATGACTTGCCCTAATGGCAATGTCCGCATCGCGATGTTCAATATCCAGAGCCTGCTCACTTTCAAGGATCTCAAATTCAACATCGGGGAATGCTATCCGAAACTCACTAACCCATTTGGGCAAAGTAGTTGTTGCCATTGTTGAGGGTGCGGTAACACGAATTAAACCTTGAACTTTTTCATGTTGCAGAGAACTTTGAATGAGGATGCCATCGGCTAATGACTCCATTCGCTTGGCACTATCCAAAATAGTTCGCCCCGCCTCAGTCAGTTGGTAGCCGCGACGACTAACAATAAATAGCTGCGTTGAAAGCTCGCTTTCAAGCTGCTGGATCCGCCTCCAAACAGTGGTTGAATTAACATTCAACTGGCTAGAAGCCGCCTTTAAGGTTCCTTTCTCTGCAAGCGCGATAACGACCTTCAAATCGTTCCAATCCATGACATTACCCTGACGTTGCATTCATGCAATATAAGTTTGCCTTTTTGTCTATATAACTGCAATAAGAGAACACCTAGTCTGTGCTCGTCATTAACGAAATAGGGTTCCCTTCATGAGAAAACAGGTAGTCATCTTTTACGTGGCCTCATCTATGTTCGCGGTGCTGATGATGATATCAGGCATGGCCAAACTAACAGGACAGGAAGCCATTGTTCAGGCAACGGTTGATTTAGGCTACCCGCTTTATTTGTTGAAAATCTTAGGAACCGCCTATTTGATTGGCGCGATTGCAATTCTTCAATCAAAGTTTGAAACACTTAAACAGTGGGGATATGCAGGTTTCTCCATCGCTTTGACCGGAGCTGCGGGATCGCACTTATTGGCAGGGCAAGCGCTCAGCACTGCTTTACCAGCTACTGTCCTATTGGCCGTTTTAGCGATTGTGGTAACTCTGAATGCAAAACTGACTCGCCTTAACCTTTCTTTAGGAGGAGACCTCAACAATGTCTCTCAATCTCAAAGAGACATTTCAGAAGCTAATTAGATGTGACGTTTCTGGTGTTTGAGATAGAAAGACTGTGATGCGGTGCACTGATTGATCCGGTTTAATTAACAACCAAGAGGAGTGCTTTTCCATGAATGATAATCATGCTGCGTTACTGTGGAAAACGATCTCATCTGACTTGATTCAGAATAACGCTAAAGAAGGCGCAGGCGATTCAGGCTGAGCAAGTTGAATTGCTTGACCAGCACCACTCATTGAAAACCAAGGATGGTAAACCTTCTATTACGCGCTATGGTTATTTACCCGGACGAATAAAGCTGGGTTAGGCGGTATTAGTGTTAATATCCTGAAATTTCAAGATCACTTTGGTTGAGGCAACATTTTGGCTACCTCTGTGATCAACGGGACCCATTGTTGTATCTCATTATGCCTTTAAAGCCCACTGAGGGAGCCCCACAACTTGTCCCAGCGTTCTAGTTTTTCTTCGGCACTTAACAGCCTTGGCTGCACTTGAACAGGTTTGCCAATTTCATTCGTGTCGTTCAATATGTTGAGATTTACCGCTCCGCGAAGCTGACTATTTATATCGCAGCCTACGGCTAACAGTTGATTACAACTTTTACAATGATAGAAATTAGCGAGCTGATCCCCATTTTGTCTAGTTGAAATTCCATCGCCAATGAAAGTTACTAACATATTTGGATCACTAATAATGCGTGATGGGTTGGCTTGGCAATAATTACAATCGCATACGCGTGGAGTTAAACCTTCGAGTGGCCCAGTAAACTGAACCTCAACTCGCCAACGGTTACATTTACACGATCCCTTACAGAACATAAGCATTTGTGCCAATTACAGTTGAACACGGCGTTCGCATTGTCGGCGAGGGAGGTCCCCCTCTTTGCCATCACGCGCGTCAGTCAAGATAGTTAATGTGGTGGGTTTCATAGAGTCGGCTTTACATATTGTTGTTGTGGGACGTCCGTTTTATAGTTTAGAGCGAAAAGAATAAATATTTTACATTTTGACTTACAGCTAACTGTAAGTATGAGATAATAATAGCAATAATAAACTTATTTCCCATCCCATTTGTAGTTTGGATTTATCTTAATGAAAAAAGTATTAAGTGTATTGCTTCCGGCAGCAGTGCTTACCGGTATTGTTGGGCCCAAAATAGTAGGCACTCAGCTCGAGTCATCTATTGATGAAATAGTCTCTACCGCGAATGAAAATTCGGCATACACGGTTGAAGTAAAAAGCATGGATTCATCCTGGTTTTCAACCCAGACCACCTTTTTGGTGAGCATGGATGTCAGTGCTTTCTCTGATGTATCAGGTGCCCCTGAAATTGATCCTTTTTCTGTAGAAGTAGACTTTAGTGCTTCCCACGGCCCCTTCCGTTTCGGCGAGCATGCTGGTTTTGGTTGGCTCGGCTGGACGCTAGAAGTTGCCGGTGATCAATTACGTGAACACTTGGTTTGGGCTGAGGAAGCTCCTTTTTACCAGATTCACGGCAATATGAATGCCTTAGGTGGTTATTACTATAACGATAGCATTACGCCATTTACTACTGATGTTGAGAATCAAAAAGCTCAGTTAACTTTTAGCGGTTTTCAAGGAAAAGGGCAATATCAGGATGAGCAACTAGCTTACCAGGGGAGTGCCGATAGCCTTACTGTTGCTTCCGAGCTAAGGGATTTTAAGGTTGAAAGGTTGACTGTAGATATGACCATACCTTCCTCCCTTGAAGCAATTTTTGAGAGTGCTTTTTATGATTCTGATACAACAATTAACCTTGGCGTCATCAAGTTAAATGATAAAGAGCAGGAAGAAAATGTTGACATTGCTGATCTATATATAAAGGCCAGTACTGAACTCAATCCAGAAAATCAGCTGGGGAATATGCAAGTTGCCTATGGAACTAAAAAGGTTGATATAGCTGAATTCCACGGTGAAGATCTGGCCCTTGAGCTTGAGGTCACCAATATCAGCCAGGAATTTATGAAGTCTTATCAGGAGTTTGCCATCTCACTCAATAAACTACCTACGGAAGAAGCAACTGCTAAGACAATGGAGTTTATGAGTGAAAACTTGCTATCTTTAGTGGCTGGCGAGCCTCAACTGAACATTACCAGCTTACGTGGAACTTTCCCACAAGGCAGCTTTAACAGTAATCTTCATACTAGCTTAGTTGGCATCAGTGCGTTACCGGAACAACCGCTAGATCCGGCTTTTTGGCTGTCACATACCTTAGTTGACGGAGAGCTAAGTGGCGATAAAGCTGTGATTGAATTTATTGCCGTACAAGTGATGAAAGCTCAATTGAAAAATAACCCTCAAACTCAAGGTATGAGTGAAGAGCAACTGGAGCAAATCGCTGCTCAACAAGTGCCGACCATATTAGCGTCTCTTGAACAGCAAGGTTTGTTAGTGTCTACCAATGACGGCTACATCTCAAATGTCAGCCTGAAAGACAGCGAGCTTAAGGTGAATGAAAAACCTATGCCGCTACCGCTTTAGCATATATTAGCTGTTTGTGATAGAGGTGGCTTATCTTAAGCCACTTCATTCTTTCCTCTCTCATACTGACTGTTTATTCCCCTTTTATAGACGCCACCAGAACCATCAAATAATAAGAAGTGCTTAAAGTGCCTCTAAGATAGCATTTGCTTTCAGATTGAAAGTATCCTTGGATCATCTCTTACATCTAATGTTTCAAGCAGAGGCACCAGTTCCACTAGCGTCCAGCTGGCCTGATTTGTTAGGCATTCCCTCAACAAAGGTTGCCTTAACCCTTTTGGAGAGCAGCATATATGGGACCCATATGATTCCACCTATCAGAACCCTAAAAAATTCGTTCGCTATTTCTGGATCAAAAATCGGCTCATTAGGCATGACAAACTGTATTAGCCATGCGTCTAAAGGTATAATAATCAATGAAACAACTACTATTAAGATATAAATTGATGGAAAAAGATAGTGCTTGCTGAAAAATAGAAATGCTAAATATATTAGAGCTACGAACATTGCTACATTGTATGCAATCTCACCAATTAAAATTGGCGCCCACAGTGGATTGTAGGCTTCTGAGCCCACGGTTGTTAAAGCTTCCCATGTACCATCAACGAATATTGGTTGAAATATAGGGAAGGTAGTTGTAAATAGCCTGATTGGGCCTAGTACGACACCAATTCCGACTAATATAAGCCAACCGGATAGCCCTTTAGGGTCTTCCTTGCTACTCATGATATCTCCTTAATGACTACAACAGGGAGGTTGGTGTGGAGTGTGGGTCTTCCCGAGAAGAGCCAAAAGCTCGTAGTAACCTGCTTATACTTATTCTGTTTTTTATGCTTCACTTTTCTCTGATAATTTTTTAATCGTGTTACCATAATAAATTAAGAATACACCTAAACATAGCAATGAAACAATAATAATATTGTCAAATATCGACTTAATGAATAATAAAGCATGGGGATCAACATGCCGTCCTAGGAGTATGCCCAAACTAGCGTATATAAAATATAACAACTTGTGCGGCCACACTTCATCTCTATCGTTTGATTCCGTTTTGTATCCAAGAAAGGGGATGCTAATTATAAGTGGAATAAATAATACAGTATCGTAATAGCCTACATGCATGGACAAAAATACTGAAATTAATAGAAAAGCCCCTAATAATCTAAGGTTTAAATATTCTTTTAGCATATTGATATGATTCGCTTAACACTTAAGGCTCCGTTCTATGGTGATCGCTATGCAAGATTCAATATTCGCATGAATAATCTAATGCCGGGCTTCTGTGAAAATGTAAACCTGTCGGAGTTTGCCCGCAGGTCTATACCTGCACGTCGAACTGCGACGTTCGAAGAAATCGGGCAGACCTGTGTTTTTCTCGCCTCTCATGGAGCCCGATACATCAATGGGCAAAGTATCTTGTCTGATGGGGGCATGAATCGGGCGGTTCGCTAGTAAGTGTGCTTTACCTCAGGGGAGAGTATAAGCTTCAGTCGACTGTAATGCATAATGACGCGCACACGGGGCGAGCGTTAGCGAGGCCCTGGCCTGCTTTCTCGCCGTTCACGGTGTGCCTGGTTACTACCTAGGCAGCAGCAAAGAATACAGTCGACTCTTGAAAAAATGATTTCACAAGTTTTCTATTTTTCTTGATGCTCTGCAAATCTGCATTTGCACGACTCAGTAGTGTCTCACCTTTTTTCAGCGGCCTCTTTGAAGTCCCTATATTTCTCATATGATTCCAGACCAACTCATCTGGATTTAGGTCTGGTGCATATGGCGGTAAGAACACCATTTCAAGCTTTCCATCCTGTGAATCGACATACTCCAATACCTTTTTCGATTTGTGTACTGGGTGCCCATCAACAATGAGAATCACTGGTCTTTTCTGACTTCTCTGGAAATTTTTGAAGCATTCTACGCACTTTTCTGCCGTGAACTTTCCACTATAAATATGATACCAGAAGCCAGTGCGTCCTGAGTATTTTTTTTTTTTTTATAAATAAAAAAAAAAATACGTGCTATCCAGGAGATGGAGGTCGGCCCTCCGTTATCGCTTTGCAGGAAGTGATAACAAACCCCCTCAAGGTGATCGGAGTAAAGAGCTTTGGTTAGAAGCGCTTGAGGAAAAGGCGTACGAGATACGTCAGGTATGTTGTGTAGAGACGAATGCAAATGAACCACTGATGAGGTGTCGAAAGCGTATTACCAAGATGATGTCAAAACCCGTGCACTGGCTAAGTGCGGGGATAAGCTTGGAGGTTACCTGTTTACCGACCGAGTGGCATCCGGCATAGAGGTGGCGTGAACACACAACAGGCTTTTGGGTGGAACAGGAGAACCTGTCGTCCAGGTGTTAAGGAAGAGCGTCAAGTAGAGGCCCTGCAAGACGTTGAGTACCAAGACTGGTCACAGGGGCGGAACAACCCGTAGTAGTGGAGAAGCGGCTGTAATGGACGTGGAGCGAAGGGGTTGTCGTATTCGGCGACTAACCGTGTAATCAACCCAGATGGGGAGGAATTAACGATTAGCGCAAAGCCATTCAATATTCCCAAGCGAGCGGTTTGGGAAGCGTGGAAGCAGATCAAGGCCAATGGCGGCGGAGCGGGGATTGATGAGATAACGATAGAGCAATATGAATCGAATCTCGCCAAAAACCTGTACAAGCTATGGAATCGGATGTCATCTGGCAGCTATTTTCCATCAGCCGTCAAACGAGTGGATATTCCGAAACTCGATGGCAGCCTGCGACCACTGGGTATCCCCACAATCGAAGATCGCATTGCGCAAATGGTGGCTAAGCAACTGCTGGAGCCAGAATTGGAGAAGGTATTTCACCCTGACTCCTACGGCTATCGGCCAGGCAAATCTGCTATAGACGCAGTGCGCCGAGCTCGACAACGATGCTGGGATAGAATCTGGGTAGTTGATTTAGATATCAAGGGTTTCTTTGACAATATTAATCACGAACTCCTGCTGAAGGCATTAGATAAACATAATAATCATCAGTGGGTCAGACTCTATGTACAGCGCTGGTTAACGGCTCCAGTACAACATCGGGACGGACAGCTTGAAGAGCGAACACAAGGTACTCCACAAGGGGGTGTAATCAGCCCTCTACTGGCAAACTTGTTTTTGCACTACGCGCTGGACGCCTGGATGGTGAGAACGCACAGAGATATTCCTTTTGAGCGTTACGCGGATGATGCTGTTTACCATTGTCGTAATCCTCGAGAGGCGGATCGCTTACTGGCGGCTCTAAAAGCACGCTTGACTACCTGCGGGCTTGAGGCTCATCCAGAGAAAACGCGCAAGGTCTATTGCAAGAACAGTAATCGTAAAGACTCCCACCCAGTGATCCACTTTGACTTTCTGGGCTTTCGATTTGGTCCCAGAAAAGCAAGGAATCGCCAAGGACAGATCTTCACCGCATTTAGTCCTTCAATGAGCCCTAAGGCCTTCAAGAGGATTAAGGATAAGGTCAGGCAATGGCGAGTAATAAACTGGGTGGATCGATCACTATCTGAAATGGCAAAAGTACTTAATCCCGCAATACAGGGTTGGCTGAACTACTATGGTCACTTTGGGCGGAGATATGGTGTTTATCGACTTCAGAAGTATCTTGACCAAACGCTGATGCGTTGGGCCAGGAAGAAGTTTAAGCATCTGAAGCGAAGCTGTTTCAAAAGTTGGGCCTTTATTGGAAAAGTTCGTCAACAAATGCGCGGCTTGTTTGCACACTGGAGAATGGGAAGATTGAAAATGTGCTGAATACGAAGAGCCGTATGAATTGAGAGGTTCACGTACGGTTCTGTGAGAGGTCGAAGGGGAAGTTCCTTTGGTCTACTCGACCCTCTATTCGATAAAGCTGAGATCGCATTGATTGACTGTCTTTGACCACTCGTTTTTACCACTGGAGTTTTTCCTTTTTCTCCCCATGTCCTTTGGAGTGGATCGTCTGATCTGATACTAGCCTCGTCCAGCCAAAATATTTCTGCACCAGTTTTTTTCGCATAAGATTTAATCTTTGGATAGACTTCCTTTACCCATTTATTCACCGCCTTCTCATCTCTCTCGTAAGCTCTTCGTAGAGGCTTTTGTGGCGTCAGGCCCAGTCGATGTAGAAGTGTGCCGACACTAGAAACGCTAAGTTCAATTTTGAATCTCTCAAAAATCAAATCCGATACGATCTGACGTGTCCACAATCCGAAATCAAAGCCATATTGCCTTGGATCGCCACCAATAATCCATCGTTTGACTTCCTCTTCTTCAATAGCTGACAGTTTTCTACCGCGTCCAGGTCTAATTTTTGGAGATAGCGCTTCAATACCTTTCTCCCGAGCAGTCCTTAACCATGGGAAAATAGTTCTGCTCCCCAGCCCTAAGCTACGACTAACCTCCGCCGCAGATTCTCCATCAAATACTCGCTGAACAGCAATTTTACGTATGAGGTGCTGCTCCTCAGTACTAAGTTTTCTGGCATCGTATTTCATGCAGTTTATATTACCAGGGTGTACTGATTATTTCTGCCCCGCTAGTATATCACGCTCGGGAGTGTTGTATAAAGGGAGCTGCGGGCAGCGTAAGAGCAACCTGACAAATAATCTTAAGAGCTTATAGAAATTTCTCCGCGAAACTTGTGACAAATGCCCGGACGGAATCTGAGCCAATGCCATGGATATATGGGGTGAAAGTATGGTTTGAAAATTTGACCGGCAACAATAGTTACTTGTTAAGCATTGCAATGCTACAAGCCAGAATAACTTTGGTAAACCTCATGGTCTTTGTAGCCTCCTTGCTCGTTTAAGTTGATATATATTTGAATGGTGCAGTCATAGAGTAGCCAAAGAAATATAGATTCAAATTTACAGTCAGCCTCATTTTCTCGTACGATGGCTTGATACCTAAAAGAATGCTTGTCATAAGAGTGCGCAATGTTGGTTGAAGTTAAGTATTCTTCAATTACTTGCTGACTGTCGCCTTGCGAAAGATTTTCAGAAATACTCTTCTGTATTTTTTCGACTGTATTGAGGCTATTACCCCAAGCAGGATTACCAATTATTGCTAGTACTAATATGATAGCTACCTTCACTGCTCTTCCTTGAACGCCGAATGCCATTTTTACCCGGCAGGCAAAGCACAGCTTTGACTGCTGGAACGTGTGAAATTCCTTGTTATACCTTTTCTAGTTTTAGGTAATGCCGACGAAACCAAAATTTAGGCTCCCTCTGAAAAATGGCCTCCCAAGAGAAAGACCTGAAGCCAAGTTCGCAAATACGTAGCCGCCAACGCTCATTACTATCAAAGATGCCGAACTCCAAGAGGTCTTCACCTTCGACTGTGAGATCTTCAATAAATCCGAATCTATCTGATGTTGAAACGCGATCTATGATGCTGCCATTTTTACCAAGCAGGCTATACCAATAACTTACACCATCGTAATAATCATAACTAGAAATCAGCAGAGTAAGATCACCACATGAATATTCATGGCGCAGCTCATCTCCCGGTAACACTAATTTACGTGTACCATCGGAAACCACTATAGAGTATTCTCCATCGGGTTGTCCTTTCCCATTTGCAGGGCTGTAACTGTAAGATTTCTTCAAGACCCTACCTAGTATAACGCCCATAGCTGTGGGCAGTTTGTAGTGAGGAACGATTGGATAACTGGTCCGCCAGTCTGCGCATGGTACGCCCAGCATGGGCGTGAGCTAATGGGGTGAAAGTCCCCTGTAGGAAGATCACCATTTAATGGATTCCATTAAATGCCAACTACCAGAGAATGGCAACTGCAACATCGTGAGGTTTGTGGGACGAAGCCGCAAGCAAAACAGAGCTTCATTACGGATGGGAAACCATCCCTTGTGGACCTGTAGGATAGGTGGTGTGGGGGCCGGCAGCTAGAAACTACCGGCTACCCGATTTAAATGATGAGGCGGCACGAACTTTGTCCAGCTTTTTTTCAATACTATACGTGTAAATTCTTGGCGTCCCGTCGGGAAAATATGATCGGACCACATAATCAGATCCTAAACCGGCTTCTACGATCTCTTGATAAAGCTCTACATCTTCCTTCTTTTCCATATCAAGAGTTTGATCATACAGTGGGCCAGAGTGAGCCATGCCAAATTGATATAATCCGTTTTTATCTTTTGTAAGATAAACTAAATGTTCTTTGTCGATATTATAGTTAAAACTACAATAAGTACGATTTTGTGATACCTCCACAATCTCATTTTTTTTAATATTCCCTTTAAATGGCTCAATTATGAGATACTTATAGATTCTTACACCGCCCTCATCTTGAGCTGATCGTGCTGTAGTTTCTGCTTGTATTAAGTACCCTCGAAAAGCAATGTCACTCGACGCCAAATTCGATTCATAGACTGACATACCCTCATACTCCTTCAGCATGAAGGGAGAAACTTTCATACACCCAAAAACATTTTCTGATATAGCCCACAACAATAGTAAGAGTAATGGAATGTATTTCATTATTTCACTTATCGTCTCAATAATGGGCCGGAGCACTTAGTTTGGAGGTCCAGCCCCGAAGGGGTAGCATTGATTGACTTGGCACGCCCAGCATGGGCGTGAACTAATGGAGTGAAAGTCCCCTGTAGGAAGATCACCATTTAATGGATTCCATTAAATGCTAACTAACAGCGAATGGCAACTGCAATACTGAGAGGTCTTGTGGGGAGGAAGCCGATAGCAAAACTACGAACTGACGAATAGAAACATCCTATAAGGCTTAGCCTGGAGGTGAGGTGGCTAAGGACACCTAAGCCATATGATCTAACGGGTAGAGTAAATGATATAGTTGTGTATAAACCGTTCACGTCCTTAGCTGTGGAGATCTGCTTAACCTGCTGTAGTTAACCTTCAGTGTGCTCGATTGATATCGTTGCGTGATCGCTGGGTAGATGTTCATTACCGATAGCGAGCCGCACATTGCGGACTCGCACGATGGGTGGTGTGGGGACCGGTAGATAGTAACTACCGGCTACCCGATTTATAGATCGTTAAAGGCGGAACAGAGTATTTACATAGATGTCAGTTCACGTTTATCCAACGCAATTCGTCCTGATAAAACGACCATCTTGATATTTTTAAGGTCACGAATATCACTCCAGGGCTGACCATCGATAAGTAGTAGGTCAGCAGATTTACCAACTTCAATGGTCCCCATTTGATCAATTAACCCTAAAGCTTCGGCACCATTTCTAGTGGCAGCTATAAGCGCTTGCGCATCAGGTAGTCCAGCTTCAACCATGCGTGACAATTCATTGTGGTAGCTGTCACCAACAATCATTTTGCCTTGTGTATCAGTGCCAACACCAAATTGAACACCAGCCTCGTGTAAGGCCGGTATATTCAGGTGTCCCTTGGGTTCTCGACCTAAAGTTGGTACATAAACTATATTGTGCTCGACAATCAATTGCGTTGATTCTGGGCTAATGAGATTGCCATGTCGCACACCATGTTCAATGGTAGTTATGCCAGCTTCAATAGCTTCATTAGTTTCTTGTGGAGAGCCTGTGTGTACCGCAACCCAAAGCCCATGCTTGCGAGCTTCCGTCGTAATAGCCTGCAAGGTTTCCTTTGAGATGCGTGGTAACGTGATTTCGCCCTGTTCATTTGTATGGCCCTGGTAGACGGCCTTAATACCGTCAATGCCTTGTTCCGCCAGAGAAGCGATTTTCTCTTTTACATATTTTGGATCATCGGATTGCACGACCATTTGCTCGATCATACGATTTGGTATTCTTTGAACTGGATGTCCACCAGGGGCAGTAAATATAGGCCCCGCAATAAACATATGTGGTCCAGCGACCTCCTGGTCGTCAAGTGATCTTTTTAGCTTATAAATTCCTGAGCTGGGATCGCCGACGGAACGATAACTTGTAATACCTGATTCGATCAATTTCCGTCTAACATCTGGTTGCAATCGGATCGAATTCCAAATCATTGCAGGTAAGCTACTCTCGCTAGAATCAGCTTTACCACTGAAAAAATGGCCGTGAAGCTCTATGAGACCAGGTACAATTGATTTACCTGCTGCATCAATTTGAATAGCATCTATTGGTACTTCACAAGTATTTCCCAGGCAGGAAACTTTACCATCCTCTACAAGGATTCCAGGGTTCTCAATGGGCAACGTACCAGTACCATCAAATAAGCTGCCATTGCTAACCCACATGCTTCTACTTGGCTGCTCCCAAACATATAGATTATGGTTGTAGGCGACTATAAATGCGATCCCACTAAGGACACCAAAGCTGGCAAAATATTTTAGGAATTTTATCAATTAGAATCTCCCTTATTTTTATAAAGCTCGGCCTGTATTTTATACACACCTTTTAAGCATTACTCAATGTCCCTACACCGCAGCACTAGCTTAATGTAGCCCTAAAATTCGCATAGACTATATCCAACAGTACCGTTTGCAGACCTGAGGGCCATAAAACCTATAACAAATAGTGAATTCGCTCTGATTTAGTATTCTTATAGTACAAATAAGACCCTCTATCTTACATCAAAATTGGCTCTTAAGTGATTTAGGTAATATCTCGTCTACTAGTTCAGAGCATAACTCGGGGCCGATATGAACAAAAATACTTGTGTATAAAACTAAGTGCCTGGCTCACCGAGAAAATTCTGATGCCGGCTTTGTACATATTTTGACATAAAAGGTGACAATTCGAATTTGTATGGTGTAGTCTCTTGGCACACCCTGCATGGGCGTGAACTAAAATGTTGTTGAATCACCAGTCTCTAGCCAGATGACCGTCTAAAGGCTGGATAGCTTGCTTAGTAGGATTTGCGCCTGAACTAGAAACTCTCTATTGCATGTAGAGCCATTGCGCAGGATCAGCGGGACATTCCTCACTAATGAAATATTCATTTCACTGCGAATATTGCGCACTCCTTCGATGGTTTACTTCAGCCTGGCGACAGCCCTTTTTGCTTCTTCATCGATTTTGTTGTCACTGGGCTCTGGGTACTGCTGGAGCATGATGGTTTGGCCCTCGGCATCGGCCAGAGCATTTAGGTGTGGCCGTAATCTCATTCGTTTTTTTTCTACCTTTTGCTGTACAAGGATAAGCCGAGCTTCAGATGCAAAAGCACTCACTATATGTTTGGAAATTGTTTTTTAGCTTGATCGAAGCTGTACCTTAACATCTTCTCATCAGTCGCAATCAAGTTACCCAACTCTTGCTGAATACTATGAACCTATTACAGAAAATAGCACTTTAATTGTTTGGGGTCTAAGCTTGGAATAACCCGACTAAATGTGTTTTTTAGGGTATTCCGTTATTTGGAGATGTGAATTTTTTAGATAATCTTTCTTAGATTCTGGGAAATCAACAAAACCTCTACAGCTTTCCGCACCACAAAACATGATAACTAAAACATCGGGTAGGGAGTGTGGCTTGTGCCGATCAACCCGTGGATATTCTATGTCCTCAAAGTTATGTAAAAGATAACGCTATCCAATTTGTATGAAAACACGCCACTCATCAAAAAGGATGGCTGTTCTAATTTATGTGGGACAGCCCTGCTATAGCGTCCCCATGCGTCAATACCAACGCAACATCAGGTTTTGCAATATTTAGCAATCCTTTGTAATACTTTGAAATATAATTAGCATCAAACTTCCGATACCCTTTCAGGAAATAAATATCATCGAGATAGGGGGTATCCATGGTAGTTTCAGTTAACGGCGTTAAAATAAATGAGAATCAGATAGATAGCTTGGCTCGAGAAGCCTTTGAATTTGCTGAATCAGATTCAGAAATGAAAGGTGAGGTAGACAAAGGAAAACTTACGTATAATAAAATTAGAACGGTGTTGAAAAATTGGGTTGTTTCAAGGCCTCATGAATTCAAATTCACCGGCGGGCTTAAATTAGGCTCAATCTGGCCGACCCTGGGTTTTAAAAGTAAAGAACCTAAAGCTTGGTGGAAAGGCTTTAAGTCGGAAGATGATTTTAAAAAACAGCTTTGTTATGAGTCGAATAGCCGAGTGCTAGAAAATCGTAACAAAGAATTAGAGCTCGCAAATGAAATACTCGAGCATACATCAACAGCTAAGGTGCTTAATGAGTTGCGCCGGGCGTTAGGCAGTATCTTTTGGGATAGGGATGGCAGGGCTGGTATACTAAGCCACTATTTTTCGACCTATACTCCCCTTAACTTATTCCCAAACTGGACGGGTAGCTATAACGAAGCTAATTCATATCCAGACTATAAGGAATATAGAGAAGATGAAGGCGTTTTAAGCCTTAAATTAGGCCAATCCATTTGGAAATATCCGACACGCAGTAAAGATCGACTCAGTTTGATGTTTGATAAACGTAATTTTACGGTTTCAGAGAATATTGCTATCTTACATGATATCAAAGAACTTTTTAGTCCCAGAGGAAATAGCCGCCTTTTTCCCACTTGGCATAGCCAAATCGTTCCTCATCCATACCAAGGTAAACAAAGTCCCGATAAGCCACGTCGTTGGAAGCGTAAGGGAGAACGATTCTATCGAGTTGATGTTTTAAAGAAAGATTTAACACCGCAAAATGGCATACCGAAAGAAAAAGACGATGTTAACACTGAAATAAAATGGGATCAGGGCAGATTGGGGGCGGGCACTAGAAATGAAAAATCACCTGATACCATTACTGCCCGGAATCATTTTATGCCCATTGAGACCGGTCGCTCGCATACTGCTGCGAGGTTATTCGAGATGGTGTGCCTATTAAAACCCAGCAAAAATGCGTCCAAATCCGAATGGGTGCTGTTCGAGCAAAGGATGCGAGCAATGGCTTTTGGAATTTTTGGTTACTGGAATGGAAGTAATGGCTATCCAAAAATGTTAACGCCAGTACACACCTATCACGAAGTCATGGACCCCGCCGAAGATTATCTTTCAGGTATCTATGATAACCCTTTCACTTATAAGGATATAGAAGGCTATTTAGACAAGGGTTGTGAAAGTGATTCTGCAAATGCAGTGAGTTCAGATCCAGTAAATGAGTGGGAAACATTTATTGAGCACTTAAAAAAATATAAAAATACAAGAAGTTTTCCCAATCCTGAGAACGAGAATGCTGCTTATGCCGTTGAAGCATTTCTAGGACAATTAGACTTTGGGGAGCCAGCCTGGAAGAAGAGCACCAGTGATAAAATCCGAGAACTGAACGGTGATGTACGGTGGACATCTAACCAGGGCTGGTACAGGGAATCCAAGAGTTCCGGAAAGGGCAGTATTTTAAAAGAGCTTAATTACGGCCATATCGCCTCGGATTGTTTGGAAAGTACGCGTTTGCGTATTACTGCTGACCATGTTAGATACGATGGCTATTATGAATTTATGTATATCTTGCCTAAGCATGGTGATGGAAACAAATTACTTGGTGCTAATGGCTTTCCTTTACCTACAGGATCATACATGTTTACGATTGGTGAAGATGGCAGGCTTCGTTATTTCCCTACTGACGATGGGTATGCGGAAGGAGGGCATAAGCTAAAACATTTTGCCCAGTATTTACCACATGCAGCACTGGCCAAGCGTGAATCGGTTTATGCGGCAGGTAACTTTGGCGTTGAAGAAGGAGAGCTAAAGTGGGTTTCTTCAACCAGCGGTCATTATCGAGTAAACGATAAAATGTGCTGTCATAATTTTTTTGCTACTATTTCTGCGCTAGGGTATAAATACGAGGAAAAATTATTCTTATCTTACAGTGATGCAAAGAGGAAGTTCGCGGATTTGAAAAAGGGGAAGTCTATTCTTCATGATACTCGCCCTAAGCAAACTCAGCTAACAAAAATTATACTTAAAGCTCTGGAAGAGATAAAATTGACTGTACCTCGTAGAAGGTAAAATGAAGGATATTGTTGTCCAAGATCGTAGATTGCCAACATAAGTGACACACGTCTGCCCGCTAGAAATTCTAGTGGGCTCAAGTAATTTAGAATCTTTCATGGAAGAGTGTTTATACGGCTTTTGAGTATTTTGTCAAATTTTATACCTTCCGGGAAGAAACTTCTCAGTAGATCATTCGTATTTTCGTTCAATCCAAGATCTCAAAAGGGATAAGGCCTTCTAAAATATATTTCGCACCCAAGTTTCTGCGCAATCGATTGATGATCAGCAAACTCCCCTCCGTTATCGAAGGTTATCGTTTTATATATTGCCTGATACGGCTTCAGCATCTGCTTGATCGTCCGACTTATTGTGCTCTTACTATTGTTGGGCGCCCTGCGAGTGAGCAACAACTTAGAGACTCGCTCAACTAAAGTCACAAGTGAACTATCTTGGCTGTAAACCGTATCGCTCTACCAGTGGCCGAGCTCGGTGTTTCCATTAATAATCGTAGGTCGTTCTTCAATCTCAATACGCTCCGGAATGAGCTTTGCTCCCGCACGCTTTCGGTAAACTTTGCCTTTTCGTGGAAGCTGCAAGCTCCAACCAAGCTGAGCTATCCAGCGACGCTAGTAGAACAACTGATCGTTTTCTCACATTTCTCAAGTTTCTCCGGGCTAGCAACGTGTCCGGGGCTAACGTTTTTTAGCTGACGGTTGATTTGTACCTTCATAACGAAGTCAAACTTGATGTACTTACGAGCCCCATATCGCCGCTGTAATGCCTGGAGATGAGCGCTCTCAGCATAGTATGGATAAAGCGATTGAGCTGTAGTGCAATGGCTCGAGCCGAATAGCTCTGTCCATTGAGGACTTCGATCTGGTATCGTTCTTTCGAGGTCAGCTGGTTGGTATGGGTTCCCATTAGGTTCCTGGCTTGTTTGTGTGGAGGCTAACTAGCCTACAGCCAGTTGGTCTCCTTCGCTATCGCCATGTGTGTCGATTATTGTGGGAATCTAGGATCTTTTTTAAATCATCCAACGATTTGAATTGTTTAATCTCGTCCACTGAGGATTTTTCAATATATATTTATTTAGTGCTAATACTCATGTTTAAACTCTATTCGTATCGGAAGGTCGGTCATTGCGTAGTGACTAAACTGCTGACCTAGCCCTGTTAGCTCGCTAAAGCCCTCTTCATCGAATACTGAAACTGGCCGCCAGCAGCTTGAAGCGCCCTGTGCGAAGTTTTCACTATTTTTCCTCCGCCGGGAAGCTTTTTCTCTTCATCGCTATGTTCGATTACTTCAGAATCTCATGTGCTCTAACGCTGCGATGGCCGGCAGCCGGAGTACAGCGTAGGCTGATCTTTTCCGATAGGCTTGAAGGTGATGGTATTGGTATACCCGGCATGGGCATGGGCATGGGCATGGGCATGGGCATGGGCATGGACTAATGGGGTGAAAGTTCCTTATAGTAAGGTCACGATTTAATGGGTCCCATTAAATGCTAACTACTAGCGAATGGTAACAACTGTTATATTGTAAGATCTTGTGGGGGAGCAAGCTGCTAGCAAAACTACGAGCTGATGACCGGAAACATCTTATAAGGCTAGCCTGGAGGTAAGGTGGCCAAGAGCACTGAAGCGGTGTGATCTTAGGGGGGAGAGTCAATGATGCAGTTGTGTAGTGAAAGCTCAAGTTCTTATCTGGAGAGATCTGTTTAACTTGCTGCTATGAAGCTGTCGGTGTAGTGGCTGAGTCCTAAGTAGGCGCAATCCGCTAGCCACCATCGTGGGGCAGACAAAAATGGTGGGACACGGCAGCGCCTCGGTCAGTAATGGCCAAGGTAATTAAACATAAGTCAACCGATGGCATAGTAGCCAAATACCAAGGTTAATAATTTGGACACGGTGGAGGCCTGAACCTTAATTCATGAGTTAAAAGACTGGGTAGCCTACTGATATATTTCCAGGCGAATAAAGTTAAGGTGCTTCTTTGCTATGTCACTCAGCTCAAATGAAGAGCTACTTGATCCTATCGTTGGATAGAGATTCATTACGGATAGGAAACAGCCCATTGCGGATCCACTCGATGGGTGGTGTGGGGGCCGGCAGCTAGAAACTACCGGCTACCCGATTTAGGTTTTACTGCATTTTTCTTTAAGCAAATCTAAAGAAATACCACCCAGTCCCCTGATTCTCTCCCCACTATATGTGATTGAATATCTCATACTTGCAGGATTTCCTTGCATGAATACAACCGCTTTCTTTGGAGTAAAATCATCTGACATTTTGTCATGAGTATTTTCTTCATACACTTCACCGACTCCATAATATAAGTCAACTCCATCTTCTTGCTTCAAGATATCTTCAACCACACTTTTATAATTACCATCTTCACCAGGCTCATATCTCACAGTAAGGATTACAGTAGCCTTTTCGATCATCTCATCCACAGATAATTCATGGAAATTTGGAGTATTAGGATATTTATTGTTTTCTATGGAAGAAGCTTCTGTAATAGTCATCTCGGAATCGAAGTTTTGAATAACTAATGGTGGTATTACGTAAAACATCTAAGCTGTATATAAAGATAAAGCTGCTACAGCAAAACCTGAACCGAAAATAACTCCTGATAAAAATTTCTTTAGCATTTATTTCTCCTAAGATACATAATATCCGCTACATTGGTGAGTAACTTGTTGCGAGTCCAGCGGCGTATTACTGCCGCTTGGTAAGCCCAGCATGAACGTGAACTAATGGGGTGATAGTCCCATGTAGGAGGATTACCTGGGAACCTCCCATTACGGACCCACACGATGGGTGGTGTGGGGGCCGGTAGCTAAGAACTACCAGTTACCCGGTTTATGTGTTTTCATCTCTTCCTATATTTCTAGCAGTTTGACAAGCTAACACTAATATTAATGGAAGCAATGTAAAGTCTATGATTAAAGCAACCCACCAATAATATGACAAGTTCAATGTTGGATGTAAATATACCCCACCCAAACAAATTATACCGCCTATATATGGGAGAAATGATGTACTACCTTCCTTTATTAAAGCATTGAGCCCTGATACCCAGTTCAACAGACCAATGACACTACCAATGATAATCAAGCCTAATGCAAAGGTTTTCATTTTTTCTCGCCACTACACATAATGCCCAAAGCAGCGGTGCACGTTAGCACGTCCAGCCCGTAGGGCGTACAGCTTTTATTTGTTAGGTGCTTGATTGTGGGATTTCATTTTGCCACAAGTAGCACTCTAAATTTGTTTTACGTTTAAAGCGCTCAAGTATATTTGCATTAATATGCCAGCGCCTACAGATTACCAATAACTTAATTATGGCCTCATCTGAAGGTGAGTGGTTAAAGCTGATAGTTAGCTCCATTCCATGACCTCGCACCTGTTTGTAATCGGGAAGCTGATAGATACAGGAAAAGAAAATATTTTCATCCTCTTGGTCGTAGAAAGTTGGCCCATCAATCGTAATATCCATACGTACCCCTCACGCTCGTAGCAAGAGCAAAATTGAAGCGCAGCGCCAGTTTCGTCGGCGTGCCTACGCTTGGTACGCCCTGATGGGCGTGGACCAATGGGTCCCATTAAATGATAATTACTAGCGAATGACAACTGCAACACCACCTGGTCTTGTGGGGAAGAAACCGCTAGCAAAACTACGCGCTGGCAAATAGAAATATCCTATAAGGCTTAGGCTGGAGACGATGTGGCTAAGGATACCGATAACGGGCAGAGTCAATGATGCAGTTGTGTAGTGAAAGCTTACGTTCTTATCTGGAGAGATCTGTTTAGCTTGCTGCTTTCAAGTTGTCGGCGTAGCTGCTGATTCAGAAGTAGCTCACAGCGATGACACCCAACTCAAATGAAGAGCTGCTCGACACTATCGTTGGGTAGGGATTCATGATGGATAGAGAACTGACTATTGCGGACCTGTACGATGGGTGCTGTGGGGGCCGGTAGCTAGAAACTACCGACTACCCGATTTATATGCCTGTATACTTGAGTGTTTTCCAAATTTCTTCAATTTCTAGCAAATCGTTAGGGTTGTCATAATATATCGCCATGTGTATTTCTTGATTGTCAGTTAAGGCGAAAATATATACAGCGTTTTGTTCTTTTCCATCTGTAACTTCTTGTAAGTGATATTTGATCTTGTGAACGCCATCTTCTTGAATTTCTAGAAAGTCAGTTTTATCTGGTGACGCAGTTTTGATTACGTTGCTAATCCTTTCTTCTATTCCAGCACCATTTGCATCATAAGAGCCTAACCAGATAGTAAACTCCGGGCGCCAAATTACGAGGCTTCCCTTATCGAGGCGTTTTAGCATATGGCCTGAAATATTAAAGCTCCAGTTTTTTGAAATCTTAATAGGGCCTCTATCGACAGGAGGAAGAAAGACCACCTCCGGCTCATTAACTGTGGATGTTACGACTTGCAATCGTCCGTCTTTATTTCGTTCTATCTCGGTTCCGGGAGGGTAGGTAAGAAATCCGATAATTTCTGGGTCATAATTTGCGACTGTATTAATACTTAAAAGAGAAGTGTTATTAGAATTATCCATATACTCTTGTGTTTCGCCGCCACCATAGAATATCCAGCCACTATCATCTTCACGATCAGGCTGCTGTCTCACCATATAATCAACATTCTTTCCTTCTACGGTTATCATATCTGTAGCAAAAGCGAATCCAATGTCTGGAACCAGTCGTTCTATTTGGTCAGGTTTTAATTTGTAACTTTTTTCCATATGAATTTCACTTCCGTACGAATCATGAAAGGATAAAAACGCGATTATTAAGCTTATCCTTTATTAGTTTAACGATAATGGTTTAAGTGCATAATGCCAGATTCAGCGGTCTATTCAAAGGAAGCTTGTGCAGGTTCGGCGGCACCACCTCCCAGTCTTTGGCTGTCCTAGATCTTCTGCTGGGTAGATATTCATTACGGATTGGAAGCTGCTCATTGCAGACTCGCATGATGGGTAGTGTGGGGGCTAGTAGTTAGAAACTACCGGCTACCCGATTCATGTGGCAGCTATGGATTTACACACTGTATACTCCACAATCTACCTGAATTCACTTTGGGTTGCCTGCCACTAGAAACCATAACGATCTCTACAACTTCACTGGGTATATATGTATATCCAGATTTACAGAGCTCTTGGGATCGCCTATGCAGATAATATACATACAATTCTTCTTTAGTATTTTCGTACCCCCACACTTCAATATCGTAGCGACCACTGCCTAAGTTTTTCTCTTTGTAGCCAGGAGTATCATCCCCGTAGTTATCCTTCGCGATGGGGATATATGGGATGTTATTCGTACAAGATATATAAAGAATAGTACTCAACAGTACCGATAATTTCTTCAATATATATACTTCCACATAACGATTTTATCAGTAGTTGCTGGAGCGTAGCGTGATTGTCCAGCCCCAAAGGGGCGGTGCTGCCTACACTTGGTATTCCCAGCATCGGCGTGAACTAATGGAATGAAAGTCCCCTGTAGGAGGATCACCATTTAATGCTAACTACCAGCGAATGGCAACTGTAATATCGTGAGGTTTTGTGGAGAGGAAACCGCTGGTAAGACCACGAACTGATAAACAGAAATATCCTATAAGGCTGAGCTCGTAGGCGAGGTGGGGAAGATCACCGAAGCCAGATGATCTAACGGGCAGAGTCAATGATGTAGTTGTGTAGTGAAAGTTCACGCTCTTATCTGCGGAGATCAGTTTAGCTTGTTTCTGTGAAGTTGTCGGCGTGGCCGCTGACTTGGAAGTAGCGCACCGCAGTGATACTCTACTCAAATGAAGAGCTGCTCGACACTATCGCTGGATAGAAATTCATTGCGGATCGGGAACCGCCCATTGTGAACTCGCACGATGGGTAGTGTGGGTGCCGGTAGCTGGAAACTACCGGCTACCGGACTTATGAGTTTCGGTACTCACCTATTACCTCGATTTTCCCAACAATATTTTTATTAAGTTCTTCCAGATCTTCAGCGGGCACCCACCATTCAGTATGTGACTTAGCACCTACGCATTTTATGGGGTATTTTTCCATGAAGGACTTAACTACTTCAAATTTGGTTACGTAGCCTGTACCGAAATCGGTGATATTCCACTGTGTTAAGGCAATGGCATATTCTTCGTTTGTAACCGGATAAAAAATTGGTTGTTCTGGCAAACGAGGGGGCCATTTTTTATAGCCCGATTCCTTAACCAGTTCTAACTCTTTTTCGCTGGCAGGCCTATAGCAAGTAACAGTTTCCATGCTTTAAATCTCAGTACTTATAACGCTTTGCTAAAGGGCAGCCGAAACACAGTATAGGCTGTCCGTGGAGGGCGCAATCTTTGCGCCCGGAACGTATTTAAGCAATTTGTTAAGTTTTCAGACGCGACAAATATTCACAGACAGGTTCAAATTCTGAGAGAACTTCAATACATTCATTAGCAGTATAAATACAATAATGAACAATTGAACTTTCTCGATAAATATTACAGCTAAACATATGAAAACGCTCAATTAAATCCGATGCTTTTGTTTGCTGAAAAGTAGCGGCTGGATTACCTATCGTACTTTCTGGAGACAACAAAAAGCCTTCATCTACTCTGTGGTAGTACATCGGGCCAGCCAGAGGAAATCTCACTCGTAATGCTTGCTTATTCGAGATCTTGTCACAGTAAGCCTCTAAAAGTATTCGAAAACCCTCCGAATCGTCATGGATTGCCTGAAACGAAAAATCTCGATACTCAGGAAATGGGTTCCAGCTTAAATCCATAATATTTCCGTAAACTTAACGCCTCAAACACCGGCTTGGTAAAGTTGGCGACTTTTTTGGTACAAAAAAGGTGATAGCTTTACCAAGCCCGCGTGCTTTGACTTGATACACCTAGCATGGGTGGAACAACTATCCTGGACACCCACCAAATAGAAAGTATAAACCGCCAGCCCTATTGACAAAAGATTAAAACTCCACAAAATGCTGTATGTTTATACATATAAGCATGCGTGCAGCCGATGACTCTACTGCGAAGCACCTAGATATCTCTTGATGCAACTCCGTACTATCACTGTGTCTCCCGCTGTGTACGGCGTGCTTTTCTCTGTGGCAGAGATACTGAATCCGGAAAAGATTACGAGCATCGGCGCGAATGGATTGAAAGCCGTATGCATAAGTTAGCCGAGGTGTTTGCGCTAGATATTGCCGCCTATGCAGTAATGAGTAATCACTACCATATAGTGCTCTATATCGACACAAAATCGGCTAACAAGTGGTCTCTTACAGAGGTAATTACTCGCTGGAAAAAACCCTTCAAAGCCTCTAGCTTGGCCCAGCGCTATCTCCAGGGCGATACTCTCGATCACGCTGAAGAAGACAGGCTAAAAGAGGTCGTTTCCCTATGGCGGGAGCGTCTAATGGATATCAGCTGGTTTATGCGCTGTTTAAATGAATCCATCGCCCGCCAGGCCAATGCTGAAGACAACTGTACCGGCCGCTTTTGGGAGGGCCGGTTCAAGTCTCAGGCTTTACTGGATGAAAGAGCACTCGCCGCCTGTATGGCCTATGTAGACCTTAACCCCATCCGTGCCAATATTGCCAAGATACCTGAAGAGTCTGATTACACTTCGATTCAACAGCGTATTCGTGCGGCAGTCTCAGGTAAGCAGCCCAAAAATCTACTTCCGTTTGTCGGCGGTGAGCGTTTGAATATGCCGAAAGGGCTTCCTTTCCAGCTGGATCACTATTTGGAGTTAGTGGACTGGAGCGGCCGGCATTTAGACCCAAGAAAACGGGGTTGTATTGCCGAAAACATACCTCCTATTCTGGAGCGACTCGGCATTTCACCCAAGCACTGGCTCTATCTCAGCCGGAACTTTGAAAGCCGCTTTAAAGGCTTGGTGGGATCGGTAGAAGTTGTACAAAAAGTTTGTGCTCAACTCGATAAACGCTGGGTACATGGTATAAGCGACTGTCGGCGCCTCCTCTCAGCTACGCCCTGCTAATCTACCCCGGCCTCAAGTACTCAACAGCACGATTACCGCCCTTTTATCGAAAAACAGCGATCCCAATAGCCTGAAGGCCAATTCCAAGTATTTAATCTCCTTTACCTGTAAACCAAAGAGAAAGAGCCGCCAGAGAGGGAGCTAGCTCTATTGCCGGCACCACTCTCTAGTCATTGGCTGTCCTAGATTGCCCTTCTAGATTGCCCTTGCTCGATACTATCTTTGGATAGAGATTTATTACGGATAGGGAACCGCCTATTGGGGAATCGCACGATGGGTAGTGTGGGGGTCGGTAGCTAGAAACTACCGGCTACCCGATTTAGGCATCTGCGCCGCCTATGCTAAAAGTAAATGACGCTCTACCTTCCTCTAGTTCAAGATCATCACCATTTAGCTTTACTGAACCAGGAAAGTCATCAAGATTGATGAGATCTCCAAATGCCTCCTCAAAGACAGAACATTTAAGATCATTCGACTTAGATTTTTTTCCAAGCTTCTTGAAGGCAAATGCTGTTGAGAAGTTGCCTATGATATCCGCAGCTTGCACCAAGATTGATTCTTCGTCTGGGCAGATTAAGATACCTTCCCGCTCAATTTCAGGGGCGTGTGGAAATCTATCTCGACCGTACGCTCGAAGCGCAGCTACTATGGGCAGCTGCCCCGAGAATTCAGTTCCGCTCACGCCCACCTTCGATGATTTAAGCTGATCTATAAGTACATGACGGTCTATTTGAATTTGGGTGCTTCCCCCCCTTAATTTTACGGAGGCCAGCCTCTGATAAGTAAATAATGGAGCAGCGATATTTTTTGATGCTTCCGTAATCTCTCCTGCAGTGACTCCAGCTCGAGTAAAAGAACCCCCAATTACATTATTGCAGAAACTCTCAAAATCTGATTTCCAATCTTTTCCAAGCAGGGTGCAGCTAACGAAACCGTTGCCTGACTCTAACGTAGATCGGACAAGCTTTAGAAATGCAGTGTAAGAATCTGCTTTCTTGCGTTTA
This sequence comes from Microbulbifer maximicatervae (SeqCode), assembly GCF_052467325.1. Lineage (NCBI taxonomy): Bacteria > Pseudomonadati > Pseudomonadota > Gammaproteobacteria > Cellvibrionales > Microbulbiferaceae > Microbulbifer > Microbulbifer maximicatervae (SeqCode). Next base: position 4,891,677 of record NZ_CP174310.1, read on the forward strand.
AATTCCTTTCCATGAAAACTTTTCAACTTGGCTGATTGAAGAATTTTCCGAGCTTCCTCTTCGAATTTTCCAACAAGAGAATAATCAATTGATATAACTGTCCAGCCAGAACATTTGGCATTCATGGTTCCTATATCATCAATTCCGGTAACGAAATTTGCCAATGCTATCTCCTATGCCTAGCTGTGTATTCGAAAAAGGCTGCATTATATCACCAGTCAATATATCCCAAGAGTAGAAAAACCCTCTAGCCAGAAAGTAATATATAAATCAGTATCTTAGTCTGCACCGGTGGACAATTATTCTAGTGGATATATTGCGGCTGCTCTTGATCTTCGAAATCGAGAGCACAGAAAAACAACAAGCTGTATATAAAAGCATCAAAACACAACTGCTAGGGGTGATCTATTGCTTCTGCGTTCCAAAGCGTGAGAAATAAAAAATATAGGCACAAAAATAATCTTATTGGATTTTATTCAGTTTGTTTTAGTGTCAAAGCTGCGTAAAATCGATGGATATTTGTTGGTATTTGGGTCGACATTAAACAGCCTTCTGAAGGCCGATGACCAAAGAGATTCGAGAGAATCCAGAATTTTCTAAAAACCATTCCCTCAAAGGAGAACGGTAGCGTGACGTAAGAGTAAGTAAAAGGCGCTGACCCAAGGTGCGCTAACACCTGGGGCCAGCTAACCAAATTGATAACTAGACTATCAAAATGGCTATATGGATCATACGCTAGAAACCCGCTCGTCTTCAATAAAGTGGAGTCCATTCAGTAGTTTGGGGCATGTTCCCTGGCTCTGGAAGCGTTGCGTCTGCCTTTTCTACCTCTATGCCTACCGTTCTCGTGCTCCACCTGATGCTTCCTTAACAGTTACTTTCAAATCCTTCCATTAAGGGAGGTCTACGTATGGTTTGAGTGTTAATAGGAAGCAATTATGTTGATCTTAAAGCGCCGGAAGGGTGAAAACTTACGGATTGGAGCGAACGTCTCAATTACGGTATTGGAAGTTAAGGGTAATCAGGTAAAGATAGGCATACGTGCTCCCAAATCTCTACCCGTTCACCGTGAGGAAATCTATAGACGTTTGCAAAAGGAGGGGGTGTTGGGGGATGGAGTTGGTTGAGATTACGGAGCGCCCTAAGCAAGGGCGCGCGTTGGCGTGTTCAGTCCGCTAGGCGAAAGGGTTAACGTTCTAATAACTGGCAGCTGGAGCGTATCGTAAGCTGCCTGGAGCGTGTCTTTCACGCGCGAAGTTGATTAGCTTGTTATAAACTACCATGTATCTCTCTCTTATTTTCAAGATCTTCACCACAAAATGGGCAGTATCTTATAAGGAGGTGATGAGAGCACATCTGTGAGCCAACTTCCCCTTCATAACCATCCTCAATATCAAATTCAGTTGCAGTTTGCCACTGCGAAAGAACCCAGCCCCATTCCACCCGATTAATTTTTTCATAGAAAATTTCAGCATCTTCGTACTGATTTTGCCTACAACTATGCCTTAATTTTTCATTACTCATATGGATTTGTAGCGCCGGCAGTAAAGGCGAGCGATGTGAGTCCGGGCCGTGTTTTTTACGGCCCACTTTGGCTGCCTTTGTTAAGTGGTTTTAGATAGAACATCTTCAGCGTCCTTGCTGCTTACTAATACAGCTAACTCTAACGGCGTGAGGCCGTCTTTGTCTTCTAGTATCTTTGCTCCGAGCTCTAGTAACTTAGCTACTGCTCGAGGCCAATTTTGTTCCGCCGCACAATGTAAAGGCGTATAACCTGTTTCTCCAATAGAATTTATATCGGCGCCCGCCGAAACCAATAGTTCTATTGCTTCGCAGTCTCCCCAATTGGAGACAATATGCAATGGGGTATCTCCGTATCCATTTCTATATGAGACATCGGTTATACTGTGGCTCATAAAGTCTGGGACATTTTCTATTTCCCTGAATATTGTTTCAAGATCTCTCATATACTTAACGCCGCAATCAGCTGCGACCAACTCTGTGCAAATTTTGCTCAAAATGGGAGCGTAGCGATCGCATAAAATGTACAGACTTGGCCGTCGGCTTCATTTTCTGGTTATAAGCCGACTCAATTACCGGCTCCAAAACTCACTTAGTTACTTTTCGCAAGTTTGATCCAGCAACTTTTGCACCCTCATGGAATCCCATTTGCTGAAACCGTCTTCTGTGAGCCTGCTCTTCTGGTGACAATGTCTCCTTCTCTTTCCTAGGCGGTGACTGTAAAGGAATCTTTTTCATTTTAAGCCAATGCTTTACAGCCCAATTGGCTAGCTTTTTCTCTTTCATTTGCGACTCTAACTCAGCCGCAGCTATATCATTTCCCTTTGATGCCTTTCGGCAAAGGGCATAGATATATTTTCTATATTGCCTACGTTGTCTTTTTTGAAGCTGTCGTTTCTTTTTATCTTTATTCATTCCGCAAAATAATTATTTTAAGCTTACAAAATTTATATAGTAATTATTCTGGCCACTATTACCATGATTGCACCCCTGGAATCAATCTAACGAAGAAGTGCGCAAAAATCTTGAGGGATGAATAAATTACTAACAAGCCTGAACTCTTGTCCCAAATGTAAAAATGATCACTTTGGCCACTATCCCCAATTAATAGACTTTCTCTAACTCTCTGTCGTACCTAGAGTTTTTAATCAGAACCTATATAAAAAATAGCAGTCAAACCAATAGAATATCATGTTGATTTCTTATCAGGTACTTAGGAGGGTTGAAAAATGGTTTGGTGCTTGAAGCGCTTTAGGTCGCATACCACTTGGGTAAAGTTGTTTTTAAAGCTGGCAAACCCATAAGCGATGCAGGTACATTGGGCAGATACTCGGATTCTGAAGTTGATAGAAAATCGAAAGGCACTAGGGCTAGAAGGGGTAGTTTGATTTATATCAAAAAAAGAAAAGGGGGCAGAGCCCCCTTTTTTAAATCAGATCCGCTCTTTAATGGAGCGGATAACCAGAACCATTAAAGGTTGCTGATTTCCTCAAGTTGCTGTTGTAGACGCTCGTGAGCACCTTTCATTTCTGCAAGCTTGTCCTTCTCCTTGGCAACAACGGCTTCGGGGGCTTTGTCCACAAATTTGGGATTGTTGAGTTTGCCTTCAACTCGTGCGAGTTCTTTGGAAAGTTTATCAATCTCTTTTTGTAGACGGGCACTCTCGGCTTTAACGTCGATCAGGCCGGCCATGGGTACCAGCAATTCCATATCGCCTACCAGGGCAGTGGCGGAGGCGGGTGCAGTTTCACCGCTTTCCAGCCAGGTGATTTCTTCGAGGCTCGCCAGTTTGATCAGCAGGCTGCGGGCTTGCTCCAGCAGTTCTTGGTCACGGCTGGAACCGCCGCGCAGGATCAGTGGGATTTTCTTCGCTGGGGAAATATTCATTTCACCGCGAATATTACGCACGCCTTCAATAACCTGCTTCAACCAGGCAACAGCCGCTTCCGCTTCCTCGTCGATCTTGCTGTTATCGGCCTCTGGGTACTGCTGCAGCATAATGGTGTCACCGTTGGAACCGGCGAGGGTTTTTACACGCTGCCAGATTTCTTCGGTGATAAACGGCATCAGCGGGTGGGCCAGACGTAAAATGGTTTCCAGTACGCGGATCAGGGTACGGCGGGTGCCTTTCTTCACTGCGTCGGAGGCGTTGTCGTCCCACAGTACCGGTTTGGATAGTTCCAGGTACCAGCTGCAGTACTCGCTCCAGATAAAGTCGTATAGGGCCTGGGAGGCGAGGTCGAAGCGGTAGGTATCCATCGCTTCGCGTACGGTAATCTCGGTGCGCTGTAGTTGGGAAATAATCCAGCGGTCAGCGATGGTCAGTTCGAAATCCGTGCTGCCGTCCTGTCCACAATCGTGCTCTTCACAGTTTTGCAGTACGTAGCGGGAGGCATTCCAGATCTTGTTACAGAAATTGCGGAAGCCTTCGATACGGCCCACATCAAACTTGATGTCGCGGCCGGTGGAAGCTAGTGAGTAATAGGTGTAGCGCAGGGCATCGGTACCAAAAGCTGAGAAGCCTTCGGGGAAGTCCTTGCGAGTTTGCTTTTCGATCTTCTCGCGCAGGTGCGGCTGCATCAGGCCGCTGGTGCGTTTCTGTACCAGGCTCTCCAGGTCGATACCGTCGATCAGGTCGATAGGATCGATTACGTTGCCCTTGGATTTGGACATCTTCTGGCCGTGGTTGTCGCGCACCAGGCCGTGCACGTACACGGTGTTAAACGGTACTTCCTTTTTGAAGTAGAGGGTCAGCATCATCATGCGTGCAACCCAGAAGAAAATAATATCGAAGCCGGTGACCAGTACGGAGCTGGGGTGGAAGGCTTTCAATTCTTCGGTATCTTCTGGCCAGCCCAGGGTGCCGAAGGTCCACAGGCCGGAGGAGAACCAGGTGTCGAGTACGTCGTCGTCCTGGCGCAGGCTGATGTCGGCGCCCAGGTTGTGCTTCTCGCGCACTTCCTCTTCGCTGCGGCCAACGTAGACTTTGCCTTCGTTGTCGTACCAGGCGGGGATGCGGTGACCCCACCACAGCTGGCGGGAAATACACCAATCCTGGATATCGCGCATCCAGGAGAAGTACATGTTTTCGTAGTTTTTCGGCACGAACTCAACGCGGCCATCTTCAACGGCGGCGATGGCTTCATCGGCCAGGGGCTGGGTTTTTACGTACCACTGATCGGTGAGCCAGGGCTCAATCACGGCGCCGGAGCGGTCCCCGTGAGGTACCTTGAGGGTGTGAGGCTCTACTTTTTCCAGCAGGCCGAGGGCGTCCAGGTCATCGACAATTTGGGTGCGCGCGGCAAAGCGCTCCATGCCTCGGTATTTTTCCGGCACTGCGTCGTTCAGGTGGGCGTCGGCATCGAGGATGTTGATCATCTCGAGGTTGTGGCGCTGGCCCATTTCGTAGTCGTTGAAGTCGTGGGCCGGGGTGATTTTTACACAGCCGGTGCCGAATTCACGATCGACGTATTCGTCGGCAATAATCGGAATTTCGCGATCCGCCAGGGGTAGCTTGATGGTTTTGCCAATTAGGTGCTGGTAGCGCTCGTCTTCCGGGTGTACGGCTACGGCGGTATCGCCGAGCATGGTTTCCGGGCGGGTAGTGGCAACTACCAAGTGGCCGGAGCCGTCGGAAAGTGGGTAGCGGAAGTGCCACAGGTGACCCTGCTTTTCTTCGTTTAATACTTCCAGGTCGGAGATCGCAGTGTGGAATTTCGGGTCCCAGTTCACCAGGCGCTTGCCGCGATAAATCAGGCCGTCTTCATACAGTTTGATAAAGACTTCCTGCACCGCTTTGTAGAAGCCGTCGTCCATGGTGAAGCGTTCGCGGGACCAGTCGGGGCTGGCGCCCAGGCGGCGCAACTGGCGGGTGATGGTGCCGCCGGACTCTTCCTTCCACTCCCAGACCTTCTCAATAAACTTGTCGCGGCCCAGGTCGTGGCGGGATACGCCTTCGGCGCCCAGCAGGCGCTCTACCACCATCTGGGTGGCGATACCGGCATGGTCGGTGCCCACTTGCCACAGGGTGTTGTCTCCCTGCATGCGGTGGTAGCGAATCAGGGCGTCCATGATGGACTCCTGGAAACCGTGGCCCATATGCAGGCTGCCGGTGACGTTCGGCGGCGGGATCATAATGCTGTAGGGCTTGGCCTCAGTATCCCCGGAAGGCTTGAAGTAGCCGTTCTCCTCCCAGGTTTTGTACCACTGCTGTTCGATGGCGTTGGGCTGGTATGTTTTGTCCATGCGGGCGGGAAACCTTGTGTTTAACTGACTGCGTGCACAGCGTTTTGGCTCAGGATAGTCTGGTGCTTGCTCGGGCTGCGCGGAAAAGGCGGCAATTATACCGCCGGGGTCTGGTGGGAAAAAGGCGGTATTTGAGCTTAGGGAGTTATTCAGAGGCTCCCTTAGACCGTCTCTTAATCCCAAACGCCGAGCTCGTCGACCACGTGTTCTATTTGGGCGCGCAGGCGGCGCTCCAGTTTGGGCAGCTGTTGGGCGACGAGTTGTTCGATCAATTCCTGGCGCTGGCGCTCTTTGGCGGAGGGCTCAGGGTCTGCGGCTGGATCTTCTTCGGCGGCTTGGGCCTCAGTGCTTGGAAGTTCAGCTTCTTCCTTTACTTCAGGGGCCGGGGCCACTGTTGCTTCGGTTACTTGGGTATTTTCTTCAACTGGCAGGGGCCGTCCACCGGTGAGGCGGGAGCGAATATGATTTGGCAGGAACGGGTTTTCCGCCCGGGGCTCCGGCTGCGGTTCGGGCTGCCCCTTCGGTTCGGCCTCTGGGGAATCTTCAGCGTTGGTTTCCCGGGAAATCTGCTCTAACGGTGTTTCAACCGGTTTATCTTCAACGGGCTCTTCGCCGAATTGTCCGGTTTCTGCGGAAGCCTGCGGTTCCTCATCCTCTACAGCCAGCTCTTGAAGCGGGCGCAAAAGAGCCAGGTCAGACTCTGCCAGCGACAGGGATTGCTGGGCCAGCATCTCTTCTTCAACCGGTGAAAATAAAATCGGCAGGTCGATATCTTCCAGTGAGGTATCGATATCTTCGAACTCACTGGTAGCTGGTGTCCCACTGGGTTTTGGTATGTCGGCAATAGTGGGAAGTGTGGGGGGCTCAGGGGTTACAGGATTACCCTGCTTGGCCACTTGGCTGAGCACGGGGATTTCTTCATTGTTCTCGTCGGTGACAAGCAAGTTGTGCAGTGAATTAAGTTCATCCAGAAATTCACTGGGCTGCTTGCGCTGCTGTCCGCGTTGCTTGTGTTTGTTTTTTTTGCCGGACATGACTCTCGGACGTAGTTAGAGGCTCTAATTGATCTTATGGGATTGTAACGGATATCCGCGATCGCGGAAGTGACCAAATCGCAATCGGGACCGTTTTAATGGTTCCGGTTGTTGGATCACAACTTCTGCCAAGCGTTCAAAGCGGCTAAACCACTTGGGTACTTTGGAGCAGAGATTGATCAGTAAGCCGTGGTGATCAGCGGGGTCTTCGCCGCTGTTAATTTCTATTTGCGCCTGTTGGTTTTCAGTTTGCGGGGCGTGGGGCAGAAAACTGTCCTCGCGAAATGTCCACAGCAGTTGATCCATCTGCTCCGCCCGTTGCGGGTCGTCTACCGCGATTAATACCCGCATACCCGCGCGGAAGGCTTTCTCAGCCAGGCGGCAGGCAAAAACATCGGCGTGTTCCGGTTGGTCGGAAGAGAGAATATAGAAATCAATGCGAGTCATTACAGATACTGGTCAAATAATCCCGGCCAAATTGATACGCCGCCAAAAACAAAAGCGGCCCATTAATCAATGGACCGCCCGGCGCGCCGGGCACCGATGGTGCCGGCGGCTATTGTGCGCTTTGGCTACTTATTTGCCCAGTAGATATTCAACCAGTAGGGGAACCGGACGGCCGGTTGCACCTTTCTGTGCGCCGGACTTCCAGGCACTACCGGCAATATCCATATGTGCCCATTTGTAGTCTTTGGCAAAACGCGCCAGGAAGCAGGCAGCGGTTACCGAACCGGCTTCGCGCCCACCGATATTTTGGATATCGGCAAAATTGGAATCCAGGGAGGACTGGTATTCGTCCCACAGCGGCATTTGCCATGCGCGGTCGCCGGTAGTTTCGCCAGCCTGGAGAAGGCTCTTGGCCAGTTCTTCGTTATTGGCGTAGAGACCGGTGGCGTGATGGCCCAGGGCGATAACACAGGCACCGGTGAGGGTGGCGATATCAATCACTGCGCTGGGCTTGAACTTGGCTGCGTAGGTGATCGTATCGCACAGAACCAGGCGGCCTTCGGCATCGGTGTTGAGGATTTCGATGGTTTTGCCGGACATGGAAGTCACAACATCACCGGGCTTGCTGGCGCGGCCGCTGGGCATATTTTCAGCAGCGGCAACCAGGCCTACTACGTTGATAGAAGGCTGCAGTTCAACCAGGGCGTTCATCACGCCGAAGACACTGGCGGCACCGCCCATGTCGTATTTCATTTCGTCCATAGCCTGGCCCGGCTTGATGCTGATGCCGCCGCTATCGAAGGTGATGCCTTTACCGACCAATACCACAGGTTTTTCGCTGGCCTTGCCACCTTTGTAGTTCATGGCAATCAGCGCGGGGGGCTCGTCGCTGCCTTTGGAGACGCTGAGGAAAGCACCCATGCCCAGGGCTTTCATTTTCTTTTCATCCAGCACGCTGGTGGTGAGCTTTGCATGTTTTTTAGCCAGCGCCTTCGCCTGGGCAACCAGGTAGTTGGGGGTACAAATATTGCCTGGGAGATCCCCCAAATCACGGGCGACATTACTGCCCAGTGCTTGAGCGGCACCTACTTCCATGCCGCCTTGAATAGCTTTCAGCTGCTTTTTCTCTGGGGCGTGGATGGTGAATTTCGCCAGGGGCAGGGGCTTTGCATCGGTGCGGGACAGGGTGTAGCGATAGCTTGCCAGACCCGCGGCCATGGCGATTTGCTGTGCTTTCCAGCGATTATCGGCACCTTCAACCTCTACTTCGCAGAGGTAGCTCGCGGCTTCTTTAAAGTTCTTTACTCCATTGGCACTGCTGGCTGCCAGCTTGCGGAAATCCGCCTGGCTGATGGTGCCTTTACCGGTGCGTACGACCAGAACGCGCTCGCTGGGAACGTCGATAAGATTGATCAGCTGGGTGCTGCCGGATTTGGCCCCCAAGTCCCCGCGCTTGAGGATTTTTGCAATCATTCCCCCGGTCAATTTATCCAGGCTTTTTCCACTTTCGCTGAGGTTATTTTTGGCATCTGCTGAAATAATAGAGCAGGCACTGCGTTGTTTACTGATATCTGCAACCTTGGCGGAGAACTGCATTTTTCGCTTTCCTTAAAATCTGACAATAGATTGCATGTCTCTAGGCCGAGACATAGCAAGAATTTTTAGTGATAATGCGTCGCACAAGTTTAACCCGCCTGCCTGTGGATTGCTGTACCTAGAGGGAAACTTGCTCGTTTTTGATTCAGACACCATCACACCGCTGTCACCAAGGAATTTGTTCGCCCTGTGATTATTTTTCGCTATCTCTGCCGCGAGCTGCTGTTTGCCACGCTAGCGGTTAGCGCAATTTTGCTGTTAATTGTGATGAGCGGCCGATTCGTGAAATACCTGGCGGAAGCTGCCGCCGGTGATATTTCGGCGAATATCCTGTTCTCCCTGATGGGGTTCCGTTTACCGGGATTCCTGGAACTGGTATTACCGCTGGGCCTGTTTGTGGGGATTCTCCTCTCCTATGGCCGCCTCTATATAGAAAGTGAAATGACGGTTCTGCACGCCTGTGGCTTTAGCGATTGGCGTTTGCTGGGCTATACCATGATTCCAGCACTGATGCTGGCGCTGGTGGTGGCGTCCATGAGCCTGTATTTCTCTCCGGCAGGTATGGAGCGTTCCACCAGCCTGTTAAATGCAGAAAAGGCGCGCAACGAATTTGATCACCTGGTACCAAAAAGATTTGTGTCCTCCCAGGGCGGCCGCGCGGTTTATTACGCCGATGCGCTGAGTGAAGACAAGTCCACCATGTTGGGGGTGTTCCTGGCTGAGTTGGGTGGTGCGGAAGAGGAAACTGAGGCAGACCAGCAGATTGTCATCCGCGCTCGTGAAGGTGTACAGGAGATAGATCCTGAGACAGGCCTGCGCTATTTGGTACTGCGCGACGGTTTTCGCTATGAGGGTGTTCCCGGTGAGCGGGAATACCGCCAGATGAAATTTGACAGTTACTCGGTGATTCTAGAGGTGCCTCGCGAGCGCAGCCGCTTGCAGGACCAGATGGAATCGGCTTCAACCCTGGATCTCCTTAAAGGCGATGATCCGCAGCAGCGGGCCTACCTCTACTGGCGCTTCAGTCTTCCGATATTGGTATTGGTGGTTGCAGTACTCGCAGTGCCATTATCCCGTACCAATCCTCGCCAGGGGCGTTTTGCGAAGATGATCCCAGCCATTCTGCTGTATATCACCTACCTGGTAATCCTGCAGGGTGTCAGGGGGGCGATTGAGGACGGCAAGATCTCCAATCCGGCAATGATCTGGCTGGTTCACCCGCCGTTCTTACTGCTCGGCTTGCTGTTGTTAGCGGGAAGAAATTGGCGCAAGGCGCCGCCCAAGCGTTTGCCCGAGGGTGTGAAGGAGTCGCCAGGTGAGTAAGCTCGATTTATATATCGCCCGCACCGTTATTGTTGCTGTGGGTGGCGCGCTGATGATTATTCTTGGCCTCACTGTGGTCTTTGCATTAGTGGACCAGTTGGGGGAGCTGAAGAAGGATTACGGCTTTATCGATGCCCTGAAGTATGTGGGTTGGACATTGCCAGCGCGTATTTATGAACAGCTGGGCTTTTCCGCCCTGGTTGGATGTCTGGTGGGGCTGGGTTCATTGGCAGGTACCAGTGAGCTGACCGTTATGCGGTCTGCCGGCGTCTCAATCGGTCGGATTACCTGGGCGGTGATGAAGCCCATTATGCTGCTGATTTTACTGGGTTTGGGCCTGGCGGAATTTGTTATTCCCAAGACCAATGTAATTGCCGAGAGTGACAAAGCCCGGGCATTGGGTGAGCTGGAGGCGAGCGGCCTGGAAAGTGGCCTGTGGCTGAAAGACAGCGGCGAGTTTGTTCACTTCAACGCGGCACTGCCGGATGGTGAACTTTACGGTGTTACCCGCTACCACTTCGGTGCTGATCGAGAACTGGAGCAGGTGGAGTTTGCTGAGCGCGGCCATTTTGACGGCAAGCGCTGGGAACTGGAGAATAGCCGCACGACTATCTTCACCGGTGAGCATACCGAGAGTGAGGCGTTACCTACGACCGAATGGAAGGCGGAGATTTCGCCAGAGTTATTCGCCCTGGTGGTGCCTTTGCCAGCGGATCTGTCACCGCGCAATCTGTGGGCTTACGGCAAATTCCTCGATCGCAAGGGTGAAGACTCCAGTCGCTACTGGTTGCAGTTCTGGAAAAAAGTATTGCAGCCTCTCACTATCGCGAGTCTGGTGATGGTGGCGATTTCCTTTATTTTTGGCCCTCTGCGGGAAGTAACCACCGGGCTGCGTGTGTTTACCGGGTTGGTGGTTGGCCTGGTGTTCCAGTTTGTCCAGGATATGCTGGGGCCATCTTCCCTGGTATTTGGTTTCCCGCCTTTCCTCGCGGTGCTACTACCGATATTGCTGTGCTTTGGCGCGGGATGGTATTTACTGCAGCGGGCCCGTTAGGGCCCCTGGCCTTCTACTTTTTCGACTTCTTGGGAAGTACGCGCACCTCGGATTCGGAGATAAGGTCATGCCATGTGGCCTTGTCGGATCTGGCCCAGGCAGAGAAGTAACCGAGTCCCAAACAAGCAATAGATAGCGGCGCTACGATGGCGCGGAGGATGCACTGGCGCCAAGTGAGCTGGGCTCCGTTTGGGCTCGCCAGCAGCAGACGCCAGGCGCGCATCCCCACAGTTTGACCCGCAGCCCTCCAGGACCAGAAGTAATACCCTACGATAACCGCTAGAGCGCCCAGCTGGAAGAATGGCCCGCTGACACAGGGGTTGTAGTCATTTGCCGCGGGCTGGCAGTTGAGGCCCACCACGGTAGAGGCAACCATCAGCGCGATAAAGCCGTAAACCACCAGTAGGCCCATCAGTATCAGCAGGTCGTAGAGCAGTGCGGCCAGGCGTGGACCCACCCCGGCAACAGGGAGTTCAGGAAAGGATTTGGGGGTGTTCGAGCTACTCACGGTTATCTCCGCCGGTTTTAAGTGGCGGAGATTCTAACAAACCTGTAAACGGGGAAGGAGAGGTAGCGCGCCTGAGTTCAGGGGCTCCCTAAAACTCTAGCTCAAAAGAGAACTTGAATTTGTCGTCGGACAGAGAGATGCCGTAGTCCACCGAGCTGCCAATCTTGCCCTCGTTGTTGGTGTACCTGAGCAAGCCTGTACGTGCGGCGCGGGAGTTCTGTGTCTTGTACGTTTCTAGACCCATTCGCAGGATTTTGGATAATGCCTTGCCACCTTTCAGGGGCTTAAACTTATCTGGATTGGTGTGCATCTGCAGCCACTGGTAATTCAGGCGTCGCTGTACGTTGCTCATACTATTGGTGCGCAAGTACTCGGCGGCCTGGACCAGGGCTTCGTTATCCATTGCAAATGCACTGTCGGAAAAAAACAGGCTGCCGGATTCCATATTCAGGGTTTCATGGGAATCTGGGATAAATAACTCATCGGCAGAACAGACACAGCACGCGGGCAGAAGAAATAGGCCAACGGTCTTTGGCACTAGTTGATTGGCGCTGAATCGGAAACTGCAGAGTAGCATTCTGTTTACCCCTGGGTGTCAACTTCTCATTTCGATGGCCGCAAGCGGTCGTTGAATTTATTATGGGTCACCCTTAACAAAGCATTTTTTCGAATTAATTAGGCGGCTGATACAACTCCACTTACTGGACAGTCCGAAAAAGTCATCTCTTTCCTTGGAGGCCGCATGAAATGGATACTTTTTCATTTTTGTCTAAGTGGTCGCGAGCGTGAGCAGGGGCCCGCCAATGTTTTTTTATTATTGTTTTGGTATTTCTGTGCTTACGCTGATGAAAAAATTGTCTTGAATAGCTCCTCTTTCCACCGGATCGGGGCTTAGGTGCCAGGAAAGAGTTCCAAAATGCGCTACCGCAAAATTCTCCCACAAATAATCAGTGAAGATGGGGTTGGTTGGGTATCGGCCCTGGGTTCGTGAATCGCTTCTATGGCAAAGCCGTTGTCGCGAAATAGCTGGACCCAACTTTCCAGGGTGCGGAAATACCAGGGAGCGGCCTCTTCAAAATCTCCCTCAATACCTTCCCAAGATCCTGGGCGCCATCCATCTCGATAGGGCTTATTACCGCAGGCTTGATGGGGGTGAAGAGTTTGGATGACAAAGTGCCCACCGGGCAGCATTAACTCGCGTGCATTGCTGAATAGTTGCTCGACAGATTCCTTTCCGATGAGAGAGAAGTTGCACACGATAAGTTCAAACTGCTGTTCCAGTTTTTCGGCGCAAATTTCTTCGTATTGCAATCGCCGGTAGGACTCATTGGCGCCTGCTCGAGCGCTGGCAATATCCACTAAATCTTTAACGCCATCGACACCACAGACTCGAATACCTTGCTCCGCCAGTTTTCTACTGAGCCAGCCTTCACCGCAACCGATATCTAAAATACTCGCAGGTTGGTACGCCATGATTGTGCTGACAATGGCGGCATCAGTGACCAGTCGGCGGCTGGGAATGGCGGCATTGTCTACTACTTTAGTCCACTCATGAGCATTCTTATGCCAGCAGGTGAGTACCTGATCATCACTGAATTCGGAATTGGGCATGCTTGGGTGACCTCCAGCCTGTCATTATTCACAGCTTGAGTGTACCGTCAGTGGACCATCCAGCTACAAAGGTGCTGAGGTCCCATGTCCACTCAAATGATTTTTGATTATGTGATCGTAGGTGCCGGCTCCGCCGGTTGTGTTTTAGCAAATCGGCTCAGTGCCGAAGAGCAGAATCGAGTTTGTCTTCTGGAGGCGGGTCCTAAAGATCGGAGCCCCCTGATCTCCATCCCTGTGGGTATTGGCGAGTTACTGCCGGGTACTCGCTATAACCTACACCACCATACCACGCCACAAAAGCACCTGAATGACAGGAAACTGTTTTGGCCGAGGGGCAGGACCCTCGGGGGTAGTAGCTCTATCAATGCCATGGTTTATATCCGTGGCAATAGCGATGACTACGATGCCTGGGAAGCGGAGGGTAATCCCGGTTGGGGTTGGAAGGGTTTGTTGCCTTACTTTTTAATGTCGGAAGGCAATGAACGGGGTACTGATGCGCACCACAGTGGCTACGGCCCTCTGTCGGTCTCGGATTTAAAGTGGAAAACCCGATCGGGCCATGCTTTTTTACGCGCAGCTGAGTCCCTGGGACACCGGCCGAATAATGATTTCAATGGCAGCCAGCAAAATGGCGTGGGTTTTTACCAAGTAACCCAACGGCGCGGCCGCCGCTGCTCTGCGGCTACAGCTTATCTGCACCCAGTTTCCAGCCGCTCTAACCTGCATGTTCGTACCAACAGTCAGGTGGCGAGGATTATTCTCAGGGGAGAGAAAGCGACCGGCGTCGAATTGCTTGATGGCACTAAAATCCTGGCGAACAAGGAAGTGATTTTAAGTGCGGGTGCTATCCAGTCGCCACAGCTATTAATGCTGTCCGGTATTGGGGATCAGGACCAATTGCGTAAATCTGGAGTGACTTCGCAAGCGCATCTTCCCGGTGTCGGAAAAAACCTGCAGGACCACCTGGATATCATACAAGTAGTGGAAGCCTCTGAAGCGGTTAGCTTTTCCGAGGCACTATGGCCGAAGCTTCTCACCGCAATGCGCCTGCCAGAACTGATCTTTTTAAATAAAGGGCCCCTAACCAGCAATGTGGCCGAGGCGGGGGGCTTTGCCAGTTCCAGTCTGGCGGGGGGTAACCCGGATATTCAGTTCCACATGACGGCAGTCCCGACTTTCCAACACGGGTTTAATAAGCGCACTTGCTACGGTTACTCTCTTCACGCCTGTGCCCTGAGGCCTAAGAGTCGCGGTGAGATCACTCTGGACTCCACCGATCCACGCAAACTGCCCAGAATTGAACCCAACTACCTGAGTGAGCCCGAGGATCTGCAGGTAATGGTGGAGGCATTTGAAATGGCACAGGATATCCTCGCCCAGGAGGAACTGAGTCGCTACAAGAAAAAGTCTTTGCGTCCAGAGCAGAAGTTGAGTGATAGAGAGTCAATCATCCACTATATTCGCCAGCATGCAGAATCCATCTACCATCCGATAGGTACCTGTCGAATGGGGAGTGATGAATTGGCTGTAGTGGACAGCGAGCTAAAAGTACACGGTGTGGATGGACTGAGGGTTGTGGACGCCTCCATAATGCCCACCCTGATCAGTGGCAATACCAATGCGCCTGTGATCGCTATTGCGGAGAAGGCGGCAGATTTGATTATGCAGCGGTCTTCGCGCTCGTTTGTAAAAGAGAATAGACACACTCAGGAAGTTGAATGATTTGGCAATGCCCGCTTTGTGCTGCCCCCTTAACTCTAGGAAAAGATACTTGGCACTGTACCAATCGACATAGTTTTGATCGCGCGCGTGAGGGCTACGTCAATTTGTTGCCCGTTTATCGCAAGCGCCGCAAAGATCCCGGTGACTCTTCGGAGATGCTTCACGCGCGGCGGCGCTTTCTTCACGCCGGCTACTATCGGCCTTTGGTTGATAGTATCTCGGCGCTCTTGCCCTACAAGCCCGGCCGCCGTTTACTGGATATCGGTTGCGGTGAGGGGTATTACCTGCGAGAGCTTGAGTCCGCTGGCTGGCATGGCCACGGCCTTTCCGGTATCGACATTTCAAAATCCGGCGTGCGTATGGCGGCCAAGCGCGACAGTGGCGCTCAGTTTGTGGTTGCCAGCAATGTGAATTTACCGGTGGTCTCGGAGTCGGTGGATAACCTGCTGAAGATCTTTGCCCCAGCCCCCGATCATGAAATGGAGCGGGTGATTAAAGTCGGTGGTCATCTGGTAGATGTATCACCTGGCCCCGATCACTTGTGGACACTAAAGAACTACCTCTATAAAGAGCCGCGTAAACATCCCGCACCCAAAGTGATTGAGAAGTTGACGCCGGAAGTCGATATGCGCTGCTCTTTCCCGTTTGTATTGAAGGGCAAGCAGGCCATTTCAGATTTCCTTGCTATGACGCCTTTTGCCTGGAAGGGCAACCGTGAAGAACGGCAGAAACTCGAAGAGCGCGACAGCCTGGAGCTGGAAGCGGACTTTGTTATTCGTCGTTTTATTAAACATAAATAACAGGCATTTGATAGTAGAGGTAATAGAGCAGCGTTATGGCGACTCCCAGAGACTTTGGATTTATGCGGCGAGCCCTGGAGCTTGCACAACTCGCTGCTGAGCGCGGTGAAGTACCGGTGGGTGCGGTTTTGGTCCAGGATGGAAAAATCATAGGGGAGGGCAGTAATCGCCCGATTGGGAATTGTGACCCCAGTGCCCATGCGGAAATCGTAGCCCTGCGGCAAGCGGCAGATAAACAACAAAACTACCGCCTGCCAAACACCACTTTATATGTGACGATTGAGCCCTGTACTATGTGCTTTGGCGCAATGGTACATGCGCGGGTAGGGCGGCTGATATACGGCGCTACCGAACCCCGGGCCGGTGTTGTTGAGAGCCAGCTGGAATTGGCACAAGCCAACTTTTTCAATCACAAGATTACGGTGGAGTCGGGAGTCATGGCGGAAGAGGCAAGCAATTTAGTGCGCGAGTTCTTTCATGATCGACGCTGATCTGGCATTTGCTTTTGTGGTGAATTCAATAGTTGTCGCCACGGTCGTCCTGATTCATCACGAAGTATTGAGTGCCCTTGCCCGTATCGGTCGCTGGATACCAATTAAGCATAACCTGGCGATTGTGATGGGGGTGTTTGGCGCCCTGATCGCCCATGTGGCTGAAATATGGCTGTTTGCCTACTGTTACTACTTTATGGTGAATTCGCCTTACTTTGGCACTTTGGTGGGTAATTTTAATGGCAGCCTGTTGGACTGCGCTTATTTCTCATTTACCACTTATACGTCACTGGGTTTCGGTGATATCGAGCCCCTGGGGCACCTGCGTTTTACCGCTGGCCTTGAAGCCCTTACGGGACTGGTGATGATTACCTGGACCGCTTCTTTTATGTTTTTAAAAATGCAGCGTTATTGGGAGAATTGATCGCAGGGTTCTTAAGATTTAATTCGCGCCGTACGCCCCGTGGGCCGTATGGGTTTTTCTGCTGGATAGAACTCTTTTGAGTGGAGTCTTAAATAAAAGTGCCTGCCCACACTGCGCCAGAGTTTTCCGAAAGGGTGCAGCCAATAGAGCCACCGGGCGACTTGCGTGCGGTGGATATTGGATTTAACAATATTGGAGATGTGCTCGTTTTCCCACAGAAGGTGGGGTTCAACGCCATACAGTTTTAGGTCAAATTGCCAGAAGTGATCGAATACCTTGTCGATGGGTTCGAAAATACGGCTGGCATATTTTAAGACTTTCTCCATACCGCGCCGGTTAATCAAATATCCCTGTGCTCCACACCATCCCCGCTCTGGTCGCACTAACTGGTGAACACCGTCATTCAAGGTTTGCACGACTTTTCGCTTGCGGACTTTAAGTCCCATCAGTCGAATCATCTCGATATTTTCAGGGAGTTGCTCTAATTCCGCTAAGACGCGGCCAAATGCGGGTTCTAGCTGTACATCATCTTCCAGAATACAGACCCGGTCCAAACCCGAGCGGTATGCCCGGCGAATTGCTCTCAAATGGGCGAGATAGCATCCAATTTCGGAGCTTTTGAGTTCGCACAAGTGGCGCCACCGGGTGATGTTACTTGCGATATGCTCATTGTCTTCCAGTTCCGGAATGCCTGAGCGCCCATCAATCCCCTCAATCGTGTTGATATGCAGTCGCTGCATTTTCCCGGCGCTGAGTAATAGATCAACGTCATCACTGTTTGGTTGCAGAGTGATAATCCAACAGGGGGTATTGGCGATATAGGGTCGCTGACGGCGGCCGCGCGGGGTAATTGGGCGTCTGGAGCTTAAAGGGAGGCGGCGACGTTGTCTTGTTGGTGGGGAAAGCGGGTTCCGCTTGGGCTTGTGGCTGGTAGCAGCCAGCAGGCCAGGCAAAAATTCCTGAGCTACCACAGTTGCTAGAATGACAGGGCTTTTCCACCAAGAGGCGCTGAAGAAGAGCCGTGCACCACAGGAGCCCCCTGGACGCTTGGAGGTCAGGGTTGGAATACCTTTATTTATACCGTCTGCAGACGGTATAGAAGCGTCATGGGCCATTAACTCCCCTGATCTTATGGTCCTAAGTTAAGTTGCTACGATTGAAGGTTAAGGTTTGACCTGCCAGTCCGAAAAGGATGAGGGAACTTACTACTGGGGTGGAAGGAAAGAATACACCGCACTTGAGACACGCCGTGAATACATCCCTGTAAGCTCCTAATCGGCATCCATGCCTCTTAGGGTCCCAAGCGCGGTGTATTCTTTCCTTCTCCCTTTTTAGCAATTGTGAGAGGTGTCTTGTAGAGGTGCCAAGGTGGAGTTGGCTCATTAGGGACTGTGGATGAACTCAGGCTTTATAAAAATGGCGTTGATCCTGGGGCTTTTGAGCTCTGTCGGTCCTATGGCCATTGATATGTATCTGCCTGCATTGCCTGCGATGACAAAGGCCCTCGACACCTCAACCCAGGTCGCGTCTTATACGCTGATGGCCTATTTTATTGCGTTCGGGGTGTGTCAGATTTTCTATGGCCCCGCTTCCGATATGTTTGGCCGCAAACCGCCGCTCTATTTTGGTTTGCTGGTTTTTACTTTCGCATCTATTTGTTGTGCCCTGGCAACCACTATCGAGTGGTTGATTGCCTTTCGCTTCCTACAAGGGGTGGGTGCCGCTTCGGTAATGTCGATTCCCCGAGCAATAATTCGAGATTCTTATACGGGTACTCAAGCAACTCGCCTTCTTACGACAGCAATTCTTGTCCTTTCAATTTCTCCTATGTTGGCGCCATTAATTGGTAGTCTGCTATTAATTTCATTTGGCTGGCGCAGCATATTTTGGGGGATATCCATTGCTACTTTTTTAAGTCTGATACTTGCTATTACAAGCCTTCATGAAACCTTACCAGTGAATAAGCGCATACCATTTAAAATAGGTGCGCTGCTTGAATCTTATTCAATATTACTGCGTGACCCGATCTATATAGGGCTTACTTGTATAGGAGGGTTTGGCTTCGCCAGTGTACTTGCTTTTTTTGCGGCAGCTTCATTCTTATATACGAATTACTACGGATTGACCCCAACCGAATTTAGCCTAGCTTTTGCTCTGAATGCGCTTAGTTTCTTCCTGTCGAGTCAATTTTCGGCAAATTTCGGTGCCCGTTTAGGGATGGTGAAGCTGGTGAAGTGGGGTGTAGTTGGATTTGTAATAAGCTCGGTGACTATGTATTTAGTGATAGAGGCCGGTTTTGATCATCTCGTACTACTGATATGCATGCTTATCGTATGCAATATGTTTCTCGGCTTGGTTCTTCCGACAGCATTTATTCTTTCCATGGAAAGACATGGGCCTATAGCGGGAACGGCTTCTGCCCTGGCTGGTACTATGCAGTTGTCAATCGGGGCTGTAGCTATCCTGGTAACCAGTTTGGTTTTTAATGGAACACCAGAATCACTTGCTGGGGTAATTGCGGTGTGTGGGATTTTGGCCTTTGTGGTTTCCTGGTTGGTTTTGCGTAATGTAGTCAGCATCACAGCAGACCAGAGCGATTGAGTAATACCAAAATAAATTAGGGAGCCTCTGAATAACTCCGTGTCGGCATTTCACTCAGCATCGTTCGAGTGATGCTGAGTGAACTCTGGAGTGCTTATTATCAGTAGGCACCAGCACTGTAGATCAGCTCATAGCTGTGGCTGTAAATTTCCAGAATGTTGCCAAAAGGATCTTCCATATAAATCATGCGATAAGGCTTTTCACCGGGGTAGTAATAACGAGGCTCCGGCATACGTTTTTTACCACCGGCCGCCACAATCTTATCCGCCAGTTCTTCCAGGTTAGGGTCTTGCACGCAGAAGTGAAAGATACCGGTTTTCCAGTATTCAAAATTATCTTCTGGATTTTCCTGATTATTAAACTGGAATAGTTCTACGCCAATCCTGTCCCCTGTCGATAAATGAGCAATGCGGAAACTACCCCAGTTTGGGCCAAATACGTCGGTGCACATTTCACCGATAGCGCTTTTGTCCTCTGTGATATCTGTGGGCTTCATAATCAGGTACCAACCAAGTACCTCTGTGTAAAACTTCACAGCCTCTTCAAGGTTCGGCACTGAAATACCGATATGAGAAAAGGTTCTCGGGTATGCGCTACTCATAGCTGTCTCCTTTGTTGAATGCGGTTAAGTTACAGCTTCAAATTCATTACGTATAATTATCATTTGTAATATTTTTAAGTAGTATTCGTAATGATAAATCCAGTGTGGTTAAGAAGCTTCTGTACCTTAGCTGAAGAGGGGCACTTTACTCGTACGGCGGATCGCTTGCATATGACTCAGTCTGGGGTCAGCCAGCATATACGCAAGTTAGAGGAGCACTTAGGTGTCGCTCTGTTAGTCAGGCAGGGTAAACACTTCACGCTTACGGATGCTGGTGATCGGCTCTATCGGGAAGGGCAGGGGATTATTCAGAAGCTTTCCAGCCTGGGGCAAATTGTTGGTGAAGATCCTCCCCATCATGGGGATGTACGAGTAATGTGCCCCGGGAGTGTGGGGCTGAAGCTCTACCCCAAGTTGTTGTCCCTGCAGAAAATCCACCAGGGTTTATCGATTAGCTGCCGTTTCGCACCCAACCTGGATGTAGAGAAGGCCATTGCGGAAAACGGTGCTGATATTGGATTAATGACCAGCCCGCCACAAGCAGAGGAGATTGACAGTCGGCCGATCGCCAGTGAAAGGTTATTGCTAGTGACGCCGGCTGAAGTGAAAACCCCTGACTGGGAGTCGCTTTTAGCGCTGGGGTACATAGGCCATCCAGACGGTATACACCATGCGAGTCTATTATTGGGAGCGAACTTCCCACAATTTAGAAGTCTCGAAGCTTTTCAACAAAAAGGGTTTTCCAATCAGATCAGCTTAATACTGGAGCCCGTTAGTATGGGTTTGGGTTTCACAGTTTTACCCGCCTATGCGGTAAGTGCATTTCGAAAGCCGAAATTGATTAAGGCACATAGCCTTGAAAATCCCGTTAGTGAGACACTGTATTTGGCGTTAAGACGCACCCAACTTGTACCCGCCAGAGTCAGGTTTATTATTGGTGAAATGGAGAAATGGCTTTAATCGGGCTCATAAGTATCAAAAAGCTGTATATTTTTTGTAAAAATACCGGGTTGCTTCGCTTCCTGCTATTTTTGGCTCTATCACAACTTTCTCTTGTGGGAATAGCTAAAGCTGAGAGTGTTAAGGATGAGCAAGATAAGATACTGATGTTGTTGGCTTATTCTATAGTATTCCAGGACTGGGTCAGACCTACTGATAAAAATAAAAGAGGCCATAATATTGGTGCGGTTTTATTTGATAATGATGCCAGGAAGATAGTCGGGGCCCAACTAAATTCAGTTTTGCGTTGCGATGACAAAACTCAACACGCTGAAGTGCGTTTAATGCAGCAGTGTCTATCAGAGAAATGTCTCGGAGAAAAAAGCCAATATTTGACCAAGGCCAATGTTACGATCTACACATCTTTAGAGCCCTGTATGATGTGTAGCGGAATGATGATTTTTTTGGGCGTTTCAGGTGTTGTATACGGGCAAACTGATCCAGACTATGGTCAAAGCATCGAACGACTTAAGCAAAGCTTTGACAAAAATTGTGGCTATGAACATTCTCAGTGTATCGTAGATAAACCGGGAAATTATTACACTCGCCGTATAACTTCAGAACCATCGAAGCTTTTACAGAAAGAGAAGCTGGATGGGGCTTACTTTAATTATGAATTACTACATGGAGATTATATTGTTAGCTTCCTATTGAGTGACGATGCTAAAGAAATTTATCAGGAAGCTTTTCGGAACTTCAAGAATCTGGATATTAGGCATAAGGAAAATCGGTATATATATCGCCAAGCACTTTCAACCCTAAAACAGCTGGAAAATGGTGAACTGCAGCTGGATTACTGTCCATCCTGGCAGTCGCACCATCACCATCACTAACTATTCGACTATTGGTTTAGTGCTTTTCGAGCATGTTCTGTGAGGTTGATAGTGATCTCTTTAATCAATTTCGATTTTAAATTCCAAACATGCCAGTAAAGAGGAATCTTCAAATACTGGTCTTCAGCAAGTTTCACCAGCTTTCCGCTTTTTAGCAGGCTAGCGATCTGAATATCTGGCGCCATTCCCCAACCCAGCCCCAGAGTTAAGAAACTGAGGAAGCTCTTTGAAGAGGGGATTTCATGAGATGGGTACTGACCGGTCTCCACGCCCCAAAACTGCTTAAGGTAACGACTCTGCAATTGATCCTTATAGTTGAACTCCACTGTGGGAGCGTAGTGGAGCTCTTCAACCTTAATCGGGTCTGAAAAAAACTTCTTCTTAAAGGCCTTGGTGCATACCGGGTAATAGGCCATGTGACCGAGCAGTACTGATTGGCAGCCCTGGAGGTTACTGGTTGTTGAACTGATACAGCCAATGACTTCACCATTCTTCAGCAGTTCATGGGTAGCGTCCTGGTCGTCGACCTTTAGATCCACGAGCAACTGCTGGGATCGAATCAATGGTGTGATGGCAGCCAGGAACCAGGTATCCAAGCTATCTGCATTCAGTGCGATCCGAACCTTATTCTGGTTGCTATAGCGAGTCTTGCCCCCCTCTGGATCGATATCAGTGAGAAGCTCTTGCTGTAACAAGTGCATTTGCTGGTAGTACCCCAGCACTTTGAGGCCGGCTTCAGTGGGCCGCAAAGGGTTGGAGCGTATCAATAGGGCTTGGCCAACCTGGCTTTCTAAGGCTTTGATTCGTTGGGAAATCGCAGACTGGCTGACATGGAGTAGGGCGGCAGCCTTGTCAAAACTGCGCTCCTCTACGACAAAGGCAAAGGCTTGGAGTTGCTTTAGGTCTAGCATAAGAATTTCTTATGAGGGATCAGTATAATTAAGTTTACTTATTCTAGTTTGACTCTTAATCTCGCGCCACTATTCAGGCCCGCAGCCCTGCGGGCACTTCCAAATTAGAGAATGAAACACAGGAGGCATCGTGTTTTCAGGGTTGTTGCTGGCGCCGCTCGCAAAAGGTTTTTTGACTACCATCAGTTTGATTATGGCGATCGGAGCGCAGAATGCGTTTCTGCTGACGCAGAGTATCCGTCGACAATATCACTTTAGTATCGCGGCTTTATGCGTACTGATGGATATTGCCTTGATTACAGGTGGTGTGTTCCTGGTTGCAAATCTCGCACAAGCGGGTGGCGACTGGATGATCTGGCTGACCTGGCTCGGTGCTGCTTTCCTGTTCTCCTACGGTGCCATGGCTTTCCGTTCGGCCTTCACTAACAAAGGTCTTGGAGAGCAAAAAGAGTGGATGAAATCCCGCCGTTCTGCCTTGATTACCGCGGTAGCCTTAACCCTGCTTAATCCACACGCGTATGTGGATACGGTTGTACTGATTGGCTCTGTAGGGGCGCAGTATGCTGGCAATGGAACCTGGTTTTTTGTGCTGGGGGCATGTAGTGCATCCCTGTTATGGTTCACTCTTCTTTCAGTGGGTGGCAGCATGATGCAGCCGCTATTTAAGAACCCCAGAACCTGGCAGGTACTCGATGTACTGGTGGGCATTATGATGTGGACTATTGCTATCAGCTTGTTGTGGGCGCAGTAGACACTCAATAATGGCTGCTAAAAATAGCTGTAGACTAATAAGTCTACGGCTATTTTTTTGCTTCCAGGCCCCTAACTTATTCCGATAGTTTTCCACACTACCTCCCCCTTAATATTTCCCCTGACCTGTTTAACCCGCCGTTTCGATCGCTCAAAAAGCGCCCAAATTGCATGCAGGGCCTCTCCACCAACCAATAAATGGCTGCCGCCAAAGCGAAGCTAAGTAGTGTTACTGCCACAAGCAACGTGGATAGAGAAATACTTTTAAGCCCTTGTCCCCAAGGTTGGCTTATGGCCCAGTTGCCGAAAAAGACAACGACTAAATGAAACAGGTAAATGGAATAGCTGATAGTCCCTAGAGCGGCTAAATGTCGTATTGGCTTTGGTGGAAGTAATACAAAAACGAGGAAGATAGCTAAAGCGATGAAATGAGATGATACAAAGCGGAGGGGAGTTTCGCTGATCGACCTACCTAGTAGGTGCATGGCCATAACGAGTAGTGGTATCGAGAAAGTCGAAACCAGGCCCCAAAGCATATAACGATAACCGCGCCTTGTTTCGTAGCAATACCTGAGTAGGGTTCCGCAGAACATAACTGCGATAGCAAAGGGGAGGTAAGTAGTGGTGGCGGGAAGCTGGGAAATTGGAGTGGATGATTGCCCTAAAAGTTGCATGCTGACAAATACCGATAGTGCCCCCCAGCACACTAAGAGTAGATATCTGGGATTCCCTAGTAGTCGAAGGGTGAACATCAGTGCGCAGAGACAGTAAAAAAGCAGCTCTGCAGTGAGAGTCCAATATAGAATCTGAACACTTTCAAATCCCATAAGGCCTTGCAGCATTGTGGTATTGGCAAGAATGGTAGATGCAGAGAATGTTCGGTCAGTGAGCAACCATGTAAGTCCGATAATTGCAGTCAGAGATAACCAGTAAGCGGGATACAAGCGGAAGAAGCGACGGATAGCAAAGCTCTTAAGAATACGGTTAGATGCAAGAAGACTGTGGGGAATGACAAAGCCGGATATTAGGAAAAAGCAAAGTACACCTATCCGGCCAAAATCCAGTTGACTGATAAATTCAGCCAGTGCCGAGCCGTGCTGGGCGATGGATGGGTTGCGGATAAAGACTTCACTACTGTGTTGCCAGACAACCAAAGTTGCAGCAAGCCCCCGTAGTACATCGAGATTAAGAAGGCGTGTGTTCATTGCTAACGACCTATATCCATGGTCAATCCAAGAAGGTATGGGTATGATCTTACCTTGCCTTAGTTGAACACACTATCTGTATTCAGTGTGATTCAATTCAAATCTTCTGGCTTTAATGCATGCAAACCCACTATGGCTTCTCATCCAAGGTAACACTGAAAGGCAAGTTCAACTGATCAGGTGGAGTATTCTCCAGCGTTATAGTTACCCTTTGTCCTTGAGGATGTTTACTACCTGATCAACCTCCGTTTTATTTTCCTCAAGAAGCCTATCTGCTAGAACTTTCAGATTCTTACTTGCTTTATAGTCAAATGGATCAACATATGGATTAACAAGCTCTACATTTAAGTAGTTGTATTTTATTCTCCCTTTAGGGCTAAGGGATTCTGCGATTTCCAAGGTGTATACTTGTTGGTCATCCATGGACCTCTGTACATTAGATATAAGGTCTTTCACCCAGTTAATTCTTCCCCAGTTTTTTAAGTTTCTGTAGTTAGCTTCCATTGTACTTAGTGGAGACGTACCGGCCCCGAGAATCAGCACATAGTAGTTTTTTTCAGGGAACTCTCTAATAATTTCGCGTAAAACAATACTGGCTGGATTATTTGCGTATATACCAGCATCGGCATAATAGCGCTGGTGAATATCCTGACCAGTAGTTACGAATTCGACAGGTGGGTATAGCGTTTCCGCACTAGCTGCAGCGGTTACGAGTTGATACAGTGTGTCTGTGGGCAGCTTACTGATTGCTTCTCCACGATTTTTGAATAATTGAAGCTGCCCCATATGAATGTTGAGAGAGGGAATAATGATGTAGTTTTTTAGGCTCGTAAACTTCAAGTTGGCAGTGTAATGTTTTTCCATGGTTTGACTTAAGCGCTCACCGCTAAAGCGAGGGGAGATAAAACCATTAAAGGTTAATAATTTGTGATACCAAGGTACAGAGAATACGTATCTGCTTTCTCGCTTATAAATATCTATAATTTTATCACTTTGATACTTAAGGTTTTCAGTTCTTGGCTGATCATTTTTAAATGATTTTTGAGTCACATTAAGTCCAGTGGCGATGATGGCGCCAGTGGATACTCCACTAAAAACATCAAACAATTCATCGATAGGTTTGCCGGTTTGCTCTTCGATATGTTGAATGACATATAGTGGTATCAAGCCACGTATGCCTCCGCCATCTATGATAAGAATGTTGATAGTATCTTTATCTCTAAAGGAATCGTTACTTTTGATGAACTTCTTGGCAACAGGGCGGGCATCAAACTGAATACTTTGGGTCAATCGATAATTGTAGACGTACACCAAGCCTAAAAACGCTACGATAACTAATATGGTGATGGCTGATGCGAGCCTAAATCTCATTGATCTGCCTGTACTCTTAACCTTTAATACAGTGAGTATGGCAAAGTAGATTAGTTTTATTTCTTTGTGTTATTTAAAATACTCATAAAGCTGTTTAATTGTCTTGTTTTGAGATTGTTGCTAGGAGTTGAGCGCTACGGGTGACTTTTATTCGTAAGGGGAATGTTCATAATTACTATTTTGTCAGGCTCATATAGCAAGCTACACTATCTATAAAGCGAAAAGCGTATAAGGGAATCTACTGACCGAATACTCAAGTAGTGAGTGGTAATTTAATGGAACTGCCGAAAATCGGTGGCTGAAAACCGTACATCTTTCTACGGGTTTCATTTTTCCGACTTGGTATAAATATTGGTGGAACGCTTTACATTATCTACTGGTTAGTAATCAGGAAACTGTTTGGTCTGCTGGCTGCTATTTCTGAGTGTGGCTGATACGCAAAGGCAGGGCTAAATAATTAAAGTGAACGGGGCCCACCCCGAAGGGTGGGAAATAGTTTAATGAGTTTGATGTTCTAAAGCGTTTAGGAAAGTTGCAATATCATCTACTTGTTGTGTGCTTAGTTTCTGTCCCAATTGGTACCAAGCCATATCGTAAATTGCTTGCTCAATGGTTTCTACACGCCCGTCGTGGAAATAAGGGGCACTTCTGCTTACATCGCGTAACATTGGAACTTTAAACATCATTTTATCGTTTTCAAGGCCTGTAACTTTATAACGACCTAAGTCTTCTTGGTGTGGATATTGGTTGACCAGCCCCATCTTCTGGTACATGTTTCCACCCAAGGTTGCACCATTGTGGCATGCTGAACAACCAGTATTGATAAAGGTTTGTAAGCCCTTTAACTCACTTTTCGTCATAGCCTGATCGTCACCACTCATAAAATCATCAAAACGATCACTTGTAATCAGTGTGCGCTCAAACGCTGCGATGGCCTGAGCAATATTGTCATAAGAGATAGCATTGTCTTTACCAAAGGCGTGTTTAAAACTTATTTGATATTCGGCAATTTTTGAAATCTTTGTTTCAACAGCCTCTTCCGAAGGCATTCCCATCTCTACAGGGTTTAGAATTGGACCTTTGGCCTGTTCCTTCAGGTCCTCTGCGCGACCATCCCAAAATTGAGCCATCTGGAATCCTGAATTCCAGACCGTTGGAGAGTTGCGATCACCCTTGGTACCAGGTAAAGCTCCCGGTGATGTCGCTTCATTGTCAACGCCCGTGCCATTGTAGTTCCCCACTTGATGGCAGCTGTTACAGGACTGGCTATCATTGACTGAAAGCCGTTCATCCATGAACAGTGTTTTTCCAAGCTCAACCATAGCTGGGGTGTCATTCTCACTGCCTGGCATAGTTTCTGAGAGAGTGCCGAACATAATTTTTGATTGTTGGCGCAATTGATTTATATCAATTTCGACCGCTGCCGATACAGTTGTTGATAGCAAACTTGCTGCCGTTATCAAGCCGCCAATTATTGGAAGCTTCAGGTCTCTTTTCGAAAAAATTCTCTTAATCATTTTGGTATCTTTCCCATATCTCAAAAGCAATGTCAGTTAACCTAATTTTAGTAAAGGTTAGGCGGCGCCACTATATCGGGAAGATCGTTCAGCTGATACCATAATTCAACAAAAAAATTGTTGATTTTCAGAGTATCCAGAATTGTTCACAAAATATTTTTTCAAATATTATTCAGAGTTTGGCTTATACGTTGAGCACACTGGATTTGGCGAGATTGAAGTCTTGCTATTTACCTTTGCAAATTGCAGGGCAGTTTCTAAGATGGCGAGGAGGTGTAGGGTTTAGGGGATACTTATCGGTATCTTCAAAGGTAAATGATTCGTATTTCTATTGGTTGGTAATGGCATATTATTTGCTCGAATATAAGTAGTTCCCCAGCTATCTGAATGTGATTAACTTTTTAGTTAGAGCTTGTAGGTTTTTATCGTATTGTTATGCCTGCTTAATTTTTGTATTGATTTGCGCACCCTAAATAGGGGAGTTTCGCTTCCTATTAAACTACTAGACTTAAAAAAACTTCTTCGATTATTCCACTGCATGGACTGGGGAGCTCAATTGTGTAAGTTCCAAAATCGGCAACGAGTATCATTTGTCCATCGTAAATTGGATAATCAACACCAACCATGACTTCTACTACCTCACCAAGTTCTTTTGGTCGGACTGAACCCGTCAAAGGTTCTTGTTTGTGTGGAATCGAGTCAAAAGAGGGAGCGCGTACAATTCCGTCTGGTGGGAAGCGTTTTTCTCTGGGGGTATTCCTTCGTCGCTTTCAATGGAACTTATACCAAGAGCACCATTTATAAAATTAAGTATTAATTTCCACATGTCTTTCTAAGTTACTTTGTAATTCTATCTTGCTTTAAAGAGATAAAGTTATCTTTGTCGAATTACTTAGGGGCACTGACAAGAGAAAGGTCTCTGATGAATACTGTATCTGGATCATCATCATCTCTCCAAACAATGCCTTTATCCAGAATTATTCCTTGAGCTATCAAAGAATCAACAACTTTATTTGTCACTTCTTTATAGTGCTTAAGGTCGCTTCGCGATCCGTTGATAAACGGCCAGTCGTCGTACGTATCTGATACAAAATCCACGTTATCATTGTGATTTTGGGCCTTGTACCACTTTACTATGTATGCAGATAAGGGGTTGCTAAGAATTTCACCCATAGTATTGACGGGTAAATGAAGGAATATGATCTGCTCTTTTTTTGTATTATTTACAAGTGAGTATCCAACTGTCATATTTTCTCATGTTTTATAATGGGTGTTTGTTGATAGGATATTACAGGTTCAATTTTTTTTCGATTGTTTTAAACAACACTCCTCTAAACTCGATGCTGTATGGTTGAATTAATCCTTCTCAGTGAGTTAAGAAATTTGGAACGTACAAGACTCAACCTTCCCTGAGAATTACATTTTAGAGCCACCTGAAAATCTCTGTCGATACTCCCTGGGGGAGAGGCCGGTCTGTTTGTGAAACATTTTCCGGAATGCGCTGACATCCTCATATCCCACTTGCCAAGCGATCTGTTCGACTTGCAATGTGCCTGTTTCCAATAGTTCGCGAGCTTTTTGCAGACGTTGCTGTTGAAGATATTGGGCGGGTCTATAGCCGGTAACCTTTTGAAATCTTCGTAGAAAGGTGCGCTCGCCCAGATTGGCGAGATGAGCCATCTCTGCAACAGAGATTGGTTGTTGATAATCCCGGTGAATTTGCTGCTGTACTTTTAAAATTGCTTTATCACCATGATCTACAGGAGGTAGAAAACTGCGGTAATAACTTTGGTAACGGGTTCCCGTATCCACCAACAGGAAACGTCCTAACTCCATAACTATATGGGGAGGCATGTATCGTCCGACCAGGTGTAACCCAAGGTCAATCCAAGACATTACACCTCCTGCGGTGACAACATCTGGGTCTGCAATCAGGATGGAATCGATATTCAGCTCTATATCCGGGAACTTCTGCTTAAAGGCATCGGCCAGTCGCCAGTGAGTGGTCGCCTGGCGTCCATCTAATAGACCTGCGTCGGCCAACATAAAAGCCCCAGCACAAGCGGAACAGGTTACGGCCCCCTCTTTGTGCCGCTTTAACAACCAGGTACTGACATCTGTCGGTGGCTCCATGTACTCCTGACCTTCCAGTACCGGCGGTACAATCACGATATTTGGGTCTTTAGCAGCCCCTTTTTTCTCGGGTATGACTTTTCCGTCATTAATTAGCCAGCGTGATACCTCAAATAGCGCCTTGGGTTCTGGACTTGACTCCTGACAGATGTGGTTTGCGGTTTGGAACAGGTCGATTAGGCCATAAGTCGCCGACTGAGCCGCTCCGGGGATCATCAGTATTGCAATGTGGATTGTTTGGGTCACTAGCCCCCCCCTGTCAGTTCTTGCCTGTTTTATGTCGGTCTTGCCACGTCTGTATCTTAGCCCATCGCCCTAACATGCGCTTGTACATTTTAAAGACACACCCAAAGGACAATCTTATGAGCAAGACAGCGCTAATCATCGTCGATATGCAAAACGACTATTTTGAAGGCGGAAAGTGGACTCTTGAAGGCATTGGCCAAGCGTCAAACCAAGCCGTAAAAGTGCTGGCTGAGTTTCGCAAAAAACAGTGGCCAGTTATTCATGTTCGCCATGAATTTCTCAGTGAGGATGCTCCATTCTTTATTGCTGGTAGTGAGGGTGCGAAAATTCACAAAAGCCTTCTGCCTGTTGAAGGTGAGCCGGTAGTACTCAAGAATGAAGTTAACAGTTTCAAAGGTACGGATCTTAAAAAGCACTTGGATGAGCTAGGTGTTAATAAATTGGTCATTGTCGGTGCGATGAGCCATATGTGTATCGATGCCATCACCCGAGCGGCAAGTGACTTTGGCTATGAAAATACCGTTATTCATGATGCCTGTGCCAGTCGGGACATGTACTTCAATGGCGTCGATGTTCCTGCTGCACATATACATGCAGCTTATATGGCAGCACTGCAATTTGCCTATGCAGAGGTGATCAGTGCTGACGAATACTTAGCAAAGTAATTAACTTGCCAGCATCTTAGAGTTAAGCCACACGCGATACTGCTATATCTTTACCGATCAGGACTTTAGGCTTTATAAGCCTAAAGTCCTTCTTCGAGCTGCATGTACAGCTCTATTTCATGATAAATTACACTGCATCTACAGGTTGCCGACTTGGCTTTTAAAGCTCTTAGTTTATGTGCGTGTAGAGATTTAGCTTGTTTTATCTTTAAACCAAAATTCAATTTCATCTGTTTCGACTTCAAAAGTCGCGGAGTGCTCTACATTTGCCGGTACGTGGTACCACTGTCCAATGCCAATCCGTTGGGTGTCACCATTCATGGTGAGTATTAGTTCCCCCTTTGTGATAACGCCATGATTATCTGTGTCATGTGAATGGGGTGGAATGGACGTTCCAGCTGGATATGATGCGAAAAGAACATCACTGTTTTCTGCCTTAAGCTTGTAAGCATCAAAGCGACCATCGTAGGGAGGTAATTCCTTAATTTTGCTTGGGTAACTGCCTGGCATCTCTGCTTCCTTTTTGAGTGCTCATGTGTTTAGGGACGGTTTTGTGTAACTTCTTGCCTGTTCAATAAAATTTTTGGCTGTGGATTAAATTTAGCAAGTCCAAATAGCTCTGGTCTATATGTTGCGTAAATAGACTAAGATACAAATGAAATAGTTCCAATTATTGTTGCGATCTTTGTGAGAGCCTTTGTTTGGTAGTGTTTCTTGATTGTTCCTCTTATCCAAGGGAGAAAAGGATAGAGGTTTAGTTGTATATTCTGTAATTATGCTGAATACAGAAATTTCAAATAGTATTATTGTGATTAACTCCAGTTACATTAAGTTTGTAGTGGTCTAATCCTTCCGGACACTTCGTTAAGATGGTAAAACTACCTAGCGAGGTGAAGTATGACAACAAAAGGTACACGCCGGAAATTCAAGCCGGAGTTCAAGAAAGACGCCGTAGCTCTTGTCTCAGAACAAGGGTATTCGATTTCCAAGGCCGCAGAGGCTGTAGGAACCACTGCTAACAATCTGCGACGCTGGATAAAGGAGCTGGAGCAGGAAGAGAGCGGAGTAAGGTTGGATTCGGGCGAACGAGCTGAACTGGATCAACTGCGACGTGAAGTAAAGCAATTGCGGATGGAGAAGGAAATCCTAAAAAAGGCCAGCGCCTTCTTTGCGAAAGAAATGAAATAAAGTACGAATTTATTAAAAAGCAGCAAGGTAGCTTTCCAGTTAGAGTGCTCTGCCGAGTAATGCAAGTAAATAAGAGCAGCTATTACGAATGGTGTCGTCGTAGTGATAGCCCAATAGATGGCCAGATTTGGCAGCTATGCCATCGATTGAAGGCCTTATTTGCAGAATCTCGTGAGAGTCTCGGAAGCCGTCGGTTAATGAAGCTGTTGCGCAAAGAAGGCTTTGAAATTGGGCGTTATCGAGTCCGCAAACTCATGAAAAAGCTCGGCTTGGTAGTAAAACAGAAGAAGCGATTTACACTAACCACAAATAGCAAGCACCAACTGCCAGTTGCTGAGAATCTTCTAAATAGGGATTTCTCACCGAGTGCTAAAAATCAAGTTTGGACTACGGATATTACCTATATCTGGACTTTGCAGGGTTGGTTATACCTAGCAGTGGTAATTGATCTTTATTCACGCCGGATTGTTGGCTGGCACTTAGACCGCCAGATGGAGACGGCCCTGGCAAGTCGTGCACTGGTTATGGCTATCAATTTGCGCACCCCAACAAAAGGTCTGCTGCATCACTCTGATCGAGGTAGCCAGTATGCCAGCCATAGCTACCAAGCGCTACTAAAGCAGCATGGAATGGTGTGCTCAATGAGCCGCAAGGGAAATTGTTGGGACAATGCACCTACTGAGCGTTTTTTTAGTAGCCTGAAGCGGGAATGGTTAACAGGAAACCTCTATCCGACAAGGGAGGGTGCGATAACAGACGTGAGGGCCTATATTGCGTATTACAATTCACGCAGGATACATACAACACTGGGGGACGTAACCCCTATCGAATTTGAAAAATGTGCTTAGGAAAGTGTCCGGTTGGAGTTGACCACAACAGTTGGAGATATACCATCCCTCTTATTCTTAAATTCAGTGAGTGGAATTAACTTAAAGCTTTCACTTAAGGTCTGTATCTTTCCAATCCTGTCACAACGAAATACCCGCATATCCTCACGGAGCTTATCCCAGGCGAGGATGTACCATACGGGATAACTAAGAAAGAGGTAGTGGGGTTCAATAGTTCGTAGTGTTTCTTTTCCGCTTTCGTCACAGTAGGTGATCTTTATACGTTGAAGCATTAAGAAAGCCTGGTGGAGCTTCTCGACAGTTTTACGCTTTGGAGTTAAGAAATTTGAGAGCACAACCTCAGAAGCCGATTTTCCGATGATGATACGTGCCTTTATACCATTCACTTTACTTTTCATGGACGATGAAAAGGAAGCCATTACCTTGTGGCGGATGCTACTTAGGTGTGCCATAAAGAGGGGGGACTTCATCTGTTCAGCAATAGCCAAACTAATCATCAGGTCAACAGCCTCCGTATAGTTTAAGTTGACACGACCAACGCCCCAGCGCTGGTCCAAACGGATTCCACCACCGCGCCCCACATCCGTTTCAATCGGCAAGCCTCGACTTCTCAACACCTCTATATCTCGATTCAGCGTCCGAATGCTAACGCCCACTTCCTTGGCAATTTCACCAATCGTGATGGGTTCGTCCGACTTTAATCGGGCGGTGATAACTTCAAGTCTATCTATTCGTGAGAGGGTAGATGTGCGCATAGTTATCAAAATATGCCATATAGTGTCATATTTATCCATATCCTATACCTCGTTCGATGATTTTGAATGATTACAAATTGATTGGAGGTTTTGGGTATATGGCGAAGGCAACTATTGGACGGTGTATTTTAGGTATCTTAGCGCTATTCTTTGTGGGGACTGGATTGGTTCTTATGATCAGTCCATCTGTCATGCTGACCCACACATTTATCGAACCTATTGATTCTGTGAGTGGGCTATCGAGTATTCGCTCTCTTTGGGGTGGGACAACAATCGCAATTTGGGCAATGGTTCTTCTTGGAGCGATAAGATCTAACGTGGACTATATTATGGTTGGATTTATTGCATTGATGTTGGTTCTGGTTGGCCGATTAGTAGGCTATTTTATTGATGGATCTTATCCAGAACTTATCCCTACAGTGGTCCCAACAATTGTGGCTACTGTCATTATGATAATTGCTTGCAAGCTCATGGAACATACTACGGATGCTTAAATGTCGTTATAAGTGCAATCTAACCAAATTAAAGATAACAAGTTCTAGTTTGCTTAATTTGCAATCTATTTTGGATAGGGGTACTTAAAAAACAAATTTTCATATTGAAGTGATTTGCATTGTAGGAAATACTGAGATGGGCAGGCAGAATATCTTAATAGGTATTCTGCCTGCCCCTATTTTACCTAATGTAATCGAGATAGATATTGAGCAAAAGGGTAGTGTAGAATAAGTTGTATTTTACATGTATGTTCAAAACAAAACGGTTACCCAGGTAGTGATTGGTTAATTTAAAGAATAAATTATCTGGTTAGTATTTTATTTTTGACGCTGAAGGAATAGTAATGTCAAAAGATCCAAAGCTTATTGCTGAGCAGCTTAGAAAACCATCTGGTACATTGGCCTCAGAAACCGCGCAACAAATGAACAAAGCGAATGAAGCAACGAATCTTGCCGCTTTAACAGCTCTCAATGTGGTAGATGGTGATTCTGTTCTAGAAATTGGTCCGGGCAATGGCAAATTTGCAGTTGACGTAATTCGTAAGGGATCTTGTGTCCGCTATACCGGTATTGATTGGTCGAGCGATATGGTTGCAACCGCAAAGGGTCTAAATTTTGAATATATAGAGTCGGGGCAAATGGAATTTTTAGTTGGAAGCTCAGAAAGCCTGCCGTTTGCCGATAAACAGTTCGATAAGGTTCTAGCCGTACACACAATATATTTTTGGGACACCCTAAAAACTCATCTTGCAGAGATCTCCAGAGTACTAGCATCTAAAGGAAAGTTATGCCTGGCTTTTGGCGATAAATCTTTTATGCAAAATCTACCATTCACTCGATATGGATTCAGACTGTTTGATGAGGGTGATATTTGTACCCAATTGTCTGATGCTGGGTTTAAAGTTGTATCCCGCGGGAAGCATAGTGAGTATGGAGAAAGTAATACAGGGCAGCTTGTGGAGAAGAAAATTAATATAATTGTGTGTGAGCTGAATCCATAAGCAATTGCTAATCTTGCGAAAAAGTTTCTTTCCAAAGAACACTTTTTATTTTGACTGATTAAATAGAAGTTCTGGATTGAATTAAATCCCTATCTTCTAGTAATTACTCCCCTATCTAGCGTATGTGGCTGCATATACTCAGTCATTTGTCAGAGATTACAAAACTGCGGAAGCAAACGGTTCAGGTAGCGCTAGCGTATGTTAGAGCTACAATGATCAAGATATAGTTACATCAATACTAGAAAGCTCCATCTCACTCACCGGGTATCCCTTTATGCCTATGAATCTTGCGCAGAAACTTATCCAAAGCCACCTTGTGAGTGGATCAATGGAGCCTGGCAGCCCAATAGAGATAAAGATCGATCAGACGCTAGCTCAGGATGGGACGGGAACACTTATCATGTTGGAGCTTGAGGCACTTGGTTTGTCTCAAATCAAGACCGAGCTTTCAGCACAATATGTAGACCATAACCTGTTACAGACGGATTTTAAAAACGCCGACGATCATATATTCCTGCAAAGTGCCTGTCGTAAATTTGGAATTTGGTTTTCGCGGCCCGGTAATGGTGTCAGCCATCCAGTACAGATGGCTTGTTTCGATGTGCCCGGTAAGACATTACTTGGCGCCGATAGCCATACTTGTGCAGCGGGTTCTATGGGGATGCTGGCGATTGGTGCCGGTGGCTTACAGGTAGCAATGGCCATCGCTGGGGTCCCCTTTGCACTGAAAATGCCAAAAATACTCGGTGTGAAGCTCGAAGGTGAGCTGCCGCCATGGATTAGCGCTAAGAACATCATTCTGGAAATGTTGCGTCGGCAGTCTGTTAAGGGCTGTGTTAACAAGATTGTTGAATATTACGGCCCCGGCCTGGATAAATTGACAGCGATGGATCGCCATGTGATCGCCAATATGGGACAGGAAATGGGCGCTACCACCAGCGTCTTTCCTGCCGATGAAGCAGTAAGGGCTTTCCTAAAGCAGCAGCATCGTGAAAACGACTTTGTCGAAATGACGGCCGATGAAGGCGCGGGTTATGACGAAGAAGATACTATTGATTTATCAAACCTCGAGCCGTTAATTGCTTGTCCATCAAGCCCAGACAAAGTCGTGACAGTCCGTGAAGTGGAGGGCCGTCCTATCTATCAGAGCTATATTGGATCTTCTGCCAACCCAGGGTTGAGAGACTTTGCGATACCCGCACGCGTGGTTTCAGGTCGCAGAATAGCCGATGACGTTTCCTTTGACATCAACCCAACCTCACGTCAGTTGCTCGAAGAGCTTAGTCGGAGTGGAGATCTGACAAAATTGCTACAAGCGGGAGCTCGCTTGCATCAAACTGGGTGCGGTGGCTGTATCGGCATGGGGCAGGCCCCCGCCAGTGGTGGTATCAGCTTGCGTACGGTCCCACGTAACTTCCGTGGCCGCTCAGGCACCGCAGACGACCAAGTCTATTTATGCAGCCCCGAAGTGGCCACTGCCAGTGCGTTAAGAGGGGTGATCACTGACCCTCGTGACCTGGATATGGACTACCCTAGCTTCCATGAGCCGGAATATCTACCTGATATACGTCCGTTACTGCAGCCGCCTCAAGAAATCCCAGTAGCAGTTGAGTTGATCAAAGGGCCAAATATCAAGCCCCTTCCTGATTTTGAAAAACTACCGGAAGTTTTAACTGGCCCATTATTGCTGAAAGCAGGGGACAATGTTTCCACTGATGAAATATTACCTGCTGGAGCAGAAATCTTACCGCTACGCTCAAATATCCCTGCCATCAGCCGTTATACATTCTCACGAATCGATGAATCGTTTTATGATCGGGCAGTGAATCTCAATGGAGACTGTTTTGTTGTCGGTGGTGAGAATTATGGACAAGGCTCCAGCCGTGAGCATGCGGCAGTATCTTCACGCTTTCTTGGGGTAAGGTGCATAATTGCAAAAAGTATGGCCCGTATACACCGGCGTAATCTTATTAACTTTGGTGTACTGCCATTGCTATTTGAAGAATTTGATGATTACGATCGGCTTGAGCAGGGTGTAGCTCTTGAAATGGACAATCCAATTGCACAGATAAAGTTAAGCAGTTCAATTAAATTGATAATTAAATCATCTGGAGAGTGTATTAACTTGCGGAGTGATTTGGCTAAGGACGAAATTGAAGTACTTGAAGCCGGAGGTATGATTAACCAGGTTCGAGAAAAATACCTAAGCTCTGATAAGTAGTATGACTTTCTATGTCTGTAATTTGATAAAGCCAGCGCTGGTCCCGATCAGTAGCATTACTGATACCTATGGCTCCCTTGGTTGTTGACTAATATAGTAGCTATTTCTTCCAGCTCTTTATCAAAATACTCTGCATTCCTCTCTCCCGCTTTTTTTAACTTCTTCAGGTTTTCTGGTGTCGAATTGTCCATAGCTGAATCAGCAGTGTAAAGCTTCGGTTGTATCCGGTAGTAATTTGAATTCTCTACGGTAGAAGAAATTTGCTTCATATAGTAATGAACCATTTGCGCGCTTCCATTTACGGCGATATCAATGGCGGGCCTTGCCCAATTGAGTATCCCCCAATCTTTAACCTCCTTGTATTTGTATCCTGAAAGTTGCCTGCCAGTACCCAGAGATACAATAACCATATCCTTCATCCCAGAGACCCCGCTGAATTTTATGGCTTCGGAGTAGGCGCATAAAGCAGGATCACTGGCTACCATGCCGCCATCAATTAAGACATATTTATTGTTGGATGGGGGGAGTGAAAAGATGCGTGCTGGCTCAAAATAGGTTGGTACTGCGGTGCTTCCCAGTAGAAGGTCTTTAACCAGAAAGTCTTCATTCTTTACTATGGCACAATGTTGCCTAAAAATGATTTGTTCCCGCTTTTTGATATCATAGGAAACAAAGCAGCAGGGCTTTAATAGATTACTAAGTTTAATTTTCCCAAAGAATTGCGATAAAACCCTGTCCAACTCCATGGAACAGTACTTTTCCTCCTTCAATAACTTTAACTTTTCTAGAAAAGGCCATGAGCCTGAGCCAAATACCTTCTCGCCTTCCTTAAGGTAGAGGCTGACAGCATCCTGGGCAGAAAATTTTGGTTTTCCATTCTTGTTAGGACAGATATATGCGGCGCCCAATATTGCGCCGGTACTTGTTCCCGCTATCAAGTCGAAATATTCGCCTATTTTGGCATCTGGATTACCTGACTTCATCTTTAGCTTGTGTTCAAGAGATACCAATATCTGACCAGGTAAGATCCCTCGGATTCCCCCGCCATCAATAGATAGGATTCTGATAGCCATAATTCACTCTTCTTGGTTTTATTAAGTGTACATCGACTTAGAAACAATAGCAGTTAACTGACTATTTAATCTCTGTGCGTTGGTTGTCTATGTGGAAGCTTAAAAAGAAATTGATGTCATTGGGCTGTTATGTGTTTGGGTTGGCATGGGGATAAGGATTTATATGGAGTCTAGAGTGCCTTGAAAGTTATGTGTGTAACTTAATATGAATATCATTTGGTGCAGTAATATTTTAAAGGTTTTTCTCCGGGCGTTGCATTTCGGGACGTTTTATCAGGTGGCGGCAATGTAGAATAATGTTAAAGCGATTGCAGGTCGAGTAACAGGTAAGTCTATGTGGTGAATGGGCTTGTGGTCTGTATGAGTCTGCTACTTGTACTTATTGATTTTATGTTTGGGGGTATAGTTAGTTTGATTTTCTGGCACTGATAGTTTTTCCGATAGGCTGAAATTAATATTCCCTGATTTTCATTGCTGTTGATGTTTGAGTGCCGGTTTTTTCTTAATTGAGCCCCATTGTTTGATTTTGGTTTTTATTTAATGTGTTAGTTTTATCCTGAATTATTTTGTTATGTGCTTTCTGAGGTGTTTTCATGTTCAGGTTAGATCAATTAAGTGGTCTCTTTGGTTTCTTAACAGCTGAAGCTGATGAGGGGGCGAAGCCTTTCAGGGAACATTTTTAATATATGAGCCTCACATATTTTTACTGAGACACTGCCGTAATTCAGAGCTCTTGTACCTCCGTAATTGTTAAAGTAGTAATCTGGTTTCAATAGGTGTGAATTTGCTTGCGGCATTAATTAATGCTCCAGCTGTTAGTTCCGGAACGCCATACACTTCAATATTCTTGCCTCTATTCACTCTTAGAGTATGAGCTAGAATGTCAAAATCGCCATCTCCTGAAACTAAAATTACAGTATCCACGAAGCTTGAATACTCTATGGCATCTATAGTTATCCCTACATCCCAATCTCCTTTGGCAGATCCATCTGACCTTTGTGTGAAGGGCTTTAATTTCACTTCAAAGCCGATAGATCTCAATATATTTTGAAACTCCTGCTGTTTCTTATCGCCTCGTTCGATGGCGTAGGCTATAGCCTTTACTACTTTTCTATTTTTCGTTATTTCCTGCCAAAACTTATTGTAATCAAAGTTTCTTTTATATATTTGTCTGCATGTATAATAAACATTTTGCACATCAACAAATATAGCAAGCTTTTCCATCTGACAATCCAGTGCGTTGTGATATCTAACACACAAAGTAATGATGTGATATATCAGTGCTTTGAGTGGTCTTTTCAGGAAGATATTTTTGCATATTTGAGTAACAAATGTTAGTTAAAGTTGCGGGTTGGCTCAATTTGTATGCTGCTTTTGATGATGATATGAATTCATATCCTGGCTTAATGGTGAGTAAATACTTCGCAAGATGATGTTGTGTGGAGTAGAGATCGGGAGTTTTATGCAGGCTTTTAGATGAAAGTTGATGAGATTAAAGAGAATTACTAGTGCCAATGTTTACTCTAATTGGAAGGAGTTTCCCCTGCTGAGGAGAGGGGGCGTGAAAATTGAGTTGGATTTGAAGGTTTTAAACTTGAATTTTCGCCCTGAGGAAGTGTGTTGCTCGAAAATAAAATTTGTTCTTGGTTAGGCATAAGTTAAATAGGACTCTTTTGGTAGAAGATATTTGATATTCATTCTTGTGATCGCCTGTGAGGTTGGGTAGTCAATAAGTTTTGAATTTATTTGGTGGTTTTTAAGTGCGCTGAGTTTATATTTTGATGGTAAATGTTGGCTTTAGCATTCTTGAGGACTATTTCAGTTGTAACTATTTGGGGGCGATTTCTAATTTTTGTTTTTAATCTTAAATACTCGTGTTGAACATTGCGCCGCATTAAAGAGTTTGATGTCATTATCCTCAATTTAAGAATTACTTCTATTGACAAGGGTTTACCTGAGCGTGGAAAGTTGGCGGGCTCTTATTGGGAGTTCCATTTAATAATAAAATTAAGGCTCAGGTTATGAGGAAGACTATTTCCAGTGTTTCGATAAAAGCTGCGTTATCATTGTGCATGTTTGCATCATCAACTATTGGTTTCGCTCAAAGTGTTTCTTCTGTTGAGGCTGCTAGTAATAGTGGCGGACTAAAGCGTTGTGGAACAGATCACCCTTCCATTCAGGAAGCTGCATTAAAAGAACAGCATTTTTCTACTTTGCGTAGTGGACTAAGTGAAAAAAGTGTGGCGCATACCTTGCGTCCGGTAGGTTCTGTTGAGGTTGATGTGTATTTTCATGTAATTACTGACAGAAGTAATAATGGGGCGCTATCAAATAGTGAAATCAATGCACAAATGAATGTGCTGAATGATGCTTACGCAAATACTCCATTTACCTTTAACTTGGTTTCAACAACTGTTACTGCAAACAACTCTTGGTATAACGTTGGGTACAACTCTTCAGCTGAGCAGGCTATGAAATCCTCATTACGGGTTGGCGATGCTGGGGATTTGAATATTTATGTGGCTGAACTTGGTGATGGTTTACTTGGCTGGGCTACATTTCCAAGTAGCTATTCCTCTGATCCTCTGGATGATGGTGTTGTGATTTTAACCGGTTCTGTACCCGGAGGTGATGCTGCGCCTTATAACGAAGGGGATACCCTGACTCATGAAGTGGGGCACTGGTTAGGTCTATACCATACGTTCCAGGGAGGATGTTTTGGACAGGGGGACTATGTTTCAGATACGCCTGCGGAGAGATCGGCTGCATATGGTTGTCCGGTAGGGCGAGATACCTGTACCAGGGGAAGAAATGCAGATGGGGAAGATCCAGTAACTAACTTTATGGATTATACCGACGATAGTTGTATGTACGAGTTTACTGAAGGCCAGGCCACACGAGCGGATGAGCAAAGTGTGACTTATCGTGGCCTGTAATAGTTAAGGGGGGCTTCCCCCCTTTTTTAATATGAATAGAAAACACTATATATGTCTAATACTGAGCTTGATTGCTTTGAATAATCGGGACTTATTGGCTCAAAGACTTGCCGTTCCAAACTACGTGACCTGTGATCGAAACCAGTTAACATCCTGGCAGGGGCAGATCACCAAAATTGAGCGAGAGCAAGAAGGGGTTAAGGTATGGATTGCTACTGATGATGGAACGAATGAGGTTCTCAATCTAACTATGCCAGGTTGGAAAGAAGTTCTTGGGCAATTTCGTCTCCGGGATAAATCCTTTCACGCCAGTGATTGGGAAAGCCTCTTTGATACTAATGGGCAGTTAAAAATCGGTGTAAGGGCAGTCATTTGGTTGTGTAATACTGAAGGCGTAAGTCCAGTTATCAATTGGCAGCCACCATCAAATTAAAAAATTATTAATGCCGGAGAAGAAAATTTCCGGATCTTATAGTTAAGGAGGGTATCTATACTCTTAATTTCAAAAATGCAACGGAGTGATTTTATTCGTGATATAGAGGGAAAAAAAGAGAATAATGAATGTGCCCACGATCCATAGGGTAGAATGTACTATCGATAGAGAATGCATTTGCATCCGATCTGATTTTTCTTGGAAGGAATCATACATATGCGGCGTTGAATTTTGGGCACATTCATGGGAGCAGTGACCAAGGTTGGGCGCGGCTCTATCTTTGCCTGGAAGGGTCATACACCCATGTTTCAGGTGATTTTTTACCAGCCAATAGTTAATAGGGTAGGCAAAAATTCCACCAACAATGGTCGCCAAACTCATACGAAACCAGAAGGTAGCGTTTGTTGGGGCCTCAGAATTTGGCCATATAGAAGTCAAAATCACCATAGCGGGTATCATTCCAGTCATAACCATATTCATCGATACAGTTTCTGCAAAGAAAGTTTTACTTACTGCTTTTAAGTAGTTTCCCTGATACATGCTTCGCATCATCATTGCCTGGAAAATGAACAAGCCACAAATAAAGCCAGCCAAGTACTCAATTATCGAGTCCCATCCATTGGTGAGACCCAGTGTGGGTACAATGGACGCTGCAATAAGTATTCCTGTTGCGTCACCTGCAAGGCAGTGCATCTCGCTAT
This sequence comes from Microbulbifer maximicatervae (SeqCode), assembly GCF_052467325.1. NCBI lineage: Bacteria > Pseudomonadati > Pseudomonadota > Gammaproteobacteria > Cellvibrionales > Microbulbiferaceae > Microbulbifer > Microbulbifer maximicatervae (SeqCode). Next base: position 4,933,935 of record NZ_CP174310.1, read on the forward strand.
TTACACTTTGCTTCCATGTTGGCCTGGTGAATTGATCATGGCTCCCTGGAAAGGGTCGGCGACAGGTGAGTAGGTAGAAGATTAAACCGATGATACCGGTATACAGAATCACTAATATCCAAGCTAGGCGCTGAACCCAACTGGTTGGCGCGTTAGTGATTGAGTCCCAAATAACAAAAGCTATGCTGAGGCCCATAAGAATAAACCAAACAAGCATTGCTCCGGCTAACATATCGGCTACCCATGACTGAGGGAAAGGGGTCAAAGTTTGTATATAAAATAATTATATCCTCTGAGCAATTATGTAGGCATGTAATTCTGGTGATTGATCGTACTCCAGATGTCTACAAATACAGTCAGATGAAATAAGGAGTTGTATAAATTTATTTGTGCCTAACGTAGAGTAATATAATCTTGGTCCCATCGCATCATTCGTATGATAGCCCTCTTTATCTGTTCCGCCAAAGGAGAATATTAGGACGCCTTCTTTGTTTAAGTAAGACACTAGATTCCTTATTGTTTCCTCTTGTTTTTCAATCGGGATATGCCAGATGCTATCCCATGCACTTATAAAGTCATATTTTTTTGTTGCTTTCCATTCACATATATCCTCAAGATAGAAGTGAACATTAGGGTGCTTATCTCTGGCGATCTCTATCATTTTCTCAGAGACATCAATCCCCTCGGTAGCAAATCCTTCAGTTTGTAGAAGCTCGATATGCCTTCCTGTGCAGCCGCACCCTACATCTAATGCTGCGCCTCTATTTTTTGCAAAGCCAAGTGCTCGCTTATACTGGCTAATACCGTTATTTCTATTGAACTCTTTACGTTCCCATAGATGTGTGATGCTATCATATGCTATCCCGGTCTGTTTCGGTTCCATAATTGTAAATTGCGTTTATGAGTTTATTTAATGATTGCTGCACGCTTTTTATTTTGTAGGGTCGCTAGAGTTTGATTTATTTGAAGCGAATACTTCAGCACCTATAACTATAACGGTTACCAAGAAGGTAATACATCAATGGTTGCCTCACTAGAGCGCCGTGAATGGCTGAAAGTATTGCTGAAAAAATTACAATTCTACATGGAATTTCGTATTTAAATAGTTGGCCCTGTGTCAGGATATATAGAATTGTTGCAGCTACGCTATACATCGATTGATGTCAATAGAGCTATATACTTCTATTTTGGTATCCCCTGGTCGAGAAATCCAGAATCAACACCAAACCAAAAGCTTCCATCCATATTGTTAAAATACATATATCTTATATTTCCACCACTTGGAACTGGGGTCTTGCTTGTGAATTTCTCTTTTTCTGTGTTAAAGGCAAAAATGATATTTGGAATCGTTCCAGTATCAGCGACCCAGAGCCGGTTATTGTTGTCCAGTGCTGTTCCATAGGGGCGTGGACTCTTACTGGGTAGTTTCCACTCTTTAAACTCCTTGGTCGTCGGAGTATAGCGACCCAAGTAGCCTTCTGGATAATCTACGTACCAAATATTGCCGGTAGGATCGATTTCCAGTCTGCGAGGGCGAGCACTTGGGCGTGGCAGGTTAACCTCATTTATGGTCATGGTTTTTGCGTCTACGTGAGCTAACTTATTGGTGCCGAATAGAGCTACCCAGGGGTTTCCCTGGGCATCAATCTTAATACCATAGGGGCGGGCATTAGCGGTTGTTGGGGTGGCACTTAGAACTTTGCCACTCTGTATATTTAGCAGGCCTATGCGGTTACTTTGCTGGGCTGTGAACCAGATATTTCCCTCTCGACTGAAGACTAACGTATGTGGGTCTTTGATACCTTCAGGCATTGGATACTGTTTAATTTCCCCATTATTGGTGTCTAATCGCCCTATATGCGCATTGCGATTACCTGCATACCAAACAATATCGTTTGAATCCACAATCAGGTTATGAGGGTGAGTACCTTCAGGTATTTCATACTGCTTAAATTCTTCAGAGGTGGGTGTAAACTTCCCGATGTAGTTACCCGCTTGTCCACAGAACCAGACATTCCCTTTACTGTCCACATGCGGGTCTCTGGGGAGCCCCTCCCAGGGCACCTTCCATTCGTTTAATTTAAGTTTGTCAGGTAAGTTATCTTCTTGAGCAACGGCGTTCGCCGATAGGAAGGGGAGTGCGGTAAATAGCATGACTAAAGTAAGATGATAAATTCGCCAGAAATGAATACGCATTTTTCCCTCCAAGAGTTATCTATGTCGGTAATCAGTCATGCTGTGGAGTAAGGTGCCTAGATATGCAGCAGTTAAAGCATAGGTGAGTTTTGGTTAGAGTTGTCTGACTCTAGTCATTATATATAGTGAGCTAAGCTTCCTCATCTCATTAAAAATACATGGTTAGCGGGAATTAATACATAAATAGATTGCTTGCTACTTTGCCAATTGGTACTTCTTGTTCACCAGTTTTACTGGCGGTTGAGAAAACTGTTGGTAGGTGTTACCACTATTTAATGGCTTAATTAGTATTTGATTTCATGAACTGCAATATTTTCGATGAAAAACTCATTCCTCAGCGCTATTTTTATAATTTTACAGTTGGATATTGAGGGCGTATATTGCGGGCCTTAGCTATAGGAGGTCATTTATGCTACAACGTCTTCGCCGGCCTGAAATTCTTTTGCTTATTCTGGCAGCTTCGATGCCGCTCTCATTTGCTGTTTGGAATACGCTACTTAATAACTTTGTCATTGAAAAGGCAGCATTTACCGGTGCAGATATTGGTCTGTTGCAAAGTGTACGTGAGATACCTGGCTTTTTAGCCTTCCTAGTAGTCTTTGTTTTACTTTTTGTCAGGGAGCAGCGGCTGGCGATAATCGCCCTGGTAGCAACTGGCCTTGGAGTGATCCTAACGGGACTGTATCCGTCATTGACCGGGTTATTACTCACTACACTTTTAATGTCTACGGGATTTCATTTTTATGAGACCTTGCAGACTTCCCTGGCGCTCCAGTGGTTTCCCAAACAAACAGCAGCAGTTTGGATGGGACGTATGGCTGCCGCAGGTTCCTTTGCTGCACTTCTGGCTTATGGTTTGGTGTGGGGTTTAATGAACTTCGCAGGTTTGGATTATTCTTGGGTTTATCTAATTGGTGGTGGCGCGACCATTGTCATTGCTTTAGGTGCCTGGGTCCTTTTCCCGCAGTTTGCTCAGCCCCATAGCCAGCATAAGAAGCTTATTCTGCGAAAACGCTATTGGCTCTATTATGCGCTCACGATGATGAGTGGGGCTCGCAGGCAAATCTTTATAGTATTCGCTGGTTTTTTGATGGTGGAAAAATTTGGATATAGTGTGGGGGAGGTTGCTGCTCTCTATACGGTGAACCACCTACTTAATTTATATATTGCGCCAAAGATCGGACAGCTTATAGTTCGGTTTGGAGAGCGTCGTATTCTCACTTTGGAATATGTAGGATTGATAATGATATTCGCCGGCTATGCGTTGGTAGAAAGTGCTGTGATAGCGGCGGCACTATATATTATTGACCATTTATTCTTTTCTATGGCAATTGCGATTAAAACCTACTTCCAGAAGATAGTTGACGAGCGGGATATCGCGGCTTCGGCTGGAGTCAGCTTTACTATTAATCATATTGCCGCAGTAGTTATCCCTGTAGTATTTGGCTTGCTCTGGCTTGTCTCTCCGCCAATGGTATTCTTTGCGGGGTCTTTAATGGCCTTAATTTCTCTTGGGTTGGCACAGCTGGTTCCAGAGCAGCCGTTGCCCGGTAATGAGGTTAGGGTTGGGCAGTACTCCGGGGCTACCTAGAAAGAGTTGAAATGGAGCTTTAGTTCCATTATCCTTGGCGGCAACTTAAACAAGACAATTTACTATGAAATACGCGCAAGAACTTCTTTCTATATGTTGCTGCCAGGCAACCCGCGTGCTTCTGTAAATGTATTCGGAAGCGCTTCCGCTTCCGTAGTGTCTTAAAAACCCGGAGCGTAAGCGCCGGGTTTTTTTATGGCCAGGTGGCAGAGAGGAAATGCGACGGTCTGCAACACCGTTTTTCACCGGTTCGAATCCGGTCCTGGCCTCCACTCTATTTATTATGTCGAACTATAGTAAATGCTCGGCAGTTTTATTTGTTTTATAGCTGTACGTATTCTTTATCTTTATCTCCTTTTGTTTGTATGTCTAGCGGGGTTTAGCTTGGATTTTCCCTGGCTGTTCTCCCAAGGACAAGGACATGCAGCTTTTAGGTCGACCCAAAAAGCCAATAGCGGTCTGGGTTATCCGGACAGACAGTGGGGCCGCATTCCGCGAAAGTTATAAGGGTATTTATAGCGGTAATGGAAAGAGCGGCAACTATGGCTATTTTGCTAAGCGCACCCTGAGAACGGAAGCCGCTAAATACGGGGTTTTCATATTGTTTGCCAAATGCACTGATAATCGCAATACCGATAATTATCATGTAGAAGATAAAGAGTGCCCAGGTGTAATAGTGATACCCCATTAGTGGATTGCCGTAGCCTGGTGTTCCGGGAATAACGTGCAGGCTGACTTGACGTAGGGCGGTGGCTGCACCAAATAGTGCTGACAGCGTGGCCAGGCTGTAGTGCATCGGGCGGCTTCCGTAGAGTAAATTTAATGTCAGGCCAAACAAGACTCCCGTGAGCCCAATTCTTTGAAGTAGGCAGAGTGGGCAGGGCATTTCCCCATCCACCAATTGAAAGTATGCAGCGATGCCGAGTACGCCACATATGATAATTATGCCTATTGCATTCAGGTCTCGAAGTGCTCTCTCCATACTCCCTATCCCATGTTTACAAGGCTAAGTTGACATTGTCGCTGGTGTGGTAACTCAGCCATAGGACACTTAGCACTAGGGCAAAAACGAATGTTGCTGTTGCGAGTGAACGATTGTTCTTTGCGGCGAGGGACATTGCCAAGAGATAGAAGAGGAATAAGAGGCTCATCATGATGAGGCGCCTTCTAGTAATGAAGTGGCACTCATTCCGGCCATCTCCTTGATCGGTTAAAAGATACTACCTATCACGATAGCTTTAGGGAGGATACGGAGCGGACCCACTTTAGTGAGCTGTTTGCCACGAATAGGCAAGTGGCACTACGCGTCTATTTTTTTGGGGGTTTAAGGTGTGGGAGCTTGGGTTGTGACTATTCTTGCTTCCAAGGTCTCACCTGATTAAAAAACAATCAAATAAATTTGTCTTTAGGGTAGTTGTTGTGGACTTTGTTTGCCAGCTGGGCTTCTTCCCTGTTTAATGCTGGCTTTGGTTTCCGGCGACTGTCGGGAAGCACTTGTCATCATTGATGCGTAAAAGAGTGGTACGTTAGGGTATCTCTGAAAATTTAGTAACTATAAAAGTAGCTAGGAGTTGTACTTATGGCACAGATCAAAGCTTTGGACAAAAAGGCACATGCCAACCTGAAACTCACCCAAGACATTACTTTTGACCATGTAAGCGGTAATCATGTTCTACCGCTGGTGGTTCAGGAGATCGTACAGGCAGCCCAGAGCTACCCGATCCTGTTTGTTAAAGATCAGAATACTGATCAATTTAAAGTTGTGGCGCTCACCGGCCTGCGCCCCGGTGAAAACCTGTTCTCCGGCGCTGATGGCTGGAATGGCAGCTACATTCCTCTTCAGGTGCGTACTTATCCGTTTGTTTTGGTGAAGAACCCAGATAATGCCGATCAGGCTGTGCTGTGCATCGACGAAGATTCCAAGATGCTGAGCGACTCTGAAGGTGAGGCGCTGTTCGATGGGGAAGGTGAGCAAACTGACTTCCTGAAGAATCGTGCCCAGGCAGTGGTTGAAACTGCACAGCGTGTTGCAGTGACTGACTCTTTTATCGAGTTCCTGGTTTCCAAGGACTTGCTGACCCAGAAGAAACTAACTCTCCGTGTGAGCGAAGATGACAAGCCTTATGATCTGACAGGTTTCTTTGTTATCGATGAAGAGAAGCTTAACAATCTGTCTGATGAAGACTTCCTGGAGCTGCGTAAGCGTGGCGCGCTGCCGGCAATCTACGCCTCTATGATGTCCTCTATGCAGGTTCAAAACCTGATTCGCAAGAAGCGTTTGAACTAATTGCACTTTGCCCGGCAGCTGTGGCTGTCGGGCGCCCCTCCTGACCGCAATAGGCGAACTCGCCAAATCTTATCTTGATCCCATCTCACACTCGTACCACTATTGTCTCCCCCTGACGCTTTAGCTCACAAATAATAAGATGAAAAACGTGGCGCGATTCTCTCTTCGCTATTGGCTCGCTTGGTTGGTTCTGTTTTACGGTGTTTGGTTGTTCCTGATTTCACAGGGTGAGAACCTGGCCCTGGCGCTCGAGCATTGGTCCATGGCGATGGCGATGGCGCTGGGTAGCTATGCCGCTGGTTCTACGCCGATGGGCGGCGGGACAGTTGGGTTTCCCGTGCTGGTGCTGTTTTTTGATATGCCGGCAAGCCTGGGTCGTGACTTTAGTTTTGCGGTTCAATCGATAGGGATGGTCAGCGCCAGTTTGTTTATTCTCTGCCGACGCCAGCAGCTGGCTTGGTCGATGTTGCGGGGGGCGCTGCTGGGCTCCCTATTGGCGACTCCCGCCGGTATCCTGCTGTTTGCCCCTCTGATACCCGAACTCTGGGTGAAACTCTCCTTTGCCGTTCTCTGGGGCAGTTTTGGCATTTTTCATTTGTATCGCCTCAGCGAAATTACTGATTGTGAGCACGCGGGGGACCCCCAGTGCCCAACAGATTTTCGTGTCGGCTTGCTATTGGGTGCTTTTGCCGGCTTTTGCGTGGTGGCAGTTACCGGCGTGGGTGTGGACATGCTGGTGTATGCGGCTCTTGTGCTGTTGAGCAGGGTGGATCTCAAGGTGGCGATTCCTACATCCGTGGTGATCATGGCATTTTGTTCGGTACTCGGAGTAATAGTGAAGTCACTGGCGGGAGATTGGCAGCCTGGGGTGTTTGGGAATTGGCTGGCGGCAGCACCAGTAGTAGCCCTGGGGGCGCCTCTGGGCGTTTTTGTCGTTAGCTTGCTGGGACGAAAGCCGACCCTGTTGATTGTGGCCTTCCTGTGCGTTGTGCAGCTTGTGTGGACTTGTATGTCCGAGAGTGAGGCTATGAAGGGATATGGCGGTCCGCTAGTGCTGCTGGCATTGCTGTGCTGCCTGGCGGGGTTCGAGTGGCTGCGAGCCCTGGGTTTGCGCAGGGAACAAGTGCGAACGGCTGTAGCAACTTCAGGTACTGCTGACCTGGAGCCCGATAGCGTCGGAGTGACTGTTAGCTAACGGTGTGGTGCTGCCGGAGTAGTTGATTTTTGGATTGTGTTCGCGGACGAGTTCTGGCGAGCTATTCTCAGAATCAGATAAAAAGACGGTTGCGCTTTTGGTTGCTGCCCAGATTTGGGCCTGCTAGATAATTTGGGAAGATGGCTGGGGCGGAAGGATTCGAACCTTCGCATGACGGGATCAAAACCCGCTGCCTTACCGCTTGGCTACGCCCCAGTTTCAAGATTCACAAAGAATAGTCTCTGTGATTTGAAATGGTAGCAAGGGGGAGACTCGAACTCCCGACCTCAGCATTATGAGTGCTGCGCTCTAACCGGCTGAGCTACCTTGCCATTTCTTTTGTTGTCTCGGCTGTCCCGAGGGCGCGCATTATTAAACGATGGGCCGGGGGTGTCAACACTTTTTTGTATTCTTTTCAGATAGTTAGCGATTTTTTTCATCTGATGCCCGGGACTGCTCAGAACCGCGCCTGGAACTGATTGCGGCGAGGGCGGAACCGAATACTACGGCGCCGGCGCCGGCCCAGCTGATCCAGTTGAGCGGCTCAACTGCAATATAGTCGGGCCAGATAGAGCTGATCAGCGCACTGAACAATAGGGTGATGACTGGCACTAATGACAGGGTTGCGCTGACACTGGATGCCTCCCAGTGCGCTAGTGCCTTGCTAAAAGCCCCATAGGCGATCAGCGTATTGGCGGTGAGAAATGCCAATAGCACCCACTCGAGCCAGCCCAGGTGGGAAACCTTCATTGGCTCCGCCATGGGCAGGAAGAACAGGGTCCCTGCGATATAAATTACTACCAGTAGATCCTGGGGTGTTGCCCGGCTCAATATTTTTTTCTGGAAAAAGCCGTAAATCGCCCAGGTGACAGCGGCGATCAGGATATAGCCGAGCCCCAGCAGGTATTCGCCGCCGGCGCCACTGGTCAGCTCTTCCAGGCGCTGGTTAAAAAATAACAGCAGCCCAATTACTACCAGTACTACGCCGCTCCACTGGCGCGGAGAGAAACGCTCTCCCAGCCAAAGCACGCTGGATATCAGTAGAAGCAGGGGGGCCAGCTGGATCACAACCTGGGCGGCACCAGGTGTGATGTAATTGAGTCCACTGGCGTAGGCGAGGTAGTTCACCAGGAGACCGGCAACGGCGGGGAGGGTGAAAAGCAGCAAGCCGCGACTGAATAGTGGCTTGAGCTGTAATTTGCGCGCTTGTCCGTAGTAGACGCCCGCTAACAGTGCTGCGCCGGCAAAGCGATACCAGGTGGCGGTACCGGGACTGATGTATTCGAGAAGCCCTTTAAGGGCAATGGGCAGGGTTGCCCACATAAATACGGTAATCAGCGCCAGGGGCAGGCCGACTTTCCAGTTTGATTGAGCCATGGAATTTACACGGGTGGGCGCGCCTCCCCGGGGTGGGGAGGCAAAAAGGAGAGGCGGTTAGACGTTAAAGCGGAAGTGGATTACGTCGCCGTCGGCGACAATGTAGTCCTTGCCTTCCAGGCGCCACTTACCCGCGTCTTTAGCGCCGGCCTCACCGTTGTTGTCAATGTAATCGCTGTAGCTGATCACTTCTGCGCGAATAAAACCCTTTTCAAAATCGGTGTGGATTTTACCGGCAGCGTTGGGAGCTGTCGCGCCCAGTGGAATGGTCCAGGCACGAACTTCCTTCACGCCAGCGGTGAAGTAGGTGTGCAGGCCCAGCAGTTGGTAGCCGGCGCGGATCACGCGGTTCAACCCCGGCTCTTCCATACCCAGTTCTTCCAGGAACTCCTGCTTCTCTTCGTCGTCCAGCTCGGCAATTTCCGCTTCGAGCTTGTTGCAGATAGGTACCAGTACCGCGTTCTCTTCAGCGGCGATGGCAGCTACAGCATCCAGGTGCGGATTGTTCTCGAAACCATCTTCGTCCACGTTGGCGATATACATGGTGGGCTTGATAGTGAGCAGGCTCAGTTCGCGCAGGTCTGCCAGTTCGTCTTCTGAAAGCTTGAAAGAGCGCAGTGGCTTGGCTTCATCCAGGTGTGGCTGGATTTTTTCCAGCAGCGCTTTCATCTTGATCGCGTGCTTATCCTGTCCCTTAGCGGCGCGGGTAAAGCGCTGTAAGGCCTTTTCCACGGTGTCCAGATCGGCCAGGGCCAGCTCGGTGTTGATCACCTCGATATCCGCTACCGGGTGTACCTTGTTGGCGACGTGGATAACGTTATCGTCTTCGAAGCAGCGCACAACGTGGGCGATAGCGTCGGTCTCGCGGATATTGGCGAGGAACTTGTTACCCAGACCTTCCCCCTTGGAGGCGCCCGCAACCAGGCCGGCGATATCGGTAAATTCCATGGTGGTGGGAATTACCTTTTCCGGCTTGACGATCTCAGCCAGCTTGTCGATGCGGGGATCTGGTACCGGCACGACCCCAGCATTGGGCTCGATGGTGCAGAAGGGGAAGTTTTCCGCATCGATACCCGCTTTGGTCAATGCGTTGAATAGGGTGGATTTGCCCACATTAGGTAGGCCGACAATACCGCAAGTAAAACCCATGGTGATATTTTTTCCGTTTGCCCGAGGCGCATACAGCGCGCTCTGCTAATTGCGTTTGAGGTCCGGTAGTGGTTGCGCTGGCGGGATTTTGGATGGGCGGGATGTCTCGGCCACCACAGGGTCCGGGCCAGCCGGGAAAATACCGGCAATTTAGCGCAGCACACTATCGAGATTTCCGCGGCAAAAGGCAAGCCGGCGGGTGGGATCTATTTGTTGGTGTGCAGCGTTTTCATGGCTGCGCCCCAGTCGCCGGAAGCGGCGGTGGGCAGAACGTCGATCGAGCGATCGATCGCATCAGCCAGTGTTTCCTGTTCCGCCCTGGGGGCTCGCTGGAGTACAAACCGGGCCACTTCGCTCGAGCTGCCGGGGTGGCCAATGCCGAGTCGCAGGCGCATAAAGTTTCGGTTGTTGCCCAGTGCGGCAATGATATCCCGCAGGCCGTTGTGTCCACCGTGACCGCCGCCGGCTTTCAGGCGCGCGATACCGGGGGCCAGGTCCAGCTCATCGTGAGCGACCAGAATGGCTTCCGGGGGAATCTTGAAGAAGTTCGCCAGTGGGCCGACAGATTGGCCACTGCGATTCATATAGGTGGTGGGAATCAGCAGCCGGATATCCTGGCTGCCGACCCGCACACGGCCAGTGAGGCCGTGATATTTGCTGTCGAGGCTGAGCTGGGTGCCTTGTTGGCGGGCCAGCTCGACAACAAAGTCGGCACCGGCGTTGTGTCGCGTCCGATCGTATTCCGGTCCGGGGTTTCCCAGGCCGACAATCAACTGGATCGGAGTATCCGGTGCCGCAGCCAAGGCGATTACTCTTCGCCTTCGCCAGCTTCGGCTTCAGCTTCCACAGCGCCGCGAGGCTTGTGGATAGAAGCTACAACCAGGTCGTGGTCTGCACCGTGGCTCAGTGCCACAGACTCAACACCTTCCGGCAGTTTCAGGTCGGAGATGTGCAGTACGCCGTCCATTTCCAGGTCGGCCAGGTCCACTTCGATGAACTCAGGCAGCTTGCCGGCAGGAGCGTTAACTTCCAGCTCGGTCAGGGTGTGGGAAACGATACCGCCAGCCTTAACACCTTTGCTGCTCTCTTCGTTCAGGAAGTGCAGAGGTACTTTAACGTGTACTTTGGTGTTGGCAGATACGCGCTGGAAGTCGATGTGCAGCAGCAGGGCTTTAGCCGGGTGACGCTGCAGGTCGCGCAGGATAACTTTCTCTTCTTTGCCGTCTACGTCAACAGTCAGCATGGAGGAGAAGAAAGCTTCGTTTTCCAGAGCTTTGGTCAGGTCTTTGTGCAGCACGGAGATAGAAGCAGGCTCTGCTTCACCGCCGTAGATGATGCCGGGTACACGGCCTTCCAGGCGACGCAGGCGGCGGCTCGCACCTTTCCCTTCATCGCTGCGGGCAATGGCGTTCAATTTAATATCAGACATGGGATAAACCTCGGGTTGTCTGTCCAGAGTGACCTGCGACCGGACCGCTCTGGCATGGATGTTAAATGGGCACTGGGCCCAAAAGTAATCGCCCGGCAGTGCCGGGCGGGCGCGTATTCTACGGGAATCAGCGCTAAAGGCAAAGTGCCCCGGTATGCGGGGCGCAGGGATACCTTGACCGGCAAGCTCCTAGCGGAACATTGCGGACAGGGATTCCTCATTGCTGATACGGCGCATGGACTCGGCCAGCATTGCAGACAGGGTCAGCTGGCGAATTTTTGGTGCCTTCTCCATTTTGTCACCCAGGGGGATGGAGTCGGTAACCACCAGCTCATCCAGAACGGAGTTGTTCAGGTTGGTGATGGCGTTGCCGGACAGTACCGGGTGGGTACAGTAGGCGACAACTTTCTCGGCGCCGTGCTCTTTCAGGGCGTTGGCGGCGTTACACAGGGTGCCGGCGGTGTCGACCATGTCGTCTACCAGTAGGCAGGTGCGGCCGCTGACTTCACCGATAATATTCATGACTTCGGCAACATTGGCGGCCGGGCGGCGCTTGTCGATAATGGCCAGGTCGCAGTCGAGGCTCTTGGCCACGGCGCGGGCGCGCACAACGCCGCCGATGTCCGGGGATACCACCACCAGGTTCTGGTACTTCTGGCGTTCGATATCGTCGAGCAGGACAGAGGAGCCGTAAACGTTATCCACAGGAACGTCGAAGAAGCCCTGGATCTGTTCCGCGTGCAGGTCGACAGTCAGTACACGGTCGATACCTACGCTCACCATCATATCGGCAACCACTTTTGCGGAAATCGGCACGCGCTGGGATCTTACGCGGCGATCCTGGCGGGCGTAGCCAAAGTAGGGGACCACTGCGGTAACGCGGCCGGCGGAGGCGCGGCGGAGGGCGTCTACCAGCAGGATCAGTTCCATCAGGTTGCGGTTGGTAGGTTGGCAGGTGGATTGCACCACGAAAACGTCGCGGCCGCGTACGTTATCGGTAATTTCTACTGCAATCTCGCCGTCGGAGAAGCGCTTGACCGTGGCTTCACCCAGGGGGATCGCCATATGGTCGACAACCTTCTGTGCCAGTTCCGGGTTTGCGTTGCCGGTAAAGACCATTAAGTCAGCCACTGCGAGTTCCTTTAATTCTGTCTTGAAGTGAATTGAAGTGTAGATGCCTGCATATTTGCTAGCAGTCAGGGTTTTTGCTGCAACACTTTTGCGTTGAGCGGCGCACTGTTGCGCGGATAAAAACAGGGTTTTGGCCACAGTTTTTTTCCTTGCTCAACGGGTTGCTCTGGGTGCGTGCTCGCACAACCATCGGGCGCTTGCATTCAAGCCTGCCTTCAGGATTCTTTAAAAATTGGGGGGTGGCTCTGTAAAGCCCTGTGCGAATGGCCTGGGCCGGCTGGATCAGCGTAGACTGAATCATGTCGGAACCGGTTTTTGACTGTGCCATTGCATATAAAGAAAGTGGCTGGGGCGGAAGGATTCGAACCTTCGCATGACGGGATCAAAACCCGCTGCCTTACCGCTTGGCTACGCCCCAGTAATGTTTCCTCAAAAATCTGAGGAGATTTTCGCTAGCGCTTGATGTGTCGGTGAAACCAATACACCCGCTGCTGTAAAACCCTGCCACGCTTCAGGCAGTATGGCGTGTGCCTCAGTGGCCGCCTCTGCCGTAGGGAATGCCGCAAAAACGCAGCCCCCGGTGCCGGTGAGTTGTGCTGGAGCAAATTGCTCGAGCCATTCTCTGGCATCGCGTATTTCAGGGTAGAGCTTCTCAACTAATGGCTGGCAGTCATTACCGGAAAATGTTTCCAGTTTTTCGCTGCCGAGTCGCATTTCGTTGACCTGCTCCTCGCGAAGGGCCGCTAATGTAATTGCGACTGAATCTCTTGTCAAACGTGAATCGCGAAAAATTTTTGCAGTGCTCACTTCGCAACCAGTTGAGACAACCAGGTAGTGGCGTTGCTCGGTGGTTGTTGGGGTTAATTTTTCACCAACCCCTTCCGCCCAAGCGGTGCGTCCGCGCACAAAAACTGGAACATCGGCGCCTAATTGTCGTCCCAGCTCTGCCAGTTTATCGATCGATAAATTGCACTGCCATAAGTGGTTGAGCCCGAGCAAAGTGGTGGCGGCATCGCTACTGCCTCCACCGATGCCGCCGCCGTGAGGTAACTTCTTTATCAACCGAATAGAGGCGCCGAGAGAATTTTGTCGGTCCGGCTCAGCTTGTTTGCGCAGTAATTGGGCTGCGCGATAAACCAGGTTGTCCTCTTCAGCTACATCCAGCTGGCCGGCATCGACACTGACAATGCCATCGCTGCGCTCACTGAATTCCAATAAGTCGCCGAAATCGAGAAGTTGGAACAGGGTTTGTAACTCGTGATAGCCATCCGGGCGACGGCCGAGAATGCGCAGAATCAGGTTGAGTTTTGCTGGGGCGGGCAGGGTTAGCAGCATGAGGCAAAAAGGAGTCAATCAATTACAGGATCGCCATAATACCTGCATGCTGCGATTTGGGCATTGGCAGAGTTATGTGAAACTCTCTACAACCCCCAGTCTTTAATCACCAGGGTGACGGATACCGGGCCAGTGGGACTGTTGGTTTGTGCTTTGATCCGGGTTGGCAGCATAAAAGGACCTTCGCTGCGATATTCACTAAAACTCAAAGCCCAGCCGGATTGTTGCAGGCTTTGCAGCTGGCCCTGGGCGTTGCGCTGCTCACCACTTTTGGCGCCGGGCGCGGGAAGACCGCGCACCCAGTAGAACATCTCCCGGGCGGGCAGGGGCCAGCCCAGTGCTTCCTGGGTTAGCTGTGCCGGGTTGCGCGCATAAATTGGCGGCTCGCTACCGCGCACCAAACTGACTCCACCGGCTGAGCCGGTGATGACGGTAGTGCCCGCTCCGAGCGGACCGCTGAGATGCAGGCGAAAATTCTCTGCACCGCCCTGAAGCCAGGCCAGGTTAGCGCTGCCGTTTTCTTTGGGGGAGCGAACACCCAGCTTGCCCTTGAGATTCCACTGGGTAAATTCAGCTACTGTTTGCGGTGCCGAATTTTGATTTTCAGTGGGGGAACCTGGCTCCGGTTCCTGTTTGGTTTTTTGTCCGGCACAGGCGGAAATCATTATTGCCAGACATGCCAGCAATAACAGATAGAATCTTCGCGCGGTTGTCTTGTCAGCTATCTGATGCATGTTGTTCCAGTGACTCTTTGATTTGTAGGCGCTTCATGGCAGCCGGAATAATTTTGCTGTGGGGATTCAGCAGAAGGCCTTTTCTCCACATATTCATGGCGGCTTCTCTGTTTCCCTGAACCCAGAGTACTTCACCGAGGTGTGCGGCAATTTCGTGGTCGGGCAACTTTTCCATCGCCTGCCGCAGATACTTTTCCGCAGCTTCGTGATTGCCGAGACGGTACTCTATCCACCCCATGCTGTCGATTATTGCCGGGTCCTCAGGCTCGAGTTCCAAAGCGCGGCTGATCAACTGGTAGGCTTCTGCGTGCCGGGATTTATCTTCAATCAGTTTATAGCCGAGTGCGTTGAGAACTGTGGCGTTATCGGGATTTCTTTCCAGCAGGTTTCTCAAGTCCTTTTCGAATTGTTGTGCGTTGCCGAGTTGGTCATGCAACAGCGCGCGGGTGTACATCAAGCGACCGCTGGTGCTGTTGGTTTGTAATGCCTCGTCTACTCGCTGTAAAGCCATACTGGCTTCACCACTTTTGCGAAGTAATTCGACCTCCATCAGGTAAAAATGTTCTTCCTGAGTGGGGTGTTTTTTTCTCAGTTCAGCAAACCACTCCCGGTTAGTGTTGTACTGTCCGAGGCTCGCCAGTAATTCCGTACCGCGAGTAATGGCTTCTACGTAATCACTACCGGGCCCCACTTCGCGGAAATATTTAATTGCATGGGAAAAATCTCCAGATTTTTCTGCGATGCTGCCCAGGTAAAAATAAGCAGCGGATTCGTGCTGCTGTAATTCAAGTAGTTGGGTAAAGAGGACTTTGGCTTCGTCAGTTTGCTCGGTCTCGTACTGAATTAGGGCCAACGACAAAATCAGATTGCCATCTTCAGGGCGCTGCTTAACCAGTTCGGCAAACTGCTTGCGTGCCAGGGCCAGGTCCTCCCGAATTAACAGGCGGGCGTACTGAAGGCGCAGGCGGCTCTCGGAAGGATGGATGCCGACGAGTCGCTCGAGAAGGGAAATGGCTTCCTTGCGCTTGCCCTGATCAACCAATAGATGACTTTCCAGCAGTGGTGCATCCAGTTGGTCTGGATGGTGCTCTTGGACGCGGCGCACCAGGGACAGGGCGCGGGCAAATTCTCTTTCGGTGCGCAGTACCATGGCGTAGGCGAGCACGACCTCGTCATCGAGGGGGTAGACTTTTGCCAGCCGGGCAAACTCCCGCTTGGCTTGTTCCGTGAGTTGCTCGTGCCCGATTGCGGTTGCCGCGAGAGATTGCATGGGCGGGTTGCCGCCGAGTTCCAGGGTTTTACTGGCGTGAATCAGGGCTGTGTGCAAGTCGCCGGACAAAGTCAGCTCGGCTGTGAGGGCCAGCTGTGCATCGGCGTTTTGTGGCTCAAGCTCTACCCATAGCCGGGCCGAATCCAAGGCGGCCTGGCGGGCATTTAAAAAGCGGGCAATGCGTGTAGCGCGGGCGGCGACCCCGGGGTCTTTGGTGACCTCCGCCTGGTGGTAGTAATTGGCCAGTGCGACATCGTACTGTTCGCGGATACCGGCGACTTCGGCCACCAGAAGGGTGTAGAAGGTATCAATTGGGAAGGTTTTAGCTTCCGGCTCTTCTGACTCAGTGGTTTCCTTACCCTTAAGGTTGCTCGGCTCCAGTGTTGTGCTCGCGATTTCTGTAGAGGGGGTGGCCGGCGTCTGGTGCTGGGTGCAAGAAACAAGTATTACGGATGCTACAAGGAAAGCGGCAAGCTTGAGCAGGTGGCTGGAAATTCGGGCTGGAAGCTGATGTGCGCGAGGTGGGAGCATAGATCGTGTCCATACGTTACGTTGTCGCTGAAAGCGGGGTGTTACTGGCGTGTTTTAAACGATTATCGCCATATAATTCTAGTCGTGAATCGGGTTTGGAACGGTAGTGGGCAGGGGCTCTTGCCAAATCGGCGGGCAATTTTACTGCCTCATACGCTTGCAAGGGAGGCGGCTGCCTATGAAAATGCGCTCCCAGTGCGGTTTCCGCCTTTTAAGATTTAATGCTAACGGAAGTCTATGCCAATTCTTACCCTGGGTATCAACCACGATAGCGCGTCGGTCGAAGTGCGCGAGCGGGTGGCCTTTGCCCCCGAGGTGATGCCCGGCGCACTGGGAGATGCGCGAAAAGCACTGGGGTGCCGCGAGCTGGCCATCCTGTCTACCTGCAATCGCACCGAAATATACGGAAATGTGGAGTCAGAAGCCCTGTTGCAATGGCTGTCTGAATACCACCAGGTGCCCCTGGAGCAGCTCAAGGGCTGTGCCTATGTGTACAGCGATGAAGAAGCGGTACGCCATATGATGCGCGTTGCCTGTGGTCTCGATTCCCTGGTGTTGGGTGAGCCGCAGATCCTCGGCCAGATCAAGTCCGCCTATGCGGTGGCGCGGGAATCCGGCAGTGTGGGCAGTGAACTACACCGGGTTTTCCAGCGGGTGTTTACCGTCGCCAAGAAGGTTCGCACCGAAACTGCAATCGGTGAAAACCCGGTTTCTGTTGCCTACGCTGCTGTTTCTCTGGCTTCGCGTATCTTCACCGACCTGAAAAAGCAGACTGCCCTGTTGATCGGTGCGGGAGAGACTGTGGAGCTGGTTGCCCGCCATTTGCTCGATCAGGGAATCAAGCAGGTCATTGTTGCCAACCGCACATTGAGCCGGGCCCAGTTGCTCGCAGAGAGCTTTGGTGCCGAGGCAATCCTGCTTGCGGATATCCCAGAGCATCTGGCGCGTGCGGATATCGTTATCAGTTCCACCGCGAGCCAGCTGCCGATCCTGGGTAAGGGAGCGGTCGAATCGGCGCTGCGCAAGCGTCGGCACAGCCCCATGTTTATGGTGGATATTGCGGTACCCCGTGATATCGAATCGGAAGTTGGCGAGCTGGATGATGTTTATCTGTATACAGTGGACGATCTGCGCGGGGTTATTGATGAGGGCAAGCGCTCCCGTGAGAAAGCGGCGGAGGCCGCTCAGGAAATCGTAAATGCTGCTGCGGCTGAATTTACCAAAGAGAGCCGCTCTTTGGAGGCTGTGGATAGTATTCGGAGCTACCGGCAGCGAGCCCAGGAAGTGAGCACTTCCGAACTTGAAAGGGTACTTTTGCAGTTGGAAAAAGGCGAGGATCCTCGTCGACTGATGGAGCAGCTCGCTCGCTCTCTCACTAATAAATTAATTCATGCACCCACCGTCAGTCTGAAAAAAGCCACGGCGGAGGGTGATATTGAGCGTTTGCGTATCGCTCGCGAGGTCGTTGGGTTGGATGATCTCACCGATATCGATTTAGAGAAAAAGCATCAATGAAAGAATCGTTACTGAATAAACTGGAAACCCTGCTTGAGCGCCACGAGGAAGTATCTGCGCTGTTGGGCGACGCCGACGTAATTGCTGATCAGGATCAATTCCGCGATCTTTCCCGCGAGTATTCTGAGCTGGAAGAAGTGGTGAAATGCTACGGCGCTTACAAACAGTTGCAGGAAGATATGGTCGCGGCTCGGGAGATGATGGGGGAAGATGATCCGGAAATGCGCGAAATGGCTCAGGAAGAGCTGCGCGAGGCTGAAGGTCAAGTGGAGCCGCTGGAGCGAGAGTTACAGACTTTGCTGTTGCCGCGCGATCCTAACGACAGAAAAAATGTTTTCCTGGAAATTCGCGCAGGAACCGGTGGTGATGAAGCGGCTATTTTCTCCGGCGATCTGTTCCGCATGTACTCTCGCTATGCGGAGAAGCAGGGATGGCGCATAGAAATTGTCAGCGAAAATCTCGGTGAGCACGGTGGTTACAAGGAAATTATCACTCGCGTCGCCGGTGAAGATGTCTACGCAAAATTAAAATTTGAGTCCGGTGCGCACCGGGTGCAAAGGGTTCCTGAAACAGAATCCCAGGGTCGTATCCACACTTCGGCTTGTACGGTCGCGGTGATGCCGGAGCCGGATGAGCGCGATGCGATTGAAATTAATAAAGCGGATTTGCGTGTGGATACTTACCGTGCATCCGGTGCCGGTGGTCAGCACGTTAACAAAACCGATTCCGCTGTGCGCTTAACTCATATTCCCACGGGGATTGTGGTGGAGTGTCAGGACGAACGCTCCCAGCACAAAAACAAAGCCAAGGCGATGGCACTGTTGCAAGCGAAGCTCAATACTGCGCAGGAAACGGCGGCGGCCCAGGAAATTTCCGATGCCCGCCGCAGCCTGGTGGGCAGCGGTGATCGCTCTGAGCGAATCCGTACCTACAACTATCCCCAAGGTCGGGTTACCGATCACCGTATCGGCCTCACCCTCTACAAACTCGATGAGATTATGCAGGGGGCTCTGGGGGAGGTGATCGGGCCATTGCGTACGGAATACCAGGCCGACCAGTTGGCGGCCCTGGCCCAATAAATCCAGATTTTTTACGCCGCCTCGAGCGGCGTTTTATAGGTTTTTCTCCATGACCAGCGTCAAGGAAAATATCGCACGCTGCGCCCAATTAACCGATAGCGACAGCGCGCGCCTGGATGCAGAGCTTCTGCTCGGCAGTGTGTTGGGGCGCGAGCGCACCTGGCTCTATACCTGGCCGGAATACGAATTGAATGAAGCTGAACAAGTGCGCTATGAGCAGTTGCTCCAGCGCCGGCAAGCGGGAGAGCCAGTGGCACACCTTATCGGTGAGCGCGAATTTTGGTCCCTATCGCTAAAGGTGGATTCCTCCACCCTGATCCCCCGCCCGGACACTGAATTGTTGGTGGAGACCGCGCTGGAGCTTTTCCCCCAGGGCAGGTTGCGAGCATTGGACCTGGGCACTGGCACTGGTGCTATTGCACTGGCTCTGGCGTCGGAGCGACCGGGATGGGAAATTATTGCAGCGGAGAAATCACCCGCTGCGGTAGCACTGGCAGAGGAAAACCGGCGCTCCCTCAAGTTGCAAAATGTGCAAGTTATCCAGAGCGATTGGTTTTCCAGTTTAGAGCCACAGCCGTTTTCCCTGATCGTTAGCAACCCTCCCTATATCGATGCATCTGACCCGCACTTGGTGCAGGGCGATGTGCGCTTTGAGCCCCGCACTGCGTTGGTGGCAGAGCGACAGGGTTTGGCAGATATTGAGCATATCGCCACAACCGCTAGTGATTACCTGGAAAACGATGGCTGGCTAATGGTGGAGCACGGTTGGCAGCAAGCCGAGAGCGTGCGGGATATTTTTTCTGCGGCGGGATTGAATAAAGTTTCAAGTCGCAGGGATTATTCCGGTTGGGAGCGAATTACCTTAGGGCAAAAATAGTGATACCTGCGGAGCTGCCACAGGGATTTGAGGAGGGAGCCTATGCATGATCATGTCCACCACCGAACCGGCAATGGGGCTTTGCGCCCATTAATTATTGCACTGGTTCTCACTCTCAGTTTTTCCATAGTTGAAGCCATAGGTGGTTGGCTATCTGGCTCCCTGGCATTGCTCGGCGATGCTGCCCATATGCTTACCGATACTTTTGCCTTGGCACTGGGGGCTATTGCCGCAGTACTGGCGAAAAAACCCGCTGATCGGGAATTGTCGTTTGGCTGGGGGCGAGCGGAGGTCTTAGCTGCGGTAACCAACGGCCTGATTATGCTTCTGATCGTGGTCGGTATTTCTTTTATGGCCATTGATAGGTTGCGCAATCCCCAGCCGGTGCATGGCAGTACGGTGATGTTGATTGCAGCCATGGGGTTGCTGATTAATATTCTGGCGGCCTGGGTTTTATTAAAAGGCGAGCGCACGCTCAATATTCGCGGTGCGCTTTTGCATGTGATGGGCGATATGCTGGGCTCTGTCGCAGCACTGGCTTCCGGAGCTGTGATTTATTTTACCGGCTGGGTACCCATCGACCCCCTGCTTTCATTGCTTATTTGCCTGTTAATCCTGGTTTCCTGCGTGCGACTGCTCAGGGATGCGATCGATGTATTGATGGAGCGGGTACCCAGGGAATTGAGCCTTCCGGTTGTGGGCGAGACACTGGCGGCGGTAACCGGGGTACGCTCTGTGCACGATCTCCATATTTGGCGCTTGGATTCCAGCACTATTTCACTGTCGGCCCATATTGTGGTGGATGACTTGCAGGCTTGGCCCAGCGTACTGGAGCGCTTGCGGGAAACCCTGGTCAAGCGCTTCGATATCGATCATATCACCCTTCAACCGGAACCTTTGGCAATGCCCGAAGTGACGGTGATCGATAAAGTCAGTGATTAACAGGTGGGGATTTACTCCTCACCTTCTGTCGGCGGTTGGCGGTTTTCTGGAGTGGCCGGTACTTTGCTCTCTGATTTGTCAGCGACTGACTCTTCCGCTACTACTTCCTGGGGCTGGCTGATTTGTTCCTGGGGAGCCTGGATGCCGATATGGTAGGCGGCAAACCCCGGTTGCACGACCTGGTTTAATGCCATGCCAAGAATGCGGCCGTTGTGCTCAGAGCGAATTTCTGTGCGTACATTAGTAATCGGGTTGGTTACCGTTCCCAGTAAGTCGCCTTTACGTACAAACTCGCCGAGCTGGACCTCACTAAAGATAACCCCACCGGTCGATGTCCGCTGCCAGGTGGAGGTGTAGTAAACCGGTTCGGGGTCGCCCCAGAGGCGGAATTTACTCACCATACCCAGCTGGTTGAGCAGAGTGCGTATACCTTTCACACTGTGACTTACCGATAGCTCATCCAGCACCATGGGTGCTCCGGCTTCCAGAGTGACGGTGGGGATACCAGCCTCCACAGCGGCGCGGCGCAGGGTACCCTTGGCTCCGGCGCTGTGCAGTACCACAGTGGAGCCAAAACCCTGGGTCATTTTCACTACCTTGGGATTGGTTAAGTCGCCGCGCAACTGTGGCAAGTTGGTGCGATAAAAAGAACCCGTATGCAAGTCCACCACGGCGTTACAGTGGCTGATCACTTCGTGGAAAAATGAATTGGCAATTCGCGAAGCCGAAGAGCCATTGGGATCGCCGGGGAAGTGCCGGTTCAGGTCGCGTCGATCAGTCAGGTAGCGGGAGCCTCGATGGAAGCCTTGCAGATTGACGATGGGTACGCCAATTACCGCACCGCTTAAATGGTCTGCATCCAGGTCGTACATAACCCGCCGCACAGTTTCCACACCGTTCAACTCATCACCGTGCACCGCCGCAGTAAGGCAGAGAACCGGCCCTGGCTTGGCGCCGTTAACCACCAATACAGCGGTGGGGCTATAGACGCCTTCGAAGTGTTGGCTGGGAGACCAGGCCAGGCGCGTGGAGGTCGCAGGGGGAACCTCTGAGCCTAACAATCGCAGCGGCTTGGCAGTCTCTCCCGGAACCAGGGAGATGGTGCCGGGCTCCGGTAATTCGGGTTGAGGTTTAACTGTTTCAGTTTCTTTATCGGCAGTGGGAGCAGTCTCGGTGGGAGATGTCGGTTTATCCAGTTCCTGGATAGGTTGGTCCAGCTCCAGATTTTCCGCTTGGGGCAGGGAAACTTCTTCAGAACCAGCATCTGTCGACTGGGATTGATCTTCAGTAGGGGCAACGTTGGTGGGTGGCCCCAGCTCTGTGATCACCGGTTGGTCCAGCTGCATATTGGCAGCCTGGGGGACCGCTTCTGTCTCTTCGCCTGTGCTGTCGTCGGCGCTCAGGGCCTGGGTGGATGAAAGCAGTAAAGCCAGGCTTAGCAGGTGTCGGGTCCTTCGGGAGGATTGGCGCGGGATCATTCGGCACTCCGGTCAACTTCGTATATCTGGGTGTGCCGGAGAGCCTTGTGTCCGGCACAGATTGGGACTTTGGAGCGCCAGTATAGTCAATACGTTCCCGAGGAATGTGACACGCGCGGAATTACGCGTATCCGTAGGTTCGCTCGATGGCTCTGCGGCTGGTTCGCCAAAAGCGAATTCCCAGCAGGATTGAAGCTGTTCCCAAGCCGATACAGACACCGGTCCAATAACCGTATACCCCCCAGAAGCTCTCTCCCAGCCAGTAGGCGGTAGAAAGCCCCACCAGCCAGTAGGAAAATAGCTGTATAAACATGGGCGCACTGGTATCCTTATATCCGCGCAATGCGCCCCAGGTCATTGCCTGGGTGACATCCACCAGCTGGAATGCGGCACACAGCAATAGCAGGTTGGTGGCCACCGCGATAATTTCTTCATTGCTGGTGTATGCCTGAACAAACAGGGTACGCAGGGTAATCAAAAGTACACCGGTGCCCAGTGCGTAGATTAGGCCGCTACTGATGCCCACTTTGCCACAGAAGCGCGCGCGCTTTGGCCGTCCCTGACCGAGTAGTTGGGCGGTGCGGATACTCAGGGCCTGGGCCAGTGCCAGTGCGACCAAGTAAAAAATCGATCCCACATTCATGCTGATCTGATGGGCGGCGACAATGGCTGCGCCATAGGGGGCAAGCAAAATGGTAAGGCTGGCAAAAAAAGTAACTTCACTGGCCGCACCTACACAAATTGGCAGGCCAACTGCGAGCAAGTGGCGCAGGGTTGGCCAGTGGGGGCGAGGTGGCAGTAGCCTAAGTTTAAGCTTGTGATAAACCGGGTCGGTATTTGCGTGCCAGAAGAGTGCCAATGCGATCAGGCAGCTGACCGCTGCGGTAGCCCATCCGCATCCCGCTCCTCCCATTGCCGGTAAGGGGCCAGCACCAAACACCAAAAGAATATCCAGGGGAATATTTAAAATTGCGGCAGTGATATAGATGCGCATTACCGGGCGCACTTGTCCCATACCCTCACAGTAACCGCGCAACGCCGTGCCGAGTGCAAAAGGCAGGGTGCCGACAGTCAGGGCCAGTACATAGCCCTCCATCACTTTGCGAACAGGCTCTTCCGTGTCTATCCAGTGACTCCAGATAGGAACTGCAAGCAGGGCGGAAAACACCAGAATGCCACCGATCAGTGCGATCCACAGCGCCTGGTGCAGTTGCCTGGCGCAGCCAGATTCATCGCGGCCACCGCGCAAGTGTGCAACAACCGGGGAGATAGCAGCGAGCAGGCCGATTAGTGTCACTGCGCAAACAGCCCAAATACTGGCTCCCAACGCTAGGCCGGCAAGACTCACTTCCCCGGCGCGTCCTGCTACCAGAGTATCAACAACTCCCATGCTTACCACGGCCAGGTTACTGACCACCAGAGGGCCTCCCAAGGTGGTTAGGTGCGACAATTCGGTTTTAGTGGCATTTCGGTAAAGCTTGAACAATGAAAAACCTGAGCTCTTGTTACTGTTTTCGATAGAGGGTTCTGGGGTTTGGGCTAATTTTGACAAAAAATTAATCCTGCGGGGGAGTGTTAACAGACCTTAACCTTCGCAATGCACGCAGGCAGCTGAAAACGGTCGGAGGGTCAAAGTTCGGAAAGGCTTTCAGTCTGCTTGGGAGCAGGCGGGACAACACCGCAAAAAGGTCAGACATTCTACGGCACAAACGGTGCCTGCGCCCAGTGCCGATTACGGACTTTCCTCAAGTAGTTTGGCCACAATTTCGGGCTTATTGATGATGCAGTCGTGGTTTATTTCCGCTTCCCGATATGTCCACCCGGATATCTGCTTAGCCTTGTGGCTACTGTAGACGGCTGGTGGGTATTCGGGTTGGGTACAGTGAATGAAAGTACACGGCGGGCCCTGCTCAGGAGAGCGTTTTAAGTGGATGGGATCCAGTAACGTTTTGATGGGGTGCGGGGTCATACGGCGTTTTAGCCAGTTGATATCATCTGGCTGGGTTATCCCCAAGGCTTCTGGTGGTGGAGGCATAATACAGAGAGTACCGTCGATATCCTGTGCCTGCTTGAGCCGCTGCTCTTCAATACCGCTGGGGAGTTGGCTGCTGAATGGGCGCCCGGGCTCTGGAACAGCGCCATCCAGGTAGATCAAGCGGTGCACCCGCTCGGGCAGAGCGTCGGCGGCACCGGTTGCGGCCATCCCTCCAAAACTGTGGCCCACAAGGGTCACTTGCTGCAACTCCTCCCAAAGGATTGTATTGATAAGGTCCTGGATAAAAGTGTCCAGACCAACAGAGGGAGAGAGTAGGTGTTTGCGCTCTCCCAGGCCACTGTGGGTGGGGGTGAATACTCGGTGCCCATTCTCCTGCAAAAGGTGGGCGACCCTGCTCCAACACCAGCCTCCATGAAATAGCCCGTGGACCAGCACGTAAGTTTTTCCCACCGGATTACTCTCTAATTACTTGAGTTCTGCAAGCATAGATGTGCACCTCTGGGGAGGGCATAACCTGGTGCTATGGGAGGGATGAAATTAGAAAGGTTGCTGGGTACCGGGGTCGTGTAAGATGGCGTCATCGTTGCCATTTTGGCTTCTTCGGTCGTATAAGAAAGATAATGAAAATATGGTCATTGAGGTATCTCTTCTCGGCACCCTGCTAATTGCAATGCTAATCCTGATCGTCGGCTACTACCTGTCGCACGTTATTCCATTTTTGAACCGCAATAGTATTCCCGAACCGGTAGTGGGAGGGCTGATATTTTCACTGTTAGCGGCGCTCGGTTACACACTGTTTGATGTTTCTTTCTCATTTGATATGAGCATGAAAAACCTGCTAATGGTGATGTTCTTTACCACAGTCGGTTTGGCGGCCAGTGTTAAATTGTTGATTAAGGGTGGACCTAAAGTCGTGCTGTTTCTCGGCGTGGCCACTGTGATGCTGATAGTGCAGAACCTAATCGGGGTGCTGATGGCCAAGTCGGCGGATATGCACCCGCTGTTTGGCTTGGTGATGGGGTCGGTCACCCTATCGGGCGGCCACGGCAATGGAGCTACCTATGCAGATTTATTCAGCAATATCTATAACCTGCAGGGGGTGCTGGAAATCGCCATGGCAACAGCAACTTTCGGTCTGGTGTTAGGTGGATTAATTGGTGGGCCGGTCACTGAGCGTCTTATTCGCAAGCACAACCTCAAGCCCACGGCAGGCAAAGACCATAGCGATAATATGGTGACCTACGACGTTGACGACAAAGATACGGTCACTCCACGACGGATGATGGAGACCCTGTTTTTGCTTGTTGGGTGCATGTTGGCTGGAGGTGGCCTGCACGGCTTGCTAGTGGAGGCCGGGCTGGTTATCCCAGCTTTTCTAATACCGTTGCTACTGGCAGTGTTCGTTACCAATTTGTTGGATTTTACAGGCCGCTATCGGGTCAGCACAGCCTGTGTTGATCTGTGGGGCACTATGTCGCTGTCAATTTTTCTTGCGATGGCGATGATGTCTTTGCGGGTGTGGGAGTTGTTCAGTCTGGCCGGGCCTATGTTGCTGATTATTGGTGTTCAGGCTATTGCGGTGATGATGTTCTGTTACTTTGTGACGTTTCGGGTCATGGGAAAAACCTATGATGCGGCCATTATCGCCGGGGGGCACTGTGGTTTTGCGATGGGGGCAACTCCCACGGCTGTTGCCAATATGGAAGCTCTGGTGTCGCGTCACGGGCCATCGCCACAAGCCTTTTTGGTTGTGCCGTTGGTAGGGGCATTTTTTATCGATATTACTAACGCCCTGGTTATTCAGCTCTTTATGGGCTTGTCGTGGATATTTTAGAGGGGGCTGCGAGTGATTTGCTTTTTGAAAAAACGTTGTGTCGCACTGGTGTTTACCCTGTTGTTGCCGATGGTACTGCCTGGCTGCTCGAGAGGGCCTGCGATATCGGAGTTGCAGGGTAACCTGCAGGCGCAGCTCGATAGCACCTTTGGCGATGGGTTGTGGGAGGTGCAGCGCTTTAAGCGTTACGGCTCCCAGCCATGGATGGGAAATTCTGATGGCGAGAGCGATCAATGGGTGTTTTATTATCATGCGGAGTTGCAATTGCGCCGTGAGTGGCGTTTTGCGGCGTGGGATGGCCAGGGGCGCAGCCCTCTGCATCACCTGTTGAACGCAGCGGAGAGGGGAGTCGAGGGGTTGGAGGCCAATGGCAACCTGCCTGGAGATAGTATTTCGGTGCACGGTTTCGCGCTCTATCGGCAGGGTGGCAAAGGGTGGTCTGCTGTTCCTGTCGATTCGGTGGATGGTCTGAAGGTAGCACTGAGTTCTAGCATAGAGCAGACAGCCGATTGACGTCTTGGTGATAGCCTTTCGCGATGATATTACCGTGGAGCTATCGTAATTTTTTGGCTGCAGGGTTAGCTGGCCCGCAGAGCGCTAAAAGCCTTTTTGATGTCTTCAACAAAGTCTGCTGCAGTTTTGGAAAGCGGCTGGTTGGCATGATGGAAGCACTTCAGTTTAAATTCAATCGGTGGGTTAAAAGGTGTGCAGACCACCTCGCCACGATTATCTGCTGCAGCAGTAAACTCATCAAAAATGGAATAACCGAGTCCCCGCGCAACCAGATTTTTGGCCAGGTAATAAGTCTGTGCCTGAATGGAGGTCTTGGGCATAATGTTTTCTGCAGAAAAACGTTGGCTCAGTAGGTCGCCCAGGGGCCCGGTATTGGAAATTGAGATAAAGCCCTCTTTATCGATATCGCTTAGTTTAATTTGCTCTCGCTCGCTGCTGGCCGGGTCTGCCGGAGCAATATGCACCAGTTGCCCGGTGCCAATTTCTATGGCTTCAATACTGGGGTGGTCGCGGTCAGTAAATACCAAGGCTAAGTCATTTTCGTATTCGTAAAGTGATTCTATCGCTTGATCGTAGTGCTTTGTTTTAACATCGAAGGTCACATTAGGAAATTTTTTGTGGTAGTGCTTAATCGCATCAGGCAGGAGATTCAGGCCCAGTGCAGGCATACAAACTACACGAATATGACCGTGAGTGTGCTCTTTTAAATTTTCTGCTGTCTTCTTGATAGCACTGATTTGCTGGTAAATCTTGCGGACTTCTTCAATTAGCGAGTGGGCTTCGGAAGTTGAGACCAGTTTTCCCTTCACCCGTAAGAATAATTTGAATCCAAGCTGCATTTCTGCATGGCTCAATACTTTACTGACCGATGGCTGAGATACGTTCAGTAATTTGGCTGCATCGGAAATGGAGCCTGTGTTGTATACAGCATGGAAGACTTCAATATGACGTAGACGCATTTCAGACCCATATTATTATAAAAGCTTTGGGTGATAGACACAGGTTATATGTGCCTTAATTAAAGTCAATAGATGATAAAGATATTTTCAGCATAATTACATTTCGGGTTAAGGGCCGAGTAAAACACTTTCCCACAACAGCTAAAAAATAAGAGGGGATTGAAATGGCATTTTTAAAACGATCTAAGCTCAGTTCATTTTTCAGGCAAAACCTAGTATCCAGTTGCTCACTTCTGGTAATGGCACCGTTAGTGGTGGCAGCAGCCGAGGAAAATACTGAGTCTAGTGCACTTGAGGAGGTCGCTGTCGTCGGTAGCCAAATCAAAGGAGCCGATGTTGAAGGCACTCTGCCGGTATCGGTTATTGGCGAAGAGGATATTGCACTCATGGGTGCGGCTTCCGGGGATGAGTTGTTGCGCTCTATCCCGCAGATGGGTCAAGTTGGTTTTAACGAATCGGTGACAACCGGGGTAAATGCGGCGCGTGGGGATGTAAATTCCATTAATCTGCGCAGTATTGGAACCGGCAATACCCTGGTGCTGCTAAACGGCCGCCGTATGGTAT
The DNA here is from genome assembly GCF_052467325.1 of Microbulbifer maximicatervae (SeqCode). Lineage (NCBI taxonomy): Bacteria > Pseudomonadati > Pseudomonadota > Gammaproteobacteria > Cellvibrionales > Microbulbiferaceae > Microbulbifer > Microbulbifer maximicatervae (SeqCode). The sequence goes on from NZ_CP174310.1 coordinate 4,961,917, forward strand.
TGCACCCCGGCACGCAGACCGAAAACTATATTCCTGTGGTGACCGTGAACTCCAATACCCTGCCAGTCAATGGCCTGGAGCGGGTAGAGGTATTGCGCGATGGCGCCGCCGCACTTTACGGGGCGGATGCAGTTGCCGGGGTGGTCAATTATGTGATGAAGAAGGACTATGACGGCGCTATGCTCAATATGCGCTACGGTTCTTCAGTGGGTACTGAACTCGATGAATTCACAGTTAATGGCGCTAACGGTTTTGAATTTAATGACGGTGCTACCAAGCTGAATTTGACCGGAACCTACTATAGCAAAAATGGTTTCTATGCGAGCGAGCGCGATTATTCAGCCAATTCCGATCTTCGCGGCTTTTTTACCGGCGACTCTCTGTTTGAGGGGGATACCAGCCTTGATAACCGCTCGAGCATCCACGGTTGGGGTGCCTTTGATTTTGATGATCTGGGTCTGCTGCATGTTCGTCCAACCGATTTGGTGCAGGACGATGGCTCGAGTGTTGGTGCGAGTGATTGTTCCTATTCCCTGAGTGATTCTGATATTTGTCTGGATGATGGCAGTGGAGATCGCGCACTGCGCGGCAACCGAAACTCTGTGCGGATGCTGTCACCAGATTCTGAACGGATCAATTTATTTAGTTTCTTGACCCACGAACTGGAAAACGGCTCGGAATTTTATACTGAGCTGGGCTATTACCGAGCGGAAGTTGATCGGGTGCGTGAAGCGGCCGGTCTGCTCTCGAATAGTCGTTTTGAAGTGCCGGCGGATTACTACTGGAACCCCTTTGGCCCCGTATATTTTGATGATGGCACTCTCAATCCCAATCGAATTGTACCTGCCGGTGATGAGAATGTACCGGATGAGGGGCTCGGCTTTACTCTGACAACCTTCACCCCCTACGACGTTGGGCTGCGCAAGATTAATGTGGTGGACACCAGCTATCGGTTTGTGAGTGGCTTGCGCGGTAACTGGGGTGATTGGGATTGGGATACTGGCTTGGTTTACAGTGAGGCCGAGACCATAGACAGCACCGATAACCGGGTCAGTCACAGCCTGTTTCAACAGTCGCTAATGCTCGACACCGAAGATGCCTACAACCTCTTCAGCGGTCTGGATGTGGATGACCCAACCAGTCTCACCGATCCCACGCCAAACTCTGAGGCGGTACTGGATACATTCCGTATCAATGTGAAAAGACAGAGTCAAACCTCTCTGGCCCTGGCAGATTTCAAAGTCTCTAATGCCAACCTGTTCAGCCTGCAGGCTGGGGATGTGGGCCTGGCTGCAGGTATTGAATGGCGCGAAGAGAGCTTTGATGAGAATCGCGATGACCGTTCCGATGGCACTATCCAGTTTACCGATGAGGTGACCGGTGAGTTGGTGAATGTCAGTGACATTATGGGCAGTAGTGCATCGCCGGATGCCGATGGCTCGCGCCGGGTGATGTCCCTGTATGCGGAAATGTTGGTGCCGCTCTTGCGCGACCTTCCCCTGGTAGACAGCCTGGATATGCAGTTAGCGTTACGCCACGAAAACTTCTCAGATGTGGGCAGTGTGACCAAGCCCAAGTTAGCCCTCTCGTGGTACGTCAATGATTGGTTTCAAATTCGCGGCGCCTACTCCGAAGGCTTCCGTGCACCCAACCTGATGCAATTGCACCAGGGGGCTATATCCGTAGTGAATACCCGTACCGATCCGGTGACCGGGGAATCGGTGGGCTTGGAAGAGCAGCGCCTGGGTAATGCCGATCTGCAGCCAGAGGAAAACTGGAGTCATACTTACGGTTTTGTTCTAACTCCATTTGATGGTTTCACCTTTACCGCTGATTACTGGGATATTAGACAAGAGGGTGTGGTAGGCATTCTCGGTGCGAGCAATGGTTTGGCTCTGGATGCGGTGTTGCGTGAGCAGGGTTCATACAACCCCAATGTCATTCGCGCAGAAACCACTGATGGTTCAGTGGGGGAGCCTATTTTATTCCTGGATGAATATCTCAATTTGGACCCGCGCGAAATCAGTGGTATGGACTTTAGCGCGATGTATTCCTTCGATACTGACATCGGCAACTTTGACCTGAAGTGGAATGGCGCTTATCTCATCAAATTTGATCAGGACCCCAGTGAGGAAATGCAAATCCTGATTGATGCTGGAGAAGTGGCCACCAATGCCGGCAGCCTGATCGGTGAGGATGGTCGTCCCCGCTGGCGCTCCACGCTGTCAATGAATTGGCGTCAGGATCAGTGGGGAGCAGGTGTTTTTGCCCAGTACACCAGTGCTGTGACGGATACCAGTACCCTGGCTGACAGCGATACTGCTGCACCGGATACCGCACTGCCTGTCGATAGCTATACAACGGTTAATGCTAATGTGGACTATCGCTTTGTCGGTGGAATGAGGGATGGCTTAAGGGTTCGTTTGGGTATGAATAATATCTTTGACGAAGAGCCAGATATTGCCGATGAACAAATGGGGTATTTCGGCAGCCTTTATTCCAATCGCGGCCGCTATGTCTACCTCGATGTGGCAAAGAACTTTTAACGCGCTTTGTTGATGGATATTAACGGGGGGTAACTCCCCCCCTTTTTTCTCGAAGCTCTGTCTGAGTCGGTACTATTACCGCGACTTCTTAGGCGTACCCGATAGAGCCTTCGACGCTTTAAATACAATCAGTGACGATGACAACATAAGAAGAGGTTGTAGTTTTGACCATTCGTAAGCACACAGCTGTCAGCTTGATATCGACGCTGCTCGCCGTGTTGTCTCCTCTCAGCTTTGCCGCCAGTGGTCCTTACAATATGGGCCGGGATGGGATTGTTCGCTATGAGGATGTCTTTCACCCAGTGGTGGGTCGCAGTGCGATGGTGGCCACACAAAATGCACTGGCGAGCGATGTCGGTGTGCAGATTCTGGATGCCGGTGGCAATGCAGTAGACGCGGCGGTTGCAATCGGGTTCGCGCTAGCGGTGACACTGCCGCGAGCAGGTAATTTGGGTGGCGGTGGCTTTATGCTGGTTCACCTCGCCGACGGTAAAAAAACGGTTGCAATCGACTATCGCGAGACAGCCCCAAGTGGAGCTTCGGCCGCAGATTTTCTTCACAGGGATGGCAGCAAAAATAGAGAGACTAGCCGCAGCTGGCACGCTATAGGTGTCCCTGGCACTGTGGCCGGGTTACACCGGGCATGGCGGGATCACGGTAGTGGTAAGCTCAGTTGGTCGCAGTTGTTACAGCCGGCGATAACGCTGGCAGCCAAGGGCTTTGCAGTCAATTACGACCTGGCTCAGCTGTTGCAGGCAAAAAGTGAGTGGCTGCGACAAGATGCCGCTACTGCGAAAGCGTATTTTAAGGCGGATGGCAGCAGCTATCGAGCTGGAGAAATGCTGCTTCAGGCTGATCTGGCTTGGTCGTTAAAGCAAATTGCCAAACACGGCCCAAAGGCTTTTTACCAGGGGGCCATTGCTGACAAAATTGTTACGGCCATGCAGCGGCAAGGTGGCCATATTGACCGTGAAGATTTAGCCGGTTATGCCGCGAAGTACAGAACCCCGGTGGTGGGTGATTACCGTGGCTATCAGGTTGTCTCTATGCCGCCGCCCAGTTCCGGTGGTGTGGCGATTATTGAAACATTGAATATTCTCGAGCAGTTCCCCCTGGAGCAATGGGGGCGATCCGCACAGACTTTTCACGTAATGACCGAGGCGATGAAGCGCAGCTTTGCCGATCGCGGTCAGCACTTGGCCGACCCAGATTTTTACCCGGTTCCACAGCAATGGTTGATCGATAAAAAGCGTGCGGGCCAGCTTGCTGCAACGATCAAACTCGACCGAGCAACGCCGTCGGAGCAACTCGGCGGACACAGGTTGCCAGAGGAAAGCCCCTCGACCACACACTTTTCGGTGATCGATGCTGATGGTAATGCAGTATCCAATACCTACACCCTGGCTAATTCTTTTGGCACTGGCCATATGGTTGAGGGTACGGGGATATTGATGAATAACCAAGTGTATACCTTTTCTGTTCAAGCGGATATTGAAGGGGCGACAGGTTTTTCTGCAAGTAAGGCGAATCGGTTGGAACCGGGTAAGCGCCCGGTCAGTTCGCAGTCACCTACGATCGTGCTGAAAGAAGGCAAACCTTTTTTGCTGGTGGGCAGCCCTGGCGGCAGCCGCATTATCAATGTGGTGACACAGGTAATTAGCAATGTCATTGATCATGGAATGAATGTTGCTGAGGCCACCAATGAGCGGCGAATTCATCACCAGTGGCTACCGGATGTTCTCGAGGTTGAACCGGGTTTTAATCGCGACAGTATGGCGCTGTTAAGAGCTAAAGGGCATACCGTTGAGGAGACGCGAACTATGGGCAGTAGCCAATCGATTATGGTACGCGATGGCTATTATTTCGGGGCCTCAGATCCTCGCCGGCCCAATGCCAAAACCGTTGGGCTGGATTAAATAAATGCAGTTTGTTGGGGTAGATCCCTGGGAATATATAAAGTGAATAATAATTTTTGCTTTTTTATAAAGCGTTAATTCGGGGGAGCGAATTGCAATGAATGATTATGAATTTATTGATGAATATGCAACTGATGGTGTTGCCGTAAACCTCGATAATGAACTGCTGACAAAAGCAGCAATTCAGCAGGGGCTTCTGAGTGAGGAGGAGCCATTGGTCGGTTTTGTGGATATTGCCGGGGTGGAGAACACGGTACAATCTTTACATCAGGCTTTCCCAAAACATTTTACGCATCATTTTGCAGTCAAAGCCAACGGCATGTCGGCGGTATTAAAACTGCTGAAAAAACTTGGCATGAGTGCCGAAACGGCAAGTCCCGGTGAATTGCAGCAGGCCCTGAATGCCGGTTTTTCTGCCGATCAGATTGTGTTTGATGAGCCGGCAAAAACCTTTGGATTGATTCGCCGGGTTTTATCGCTGGGTGCTACTTTACATATCGATAATTTTGATGAAATGTCGCGGGTGCAAGAGATTCTCGGCGATGACCATGCTCGCGGCGAGCTGGGGTATAGAATTAATCCCCAAGTGGGCAGTGGTCAGATTAAGGCGATGAGTACCGCAGGGCTACACTCCAAGTTTGGTGTGGCTCTAGATGATCGCGGCAATCGCGAGCGTATTATTAATGACTATTTAAACTACCCCTGGCTCAATACAATCCATACCCATGTTGGCTCCCAGGGCTGCCCCTTTTATTTAATGGCAGAGGGAATCGCCAAAGTAGTGGCGTTGGCAAAGGAGATCAACAAGCGTGCCGGAGAGCAGCGTATTCGTTCAATTGATATTGGCGGGGGGCTACGGGTAAATTTTTACAGTGATAAAGTGACACCCACCTACCTGCAGTACGCCGACTTCCTGAAAGAGGAAGTTCCCGAATTATTCACCGGCGAGTTTAAGGTGAAAACTGAATTTGGCCGTGCGGTGATGGCAAAAAATGGCTGTATTTTATCTCGAGTGGAATACGCTAAAAACAGTGGCGGAAGGCATATCGTCACCACTCACGCCGGTGCCCAAATTGCCGCGCGCACTATTTTTATGCCGGAGGCTTGGCCTCTGCGCCTATCCTCTTTCGATAGTAGCGGTGTCTGTAAGACGCAAAACTTTATTGAGCAGGATATTGCTGGCCCCTGCTGTTTCTCGGGGGATGTCATCGCCAACCGGAGGGTAATACCAAAACTTGATAGTGGCGATTATGTAATGCTCCACGATACTGGTGCATATTATTTTTCCAACCCATTTTATTATAACTCCCTACCGGCACCGGCGGTTTACGGTTATCGGATTAGCGCTGCAGGTGCAGTGCAATTTGAACAATATCGGGCTCCGCAAACGCTTGGCGAGATGATGCAGGTAGTGGGTTAAAAATAAGAGCGAGAAGAATTATGTTGATGGTTGAGAAAAGCAAACAATTGATATCATCATTTCTGCTGACAACACTGCTGATCGTGTCTGTGACGGGTGAGGCGGCAAGTCATGTGGATGAAAGTGCAGCGATAATCCGCTATGACAGTATTCATCACCCGGTAATCGGTACTGGTGGAATGGTGTCAAGCCAACGCGAGTTGGCCAGTGAAATTGGTGCAGATATTCTTCGTCGGGGCGGCAACGCGGTGGATGCGGCAGTGGCCACAGGGATTGCCTTGGCAGTAACTTTACCCAGGGCCGGGAACCTTGGCGGTGGTGGATTTATGCTGGTCTACCTCGCTAAAGAGAATAAGGTGGTGGCGCTCGATTATCGCGAGATGGCACCGGCAGCAGCTCACCGGGATATGTATCTGGATTCTGAGGGAAATGTGGATACCAGAAAAGCCCGCTTCAGCCACCTCTCATCAGGGGTGCCTGGCACTGTGGCGGGACTGGCCCATGCTCTGGAAAAGTATGGGACCATGAGTTGGCAAGAAGTTGTGGCTCCCTCGATAGAACTGGCAGAAAAAGGTCTTGTGGTCTCCTATGATTTGGCGGAGAACCTGAAAAGTCGTCAGGCCTGGCTCACTGCCAATACGGCCACAGCAAAAGCCTACTACAAGCGCGGTGGTGTTCCCTATGAGCCCGGCGAAGTATTGGTGCAAAAGGATTTGGCCTGGAGCTTAAAACAGCTGGCGCAAGACGGCCCGGAGGCTTTTTACCAGGGCGCAATCGCCGATAAAATTGTTACGGCGATGCAAGAGGGGGGTGGCCTGATTACCCGCGATGACCTGGCCAACTACCGGGTGCAAGAGCGCGAGCCGGTCGCTACCGATTACCGTGGCTATCAAGTGGTATCGATGCCGCCAACCAGCTCCGGCGGTGTTCATATTATTCAGATGCTCAACATTCTGGAGCAGTTTCCGATCGGTAAAATGGGGGCGGGCAGTGCCGATGCGACCCACCTGCTGGCGGAGGCGATGAAGCGCGCTTATGCGGATCGCAGTGAACACCTCGGCGATCCTGATCACTTTGCCGTACCGATTGCCGGTATCACCAGTAAAGCCTACGCGCGGGAATTGGCCGAGGGGATTTCACTGGCGAGTGCGACCCCCTCAGCAAAAATCCATGCGGGCAACCCCGCGCCCTATGAAAGCCCTGACACCACCCATTTTTCTGTTATGGATGCGCAGGGTAACGCGGTGTCTAATACCTATACCCTTAATTTTTCCTACGGTTCGGGAATCGTGATCCCAGGTACCGGTATTTTGATGAATAATGAGATGGACGATTTTTCCGCGAAGCCTGGTGTGCCCAACGCCTTTGGCCTGGTGGGAGGGGAGGCCAATGCCATTGCCGCGCGCAAGCGCCCATTGAGCTCAATGACACCGACCATGATATTTCGCGAGGGCAAACCCTATGTGGTAACTGGCAGCCCGGGAGGCAGCCGTATTATCACTACGGTGTTGCAGGTGTTGGTCAATGTTATGGACCACCAAATGAATATTGCCGATGCGGTCCACGCGCCCAGAATTCACCATCAATGGCTGCCGGACCAATTGGAACTGGAGCCTGGCTTTAGTCCGGATACGATCAAACTGTTGCTGCAAAAAGGGCAGAAGGTGAAACAGGGTCGGACCATGGGCAGTGTGCAGTCCATTATGTGGAAGGAGGGATTGTTTTATGGTGCCTCTGACCCCCGCCGTCCCGATGCTGGAACAGTCGCTGTGCAGTAAGCGCAGCGCGCCAAATTTATCACTCTAAAAGCCATCGGTTGCGGGGAACAGATGAACGGGATAGGGCAAAAGGGCCACCAATTAATCAAGGGTTTCAGCCTGTTACTGGCCGGCATAATTTTCTCAATCGGGCTGTCTGCCAAAACCGCAGCGCCCAATACGGTTATTACCGGCCGGGTAGTGGATGAGCAGGGTAAGGCGATTGCTGGGGTTGAGATCAATAATAATGATGGAGTGGTTTTTACCCGCAAGGGGAGCTTCCGCCTGACGCTGGCTGCCGAAAATATCTATCAGCTTAAATTTTCTGCGGCCGGCTACTACCCGTTAACCCATACTTTTTCCGCCCATGAATTAACGCTCAGCGATGGAAAAATTCCCGACGTTACCCTGGTCGCCCGAAAACCCGGCCGGGTTATGTTGGCTTTTGCGGGCGATTTAATGACAGGGCGGCGCTATTACAAGCCGCTAAAGGGGGACCTGCCCCTGCTGCGTGAGGGCAGTGATACCGCACAGTTTAAACAGCTGCTGGCCCCGATTAAACCTTACCTTGTCGATGCGGATATCGCTTCAGTCAATTTGGAAGCGGTTCTGGTTGGTGATAAGCCCGGTACGGAAACGCCGAAAAGTGTCACTTTCTATTCCCGCCCTCTCACCCTGACAGCATTGAAATGGGCGGGCATTGATTACGTCACTTTGGGTAATAATCACCTGTATGACTTTGGCGATGCCGGGGTAACGAGCACGCTCGACGCCCTGCGGGAGAGCGGCTTGAAATTTTCAGGGGGCGGGCTGAATGAGCCCCAGGCGCTCGAGAGTGCTCTGCTGCAAGGAGGCTCACAGCAATACAGCCTATTGGGCTTTGTGGGCTGGCGCGGTAACTTCTCCCCGAATCAGGTGGCCGAGGGAGAAAAAGCCGGGGCTGCCTTGGGCAGTGAAGTGAATATAGCCCGCACAGTGGCCCGCGAAGCTGCTGAACAGCGCCCGGTGGTGGTGCAGTATCACGGCAGTGAAGAGTACAGTTACGCGCCCACTGAACTAAGCCAGAGCCGTATGAAGCTGGCCATTGACCGGGGGGCCGATCTGGTTGTTGGCCATCACCCTCATGTGCTGCACGGCTTTGAGTTATACCGGGGTAAGCTTATCGCTTACTCCCTGGGCAATTTTTTATTTGACCAGTATTTTCAGGAGACCCACCGATCTGCGCTGTTGTACGTATGGATGGATGGCGAGCAGTTTGTGCGGGCTGAGGTGGCGCCGCTCTATATCCAGCACTACCAGCCCACACCTGCGGTTGGGGCTGTGCGGCAGCATATTCTCCGCCGCCTACAGCATCAATCCATTCTAAAAGGACTGTCCCTGTCGGCCAGTGGCGGACACGGGGTTATTTTGCCTGATAGTGATAAACGGGCCCGCAAGGCACTGAGCGCCGGTACTGCCCCGTTGGCACCTACAACGGGCTCGTGGGTGGGCAAGCTGCCGTTGACCTGGCAACAGCAATTGCCGGCGCTCGAGGGGATTGATCCACAGGCGAGCTGTACCAGTGGTCGCGATCTGTTGGTGACCGGTGATTTTGAATCCGACCGACTGCTGCCCGGGCAGCCCGCCACTTGGCGTCTGTCCCCCGCCAGTAGTATCGATGCGGGAATTGCCCGCTCGGGAGATCACTCGATGGTGCTGCGTGGGAACAGCCGGGGTCTTGCCGAAGCAGTCACCCGTGGCTTTCATCGATTGGTGGAGGCGCCGCCACAGGCACTTCACTCACTGCTCGGCTACGCCCGCTCGACACAGGCACAATCGCTGCAAGTTTGTTTAGAATATGCCCCCCGAGCGCGTGCTTTTTCGCAATCGCTGGAGTCTGCTGAGCGGGAGTGTTTCGGTTCTGTCGCAATCAGAAAGGGCGATTGGCAGGCGTTTCGAGTAGATTTTCCACCGCTGGATAAGCAGGCGGTTAAAGGCTATCGCCTGCGTTTGCAGGGGGCGGTTGCCGAGGGCACGAATATTATCCTCGATGATTTGGCCTGGGTGGTTTGGGATAAGCCTACTTCCTGTGCAAAATTCGGCAATGACGTTGCCAATATTGATTTTCTGGCCTTGGAGCCCTAGGGCGTGGCGGCGCTAGATACGCAGGCTGGAGTCTTGCGCTCTTAAGCTGGGTTTCTCCTCTTTACTCCCTCTGACACAGCAGTCTGACCGGTCTACTGTAAGAAATGTTGCCTCTGGCTCGACTACAGTGAACAAATACAGCGAAACAGAGCGAGTGTGGGGTGCAGATGACTACCTTGAGCCGCTGGTATGCCTGCTTCTTGCGGGCTGCCGGAAAAATTGACTGGTTGGGGCCCCTTGCCCTGCGTATCTACTTGGCGCCAATTCTTGTGCTTGCCGGCCTCAACAAAATGAACAATATCGATGATGTGGCAGCCTGGTTTGGCAATCCGGACTGGGGGCTAGGGTTACCGGCACCACTATTGATGGCCTGGTTGGCGGCCTTGACCGAGTTTTTGGGCGGTATTGCCATACTTTTGGGCTTTGCGACCCGCCTGGTAGCGCTTCCACTGATGTTTGTGATGGCAGTGGCAGCTTATACGGCCCACTGGGAGAACGGTTGGTCTGCATTGCCGGATAAAACCTTGAGTGTGCCCTGGGAGTGGCGCAAGGATCTGATTGATGAAGCCTCAGTGCGCAAAGAGAAGATTGTCGGTTTACTCAAGGAGCACGGCAATTATGAGTGGTTGGTGGAAACTGGAGGAGTGACCATCCTGAAAAATGGTATTGAGTTTGCCGCTACCTACTTCATTATGTTGTTGGCGCTATTTTGTAGTGGGGCAGGGCGGTTTTTCAGTGTGGATTACTGGCTGTGCCGTCACTATAGCGGGCAGGGAGCCCCATAGAGATGTTATACTCGCCGATTATTTGAACATTTGAGCGAGTATTTCACTTGATAGGAAAGTTGTTCCGCCGATCCTCCTCCAAAGAGGATAAGGGCTCCCGCCGGGGAGAAGACAGCTCCGGACGCCAAAAAGAAGGGCAAAAGCCGTCTGATAAGGCTGCCAAGGGGCGTACAAAATCCGCACAGGCGGAGGGGAAGTCGCGCCGGGGCGGTAGCAGAAATGCTCAAAAAGGGCGCCAGCGCAGCAGAAAGCCAGCGGCACCCGCAGCGCCCTGGTCCCTGGATGAATTCCAGGTTCCAGAACAGGAGGGCAAGGTCCGCTTCCACGACCTGGGACTGCCCAATGAGTTGATGCACGCTATCCACGACTTGGGTTTCCAGTATTGCTCGCCTATTCAGGGTCGCTCCCTTCCCCACACCCTCAATGGTCACGACCTGGTGGGTAAGGCACAAACCGGTACCGGTAAGACGGCGGCCTTCCTGATCACAGTGATTGACGATCTGCTTAAGCACCCGTTTGAAGGTGAGCGCTACGCTGGCGAAGCCCGCTCCCTGATTATCGCTCCGACCCGTGAGCTGGTGATGCAGATTGCCGATGATGCCAAGGCACTGTGTAAGCATACCGAACTGGAAATTCATACCCTGGTGGGCGGTATGGATTACGACAAGCAGCAGAGAAACCTGAATGAGCGGCTGGTGGATATCCTGGTGGCGACCCCGGGCCGTCTGCTGGACTTCGTCGGCAATCGAGACTGCTACCTGGACCAAGTAGAAGCTCTGGTAATCGATGAAGCGGATCGTATGTTGGATATGGGCTTTATCCCCCAGGTACGCCGCATTGTCCGCCAGACCCCGCGTAAAACTCATCGCCAAACCATGTTCTTCTCCGCGACATTTACTCCTGAAGTTGATGATCTGGTGGAGCAGTGGACAGATGATCCGGTAGTTGTGGAGATTGAGCCGGAGAGGGTTGCCACAGATACTGTTGAGCAGCATGTTTACCTGTCTGCCAGTGAAGAAAAGTACACCCTGCTTTACAACATTGTGCAGCGGGAAGAAGTGGATAGCCTGATTGTATTTGCCAACCGCCGCGATCAATGTCGCCGCTTGCACGAACAGCTTCTCGCTCACGGTATTTCTGCCGGCCTGCTCTCTGGTGAAGTGGCACAAAATAAGCGGGTTCGCACCCTCGACGACTTTAAGTCCGGCAAAACCAAGGTCCTGGTGGCTACCGATGTCGCCGGGCGTGGTATCCATATTGATGGTATCAGCCATGTGGTGAATTTCACCTTGCCTGAAGAGCCGGAGGACTACGTTCATCGCATTGGTCGAACTGGTCGAGCAGGTAAAACGGGCACCTCTATCAGTTTCGCCTGTGAAGATGATGCCATGCGCCTGGAGCCTATTGAGCAGCTGCTCGGTGGCAAGCTCAAGTGTGAAGTTCCGCCCGAAGAGCTATTGGTAGAGCCTCCTAAAGTAAAGGTCCAGCGCAGTCACGGTGATCGTGACGGACGACGCGGTGGCCCTGGTGGTAACCGTCGCCCCCGCAGACATTAAGTTTGGGGATAAAGGGACTTACGGTTATACACTATGAGCAGTATTGGGTACCGTCGAGACATCGATGGGTTGCGCGCATTAGCAGTTCTTCCTGTTGTTTTGGCCCATGCAGGGTTACCGGGTTTCTCCGGTGGCTTTGTTGGGGTCGATATCTTTTTTGTTATTTCCGGTTACCTGATTACCAGTATCCTGGTGAAGGAAATTGGTGAATATCGCTTCTCCCTGGCTAATTTTTATGAGCGTCGAGCTCGCCGTATCTTGCCAGCATTATTCTTTGTTCTGGCGACTTCGATTGTTGCAGGGTGGTTTGTATTACCACCAGACCCCTTTAAAGAACTGGGGCAGTCCGCATTGGCGACGCTATTGTTCGCATCTAACTTCTGGTTTTGGCAAAGTACCGAGGACTATTTTGGTTCGGGAGCAGACTGGCAACTTCTGCTACACACTTGGTCGTTATCTGTTGAAGAGCAGTTTTATCTGTTTTTCCCGCTGTTGCTTTGCCTGCTAGCTTCTCGTAGCCGGCGCTCGAAATTGCTGGTTGTGGCTGGGTTATCGATACTCTCTCTCGTTTACTCAGTTTGGGCAACTAAAGCCCAGCCTTTCGCCAATTATTTCCTGACGCCTTCGCGGGTTTGGGAGTTGGGGCTTGGGGCTCTACTGGCCTTAGGAGCTATTCCACAAGTGCGCAAAGCTTGGTTGCTGGAGTTGGTGGCGGCTGCTGGAATCGCAATGATTCTTTATAGCGTCTTTGTTTATGACTCCTCCACGCCCTTCCCTGGAATTGCCGCACTATTACCTTGTATCGGAGCTGCGGTGCTCATTTGGACTGGAGGGAATCGGGAAACAATTATTGCTCGGTTGTTGCGGCTGCGGATCATCGTAGCAATAGGCTTGATTTCCTACTCTCTGTATCTATGGCACTGGCCAGTCCTGGTTTTACTCCGCCTTCTCAATGGATCAGCTGAGCTCCCCCTGGCAATGGCATTGGTCGCGATTGCGCTCTCTTTCATTCTCGCTTGGTTCAGCTGGCGATTCGTAGAGGCGCCATTTCGCCGTGCATCTGAGAGGGGACTTTCCCGTCGGGGCCTGGCTTTGTCACTGGGAGCTGTGGGAACACTTATCATGAGTGTTTCCCTGGTTATCAATGTAAAAAAAGGAGTGCCCTCAAGGCTGCCAGAGCCGGTATATGCAGCTTATGAGAGCGCTAGATCACGCACACCCGAAGAGCGCCGCTGTATGAAGCTTGCACCTTCCGAGGGGCTTTGTGAGGTGGGGGCACCCGACGACGACTCTCAGGTAGACTATCTACTCTGGGGAGATTCCCATGCGGGTGCTTTTATTCCGGGATTTGAGCATTGGCTTGAGGCTGAGGGGTACAGTGGAATTGTAGCTGCAAAGTCTGCTTGTGCGCCGCTTCTGGATGTAATTCGTTTGGAAATGGGTGCATCCCATGGGTGTGACCGCTTTAATGAAGATGTCATGGGGATGCTGGAGCGCCGCTCTGATTTAGGCACAGTTGTTTTGGTGGCTCGCTGGGCCCTATTGGCCGAGGGCACACGATCTCCTGGAGAAGGCGGGCTGTCGGCAGTTTTGGGGTTGGCGGGAGATAAAGATGGCCCTCAGATAAATGGAGCCCAATCCAGTCGAAACTATGAGTTATTTGATTATGGGCTTCGGCAAACTATCGCCAGAATTCGTGCTTCGGGCCGCAGCGTGGTGATTATTGAGGGGATTCCAGAGATTTCTTTTTCCGTACCATTGGCTATTGCCAGCGCGGAGTTTATTGGGGCTCGGGTACAAGCGGCGCCGACACTAGAACAGGTGGTGGAGCGTAACAGTCGGGTAAGGGCGACTCTTGAGGCCTTGTCGGAGGAGTTTGAAATACAGCGAGGTAGTCTTGTGTCGGAGCTTTGCCCATCAGAATGCCAAATACAGATGGAGGGTCGGTCGCTGTATCGCGACGATAATCATCTAAGCACTTTTGGTTCAGAGATTCTGGTACCAGGCTTGATGAATCGACTATTAATGGCGAACTCGAATATAAGGCCAGGCGGTTAGCTGATACCAGCACTCAAAATAGTAGGCATCGAAGCCTCCCCTCTCTTACACACCAGCTCCCCTCCACTTGTGATTATGAGCCACTGCCCAGAATTGGACAGCAGTGGCTCTTATCCACTTTTCTGTTCAATCTTTCTGTGCTTTGTTAGTGTTAAAGTTGTGACAAATGTACCATTAATGGCTTATATTTCTTTCTAATGTCCATTTCTATCCTAAAATTAAACGGATTTAGCCAGTTGCATGAGTCAAGACTCTGCAGGTTGAGATTGCTCCTATAGTATGGGGCTAGCTTGCATTCTGACATCCATTACTCAATAAGAATTAAAGTAAATACTCGGATGCGCACCCTCTACTTACATATCGGTTTCCATAAAACCGGCTCCAGCTCTCTCCAGTTGGCAATGAAGGAGCAGACACAAGCCCTGAATAAGGCGGGCTTTGAATTCCTTTCCCTTGGAAAAAAAGGAAACTCCTCTGGGTGTATTGAAGTTTTGCGGGAGAAAGGGCTGGTCCGTTTTAAGCTCAATTCCCGGCTCGATGAGCTACTTGCAGCTAGTCGCAGTAAGCAAACCATTGTATCGGCGGAGCACCTTTGCTTTTTGCATCAACATGAGAGTATTGAGCTGGTTCAGCAGGTGTGTGCCAAGTACTTCGATAACGTTAAAGTGATTGTTTATCTGCGCAGGCAGGATTTACAGGCAATATCTTTTAAAAAACAAGGAGCTCGTGGGGCCGCTTCCAATCGAAGCTCCTCTAGTAAGTTGCTTGGCCATAGTGAGGGGGCTTTTCCCACTCTCAATAAAGATATTGAGATTTACTACGATTATTTTAGCAAGTTGAAGCTATGGGAGACGGTATTTGGGACTGATTCCCTCAAGGTGAGGCTTTTCGGTCGGGAAGCTTTGAACGGGGGTGATATTGTGAGTGATTTTTTCTCTTTGCTTGATGGGGATGTGAAGCTTTCTGCTCGCAGGGTGAATGAAGGGGTAGATAGAAAGGAGTTCTTGCTGACCCATAAATTACTGGAGTTGGGGGTAGCGGAGTCTGAATTGATTAAGCTGAAGCCAATGATGCTGGAAGATCATACTCAGTTACTTCCATCAAGAGATGATGCCAGGCAGTTCTTCCTGCAGTTCAAAGCATCCAATCAGTTGTTAAATAGTACCTTTCTTAGTAACGATTCAGGCCTGGCATTCGATACTGATTTTTCTGTGTACCCTGAACAGGGAAATGATTGGATAACGGTGCGAGATCTGTCTGAGTGGATTCCTGAAATTCTATCTGCCGGTATCCAGAAGCCAGAGGGGTTGAGGGATGCATTATTGGCAGACAAACTCCAACAAATGTTAAGAAAAAGGTTTTCAGGAGATGTACTCACCCAGGAGCTTGAGAATTTGGCAAAGTGCTTATCGGCTAGCGCTTATATTGCCAAGGGCCAACAACCTTGGTATCGAGCATTGAAAAAGAAGAAAACATCGGGAAGGTAGTATCAAAATAAAAAGCCCTCTGTATAAGAGGGCTTCCTGTTTTACAGGTAAAGTTACTGAAGTACCGGAGTTTGAGTGCCGGGATCTCCTTCAATACGCAGTCTTTCAATCCACAAAGCCGTACCGCCAGCAACTGCCGCAGGCATAATAAAGATATTTAAAACCGGTACCATTTTGGCAAGCATGACAGTTCCACCAAAGGTCAGGCTGGTCAATTTGCGGCGGCGCAGAACTGTTTTTAATTCATCAAATGGCCGTTGGTGATTATCCAGTGGGTAGTCAACATACTGAATGGCCATGCACCAAGCACCCCAAACTGCAGTGAGCACTGCGGGGATAATAATGGTCCAGCTGGTGATGGTGGCAATAATGAATACGATCAAACCCCAAAATATAAAGTAACCCAGCTTACGTAATTCCCGGCCCAGGGTACGCCATACCATTTGCATTATCGGCTCGGCAGGGGGAGCCTTACCGGTTAGTAGCTCCTCGACTTTCTCGGCGAGCAAACCGTTAAAGGGGGCGGCAATAATGTTGGTAATAACGCTAAATAAATAGCCGTAGGCGAGAAAAAACAGGAAAAGCACAAGTAACGCAATAATCCAGGCGAGCCAGCGAAAAACACTGGCAGCCCACGCGGCCCCCTTGGCCATCATGGCTTCCCACCAGGACATATTTTCTGTATTTACTGGCGTGTGGGAAAGCAGGCTGCCGATATAATCGGTAAGTCCTCCCAGTTGGGAAATCATAATGCCGCTGATAATAATAAACAGTACGAGGTTTATTAGTAGTGGTACCAGGATAAATGGGCGCAATTCACGCCGGGTAATCAAGTGGATACCGCGCACCAGTGCATCGATACCGTGAACGGGATTTGAAGTCATATTCTCACCTCTCGCTGGAACTATTCCAGGAATTTCAAGGCTACTAGGCTGCTAGTTGGCGCCAGCGGCTTTTAAAATCTCGCTATACTCTGCGCCCTGGCGGTGTTCGCCAATACGGGCCAGCAGGGTTTTTCCGTCGGGGCCGGGGCTGTTCAGATCCAGGCCTTCAGCGAGAAATAACTTTACAAATGTGGCAAAGCTCTCTGCTTTCATACTTCGGTAGGCGCGCTCGAGCAGGTGAAAATCCCGGTTTACGCCAGCGGGGGCTTCGCCAATCAAGAATCCAGCAATACGCTCCTTGTCAAAAACTTCTCCGAGTACTTTTTGTTTGTCTTTTTTCAGGCTCAAAACTATATCCTTGCTACATAAATAGGGGACGGGCGAAGCCCGACCCAAGTTGAGAATGTTGACGATTAAAGTAGTGCGTCCAATTTTTGCTTGAGGATTTTATTAATCATCTGTGGGTTTGCTTGCCCCTTGGACGCTTTCATTATCTGCCCGACGAAATACCCCATCATTTTGGGGCGTTTTGATTCATCTGCCTTGCGGTAGTTTTCTACTTGAGCACCGCTTGCAGCAATCACTTCATCCACCATTTTTTCGATAGCGCCGGTATCCGAAACCTGTTTCAGGCCACGCTTTTCGATGACTTCGTCGGCACTGCCCTCTCCGTCGGCAATAGCCTCGAATACCTGTTTGGCGATCTTACTGGAAATGGTGTTGTCTTTGATCCGTGCGATTAGTCCAGCTAGCTGGTCGGCAGAAACCGGAGATTGTGAAATAGTAAGTTCACGACGGTTGAGCAGCGCTGCCAGTTCACCGTTAATCCAGTTGGCGGCAAGCTTGGATTCGCCACAGGATTTACTCACAGTTTCAAAATAGTCTGCACTGGCACGCTCCTGTGTCAGCTGGTCTGCATCATAAGCAGATAGCTGGTATTCCGCTTGGAAGCGGGCTGCTTTTGCATCAGGCAGTTCTGGCAGGATGCTGCGCAGTTGTTCGACATATTCATCAGTGAGTACAACTGGCAGAAGGTCCGGGCAGGGGAAGTAGCGGTAATCATTGGCCACTTCTTTGCTGCGCATAGAGCGGGTTTCATTTTTGTCCGCGTCGTAGAGGCGGGTTTCCTGGGTAATAGTGCCGCCGTCTTCCAGGATGTCGATCTGACGTTCAGCTTCGACTTTAATTGCGCGCTCGACAAAACGGAAAGAATTGATGTTTTTTAACTCTGTGCGGGTGCCGAGTTTTTCTTCGCCTTTTAAGCGCACAGACACATTGGCATCACAGCGCAGTGAGCCCTGGGACATATCACCATCGGAAATGCCCAGGTAGGTTACGATACTGTGAATTTTTTTCAGGTAGGCCACAGCCTCGGCGGCACTGCGCATATCCGGTTCAGAGACAATCTCGATCAGCGGCGTACCTGCGCGGTTCAGGTCGATACCAGACATCCCGTGGAAATCTTCATGCAGGGATTTACCGGCATCTTCCTCCAGGTGAGCGTGGTGCAAACGCACCTTCTTACTGCTGCCATCTTCCAGGTGAATTTCCACTTCACCTGGGCCGACAATCGGCTGTTCCAATTGAGTGGTTTGATAGCCCTTGGGCAAGTCGGGATAGAAGTAATTCTTGCGTTCAAAAACAGAGCGCTTGCCGATCTCTGCGTTCATCGCCAGGCCGAACATTACTGCAAAACGAAATGCTTCCTCATTGGGTACCGGCAGTGTGCCTGGCATGGCCAGGTCCACAGCGCATGCCTGGGTATTCGGCTCGGCGCCAAAGCGGATGCTAGCGCCGGAAAAGAGTTTTGACTGGGTGGAGAGCTGGACGTGAATTTCCAACCCGATAACGATTTCCCATTCCACAATTTATCTCCTTATACGGCGCTGGCTTTGTGCCAGTCGGTTACCTGTTGGTATTGGTGGGCGATATTGAGCATGCGCGCCTCTTCCAGGTAATTACCGGTTATTTGCAGGCCCACTGGCATATTGTCCACCAGGCCACAGGGTACAGACATGCCCGGTAGTCCGGCGAGGTTGGTGGCGATGGTGTAGATATCCTCCAGGTACATAGCTACCGGGTCAGCGCTCTTTGCGCCAAGCTCGAAAGCGGGGGAGGGGGTCGTGGGGCCCATAATCACATCCACTTTTTCGAATGCTTCGACAAAGTCCTGCTTGATCAGGCGTCGGGCCTGTTGGGCTTTGTTGTAATAAGCATCGTAATAACCGGCGGACAGGGCGTAGGTGCCTACCAGGATGCGACGCTGCACTTCTTCGCCGAAGCCTTCACCACGGGAGCGCATATAGAGATCGCGCAGGTCTTTGGGCTCTTCACAGCGGTAGCCATAGCGCACCCCATCGAATCGAGATAGGTTGGCAGAGGCTTCAGCGGGGGCGATCACATAGTAAGCAGGTATCGCTAACTCGGTATGTGGCAGGCTGATATCGACCAGTTGAGCCCCCAGCTTTTCAAACGCTCTCAAAGCTTCCTGAACCCGGCTTGCGGTTTCAGGGTTAAGCCCCTCCCCAAAGTACTCTCGGGGTACTCCGATCCGCAGCCCGGCGATCGGGTTATTCAGTTCGGCGGTAAAGTCAGTGAGCTGCTGCTTCAGACTGGTGGAATCTTTCGGGTCGTGGCTGGCCATGGCGGAGAGCAAATAAGCAGCGTCTTCCGCATTGCGGGCTATGGGGCCGGCCTGATCCAGGCTGGAGGCGTAGGCAACGATACCGTAGCGGGAAATACGCCCGTAGGTGGGCTTCAGCCCGGTGGTGTTTGTCAACGCTGCCGGCTGGCGAATAGAGCCGCCGGTATCGGTAGCTGTAGCGCCGGGTATCAGTTGTGCAGCAACTGCCGCAGCTGAGCCACCGGAGGAACCGCCGGGCACACAGCGGGTATTCCAGGGGTTTTTTACTGGGCCGTAAAAGCTGCTTTCGTTGGATGAGCCCATGGCGAATTCATCCATATTGGTCTTGCCCAGGGAGACGGTGCCGGCAGCGTTGAGGTTATCTACCACCGTGGCATCGTAGGGAGGGATAAAATTATCCAGCATTTTTGAGGCACAGCTGGTGCGCACGCCGTTAGTGCAAATAATATCTTTGTGGGCGATGGGCACACCGCACAGTGCCGGTGTCTCTCCGTTGGCCAGGCGTTGGTCGGCGGCTGCGGCTTGCGCTAGGGCGCTCTCTTCGGTGACGGTAATAAAACTGTTGTAGTTGCTGTCCAGTTGCTGGATGCGGCCGAGTAAATGGCGGGTTAGCTCTGTACTTGAGAACTCTTTGCTCCGCAATCCACGGATGATCTCGGCGATAGTAAGCTGATGCATGTTATTCCCTTAAAGGCTCTAGACGGGCTGAGGGCTGGGTATTTAGGTGGATTTCGTTGGTGTTGGACCGGTTAATCAATCACTTTGGGAACCAGGTAGAGGCCTTCTTCGGTTTGGGGAGCCAGTGTTAGGAAGTCTTCTCGATTGTCAGTCTCTGTTACTGTGTCGGTGCGAAGCTCCTGAACTTCGTCCAGTGGGTGCGCCATCGGGGCGATACCATCGGTATTGGTGGATTGCAGCTGGTCTACCAATTGCAAAACATCCCCGAGACGGTTGCTGACTTCATCGATGGTTTCTTTGGATATGGCGATTCGGGCCAACTCCGCAAGTTTCTCTACAGTTTGCGTATCCACTGTCATGGTGATGGACTCCTCCAGCTTGAGTTGCGAGTCGAAAGCTGCCCGTATGATATGTGGCGGGCAGAACCGGCAAATTTAGCACAATGGGGGTATATTCTCACCGGCCCGAGCTGTAATGAATAGTGAGCCTCAAATGACCTCCCTTCAGCCTTGCCCTGATGCCTAGCCGTTGTTAGAGTTTGCCGAAACCTGCCGAGTGATGAGAGACTCCGGTATTTTGCGTAGAATCCGATTCGAAATGCGGCTCGGAACTCAGAATTATTTATGCGGACTAATTAGGATTTGTATCCATAAAAGAAGCCGCGCCCGCAGTGCCCGACCTGGGGGCTGATAATTAGTACAAGGTAATCGAATTCCATGTTTAAACGTTTGCGGGGTATGTTTTCCAGTGATCTCTCCATCGACCTGGGAACTGCCAACACGCTGATTTACGTTCGCGATCGCGGCGTAGTACTCGACGAACCCTCTGTCGTCGCAATCCGTCACTACAATGGCCAGAAAATTGTTGAGGCTGTCGGAGTAGAAGCTAAACGCATGCTCGGCCGGACCCCAGGCAATATTACCGCTATTCGCCCGCTGAAGGATGGTGTTATCGCCGACTTCCAGGTGACTGAAAAAATGTTGCAGCACTTTATTAAGAAAGTGCACGAAAATAGTTGGATGCGCCCGAGCCCAAGAGTGTTGGTATGCGTTCCCTGCCAGTCAACAGAAGTGGAGCGCCGCGCGATTCGCGAGTCTGCCCTGGGCGCCGGTGCCCGCGAAGTATCGCTGATCGAAGAGCCCATGGCAGCTGCAATTGGTGCCGGTTTAAATGTCGAGGAAGCGAGCGGCTCTATGGTAGTGGATATCGGTGGGGGCACCACTGAGATCGCCATTATCTCCCTCAATGGTGTGGTTTACTCCGATTCTGTGCGCATTGGCGGTGACCGCTTTGACGAGGCTATCGTCAACTATGTGCGTCGCAACTACGGCAGTGTGATCGGTGATGCGACTGCTGAGCGGATCAAAGAGGAAATTGGCTGCGCTTATGCGGGCAGTGAGGTTCGTGAGATCGACGTACGTGGCCGCAACCTGGCCGAGGGTGTGCCCCGCAGTTTCACCCTGAACTCCGATGAAATTCTCGAGGCCCTGCAAGAACCCTTGACCGGGATTGTGCAAGCGGTAAAAAGTGCGCTGGAGCAATCTCCCCCCGAGTTGGCCTCCGATATCGCTGAGCGCGGTATGGTGCTGACTGGTGGTGGCGCCCTGCTGCGCGATCTCGATCGCCTGCTGATGGAAGAATCCGGTCTGCCGGTAATTGTTGCTGATGACCCGCTGACCTGTGTGGCTCGGGGTGGCGGCAAAGCACTGGATATGTTGGACCGCAGCCGCCTCTACTTGATGTCCAACTGACAGACGGTATTGCGTAATATAGATAGGGAGCCTGTGGTTTTACCCGGGGGTTCCCTTGAATAAAAACAGAGCAAGCACTTTTATAGCTTGTGCTTATCTCATTGTCTTTGATTGACCTGCTAAGAGGGAATTGCCTGTGAAACCGCTATTTACCCGCGGTCCCTCTGCTGAATACCGCTTGGGCTTTCTCGCCATACTCGCAATCTCGCTGATCGTCTCCGATCATTACACCAATTGGTTTCAGCCTGTTCGCGAACGCTTATCTGGGGTGATCGCTCCACTGTATTGGGTGACAGGTGCCCCTGAGCGTGTGGGTGATTGGGCGGATGAACAGTTTCGCTCTCGCGAGGAGTTACAAGAAGAGAACAGTCGCCTCAAGCGGCAGGTACTGTTACTGGAACAACGCAGCCAGTTATTGGCTGCCGTCAAAGCGGAGAATACTCAGCTAAAAGAGCTGATGAATTCGGCGGAAATGGTCGACGACCGAGTACTGGTGGCCCAGGTGGTGGGTGTTACCCCTGACCCTCTGGAGCATGTACTGCTGATTGACAAGGGCCGGGATGACGGCGTTGATATTGGCACCCCGGTAATGGATGCCAGCGGTTTGCTGGGGCAGGTGATTGAGGCTGGTGACTCTTATAGTCGTATCCTGCTGATCACTGATTCAAGTCATGCTATTCCTGTCCAGGTTTTACGCAACAGCATGCGCACTGTCGCTGAGGGAACAGGTGACCTGTATCGTCTGAAGTTGCGTCATCTCGCCAATACAAGTGATATCCGTGAAGGCGACTTGTTACTCAGTTCTGGTCTGGGAAGTCGGTTTCCTGCGGGTTATCCGGTTGGAGAGGTTATTTCGGTGCAGAGAGATCCGGGGAAACCCTTTGCGGAGGCCGAAGTGCTACCTAGGGGACGAATGAATCGCAGTCGATTTGTATTAGCGGTTATCGGCGATGGAGGACGCTCTGTTGCAAGCGAATAACCGCTGGTTTATTGCGGTCACGATTCTGCTGTCCTTGCTGCTTGCCGTTATGCCTTTGCCGCAACAATGGCTTTGGTTTCGTCCTGCATTTCCGGCCTTGCTGGTGATATTCTGGATTACTCGCATGCCTCAGAGCTTTGGCGTGGGGTTCGCCTGGGTGATCGGTATATTCCAGGATTTGGCTACTGGGGCGAGCCTGGGAACTCACGCCCTAGCCCTGTCGGTTCTCGCCTATTTCAGTCTGCTTACATATCAGCGTACCCGAGCATTTAACCCCGCCCAGCAATTATTGTGGGTATTTGTTCTGGTGGGTATTCACCAAGTCGTGGGCAATTGGGTGCATGGCCTTGAGGGGAAGTCGGTACCCGGGCTGACCTTCCTGTGGCCAGCTCTTACCACAGCCCTGCTCTGGCCCTGGGTGACCCCATGGCTGAGGAGCCTTTCCGGGCGTTTACACGTTCGTTGACCGTCTCGTCAGCACTGTAAATCAGTGTAAAAAATCGATCATTTTTCGAACAGTATCGCTATAATCAGCCGCTGGCCCACAGGGAATATGTATTAGAGTGACAAAAAGCGCTTCTGACAATCGACTTCTTTTAGCCTCGGGTTCACCGCGTCGCGCCGAACTATTGACCCAAATTGGGGTGTCTTTTTCCCAATTATCACCTTCTGTTATAGAACAAAAGCAACCTAATGAAAGTACTCTTGAGTACATAGAGCGCCTGGCTCATGACAAGGCTATCGCTGGATTTCGCGCTGCTGGCTGTCCAGAAGGGCTTTGGACCTTGGGAGCGGATACGGTGGTTATGGCGGGCGACAGATTACTGGAAAAGCCGGAAGATTTTACTGACTTTGAATCCATGATGTTGACTTTGTCGGGTGTAGAGCACTCTGTGTTTACTGCAGTGTGTTTGCGCTCCCAGGAATGCCAGTTTAGCCGCGTGGTGGAAACTCGAGTGAGGTTTCGCCACCTGTCCAGAGCTCAAATAGCAGATTACTGGAGGACCGGGGAACCTGTCGATAAGGCCGGCGGTTACGGTATACAGGGTTTTGGCGCCGCCTTGGTAGAAGCTTTTAGTGGCAGTTATAGCAATGTTGTCGGACTCCCCCTGGAAGCTCTGATTCCGATGCTGGATCATGCGGGAATTCCCTATTGGCAGGAGGGCCAATCTTGAGCGAAGAGCTGTTAATTAATGTCGCACCAACCGAAACTCGGGTGGCCTTGGTAGAGAATGGTGTGCTTCAGGAAGTCTATCTGGAGCGCAGCGCGCGGCGCGGGATTGTAGGCAATATCTACAAGGGAAAGGTGATTCGTGTATTACCCGGGATGCAGGCGGCTTTTGTCGATATTGGCCTTGAACGTGCAGGCTTTATTCATGCGTCGGATATCGCGCCTCTCGATGATGAAGGCATGGAGGCGCGGGATGCTGAGGTAGCAGATATTCGCGCTCTGGTCAGGGAGGGGCAGTCACTGATTGTACAGGTGGTGAAAGACCCGATCAGCAGTAAAGGGGCTCGACTGACTACCCATTTATCGGTCTCTGCGCGCTATCTGGTATATATGCCGCAAACCCGCCATATCGGCATCTCCAACCGTATTGAAGATGAAAGCGAACGAGAGCGGCTGCGCCAATTGGTTGAAGCGGCTTCACTGCGCCTCGCAGAGGATGGCTTGTCTGCTGACGGAGGCTTTATTTTACGTACTGTTGCCGAGGGGGTGAGCGAGGAAGAGCTGTTGAGGGATATCCCGTTCCTATACAAATTGTGGGGCGAGCTGGACGAGCGAATCAAGGAGCGTCCGGTGCCTTCGGTTATCTATGAGGATCTTCCGTTATTTATGCGTGCATTGCGTGACCTTGCGCGCCCCTATACAGAAAAGATTCGTATAGACTCCCGTGAGGCTCACGGTCGTGCGGCAGAATTTGCCGGTAAATATGCGCCGGAGATTGCCGGTCGTCTGGAGCACTACCCCGGTGAGCGCCCACTGTTTGATTTGTACGGTGTTGAAGAGGAGATAAGAAGAGCACTGCACAACAAAGTAACTTTAAAGTCTGGCGGCTACCTGATCGTAGAGCAGACAGAAGCGATGAGTACGATTGACGTCAATACCGGTGCTTTTGTTGGCCACCGGAATCTGGAAGAGACTATCTTCAAAACCAATCTGGAGGCCGCCACAGCAATTGCCCGCCAGTTGCGTTTGAGGAATCTGGGGGGGATTATCATTATCGATTTTATCGATATGAAAGATCCTGAGCACCAGAGGCAAGTCTTGCGCACCCTGGAAAAGGCTCTGGAACGGGATCATGCCAAGTCCAGCATCACTGGGGTCTCAGAGCTTGGATTGGTTGAAATGACTCGCAAGCGCACCAGAGAGTCATTGGGACAGATTTTATGTGAACCCTGCTCAGTCTGTAGTGGTAGGGGGACCCTAAAGAGTGCTGAGACGGTTTGTTTCGAGGTTTTCCGTGAGATTATTCGTGAAGCGCGCTCTTACGATAGTGAAAAAATAATGGTGCTGGCTAGCCAGGTGGTAATAGATCTTTTGCTCGATGAAGAGTCGGCCAATGTCGCCGACCTTGAAGAATTTATTGGTCGGCCTATCCAATTCCAGGTAGAGCCCATTTACAACCAGGAGCAGTATGACATTGTTCTTGTGTAATCCTTTATTCACCCGCCCGCAAGCTACGAGAGCTTATTGTCAGCACTCGGTCTACGCCTGTTCGCTGGTGAGGGTATAGCGATGGTTGTAATACGCTGGATTGCAAGAAAATTCTGGTTGCTGTCGATAAGCTTGGTGATTGCCCTGGCAATCATCGTGCAGACAGGGCGATTGCTGTCCCCGCAGGTAGAGAACTATCGTCCACAGATTAGTCATTGGCTTAGTGAGCAGCTTGGTGTTCCTGTACAGATGGATCGTATTTCCCTGCGTTGGGAGGCCCTTGAAGTTGCATTGCAGCTGGATGGGCTGCGCCTGGGGGAACACGGTGAGCTGAGAATGGGGCACGGTCTGTTCCAGCTGGATTTGCTTTCCAGCCTATGGAATAGAGAGTTGGTCTGGAAAGACCTGCAAATGAATCAGTTTTCGGCCGGGCTCAACCGCGATGAAAATGGCCTCTGGTATCTGCAGGGGTTTCCCGATGCCCCACTTAAGCTTGAAGGCAGCACTGCACCTAATCCCGAAGCAGCAGATCCGGCCCGCCTGTTCCAATTGAGCCCCAAAATCCAAATCAGTGATGCAGCGATCACTGTGCGCCTTCCCGATGAGCAGCTGGCAGAAATTAATTTGCCTGAAATCCAGCTGGAAAATAGCGGAGATTTTCACCGACTGACTGCACGGGCTTTTATTTCCCGTGAAGGGGAGAGTAGCCAAGTTGATGAAGAGACCCTGCGGGTTGTGCTAGAGGGGCGGGGCAACCCGAAAGACAAAGAGCACTTCTCACTGCGGGGCTATATGCAGCTTAATGAGTTGCTACTCGACGAAGATATCATTGACTTGCTGCACGAACTTACTCCGTTGCCTGACCGGTTCCATTGGAAAGGGAAGAAATGGGCAGATGGCCGCTTATGGCTTCACAGTAATGCTGCCAGTGGCTATCGCATAGTCGGTCAGGTGGATCTGGCTCAAGTTGAGAGCTTGGCCGATATGCAAAAGGCAAATGATATAGAGGAGCATAGCCTGGCCCCACTGAGAGCTTTTTCTGGAGATTTGTCTGGGCGTTGGCTGCCTGGTGAGCACTGGCGATTAGCTTTGCAGAATATTCAAATTGACTGGCAGGACCTGCAAATGCCGCCGCTCAATCTGCAGGTGAGAAGCGATCAAGAAGGGTTGTCCCTAGTGGCTGATGTGGTTGATCTCGCAGGATGGAGCGGTATTTTAAATCGCCTGTCTCTGCTCGAGGGAGCTGCTGATGAGTGGTTGCGCGCTCTAAAGCCTCGAGGCCAATTACACAGCGTGCGTCTTCGGACTGGTGCGGGCCGTCAGTTAGAGATAAGTGCAAACCTGAAAGATATTACCGCTGAAGCATTCCGTGGAGCCCCGGCTATTGCCCAACTGAGCGGATATTTACAAGTTGAGGGCGCCAGCGGTCGGGTTGAGCTCGATGGCACTCCCCTGGGGGCACACTTTCCCAACCTGTACAAAAACGCCTTTGAGTTTGAGCAAGCCAGCGGCACCATCTCTTGGAATGTCGATAAGGCGCAGAATGCAGTTACCGTCTTTTCGGGCCCATTGATGCTGAATGGTGAACTCGGAGAGGTCGGTGGACAGTTTATGCTTTCACTACCTTTTTACGCCCAGACACGACCGGCGGATCTGGTGCTGTCCCTGTCTTTGAAAGATGCGGGTGTTGTTACTCAAGAAGAGCTGGTGCCATTTGTTGTCAGTGATGACTTGCGCAAATGGCTGAAAACTGGTTTGGGTGAAAACAATCAAGGGCGCGTTGAGAGCGCAGCTTTTATTTATCGCGGCAGTAGTTATAGCAAAGATGGCAAGGATGAATCCCTTCGAGCGATCGGGGTTCACTCTAAGCGCCGGACTATTCAGTTGGCGCTCGATTTTTCAAATGCGAGCTTGGATTACGCCAGTGACTGGCCTGGAGTTCGACAAGTGGATGGTCGCTTGTTGCTCGATGATGAAATTGTGCGGGTCAACGCCAATAAAGCCAAGCTTTGGAGCATGGATGCGAAAAATATCCAGGTTGCAGTAACTCCTCAAGCGGGGGGAGGCTCACGCCTGGACGTGCGAACTGGTGTGGCTGGTCCTGCCGCCGATGGATTGCGTCTGTTGCGTGAATCACCAATCAGGGATCACCTTGGAAGTGCCTTTGATGACTGGACTCTGACGGGCCAATTAGATGGCGCCGTGTCCCTGTCTCTTCCATTGGGAGGAGCAACTGTAGCGCCTAAGCAGCATGTTGAACTCAAATTGAATCACGGTGGTCTTCAGTTGCAGGGGCTGCGTCTTGATACGACTGCACTCAATGGCTTGGTTAAATATGACAGTACTACAGGCCTCGAGGGCACCAAGGTCAAAGGCAAATTGTGGGGACGCCCGCTGACTGCACGTATCCAGCACTTCGGTGAGGGGGATGCGAGGGAAACCCAGGTGATTATTGACGGTAATGCGCTGATTGAGTCGGTACATGCATGGAGTTCACGGCCGGAGCTGCAGTGGCTCGAGGGTGGGATGGATTACCAGGCCCTGGTGACCATTCCTGCGAAATCAGCTGAAACACCCTACGCCGCAATATTTGAACTTACCTCAAATCTGACAGGCGTCGCAGTTAACTTGCCTGAGCCCTTGGGCAAGGAAGCGGAAGCGGAAACCAATTTTGTATTACGAGTGCCTATCGGGGAGCAGGGTAG
Source organism: Microbulbifer maximicatervae (SeqCode) (assembly GCF_052467325.1). Lineage (NCBI taxonomy): Bacteria > Pseudomonadati > Pseudomonadota > Gammaproteobacteria > Cellvibrionales > Microbulbiferaceae > Microbulbifer > Microbulbifer maximicatervae (SeqCode). The sequence goes on from NZ_CP174310.1 coordinate 4,989,866, forward strand.
CTTGTTCCATATGGATTACGGTGAGCACTTACAAGGGCAGTTTTGGCTGATCGATGGGGAGTTGGATCGAGCTGCGATTGCTTTGAATTCGGAGGCTAACTTGCCTTCTAAACGAGAGTTAACGGTCACAGGAGATATTTCCACTGTAGATTTTCTTCGTTGGAAGTCGTTGTTGGACATCTATCAGTCCTCTGAGCCAACGGGCGACAGAGAAGGCAATACCTTTGCGGCAGCCACAAAAAAACCGGTAGATGCTGAGGAGAGTTCTAGTCAACCGCTACCGGTGCGCTTGGATCTCAGCACTGACCAGTTGCAGCTGGGTTCTGTGGATATTGAGCATATCCATGTTAAAGGTGAGGGAGTCGGGGCAAACTGGAAGCTTAAAATTGACAGTGAAATGGTTGCGGGGGATCTGGCTGGACTATTGGATGGCACTGCACCGTTGAGCTTGAAGCTCGCTCACTTGCGCTTGCCAATGCCTGAAAAACAGCCTGAACTGGGCGATGAGGCGTTCCCCTTGGACCCCTTTATAGAAGAGGTGGTATCAGACCCTTTGGCCGGGTTTGACTTTACCAGTTTGCCACAGATTGACTTCAGTACTGAAAGCCTGCAAATAGGTGAGGAAGCATTGGGTCCTTGGTCATTTAAATTAAGGCCATCTGTAGATCGTCTGGTGCTGAGTGACATCTTTGGTACGGTGAGGGGGTTCCGCCTTGAAGGGCAGGGCAAAGGCAAAAATGAAGCGGGTGCCGAGCTGGTATGGATGAGGGATGCTGAGGGGCAGGAATCATCACAGTTTATCGGTCGGTTGGTGGCTGATGATCTCGCGGATATTCAGCGGGAGATGGGACATGAGCCGTTGATTGAAAGCAAGTCGGCGAGTTTTGAAACCGCTTTTAAGTGGGCGGGATCTCCGACGCAGGTGAAAAGCAGCCTGCTATCCGGGGAGCTCAAAATTGATATTCGCGATGGTCGGTTTCTGCGCTCTACTGGTGCGACGGGCTCTACCGTGTTGCGTTTATTGTCGCTGTTTAACTTCGATACTTGGGCTCGACGTTTACGCCTTGATTTTTCAGATCTCTATAAAAGTGGTATGGCCTTTGATCGGGTGAGGGGCGAAGTGGTCTTTGAAGGCGATGGCCAGCTCCTTATTGCGGTTCCGATCCAGGTAGAGGGCCCGACCAGTGAACTGCAGATGGCTGGACGAGTGAATTTAGTCCGTGAAGATTTGGACTTGACCTTAGTGGCTACCTTGCCGGTGGGGAATAACCTCGCTCTGGTTGCGGCCTTGGCAGGGGGATTACCTGCGGCGGCAGGTGTTTACCTGATCAGTAAGGCATTTAAAAAGCAAGTTAAGAAAGTCGCCAGTGTCAGTTACCGAATAAGTGGTGGTTGGGCTGATCCACAAATGCGATTTGAGAAGTTATTCGATGGTGACGGTGCTAAACGCCAGGGAGCAGTCCTGGAGGATGAGGGAAATGAGTCGCAGGTTGAGGCCCGCCCTGAGGAGCAGCTGCCGCCTGCCGCCTGAACTTTAATTACCCTATAGCCATCTAATCTTAGTGTTGATTCCCTGTAGAAGGAGCACAGCAGATGGCATGGTATTCAATATTGTTCACCCTCCTTTGTGGCGCCGCCACCCTTTCGGCGTGCTCTGAGGCCGATGACCACCAGCGCGATCAGAATATGACGGTCGCTCAAGCTGAAAAGCATATTGCAGAGGGGACTGATCTCGATCAGATCCCTAAGTCTGTCTGGAAGCAGATCCTGCCAGAGGATCGCTACAAAGTTCTCTGGAAAAAAGGTACCGAGCCCGCTTTTAGTGGCAAGCTTCTGAATAACAAAGAGAAAGGGGTTTATGTTACCGCAGGTTGCCGTTTACCGGTTTTCAGCTCTGAGCAGAAGTTTGAATCCGGTACTGGTTGGCCCAGCTTTTGGGATGTTGCCTACCCACAAAATATTGTCTTAAAGGACGATTACAGCTGGGGCTTGAAGCGGACTGAGGTGTTATCAAAGTGCGGGGAACATTTGGGGCATGTTTTTAAAGATGGCCCGGAGCCCACTGGTTTACGCTACTGCCTAAATTCTCTCGCCCTGGACTTTGTGCCGGCTTCTGGGGATAAGAAAGCGCAATAACTTCTGGTGTCTAGATTGCGGGCGCTGCCAGCCAGTTAACTCTGGAGCGCCCGGAGCCCTTATTCCGCTTCCTGGATAAAGAAGTCGCGAAGATAGCGGAATAATTTTCGTTGATTGGTTGGTGGCTTATTGTTTTTGATTTCTCGATGGGAGTCCCTAATCAGTTGGCGCAGCTGTTGGTGGTCGGCACCAGTGTACTGGTCAAAGAACTCACCCTGGGCACTATTGCCTTCTTCCAGTAGTCGTTTGCGCCAGTCTTCAGCCATTTTATCGAAACGCAGGTGTTGTTGGTCTCGCTCTTTAAAGCGGCTCAGCACTGTTTCTATCGCTTCTTGGTCGGCACTGCGCATCAACTTGCCGATATACTGCATCTGGCGCCGGCGAGCTTCATTGGATTTGATCCGATGTAGCGTAGCAATAGCCTCCTGCAAGTCCTCATCTATGGGGACTTCAGCCAGTTGGGCCTTGGAGAGCTCGGTTAGTTGCTTGCCGAGATCCTGCAGCTCGTGCATTTCTTTTTTGACCTGAGTTTTACTTTTCGGCAGGTCGCCATCGTAATCGTCGTATTCGTACATCTTTGATTCGCTTTCGGTAAATAAGGGGGCTTGGTCCAGAGGTGATTTAGCTAAAGTACCAAGTGGCCAAGCCCAGAAAAGACATAAAGCCTACTACATCGGTGACTGTAGTAAGCGCTACCCCGCCGGCCAGTGCCGGGTCTATATTCATGGCACGCAATGCTACTGGTAATATTGCTCCGGCGAGTGCGGCGGTTAATAGGTTGATTATCATGGCGGCAAGGATAATTACCGCAATCCATATATCGCCAAACCACATGGCGGTTATCAAGCCCATCACAAGCGCCCACAAAAGAGCATTGAGTGCCGCCGAACCCAGCTCACGGGAAAGTAGCCAGCTTAAATTACTGTGTCCTATCTGGCCTAAGGCCATACCGCGAATGACCACTGTCAGCGTTTGGCTACCGGCCACGCCTCCCATGCTGGCGACGATGGGCATTAGGACTGCTAGGGCTACCACCTTGTCCAGGGTATTTTGGAACAAACTGATCACCCAGGAGGCAAGCAGAGCTGTGAGCAGATTAATACCCAACCAAACGGCCCGGCGCCGCGCAGTGCGTCCTACTGGGGCAAAGGTGTCTTCCTCCTCATCGAGGCCGGCAAGGCTCATCAGGGAGTGATCTGCATCCTCTCGGATAACATCCACTACATCGTCAATGGTGATTCGCCCCAGCAGGCGGTTATCCTCATCGACTACTGGTGCGGTAATCCAGTCATATTTCTCAAACAAGCGCGCGACTTCTGTGTCGGGCATATCTGCGGGTATTGGTTCCACATCGGTATTGACCACTTCGCGAACTGTCACCGATGGGTCTGTGGTGAGAAGTTTGGATAGTGGCAAGAGACCGATATATTGGCCCCTCCTGTTAATCACAAAAAGGCTGTCGGTAGATTCCGGTAGTTGTTCATGGCGCCTAAGGTAGCGAAGTACCACATCGAGAGTCAGGTTGGGGCGGACAGAGATAGTATCCGTATCCATTAAACCGCCGGCCGTGTTCTCATCATAGGCGAGAACACTTTCAACCCGGAGACGGTCGGTTTCCGTCATCGATGAGAGCACTTCGGCAACAACTCGCTCCGGCAGCTGCTGAAGTATATCGGCGATGTCGTCGGCATCCAGGCCTTCCATCACCTCCACCATCTCCTCGGTATCCATAGTGGCGAGGATCTGGCTGCGCACATCGTCGGTGAGTTCCTGCAGGACCTCACCCTCTATTTCCCTATCCACCAAATTCCAAAGTACCTGGCGGATACGCGGTGGAGAGCTCTCCAGCAATTGCGCAACACTCTGGGGAGTTAGGGTCTTGAGCATGCGCCGGACTTCTTGTCCCGTACCGCTATCCAGCGCGGCATACAGCTCACCCAGCTGATTCTGTGCGCGGAATTTGATTTCGGCTTGGGGAGAGCTGGGCACAACAAGTCCTTACTGCTAATGGTGGATTTGGGAGGCGATGTAAAAGCTTAGCGATTTAATGTTTAGAGTGAGATTTTCCTGGCAATAGTATACCGGCCTCTATTCAGCTTCGCCGAATCGATCGGAGATCAGTGTGCTGATAGCTTCCAGGGCAGCATTTTCATCTGTCCCCTCTATTTCCAATTCCAGCTCCGTGCCTTTGCCTGCAGCTAGTAACATCAGGGCCATCACGCTTTTTCCATCTACGGCTTTACCCTGGCAATGCACTTTAATATTGGAGCAGAACCTGGAGGAGGTCTGCGCGAACTTGCTTGCAGCGCGGGCGTGCAAGCCGAGTTTATTGATGATGGTCAGTTGGTGTTTCTGCATTGCGCTGCTCGACAAAAATCTATTTTTGTTGCTCCCTGTGGCGTATCTGGACGTTATCAAACTCTTTGGAAAATTTCTTTACCAGCTGTTCAACCATATAAACTGATCGATGTCGGCCCCCAGTGCAGCCGATAGAGACACAGGTGTAGCTGCGATTACTTTTCTGGTACGAGGGCAGCCAGTTTTCCAGAAAGTTGGTGATGTCAGCCTCCATCTTTGCGGTCTCTGGGTGAGAGCGCAAGAATTCAGCGACTTCGATATCCTTACCGGTTTTTTCTCTTAGAGCAGGTTCCCAATAGGGATTGGGCAGGCAGCGTAGGTCAAAAATCAAGTCTGCATCCACTGGCACCCCATGTTTGAACCCAAAGGACTGGAAAAGAATCGCCATGCTGTTTGATTGTTCACCAACAACACGATTTTTAATCAGTTCACGCAGCTGGTGCAAACTCAAGGTGCTGGTATCAATAACCATATCCGCGATGGTGGAGATGGGGGTGAGCAGCTCTTTTTCCTGGTTGAGGGCTTCTAGTAGGTGGGTGCAGTCATTGCTGAGGGGGTGCTTTCGTCGGGTCTCGCTGAATCGCTGTACCAATACTGGCTCTCGCGCATCGAGATAAATAACATCGCATTGCACTCCCGCCTCGCGCAAAGATTCGATTACGCCGGGAGCCTGCCTGATGTCTTGCCAAAGGTTGCGGGCATCGACACCTAAGGCCAAAGGGGTATTCTCTTTCGGCGGTTGTGCCCTGACTCGCTTAACCAGCTCGGGGAGAAGGCTGGTGGGGAGGTTGTCGATGCAGTTGAAGCCAACATCCTCCAATAACTGCAGGGCAGAACTTTTACCGGAACCGGAGCGGCCACTAATTATCACCAAGCGCATGGGGAGCCCTTTTCTTTGGTCAAGTCTTTATTATTCCGCTTGTTGTACCACTTAAACACTGGAGTCAATGTCAGCTGCTAACCGAACTGCCCTCAAGCGGCTGCAGTACTATCAATAGCGAGGGCGTAGAGTTCATCACTACTCTGTGCTTGCCTTAGCTTATCTCTTACCAGGCTATCGGAAAACAAGGCGGCAATTTCTGCCAGTGTATCCAGATGTTCCTGCTCCGCATCTTCGGGAACCAGGAGAGTAAATAACAAGTCGACTGGCTGGCGATCGACAGAGTCAAAATCAATGGCGGGCTGTGTGGTACAGAGAACTCCGATGGGACTATCGCATCCGGGCAATCTGCAATGGGGGATTGCGACACCATCACCAATACCAGTGGAGCCCAGGCGCTCACGGGCGATCAGCTGGTTAAAAACTGTGTCGGAGTCGTGTTGGGGATATTGTTCGGCAATCGCCTGGGCAATATTGAGCAGTAACTTTTTTTTGCTGCTCCCCGCCAAGTGGCAAAGGCTGAGGCGGGGAGAGAGTAATGCTTCCAGTGTCATAGTTCAGCGATGGTTCTGCAACTTCTCTTTGTGTTTTTTCAGTTGGCGGTCCAGCTTATCAGTGAGCGCATCAATTGCCGCGTACATATCTCTGTCCTCAGACCCTGCACAGAGGTCGTGACCATTGATATGTACTGTCGCTTCAGCTTTTTGGATCAGCTTTTCGACGGACAAAATAACTTGCGCGTTGGTGATATTGTCGTAGTGCCTGGACAGCTTCTCCATTTTGCTTTCGCAGTAGCTGCGCATAGGTGAGGTTACGTCGACATGGTGGCCACTAATATTGATCTGCATGGATTTCTCCTTAAAAGTGCATCACAAGTCCGCGCTCACCCCCTATCGGGTCGCAACCCTACTAGGAAGTGGGCCAGAATGGAAGGATACACTCAAATTTTGGATTTTGGTCGCAGGTGGGCGGCGGAAGGCGTCATTAGTGCATGACTATATATAGTGTTGCGGTCAAAATTGCTGGTTGAATTTTATAGGAGAGTCTAAACCAGCCTTTTTCTCTCACTTGAGGAGGGGATACCCATGGATTCGCGGTATTTCGCTACTGTTCGTCGCGCAACCTTGATGCCTTGCTTATCCAATTCCTGGGTGATTTTATTGTCAGAGAGCGGTTTTCGTGGCGCCTCTGAATCAATTAGCTTGCGAATCAGAGCTCGAATGGCTGTGGACGAGGCGTCCTCTCCAGAATCTGTGCTGACGTGACTGGAGAAGAAATATTTGAGTTCGAATACTCCACGTGGGGTCAACATGTATTTCTGAGTAGTTACTCGAGAGATGGTGGATTCATGCATGCCAATGGTTTCGGCAATATCAGCCAGAACCATCGGTCTCATCGCCTCCGGCCCCTCTTCAAAAAAGCCCTGCTGCTTATCCACAATTGAGGTGGCAACTTTTAGTAGGGTGTCGTGGCGGCTCTGTAAGCTTTTAAGGAACCATCGGGCCTCTTGGAGGTGATCCCGTAAAAAGCTGTTGTCCCGTGAGTTATCCGCTCGTTTTACCAGGGATGCATATTGCCCATTGATGCGGATTTTGGGGGTGATTTCCGGGTTCAGTTCAACCAGCCAGCGGTGTTCTTTGCGCGACACAATAATGTCAGGAATGACGTAAGCAGGTTGCTCGCCATTAAATTCCTCACCGGGATTAGGGGTTAAAGTCTGGATAAGGCGGATCACCTCACCTAATTGAGATTCGTTGAGGCGTGTGCGCCTGCTGAGCTGCCTGAAGTCTCTTTTCCCAAGCAATTCCAGGTGGCGCTCAATGATGGCCTGTGCCTCTTTCAGCCACGGGGTTTCTCCTGGTAGCTGTTTTAACTGAAGCAATAAACACTCTTGGAGGCTTCTGGCCCCACAGCCGGCAGGTTCAAACTGTTGCACAGCTTTAAGTACGGCCGCTACCTCATCCTCGTCGACTTGTAGGGAGGTGGCAACATCATCAACGTCAGTGTTGAGTAGTCCGTTCGGATCGATCGCATCAATGAGGTGCTCGCCGATCCACTTGTCGTGGCTAGACAGAGCAGTTAGGTTTAATTGCCAGCGTAGGTGGTCCTGCAGCGTATCAGTTGAGCTGTTGCGCTCAAAATTGGAGTCTTCCCCCTCTGCTGGGCCGCTATAGCTGCTGTAAATGTCATCCCAATGAGAATCAACCGGCAGCTCTGTTGGAATGTCCTGGCTCCAGTCGGTATCGCCAAGCTCTTTCTCTTCACTGGAGGTGCTGTTTAAGCCTTCCTCCGAGGTGGTTGGGGGCTCTTGCTGGGCGTTTTTTTCGGTAATCGCTGTTGCAGGAGTCAGGTCCTCGCTCTCAACCTCTAACATTGGATTGCTATCGAGGGCCGCTTGAACTTCCTGCTGTAAATCCAATGTAGAAAGTTGCAGGAGGCGTATTGCCTGCTGCAACTGGGGAGTCATTGTTAGCTGTGTGCCGAGCTTGAGCTGGAGAGACTGCTTCATAGTTTAGGGCTGCAGGCCGGTGCGACAATGGGTTCGTCAAAGTTAACCCGAGATGGCGCAGACTACCCCGGCCCCCAAACTATTACAAGCAATAAGCGTGCCGACTACCGGCAATTGAATGGTCAGTCCAAAAATAAAATATGATGTGGCTCTCGATATTTCGCTTATTTGATTATGTTTGTCATCATTCGCCATTAAATGGTGAACTCGTGTCCCAAATAGACTTCCCGCACTTGCTGATTGGCAAGGACGTCATTTGGTGTGCCTGAGGCAATGATATGGCCCTCGCTGACGATATAGGCGGTTTCGCAGATATCCAGGGTTTCCCTTACATTGTGGTCTGTGATCAGAACGCCGATATCCCTGTCACGCAAATGGCGAATTATGTATTTAATATCATTTACTGAGATGGGGTCGACACCGGCAAAGGGTTCGTCGAGTAGGACAAAGCTCGGGTTTGTAGCGAGGGCGCGGGCAATCTCTACTCGGCGTCTTTCCCCACCGGATAGAGCCATTCCGAGACTGTTTTCAATGTGGGTAATGTTAAACTCTTCAAGCAGCTCCTGCGCCTGTTTTTCTCGCTCCGCGCGACTGAGTCCCTTGCGAGTTTCTAGGATTGCGAGAATGTTGTCGCGTACTGACAGTCGGCGGAAAACAGAGGCCTCTTGGGGAAGATAACCGATCCCTTTGCGGGCACGCCCGTGCATTGACAGGCGGGTAATATCTTCGTCGTCGATCAGGACTTGCCCGGCATCAGCCTGCACCAGCCCTGCGATCATGTAGAAACAGGTGGTTTTTCCAGCTCCATTGGGACCTAGCAAACCGACGACCTGCCCACTTGAGACACTGACAGAGACATCTTGAACAACTTTTCTTTTCTTATATTGTTTGGCGAGGTGTAACGCTTGTAGCGTTGGCATAATGAGTCCTGAAATCTAGCCGCAGCCGAGAGAGGCAGCGGATTACATCATTGTAAATAGCGCTGGTTTACAGGCATTGAAATTTGGGTGGATTACTGATCTGTGGTGGTACCTGTTTCGGCTTCGGTTTCTGCGGGTTCGCCGGCTCCGGTACTCTCAGGCTTCCAGATCATCTCAACTCTCCCTTTGCCCGGTTGACTGCGAGCGCTCATTTGTTCGGTTGCGAGGTCGTAGTCAATTTTCTCGGCAGTCAGGGTGTTGCCATCGCGATCGATATAAGCCTGCCCGGTAAGCTGTAGCTCTTCAGAGCTGATGACATACTCTATGCGTTCAGCGTGGGCTTTTACAGGTTCCTCGCTCTCCAATATCTTTTGTTGGAAGTGTGCCGGGCGGCCAACAGCAATGACCCGGCTAATTTCATCGCTGGCTGTAAAGTAGACCTCCACTCGATCTGCCCTGATTTGAAGGGAGCCCTGTGTGATGACTACATTGTCACTATAAACCACGAGGTTGTTGGCGCGGTCAGCTGACATAGATTCCGAGCCCACAGATATTCTCTGGGTTCTGTCGTCGGGTAAAGCCTGCGTTACGGTAGTAATAGCTGCTAGCGTAATAGCTGTGAGGGCCTTAAAGATAGAGGAATAGCGGTTATTGGGTGTCATAGCTGCTCTTTACATCGGACAGGATTTCCATCCGGTTTTCTTTCAGGTAAGCGCGCATCCCCGTTCCTTCAGTGCGGTTGGGGCCGGAGCTAATAGTAACAACTTTGTCGGTCTCGGCGAATTCCCTGTCTGGGAAGATTGTGATTCGTGGTGTGACTAGTTGGATGCCATTAGGGGTGGGGAGTTCATCAATTTGAACATCGCCTGTGAGTACGATTCGTTTTCCCCGGTTGAAGGCCACACCTCGTTCGGATCGAGTTGCCCACTTGGGTTGGTCGTCCGTATAGAACAGCATACGCGGTTCTTTTAGGTTGGCGCGATCCCTGCGCTTAAACTGAAAGTAGGTAATTTGTTCTGCATCCACGCGATAAGCTAAATTGCCTGCCTGGTCAAAATTTCGAGTTTCAGCCCCCATGATAACAAGTTCTGGAGCTCGATTTTGCTGCTGCGGTGTGGGCCTTTTACCCAGCAATTGTTCTGGCGGACTCTCGGAAAACCAGAGTCCGGCACTGATAAGCAGAATGACCAGTACGAGAGGCAGCCAGGAACGCATCATTTTTCTCCGATATAGGGGGCGAGCGCCGCGTCAAAAGTCCCCTGAGCAATCATAATGCGGTCACAGACTTCGCGTACAGCGCCTTCGCCACCACGTGTTTCGGTGACCCACAGCGCGCGTTCCCGTACAGGTGGGGCCGCATTGGGTGGTGCGATGGGGCACCCAATCTTGGTCATTACTAGAAGGTCGGGATAATCATCACCGACATAGGCGATATCCTCCAGGCGGCAAGACTCCTCAGATAGTAACTCTTGTAGGGCGGCAAACTTGTCTTCCCGACCTTGAATTAACTTATTGATACCTAGGTCGTGGGCGCGGCGTTCTACAACGTTACTACGCCGGCCAGTAATAATGGCTACGCGAACCCCGGAGTTTTGCAGCATCTTAATGCCGTGCCCATCCAGGGTGTTAAAGGTTTTGAGTTCATTGCCGCTGTTGTCAAAATAAAGCTTTCCGTCTGTCAGGACTCCGTCCACATCCAGAACAAGCCAGCGGATATTTTTAAGGGAATCATTTATTTTTTGTTCGGATATCACCGGAATAATCTCTCTTCGCCTTTGTTTGTGAGGGCAAAACCTGCATATTAAATATCCGGTATTATCTCAGATAACACCGGCGCGCAGAATATCGTGCATATGGAGTACGCCAACTGGGTGATGCGCTTCATCTTCCACAACTAATGCGGTGATTTTATAGTCCTCCATAATCCTCAGCGACTCTGCAGCAAGAGTGTCAGCAGAAACCGTTTTAGGACGGCGACTCATCACCTCCTCCATAACTGCTTTGTCGAGTTCGATTTTTTGGTCTATTACCCTGCGCAAATCACCGTCAGTGAATACACCCAGTAATTCACCATTGTTATTTACAATAGTCGTCATGCCGAACCCTTTGCTGGTCATCTCCAGTAGGGCTTTTGATAGTAGAGTCTCTGGAGTTACCTGGGGAAGCTCGTCGCCCGCATGCATTACATCCTCAACCTTTAATAGAAGCCTTCGCCCTAGGGCGCCGCCTGGGTGAGAGAATGCGAAGTCTTCTGCGGTAAAACCTCTAGCCTCGAGAAGGGCGACAGCAAGGGCGTCTCCCATCACGAGAGTGACGGTTGTGGATGAGGTGGGAGCCAGATTGAGGGGGCAGGCCTCTGTGGCTACCGATATATCCAGATTGACTTCCGCAGCTTGAGCGAGAGGGGAGTCAGTTTTACCTGCCATGCTTATTAGTGGAATACCCAGGCGTTTTAGTAGGGGGAGTAGGGTGAGGACTTCACCGGAGGAGCCAGAATTGGATATGGCAATAACAACATCGTCTCGGGTGATCATGCCGAGGTCGCCGTGGCTCGCTTCGCCGGGGTGAACAAAGAAGCTAGGAGTGCCAGTACTGGCAAGGGTTGCGGCGATCTTGCGGCCAATATGCCCTGACTTCCCCATTCCGGTAACGATTGTGCGGCCGCGACACTGCATGATCATGTCACAGGCTCGCTGAAACTCCCCATTAATTCTGTTTTCCAGTGCTGCCACCGCTTCGGTTTCCATACGGACGGTGCGGCGTCCGGCCTCCAAAATTAAATTCTGTGTCATCAACTGCCTCGTATCGCTTGCTAGTGCTTTTTAACCAGTGCCGTAAAACTGCCTATTATGCGACAGCTTCGCTATTTACCTGTGTGACAGCGTGGATAATTTTTGTCTTTAGGGCCCAGCACTCGAAGAGGGCTCGACATTTTGCTGTCGTGCTAATCTATATTAGCGGTCTGCTGGCTGAGGAAAAAGCCAGTGTGTTGTTCGGTTGTGTCAAATGACACGCTTGTACATCGCCACATTACCAGGTGCGGCCATGGTATAGTTTGCCGTCTCCGCTGTCAGCTATGTCACTCAATGGATGATCGACACATTCTCAGTTGGGCTGCGGGAAAGTTGATATGTGGTATTGCTATGGCACTAAATTGTGCCATGTGCGTCCAAGGAATGATTTGCTAACTGGAGATAATTTGTGAACGCATCATTTTGGATTGGCCGGTACGGTTTGTCGCGATGGATTAGGTTTGCGCTTTGTGTTGTTTTTGCGTCTGCAGTAGTGCCTGTAGCTAATGCTGCTCAAAATCCATATGTAATGATTGAGGGGGTTTCTGATGAGTTACTGGGGGTGATTCGATCTAATGCCCAGTATGCGAATTCAGATCCGCAAAGATATTACGGTGCTGTCGAGGGCGTGCTGACACCGGTTGTAGATTTTGATTTTATCGCTCGGGGTGTAATGGGGCGCTATGCGAAGCAAGCGACCGCCGAGCAGCGTTCTCGTTTTACGCAGGCTTTTCGTCGTGACCTGGTTGCAACATTTGCTCGTGGCGTTGCAAATTTTGGGGATTTGGACGTAAAAGTGGTTAACCCTGGCACCACTCCGCAGGGTAATCGTGTCAATGTCCTTCAGGAAGTCCGCAGTAAAGAAGGAATCACAAAGGTATCTTATACCTTGGTGCGCAATCGGGCGGGCCAGTGGAAATTGATCAACGTAATTCTGAACGGGGTCAACCTGGGCAAGACTTTCCGCAGTCAGTTCTCCCAGTCAATGCAGACTTATGGAGATATCGATAAGGTGATTTCCAATTGGTCGGCGGCAGATGATGCAGCCAATAAAGTGAGCTGATCCGCGAACTTTGGGGTGCGCAGCTGCGCACTCCGCCTGATTCAAGTACACTTGCGTGCTGTTTTTAACTAATCGCAATTCCCTCCTATGCAACCAGACGAAATCAAGACCCTAATTGAAGGGCAAATTCCCGATAGCACTGTTGAAGTGGCTTTCGAAGGTAGTCATCTGATGGTGACTGTGGTGAGCAGTGCCTTTGAAGGTTTGAGTCGTTTAAAAAAACAACAGCTTGTCTATGCCGCACTTGGCGAAAAAATCGCCGATGGTACCTTGCATGCCGTGCAAATGCAGACTCTGACTCCAGAAGAAGCCAGTCGTTAACCTGCCATTGCCGCTGAGGTGTTGGCGATCTAGATTAAGAGATTGAATGGATAAGTTGATAATAGAGGGCGGTAGCCCGATCTCCGGGACTCTGAGGATTTCTGGTGCTAAAAATTCAGCCTTGCCGATATTGGCTGCTGCGTTATTGGCTGATGGGCCCGTGCAAATCGATAATTTGCCGCACCTCAATGATATTACCACCATGATCACCTTGCTCCGGTGTATGGGGTGTGATGTCACTATTGATGAAAAGTTGGGCGTTGAAATCGATCCCCGCTCAGTCAATGACCTGACGGCTCCCTACGAGCTGGTTAAAACCATGCGGGCCTCAATCCTGGTTCTGGGGCCTCTATTGGCCAGGCACGGTGTGGCAAATGTCTCCTTCCCTGGTGGCTGTGCAATTGGCAGTCGACCGGTCGATATTCACCTCAAAGGCCTGGAGGCCATGGGTGCCGAGATCACTATCGATGGTGGTTTTATCCGGGCTCGCTCTAATGGCCGTCTCAAAGGTGCCAATATCGTCATGGAAAAAGTGACGGTTGGTGGCACTGAAAACTTATTGATGGCAGCAGTGCTCGCAGAGGGTACAACAACTCTCCACAACGCTGCGCGTGAGCCTGAAATCGTTGATTTGGCTGAATTCCTTATTGCGATGGGTGCCCAGATAGAAGGGGTTGGGACCGACACCCTGCGTGTTCACGGTGTGCCTAAACTCACCCCCTGTAAGTTCACCGTTATGCCGGACCGTATTGAAACCGGAACCTTCCTGGCAGCCGCTGCTGCGGCGAGAGGTAAGGTGCGCCTGCTTAATACCCGTGCTGATATCCTCGATGCGGTGATGCTCAAGTTTGAAGAAGCTGGCGCCCATATCAGTTGCGGTGACAACTGGATTGAACTGGATATGAAAGGCAATCGCCCTAAAGCGGTGAGCTTCCGCACAGCGCCTTACCCAGCTTTCCCTACAGATATGCAGTCCCAGTTCACAGCAATGAATGCTGTAGCCGAAGGGAAGGGGACTGTGGTTGAGACCATCTTTGAAAACCGCTTAATCCAGGTCCATGAGCTCAATCGAATGGGAGCGGATATCACCCTGGAGGGCAATACGGCAATTGTTACCGGGGTAGAGAAACTTAAAGGCGCTCCGGTAATGGCCTCTGATCTACGCGCATCAGCGAGCCTGGTTATTGCCGGCATGGTGGCAGAGGGCACTACTATGGTGGATCGTATTTACCATATTGACCGCGGCTATGAGTGTATTGAAGAGAAGCTTCGACAGCTCGGCGCGAATATTCGGCGTATTCCCGGCTGATTGCTGCAAAGTTAACCCCAAGAGCCAAAGACGGACTGGCGTAAATCGAAATGACTGCACAAATTACAATCGCACTGACTAAAGGGCGGATTCTTCAGGAGACTCTGCCGCTTCTTAAGGCGGCGGGATTGGAGCCTATTGAGGATCTGACTAAGAGTCGGAAGTTGATATTCCCAACGAATTGCGAAGGGGTTCATCTTCTTCTCTTGCGGGGCGTGGATGTGCCTACTTATGTGCAGCACGGCGCTGCTGATATCGGTGTGGCTGGTAAGGATACATTGCTTGAGCACGGTTCTGATGGCATTTATGAGCCTCTAGATTTGGGTATTGCTCGCTGTCGCCTGATGACAGCCGGTGTTAAAGGTCGACAGCTGCCCAGTGGCCGAATCAAGGTCGCTACCAAGTTTGTGCAAAGCGCCAAGAGGCATTACGCCTCGATCGGGCGTCAGGTCGACATTATTAAGCTGTATGGGGCTATGGAGCTCGCACCGCTAATGAACCTGGCCGATGAGATCGTGGATATTGTGGATAGCGGCAATACGCTAAAGGCCAATGGCCTTGAAGCTCGCGAGACCATTGCGCAAATTAGTAGCCGGCTTATCGTCAATAAGGCCGCTCTGAAGATGAAATATGCATCTATTAATAGTCTGATTGAGAAACTGGCAGCGGCTGTCGCACAAACCAAGTAGATTCCTGAAGCGTTATGACGAACAAAATAATTCGTCGGCTAAATACGGTCGATATAGATTTTGATGAACAATTGAAGCAGTTGCTCGCTTGGGAGTCGGTGGCAAATCATGAGGTCGAAAGTATCGTTGCAGAAATATTGCAGCGGGTTCGCTCTCAGGGTGATAAGGCTGTTATTGAATTTACTAACCGCTTCGATCATCGAGATCTCGCAGCTGCAGAAGAATTCGCCCTTCCAGCCACTGAGCTTAATGCAGCTCTGGATCGTATTGCTGTCGAAGAGCGCGAGGCCCTGGAAGTCGCTGCTGATAGAGTTAGGCGCTATCACGAGCATCAGCGACAGGAGTCCTGGCGCTATACAGAGGCTGATGGGACTGTGTTGGGGCAGCAGATTACCCCAATGCAAAGTGTTGGTATTTATGTTCCCGGAGGTAAGGCGAGCTACCCTTCTTCCGTGCTTATGAATGCATTTCCAGCAAAGGTGGCAGGTGTGCAGGCCGTTAATATGGTAGTGCCTGCTCCGAAGGGAGAGCTAAACGACCTGGTGTTGGCGGCAGCGGCAATTGCCGGAGTGGACCGGGTGTTTACGATTGGTGGTGCCCAGGCAGTAGCCGCGCTCGCTTATGGCACTGAGTCTGTCCCAGCTGTGGATAAAATAGTTGGCCCGGGTAATATCTTTGTTGCCAGTGCCAAGCGGGCAGTTTTTGGCCATGTCGCCATCGACATGATTGCGGGTCCATCTGAAATCCTGGTGATCTGCGATGGGCAAACCGAGCCCGATTGGATTGCAATGGATCTGCTTTCGCAGGCGGAGCACGATGAGCAGGCGCAATCTATTTTGTTGTGTCCAGACGCCGAATATTTGGATCGAGTTGAGAACTCGCTTCAGAGGCTTTTGTCAGAGCTGCCCCGGGCAGAAATTGCCGCACGTTCCCTTGTTGATCGCGGGGCGCTGATCCAGGTGGAGTCCGTACAGCAGGCGATAGAAATCTCTAATCGGATTGCGCCGGAGCATTTAGAGGTGTCAGTAGAGAGTCCGGAAGCTTACCTTGCAGAAATTCATAATGCTGGAGCTATTTTCCTTGGGCGCTATACCGCAGAGGCCTTGGGGGATTACTGTGCCGGCCCCAATCACGTCCTTCCTACCAGTGGTACTGCTCGATTTTCTTCGCCTCTGGGGGTATACGATTTCCAGAAGCGAAGCTCGGTTATTTACTGCTCGGAAAAAGGTGCTGATGCCTTGGGGCGTGTGGCGCGCACCCTTGCTCTCGGGGAGGGGTTGGATGCTCATGCCCGCTCTGCGGCTTATAGGGTAAAGGGCTTGTGAGGGGAGCACCCCGGCAGAGCTGATTCTGCGGGGGTGTAAAACCTTATTCTGTAGTGGGAATACGGGTAGCTTGCCAGGCTAGAGCGCGCCACTCACCTTCCCGCTTAATAAATGTGCCGGTATTAAAGTAGTAGCTTTGTTCATCTTTGCTGCTGTCATTTGCAGATAGCTTGAATGCAATGATAGCGGTATCCCCCAGCAATCGAATGTCGATCTCCTCGGCGGTATAGCTCGTAGTTACAGACTCGCTGGGAGATGTTTGCATTCCCTGCATAATCTCGCTTTTTCCAAAGCGTTTTCCTCCGGAGCTGGTATACACCAGGTCCTCGGCCCAGAAACGTTGATGGGCCAGGGAGTCAGTGGCGGCCCTGCCGATAAAGTCGATCAGCAGTTGATGCAAATCTTCTCGATCCCCAGCGGCCGCTGGGGTTGTGGTTATGGTAAAAAACAGAGCTAAAACCAGTGAGCGCATAGAGGGCTCCTTCTTTAGAAATTATTCTATTGTCGTCTTTGTCTGGGGCTCTTCCGAAACAGTGGCATCAACCGTGTGGGACACTCCATCACGAATAAATGTTATTGATATGGTGTCGCCGGGGCGCAGAGTGGCCATGGTAGCCTCCCCTTGCTTGCCATCTCCGATGGGTAAGCCGTCAATATGTGTAATGACATCTCCGGGCTGAAGCCCTGCAATGTGCGCCGGGCCTTCATTGTAGATGGCTGTCACCATTACGCCGCCGGTCGAGTTTAAATTGAACTCTTTGGCCATTTGCGGGCTGATGCCGCGAGCTTCAATGCCCAGCCAGCCGGGTACGACGCGGCCATAAGCAATAATATCCTGCATTACCTTGAAGGCAATGTTGGCGGGAATGGCAAAACTGATACCGCCGGAATAGCCGGACTGATTGAGGATTGAGGTATTGATGCCAAGCAGGCGGCCGCGAGAGTCAACGAGGGCACCCCCTGAGTTTCCTGGATTGACGGCAGCATCTGTTTGCAAAAAGTTTTGCAAATAGCTTCCGGTACCTGAATTCTCAAGGTGGCGACCTTTTGCGCTGATAATGCCCTGGGTCACAGTTTGCCCAACGCCGAAAGGATTACCAATTGCCAGGACTACATCGCCGACCTGGGCTCTATCTGGCTCACCAACTGAGATGGAGGTTAGGCCGTCGAGATCAATTTTGAGAACGGCCAGGTCAAAATCCGTATCGCTGCCTACCAGCCTTGCCTGTGCTTCCCGCCCGTCAGCCAAAAGGATAACGATGGCGTCAGCCTGATCGACTACATGATGATTGGTCAAAATGTAACCGTTATCGCTGGCAATGACGCCTGACCCAAGGTTGGATTGCATCCTCTGCCTTTGCGGAACATCCATATTGTCAAATAGACGTCTAAATAGGGGATCGTTAAACAAAGGGTGTTGGCGCTGGGGCATAGCCATTCGCGTGTAGATGTTGACTACAGCGGGGCCTGCTACATTGACGGCATGGGCATAGGAAACCGGGCCTTGGATATCGTTTCCATCGGCTTTGGGCGTGACACCACGTAGTTGCGGGAATATAACCAAGAGTAGGGCAGCCATGGCTAGGCCTACCAAGGTGGGTAGGGCCCAATCTTGTAGAAATCGGTTCTGGGACACTCGTGACTCCTCTTTGCGCTGATTATACACACGTCTCCAAGTGGAATCGCTGCACATAGCGTTGGTTAGAGGAAATTGTTGCTTCTCCTGAGTATGCTTGTTCCAGCACCGGATTGTCTTGGATCATAAATACTCTGTGTTCTGTTTTGGTTGGAAGAGTATTTATTGTTTATGGCCTCTTGCGTTGGGCGCTTTTTATTTACAACTTCCTTGAATTGCAATTTTGGTATATCTGTGAGGTTGGGGGTAGGAGGCGGGGGAATTGATCGGTGGGCCTTATTTGCTGGGTATAATGTGATTCCTGCATCCCATTGAGATTGGTCGCTTGCGATAGATGCGTATAATGGCCAGTCGAAATTTTAAGACTAACCGGTAACTACTGTTTTTGGAGACCTAAATGTCCCTAGTTCGCCCCCATGGCAGCGTTGAGCTTCAGCCGCGCTTTGTATATGACAGTGAAAGGCATCACCAATTGATGCACGAAGCGGAGTCCCTGCCGTCAATCGTGGTCAGTTCTGCTGCCGCCGCCAATGCGGTAATGCTTGGGGCGGGCTACTTTAATCCGTTGCACGGCTATATGAATCTGGCAGATGCTATGAGTGTCGCTGAAACCCTGCGCACGGTAGATGGTTTATTCTGGCCGGTGCCGGTTGTTAACGTTGTAAAAGATGCCAGTGAAATCGAGGGTGCCTCCCGTATTGCCCTGCGCGACCCGAACGTAGAGGGTAACCCGGTTCTTGCAGTGATGGATGTTGAAGCGATCGAAACCATCTCTGAAGAGCAAATGGACACCATGGCTGAGCAGGTGTTTGGTACTCTGGATGAGAAGCATCCTGGTGTTGCAACCTTCAAATCTGCTGGTCGCACCTTGGTTTCAGGGCCGATTGAAGTATTGAACTTCAGCTACTTCCAAAGTGACTTCCCGGACACCTTCCGCACTGCAGTTGAAATTCGCAATGAGTTCAAGGAGCGTGGCTGGAATAAGGTTGTAGCATTCCAGACTCGCAATCCAATGCACCGTGCTCACGAAGAACTGTGCAAAATGGCCCTGGATGGCGTAGAAGCGGATGGTGTTCTGATCCATATGTTGCTCGGCCAGTTGAAGCCTGGCGATATCCCCGCTCCGGTGCGCGATGCTTCCATTCGCAAGATGGTAGAGCTGTACTTCCCGGCAAATACTGTGATGGTTACCGGTTATGGCTTCGATATGCTGTATGCAGGCCCTCGCGAAGCGGTACTGCATGCCGTATTCCGCCAGAACTGTGGCTGTAGCCACCTGATTGTAGGTCGCGATCACGCTGGTGTTGGCGATTACTATGGCGCTTTTGATGCGCAGACTATTTTTGATGAGAAGGTACCCGAGGGTGCTCTTGAGATTGAGATCTTCCGTGCTGATCACACTGCTTATTCCAAGAAGTTGAATAAGGTGGTTATGATGCGTGATGTTCCGGATCACACCAAAGAAGACTTTATTCTGCTCTCAGGCACTAAAGTGCGTGAAATGTTGGGTGATGGTATTGCGCCGCCCCCGGAGTTTTCCCGTCCTGAAGTGGCGCAGATTTTGATGGACTATTACCAGAGTCTGTAGGTGCCAAACAAAAAAGGCGGGTAGTTACCCGCCTTTTTTATATCTGGAAAAACTGTGTTAGCCCCCTGTCTGGTGGCCTCAGTCTGTCCTAACTGCTTTCGTGAGCCTCTTTTTCGAGTCCATAGTCTTCGGCAAGAGTACCTTTGGCGCCAGGTTCTTTTGGGGCCCAGTCGCGAGGTGGCTCTATATCCTGCAGCTTTTCATCGTTGTCATTTAATTTCCCACTACCGGCTTTCAGCATTTGGCGACCAATATCCTGGCTGGATAGGCGCAGCGCGCTATTAGAGAGGTATTCGTGAACCTCTTTGTAGCTTTCGGTGAGGTTGTGGACGAGTTGTGACGTCTGGTCAAAGTGATCGTTGACCTGTAGCTGGAAATCTTCGAGCTTGTTGTTGGCCTCACGGAGTCTCTGCTCCAGCTCCTCTGAGCGCTCCACACTGGTACGCCCGCGCACAGCTAGGAATGCCAGGAATGCACCCAGGGTCATACCGAGGACGCCGACTAGAATTAATACCGATGTAGAGTGCACTTGCTACCTCCTCAACTTGCTTTTTATTGTACAGATCACCTCGCGAAGAGGTGAGGCTGCCTGTGTTCGGCTTTGCCGGTGTCTGCACTGTGGGCAGCCGATGTTACGTGGCTGTAGCCCCTCATAATAGAGTGGCCAGTATACGCGATTATTACGCTGACAATTCAATGTTGCCGGCTAATTGCGACAGAATGCTTGGCGCCAGGTTCCAGTTTGCAGGGAGGGCTGGCTATTTCGGATGGTTGCACCGGTAATTGAGGTGTCGACTGTCTTGTCCTGTGCGCTGAATGGTTGAATTTGTTAGAGTGCGCGCCAGTTATTCAGTAGTCGAAGAAATTTTCCTCTATGTTGCCCGCCAAACCACTATTTTCTTCCCCGCTTGAGCGTTATGAGAGTGATCTTCAGCGCCCGGACTTCGTTGAGGATCAATCCCAGCGTCAGGCAGTTGAGGAGTTGCAGGACCTTCATCGGCGCCTGGTGGCTCGGTCTGAGCGCGGTGCGATCGTCAGTTTCTTGTCCCGTATTCGCAGTGGCGCTAATGAGCCCGAGAAGGGTCTCTACTTTTGGGGTGGGGTAGGTCGTGGAAAGACCTACCTAATGGATGCGTTTTTTGAGTCCCTGCCATTCGCGGAAAAACAGCGTACCCATTTTCATCGCTTTATGCGTCGAGTTCACCAGGATCTAAAGGAGTACGCAGGGGAGAAGAATCCGCTGGAGAAGGTGGCAGATAAGATTGCCCGCCGCGCTCGGGTGCTCTGCTTTGATGAGTTTTTCGTCTCAGATATTGCCGATGCCATGATATTGGCCGGCCTGTTGGATGCGTTGTTCCGCCGGGGGGTGGCCCTGGTGGCGACCTCGAATATTGTGCCCAAAGGCTTATATAAGGATGGGTTGCAGAGGGTACGGTTTCTTCCGGCCATTGATCTGCTGGAGAAGTACACCAAGGTGGTTAATGTCGATAGCGGTACCGATTACCGGCTGCGCACCCTGGAGATATTGGAATTATATCATTCTCCGCTGGGACCTGAGGCGGATAACAGTCTGGAGCAGAGTTTTTCACAGCTGAGTGTCAGCGGCTGCGAAGCTCGTAGCGAGGTTCAGCTGCAAGTGGAGGGGCGCCCAATTCGAGCCTTGAAAGTAGCGGATGATGTTGCTTGGTTTGATTTTGTGGATCTATGCGATGGGCCGCGATCGCAAAATGACTATATCGAGCTGGCCAGGGAGTTCCATACGGTGCTTCTGGGGTCGGTGGTCAAGTTTGATGAGCGTATGGATGCCCAGGCGCGTCGCTTCATTAATCTGGTAGATGAATTTTACGACCGGTGCGTGAAGTTGGTGATTTCTGCGGAGGTTCCAGCTGAGGAGTTGTACGTCGGCCGGAATCTTAAGTTTGAGTTTGAGCGCACGGTGAGTCGGCTTTTGGAGATGCAGTCCCGCGAATATCTGGAGCGGCCCCATCGCCCCGAATAAGTCTGTCGAGTCGGGGTAAATTCCGCTTGAAAAGCATACACTCCTTTTGTACTATCCGCGCTCTTTTGTGGGACGGCCCCTAATTCTGGGGGTCATATTACAGGTGTTTATAACATGAAGACTTACAGTGCCAAGCCAGAGGCGGTAAAACGCGACTGGTACATTGTTGACGCTGCGGACAAGACCCTCGGCCGTATTTCTGCCGAGATCGCAACCCGCCTGCGCGGCAAGCACAAGCCTGAATACACGCCCCACGTGGACACTGGCGATTACATCATTGTAATCAACGCAGAAAAGGTTCGCGTGACCGGTAACAAGGCCAAAGACAAGATCTACCAC
The DNA here is from genome assembly GCF_052467325.1 of Microbulbifer maximicatervae (SeqCode). Classification (NCBI taxonomy): domain Bacteria; kingdom Pseudomonadati; phylum Pseudomonadota; class Gammaproteobacteria; order Cellvibrionales; family Microbulbiferaceae; genus Microbulbifer; species Microbulbifer maximicatervae (SeqCode). The sequence goes on from NZ_CP174310.1 coordinate 5,011,730, forward strand.
AGCCACTCCGGCTACCCTGGTGGTCTTAAATCCATCAGCTTCGAAAAGCTGATCGAAAAAGCGCCCGAGCGCACCGTTCAAAGCGCCGTTAAAGGCATGCTGCCGAAAGGTCCTTTGGGTCGTGCCATGTTCAAGAAGCTGAAAGTATACAGCGGCAGTGAACATCCTCATGTGGCTCAACAGCCGATTGAACTGGCGATCTAAACGGGAATAAATCTGATGGCAACTACTCAATACTACGGTACCGGCCGCCGCAAGACCTCTACTGCTCGTGTATTCCTCGCAGCAGGCGAAGGTAAGATCACCGTAAACGGTCGCACTCTGGACGAATACTTCGGCCGTGAAGTGGCTCGCATGATCGTGCGTCAGCCGCTGGAAAAGGTTGAAATGGTCGAGAAATTCGACATCACTGTTACTGTTAAAGGTGGCGGTTCCTTTGGTCAGGCGGGTGCTATCCGTCACGGCCTGACCCGTGCCCTGATGCAGTACGACGAAGCGCTGCGTCAACCGCTGCGCGCCGCTGGTTATGTTACCCGCGACGCCCGTGAGGTTGAGCGTAAGAAAGTGGGTCTGCGCAAAGCGCGTAAGAAGCCGCAGTTCTCCAAGCGTTAAGCTTTCTTTTTGGCCCGGCTTTTGCCGGGCTTTTTTATATTCCCGTATCTGTGGTTATCCAGCGCTCTTATGACTTTTGCTGGATTTATCGCGGTTTCGCCGCGTGATTCCCGACGTTCCCCATAGCATTGCCTTGTATCAAATTGGCATTTTCTTTAACATTGCGCCGATTTGTATCCGCTTGATTTGTGGGGTTTATTCGCGCGGGCAATCTGCCGGGGCGGGACTTCTTTCAAGACTTTTTGGGTTTGGGCCAGCGAATCTCCGGGTTATCGGGGTCGCTGTGATGGGAGAACTACGTCATGAGTGATGACGGTGTAAATGTAGGACGGCGCCGTTTTCTAACCGCTGCCACCTCAGTTGTTGGTGGCGCGGGTGCGGTGGGGGTTGCCGTTCCCTTCGTCGCTTCCTGGAAGCCGAGTGCCAAGGCGAAAGCTGCGGGCGCTCCGGTTAAATACAACATTAGCAAAGTTGAACCGGGCCAAATGGTCACTGTAGAGTGGCGAGGTAAGCCGGTCTATGTTGTGCGCCGTACCGATGAAATACTGCAAGACTTGGAGAAAGTGGAGCCTCTACTGCGCGACCCTAACTCCGAGGAGTCTATCCAGCCAGCTTATGTAGATCCGGAAAACCGCTCTATCAAGCCAAAGCTGTTGGTGTTGGTTGGCCTGTGTACGCACCTTGGCTGCGCGCCTATGTACCGCCCGGAAGTGGGTGCTGCCGATCTGGGTGGCGATGAGTGGATGGGTGGCTTCTTCTGTCCCTGTCACGGTTCCAAATACGATATGGCTGGCCGTGTTTATACCGGTGTTCCCGCGCCTACCAACCTGGAGGTGCCGCCTTATTCCTATGAAAACGACGATGTAATCGTGATTGGCGTAGACCAGGAGGGCACCGCATGAAATGGCTCGCAGATTTCGGTGATTGGGTAGATCAGAGACTACCCATTTACCAGGCCTGGGATAAGCACATGGGCAAGTACTACGCGCCCAAAAACTTTAACCTGTGGTATTTCTTCGGCGTTTTCTCCCTGTTGGTCCTGGTCAACCAGCTGTTGACCGGTATTTGGCTCGTTATGAGCTACAACCCCTCTGCCGAGGAGGCATTTGCCTCGGTTGAGTACATCATGCGCGATGTGGAGTGGGGTTGGTTGATACGATATCTTCACTCCACAGGTGCGTCTGCCTTCTTCGTGGTGGTGTACCTGCATATGTTCCGCGGTTTGATGTACGGCTCTTATAAGCCGCCCCGCGAGCTGGTGTGGATCTTCGGTATGTGTATCTACCTGGTGCTGATGGCAGAAGCCTTTATGGGTTACGTACTGCCCTGGGGCCAGATGTCCTACTGGGGTGCCCAGGTAATTGTTTCTCTGTTTGGAGCAATTCCCGGTATTGGCGATAGCCTGGTTGAGTGGATTCGCGGAGACTACCTGATCTCTGGTATTACCCTGACCCGCTTCTTCTCTCTGCACGTTATTGCACTGCCGCTGGTATTGGTATTGCTGGTAGTTTTGCATATCCTGGCGTTGCACGAAGTGGGTTCCAACAACCCAGACGGCATCGAGATCAAGAAGAACAAGGACGAGAATGGCATCCCCAAAGACGGTATTGCTTTCCACCCTTACTACTCTGTTCACGACCTGGTAGGTATTGCGGTATTCCTGTTTATCTTCGCAACTGTTGTGTTCTTCTTCCCGGAAATGGGCGGCTTCTTCCTGGAGCACGCTAATTTCGAAGAGGCGAACCCGCTGAAGACGCCACCGCATATCGCACCGGTTTGGTACTTTACGCCGTTCTACGCAATCTTGCGTGCCGTAACTATCGATATTGGTCCTCTGCCGGCTAAGTTCCTGGGTACTGTTGCAATGGGTGCTGCTATTGCAATTCTGTTTGTACTGCCTTGGTTGGATAAGAGCCCGGTTCGCTCGATCCGCTACAAAGGGTGGTTGCCCAAGGGCTTGCTGCTCCTGTTTGCCGCAGTGTTTATTATCCTCGGTTACCTGGGTGTTAAATCTCCAACTCCGGGACGTAACTTCCTGTCTCAGGTGGGAACCCTGTTCTACTTTGCTTTCTTCATGACCATGCCTATTTGGTCTAATCCGAAGGCACGCAAAGGGCTGGGATCGTGGATTGTTAGTGGGGCTTTTGCAGTACTGTTCCTGTGGATGGCATTCGCAAACTTTACTTTTGGCAATGAAGATGCGAGTAAGAACGGTTTTGTGAATACCTTTGTGGGTATTGCAGCCCTGTTGCTGGCTGGCTTCTTTGCAATACTGCCTTGGTTGACTAGCCGCGATGAGGTTTACCCAGAGCCCGAGCGTGTAACCAGCCCGTCTGGCGGTAAAACTTTCGGCATCCTGTTTATTGGTATTATCGTTGTTGGCCTGCTGACCTTTATCCCGATTAAAGCGGTAGGTGCAGAATCTGAGGTGGAGCTGGATCACATCAACATCGACCTGCGGGACAAACCGTCCCTGCAGCGCGGTGCCAAGTACTTCGTCAACTACTGTATGGGTTGTCATAGTGCCAATTACTCCCGTTGGGAGCGTGTGGCCACTGACCTGGATATCCCGGTTGAGTTGATGATGGAGAACCTGGTTTTGGGTGACGACAAGATCGGCAGCCTGATGACAATCTCCATGCGTCCAGATGATTCCAAAGTATGGTTCGGCGCCGCGCCGCCGGACCTGACGCTGGTTGCTCGTTCTCGCTCACCGGAATGGCTCTACACTTACCTCCGCAGCTTCTATAAGGACGACAGTCGTGCTACCGGGGTAAATAACAAGGTCTTCCCGAGTGTGGCCATGCCTCACGTTCTGATGGAGCTGCAAGGCTTGCAGGAGTGTGCCCCTGGTCCCAAGCGCGACCACGGTAAAGTTGTCCGCGATGAGCTCGGCAACCCGATTATGGATGCTGCCTGTGGTAGCCTGGAAGTCGGTAAGGTGAAGGGCTCTATGACACCTGAAGAGTTTGATGGGGCAATGTATGACCTCGTCAACTTTATGGAGTACATTGCTGAGCCGATGGCTGAAGATCGCAAGCGTGTTGGCTTCTATGTGCTGGCGTTTATTTTTGTGTTCTTTATCTTCGCCTGGTTGCTGAACCGCGAATACTGGAAAGACGTGCACCACTAAAGCCGTCGCTAGTTTGTCTCTAATGGGTGGTGGGTTTACTCACTGCCCTTTTATATTTTGAATAAAAGGTCGGCTCTAGCCGGCTTAAAGTTTGAGGTAGTTTGAACATGGGTGTGCCTACCAACAAGCGCTCCTCGATGACCTTCTTCTCCGATGGTCGCAGCCACTATAGCCACCGAGTACGTATCGTACTTGCAGAGAAAGGGGTTTCCGTCGATATCACCGATGTGGACGCCGATGATAAACCAGCTGAACTCGCTGACCTCAATCCTTACAACTCCCTGCCAACCCTGGTAGATCGCGACTTGGTTCTGTTCGAGACCAAAGTGATGATGGAGTATCTGGACGAGCGTTTCCCGCATCCGCCGCTGCTGCCGGTTTACCCAGTTGCCCGCGCGCAGAGCCGCCAGATCATGCATCGTATCGAGCGCGATTGGTGTCCTCTGGTGGACAAGATCCTTGCCGGTGGTAAGGACGCGGCCTCCGCTCGCAAAGAACTGCGCGACAACCTGGTTGGTATCGCTCCAATGTTTACCGACCTGCCGTACTTCTTTAATGAAGAGTTTTCTCTGGTGGATTGCTGCATGGCCCCGCTGTTGTGGCGCCTTGAGCAGTTTGAAATCAGCCTTCCGAAAACCAAGCAGGTTAAGCCGTTGCTGGATTATATGGACCGCCTGTTTGCCCGTGAGGCATTCCAGCAGAGTCTGACCGAATACGAACGGGAAATGCGTTGAGGGAATACTGGTGAGCAAGCCGGCCATGACATCCAATCGTCCCTATATTCTGCGGGCGTTTTACGAGTGGATAACCGATAACCGGTGCACTCCTTATATTCTGGTTGATACGCACCTCCCCGGTGTTTTGGTGCCGCAACAACATGTGAACGACGATGGTCAGATAGTGCTGAACATCTCGGAATCAGCGGTTGCCAGTCTGACTATGGATAATTACGCCATCAGGTTTAACGCCCGTTTTGGCGGGGTTCCGACAGATATCCAAGTTCCTGTGGGGTCTGTGGTCGGAATCTACGCGCGGGAAAACGGGCAGGGGATGGTATTTGAGGCCGAGGAAACTCCAGAGCCGCCCGAACCGACGCCACCCACCAGTTTGGGTAAAAAATCGGTGAAAAAACCGGCTCTGCGTGTCGTTAAATAGTGCTCCTTTTCGCTGGTAGGGCAGATTTCTAAAGCCCTGCCAGTTCCCTTCCTCCACTTTTGTGACCCGGTTCCGGGTATAGGCTTGTCCCAAGTCCGTATAATGTCGCGTTATCTTTTATTGCCGCGAATGTCATGCCGCCGTACCTTCAATGGCTGCGCTTTATTTGGCTGCCAGGGATGCTTCTGGTGCTTCTCGTTGCGCAGTATCTTCCCTGGATCGATCTGACCCACTTATACAGTCCGCAGCTGCCTGTGTTGCTATTGGCTATGGCGGCATTGCTCAGTTTTGGTTTTCGCTCAAGCCGGGTTGCGCTTTCAGCGCTGCTTATCATGACCCTGTACATCGCGGCTCACTCCCAGTTGCTCCCCAGCTTGCACAGGGATCTCCCGCTATATCTTTCACTGGTTGCGGTAAATCTTGTTTTGTTTACTTGCAGTCGTGATCGCAGTGTCTTCAGTATTTTTGGGCTGCTGTGGGGCCTGTTTTTGCTGGCTGAGGGGGTGGGTTTTGTCTTGCTCTACGATTGCTGCGCGCCGCTGAGGCTGGCATTTCCGGTCGAGAATTTGCCCAGCGGGTTGTCCGGGTTTTTATCCGACGCATTTTCGTTGCCACAATTGATTGGCAGTGTCTCCGCTCTCGGTGCTTTTGCTTTACTTTTTCTCTACCCTGGCCCCACCGCTATGGGTCTGTTTAGTTGCTCTATTTTGTTGCTGTGCAGTGTTTGGTTGAACCTTCCTCTCGAGTTTACCGGGTCTGTAGCAGGAATATTGTTGGTCGCTTCGCTGCTTGGGGCCAGTTATGAATTGGCGTTTCGCGATGAGCTGACTGGGCTTCATTCCAGGCGGGCCTTCCGCTATCAGATGCTGACGCCAGCATGGAATTACAGCCTTGCCATGGTTGATATCGATCATTTTAAGAAGCTGAATGATCGCTATGGGCACCAAGTGGGTGATCAGGCTTTGCAAATGGTTGCGGCTCAACTCGCGCGCCACTCTCACGGTACCGTGTTTCGCTATGGCGGCGAGGAGTTTGTTATTTATCTTCCGGGCCGCAGTCGCGAGGAGAAAGAAGCTTTATTGGAAAAAATCAGGGAGAAAATCTCAAGCTACCCACTGCGCCTAAGGTCATCGGGGCGTCTTGCCGCAGGGGCCTCACTAAGGGGGAAGGGCGGAGGGAGGCCAGTAAAAGTTACTGTGAGTATTGGCGTTGCCCACCGCAATAAAAAACTAAAGAAACCCGAGAATATCCTTAAAGCGGCTGATCAAGCGCTTTATAAAGCAAAGCGCAGCGGGCGAAATTGCCTGTCGGTCCACAGCTGATATAAATCAAGTAAATTTGAAAGTGACGCTTAATTCCCTTTTGGCATTGGTCAATCTGTTGTGCGCCACCGATACTGCAAAGCAGGGTATTGGAAGGGAGATTTGGTGTGCGGATACTCAGTCATACAATAGGTATTCTTACCAACCCGGAAAAAGAGTGGAAAGCGATACGCGCTGATCGCCATTCTTTTTTTGAGGTGTTTGTAACTCATGTGCCGCTTCTGGCGTTGATTCCTACTGTGGCCGGTTACTTTGGGGTTACCCGGGTAGGCTTTCAGGTTGGGGGACATCTAGCAAAGCTGACACCTGAAAGTGCAGCTGTTCTGTCGGTTGTTACTTACTTTGCATTGCTGGTTGGCGTCTATTGCCTCGGAGAGTTTATTAACTGGATGGCGCGATCCTACGGGGTTGAGGGCGATGAGCCCACGCGCCATTATGAAGGGACGGCACTTGCGGTGTTTATTACTACGCCAATCTTCCTGGCGAGTATCGTCGTCCTTTATCCGCACCCCTGGCTCACGATGGCGTCGGTAGGCATTGCCGGGATGTATTCTATTTACCTGGTCTTTGCCGGCATTCCGATCCTGATGAATATGAATAAGGATCGAGCATTTCTGTATGCCTGTGCAGTATTAACCGTTGCCCTGGTAATGATGGTTACGGTGCTTATTGGCTCCGTCATTTTATGGAGTGTGGGCATCGGGCCGGTTTATCAGCACCATGCCCATTAAAAGTCCGCAGCGCCAGCATTTCTGCTGGCGTTGTGCGGCTATCTAGCCTTATGGATAATCGGTGGCATAGGGCAGTCCAGGCTGTCAGCGACGGCCCTTAACAGTTCGATCTCCTCCGCTTTAATTACCCCATTGTGATTCAAGGTGATCACAATCGCTTTCAGTAAGTCGGGTTTCTCCAGGGGCGGTATAAGGCTGGCGATTGCAATGGCCTTGTCCAGTCGTGGCAGGGTGATATCAGCGATGCCGGGTAGCGGGGTTATTTCAAGCCTGAGAGCACTGAGTCCCTTCTCATAAGCACGTTTTGCTGGAAGGTATTGGCTGTTTCCCGCATGGGCGATGGCTGCAATGATAAATCGTGAAGCATCTTTGTTGGCATGTTTGCTGTGGGAGAGGCGCTGTCGATCTGGAGCGCCGTCGAGCGCGTGCATTAATACCCGGTATAAGGCCCACTCCCAAACTTCAACTTTCCCATCGCTGTGTAGAAGCTTGATAAGGTTTCGTTTAAAGATCTGGTACTGCTGAGGGACTAGGGCACGCAAGGCCGGGATACATAGGTCTATCAATGCGAGGCGGGCGTTGCTCGGCAGTGATTCCATATGTGGTGTGAGTTTTTTCATCTCGCGGATAACAGCGGGGTGGGCAATTTTCTCCAAGAGGTTTAGCTGTTTGTCTCGCTCGGTTTTATCCTTGTGCAGAAGAAGGTAGTAAACCAGTGCCCGGGCGGTAAAAGGTTCGTGTGCAGCCTGTTGGATCAGAGGTGGAATAGAACCCAGCAGTTGATGCCCAAGCTCAACTTGGTGTGTATCTGGTTTGGCAATGCTGTTGTCCACCGCATCCAGAGCAGCCTGGAAAGGCGTTGTAGGAGCGGCCATGGCGAACTGAGGATTTTGCAATTCACTGGGTTTTACAGTCTGGGCTTCACTTTTTACCTGTTCTTCCGTATTGGCGAATAGGCCGTTCCAGGCGGGTTCTAACCTCTTTATACGCACCGGTAGTGGAGGGTGAGTGGCAAAAAGGCTGAGCAGCGAGTGTTTTACCCCAACCGCGAACAACATATGGTTAAACTCTGCTGCGTTGGGGCTGCTGAGTTCTGAGCCTAAATCGCGGCCACCGATCTTTTTCAGTGCGTTGGCAATACCGAGGTTGTTGCGAGTAAATTGTACTGCGGAGGCATCGGCAAGAAACTCCCGTTGCCGACTGACAGCGGCCTTGATCAGGTTGCCGATCAGCGTACCGGTGTAGCCGAGGATAATCAGAGTTATTCCCAGGCCTAGTAGCGGATATCTTATGGGGGTTATGCGCCTGTGGGGTGCCGGGCTTCTGACAAGGAGCTGCCCCAAAAGTCCAATAATTAAGATTCCATGTAACAGCCCGGTGATTTGGGTGTTTAGACGAATGTCTCCATTGAGAATATGACTGAACTCGTGGGCAACAATTCCTTGTAGCTCCTCCCGGGTAAGCTTTTCCAAGGAGCCCCGCGTCAGGCCAATAATGGCGTCGGTAGGGTTTTGGCCAGCGGCAAAGGCATTGATGGTGCTGTCCTCAATGATGTAGACATCGGGTACCGGAATACCTGTTGCAATAGCGATCTCTTCCACAACATTGAGTGCTCTCTTTTCCCGCTCAGTTCGCGCGGAAGTATTAAGCTTGTGCCCTCCTAGGGATTCCGCCACAGCCTTTCCCCCAGGGGATAATTGATGGAACTTGTACAGACTGCCCAGGATAACGACGGTACCGATGACAAAGGCTATTGAGCCAAGGGTCTCCCAGCCCAGAAGTTGCACAACGTCAAAGGGAGTAAATGGTTGGCCGCGAGACAGTGACACCATGGCCGCCGTAGCCAGGGTACTCAAACTAATTAGGGCAATGAGGGCCAGGCTGAAGAGGAAAACCAGCAAACGACTGCTGTGCTTGGCTTTGTCCTGATGAACGTAAAAGTTCATATTTAAAACTCGATACGTGGCGCGACTTGAAAGGTTTCTGAGTCTGCGAACTCAAGCAGTTGGGCGTTGGCTCTGTGGCCAAAAAAGCCGGCCAGAAATACTGGGGGGAAGCTCTGCTTGTAGATGTTGTAGCTGGTGACGCAGTCGTTAAAAGCTTGGCGTGCAAATGCCACGCGGTTTTCGGTGCTGTTTAACTCCTCGTTGAGTTCGCGAAGGGTCTGGTCGGCTTTCAATTCCGGGTAGGCCTCAATCACCATATTCAGGCGACCCAGAGCGCTGTTGAGAAGGCTTTCTGCGCGGCCGAGCTTATCGATGGCGGCCGGATTGGTAGGGTTTTTAGCGGCAGATTTAAGGTCTGAAATTGCGGTATTACGCGCACTGATTACCGCTTCCAGGGTTTCCCTCTCGTGATTCAGGTATGCCCTGGCACTCTCTACCAGATTTGGTACCAGGTCGTGGCGTCGCTTTAACTGTATCTCTATCTGCGCAAAAGCATTTTCGCTGTGGTTTTTCAGTGAAACCAGTTTGTTAAAGATACTGATGATGAAAAAGAACAGTGCGATGACCACCGCCAGCACAATAAGTCCCGTAGACCCCATAACGCTCCCCTATTTATCCCTGTTGGTGGCGTAAATAGTAACACGATGGGCTGATACTGATACGCACCGGTCGCACCCCTGGCGGAGCGGGGTGGGGCTTCGGCTATAATGCGGCGACATTAAAACAATTGCCGCCACCACAGTGATGGCGGCACAGAACTTGGAGCAGCCAGAATGAGTGATGTAACTTCGGACCCTGTAGTGATTGTCGGAATGTCGCGTACGCCAATGGGCGCTATGCAGGGCAGCCTTTCAGCCCTCACTGCCCCGCAGTTGGGTGCTGCGGCGATTCGCGCAGCCCTTGAGGACGCGGGTGTGGCACCTGCCGATGTGGATGAAGTGCTGATGGGTTGTGTGCTCCCGGCAGGTGTCGGTCAGGCTCCGGCACGCCAGGCATCACTGGGTGCAGGCATCCCTGTCGGCACTCCTTGCACCACTGTTAACAAGGTGTGTGGCTCCGGAATGAAGACTGTGATGATGGCCCGCGATGCCCTGCTGATGGGTGAGGGTAAGGTTATCGTTGCTGGTGGTATGGAAAGCATGAGCAATGCCCCCTACCTGCTGGCCAAGGCCCGCTCTGGTATGCGCCTCGGTCATGGAGAGGTCAAAGATTCCATGTTCCTGGATGGCCTGGAAAATGCTGCAGATGGCAAGCTGATGGGTACTTTCGCCGAATCTACTGCCGATAAGTACGATTTCACCCGCGAAGAGCAGGACGCTTTTGCCCTGGAATCTCTGGCGCGTGCCCAGGCCGCGATTGAAGGTGGTGATTTTACTCGTGAAATCTCCCCGGTCACGATTGCCTCTCGCAAAGGTGAGATTGAGGTGAGTGTCGATGAGGCCCCAGGTAATGCCCGTCCAGACAAAATCCCTCAGCTAAAACCGGCGTTCCGTAAAGACGGCACTGTAACCGCTGCGAACTCAAGCTCTATTTCTGACGGTGCTGCGGCGCTGGTGTTGATGCGCAAAAGTGAAGCCGAGAAGCGCGGCTTGAAAATTCTGGCTGTTCTCAAGGGGCAATCCCAGTTTGCCCGTGAGCCTGAGTGGTTCACTACGGCTCCGGTCGGCGCTATGCACAAGCTGCTGGAGAATGCCGGTTGGTCTGCGGCGGATGTGGACCTATTCGAGATTAATGAAGCATTTGCGGTAGTGACTATGGCTGCAATGCGTGAGCTCGATTTGCCCTGGGAAAAGGTCAATGTTAACGGTGGTGCCTGTGCCCTCGGCCACCCGTTAGGTGCTAGCGGTGCCCGTATCCTGGTTACCCTGTTGGCAGCGATGGAAAAGCGCGATGCCAAGAAGGGCGTGGCAAGCCTATGCATTGGTGGCGGTGAGGCTACAGCGGTTGCTATAGAGCGCGTATAAGTTACAGACTTGAGCGCTAACAAAAACGGAGGCAGTTGCCTCCGTTTTTGTTTGTGTAGTGCGGGAAGTATTAGTTGATGTATTCCACTGCTTTTACAACCTTCTGTACGCCGCCTACCGAGCGGGTCACTTCGGCTGCCCGTTCCGCTTCGGCAGGAGTTAGCAGTCCCATCAAATAAACAACTCCATTCTCGGTCACGATTTTGATGCGACCACTGTCTACTTCCTTATTGGCAAACAAGTTGCTTTTCACCTTGGTGGTTAGCCAGGTATCGCTGGTGCTAGCCAGTAAAGTGACTTTACCGCGCACCTGAATTTCGTTGTAGACCTGGCGAACATTCTGTACTTGTTCCGCTGTGCGCCCGGCGAGCAGGCGCAGTTCCTGGCTGGGCACCTGGCCGGTGAGCAGTACAACACCATTAAAAGAATTGATATTGATATTCGAGGTTTTCAGGTCCGGGTGAGCTTTGTTGATATTGACTGTGGTCACTGTCTCGATGCGCTGGTCATCAATATAGGTGCCAAAAGATCGCTCGCCGGGGTCCTGCTGTATGGGACCGTCATGGGTGGCCTCCAATACAGTGCTGCATCCAGCTAACAAGGTGGTTGCCGCGAAGGCAGCCAGGAGATATTTCCCCAGGGTCAACTTTTTGTTGTTCATCGTTTATTCCTCGTAGCCACCAAACAAACTACTGTCGATTAGGTCGCACAGGCAAAAAATTGTCAGAAGATGTACTTGGTGTACCTCTGCTGCGACATCGGATGGCACCCGTAGTTCAATATCATGGGTATCGAGCAGGGCGGCGCAGTCGCCGCCATCACCGCCGGTCAGTGCGAGTATGCCCATATCCCGGTCCCGAGCCGCACGCATGGCCTGAACCAGGTTTGAGTCGCGCCCATCGCTACTGATGATTACGAGAAGATCACCGGGCTGCCCCAGGGCGCGAACCGGGTGTGCGAAGGTGTCTGCACCGCCGTGGTTCGAGGCAACAGTGCCCATGGAGACGCCGTCGCTGTTGAGGGCCATAGCCGGTAAGCCGGGGCGTTCGCGCTGGAAGCCGCCGGTCAGTTGCGAGCTAAAACTTTGCGCCAATGCGCCACTGACACCATTGCCACAGAGCAGGACTTTGCTCTCTGCCAAGAGTGTATGCACCACCATTTCGCTGGCTTCTGCAATCAGCGGGGCCAGTATCTCGCCAGCGTTCATTGTGGCTTCAAGGCTGTGGTGAAAAAGGGTTACGACTCGCTGTTCCATTGTGTCCTTAATTCAGGTGAGCTCGAACTCACCATAACTTGACGGGGTAAATCTCGGTTTTGCCTCAGGCTTCGAAGGCGCTTTTAATCCACTGGACGTTTTGTGCATCGCCATCTATGGCAAGGACATCGAAGCGGCACGGACAGTCCAGTTTATGTTGCTGCAAATAGCGGCTGGCAGTGGCCAGTAGCTTAGCTTGCTTGCGTGAATCCACGCTGGCTGCGGCCCCGCCGAATTGGCTCTTACGGCGGAAGCGCACCTCCACGAACACGACAGTATCGCTTTCACGGGCGATAAGGTCTATCTCTCCGTGTGAACTGCGATAATTGCGCTCCAATAAGGTGAGCCCCGCGCGCTGCAAATAGCGGGCTGCGGCAGCCTCCATTTGGCTGCCGACAGTACCGCTTGAGCCCTTAAAAAGCCTCACGATTCCCACTTAATTCAATCGGCTCCCGCTGCGGCAACTGGGGCTCGACGGTAGTGATGGGCACCGGCACCCCTTTGTCGATTCGCGCCCACATTTGTTCGCGCACTATGCGGCCATCAGCGCTCAGGCTCAATGCGCCGGTGAGACCGTGTACTTTCTGTTCCGGGAATTGGCGCAACATAGGCAAGCGCGGGTAGAGGCGGAAGGCATCGGCACCTAGGGCATACAGTCTGGCAAAAGCCGGTACGGGCGACGCCTGCTCCTCGATATCCTGCTTGGTTTGATTGCTTTCAAATAGCCAGGGCAGGGCGGTAAAGCGAATACCGTTCATATCCCTGTCGCGATTGCGGTTGATGCTGCCACCAAAGACATGAGAGGTGGCGTATACGGGCAGGTCACTGGCGTAGTAGTAGGTCAGCATGGGGTTGAGCTGGCGCGCCTGCTGGGGTTGTGCTGCCAGGAATACCATATCGACATCGTCACGGCGTCTGGGGGTAAATTCCAGCTTTGCCGCCAGGCGACTCTGCAATTCCTTCTTGCGCGCGTTGCTGGCGGGAATTAACAGGGCATCGCTGACCAGGGCTGAGAACTTGCTGTTGTCCTTAAACGTTCGGCGAATGCTAACTGAGCCACCGAGGCGCAGCCACTCTTCTTCAAATGCTTCAGCGCCGCGCTGCCCCCAGCTATTGTCAGCGGTGAGGACCATTGCCTGTCGCTTGCCCTGCCGGTAAGCGTGCTGGGCAATTTGCCGCGCTTCATCTTCTATTGCCAGGCCAAACTGGACTAGGTCTGTGGTCAGGCGCCCCTCATCGCCGTAGTTGAGGGCGAGAGTAGGCACTGGCAGTTTTTCTGTGGCAAGCAGGTTGGCTACCTTGCTCTTATCCAGTGGGCCAACAATCATCTGCGCACCGGCATCTACGGCGCTCTGGTAAATTTCCTCAAATGGCTGATCGGAACCGGTGTCGTAAACCATCACTTTCGGAGTTGCGCCGCCAGCATTCAGAGCGGTGTAGTGGGCGGCCATAAAGCCATCCCGGATTGCCCTGCCGGCGTTGCCCAGGGGGCCGGACAGTGGCAAGAGCAGCGCCACGCGGTCTGCCCGCTGGGCGGCCAAGCGCTCTAACAGCTGCAATGCCTGTGGCGGATGGGAATTGGCACTATGGGCGGGCCAGCGCTCGCGCCAGCGGCTGAGTGCGGTCAGCTGTGAGCTGATATCCGTCTGGGTGTCGCGGCCCAGCAGGGCGAGTTGATACCAGGCGCGCATCTGGGTGTCATTACTTTGGGTGGCGCGAGCCTGCAATTCACTGGAGGGCAGCTGGGTCAAGAGATGCCAAAAGCCGTTGTTATTCTCTGTGATCGCTTCGTCGGACTGGGCGATATAGGAGATTTCGCGCCGCTCACTAATTGCGCTGTCGAGATTTCCCAGAAGTCCCCATAGGTCAGCGCGCAGGCTGCGTAGAGGTAAGGCAGTCTTCTGTGGTAACTCCGGCCACACATTTTCCAGGCGTGGAGAGGCTGCCAGGTCGAGGGCCTCAAAGAAGTCGTCGTCTGCGGCAAGTAGGCTGCCATAGACCTGTGCATAGCTGGCGAAGAGGTTGTCGTCCAGCTGTTCGGGCGTAATTTTGATTACCGCCTCTTTTGCCGTCTCTTTATCTCCCAGCTCGTATAGAATAGCGGCCGCTTGCAGGCGCTGTTGATCCCGCGCCGGTGCCGGCAGGGTGTCGGCACTGCGCAGCATACGTACAGCTTCACTGCGGCTTGCGGTGTGGCCGGCCGAATAATCCGGCTGGTAAACGTTTGGCCGGGAAGCCGGTGTCTGGCAAGCAGCCAGTGCGACTGCCAGTGAGGCAGCTGCCATTCTGGTGATTACAGTAGAGGTGCGCCGGGAAGAGGCGGACATAATCTTCTCCCGCAATATTTATATTTGGAGTGAACAGCTATGGGGCCGGATCAGGCGCTGCTTTATATTGTCGCTACGCCCATTGGTAATTTGGCCGATATGGTACCGCGAGCGATCGAAGTTCTACAATGTGCCGATCTGGTTGCGGCGGAGGACACACGTCACAGTCAGCGATTATTTTCCCATTTTAATATCGATACGCCATTGATGGCATATCACGATCACTCGGATGACAAGCGCACAGAGCAGATTTTGCAGCGTTTGGAGCAGGGCCAGACCATTGCCTTGATTTCCGATGCGGGCACCCCACTGATCTCAGATCCCGGCTATCGCCTGGTACGTGAAGCCCGGGAGCGTGGAATCAAAGTCTCCCCGATACCGGGGGCTTGTGCTTTTATCTCCGCACTGAGCGCCGCCGGACTCCCCAGTGACAAGTTTAGTTTCGAGGGATTCCTGCCGGCTAAGTCCGGTGCCCGTGAGGGAGCCCTACAGGAGTTGGCCAGTGATACCCGTACCCTGGTGTTCTACGAGGCCCCTCACCGGGTTGCCGACACTTTGGAGGCAATGGCGGCCGTGTTCGGCGGCAATCGCGAAGCGGTGATAGCCCGCGAGGTCAGCAAGGCCTTTGAAACTTTTCAGTTGATGCCTCTGGCAGAGTTGGTTGAGTGGGTCCGCGCTGACAGCAATCAGCAGCGCGGTGAGATTGTTTTGATGGTACGTGGTGCGGAGCGCTCTCGTGACAGTGAGCTGGATGGGGAGGCGCAGCGTGTGATGTCACTGTTGCTGGCAGAGTTACCGCCGAAAAAAGCGGCGGCGATCGCTGCCGAAATTACTGGAGTGAAAAAGAAAGCCCTGTACAACTGGAGCCTGGAGCAAAAATAAGGCACTGATTGCTGCAATTGCCTGTTGCAATCCGTCTGTCGCCTCTTTACTCTTCGCCGCGAGCTGGCCGGGCAATCGCTGTCGTCTTGTGCGATGGAGGAAAGTCCGGGCTCCATAGGGTGGAACGCCAGGTAACGCCTGGGGGGTGCGAGCCTACGGAAAGTGCAGCAGAGAGTAGACCGCCGATGGCTCCTTTTTTGGGAGTACAGGTAAGGGTGAAAGGGTGCGGTAAGAGCGCACCGCGCGGCTGGTAACAGTCCGCGGCATGGTAAACCCCGTTCGGAGCAAGACCAAATAGGCCCTCTATAGGTGTGACCCGCACTGAGGGCGGGTAGGTCGCTTGAGGTGTCTGGTGACAGGCATCCCAGATGAATGATTGTCCTCGACAGAACCCGGCTTACAGGCCAGCTCAACAATTTCAAAAGCCCGGCATTCGCCGGGCTTTTTTGTTTGCCTGATGTGGTGGTCCTGGCTCCGGTAGCCCTCTTTGTGTTCGCCTATTTCTTCTCGTTTAATTTCGGCTAAAGCCTCTTCTTGGCGTAAAAAAATTGATTAACTGTTAAGGGGGCGATCGTGCCAGATAGGGCTGTTCCGACTAGTTTCAATGTGCCAATATGCGCCACTTCTCTGGAGGCCGCGATTTTACAAGGGGTTATGGGGACTTTGGGGTCGAATTCCTTGACTTTGTGTCGACCAGTTTTATAGTGTCGAGAGTGGGAAAAAGTGGAAAATCGTGGAAATTTGTGGTTTATTCGCGATAAGTAAGTGGGTGTTCACACCGCCAGGTTAAAGTCGAACATCTTCCTCCATTGACCTGCCATATGGGAGTGAGTCGCGAGAGGCGCGATCTCCAAAGCGAGAACCACTAAACGTGTATTTGGGCAGCCACGCAATCAATATGGACGCCAAGGGGCGTCTGGCAATACCGGCACGCGTCCGCGATAGGCTGTTGGATGAGTGTGCGGGGTGCTTGGTGGTGACTGCCCATACAGAGGAACGCTGTTTGTTGGTGTATCCGTCGCCCCAGTGGCAGCAAATTCTCCCGAAGATTGAAGCATTGCCCAGCTTTAACAAAGTGGCTCGGCGCGCTCAGCGCCTGCTGATCGGGTATGCCTGTGAGCTGCAGGTGGATGGCAATGGCAGGGTATTGATTCCGCCAACTCTGCGTGAGTACGCGGGGCTGGAAAAGAAATTGATGTTAGTGGGCCAGGGGAAAAAGCTGGAGCTCTGGAGTGAGGAGCGCTGGATGTCCTGGCTTGATGATAGTGAAGACGAAGAGGGTATGCCTGAGGAAATGGCATCCCTCTCTTTATAAGGGGAGTACCGGGTGTCTCAAGAATTGCATCGCAGTGTGTTGTTACGCGAGGCCGTAGACGCTCTGGTGACTGAGCCGGATGGGTTTTATATCGATGGCACCTTTGGCCGGGGAGGGCACAGCGCCTCAATCCTTGAGCACTTGGGGCCCAATGGCCAGTTGGTAGGGGTGGATAAAGATCCCCAGGCTGTTGAATTTGCAGAGCAGCGGTTTGCCGGTGAATCCCGTTTTTCCATTTGGCATGGGTCTTTTGCCGATATGGATAAGGCTGCCGGGCAAGCTGCCGGTAAGGTCAGTGGAATATTGCTCGATCTGGGGGTGTCTTCGCCGCAACTGGATCAGGCCGAGCGCGGTTTCAGTTTTATGCAGGATGGCCCCCTGGATATGCGTATGGATACCAGTCGGGGTATCAGTGCAGCGGAGTGGGTCAACACTGAGGCTGAGGCCGAAATGGCCCGGGTGTTTAAAGAGTACGGCGAGGAGCGTTTTGCCCGTCGAATGGCCGCTGCCATTGTAAAGCGCCGGCTGGAAAAACCATTTGAGCGCACCCTCGATTTTGCCGAGGTTGTGAAAGAGGCGAATCCGGCTTGGGAAAAAGGTAAACATCCCGCTACCCGAGTCTTTCAGGCTATTCGTATTCATATTAATGGCGAGTTGGATGATCTGCAGAGTGCGTTGGATAAATCCCTGCAGTTGCTGGCACCGGGTGGGCGCCTGGTGATTATCAGTTTCCACTCTCTTGAAGACCGAATGGTGAAGCGTTTTATTCGGGAAAAAGAGCGCGGTCCCCAGTTGCCTCGTGGCCTTCCGGTTATGGATAGTCAGATAGCCAAGTCACTGCGTTCGGTGGGCAAGGCAGTGAAAGCCAACACGGTTGAAGTGGATGAAAATCAGCGGTCCCGCAGTGCAGTAATGCGGGTGGCAGAAAAGCTGGCGGGAAGCTGAGTTTATGTCTGGCAAGGCTCTACTTGGAGTGGGGGTAATGTGGATAGCGGTAATACTGTCGTCGCTATCTGTTATTCATACCACCCAACAAAGCCGAGAGTTAACTGCTGAGCTCGGTAAGGCACAAAAAGCCCACGATGAATTGCGCTATGAGCAGGAGCGTCTCCTTTTGGAGAAAAGTGCCTGGTCTGCCTATAGCCGGGTCGAACAGGTCGCTCGAGAAAAATTAAAAATGCATATGCCAGCACCTTCGGAACAGGTATTGGTAGTGGCGGATTAAGTTTTAACCGCCTTGGATGAAGACGTAAGTACCCCACTGCTTGCCCGGTGGGGTTTCTGCGTTTGGGGGCTTTGGCCTTTAAATAATTATAAAGAATTTTGCGTTAATTGAGTTTTGGAGTTCAGGCCCTGGAGAGTGGCATGCTCAGCCGGGATGCAAAATAAATAGATAACGCCAACTGGGAAAACATGGGCGCAGTCAAAAAAAAGGATATTCAGCCGGGTATAGCCCGCTGGCGCTTTGCGCTGGTGGCGGTCCTGCTGTGCCTGCTCGCTCTTACCCTTGTGTTCCACTTGGCCAAACTGCAGGTAGTGCCTGCTGCTGAGCGCGGATATCGTTTCCTGCAAGACCAGGGCCGGGCCCGCACCTTGCGCACCGAAGAGATTGCTGCCTATCGGGGCTCAATAGTCGATCGAAACGGTGAGCTTCTCGCTGTCAGTACACCGGTACACAGCCTGTGGGCCAATCCCAAGCTGTTGAGTGAAATAAGCGATGCGAATTTAGTGCGCCTGGCTCGCGCGCTGGATTTACCGTCTTCCAAACTGGGCTCTCGCCTGAAGAAATACCGAAACAAAGAATTTATGTACCTGCGCCGGCACCTGTCTCCAGAAGAGGCTGAGAAAGTGCTGGACCTGGGTATTACAGGTGTTTTCAGTAAAAAAGAGTATCGGCGCTTCTATCCTGCTGGGGAGGTCGTAGCCCAACTTCTCGGTTTTACCAACATCGATGATCGCGGCCAGGAAGGAATGGAATTGGCCTACGACGATTGGCTGTCCGGACAGCCGGGATCACGTCAGGTAATTAAAGATCTGAAAGGGCGCACGGTAAGGGATTTGGCAATTCGTCAGGAAGCGCAACCGGGCAGGGATCTGCGTTTGTCTATCGATATGCGCCTGCAATATTTGGCTTACCGGGAATTAAAGCGGGCGGTGTCGGAAAACGGCGCCGCCTCCGGCTTTATGGTGATTCTCGATACTCACAGTGGCGATGTGTTGGCCATGGCCAACCAGCCTTCATTTAATCCCAATGATCGCAAAGGGGTTAAATCGGCGGCTATGCGCAACCGTGCGCTGATCGACCAGTTTGAGCCGGGTTCTACAGTGAAACCCTTAACGGTATTGGCGGCTTTGGAAACCGGGCGCTACACCCCAAGAACAGAAATAAACACCAGCCCTGGATATATTCGCGTGCCGGGAAAAACCCTGGTGGACCCGGTTAATTACGGAAAAATAGATCTCACCAAGATTATTACCAAGTCGAGCCAGGTGGGAATTACAAAAATTGCTCTCGATTTGGAACCAAATTCTCTGCGGGGACTCTTTTATCGCTTGGGTCTGGGCGAGGCTGTGGGCAGTGGCTTCCCCGGTGAAGCACAGGGGATCTTGCCCAGTCGCAGCCGCTGGCACCCAATCGAGCGAGCTAATTTCGCCTTCGGCTACGGTTTAACAGTTAACGCCGTGCAGCTGGCACAAGCCTACAGCGTACTGGCGAATGAAGGGGTTAAGCGTCCTGTTTCCCTGGTTTTATCCGGTGACAAAGTACCGGGCGAGCCTGAGCAGGTTATTGAGCAATCCTTGGTTGGGCAGGTCACAGCGATGTTGGAGACGGTGATTTCCCGGGGTACCGGACGCCTTGCCGCTGTAGAAGGTTATCGTGTCGCCGGCAAGACCGGTACTGTGCACAAAGTTGGCAATAGTGGTTATGCGGATAATCGCTATCGCTCAGTATTTGCGGGCTTTATCCCCGCTGATAATCCGCGCCTTGCCGCGGTAGTTGTTATTGATGATCCCAGTCATGCCAAATATTACGGTGGTGAAGTTGCTGCACCGGTATTCGGTGCGGTGATGACTGGTGCTATGCGCCTGTTGCAGGTTCCGCCGGAAAAAATTAAATCGGCGGAGGGGCAATTGGCCGCGCAGTTAAGCGAGAGGGGTTCAAAATCGTGAGTCAGCGCGAAAAACATTCTGTTTCTATCAAAGAATTAGTGCCGGGTTACGCCGGTATTCCCGATATTTCTGTCACTGGTATTGCCCTGGATAGCCGCAAGATAAAAGCGGGCGATGCATTTATGGCCTTGCGCGGTTCTGTGGTCGATGGTCGGGAATATATCGATGCGGCAATTACTGCAGGTGCTGCGGTAGTGCTTGCTGATGGTGACAAGTTGGAATGTAAAAGCCGTGGTGATATCCAGGTGGTCAGTGTTCCCGGTCTGGCAAAGCGGGTAGGGGAAATTGCCGCGCGCTTCCACGGTAACCCCAGTGGTGAAATGCACTTGGTTGGAGTGACTGGCACCAACGGTAAAACCACTTGCGCCTATTTGACTTCCCAATTACTGGCTCGCCACTATGGTAGTGCAGCATTGATAGGCACCATTGGTAATGGGGTCTGGAAAGATAACCAAATCGAATTGCAGGAAACGGGTTTAACAACGCCTGACCCGGTGAGTTTACAAGCGGACTTTGCAAATTATCGCGATAGTGGCGTTGCCGCTGCCGCAATGGAAGTTTCTTCGCATTCACTTTCTCAGGGACGTGTGCATGGGCTGATTTTTGATACGGCAATTTTTACCAATTTGAGCCGCGATCATTTGGATTATCACGGCAATATGGCCGCTTACGGCGCAGCCAAAGAGAAACTTTTCGGACTGCCAAAATTGAAGCGAGGAGTCATTAACCTGGATGATCCGTTTGGCGCCCAGTTGGCAGAGCGCTGTAAATTACGTGGCCTGCGCGTTATTACTTATGGGCTGCAGGCGGGTGATTTATATGTTGCAGACCTGCGTCGCCATGAGCGCGGTTTTTCTGTAAAACTTAATTCCCCTTGGGGTAGCGGTGAGCTGCACGCACCCTTAATTGGCGATTTTAATATTCACAATGCCTTGGCTGTCGTAGCTGCTGCAGCGGCAGAGGGCATGCCTTTTGAAGATATTCTTGCCGCTTTCCCCACTATTAAAGCGGTGCCGGGGCGTATGGAGCGTGTCCTGGTTGAGGGTTCCGATGATGTGGGTGTATTGGTGGATTATGCCCATACACCAGATGCTCTTCGCGCGGCTTTAGCAGCAGCGCGCCCTTACTGTCGCGGTAATTTGTGGTGTGTTTTTGGTTGTGGTGGTGACCGGGATACGGGTAAGCGCGCGGCGATGGGGCGTATTGCCTCCGAGATGGCGGACCGTGCCATTGTGACTAGCGATAATCCGCGCAGCGAAGAACCGCAAAAAATTATCGACGATATTCTCGAAGGGGCTGCCAGTAATATCGAAGTTGAAATTGATCGCGCGACAGCGATATCTCAGGCGGTATCTGCAGCACAACCGGGGGATATTGTATTGATCGCCGGTAAAGGGCACGAAAATTACCAAATTATCGGCAGTGAAAAAATTCACTTCTGCGATCGTGAGCAAGCTGCTGCTGCTCTCAAAGCCCGCGTGGATGAATCGGGCCAGTCAAGTGAAGGCAAGGAGAGCCAAGGTGATTAATTCCCTTACGTTGCAGCAACTGCAAAGCCGTTTTGGTGGTGAGTTAATCAATGGCTCTGTGGAGTTTGAACTGGTTTGTACGGATACCCGCAAGCTGGACCCCAAATCTTTATTTGTTGCTCTGGTTGGCGAAAATTTTGATGCGCACGACTTTGTCGGTGAGCTGGATGGCCAGGTATTGGGGTTGGTTGTCGATCGTGAAGTGCCCAGTTGCAGTTTACCGCAGTGGCGCGTTGAAGATACGACGGTCGCATTGGGACAAATTGGCTTACTGTGCCGTGAACAGTTTGACGGTCCGGTTGTGGCGATTACAGGGTCCTGCGGTAAAACTACCGTTAAGGAGATGCTGTCTGCAATTTTTTCCCAGAGTCATACACCCTGTGTAACCGAGGGAAACCTGAACAACCAGTTCGGTTTACCCATGACTTTGTTTGGGCTGACAGCGCAACACGATGTGTTGATTCTCGAAATGGGAGCTAACGGCCCTGACGATATTGGCTACCTGTGTAGTATCGGCAAGCCGCAGGTGACGGCGGTAAATAACGTAATGCCAGCGCATGTCGAGGGCTTTGGCTCTGTTGATGCTATTGCAAAAGCCAAGGGCCAAATTTATACCAGTTTGGATGTATCGGCGACGGCGGTGATCAATACCGATGATGGCTATGCGAATTACTGGTTGGAGAATATGCCCGAAGGGGTAAAGACTCTGGGTATTGGCTTATCTAATGAGTGTGCTATCCATGCGGATAATATTGTATTGAATCCTAACGGTTGCCCTTCATTTGACTTGGTAATTGAAGGCGTTGCTCACCCTGTTAGCCTGAAATTGCTTGGTGAGCACAATGTTCACAACGCTCTGGTTGCTGCTGGATGTGCTTTTGCTGCGGGAATACCTGCGGTGGAAATTATCAGCGGACTTAACACGGTGACCGGGGTTGCTGGGCGCTTGCAGGAGCAGGCAGGTATAGCCGGTGCAACCGTTATTGATGACAGTTACAACGCGAACCCGGGTTCAGTAGGTGCGGCCATTGAATTGCTGTCACAGCGTTCAGGTAAAAAAATTCTGGTGCTGGGGGATATGGCGGAGTTGGGGCCGGACGCGGAGGAAATGCATAGAAGCGTTGGAGCTTTGGCACGAGAGCGGGGCCTGGATGCGCTGTTTACATTGGGGCCGCTGGGTACTGCCGCCAGCATGGCCTTTTCTGCGGGGAGGCAAGAGTCGCTGCGCAATTATCGCGAGAGAGAACCCCTGGTTACTGCTCTCACTCAACAATTGGATGAACAAACCACAGTTTTGGTTAAAGGATCACGCAGCGCCCGTATGGAATTGGTAGCGCAGGCACTGCTTGGCAATAGCAGAGGGGAGAAGTAATGCTGCTTTGGCTAGCGGAGCTATTACAACAACATGTCAGCGGATTTTCGGTATTTAACTACCTGACAGTGCGCGCAATTCTTGCTGCGTTGACGGCTCTGGGTATTTCACTACTTGTGGGTCCGCGCATGATTCACTGGTTGAACCATTTACAGGTGGGGCAGGCTGTTCGCGATGATGGTCCGCAAAGCCATTTGAGTAAATCTGGCACCCCGACTATGGGCGGCACCTTGATTCTCGCTTCAATTTTTGCCTCAGCCCTACTCTGGTCTGACCTCAGCAATCGTTACGTGTGGGTTACTTTATTAGTTACCTTTGTTTTCGGTGCTGTGGGCTTCGTGGATGACTATAAAAAAGTCGTTTATAAAAACCCCCGTGGCCTTATTGCTCGCTGGAAATATTTCTGGCAATCCGTTGCCGGGTTGGGTGCAGCTATTTATCTGTATATGAGTGCTTCAAGCCCGGCAGAGACCCAGTTTTTTGTCCCGTTTTTTAAAGATGTTGCGATAAATCTGGGACCGGTATCTTTTATATTGTTGACCTATTTTGTCGTTGTTGGCTCCAGTAATGCGGTTAACCTGACTGATGGCCTCGATGGCTTGGCGATTATGCCTACTGTGATGGTGGGTGGAGCACTTGGGGTGATTGCTTATTTATCCGGCCATATGGAATTTGCTGACTACCTGCATATTCCCGCAATTCCAGGAGCCGGGGAGTTGGCGGTGTTCTGCGCTGCCCTCGGTGGTGCCGGACTCGGGTTCTTATGGTTTAACACTTATCCGGCCCAAGTGTTTATGGGGGATGTGGGCGCTCTGGCACTGGGGGCGGCGCTGGGAATTATTGCGGTAATTACCCGTCATGAAATTATTCTGTTCATCATGGGCGGTGTGTTTGTGATGGAAACAGTTTCCGTAATTTTGCAGGTGGCATCCTTTAAATTAACGGGGAAGAGAATTTTTCGTATGGCGCCTCTGCACCACCACTTTGAGTTAAAAGGGTGGCCGGAGCCTCGAGTCATTGTGCGCTTTTGGATTATTACCGTCATTCTGGTCTTGGCTGGTTTGGCAACACTGAAAATTCGATAAATAGATAAATGAGCCTGATCGCGACTTCTTCACAGCAGAAAGTGGTAATAGGTCTTGGCGCTACCGGAAAGTCGGTGGTGCGCTACCTGCTGCGTCACGGCCATACGCCGGTCGTGGCAGACAGTCGCGATAACCCGCCGGGGCTCGAAGCTTTCCGTCAGGAGTTCCCTGAGGTTGCGGTGGAAACAGGTCCACTGCGCCCGGGGACAATACTCGCTGCGAGCTTGATTATTGCCAGCCCGGGAGTTGCGCTTGCTGAACCCGTATTGCAGCAGGCGATTGCGGATGGGATTCCTGTGGTTGGGGATATTGAGTTATTTGCCCAGGCCCTGACTCGGATGCAATCGACAGCAAAGCTCGCCGCGATCACAGGCTCCAACGGAAAGAGTACAGTGACCACACTCCTGGGGGAGATGGTTGAAGAGGCAGGGCTGACAGTTGGTGTGGGTGGCAATATCGGTGTGCCGGTGCTGGATTTACTTGAGAAACCTCTGCCGGACATCTTTGTTTTGGAGCTTTCCAGTTTTCAATTGGAAACCACCTACTCGCTGGCACCTACCGTAGCCACCATTTTAAACATGAGTGCGGACCATATGGACCGCTACCCCAGTATGGTGGAGTACCACCGGGCCAAGCAGCGCATTTATCGCGGAGCGGATCAGTTCGTGATAAATCGCGCGGACCCCTTATCCCAGGGGCCTCTTTCCCGAGAGAGACGGGAGTGGAGTTTTGGGCTTGATCAGCCGGATCTTAATCAGTTTGGCCTGCGCTTGCATGAGGGGCAGAACTGGTTGGCTCGAGGCACAGAAGTTTTAATACCTGTGGCCGATTTGGCTATGGTGGGTAAGCATAATATTGCCAATGGTTTGGCAGCCCTGGCAATGGGTTATGCACTGGGCCTACCCACTGAGGCGATGCTAAAAATTTTACGCAGCTTTCGCGGGCTGAAACATCGCTGTGAGCGCGTGGCTGATTTTGAAGACGTTGTTTATGTTAACGATTCAAAAGGCACCAATGTAGGAGCAACCCAGGCGGCATTGGATGGCTTGGCTACGGCAACCAGTAAAATAGTGCTTATTGCTGGAGGGGATGGCAAGGGTGCTGATTTTGCTCCCTTACGAAAAAGTGCAAGAGCACTCCGGGCCCTGGTGTGTATCGGTGTGGATGGAGAGAAAATAGCCGGTGTCTTTGATGGCCTGTGCGAGATTCGCAGGGCTAGCACAATGGTAGAGGCCGTTGCTGAGGCCAGACAATTAGCCAATGGCGGTGACTATGTATTGTTATCACCGGCATGTGCCAGCTTTGATATGTATAAGAATTTTGAAGCCCGCGGTGATGATTTTCGCCAGGCCGTTCTGGAATTATGCGATACCGCTGGTGACTCCCAGTGAGTGCTCAGGTAATCAAGGTTCAAGGTAGTGAATGGCAGGATGGGCTGCTGCTACTCAGTGTTCTGGTTCTGGCTAGTATTGGTGTGGTGATGGTTGCTTCAGCATCTATCGCCTTTGCTACGGATATTTATGGTGACCCCTGGTATTTCCTCAGGCGTCATTTGGCTTTTTTGATGGTTGGCGGATTAGCTGGATTTGTCGTTAGTCAGATTCCCCTGTCAATTTGGTCGCGACTGTCCTGGCCATTATTACTGTTTGCTTGCCTGTTATTGATTGCAGTGCTTGTGCCGGGGATTGGACGGGAGGTGAACGGTAGCCGGCGTTGGCTGGTATTTGCAGGCATAACTGTGCAACCCGCGGAAGTGGCTAAGTTCTGTCTGCTAGTTTTTTTTGCCAGTTTTTTAACTCGTCGAAATAAACAACTACGTCACTGGACCAGCTTTATGGTGCCAGTGGTGATTCTCGCAACGGTTGCTCTGTTATTGCTTTTACAACCGGACTTCGGTTCGGTGGTTGTAATTTCAGGCACCGTATTGGCAATGGTTTTTTTGGCGGGAGCGCGCCTTCCCCATACTTTTTTATTGGTAGCTGCGGCTGCGAGTGGACTAGCGCTAATGGCACTGATGAGCCCCTATCGCTTACAGCGATTGCTGACATTTCTGGACCCTTGGGGGGATCAGTTTGCCAGTGGCTACCAACTTACCCAGTCCCTGATTGCATTTGGTCGCGGAGAGTGGTTTGGAGTTGGTTTGGGCAATAGTGTGCAGAAACTGTTTTATCTGCCTGAGGCTCATACGGATTTTATTTTTGCCATTCTGGCAGAGGAATGGGGAATGTTGGGTGGCGTAGTGCTGGTAGGGCTTTTTGTTGTTCTCACCTACTCACTGCTCCGCCTGGTAAAAGAGGCCCTGGTGCAGGAGAAATTTTTCGCTGCACTTCTAGCTTTTGGTATGGCAGTGCTATTGGCAGGACAAGCTTTCGTGAATATGGGCGTTGCTTCAGGCTTGTTGCCGACTAAAGGGTTAACGCTGCCATTTGTCAGCTCTGGTGGCAGCAGCCTGATTGTATGTTGTGCATTACTCGGCTTGGCGATGCGGATTCGGGCTGAACTAAAAGAGCCTGTTGAAAACGGAAGCGGGGGGCTTGAGCTTTTGCGTCAGCTGCCAATATTCCATTCACCCAAGTCCAGTGTGAAGGGCAGCAACGGAGAAACGGTTTGATGTCTGAAGTAAATAAGCGTTTTTCTGGAAAGAAGTTTTTGCTGATGGCCGGTGGTACCGGCGGTCATGTGTTCCCAGCGTTGGCTGTGGCTAAAGCGTTGCAAGAGCAGGGAGCTGTTGTCGAGTGGTTAGGTACTGCCCGTGGGATTGAATCCCGATTAATACCTGCGGCGAATATTCCTTTGCACTGCATTAAAGTTGAGGGAATTCGGGGGAAGGGAAAGTTGGCCTTACTTAAAGCCCCGTTGCAAATTTTGCGGGCAATTGCTCAGGCCAGGACAGTTGTTAAGCAGGTACAACCTGATGCAGTACTCGGCTTTGGCGGCTTTGCGACCGGCCCTGGGGGCGTTGCAGCCCGTCTCGGGGGGATACCGTTGATTATTCACGAGCAAAATGCTGTTGCAGGAACGACAAACCGCTTGTTGGCGCGGATTTCCAGCCAGGTGCTTGAAGCATTTCCCAGTGGGCTACCCGGTGCTAGGCAAGTGGGCAATCCAGTGCGCAAAGAAATTTCAGAATTGCCTGAGCCAGAAACTCGAATTGGCAGCCAGTCGTCTCTGCGCCTTTTGGTATTAGGCGGTAGTCTCGGTGCTGTAGCAATTAATGAACTGGTTCCTAAGGCAATCGCATTGCTGGAACCCTCCCTGCGCCCGGTAGTGGTTCACCAGGCTGGAGAGCGCCACCTTCAGGCTGCCAAAGACGCCTATAAAGAGGCGGCAGTAGAAGCTGAGGTGGTCCCTTTTATTGCGGATATGGCTGAGGCCTACCGCTCTGCGGACCTGATTATTTGCCGTTCCGGGGCTTTGACCGTTTCTGAAATTTCAGCTGCGGGAGTCGGTGCAATCATGGTGCCTTTCCCCTTTGCAATTGATGATCATCAAACGCGTAATGGCGAGTGGTTGCAAAATGCTGGCGGAGCGATTGTTATGCAGCAGCGGGAAATGGACGAGCAGAAGTTATCCGGCTTGTTACAAAGCCTGTTAGAAGATCGCCAGAAATTATTGCAAATGGCGACCTCCGCGCGGCGCGCGGCAAAAACTGATGCGACTGAGCAAGTGGTTAACGCTTGCAGAGAAGAGCTGGCCTCGGCCAGGTAACACAGAATAAGTGGACGAAGGTTAAAGTAATGTCTTCAGTGCGGACAAACGAAGATAAAAGTTATGCGGTACCGGCCATGCGCCGTATCCGCCGTATCCACTTTATTGGGATCGGCGGTGCCGGTATGAGCGGTATTGCTGAGGTATTGCAGAACCAGGGCTACGAAGTTTCAGGTTCTGACCTGCGTGAATCTGCGGCAACTGACAGGTTGCGCAAGTTGGGGGTTAAGGTCCAAATTGGGCACAGTGAGGAAAATGTTCGCGGCGTTGATGTTGTGGTTAATTCCTCTGCGGTACATGGCGATAACCCGGAACTGGTTGAGGCGAGAGAAAAGAGAATCCCTATTGTGCGCCGCGCCGAAATGCTCGGTGAACTGATGCGCTATCGCTATGGCATCGCTGTGGCAGGAACCCACGGAAAGACAACGACTACCAGTTTAATCGCCTCAATTTTTGCGGCAGATAAAAAAGACCCGACCTTTGTTATCGGTGGCCTGGTCAACGCTGCCGGTGCCAATGCTGCCTTGGGCGAAAGTCGTTATTTAGTGGCTGAAGCTGATGAGAGCGATGCGTCTTTTATTCACTTACAACCGATGGTGACGGTGATTACCAATATCGATGCAGACCATATGGAAACTTATGGTGGCGACTTCGAAAAGGTAAAGCAGATCTTTATTGATTTTGTTCACAACCTGCCGTTTTACGGTTTGGCGGTAGTTTGCGGGGATGACGCCAATGTTCAGGAAGTTATTCCCAAGTTTTCCCGCCCGGTTCTGACCTATGGATTTGATGAGGGTAATGACTACCGCATCGTTGAAGTAAAGCAAGAGCCACTGCGCAGTCATTTCACGGTACAGAGACCCAAGGGTGATCTATTGCAGGTTTCTGTGAATACGCCGGGTATTCACAATGTTCTCAATGCGACTGCAGCAATTGCTGTAGCTAGTGATGAAGGCGTTAGTGATGAAGCAATTCGCCAAGGCCTGATAGGCTTCCAGGGCGTTGGTCGTCGATTCCAGATCTACGGTGATTATGCCGTTAGCGATGATACCGAAGCTGATAAGGTGATGTTGGTAGATGACTACGGCCACCACCCACGTGAGGTAGCCGCTACCGTAAAGACAGTTAGAGATGGCTGGCCGGATCGTCGTTTGGTAATGATTTATCAGCCCCACCGTTATACCCGTACGCGGGACTTGTTTGAAGACTTTGTTCAGGTCCTCTCCGAGGTGGATAAGTTGATTTTGCTGGATGTATACAGTGCGGGTGAAGCGCCAATAGCCGGTGCCGATGGCAGAACGCTTGCGCGAAGTTTACGCAACAGGGGACAGGTAGATCCGATTTTTATGGAAACTATCGATCAGGTTCCCCCGGTATTAGCTGATCTGTTGGAGCCAGGTGATATTGTCCTGACCCAGGGAGCTGGCAACGTCGGAGCACTTTCGCAAAGGTTGGCTGATTGGCGCTTGGGCGAGCGCAGCGGCGAGGGCTAAGTAGCTAGTGAAAGGAGCTGGAACGAAATCAGCCGGGAGAAAAAAAAGACGGCTCGCGGAGCGAGCCCTCTTGGAACCGATGATCCCGAGAAGCTTCGTCTGAACTGGAAGCGGTGTTTTTTTTTATTGGTGATGTTCGCAGGCTTTAGTGCTTTGCTCTATGGTGCAGTTTGGTTATGGCGATGGGTGCCATCGGTTGAGTTGAGTAATGTTGATGCCCTAGAGCAAGTTGAAGTACGCGGGGCTTTTAATGCGGTAACTGAAGAAGAGTTAAGAGAGGTGCTTCTTCCTCACTTGAAAGCGGGCTTTTTTTCAGCGGACATTCAGGCGATGCAGCAGACATTACTGTCTAACCCCTGGATTACTTCCGCCTCGGTGAGCAGGCGTTGGCCGAAGGGTGTTGAGGTTGATATCACTGAAGCGCAACCTCTCGCCACCTGGGGTAAAGATAAATTGTTGGTAGCGAGTGGGGATCTGCTGCCGCGTCCGTCACATATGGGGGTTCAGTCCCTGCCCGAGCTTGCCGGGGATGAAGAATTGGTAGAGCGGATTATGCTGCAATACCGCGCGCTTGCGGGGTTACTGACCACGCGGGATATGGAGGTTAAACGGTTGTCATTTGACGACCTAAGCGGTTGGCATCTGGAGTTAGTGTCGGGAATTGAATTAAAACTTGGCCATGATGCTTTATTGGAGCGGGTACACCGTTTTCTGTATTTGAGTCGGGGTGTACTGGCGCCGCACTTGCAAAAAGTTGTCAGCGTCGATACGCGCTACAGCAATGCGGTAGCGGTTCAGTGGAAAGACGAAGAAAAGTAAACATCGAGGCAGCCCGGGTGGCTGTTTTATAGATAAAAGTTTAAAAGCGAATGCTGTGTTCTGGTCCGATAGCAGAACCTGAAACAGAATGCAGCTCAGCGAGGTTGGCACGAAAATGACACAGGTATCCGATCAGCGCATGATTGTTGGACTGGATATAGGCACCTCTAAAGTAGTCGCTATTGTCGGTGAAGCTTCCGGTGATGGGGAACTTAATATTGTCGGTATCGGCTCTCATCGTTCCACTGGAATGAAAAAGGGCGTAGTGGTTAATATTGAATCAACCGTGCAATCTATACAGCGCGCTGTGGAAGAAGCTGAGTTGATGGCGGGTTGTGAAATTCACTCTGTGTACGCAGGGATTGCGGGAAGTCACATTCGCAGCTTGAACTCTCACGGTATAGTTGCGATTAAGGATCGAGAGGTTACCCAGCAGGATCTCGATCGTGTTATAGACGCTGCCAGGGCTGTCGCTATTCCTGCGGACCAGAAGATTTTGCACACGCTTCCGCAGGAATACCTGATTGATAATCAGGAAGGGGTAAAAGAACCTCTCGGAATGTCTGGTGTTCGCCTCGAAGCAAAGGTCCATTTGGTCAGCGGTGCAGTGAATGCTGCACAGAATATTGAAAAGTGTATTCGTCGATGTGGTCTGGAAGTAGAAGATGTCATTCTTGAACAATTGGCTTCAAGTTATGCAGTCCTGACCGAAGATGAAAAAGAGTTGGGAGTATGCATGGTAGATATTGGTGGGGGAACCACCGATATTGCTGTGTTTACTGGTGGATCTATTCGGCATACGGGTGTGATACCGATTGCTGGAGACCAGGTTACCAATGATATTGCCATGGCTTTGCGCACACCGACACCGCACGCAGAAGACTTGAAAATCAAATATGCGTGCGCGTTGGCAAAACTCGCTCGCGAAGGTGAGACCATTAAGGTACCGAGCGTTGGTGATCGCGCGCCCAGGGATTTATCCCGACAGGCATTGGCCGAGGTCGTTGAGCCGCGCTACGACGAATTGTTTACATTAGTACAGGCGGAGTTACGTCGCAGCGGCTTCGAAGATTTGTGTGCGGCAGGTGTAGTACTTACCGGCGGCTCTTCAAAAATGGAGGGCGCGGTTGAACTGGCTGAGGAAATTTTTCATATGCCGGTTCGCCTAGCGGTGCCTCAGGGTATTGCAGGTTTGACGGATATCGTCAGCAACCCAATTTATTCCACTGGAGTTGGATTATTGATGTATGCGATGCAGCAGGAAGAGGCTCGAGAGGGCAAAATACAGCCTGTGCGCAACGATAATCAGTGGTGGGACAAGGTAAAGCACTGGTTTCGCGGAAATTTGTAATAGAGTGCAACCAGATTTAGCCATCCGGTGAAGGATTTTTTTTAGGCATGGCTGTAAAATTCGACATGAGCAAGAAAGGGGAACAGCAATGTTCGAACTAGTTGATAGCGTACAGGATAAGCCTGTCATCAAGGTGATTGGTGTCGGCGGCGGTGGTGGTAATGCTGTTAAGCATATGATCGCCAATGATGTTGAGGGCGTAGACTTTATTTGTGCAAATACAGATGCACAGGCTCTTAAAGATGTTGAGGCCCGCACAATCCTGCAACTGGGTAACACAATTACACGCGGTCTGGGCGCAGGGGCAAACCCGGATATTGGTCGTCAGTCCGCACTTGAAGATCGCGATCGCATTGCTGAGGTATTAACCGGTGCGGATATGGTATTCATCACTGCCGGTATGGGCGGTGGTACCGGTACCGGTGGTGCGCCGATTGTCGCTGAGATTGCAAAAGAACTGGGCATCCTTACCGTTGCGGTAGTTACTCGCCCATTTAAGATCGAAGGGCGCAAACGCACAGTTGTAGCTGAAGAGGGTATCCTCGAACTGCGCGATAAAGTCGATTCTCTGATTACTATCCCCAACGATCGCTTGTTGGAAGTACTCGGCAGCAAGATCACAATGAAATCTGCTTACAAAGAAGCAGATAACGTTTTATTGGGTGCTGTACAAGGTATTGCCGACCTGATGATTCGCCCGGGCATCATGAACGTGGACTTCGCCGATGTGCGAACCGTGATGTCTGAAATGGGTATGGCGATGATGGGGTCCGGCTCCGCTGTCGGTGAGAACCGTGCACGCGAAGCGGCTGAGAAAGCCGTGCGAAGCCCGCTGCTGGATAACGTCAACCTGGCTGGTGCTCGCGGTATTCTGGTGAATATTATCACTGGTAGCGAAGAGGCGGGCTGTCAGGAGCTGACCCTGGGTGAGTACTCTGAAGTAGGTGAGATTGTCCAGGAAATCGCCTCCGATGAAGCTACTGTGGTTATTGGTACCGCGGTGGATGACAAGCTCGGTGATGAGATGCGGGTTACTGTTGTGGCCGCAGGCCTTGGAGAGGGCTCTCCGGCCGCGCGCCCGGCAAAGGTAGTGGATAATACCCGCCGCCCTGAGCCTCGGGAGCCCGTTCGTGAAACCCGTGAGGCTCGCGATAGTCACACAGCTCATGCTGGTCACAGCTCTGCAGGGCTGGCAAGCCGCGAAGCTATTGATCCGCGCCCGCGTACTGAAGCGGAGCGCCCCAAGCGCCCGGCTCCTGCCTTGAATCCCGCTGATGCGGATATGGAGTACCTGGATATTCCAGCCTTCCTGCGCCGTCAGGCAGACTAGAAAAACGGTACCGCAGAGGCAGAACACCGCTCATGTCTGCCCGGCTCCGGCTGGGTATTGCCGCTGCGGTACGGCTTTTGCTCGGGTCTACCTTGTCGAATGGGTGGGCCCTTGCCCCGTTTGTGTAGATTTTGATCAGAACTGGTGAGTCGCAATAACTATCTAAAATAATTAACAATTATTAACAGCGCTTGCGGAGCTTAGGATCTTAGAATGCTGTCATAGCGACATGCGTTGGCGCTGCAATCTTTGCTTGATCTATCCTCATATAGGTAGGTGGTGCACAGTTGTGGTGACCACTCGCCCAGAATTGGTATTGGCGTCGCAATTGTGCTAGTATCGATGGCTTGCTGCGCCTTAGGGGCGTAGTCCACCGACGGGGAAAAGATAGTTTCATGATCAAACAGCGCACGCTTAAGAATGCTATTCGCGCCACTGGCGTAGGTCTGCACACTGGCAAGAAAGTTGTACTTACCCTTAAACCAGCGCCCGTAGACACCGGTATCGTGTTCCGTAGAACCGATTTGGACCCGGTAGTTGAAATCGAGGCTCGTGCGGAAAATGTCGGCGACACTCTCCTTTCAACCACCCTGGAAAAGGGTGATGTTCGCATTGCTACGGTAGAGCACCTGCTCTCGGCAATGGCGGGCCTTGGCATTGATAACGCGGTTGTCGAGTTATCCGCTCAAGAAGTGCCTATTATGGATGGCAGTGCCGGCCCATTTGTATTTCTAATTCAATCTGCAGGTATCCAAGAGCAAGCAGCTCCGAAGAAATTCCTGCGAATCAAGAAGCCAGTAACTGTAGAGGATGGCGATAAGGTTGCCAGCTTCCTGCCTTTTAATGGCTTTAAAGTATCCTTCACAATCGACTTTGACCACCCGGTTTTCCAGGGGCGTAACCTGAGTTCATCCGTGGACTTCTCCAGCACCTCCTTTGTGAAGGAAGTGAGTCGCGCCCGTACCTTTGGCTTTATGCACGAAATCGAGTACCTGCGCTCCAAGGGCCTGGTTCAGGGCGGTTCCGTTGATAACGCAATTGTGATTGATCAGTACCGCATTCTGAATGAAGGCGGGTTGCGTTATGAAGACGAATTTGTGAAACATAAAATTCTGGATGCGATTGGCGATCTCTATCTTCTGGGGACCAGCCTGATTGGTGAGTTCAAGGCATTTAAGTCTGGCCATGCGCTGAACAATAAATCCCTTCGCAACCTGATGGCTCAGGAGGATGCTTGGGAAATGGTCACCTTTGAAGGTGAGCAGGAAGAAGCACCGATCTCTTATATCAAACCTATTTTGGCAGTTTGATACTTTCGCAAGAAGCCGGCATTATAGTGCCGGCTTTTTTGTATGATTGTTTCACAGAGAAAGCCTATAGATTTTTGGTATCCTTATTGGTTTGGCACCTCGGCTTGTGAGCTGGGGACTAACGAAAATTAAAAATGTCGAACTTCTCACAGCTCCTATGAAAGTAATCCTGGTTAATGAGCGCGGTGCGACTCGCAGCTTTAATTTTGGCAGTTTGAGCAAAGCCCTGTTGGGGTTGTGCTTGCTGAGCCTCCCTGTGGGTGCATTTATGCTGGGGGCGAATTTACCGGTTACTAAAACTGACCTATTTGATTCCCGAACGGCCAAGGCCTGGAGTCGCGCACTGCGCAAACAGCAGGAAGAAATTGCTGAAGCAGATAGAGAGGCGCGGGAGCAGCTGGCAGCTCTTACCGTTAAGCTTGCGGAGTTGCAGGCACGTTTAACTCGCCTTGATGCACTGGGTGAGCGTTTAACCTCTGTTGCCAATCTCGATGAAGGAGAGTTTGAGTTTGGCAGTGCACCTGCTATTGGTGGGCCGGAAGACCCCGGAATCGCAGGTGCATCGGAGTTGCCGTATCAGCCACCGGAATTCCTGGATGTTATTGGAGATCTCTCTCATCAGATTGAAGATCGCCAGATGCAGCTGAACACACTCGAATCCCTGATGGCCAACCTCAAACTTGAGGACGAGCAGTTTTTGGCGGGCCGCCCGATCAGCAAGGGATGGATGTCTTCCCGTTATGGTTATCGCACCGATCCATTCACTGGCCGTAGGACTTGGCACAAGGGTGTGGATTTTGCTGGCAAGATGGGCTCCGATGTTGTTTCGGTAGCCGCAGGTGTTGTCACCTGGGCTGATGAGCGCCATGGCTATGGTCAGTTGGTAGAAATTAATCACGGCAATGGTTATTCAACCCGCTATGGGCACAATAGTGAGCTGAAAGTGGGATTGGGTGACGTGGTCAAGAGAGGGCAAATTATTGCCCTGATGGGTTCCAGTGGCCGTTCTACCGGGCCCCATGTTCACTTTGAGATATATAAGAACAACCGCACGGTTGATCCAGCTAGCTATATCCGCCGCACAGGCAGATAAGAACTATCCTTCCTTTACGCGTAATTGTTGGTAGCTTGGCATAAGAGTTGCCAGCGCTTGCGCCTTCCTGTTTACTTGCACCCCTCGCATAAAGGAGCGTCGGTGCATCGATCTGCCCGATATTAGCGCCGACAGCGCAAATAAGATAAGTGGTTTCTAGATAATGATTGGCAAACTGATTAAATCGGTCTTTGGTTCAAAAAATGACCGCGAGCTGAAGCGCATGCGACGCGTCGTGGGAAAGATCAACGCTTTGGAAGAGGATTTCCAGAAGCTTGACGATTCAGGCCTGCGGGCTAAAACGGATGAGTTCAGGCAGCGACTCGCTGACGGGGAAAAGCTCGATCAAATTCTGCCTGAGGCGTTTGCTGCAGTGCGTGAAGCGGGTCGCCGGGCCATGGGGATGCGCCACTTCGACGTTCAGCTGATCGGTGGTATGACCTTGCATGAAGGGCGTATTGCAGAAATGCGTACCGGTGAAGGTAAAACCCTGGTTGCAACCCTGCCGGCCTATCTGAATGCGCTTGAAGGTAAGGGCGTTCATATTGTTACGGTGAACGATTACCTCGCTTCGCGGGATGCCAATTGGATGCGCCCGGTATATGAGTTCCTGGGCATGACGGTGGGAGTTATTGTTTCCCAGCAGCCACCGGAAGAAAAGAAAGCGGCCTATGAGGCTGACATTACTTACGGCACTAATAACGAATTCGGTTTTGATTACCTGCGTGACAACATGGTGTTGCGCAAAGAGGACCGCACCCAGCGCCCTCAGAACTTCGCTATTGTCGATGAGGTGGATTCCATTCTGATCGATGAGGCGCGTACTCCGTTGATTATTTCTGGAGCCGCCGAAGACTCGTCTCACCTTTATATGGCGATGAATAAGCTGGTT
This sequence comes from Microbulbifer maximicatervae (SeqCode), assembly GCF_052467325.1. Lineage (NCBI taxonomy): Bacteria > Pseudomonadati > Pseudomonadota > Gammaproteobacteria > Cellvibrionales > Microbulbiferaceae > Microbulbifer > Microbulbifer maximicatervae (SeqCode). Next base: position 5,047,525 of record NZ_CP174310.1, read on the forward strand.
CCCCAGCTGGAGCGTGCCGAAGAGGGTGGGGAGGGGCACTACACCGTTGATGAAAAGACTCGCCAGGTTGAGCTGACCGAGCAGGGGCACTTATTAATCGAAGACCTGCTGTCACGCAGTGGGTTGATGAAGGAAGACCAGTCCCTTTACGCCCCTGGGAACCTGGGCCTGTTGCACCATGTGCACGCCGCCCTGCGCGCGCATGTACTGTTTAATCGCGATGTGGATTACATCGTGCAGAACGGCCAGGTGGTATTAATTGATGAGCACACCGGCCGGACCATGCCCGGTCGCCGTCTCTCCGAAGGCCTGCACCAGGCTTTAGAGGCAAAAGAGAGTGTGCAGATTCAGAGTGAGAGCCAGACTCTCGCTTCTACAACATTCCAGAACCTGTTCCGCTTCTACCCCAAACTTTCGGGAATGACCGGTACAGCGGATACAGAGGCGTTTGAATTCCAGCAAATTTACGGTCTGGACGTGGTGGTAATTCCCACCAATAAGCAAATTCAACGTGAAGATCTCAATGACCTGGTTTACCTAAGCCAGGAAGAGAAGATGGAAGCGATTATTGAGGATGTGAAGCACTGTCGCGAAAAGCAGGCTCCGATCCTTGTAGGTACCGCTTCTATCGAAACCTCTGAAGAAATGTCCCGCAAGTTGCAAAAGGCGGGCATTAAGCACCAGGTTCTCAACGCGAAATATCACGAGCGCGAAGCACAGATTATCGCCCAGGCGGGTCGCCCGGGTGCGGTGACTATCGCTACCAATATGGCCGGTCGCGGTACCGACATTGTTCTCGGTGGTAACTGGGAAGCTGAAGCGGCGGCCTTGGGTCAGGAAAAAGATCGCGAACTGACTGAAGCGGAGCTCGCACAAGTCAAGGAAGATTGGAAGAAGCGTCACGAGCAGGTAATCGCTGCGGGCGGTCTGCATATTATCGGTACTGAGCGCCATGAATCCCGCCGTATTGATAACCAGCTGCGAGGTCGTGCAGGTCGTCAGGGTGACCCAGGTGTTACTCGTTTCTACTTATCTCTGGAAGATAACCTTATGCGCATCTTCGCCTCTGACCGGGTGAAGAATTTTATGCAGATGCTGGGTATGGAGCGCGGTGAGGCGATTGAGCACCGCATGGTTTCCAACGCTATCGAAAAAGCCCAGCGCCGTGTGGAAGGTCGAAACTTTGATATTCGCAAACAGTTGTTGGAATACGATGACGTGGCCAATGACCAGCGTCAGGTGATTTACGGCCAGCGCAATGAGCTGCTGGAAGCTGAGGTTATCAGTGATACGATCTCTGCCATTCGTGAAGATGTGGTTGACGGCATTGTCTCCGGTTCTATTCCCCCCCAGAGCGTGGAAGAGCAGTGGGATATTCCAGCCCTGGAGCAGCAGCTCTCTGGCGAATTAGGTATCCAGTTGCCGGTTCAGCAGTGGCTCGATGAAGATCGCACTCTGCACGAAGAGAGCCTGCGGAAAAAGATTACTGTCGCCGCGCAGGAAGCCTATGCTGCAAAAGTTTCCCGTATTGGTGAATCTTCCGGTGATGCCAATCTGATGCCGACTATCGAGCGTCAGATTATGCTGCAAGTATTGGATCAGTTGTGGAAGGAGCACCTTTCCAGCATGGACCACTTGCGTGCGGGTATTGGTTTGCGGGCTTACGCCAACAAAAACCCCAAGCAGGAATTCAAGCGCGAGTCTTTCCACCTGTTCCAGAGCATGCTGGAGAACCTCAAGCATGAAGTGGTGCGTATTCTTGCCCACGTAGAGCCGATGACTCGTGAGCAAGCGGAAGAGATGGAGCAGCGTCGCCTGGAAGAGCAGCGCAGGCAGCAGCTTGAGCTGCAACACGCTCAAGCTTCGGCGCTTCCAGAAAGTGAGCCCAAGGAGCAGCAGCCGGCTACCCCGGCACCGGAGCGTCGCGGTCCTAAAGTCGGGCGCAATGATCCCTGCCCCTGTGGTTCCGGGAAAAAGTACAAGCAGTGTCACGGCAAGCTGGCTTCCTCCACCCAGAGCTAATTCTCTACTGCTTGAATTCAGAAAGTGCCCCGCTTAGCGGGGTATTTTTTTAACCGATAAAAGAATTATCTGCGGAAAAAGATTTCTATTCCGCAGATAAGTCTATTTTTGGCTTGCCTTACTGAGGTTCGGCTTTGATAATGTCGACCGCTCATTTATTTCCGCTAATCCGTTTGGGTGGACCGGGGTCTAGGTTTGCCTGCGCTGTGATAGCCCAAAGTCGTTATTCTTATGCCTGAATTATCCATACTCGTTGTCGAAGGGGTTCGCCTCGCCAGTGTACCCGCCAGGATCAAAGACTGGGAACGCAATGACCTGTTGTTGGTTGAGCTTGCTGAAGGAACTTCAGTTGCAGCCACTTTTACCCAGAATACTTTTTGTGCGGCTCCAGTAACGGTGGCCAAAGAGCATATCGCCAAAGGAGAAGTGCGAGCCCTGGTGGTTAATGCCGGCAATGCCAATGCCGCTACTGGGGTAAGGGGGCTGGCGGATGCCCGGGCTACTTGCGAGGCGGTGGCAGATGCACTGAAGATTTCTGCCGAACAAGTATTGCCTTTTAGTACAGGTGTCATTGGTGAGCACTTGCCGATGGAGAGGTTACTCGCTGCTATCCCGGGGTCTGCTGGACAGCTTGATCCCGCCGGGTGGGAATTGGCGGCCGAGTCCATTATGACTACGGACACCCGGCCAAAGATTGCAAGTCGCAAGTTAATGATTAATGGTGAAGAGATTGCCGTTGTCGGTATAGCCAAAGGTTCCGGCATGATCCAGCCGAACATGGCTACCATGCTCGCCTATGTCGCCACTGATGCCGGTGTGGCGCAACCCCTGCTAGATCAAATGGTACGCGAAGTTGTCGGGGCCTCATTTAATCGGATTAGCGTAGATGGAGATACCTCGACGAATGATGCTTGTGTTTTGATGGCCACAGGTGCTCGGGGGGAGATGATCAGCAGCTCTGAGAACACTGGCTACCTGGAGCTGTATAAAGCAATTTCGGAAATTCATATAGAGCTGGCCCAGACCATTGTCAGGGACGGTGAGGGGGCGACCAAGTTTGTTACCGTACAAGTGGATGGCGCGCTCAGCAGTGAAGAGGCCTTGGCAGTAGCTTTTGAAGTCGGTGATTCTCCGCTTGTGAAAACTGCACTTTATGCTTCAGACCCTAACTGGGGTCGGCTGGTTATGGCGATCGGCAATGCTATCCAAGGCGAGTTAGACACCGATAAGGTGGAGATTTTCCTCGATGATGTACAGGTGGTAAGTGCCGGTGGGCGCGCACCTGGATATCAAGAGCAGGCTGGAGAGCAGGTATTTTCAAAACCTGAATTTACAATCCGTATAGGGCTGGGTCGCGGTGCCAGCAGTGAGCATATCTGGACCTGTGACTTCTCTCACGAGTATGTCACCATCAACGCAGAATATCGGACTTGAGGTCGTAGAGTGAGTAAGATTGTCCATGTTGCTGTCGGTGTAGTAACCCGAGGGGATGGCAAGATCCTGATTGCCCGCCGTCCCGACCATTTGCATATGGGAGGGCGCTGGGAATTTCCCGGTGGCAAGGTGGAAGCTGGTGAGTCTGTGCAGGAGGCGCTCTATAGGGAGCTACTTGAAGAAGTGGCCATTGAAGTACAGGAGTTGCAGCCGCTAGTAGAAATTCGTCACGATTACCCTGAAAAAACCGTGCTGCTGGATACTTGGCAGGTAACGCAGTTCACGGGTGAGGCTCTTGGGAAAGAGCAGCAGGAAATCAAGTGGGTGTCTGCAGGGGAGCTGGATAACTTCCACTTCCCCGATGCCAATCAAGCAATTATTGAAGCGGTAAAAGGGAGTTCCTCCTAAGCTTCACCTTGAACAGCTGCTTGCAGGCAGCTGTTCAAAAGTGGGTTGGATGGCCTTAATGGCGGGGCTTGTTCGGGTCCAGATCATCACTTAGCACATCGTCATACACTGACTCCCCGGGAATCTTGTGTCCCTCACTAGCCCATTCGCCGAGATCAATCAGCTTGCAACGTTCGCTACAAAAAGGTTTGAAGGGAAACTTATCGCTCCACTCAATGGGCTTTTTGCAGGTAGGGCAGTTGAGTGTCGGCGTTACGCTGGATTTAGGCATAAGATAGTTTGGGCTCTAAAGTGATCTGAATCGGAATTGTACTCTAATTAACTTAGCTCGATTGTTTCAACCGGGCAATCTGTAAGTATGCCCGATGGAGCTGCCCTACTTGATCTTTGAGTGAAGCTAAGTCATTAGCGTTATCCAGCACATCATCCGCCTTTTCTAGTCTTTGCTCCCTTGTCAGTTGGGCCGTCATGATTTTGCGAATCTGTTCCTGCTGGCTGTTATCGCGCGCGCTGGCGCGCTCAAGCTGCAAAGCCTCGGGTAGATCGACCACACAAATCCTGTTAACGAGCTCATATTGGCCTGACTCAATCAGGAGGGGGGATTCCAATATTGCGTAGGGCCCCTGACTTGCGTTCAGTGAGGAAGTTATTTCTTCTCTAATCAGTGGGTGTAATAGACTTTCCAGCCATTGCCGTTCGCCTGGGTCGTCAAATATCAGTGTGCGCAGTTTGCTCCGGTTTAATTCGCCACTTTCCAGTAAGACATCGGCCCCGAAGTGACGGGCTACCTGTTCCAGAGCGGGCTTTCCCGGTTGTACCACAACCCTTGCCGCCCAGTCTGCATCTACTACATTAATGCCCAGGTCACGGAAATACCCAGCTGCTGCTGACTTTCCGCTACCGATCCCGCCGGTTAAGCCTACGGTAAACAATGGCTGCCCTCCCCAAGAATAAATAAGGTTGCGGTATAAATAAAAACCCCGGCCAGATAGCTGGCCGGGGTCATAGTAAAGCAAATAGGTGGAGAATAGTGAGTTGGTCGTTTAGCTGCTAAGACCAGAGATATTAAAATACCAGCTCATGATTTGATCACCCCAAAGCATGGCGATCCAGCCGGCTCCGGCAAGGTAGGGGCCAAAAGCGATGGGCAAGTTGCGATCCCGCCCTACGGCAATACTCCAGGAAATTCCAGCAGCTGCGCCAACAGCAGCGGAAAGCAGGATAACTAACGGCAGCACTTGCCAGCCAAACCAGGCGCCAATGGCTGCCAGGATTTTAAAATCTCCAGCCCCCATACCTTCCTTACCGGTAACAATCTTAAAGATATGGAACACCAGCCACAGTGACAGATACCCGGAGATAGCGCCGATGACTGCGTCCTGCAAAGAAGTAAAAACTCCCCAAATATTGATGAGTAAACCGGCCCAGAGTAGCGGTAGAGTAATGCTGTCTGGAAGCAGCCGTTTGTCAAAATCGATACCTGTTAGAGCAACGAGAGCCCAAGTAAAGAAGCATCCAGCTAATGCCTGCCAAGTGAAGCCCAACTGCCAAACAACAATGGCAGTCAGAATACCAGTTACCAATTCCACCATTGGGTAACGCTTGGAAATAGCGGTGCCGCAGGAACCGCATTTTCCGCGAAGGAAAAGGTAGCTAATGACGGGGATATTTTGCCAGGGCTTAATCTCAACCTGGCACTTGGGGCAATGGGAGTGAGGGAGTATCAGGTTAAAAGGCTTATTTAACTCTTTTTGCTCTTCGACAGAAGGCTTTGTATCAAAATAACTATAGAAATCCCGCTTATATTCCCGCTCCATCATAACGGGGAGGCGCAGGATTACGACGTTGAGGAAGCTGCCTATTAAGAGGCCTAAAATAAAGGCGCTGCCTATGAGCAGCGCCGGGTATATTGATAAAACTTCAAGCATATTTATTTCTAGATAACACTGCCTAAGTTGAAGATCGGTAGATACATGGCCACCATTAGACCGCCAACCAAGATGCCCAGAACGGCCATAATCATTGGTTCGAGTAGGGTTGTAAGGTTATCTACAAGATTATCTACTGCTTCTTCGTAAAAATCTGCTGCCTTGCCAAGCATCTCGTCGAGGGCTCCAGATTCCTCACCGATAGCAGTCATTTGAATAAGCATGGTGGGATACAGTCCCGACTGGCGCATTGCCAGGTTAAGAGGAACACCAGTTGCGACTGAATCTCGAATTTTTAAAGTTGCTTCTTCATACACGCAGTTTCCCGTTGCTCCAGCTACTGATTTAAGTGCATCAATCAAGGGGACACCAGCAGAAAAAGTGGTAGACATGGTCCTGGCAAAGCGAGCTGCAATCGAGTTGTATGTGATCGTACCGAGAATGGGTATACGGAGCATGAGCTTATCAAAAAACTCCGCAACTTTTTTGTTGCGTTTTTTTACCTCAATTATTCCTGTGATAGCCAGAACCACAGTTAGCAGAGCAAAGAACCAGTTTGCTTGCATCCAGTCTGAAATGTTCACAACCAACTGTGTAAATGCAGGCAGATCGGCACCAAAGCCCGCAAAAGTTTGGGCGAATTGCGGAACTACCTTAATTAAGAGGATAGAGGTAACGATTACGGCCACAACAACCACCGCAATAGGGTAGGTCATCGCCTTTTTAATTTTTGCTTTAAGTGACTCTGTCTTCTCTTTATAAGTCGCTATCCTGTCCAACATGGTTTCCAGGGCGCCAGACTGCTCACCGGAGGCGACCAGGTTGCAAAAGAGATCGTCGAAATAAAGAGGGTGCTTGCGAAGAGATTCCGCAAATCCTGTTCCTGAGGCAACCTCGTCACGGATCTTTAATATAAGATCTTTCAGTGCCTGGTTGTCAGAGCCATCTGCAACAATCTCAAAGCTTTGAACCAGAGGTACTCCTGCTTTCATCATCGTCGCCATTTGGCGGGTGAAGATAGCAATATCAGCTGGCTTTACCTTACCCTTGCCGCCGCCGAAAAGCGGTTTTGGCTTTTTTTGGACTCGATTGGCGATAATGCCCTGCTTGCGAAGCTGGGCTTTGATTAGTGCTGGGCTAGTCCCATTGATTTCACCCTCGACCTTTGCGCCCTTACTGTCTATACCTTTGTAGATATAAGTCACTGCTGCGGCGTTGGCCATAATTATTATTCCTGCCTATTGTCACTTGATGCCAGTGAAGAAACTGGGGTTTTGAATTTTATCAGACCATTGATTGTCTAGGGGCCTTTACACAATTTTGATCGTGCTGGATTACCCTTGATAAGACAACTTAATCTTTGGTGACCCTATTAGCCTCTTCCAGGCTGGTGACGCCCATAACAACTTTACGCAATGCAGACGTTCTCAGGTTGTTAAAGCCCTCATTATTGGCCTGGTCAGCAATCTGAATTGAGTTGCCTCCCTCCATTATAATTCTTGCAATACCATCGGTGATGCGAACCACTTCATACACACCGACACGCCCTTTATAACCCTTGGAGCAGTGTTCACAACCGGTTGGCTGGAAAATTGTCCAATCCTTTTCGGGGATAGTAACTGCATCAAATCCTTCTGCTTTTAAAATTTCAGCAGGTAGTGTTGTTGGTTTCTTGCATTCACCGCATAGGCGCCGTGCCAGCCGCTGGGCAATAATGACACTGACAGAAGTTGCTATGTTGAAGCTGGGCACGCCCATATTCATAAGGCGGGTTAGTGTTTCTGGTGCAGAATTGGTATGGAGGGTAGATAAGACCAAGTGCCCGGTTTGTGCCGCTTTGATAGCGATTTCTGCTGTTTCCAGATCCCGAATCTCACCGACCATAACGATATCAGGGTCTTGACGTAAAAATGAGCGTAGGGCTTCGGCGAAATCTAGTCCAACTTTGGAGGAAACATTAACCTGGTTAATGCCCTCCAGGTTAATTTCTACCGGGTCTTCGGCAGTTGAAATATTACGTTCGGGCGTATTCAGAATGTTAAGGCCCGTATAGAGCGATACAGTTTTCCCTGAGCCTGTAGGCCCTGTAACCAATATCATACCCTGAGGCTGCGCTAAGGCATCCATATAGATCTTTTTTTGCTCATCTTCATAGCCGAGAGCGTCAATTCCCAGTTTGGCGGAAGATGGGTCCAGGATTCGCAAAACAATCTTTTCTCCCCAGAGAGTCGGTAAACTGTTAACGCGAAAATCAATGGCTTTGGTTTTCGACAGTTTCATCTTTATCCGCCCATCTTGGGGAACTCGCCGTTCGGAGATATCCATTTTAGACATCACCTTCAGGCGAGCTGAAATACGAGGGGCTAACTGAATCGGTGGTTTGGCGACTTCATGAAGAACGCCATCGGTACGTAGGCGGACCCGGTAAGATTTTTCATAGGGTTCAAAGTGGATATCAGATGCGCCTGTGCGAATAGCATCTAGTAAAACCTTGTTAACAAACCGAACAACCGGGGCTTCATCGCCTCCGGGAGCATCATCATTATCTGGGCTTTCCTCAGAACCGCCGACATCTAAAGAATCGAGCTCTTCATCATCGATGCCTTCCAGGCCAGCCCCAATATCATCGCCGTTAGACAGATAGCTTTCTATCGCCTTGGTGAGTTTATCTGCCTCGACCAGTACTGCATCTGTACTCAATCCGGTGTTGAAATTTATTTCGTCCAGGCCTGCGAGGTTAGTGGGGTCGGCAACGGCGATAAACAGCCGGTTACCTCGCTGGTAAAGGGGAAGGGCAAAGTGCTTATTGATGAGCTTTTCATCGACGATCCCTTTGGGGACCTGCTCAAAATTAAAGCTGCTGAGGTCTAGTAGTGGCGAGCCAAAAGCGAGGGAGGCGATATTGGCGAGTTCTTTACTCTTGATGAGCTTTGCCTCTATCACATGTTGGGCAAATGCCTGGCCAGCTCTTTGAGCAGCTTTTAAGGCTGACTGAGCTGTAGTTTCGTCAAGAATTTTGTCTGCCACCAGTTTCTTGGCCAGGCCGCTTAAGGGGGTGTTGCTCATACTGGAAGGTTACTCGTAAAAATAGCCACTGAAAAAATACCGTTGCGAAGTTGGGCTATTGCCGCAATAGAGTCTGATATTGCAAGGTGTGCCACTAAGTATGGTTCGCAATATAGCGAATAAGGTGCTCGTAGCCAAATAGTGAGGTCACTAGCGGAAGTTGCACTCCTCTATAGTCTTTGTGTGTCCCAAACTGACATTTTTTGTCAGTTGGCATTCTGTTTTGTCGTTTTCATATTTGTATTTTCCGCCTTGACAGTGAAACTGTGTTGCTGGTCGCATTAACAAATCCCGTACCATCGTATGTCTTGCCAAACTTGGCATAAACCTTGTATCTTGCTTGTCGACTTCCTCACGGGATGCTCTCCCTAGCGGGATTCAATATCTAAAGTCTGTATGGAGACGGTTACAATGAAAAAGCAACAGGGTTTTACTCTTATTGAATTGATGATCGTAGTGGCGATCATTGGCATTCTCGCTGCGGTAGCGATCCCGCAGTACCAAAACTACGTGGCTAAGTCCCAGGTAAGCCGCGTAATGACTGAAACTGCATCTTTGAAAACTGCAGTTGAAACCTGCCTTTTGGATGGTCGTACCAATATCGGTACTAATGCTGGCGATTGTGATTTAGGCTGGACCAACAGCAACCTGATGGGCGCTGGTGTAGATATTCAGGATGGCTTGAATGTTGATCTGACTGGCGACCCCGTCACCATCGTAGCAACTTTTGGTGCTAATGCTGCTTCTGCACTGCACTCAGAGACTTTGACTTGGTCTCGTGATAGTAGTGGTGCTTGGAGCTGTGATACCACTGTTGGTGACGTTAGCGAAGCTTACGTACCTTCTGGTTGTTCCGGATCTGGCAGCTAATATTTAGTTAGCTCTGAACTATGAAAAGGCACCTTAGGGTGCCTTTTTTGTGTGTTTTACTTTGTTGATGGTGTGTGGGTAGGATTGAAGATGGGTGTGTACAAATTCTCTTGGGGAAAGCTATTAGTTGGGATAGCAGTGCTTTTCTTATGTGGTGTTGGTATGCACAGTTGGATGATGGACTATAAAAAAGTTCTTCGTAAAATCTATCCTTTATCCGCATCACTCTCTTTAGTTTCCGTTCGGTGTAGCGTTGGTGCACCAGACTGGATGGACGAAATGATTCGCCTGAGTGTTTGGGAGCCTAGGGCACTTTCTTCTCAGGTAGCATATATAAGTGCGGAAGGGCGCCTGCACCACTGTGAAATGGGCTGGAGTGGTAGTCCTTTTATTTCCGAGCCAGTCGGGCAGCAAACGCGTTTTCTCTATGGAAGTATGACTAAGCCTATTACTTCCGCAGCTCTATTATTGGCTGCTGAAAGGGACCTTTTTTCCTTAGACACCCCTCTTGTTGAGCTGCTTAATATTGAGGGCGATCTTAACAATTTAAAATTAAACCGATTGAAAGCCTCGCATTTAATGATGCATCAGTCAGGGCTACAGGGTAAGGCATTTGGCAGGAAGGAATCCTTATGGTGTCCGTATAATATGCCAAACATAGTTAATGCCAGCCTATCTGAGCGGGCGTTTGAGGAGACAAGCTACTCTAATCTTGGTTACTGTATTTTAGGAGAAGTTCTTTCTGAGGTTTATCAGGAGGGATATAGAGAGACCGTAGAAAAATTATTTGATTTAGAAAGTAGGGGAATACTATTTGCCAGTCGTAACAGTAAGGCAGATGAAGTTTGGCATGATTACCGCTATAACAGCTTTTATGGAAAGTCCTATCTCCCACGCTTTGATTATGAAGCGGTTTCAGCCACGGCAGGTATGACCGGTAGTGCTACCGCTTACGCACTTCTTTTAAGGGATATTTTGCAATATGGGCTTCCAGGGTATTTGAGTTGGGGTGAGAAAAAAAATGATATTACATGTGATGCGAAAAAGATTCGTAGTTGTTATGGGGTTGCGTTTTATTTGTTTCAGTCGAAAAGTGGTCGTCGCTTTAACGTAAAAGAAGGGTATATGCCGGGGGCGGCGGGTATTGTTGCGGTCAATGAGAGATCAGAGGTCTTTGTCTGGCTCGGAAATTCTGATACTTTGGATGCCGTAAAAGGGCGCGGGGTGACTGCGTACCTTGACTTTTTAGGGCAAACTGGTTTTTAGGTATTAAATACTGCTGAATCCTTGTTTACAATTTTTAAGCGTGACCCGGTGTTTGATGGAAGATATGAATGTCAAAGTGAGTGGAAGCTGGTCTTGGTACAGTTTTGCTAGCGTATTACTGCTTGTAGTAATGTTGCCAAATTTTTTTTATATGGCTATAGCAGAGGTATATAGCTTAAGTCGTCCATTAATTAATGTGGATTATATATTTATAGCAATATTTCTTGTGGTTGGCCCCCGTCTTTTATTTCCACTTTTATTTTCTCTTGTCTTTTTTTTTGATGCGTTGGGGTTGATAGGGCAGATTTTTCCTATATTAAGGTTTTCTGATATTCCCTATTTGCTTAAGTTCTTCCCTGTAGTTCCTGAAGTATATAAGCTACTCATTGTTGCAAGCTTATTTTTGATGGTTTTTTTGATTTGGGCTACGTTGAGGGGGGTTAAAAAGAAAGCTAAGGTTGAGGCTTTAGTCCTAATAAATTGCTTTGTCCTTATTTATTTAGTTTCAGCGCTAGTTGGTGGTCCTTTTCAGGGGCAGGTATGGCGAGGGCTAAAGAATGCTCCAGTTGTTGGGAGTCAGCTGGTTTTTGGGTTTGACAGTCGAAATACAGGCTTTGTAGATAGTTTGTCAGGAGGTGGCCCAACCTTTTCTGAAGTCAAGGTGAAAGGTGCTACAGCTCCTCTTTTTCAGTTGGAAGCACGGGGTGATATCCTACTCGTTGTTAATGAGTCTTGGGGGGTTACTAACCCTGAGATTCTTAAAGCTGTGATTTCTCCACTAGTTTCGTCCAGGGCTGGTTATCTGGATGTACAAATGGGGACGTTACAATTTTCGGGGATTACTATAGCCGCTGAAATGCGAGAGTTGTGTCAGTTATACCCAAATAATTTTAATTTTTCGTCCAACGTTCAAGAGTTATCTGGCTGCCTGCCAAATTTATTACGTAGGTCTGGATACAAAACCCATGCATTTCATGGCGCAGCAGGTTTGATGTACGATCGGGTGAATTGGTATCCGATGGTTGGTTTTGAAGAGGCAACTTTCTTTGAAAGCCGTCACTGGGGGCGAAGATGTTACTCCTTTCCTGGTGCATGTGATTCAGATATGGTTGATCAAGTTCGGCAATCGTTCGAAAGTGACGGAGATTCTTTCTCTTATTGGCTAACTCTGAATACGCACTCCATTTATGATGAAAGGGATATCAAAATAAACCTGTTTAATTGTCAGGAGTTTGGTGTGCCTGCATCCTCTCAAACTTGTAGGAACCTTAAGCTGCAAGCACAATTTTTTTACGACCTCAGAAGATTGATTGATTTTCCTGAACTGGAAGGTGTTGAAGTGATTGTAGTTGGCGATCATGAGCCACCAATTGTAAATAAGGCTGAAAAAGAACAATTTTTTACGGGTGATTCTGTTCCGTGGCTGAAGTTTAAGGTTCCATCAAGGAGCTAGTTTATCTGGCTGGCTCAGCGGAAACTCCTAATTTTCTGAGTTGTTAAGCTTGATAGGATTGATATTTGGTGAGCGATCAAGTGGGTCGCTCTGTTTGGCAAGTTTGGGGAGTCAGGTTTTGTTATATGGCCAGATATCTTTAGAGCAGAACCTTGTGTGATCTCTAATTTATATCTTTTCTGAATCTTTTCAGGAACAATAATATTGATGCTGCCAGTTTCGTCCTCAAGGGTTAGGAATAGCACTCCTGATGCACTTCCTGGTTTTTGCCTACAGGTTACATTCCCTATAACGGTTAACCTCTGATTTTGTTTGTGGGTTGGTAGTTTTGAGGCTTCTATACAGTTTTGATTTTCTTTTTGGCGGCGCTTTAATGCTATAGGGTGCTCATTTAAGGTTAGGCCTATACTTTTATAGTCACTATCTGTTTCTTCTTTGAGAGTGTAAATTGTTTGATGGCTGGAGGTGTTAGTTGTCGCGTCATCCCCAAAAGAAAACCAGGTAGTTAAGAAACGGTTGTTAGTGAGATTTCGAAATGCGCCGGCTAAAGACAGGTATGCTATCTGTTCCTCTGGGATGTTGCTGTAGTTCTTTATTTTCTCTAGAGAGTCTATACCTTTTGTTGCTCTGATTTTAATGATGGAGTTTACGGTTAGCTTTTTTACCCCTTTGGCCAGTCGCATCCCAAGGCGAAGATTTGGATATTTAATCGTTTTTTGTCTTTTTTTTGTATTTCCTTTCAAGCTGTTCGTAGTATCCTTTTGGATGTGCAAACTATGATCCCACTCACTATAAACAACATCAATCGGCAAAACCTTCACCCCATGCCGTTGTGCGTCATAAACTAATTGTGCTGGTGCGTAGAAACCCATCGGTTGGCTATTGAGTAGTCCGCAATAAAAAGCAGCTGGATGGTGATGCTTTATCCAGGCGGAAAAATAGGCCAAAAGCGCAAAGCTTGCAGAATGAGATTCAGGGAAGCCGTAGGAACCGAAGCCTTTCATCTGATTAAAGAGTTGTTCAGCAAAGCTTTCCCTGTAGCCATTATTGCGCATTCCCTGAACAAGCTTACCTCTGAATTTATACAAGTCCCCATTCTTACCCCAGCTGGCCATGGCTCGCCGAAGCTCATCTGCTTCTCCGCCGCTGAATCCTGCTGCGACCATGGATAATTGGATAACTTGCTCCTGAAATATAGGGACTCCGAGTGTGCGCTCAAGTACTGGTCGTAAATTTTCATGGGGGTAGCGCACAGACTCTAATCCCTGTTTGCGCTTGAGGTAGGGGTGTACCATACCGCCTTGAATTGGACCGGGGCGGACAATGGCAATTTCTATAGTAAGCTCATAAAAATTTCGAGGTTGTAATCTTGGTAGCATGCTCATTTGAGCGCGAGATTCAATTTGAAAGACTCCAACTGTATCGGCCTTGCACATCATTTCGTAGACCTGTGGATCTTCGGCTGGTATATCCTGCAGTCGCAATTTGGGGCCGTATAGAGCAATATAATTCAGGGATTTGCGCAGTGCAGTCAGCATCCCCAGGGCCAGCACATCGACCTTCATGAGTTTTAAATCTTCGATATCCTCTTTGTCCCACTGAATTAGTGTGCGGTCTTCCATTGCGGTATTTTCAATAGGAACCAGCTGGTGCAGTGGTTGCTCAGTAATAACAAAACCGCCTACATGTTGCGACAAGTGTCTTGGAAAACCATATACCTGCTGTAGTAGCTGTGGGAATATTTTTCCTATTGTACTGTTAGGATCTATTCCTACTTTCTGCATTTGTTTGGGAAAACTATCTAGAGTATCCCACCAGGCTCGTTCAGCAAGTAATTGTTCTATAGTGGCAGCGTTGATGCCAAGGGCTTTGCTGATATCTCTTACAGCGCTTTTAAAACGATAGGTAACTTTACTGGCTGTAAGCCCCGCTCTTTCCCGGCTATATTTTCCATAAATATACTGAATAACCTCTTCGCGCCTTTCGTGCTCAAAATCTACATCAATATCTGGAGGCTCATTTCGCTCCCGAGAGATGAAACGCTCAAACAGTAAGCCGATTTTATGAGGGTCTATCTCTGTAATGAATAGGCAATAGCAAACTACAGAATTGGCTGCAGAGCCACGTCCCTGATATAAAATATGTTTTTTTCGAGCGAACTGGACTATATCGTAAATGGTAAGAAAGTAATGCTCATATTGCAGTTCTGATATTAGAGAAAGCTCTTTTTGTATTATTTTATCAATTCGCTTTTCTGGACCTTGAGGCCAGCGTGCAGCCCTTCCTTTTTGTACCAATTCTTTTAGATAACTTCTGGAACAGTTCCCTTCTGGGATTACTTTCGATGGGTATTCATAGCTGAGCTCGCTAAGGCAGAAAGTACACTGCTTGGCAATAGCGTTCGTATTTTCTATAGATTCTTTGGTGTGTAGGAATTGAATGTCATCTAATTTTCGTAAATAGCGTTCCGCATTTTGTTCAATACGATACCCGAGTTCATTAAGTGTGCAGTTGTGGTAAGTTGCATTAAGTACATCCTGTAGTGGTTTTCTGCTATAGCAATGCATTAATACTTGGTTGGTTGCAACAATGGGGATATTTTCCCTTTTTGAAAGGTCAATAATGTCATTGTTTTTGAAGTTTTCTCCTGCAAGTAGATGGTTGTTGGCGGAAATGTATAGACGTTTATTGAAAGTTCTCTTTATTTCTTCAGGTATTTCAGCGCCGGTAGAATTTGGAATCCATAGGGCGATCAGGTTTTTACACAACTCTATCAGGTCACTTTGGTAGGTAATGTAGTTTCCTTTTTCCGCTCTTAAGCGTGATTTTGAAATTAACTGGCACAGTTCGCTATAAGCAATTTTACTGGGAGCCAATAGAACCACTTTCATGTTTTCATGAAGGTGAAAGTAACTACCAAAAATTAATTTGAATTCTGGGTTTCTATTATCCGTTGATTTTATATTTTGCAGCTCTTTATAGGCTCTAACGGCTCCGGAAAGGGAGCATTCATCTGTGATGGCAAGGGCGGTATATTGCAGGTTGTAAGCTGTGTGAACTAATTCCTGCGGGTGCGATGCTCCTTGTAAAAAAGAAAAGTTGCTTTGACAAAAGAGTTCGGCGTACCTCATGCTGACCCTCTCGGTGTCTATCTGTTGGTTATGATGGAATCTGGGCTTTGATAGAAAACGGTATTTAGGGGCTGCCTAGCTATAAACTCCATGTAAAAACCACTCTTCAGTCGTAAGGTCTTGAAAGACCCAGTAGAGTTCGTCTCGTTTATTCTTTGCAATATAGTAGTCTCGCCCGTGGCGTCCGTGCTGCCACCAGTAACCGTCAATTCGCTCTGGCCCCTGTAGTAGTTGCAGCTCCCCCTGGTGAAATAACTTGTGCTCGCTGCTTTCCAATTTGCTGGGGCGGGCCAGAAGCCAGTTGGGACGTGGTGCCTGGATAGGTTCAACTTGCTGTCCCTGGGGGTTACTTTTAATTATCAGGGCATCTGTATTTTGCCAGGCTTGTTCTGGCAGGTAGCTCTCTTTTAGAGCTACCCCAGAGAGAGCCTGGTGGCCGAGGCGGGCTTTTAATTTGTCTAAAAGTTGTTGGTTGCGTTTAAGTTGACTGCCCTCGCCAAATAAATCTTCATCAAGTAATCCTTGTTCCAAGGGATAAAGTTGCCTGCAACTTAAGCTGATAGATTGCACTGGCTGATCGAGAGTTACCCTTTCCAATTGTAGCTTGGTTAGTGCTATCAGGCGTTGAGGGTCCAATTGCGGATTGGAGATTTCTACGGATATTTCCTGAAATTTATGTTGGCCGAAATCCATGTGCCAGTTTAATTGTTGTGTGTAGAGCTGACGTCTCTGTAACTGTGAGCACAGTTCTCTTAGCAGACGTCCGATCGGGAACAGCAACTGTTCGCTATTATCCAGAGGGCTAGGAAAAAATAGCTCACTGCGGAATTGCGCTGGGGGCTGATAGCTGCAGACTGGATCTTGGCGGGTCCCACTCAAGCGTGCCAGGTAGTCCACAAATGAACGGCCAAAGCGAGATCCAACCTCCGATAGGGGAATAGCGAGCAGTTGGCTTACTCGTTTGATACCGCATGCGTAGAGCTTGGAAATCGTTTTGTTGTCGCAATTAAGGAGCTTGGTTGGGGCAAAGCTGATCCACTGTTTCCATTGTTGGCTACTGGGTGGAGAGTCCGCTTGTGCTAGCCAGTGTCGATGTTCTATCAGTTGACTCAACATGTGGGCTGCGCTGGGGCTGTGGCCTATGCCCATCAGACTGTCAATACCCATCTGTTCCAGCTCATCACTCAGCTTCTTTAGCAATGCCTTGAAGCCACCGTTGGATTTTAGGCAACCACTCAGCTCCAGGTAAAGGTGGGCAGGTGTGCTCTCGCCATTACTCATTGGCCCCGCCGGCTGGGGTGAAACAAGCGGAGTAAAGCTGTATCCCCACTGGGCCAGCTGCTGCAATTCTTGCTGTTCCCTCTGGGAATCACGCTGTAACAGCTGTAGATCTGCACAGAGAGCAGATGCAGTGGCAATACTGAGCCCGGTCTCAATACCGCATTGGGATGCCGCCGGGTTTCTGTCAACCACCAGTTGTTTTTCAACCACGACTTGAGGGGAGGCCTCCTCCCCTTGTTGCTGAGCACGGGTCAGAACCTCTAAAGAAAGCTTGGGGAATTGAATGCAGAGCCAGAGCATGGAGTTTTCCCTTGAAATCGTTCAGTGCAATGGTTGGTCGCGGCGGACCAGTTTCGCTGATCTCGCCAGGTAAAGGTTTTGGCCAGAGGTTCCGCCCAATTGCTTTAAGAGCTTTAGTGCCAGTTGTTTTCCACTAGATTTGAGCTGTAGGCGCAGGCTTGCGGGGGAGGCATTCGCCAGTTCGCTCTGGGGGCGAAAGTGAAAGTGAATGGAATCCCCATTGCGGGCAGCGAGTTGCAGGCGACGGAGGTCTTTGTGTTCCAGGGACTGCCGCCCCTGCCAGCTGAGTAGGGCGCCGCAGCTCCCAGATTGTAGGGATTGCTCTATCGCCCAAAGGGTATCCTTGGAGCCCCGGGGGTGCAGGATTAGCAGGTTTTCAAGGCAGATACCACTGTTGGCGAGTGGGGGCGCATAGGGAATATGAGGTGGGTTGACCAGTATGACCATTTGCCCGCGTTGGGTGAGATCCGCCAAGGTAGGCAGTAATAATGTAAGTTCACCGATACCTGCCTGGTCGAGTAATAATTCCGTAGTTGCCCCCCTAGGCCAACCGTGGGCTGTAAGGAGTGCATTGAGGCCTGGATAGCCACTGGAGATGCCGTTCCGCTGCCGCCTTGGCTCATTTGCCGCCTGCCAGATATCGGCCCTGGTGAGTAGCTGTGCCAGTTTCTGGTGTTTTGCCTGGCTGTCTAACTGATTGTTTTCTATGAAGTTTTCTGCGCTGCCCACGATTCCACCACTGAATTTTAGTCCGATCTGGCCACTATCTGCGTTTTAATCTGTATGTGCATACAGTGATACTGTTAATTTATACAGTATCCATCCAGTGGCAACAAGTGAGAATTCATTGGATAGGCACTTTTTTGCACAGCCTAAACCGGCTATGATTCCGCCTCTTTAATTGAGCACTAATTATTCTATTCAGGGGGGACGGAGTGAGTATCAAGTCCGACAAGTGGATTCGCCGCATGGCAGAGCAGCACGGTATGATTGAGCCTTTTGAGGCCGGTCAGGTGCGTCATAACGATAATGGCGATCGACTCATCTCCTATGGCACCTCCAGCTATGGCTACGATGTTCGCTGTGCTCGTGAATTTAAGATTTTCACCAATGTTCACTCAGCGACAGTTGACCCCAAGACCTTCGATGAAAACAGCTTTGTGGATGTTGAAGGCGACCACTGCATTATTCCGCCAAACTCCTTTGCCCTGGCGCGTACAGTGGAGTATTTCCGCATCCCGCGCTCTGTATTGACGGTTTGCCTGGGTAAATCCACTTATGCCCGTTGCGGTATTATCGTCAATGTGACGCCACTGGAGCCGGAGTGGGAAGGTCATGTGACTTTGGAGTTCTCCAATACCACTAACTTGCCTGCTAAGATCTATGCCAACGAAGGTGTGGCACAGATGCTGTTCTTCGAATCCGATGAAGTTTGTGATGTGTCCTATGCCGATCGTGGTGGCAAATACCAGGGCCAGCGCGGCGTTACCCTGCCTCGCACCTGATCACCGGACTCACTGCAGTACTATTTCCTACCTATGACAGAGGTTTCTACCAGCCAGCTACCGGAAAGCGTCGATGTATTGGTCATTGGCGCTGGGGCAGCTGGACTAATGTGCGCAGCTACAGCGGGCCAGCGCGGGCGCAACGTGTTGGTCCTGGATCACGCCAGCAAAGTCGGAAAGAAAATCCTGATGTCTGGTGGTGGCCGCTGCAACTTTACCAATCTCTACACCAGTGCAGAGAACTTCTACAGTAATAATCCCCATTTTTGTAAGTCCGCCTTGGCTCGCTATAGCCAGTGGGACTTTATTGCACTGGTGGAGAAGCACGGGGTTGCCTATCACGAGAAAACTCTCGGTCAGCTCTTTTGCGACAATAAATCAAGGGATATTGTCGACTTGTTACTAGCGGAATGCCGTACGGCCAAGGCACAGATCCGCACGCGCTGTAGCATTACTCAAATTCGAGCTTTGGGGCAGGGGTATAGGGTCGAAACTAGTATGGGGACGGTTACCTGTGAATCCTTGGTCGTGGCTACCGGAGGCCTTTCTATCCCCACCATGGGGGCGAGCGGATTTGGCTATGAGATCGCTAAGCAGTTTGGGCTTGATGTAGTTCCAACTCGAGCAGCGCTAGTGCCATTCACCCAGCATAAACGGCAATTAGAGCGTCAGGGTACCCTGCCTGGAACCTCTCTTTCAGTGACCGCTTCTTGCGCTGAAGGTAGTTTCCAGGAGCAGATGCTATTCACTCACAGGGGACTGAGTGGGCCAGCGGTTTTGCAAGTTTCCAGCCACTGGCGAGAAGGTCAAACGGTAGTATTTGACTTGTCTCCAGAGAAAAATCTGGCAGAGTGGTTACCGTTGCGCCGACAACAGAGCCCGGATAGCCACTTACACAGCGTTTTGGCTGAGGTTTGGAGCAAAAAGTTAGTACAGTTTTTCCTGCAGCGAGCGCAAATTGTCAGCCGCCCCCTAAAACAGTTTGGGGAGGGGGAATTACAGCAAGCTGGAGAAAAGTTACAAAGCTGGAAATTGGTACCGGCGGGCACTGAGGGTTATCGCACTGCTGAGGTAACATTAGGTGGAGTCGATACTGCACAGGTCTCTTCCCGTACTATGGAATGTAAAACCCGGCAGGGGCTTTATTTTATTGGTGAGGTTCTCGATGTAACCGGCTGGCTCGGCGGGTTTAATTTCCAATGGGCTTGGGCTTCAGGTCATGCTGCAGGAGAGGTGGCTTAATGGTGTGCCGGTACAATAAAGTTTGAACACTGTAGAAAAAGTTTGAACACTGAATAATAAAGTTTGAACACTAATTATAAAGTGTGAATATTGCCACATCTGCGAGTGCACTCAGCGGGAGAGGTAGTCGTGCAGCCTATGCAGCAGGAATAAATGAGGATGAATATAACAATATATCCTTCGTTACTAGTTCAAAATCGATAACAAACCAAATCTTATATATAGATATTAAGTGCAAACTGTTGATTTGAATGCCACCTTTTAAGGCCTTCCGTATTTTAAGCCAAGCTCAGAAGTTGTGTAAGGCTTTATATGGCTCACAAAATACTCATTAAATGAGTCATAGAGCCTATTTCTATGACTCACAAAATACCCATTAAATGAGTCATAGAGCCTATTTCTATGACTCATAGTAGATTTACTTTGGCTGAAAATTTTATGAGATATTTTCTTTTTATAAGAAATTATCAAGACAATCCTTAAATCATATAACATAAAAAAATCAGATTTATAATAGGTAGAAACACTCTACGGTTTAGGCGTAGCGGTCCTACGAATTTGTAAGATCTGCTAAATTTCATAATGTTTGAATAAGGATGAACACAACCACTTAAATATGACCTCAGTATGTATACTATAGATACCGGATTAATAAATCTTACAGACCTAAGATGTTAATGCTTTAGTCATAAATCAGATTGGGGTGAAAAGTTTTGGCGCGACACAGAAGGTTAGAGAGGCTAACTGATTTTCAAAGAGCTCTGAAAAACAAGTATGGGCTGGGAGCTGGAGAAGAATACAAACCCTGGCTGAGAGTTCAGGATGTTAAATCTAAGGGAAATAGTGGAAAAATTCAGGGTATTAAAGTTAATAGAGAGCATCATACCCTCTCAGAAAACGAAAGCTGTCTCTTCTATCTGGTTGAAAACTGTGATTCAGTAATCGATATAAGGGAACAGTTTCCCCTTCTCCCCCTAGACTTTTCTATCAAGATTGCAAAGAATCTAGATATAAATCATCCAAAAGTGCCTGGTTCTGGATCATACAATGTCATGACTACAGACTTTGTTTTGACTTGCACAGATAAACACGACTTTTGGTATGAGGCTATCTCTGTTAAATCAGCCCAAGAACTATCAATAAAGCGTACAGCTGAAAAATTAGAAATTGAACGTATTTGGTGGGAGCTTCTGGGGGTAAATTTCCATATATATACTATGAATGAAATATCGGTTATTCAATCTAAAAATATTCAGTGGTTTACCTCTGCATATAGACAAGGACGTAGATTTAAGGAAAGTATAGAAAAGCAAGCCATAAAGACATTACATGTCGGGATCAATTTGATCGAAGATATATGCAATGGATTCTGTAAAAATGTAGATGTTAAGAACGATGAAGCTTTAGTACTTTTGAAGCATTTAATCGCTATTAAGAAAGTTGAGGTAGACTTAAGTAAACCGATAGCAGAGTCTGGAGTTATAGATATAACAAATATTCTTTCATCAATCGGTAGGTAAGCATGCGAGTTGAACGAAACAGTGTTTGGAGTATAACTGATATTGATGGGGTTGATAGTGGTGTGTATCGTGTTCTTGAACTTTTTTATGATATAAATATTCTGGTTCTTTTTAATCTTGAAGAATCTGGAGGTTTAAGAAGGCCTATTAAGATTGATAGCTCCAGATTTTTGTGTGCGATTAAAGGAGGAGCTGTGAAAAGAAACTTTAGTCCTCTTCCCTACTATCAGCTAGCTGATGAGGGGTTGATACCTGAAGCTCATATTAAAAAACGTGATAGAAATATTGAGCTGATAAGTGAGCTAATAGAAAATCCAGATTTTCTCCTTGAGATTTCTACTGAAGAAAGAAGCAAAGTTCTGGTAAATCAGGCGAAAAGTAAAGGGGTAAGGGCTCAGAGAATATATAGGTTATTAAATCAATATTGGAGGGGTGGGCAAGAAAGAAATGCCCTCCTGCCTGCTTACAAGAATTCTGGAGGAGCTGGAAGAGTTAGGGTCTCAGGAGGTCTTAAACGTGGAGCTCCAATAAGAATGCTTACACCGAGCATGGAAATACATCAAGGGGTTAACACTTCGGAAAATGATAAGAATAATTTTATTTTAGCGATGAAGAAGTATGGCTTGAAAGGGCGTCGAGTTCCATTTAGTCAAGTTTATGAAAAAATGTTGAAGGAGCTATACTCACAAGAACTAATACTGGCAGAGAGTGAATCTAGGTCGCCGAATGTTCCATCATATCGTACTTTTATATATTGGGTTAAAAAATTAATCCCAAAAAATGAAATAATCCGAAAGCAAACTACAGTGGGTGACTTTGAAAGAAACAAGCGTGGGTTAAGAGGAGCTGCGACAGATCATACCGAAGTTCCTGGAAGTTGCTTTGAATTGGATTCAACAGTACTGGATGTTCATATTGTCTCTGAATTTAGGCGCTCTCATGTTCTAGGTAGGCCTACTGTTTATTGTGTGGTAGATAAAGAAAGCAGGATGATTGTTGGGCTTCACGTTTCTATGGAATATGCTTCTTGGCGTGCGGGTCGTCAAGCTCTTGTCAATAGCTTTACGGATAAGAAAAGTTATTGTTCTAGGTTCGGTATCGAAATCGAAGATCATGAATGGCCTTGCCATCATATCCCCCAGCGTTTGCTTTGCGATCGAGGGGAGTTTATATGTAAGAGCGCTGAAAAATTAGCCGTTCCATTAATCGGTCACCTGAGTATAGCTCCACCTTATCGCGCCGATCTTAAAGGCATTGTGGAACGAAGATTCGAAATATTGAATAAAAATCTAGTCCATGAATTATTAGGGACAACTAGAGGACATCATTATATTCGAGGTGATCGTGATCCACGTCTCGATGCAACATATACATTAGATGAAGTAACAAAATTACTTATTGATGAGGTTATGGAGCATAATAATTCTCTATTTGACGGTTTAGCTGCACAATCCGTCTTGTTAGTGCAAAATGGATTGCCCCCTACACCGCTTAATTATTGGAATATCCATCTAAAAAAGCATCGGCATGCTTTAAGTAGATCAGAGGAGTCCGAAGTAAGGGCTAAACTTCTACCTGCGGTAGAAGTATCTATGACGAGTAAAGGTATCCGCTTAAATGAGGATATGTACTATGAATGTGACCGGGAAGAATTTCAAGAATGGAAAGTGCTTGCCAGGTCTACCAAGTGCTGGAAAATGGAAGCTCGTATCGATCAAGATAACTCTTCATTCATATATGTTCGCCTTAAGGAGCGCGAAGGGTTCACTAAATGCAACTTGATGAAGTTTTCTGCAAGCCTTAGTGATAAGCATCAAGCTGATATATTGTATTTTAAAGATTGGAAAAAGAAAGAAAAATGTAAAAATAAACCAGGTAAAAAGTCTATAGAAAGACATAATAGACGTAAATTAGTTAGCCAAGTAGCAAAAAGTGAAACAAAAAAAGATGTACAAGATAAGAGTAAGACTGAGCGAATAAAGGGAATGAGAACACGAAGAAAAGAGGCGGTTCTTGATAGACGAATTGAATACGGTGAATCCATTAGAGAAGAGAAATCAGAACTATATCCCGATGATGAGAACTTAGAGTCAAAAAGGAAAAATGAAGCTGTCTCATTAATAAAAAGGAAGAGGCGGAACCAGTGAGAGGTGTAAATTATGCAGAGTATAACATTGCAATACTCCCGGAGCATCGGGGGAACCCCTTGATCGAAGCATTACCAAAAAAATTGAAAGATGAGGATTTGGTAGAAAAATTAAGTAGCTATCCTTCATTTTCTGAAAACGAGAGAAAGTTGAGTGCTTTCGAGCGTATTGAATACCTTACAAGAATCGAAGAGTTAAGGCAGCCTCTTCCAGTATATCTAGAATGCTTTAGAGCAATTGAAATTGCGATTAAGAAAGGTTATTCAAGCAAGAATCCCCTGTCGCCGACAACCATGAACTATTTACACTACCCTGTAGACCAACGATCTAAAGTTGCTCCTAGAACAGGTTATTTCAAATCTAACGGGAGTGGTATAACTTTACTTGGGGAAAGCGGTGTCGGAAAAAGTTGTATGCTAGAGCAGATTTTAAATTGTTTTCCAGAAGTTATTGAGCATCGTAAATACCAAGGTGAGCCTTTATATATTAAGCAAGTAGTATGGGCTAAAGTAGATTGCCCAGAAAACTCAAGTATCAGAGCCCTTTGTCTTAAGATTTTATCGGAAATTGATAGAAAGCTTGGAGGAGAAGAGACTAAGCCAGAAAAAACGAGTGATCTACTTGTTAAGCAAATTGAAGCTAAAATAAAGTCTAGCTTTTTAGGTGTCATAATAATAGATGAAATGCAGCATTTAAATTTGGCAAAAGCTGGAGGCGAAGATAAATTTCTGGGGTTTCTTCATAATCTTATGAATGAATTGGGAGTTCCCATTCTTCTGTGTGCAAACCCTCCTTTTGACAAATTATTAGGGAAAACTCTAAAGACAGCAAGACGTGCAGAAAGTCAAGCTTCTTTTACTATGGACTTGATGAAAAATGATGAGGAGTGGACCATGTTTGTTGAAGAACTTTGGGTGTTGCAATGGACAAAGGAAAAAACTCCTTTAACTAAATCTCTTAGTGACAAATTATATGATCTATCTATTGGTAATATGGATCTGGCTGTAAGAATTTATAGGGAGTCTCAGCGTTTAGTAATTGGTTCAGATAACGAGTCTATAACAGAATATGTCCTGGAGTATGCAGCAAAAAAAGCTATAAATTTCTCCAAAAAATCTGTAGATGAAGCAAGGATAAATAGGCTTGAAAAATTTCGGCGTATCAGAAGGGAAAAGAGTAATAATAGGTCTAAGGTCGAAACTAGTGAAATTTCCGTTAAATCTATAGATACTTCGAAATCAGAAGTTATGATTATCCCCGGAGATTTAAATCGCCCCCAGCACCATGAATTTCATCAGAAGCTATCTTACTTGCAATCTATTGGTGACTTAAATGAACTTATTAAAGATCCAGACTTGATAAGGCGAGCATCTATTGCAGAGAATCCTGAAGCTGAGTTAAAAAAAATGGAAATTTTATTTAAAAATCCGATCAAGCATCTATCCTCAAAGTAAGTTTCACCCCATATTTGACAATATGCTCCTGCCCAAAGCTTTTCCTGATGAACTTTTCTTTAGTCGAATTATTCGCTTTGCTACTATTTCTGGATTAAAGGGTAAAGAGTTTAATAAAATATATCTTGCTGAGGAGAGGGCCTCCATACACCCCTTTTTGACATCGAATCTAAAAAAACTTTCAGCCCTGACAGATGATGAAGCGTACGAAATTTTATTTGGTCAGACATTGGCTCCAATATATATATTTTATTTGCCTAAGTATTCAAATAACATAATAAAATTTATGTTGAGTAATGATAGCGCGAGATCAATAAGGGAAAGTCAGCTCCCATCATTTGGTGCAGGTTCTTCGCTATGCTTGAAATGGTGTCAAGAGTGCGCCTGTAGCGATATAAATCAATATGGAGTTGCTTATTGGCATAGGTCGCATCAAATCCCTGGGGTCTCTTCTTGTGGTATACATCCAGTACTCTTAGAGAGAATTGACTTACTTAATCGTCAACGAATTAACCTTGGATTGTTACCATCAGTGACCTGCTGTGCTAAAGAAGCATCTAGTGTTGAATATAAGGTAGGTAAGTTTGGATATGATTTTTTAAGAAAGATCAAATGGCCTATTCCGTTAATAGATGTTACTTCAAAATATCGCCTTAAATTAAATAATATGGGCTTGGTAACGAATAGTGGCCGTATTAGGCGTCTAAAATTAATGCAAAATTTTTATGTATATTCACAGCAGTATCGGCCATTTTATAATAGCTCGCTCCCAAAATCTTCTGAAGACTTCAGATATGTTTCTCAACTTTTAGTTCAAGGAGCAAGCCATAATCCCTTCCAGCACATTTTTTTCTCAAGTTGGCTTTTTTCTACCTTCCAGCAATTATTAGAGGATCATAATAGTGTAGAGTTTGAATTCCAAACCCGTAAAAAGGATTTTGCTATGAGGACGAAAAGGAAAGAGAGGAAATGTATTGATATTCTACGAAGCAGGTCGCTTAATGAAACCTCTAAAATTACAGGGAAAAGTAGAACTTATCTGAAAAGACTTGCAGCGCTCCACGATATCCCCTTGAATCTTAAGCCAAAGAAATTATCTAAGGCTTGTAGAGATGAAATTATTCACCTTGGGTATACAAGAATGAACCGGCATCGAATAGCTACAATTTGTAAAATTGGTGTAGGATCAGTAGAACAAGTTATCTCAACTCATCCTGAACTAGTAACTTATCGTAAACGATGCCATATGGAGTCAATGCGACGTCGCTATAGGCTAAAAATCCTTAAATATTACAAATCCCACCCTAAAGCAATTCGTAAAGATATTAAGTTACACTGTAATAAAGCCTTTTATTGGTTGTATTTATATGATCGTGAATGGCTAGAGGTTGCTCTACCTAAACCTCTAAAGGCTAAGGGGAGGTATCCTAAAAAATAGAGAACATATTTATTGATTGAGAGGTGCAGGAAGGCCTAAGGGATGTTTATAACCATACTTCTTGCGAAACTCATATCTCTGTATGTTTAGCCAAGTAATAGCACATCTTTTTGTAAAGTCAATATAATTATTGCTGTTAATTTCCATTCTTGAATAATCGCTTTCACGAGAGCTAGCTATAACACCAGAAATTGAACAGTCAGTGAAAGAATCTATATTCCATCGGGAACAAGATGCGCAGGCTCCCTTTTTATCTTTAAGTATAGGGAACTCCATTCCCCATCGTTTAACTTTTATAGTTTCAAAATTTTCTTTTTCGAAGTTTTTAATGATTTTATAGTTTGATTGCAATTCTTTACTGTACACATCATAAAAACTCATATGACAATATCTCTTCAATCTTGCTCTTAAGAGGTTCAGGTCGCTCTTCGTGGGTTCTGCTGATCTCCTATCAGAAAATTTCCCAATGTAATTTTTCTGATAGGATAAAGTCTGAACAAAATATTCTATGTAGGTTAGTTTTGCACAGGGAGAAAAGTAAAGTTTCCACTTACTTATGGGGTCCTCATAATGTTTATTATTGTAAACTTCTGAAGTTAAATGTTTTATTGAGCTGGATACTTTCTCCCAGTTAGCCGATAAAACACCTAAAATCACGCTTTTAATTTTGTTTTTTACTGAAGGGGTTCTTTTGATTTGCCATAACGGACAGTTATGCTTTTCGCAATATGATATATATAACCACTTGCTTTCGAAAAACGCATGGCCCTGATTTGCAAGTTTTTCTTCAATACACCTTTTACAAAACTTAATAGGTATTCGTTTTCCAGTAAATTGTCCATGAGAGTAGTTAAGAATTTGCGGGAAGCCTTTAAAATGTGTAAATCTATTTCTGCTAAAAGTGTCCTCTGTTCCGATAGAGTAAGTAGAGTCAAAAATGTCAATCAGTACTTTCTCGGGATAAAAAGTGAAATATTTTTTGGCTGTATCCGGAATTGAAGGGTACTCTCTCCATCCACCCCCGCCAGCTATTAAGCTATTTATATTCCGAAACCCAGCTTTTATAAAAACTCTTAATATAAAGGAATGGATGGATTCACCCGGCTGTTGCAGTGCTCTAAACATAGTTATACCATATTGTAAAGATAGAAATATTGTGTGGTTTGTAGTTTCTCTATCTAGCTTGCTGATAAGTTTGTTCTGAGAGCTATAGAGCTTCATAAATATACACACATATATTTTGAAATGGCTTATTATTTTTTATGAATACCTAATGATATACCAAGAAATCTAATATTTAATAATTAAAAGTACTTAAAGGACATGTTATTGTTTCCATATAGTATATCCCTTGAAAAATTTACAATACTCTATTGAGCCATGTCAATTGATGACGGGCTCGTTCTAAATATCTCACTCTGTTTATATGTATATTATAATTTTCGTATACTAATGGGATTTTTTTCATTTTTAAAAAATACTATAGGGTTTAGCATGGTTTTTCAGAATTGCTTCAATGGTATTAAGCACCTGCTGATTGTAGATCTTGAGGCAACTTGTTGGAATGATCGCCCACTATCTGTTGGGGTAATGGAGGTCATTGAATTCGGACTTGTACTGACTACTTTGGATGGTGAAATCTTAGCTAGTCATAGTCAATTTGTTAGACCAATGATTAATCCGAAACTTAGTAAGTTTTGCAGTGAACTTACAGGTATCAAAAATAGCATGGTGGCTAGTGCGCCTGATTTCAGAGAAAGCACGAGTCTCCTTAACTTATGGTTATCTCATTATGAGTATCAAGCCTGGGCTAGCTGGGGGGAATACGATTGGAAGCAGATCAAAGTAGAGCTGATACGGCACGGTTGCGCGCCAGATTTTTTTGCTAAACCGCATATCAACCTGAAAGCAGTATGGCAAGAAAAGACAGGTAAGAAGCGTCGTTCAGGACTTGGATCTGCTCTACAGTCTCTCGGTATTGTCTTTGAAGGTCAGCAGCATCGCGGTGTGGATGATGCACGTAATATTTCGAGAATACTTCCTTACTTGACTATTTAAAAAATGTATCGTTGGTTTGATGCGAATAGGTGATGTACTTATTATAAATATAATTTTGATTGTATGAGAGGCTTAACCTCTGCCTTTCATGTCATAGAAATTTGTCTCATTTATTCATAGATGGCTATTGTATTTTATGACTCTTAATCTTTTATTGCGGGAAGATCAAGAGTACTCGATTTAATATTGTTTAGATACTCCGCTTTGATTGGTTGTTGATATGAAAGTTAAATTATTTTATATGATTATGTAATCCTGGGTTTGTTCAAAAAGATTGTTTTATATTTTCTGGGACTCATTATAGATATCGTATCTAAAGGAAATGATACCCACCATATCTCCTATAGTGGCAGTTAAGTTACATATTTAGATCTCAGACTAGAGCTAGAGGGGTAGTGTTCAGAATTCTGTGTCATTTCTTTACTATTAGCAAAAAAGAGATGACCCATGACCAAACCTACTTTCGATATGGATGCCGCCGTCAAAGCCTTATGCGAGGGTAAAGACCTCAATGGCAAAGATGGCATCCTCACCCCTCTGATCAAACAACTCACTGAAGCTGCCATGAAAGCGGAGCTGGAAGAGCACCTCGCCAGCGAGGATAAGCCCAACCGCAAGAATGGCACCACCTCAAAAACTATGAAAAGCCCCGCTGGCAGCTTCGAGCTGCAGGCGCCGCGGGATCGTGCCGGCACCTTCGAGCCTCAAATCGTCAAGAAGCATCAAACTCAGCTTACCGACGAACTGGAACGCAAGATTACCGCCCTGTTTGCCCTGGGTAACAGCTATCAGGACATCCGCACACATATTGCCGATATCTACGGAATGGAGCTTTCCAACGGCACCATCAATGCCGTTACTGACAAGCTGCTGCCTGAACTACAAGCTTGGCGTGAGCGCGACCTGGAGGCTGTCTATCCTATTGTCTGGCTCGATGCTATCCATTACAAAATCAAGGAAAACGGTCGTTATGCCAGCAAGGCCATTTACACGATTCTTGGCCTCAATATCGAAGGCAAGAAGGAGTTATTGGGGCTCTACCTATCCGATCAAGAAGGCGCACATCATTGGCTGAGTGTTCTGACCGATCTCCACAACCGTGGGGTCAAAGATATCCTCATTGCTTGTGTTGATGGCCTGCAGGGTTTCCCTGAGGCCATAGAGAGCATCTACCCTAAGACCGAGATCCAGCACTGCATCATCCATCAGATCCGCAACTCACTAAAGTATGTAGCTTCAAAGAATCAATAGGCCTTTATGGCCGATCTCAAATGCATCTACAAGGCGGCAACGCTCAATGCCGCCGAGCACGCTTTGGACGAGCTGGAGACCAAGTGGGGTGACAAATATCCAATGGTGATTAAGTCCTGGCGGGGTAAATGGCCGACTCTCTCGGCCTACTTTAAATACCCGGAATACGTCCGCACACCGATCTACACTACGAATGCGGTGGAGGCTGTACACAGGCAGTTCCGCAAGTTGACCAAGACCAAGGGCGGCTTCGCCAATGAGAATAGCTTACTGAAGCTTCTCTATGCCGGTATACTAAAAGCCTCCGAACGCTGGACGCACCCAATTCAAAATTGGAATCTGACACTATCACAGCTGACGATCCACTTCCCAGATCGACTGGAGAAATACATCAGCCTATGAGGCTATTTGGCTGACACAGAGTTTCCTAATTACCACCCTTGCTAAGTCACATGTAACTGTATATAAATACAGCTATCATGTTGATCTGTAAGGGAATACACCATGGCTCGCAACAAGGTACAGTTCCAGAAGGGTATTAGTTTGACCCAATTCCTTAAAGCTTATGGTACAGAAGAGCAGTGCTTCGATGCTCTCTGTCAATGGCGTTGGCCAAATGGCTTCTGTTGCCCTCACTGCGGACATGACAAACATTGCAACCTCGCTTACCGCAAGCTCAAGCAATGTAACCGGTGTCGACGTCAGACATCGATTACTTCTCGTACGATATTTGACTCCACCAAACTGCCCCTTACTACTTGGTTTCTCGGTATCTTTCTGATTACCCAGGATAAGAAGGGTATTTCCTCTATGGAGCTGGCTCGTCATCTGGGTCTCTCTTACAACGCTGCCTGGCGTATGAAGCAGAAACTCATGCAGGTGATGATGGAGCGGGACCAACAGTACAAGCTATCCGGTTTTATTGAATTGGATGATGCCTATCTCGGTGGTGAACATACTGGATGCAAGCCGGGGCGCGGAGCTAAGGGTAAAACTCCCTTTGTGGCTGCCGTTGAAACTACCAAAGATAGACGTCCTACTCGTATCAAGCTCTCTATTATCAAGGGCTTCAGGAGCAGTGAGATTTCTACCTGGAGCAAAAAGCATCTTTGCAGCGGTAGCATGGTTATCTCAGATGGCCTTGCATGCTTCAATGCTGTCACAGAGGCTAATTGTGTACATGACAAGATTGTTTGTGGTGGTGGTCGAGCTTCTGTTGAAGAGCCTGAGTTCTATTGGGTGAATACGGTACTCGGCAATCTAAAAAGTGCACTGCGTAGTACCTACCATGCGATTAGGCCGAAATATGCGCAGCGATATTTGGCAGAATTTCAATATCGATTTAATCGACGGTTCGACTTATCAGCACTCATTCCAAGACTTTTTTTTTCTCTCTTCGGACACCTCCAATGCCGGAAAGACTGCTGAAAATTGGCTTAGTATAGGTGGTAATTAGGCAGAGTTTTGAACACCCTCGCTAGAGGTGGTATCGCTATACTTTATCAGCTTAATTCTAAGGTATTACATTTACCTAAGCCCTTTGCTCGAATCCGTTTAACATTGATATTTATTAAATGACGGATCACGAAGCGAAATAGTAATTTCTTAATGCCAGTTAAATTACTTCCATAGAGCAGATAAAAATCATCAGGTTGCGTATAAACTCCGAAATCGTCTGCGATACCTTCTTTCTGTATAAATGTATCTTTATCCTCCCAGTCAATGGGTGGGTTTTGTAGGCATTTTGTGGCAATACCATAGCCTTTAAACTCAGAGCATTGATTACGGAACCCTTCTTGGACTTTGTTCAGGTATGGGCGGTCGATAATATATCCTTCAAGGTTGATCCACCTATCATTTGAATATACTTCAACCCAGCTGTGGATAATTCGTTCAGGTACGATATAGAATAGATAACTAGGTATGGCACCTTTCTGAAGGTCTTTAAAAATAGTAAATCCATGAATGCGTGTAGGAATGCCAACAGCGCGAAGCAAAGCCATTAGCAATGTTCCTTTAGTGTTACATTGTCCGTACCCGTCTTTCAGTACCCTGCTAGCCGGAATACGATCATCACTATTGTAACCAAATAAAATATCATCACGAACAAACTTATAGATGGCACCAATGGCGTCATACTGAGATAGCTTACGCCATTTCTTATTTTCAATTAACATCTGAATGGTTTTATTCTCAAAGTCAAGCATAGGGGTTTCTGATAAGTATTCACGAGTAAGTGTCTTCATTCATTTGTTCTCCAAGGTAAGTTATAATGTGGGCTTATTTAAACTCTGCCCTCTCGTATAATTGAATAAACCTCCTAAGACTTCACGAAAGCTCTCTTATCAAAATCATTCCTAAATGAATGTCGCATAGACTTTTATTTGGGCTGCTTATTCAAAGTTAATCCCCCACTTTCATGCAAGGTTAACGGTTCCTGAAAGAATTTTAATCTACTTAATGAATTTAACATTAGTATTATGATCTCGCATCCCGATTACTTGAAGAATATAGCCCTTTTAAAGCTCTACCTTTCCAACCCAAATTCCGTGGACTATGGGACCGATAGACTCCTTACTAGTGTAAGTGTCGTTAACTGTAAATTGACCTCTTCTAGAGGCTGACTCCTCACTTGGAGAGAAGGTGTGACCAAATAGCCACTTTGGGGTTAATGATAACTTTAGGGCAGTGAGTTAAGTTGAGGTGTCTGAATTTACTTGCTAGAATCCCATTCAGTAGATTCTGGTCTCTTTGTAACTTTTATGAATGTAGTTCGACTATCATTTCTATTAATTGTGCTTATGGTCTTTCAGACCGCAGGTGC
The DNA here is from genome assembly GCF_052467325.1 of Microbulbifer maximicatervae (SeqCode). Lineage (NCBI taxonomy): Bacteria > Pseudomonadati > Pseudomonadota > Gammaproteobacteria > Cellvibrionales > Microbulbiferaceae > Microbulbifer > Microbulbifer maximicatervae (SeqCode). The sequence goes on from NZ_CP174310.1 coordinate 5,080,123, forward strand.
ATTCTATGATAGCCATGAAGAAGTTCAGGAGGTAACGAATCACCTGTCTCTACATCATGATGAAGATCTGCCCGGCAATTTACCGTTTCAACCGGACAGCTCCCCTTCTGATTTAAGCTTACAGATCCCCTCCAGCGGGGATGAGGCTGATCAATCTTCGTTTCTTCTGGATTTATGTAATCACTGCTGTCATTGCCATGGAAGTACCTTTACCGCCCTGGTAGGTCAATCATTACTCTCTATTCTGAGCGGAATCGTTAATTATCGAGAATTCGGCAATACACGTGTTCCCAGTGGTTATTTTACCCCTCTACTCCGCCCACCTATAACCCAAGTCTGATTGCTCTAATGCCGCGCGAGTAAGGAGAGCTACAAGGCCCCCTTGCGCAATTAAAAACTGACTTGGGAGATACCCATGGATTTTTACTGCACGCTCACTGAGAGTGTGATTCGTCGTCGTGCCATATTCCAGTTGATGGTGGCGATAATGTATTTAGCTGCGCAATCAGTATCCGCGCAGGAGGGGGATTTACTGACATTACCAGATGCGATTGAGCTGACGCTCGCACAGAATCCGGAGCTTGCGGTATTCCCATTACAGAGAAGAGGTCTAGATGGTGCTGAAGAGACTGCAGCACTGCGGCCTGCGTTAAGCCTAGGAGGTGAGGCTCAATACAAGAACTTTGGTGATGGTGGCTCCAATAATGCGCCAGATCCCGAGGATGATGCCGACAATGAGCTTGAGTTGACGGTAACTTTATCCTCCGTAATTGAGCTAGGAGATAAACGTAGAGCTCGAATAGATGTAGTCAATGCCCAGCGTAATTTACTGATCGCGGATGAGCAAGCTAAGGCGCTAGATCTTCTGGCAGAAGTTATCCGTCGCTATGCTCAGGTTCTTGCTGCCCAGGAATTAGCTGTATTGGCTAGGGAGAAGGTATTACTCGCACGTGAAACGCTAAGCGCTGTCAGCGCCAGAGTCAGCGCTGCTGCTAGCCCGGTTTCTGAACGCCTACGAGCGGAGTCCGCCCTGACAAAAGCAAGCCTCGCTAAGCAGACGGATGAGAGCATGCTAGTGTACTACAGGCATGCCCTATCGGCTCTGTGGGGACAGCCGAGTATAGATTATCGAGTAGACTCCAGTGAGCTCTATCGTTTTGAGCCCGGCGCTAGTTTTGAGGAACTTTATGCGCGTGCGCAGGAAAACCCAGCTATAGCGCGCTTTGCTTCCGAAGAGCGACTGAGTGCTTCACAGCTTCGTCTCACCCAGTCCAACTCAAAGCCTGATGTTGGATGGTTTGCAGGTCTTCTCGTGAATCGGGCTGTTGACGAAACTACAGCTTTAGCTGGTTTCGAAGTTCCACTCTTTACCGCAAAACGCAATCGTGGTGCCGAGCTAACAGCAATGACTGAATTGGATGAGGTTATGCTCCGTCGTGAGGCGGCATTACTACAACTTTATCCTCAGCTATTTCTTGCCGTAACCGGTCGCGAACAGGCCCTGGCTACTGTCTCCAGTTTGCAGGATTCTGTAATCCCTAAGCTTCGCGAGGCATTGACTGAAGTAGATCGTGCCTATCGTCGTGGCCGGAGTTCTTATCTTGACTTAATTGTTGCTCGGGAAGAGTTGCTCGATGCTGAACGTGCACGAATCGAAGCAGCGCGGTCTGTACTTCTTTTCGGCGCTGAGATTGAGCAGCTTACAGCAGGGCCTTTAGGTTCCGAGAGTGTAGGAAGCGGAAAATAATTTTGGATTTAGATATGAGCAGATTAAGTAAAGTAATTCGCCTGGCAATATTATCCATACTCCTCATTTTCTCTGGATTTTGGATTGCAAGCCTGGGTCATGCAAATGGTGGTCATGATGAACATGTTAAGCAAGATGAAGAGCTGGGCTCCAATGATAGCCATGATGAGCATGATGAACAGGAAGGGAAACAATTCTCTAGTCATGGACATAGTGATAACCATGGCGGACATGATGAGCATCAGGAGGAAAAGGGCCCCAATGGTGGCCGTTTACTGACTGAGGGGGATCTAACGGCCGAGTTGCTTATTTATGAAAGTGGTGTAAAGCCAGAGTTTCGAGCCTGGATTTCTCTTAATGGTAAACCTTTAGAGAATGCTCGTGTTTCCGTAGAGCTTGAAAGACTTGGTGGAAAAGTGGATCAAATACCCTTTGCCTGGGAGGATAGTGTTGGGTATTACCGCGGTGAAGGCGTAGTAAAGGAACCTCACTCTTTTGATGTTGCCGTTTCTGTTTTTTACAACGGCGAGCGCACAAGTTGGGATTATGAGTCCCATGAAGGTCGAGTGCAGATCTCTGAACAAATGGCAAAAAAGGCAGGCATTAAAACTGCAATTGCTGCTCCAGGTATAATTAAAGAAAGCGTTACCTTATATGGTAAAACTGCGATAGATCATCGTAACCTCAGTCATGTGCGTGCACGTTACCCAGGAACCGTAATCACTGTTAAAAAAACGCTTGGCGATTTGGTAGCGAAAGGGGAAGAGCTTGCTTCTATCGAATCCAATGACAGCTTGCAAATTTATCCATTGGTCGCTCCTATTAGCGGTCAGATAATTGATAAGCAAGCCAGCCAAGGTGAATTCAGTGGCGAACGGGTGCTGTTTACCATAGCTAACTACGACCAGCTGTGGGCTGAGTTGCAAGTATTTCCGATGCGTCGCGATCAGATCAAATTAGGGCAACAGGTTTCAATTACAGCTGGTGAGCGTTCTTTTGAGTCAACTATCAGCAGCCTTGCTCCGAGCAGTAATGGTCAGCCCTTCGCGATTGCAAGAGCGGTGATTGAAAACCCCAATGAGCTCTGGACTACCGATCTAATGGTCCAAGGCCAAGTAGTAACCAATGAAAAATCTGTGCCTTTAGTGGTCGAGAATCGTGCACTACAACCTTTCCGCGATTGGACGGTGGTATTTATCAAAGTGGGAGAAACCTATGAAATTCGTCCACTAAAACTCGGCCGTAGCGACGGCACTGTAACCGAAGTGCTGAGTGGCCTCAATGAGGGTGATCGCTATGTCACCGAGAACAGCTACCTGATCAAAGCGGATATTGAAAAGTCCGGCGCTGCACATAGCCATTAAATGAGGCCAGAAGATGATTGAAAGTATACTGCGCTTCTCAATTGAGCGGCGCTACTTCGTACTGTCCCTGATCTTTGTATTGGTGGGCCTGGGGGTTTGGAGTTATCAGAGACTTCCAATTGATGCGGTTCCCGATATCACCAATGTTCAGGTACAGATTAATACCGAGGCTCCTGGTTATTCACCTTTAGAGGCGGAGCAGCGGATTACTTACACTGTGGAGGCGGCACTCGCCGGCTTGCCTAATTTAGAATATACCCGTTCGCTCTCTCGCTACGGTTTGTCCCAGGTCACTGTTGTTTTTAAAGAGGGTACAGATCTCTATTTTGCTCGGAACTTAATTAATAGCCGTCTCAGTAGTATTAAAAGTCATTTGCCTCCGGAGTTAGAGCCTGAAATGGGTCCCATTGCTACCGGACTCGGTGAGATTTTTATGTACACAGTGGAGGCTCTGCCTGGCGCCACCCAGCCCAATGGGCAGCCTTACGACGCCACTTCACTGAGGGAAATTCAAGATTGGATTATAAAACCGCAATTATCCTTAGTCCCCGGAGTTACTGAAGTTAATACCATCGGTGGCTATAACAAGCAGTATCACGTAACACCCGAACCTCGACAGATGCTTAACTTTGGCGTATCCATGGAAGATATCGCTCTAGCGCTGAGCCGCAATAACGAAAGTCGCGGCGCTGGTTACTTGGAGGGGAATGGACGGCAACTTCTGGTGCGTTCACCAGGGCAGTTGCGAAATATTGCCGAAATTGAGGATGTGGTAATTACCAGTCGCGCCGGGGTGCCGGTTAAAATTTCGGATGTAGCCGAAGTAGCTATTGGAAAAGAGCTTCGCACCGGTGCTGCCACTCGCGATGGTGAAGAGACCGTATTGGGCACAGCTATGATGCTGGTAGGGGAAAACTCCCGGGAGGTAGCTCGAAGTGTAGCGGAAGCCTTAAAGCGAATAAAATCAACCGTACCTGAAGGTATTAAGGTAGAGGCGGTTTATGATCGGACCACTCTGGTAGATAAAGCTATCGCTACAGTGCAAAAAAACCTTGTTGAGGGTGCGCTGCTGGTTATCGTGGTATTGTTCTTGTTGCTGGGAAATATTCGAGCCGCCTTTATTACTGCAGCGGTAATCCCGCTTTCCATGCTTGCCACCATTTTCGGCATGGTGCAAACGGGTGTTTCCGCCAATCTGATGAGTCTCGGAGCCCTTGACTTTGGCCTGATTGTCGATGGGGCCGTGATAATTGTGGAGAACGCGATTCGCCGACTTGCCGAAGCCCAGCATCGCAACGGAGGCAAGCTGCCCCTACAAGAGCGTTTGGAGCTAGTATTCCAAGCTACCAACGAAGTGATTCGCCCAAGTTTGTTTGGTGTTTTGATCATTACCGTGGTGTATATCCCTCTATTTTCGCTTACAGGTGTGGAAGGGAAGATGTTCCACCCCATGGCTGCCACTGTAGTGATGGCTTTACTCGCTGCACTGGTGCTTTCATTGACCGTTGTGCCTGCAGCAGTTGCTGTTTTCCTGACAGGTAAAATCAGTGAAAATGAAAACAAAGTTATTGTTGCGACCAAATCTTTATATAAACCACTGTTGATTGCTGCAATGAAAGTGCGCTGGTTAGTACTTTCTGGGGCTCTTGCATTAGTACTGTTCTGCAGCTGGCTTGCAACAACACTGGGTTCTGAATTTATTCCTCAGCTCAATGAGGGTGATATCGCTTTACACGCCCTGCGTATTCCTGGTACCGGTTTAGAGCAATCTGTAGAAATGCAAAGCTTGTTGGAGCAGCGTATTAAGGAGTTTCCTCAAGTAGATAAAGTATTCGCAAAAATTGGTACACCAGAAGTAGCAACAGACCCAATGCCGCCAAATGTAGCCGACAATTTTGTGATCCTGAAGCCCCGTGACCAATGGCCCGATCCGAAACTGCCCCAGGAACAATTGGTTGCTGAAATCGAAGAAGCTGTGCGTCAGTTACCGGGAAATAACTACGAGTTCACCCAACCAATCCAAATGCGCTTTAATGAACTAATTTCCGGCGTACGTGCAGACCTGGGTATTAAAGTATTCGGTGATGATCTGGATCAGCTGGTGGCTTCTTCAAATGAAATTCTCGGTGTGCTAAATGGAATTGAGGGTGTTGCTGATGCTCGTGTAGAACAAGTGGAGGGTCTACCGATTCTATCAATAGTGCCGAATCGAATCGCACTCGCCCGCTATGGAATAGATCTGCAAACCTTGCAAGATTTGGTTTCAGCGGCTATTGGAGGTGAAGAGGCTGGATTGATTTACGAAGGCGATCGCCGTTTTCATCTGGTAGTGCGTCTGCCGGAAGGCTTGCGACGAGACTATGAGAACCTTGGGGATTTACCTGTTCCGTTACCTACTGGTAGCCCATTGGGTAGCTATGTGCCCTTGTCAGAAGTTGCTAACTTGGAAATGACCCCTGCCCCCAACCAGATCAGCCGGGAAAATGGTAAGCGCCGTGTTGTGGTAACTGCCAACGTCCGCGACCGTGATTTGGGGTCCTTTGTTGAAGAGGCGAAGAGCCGTATTGATCAGCAGGTCTCTTTGCCTGCAGGTTACTGGCTAGTATACGGCGGCACTTTCGAGCAATTGGAATCCGCCAGTACTCGCCTCTCAATAGTGGTTCCACTGACACTATTGGTAATTCTGGGACTTCTGGTGATGGCCTTTGGTTCATTCAAGGATGCCTTAATTATTTTCAGTGGAGTACCCCTGGCGCTTACTGGAGGTGTCTTGTCCCTATGGTTGCGCGATATGCCTTTATCTATTTCTGCTGGAGTAGGATTTATTGCACTATCTGGTGTGGCGGTGTTAAACGGTTTGGTAATGCTCTCCTTCATCCGACAACTTCGTCAGCAAGGTGGTGAGTTGCTCACATCCATTATCGATGGTGCTATGATCCGCCTGCGTCCAGTATTGATGACTGCGTTGGTTGCAAGTCTCGGTTTTGTTCCTATGGCTTTGAATGTAGGTACTGGAGCAGAGGTTCAAAGACCACTAGCTACGGTGGTAATTGGAGGCATAATTTCTTCTACTCTCCTAACCTTGTTTGTACTGCCATTGCTTTATCGGATAGTGCATGGAAGAGAAGGTATATTGAAAATATAAACATAATTTATGATGCTCACCTTTGCTTATATTTAGGTAGGGGTGAGCAAAATTTTAATGAAAATATTTAAGTGTTTGTTGGTTCATTTTTGAGCATGAAAGAAATGGATGCGCTTGATATTTATATAAGATAAATAGAAAATAATAGATGTTTCTATTGCCTCAATGGAGTGACGGGTTTTTAGTGTGTAGGTTTAGTATGAGTTTACTGCTTGCAGATTTTTATTCTAGTTCAATGCCAACCTTTATAGGTCCTAAATTGAGTGGGCGGAAGTGCTGGTGCCCTTGATCTCTGATTTTAGTGAATTGTAATTTGACTTCTCATGAGGTTGACTAATAAATATGATCTGAATTTTTAAAGAAAGACAGGATCTAGCCTCGAGAGAGAATTTGAAGTAAGTAATTGTTGATGTTTAAAACATAAATATCCCTAAGTGGAGTTCTGTTTAGAGAGGGCATGAATATGTCTGAATGTGGTTGCGGTGTAGAGCAAGCAGATAAATTAGAGAGAAGCACTTTAATGGTGCTGCTAGTGATCAACGCAATTATGTTTGTGTTTGAATTAATTCTTGGATGGTTTGCTCAGTCAACAGGACTGATTGCTGACTCTCTAGATATGTTGGCTGATGCTGCTGTGTATGGGATCTCTTTATTTGTTGTAGGTAGAGGGGTTATATATCAAGCTAAGGCAGCTAATGTCAGTGGAATAATTCAAATTATATTGGGATTGTGGGTGTTGTATGAGGTTTGTAGGAGATCACTTTTTGGAAGCGAGCCAGAAAGTATACTAATGATATCAATAGGGGCCTCTGCCTTGTTAGCAAATGTTGTTTGCCTCCTAATAATATCAAAGTATAGGGAAGGGGGTGTACATATGAGAGCCGCTTGGATTTTTTCAGCCAATGATGTTGTCGCAAATTTAGGAGTGATTGTGTCAGGACTACTAGTGGCGGTAATCGATAGTCGTTTTCCTGATCTTGCTATAGGCTTAATAATTTCGGCTGTTGTCACTCGAGGTGGTTTTTTGATTCTTAAAGAGGCGAGGGAGTCCACTCGAAAAGCCAAAATATCCTAAGTGACCTTAAGGTTTTAATAGTATGAGTAATATCAACTTCTTAGTGGCTTGTCTAAAATAGTTTGTAGATCAATGGGAGTCTTACCTGAAGATGCTTGTCACTAATTTCTGAGAGCAAAAGATGCAATGATCCCTTAAGGTTTGAGTTGGCGAACTTATGAGTGCTTTTCTCTCATAGAGCAGTTTTGTGCATCCATTTTAATGCGTTATGACATGACGCACTTTTTTCACCTTTGACCTAGATGGTCTAGGCAGAAATTTTATTATTATATGCTGCCGAATATTCCCTTACAGCCTCCAAAGGATCTAGTCGAAGTATTGTTAGGTGTTGAATATCTTTCATTGGGGCATAAAAGCCTAAGAAGTCCTCAAGTGTTTTTTTTATAGCTCTAAATTTTTAGCCGACTGTAACTAAAAATTGATACGTACCTTCTGTTGAAAAGAATATTGAGCCGCGACATTAATGTCTACTAGGTGAGCTTCATGGCAAAGTATGGTGCAATGCTTTAGATCGGTGATTTGATCTATATCTCTTCAGTCTTAAAGCCGTATGGCAAATAATTGTCGAGCAGCTGTTTCATCGAGTTAGATGTTTCAGAAAGTTCTCTGTCGCTCATATTCTATAGGTAATATTGGTAATGATAACGATTTTCAATTAAGTGTGTGGTTCTGTGCCTGTAAAAATTTATACTCTTCATAACTTCCGGTCTAGTGGATACTTTTGGTGGGAAAGTTGAGTTTAATAATTTAACACTAAGTTAGGGTGAAGTATGGGGCTTAATTGGGAGGTGGCTCGGAGGTACTAGGAAGGTGTTCTGTTTCTTTTGATACTAAATATCGCCATTGCTAGATGAAATAAGAAAATGTTACGTAGATTGCGTGTGCCGTATGCTCTCTCATTTTGCAAAGTACTCCTAAAGTTAGCTAGAAATCAGATCTTATCTTCAGCCACATCTACGAGGTTTGGTATGCGCTTTATAATTGAAGCCGATTTTGTAGTGCTTCTTTAAGCTGGCCGGCAAAGATAATGTTTTTCAGTTCATCGGCGGATGTAGGTAAATCTATCCCTGGTGCTCAGCTTTCAGCATTTTTAGTTTGGTGGATGCTTCTAAAGTGCCTGCTGAATAGATATTTTCCCATGGTAATAAAATGTGTAAGCACGATTGGGTATTTCTGAGGGATGTCTAAAGCGGTATTCTGGTTTTTTGTGTGTTGAAAATGGCCATTGTTTCTGTGGTTTTAATTGTGCAATAGGGAATCTCGCAAAGATAATGTGGATAATTTTTTATTGATAGTTAAAAAATAAAGAGTAATAAATAGATTATTATGGATGGTTGTCATAAATGAGACTGAGTTTTCTATTTTAGTCATGAGAATTAATGGCGTTTAGTTGGTGTAGGTAAAAGAAAAGGAGGTGGAAGTACAGTTGCGCCTTACTTGGTACTATTCTCCTTAAAGTAGATCGTTGTAATAAAAAAATATCCAATAAATTACTTGGTGTTGCGGGGCGTGTTGTTAATTGTGGTGTGGTTTATATGAATGTGATGTATCAATCTTTACTTAAAAATACGAATTTTCTGCTGAAAAATAGCAGGGAGATTAAAGATTGAGGAAAAACGACAATGTAAGCTTGAATATTTGTGCGAATTTACTCTACCCCTAAGATTGAATTAATTCTATTAAGCTTGTCATCAAATAGTTTATATTTGTTAATTGGCTGGTCACAATATGTTACCAAAATATAAGCTGTAATTTGCTGTAATTGGCGGCAAGGTGCTTTCTTGGGTTTCCCGTTGGGAGTCGGAGTTCAGGTGTGAGTGCAAGCTTCAATAGTAAAAAAAATATGTATAAAGCCTGTTCGTTTTGTTGTGAGTTCATGATCGCAAGATGATTTTTATGTGATTGGCGGACCGATTGTTCTGGCTAATTTTTAGAGGTAATTTGAAGGGGTAAGATTGTAAGTGGGTGTAAGTGAGAGGGGCTGGTCATGTAGCAAAAAAAAAACCATACTACGCGGCAAGAAAAATAAAAAAATAAAGAAAATTACTTTGAAGTGATTGTTAAAATTTCTAATGTGTTTAATATTTCTCTCGGAAAATAATAAATAGAATCGATAAGTAGAGACTCTTGATGGTGGTCAAAGATTTACCCGGCAGATTTACCCGGCAGATTTACCCGGCAGATTTACCCGGCAGGTTTACCCGGCATGATTCCCGGATGGGTCTTTCAGTCGAGTTCTAAATTCTCTGATGTTTAAACCATTCTTAATTCAAGCTTTGAGGTTTTTGTTAAGTTTTTTGATATATATCAGCTTGATTAAAACAGTAAAAAAATAGCCTAAATGCCTCCGCATAGACGATTGAGGCCGTGTCTTATTTGACTTTAAAAATGGAGATTGAAATGTCGATACAGTTACAAAACATACTCAAGGAAAACGGGTTAGACCCTTTAAAGGTGGCACTGTCATCTGTGGCGGAACTCTATTCGATGACAGAGGATAACTTACTGGATTTCAAGACAGGCTTGATCCATGAGGCATTCGCTTATCACTATGAGAACAATGCTTTTTTCCGCTCCGCTTGCGATAGCAAAGGAGTGACACCGGATATGATCTCAACTCCAGCTGACCTGATCAAAATACCTCTGATTCCCATTGAGCTTTTTAAATCAAACGATAGCCATAAGTTACTTTCAGTCAGCCTACGTGATGTAGAGCTAGAAATGCGAAGCACAGGTACCTCTGGTATTCCCAGCGTTTCGCGCCGCTGCGCGGACACCGTTGACAATGCGGTGCTGGGGATTTACTCGATGTATCGCGAATTCCTAAAGATCTCCAAAGGTGCCGGCCTTTATCTTTGCCCCTCAACCGAGGAAATTCCTGAAATGGGCATGATCAAGGCCCTCAATATGCTCGCAGGTCTGCTGGACACTCATAGATTCATGGTTCGGCAAGAATCTTTTAAGCCCGAAGAGGCCTTAGAACAGCTTGAGGATTGGAATGATAAATTCAGTCGCCATTTGATTGGTCCTCCATTCCTGATCAATCGTTTTATCAGCTACCTCAAAGCTACCAACACCCGAATTAAACTCGATAAGAGTAGTTACATCATCACTCTTGGGGGGTGGAAGCGCTTCTCAGGCCAGATGTTGTCACGTGCAGAATTCAACAGTGAATGTATCGAGTACTTGGGCGTTGAAGAGAGCCAGATCCGTGACATCTACGCCTTGGTTGAATCCAATGTCATTGCTATTGACGATGAGTATGGAATCAAGCATGTCTCCCCCTTCGTTCATTTCTCGGTAAGAGACCCCAAACAACTAGATCGAGAGGTCGAACCGGGCCAGACCGGCCAATTGGCAATTCTTGACCCTCTCGCACGTTCGACGCCTGGTTTCATGCTTACTGAGGACTTGGTGCGACTGTTGCCTGAAGCGAGTCGTTCGGGAAGAAGTGGTCAACGCATGCAGTATGTAATGCGCCTACCTGAGTCAAAAGAATTTGGTTGCTGTGCGGTTAATTTAGATAAGCGGCTTGAAGATTTGGACGCAGAGCAGGCTGCTAGCGGCAGTTGTCCAGTCGTCGCCTAATTACAGCTGTCCAAGATGGAGCTACAACATGTACAACGACATCATCATTGACAACTTTTCCGACCCGGCTCATGTCGGTGATATCAACGAACCCAATTACGAATATGAAATTGGCAATCCAGTATGTGGAGATCGGATTCGCGTTCAGATCAACATCACCAATGGACTGATTGACAGTGCTCGCTTTAGAGCTTGGGGCTGCGCTACTTCGGTGGCGACGGCCAACATTTTCTGTGCCTCGCTTGAGGGGTTGGCACCGGAACAGCTTGCCGGGAGAACAAGTAGCGAAATAGAAGGCATGCTTGGTGAACTAGAGCCATCACAACACCATTGTGTTGAGATTTTGCAGCAGCTTCATCATAGGTTGCTGAGCTTAGTTGGCAAAGATTGTCGGGAGGTGATGCCATGACAAATGCTCACTCGATTGAGGGTTACTTCGACTACAACGCCACAACCCCGGTGTCGGAGGCTGTAGCTACGGCTATGTCCTCTGCGCTTCGGCTCTTTGCTAATCCATCGGGGCGTACGCTTCCTTCGACCAGTAATCGTGAGCTAATCCAGCGAGCAAAGACCCATGTCGCTAGCCTACTGGGTACCGCGCCGGAAAAAGTTTTCTTTACCTCCGGCGGTTCTGAAGCCAATAACTGGGCTATTAAAGGAAGCCTGATGAACGACCTGGGTAGGGCCGGCCATATCCTAACCACGGCGATTGAGCACCCTTCAGTTCTAGAAACTATCCGATACTGCGCCCACCAATTCGGATTCGAAGTCACCTGCTTGAAGCCGGGACCGAGTGGCGCCGTCAGTTTTGAGGCTGTCGCTGAAGCTATCCGGCCTGACACCAGATTGATTTCCATGATGTATGCGAACAATGAAACCGGCGTTATTCAACCTGTGGATCAGGTGGCAAGGCTGACCCGCTCCCGAGGCATTCCGTTCCATGTCGACGCAGTGCAAGCAGTAGGTAAGCGGCCTCTTGATGTCGAGGCATTAGGTGCTGATTTTGTTTCTTTTTCCGCACACAAATTCTATGGTCCCAAGGGTATTGGCGGCCTATATATCCAGAATATAGATCGCATATCTCCCTTGATTCATGGTGGTGGACAAGAGATGGCAATGCGCTCTGGTACCGAGAATTTGGTCGCTATCGCCGGACTCGGTGAGGCTGCTGACGAATGTCGCAGGGAGCTTGAGTACTGGGATCATCACTGTCTGAAGTGCAAACAGCACTTGATCGAACAGCTTGGCAAATCCTCTATCGAAACACATATCAATGGTGCTAGTCATTATGAGGGGGCGATTTCCAATACCTTAAACCTATCGATTCCAGGCATTCGGGGTGAGGCGCTTGCTCTGTTAATGGAAAAGAAAGATGGGATTGTGGTGTCGATTGGCTCTGCATGCAGTAACAACAAGACCCGTCAACTATCGCCTGTATTACAAGGAATGGGGCTAAGTGATGAAGAAATACAAAGTGCGATCAGGATTAGCTTCGGCCGCTTTACCAGCCTTGATGATATAGATCGTTTTGTTGATTCATTGCAGCGGTGCGTGGCACAGCTCAAAAGCATGAGCTTTAAAGGGTGAGGAGTTGGGCTCATGACGGATAAGATTTTTCCAGCTCAGCGCTTCATGGATCAGTTCGCCCGACACGTGGTTAATGAGCCTAGCCGTACCGCCTGCGTATTCCAGCCTCATGGGCCTGATAGTGCTCTATCGCTGAGTTACGGTGAACTGAATCAGCAGGTACTGGAACGGGCCCGACTGTTAGTCGAGCGCGGATATAGAGGCCAGCCGCTTGCTCTGCTTTTCCCTGCTGGTCTTGATTTTGTGGTCAACTTCCTCGCCTGCCTCGCGGCTGGCGTCATTGCTGTACCCCTGAACCTGAGTCGCAATGCTCAGCAATTAGAGCGCACTGTTCGTATTCTTGGTGATGCAAAGACCAAAGCCATTCTGACGACCGCTGAGACTCGTGAACAGCTATTTGAGCAATTAGCAGAATTACCGGCGATTAATTTGGGCGACCAGGCCTGGATTGATGAGCAGCAGGTTGGTGCTGCTAAAGATGTAGAGTTACCTCTTCCGGCTCCAGATGAGTTGGCGTTTGTTCAGTACACCTCAGGCTCTACTGATCTACCCAAAGGTGTGATGGTAAGTCACGCCAACATTATCGATAACCAATTGGCTATCCAGCAGGCGTGTGGCCACCGCGAAGGTGTAATTGCTGGCGGCTGGCTGCCACAGTTCCACGATATGGGACTGATAGGCCATATGCTGCAGCCATTGTTCCTTGGTGGTACCTACGTCTTCATGCCACCGATGAAGTTCGTTCAGCGTCCACGCCGGTGGTTAGAATTGATATCTCACTATCGAATTCATAGCTCTGCTGCACCTAATTTTGGCTATGAGCACTGCATCAAGTTCATAGGTGAGCGAGAGGACTTATCGGGATTAGACCTGAGTTGCTGGAAGGTGGCTTTGAATGGCTCTGAGCCTGTCAGCGCCGACACTATGAGGATATTTGCTGAACGTTTCCAGCCTTACGGTTTTTCCTCTACTGCTTTCTTTCCCTGCTACGGCATGGCTGAAACCACTTTGTTTGTCTCTGGAGGACCGAAAGGCGTAGGCATTGAAACCCTGGCTTTCGATCCCGCAGCATTTGACTCTGGTCGACTGCAATCTACTGGTGAGGGGCGTCAAGTGGTTAGCTGCGGTCGTATCACGCCAAGGATGATTTTGAAGGTTGTTGATCCGGAGAGTGGCCGGCTAGCAGATGAGGGTTGTATTGGTGAGATATGGATTAGTGGTGCCTCAATAGCACAAGGTTATCTTAACAACCTTGAGATTAGTAAGCAGCAATTCGGTGCTCGTATATCGCCCTGCGACGGTCATTATTACCTCAAAACCGGGGACATGGGCTTCGTCCGTGACAATAAGTTGTATATCACCGGGCGGATTAAGGAAATGTTAATCCTGCGCGGCCGCAACCTTTATCCATACGATATTGAACGTACCTGTAGTGACCATCCTGATGCGGCAGGCAATAACGGAGCCTCGGTTTTCACTGTGGATAGCAATGGCCAAAACCGACTGGCAGCCATTGTTGAGATTCGCCGCCACGCCTTTCTTAACCGAAACCACGATGAACTCCGACAGGAGCTGCGTGAGGCAGTGATGTTGGCACATGATGTCGCCCTCGACCAGCTTTTGCTGGTCAAGCCTGGCGGTATTCCGAAAACCACCAGCGGCAAAGTTCGTAGGACTGCCTGCAGGGATCTGATTGCAGCCGAAGAGGCGCAGCTCGCATGAACCGTTGATAGGAAATATAAGATGACGAATGAATTTAGAATGAAAAACCTGGTGGAACAGATCACAGATTTTATCGCTGCTAAGACACCAGAATTTTCGATTGATAAGCACAGTGACACCTCTTTCTCAAGTCTAGGTCTAGACTCGGCAGACCATGTCCAGCTATCGACTATGGTGGAGGACCACCTCTCTGTTGACATCGATCCGACGCTAGCCTTCGACTACCCAACGATTAACGCTCTTGTGGCACATCTCGAAAAGAATTTTTCAAGAACAGCTTTGGAGCGCAGTTGATGTCGCGACTTGATTGCATAGTTATCGGTGGAGGCCAGTTCGGTCTTCACACCGCACGAATGCTGCAGCAGGCTGATCTCAACTACCTTCTGCTTGAACGGGATAGTATTGGCGACGTTTGGCGTAACCGGCTCGAAGGTATGAAGCTATTCACTTCACGTCAATTCTGTGCCCTGCCAGGACTAGCCTTTCCGGGCGATCCTGAGGGCTTCCCGACTACAGTAGAAATAGCTGATTATTTGGTCAGCTATGCAGGCCACTTTGATCTTCAGGTTCGAGAAGGCTGTGAAGTTGTTGGTCTCGATCGCCTTTCGAACGGCAGTTTTCAGGTCGACCTTGCCGACGGCACGTCTCTGCTCGCCACCAGTATCGTCAATGCAACTGGTGCTAATCAGATACCCCAGGTGCCGGCGATAAGTTCCCAACTTGCTGGAGAGGTGCAGCAACTAGACGGTAGTCTCGCCTCAACCGATGTCATTTCTGATGGCCACACTGTTGCCGTTATTGGGGATGGTGCTACTGGGCGTCAGATCGTGGACCGGCTAGCGGGACGTTGCAATGTGTTTTTGGCCACGGGTTCCCCACGTGGCCTGCCTCCCAACCGTTTGTTCGGACGTGATATTTTTTGGTGGCTTGATCGCTTGCGTATCCTTTCCGCCGATAAGAACAGCCTCATCGCGAAGATATTAAAAAAGCGTAACCCTGTCCCCTGTGGTGAATACAACAATAGACGGCTGAAGGCTAAAGGCGTAAAGATTGTTGGCCGTGCTTTGGAGTGCTCTGGCCGTCAAATCCGTTTCGACTCCGTCGGTTGGCATGACATAGATACAGTGATTTGGGCAACAGGCTATTGCGACCGAACGAGCTGGCTAAAGTTGCCGCACTGTGTCGATGAGAGGGGCTTCATTGAAAACTATGGAAGGACTCCAGAGCCTGGGCTTTTCTTAGTGGGACGTAAATGGCTTAGTTGTCGAGCGTCGGAGCTGGTAATGGGGGTTGAGAAGGATGTAGAGCGAGTAATGGTGCCGCTGCGAGCCTTTTTATCCGAAAGGAAAGAAATACCTTGAACAAAAATATAAAGACCGATTGGATCATTCGCTCTGGCGCCAGTAAGTGGCTATTAGCGCTGGTGCTGTTGCTCACATTGATGTCGGCTGTTGGCCTAAAACGGATGGGGCTGGCCAGTGATTATCGCGTTTTCTTCGATGATAACGATCGTGACCTACTGCGCTTGGAGCAGATGCAAGATACTTATAGCACGACTGATAACGTGTTCATCATGATTGAACCGGTGGATGACAACATCTACAACCAGCGTACTCTGAGCCTTATACATGAAATGACACGCGCGTTGTGGCGGACGGCCCATGTCTCTCGAGTAGATTCGCTAACGAACTTCCCCTATAGCTCTGCTGAAGACGATGATATTTTGATTGAGGAGTTCGTCTACGAGCTTGACGAATTGACGCCGCAAAGGATCGCCTTTATTGAAACTGCCGCTAGTAGTGAGAGGGACTTGGTTGGCAATTTGGTTAGTAAGAACGGACGATTTACCGCGATCAATGCGACCATTCGGTTGCCAGGGTTAGACCATAAGGCCGAAGTGCTAGCCGTTACCGGTGCTGTCGATGAATTGATTAAGTCATTCAAGATGGAATATCCGGATCATCGTTTTTTTGTCACCGGTGTGGTGGAGATGAACGGTGCCTTTTTCCAGGCGGCAAAAAAAGACTTCATCACGCTGATACCGTTGATGATCCTTTTTGTGCTGGTCAGCGCTGCTCTAATTCTCGGATCACCTGCTGCAGGTGGCGCTATTTTGACGGTAGTAGTGTTGGCACTGCTAGGGTCTTTGGGTCTAGCTGGTTGGCTCGGTATTCAATTGTCTGCGCCATCAGTATCGGCTCCAATCATCATGTTCACGGTGATAGTAGCGTCGGCCATCCACATCCTCAGCTATATTCAGCGCCAGATACGCAGTGGTGTTTCTCGTGAAGAAGCAGTCTTGCAATCCTACCGGCGCAATCTCAAGCCGATTGCGGTGAGCCATGTCACTACTATTATCGGTTTTCTGGCGATGAATTTCAGTGACTCACCGCCGTTTCGAGATCTTGGCAATATAGTTGCCTTAGGTGTGCTCTTCTCGCTACTTTTGTCGTTGACGGTTCTACCACAGCTTCTGCTGCGTATTCGTTTTTCAACGCGGGAAACAGGTGCCAACCGACTGATTAATCGCATGGCTTTGTTGTCAGGCTGGGTTATCGCTTACCGCCAGCGGATATTGTGGCTAATGCTACCTTTGTCCCTATGCGTCGCTGCACTCAGTCCATTGAATCAATTAAACGATGATTTAATCCGCTATTTTGATGAGTCGCAGCCCTTCCGTGCTGATTCTGAACGTATCGATCGCCACTTTTCTGGTATTTATACAATCGATTACTCGCTCTCGGTACCAGAGCAGAACGGTATGTTTCAGCCAGAGTTTTTACAGTTTCTTGATACATTCGATGACTGGCTACATGAGCAGCCAGAAGTTTTTACAACTGCAAGCCCCCTGCACCGAATCAAGGATCTTAACCGTTTGATGAATGGTGGTGATGAGGACTCTTACCGGTTACCTGGCGATACAATTACCGCTGCACAGCAGTTCCTGCTATACGAGATGTCGTTGCCGTTTGGTCGTGATGTGACCCATCAGGTGAATTTGAATAAATCCTCGGTGAAACTGACTGCACGATTAAAGAATCTAAGCTCGGTGGGCTTAATTGCTTTTGAAAAACGGGTCGAAGAGTGGTTATTGCAAAACCAACCTCGCTCCATTGATATCTATCACAGCAGTCCCGCAGTGATTTTTTCCCACATTGGTCAATCAAATATTGTAAGTCTCCTTGAAGGTGCCTCGCTAGCGTTTGTGGTGATTTCATTGACGTTGATGCTGGTATTCCGCTCACTCGATATTGGTCTATTGAGCTTGGTTCCAAACCTGCTTCCAGTCGCGGCAGCATTTGGATTTTGGTATCTCGTTAATGGTCAAATCTCAATGGGGCTGGCTGGGGTGTCGGCAATGGCGATCGGCATAATCGTCGATGATACAGTTCACTTCCTCTATCAGTATGTCAACGGTCTAAAGCGGGGGCTCAGTCCTGAAGATAGCGTAAGCGAAACCATTAGTAAGACTATGGGTGGGATCGTGATTAGCTCAATGCTGCTAGTGATAGGCTTCCTTCTATTGTCGACCTCGGCGTTCGAGAAAAATGCCCAGATGGGTATGCTCACGGGGATGTCTATTGTGTTGGCATTGGTGTTTGACTTGATATTACTACCGGCCTTGGTTCTAACCTTTATGCGCAGGACACGTACGTCGAACCTGCAATTTCGTACCGACAAGGAACTAAATAATGCGAACTGATTACCGTCTCCTCCTTCCAGTGACAATACTTTGTGGCCTAATCGGTTTGCCGGTTCAAGGCGCTGCTAGCGATGTTAGAAAGGGGCGGGAGGTCGCAGTGGCAGTGGATAACCGTGATCTTGGTTACGGCGACAGTGTTGCCGAATTGACGATGATTCTACGCAACAGGGCCGGAGATGAAACTCGACGTGAACTGCAGATCAGCTCACTTGAGAGTCACGAGGGTGGAGACAAATCGTTAATCCGCTTCAATTTTCCTGCCGATATCCGGGGCACGGCGCTTCTAACGCATCCGCAGTTAGAGGATACCGATAAGCAGTGGTTATATTTGCCTGCCTATTCCCGTATTAAGAGGATCTCATCTCGCAATAAGAGTGGTGCGTTCGTCGGTAGTGAGTTTTCGTTCGAGGACTTGTCTGATAAGGCGGTCGACGATTTCCGCTATACCTACGTGAGAGAGGAATCATGCGAAGATGGTGCCCTGGTTTGTGACGTAATTGACCGAGTGCCAGAAGACTCTCACTCTGCATATAGCCGGCAGCGGGTCTGGGTTGATCAGAGTGCTCGACGTATCTTCCGTATAGACTATTTCGACCGTAAGGAAACGCTGCTCAAGACTTTTTCCGCAAGGGATTTTCGCCTCTACGACGATCGTTATTGGAGGCCCATGGAGGTGGTTATGCATAATCAGCAGAGTGGAAACGTAACGATCTTAAGCTATAGCCGCATCGAGTTTGGTACCGGTCTCTCAGTTGCGAATTTCCATCGCAATACACTCCGGGATTAAGGGTATGGGGGTCTTGCGTTTAGCGTTTTGGGTGCAGCTGTGTCTAAGCCTTACCATTATGCCGGTCCTCGCAGAGGTCAAGGTTGACAAGTATTCTGTTGATATCGCGGCCACGGCTCGTATATTTGCAGAAGAGGAGTCGCTGGCCATTGATGATAGCTACCGCTTCGGACCGGGGCTGGAAATTGAAGCAAATGCTGAGGGGGATATTGGTGATACTGGCTATAAGCTGCGGTTGTTTGGTAGCTGGGATAAGCAGGATGGGGAGCGTCGTTATGCCGATATCCGCCAAGCCAGCCTTCACTGGCGCCGTGATCAGTTATCGCTGAATCTTGGTGTTAGCACTTTCTTTTGGGGCGTTTCTGAATCTCTGAATATAGTCAATGTACTTAATCAGGCTGACTTGCGCCAAGCTATCGACGGAAAGGAAAAGATGGGGCAGACCTTCGCATCTTTAGGTCTGCGTTTTGATAACGGCGAACTATCGATATTCTATCTGCCAACTTTTCGTGAGCGAGAATTTCCAGAGCGCCCGTCATTCGGACTACCGATTTCGGACCGGGCACTTTTTGAAAGCTCGAATAGAGGTGGAGATGTTGCTCTGCGAGGCCATTTTTACGCTGGTGATTTAGAAACAGGGATCGGTTACTTCAGAGGCACTAGGCGGGCGCCACTACTGGTAAGGCCTAGCCCTTCAGCGACGATGTTGACTCCCTTTTACATCGAAACCGAGAATTTTTTACTGGACACACTTTATCTCCTCGGCGACACGACCTTGAAGTTGGAAGCGAAAACTGGTCGCGAACTGGAGCAAGGTTTCTTTGCTGCAAACGTTGGCCTTGAGCACCCGATTTATTCGCTACCGGATAGTATGCAAGATCTGTCCTTGATCGCCGAATATCTAATCGACGATAGGGATGAGCAAGCTGAAACATTAGGTCAGAACGATCTCTTTGTCGGCCTTAGAGCTAGCTTCGGTGATACCGGTGACAGCGAATTTCGAGGGGTCATAAGTTATGACTTCGATAGTCATGGCAACTACCTCGACTTAGGCTTAGAACACCGTCTGAGCGATTATTTTAGAATCGAAACTCGGGCGTTTTTATTCCTCAATGTGGGCCGCAGTGATACTTGGCTGTATCCAGTACGGGATGAGGATTTTATCGAGTTTAAGTTGCATTATTCTTTTTGAGCGGACCCTATGAAGACTGGAGTTAACAGGGATATAGGTCTTTGGATTGCTACCGTGAAGGAGTTTGAAACTCTAATCGAGCATGATCCGCAAACTGTCTTCACCACAGTTAGCGAGGCTGAGCAGAAAAGATATAGTGGGATTGTTAATCGAGCGGCGGGCCTACATTTTCTGCTTGGTCGTTACCTATTGCGTTATGTTTTATCCGCTAAAAGTGGCGTAAGTATTTTGCCGGCAGATTGGGAAATTTTCCCTGATGAGCAAGGCAGGCCTAGAGTTTTAAACCAAAGTGTGGCCCCAATAAAATTTAGTATTTCTCATGCTAGTGGTGTGGTCGCGATTGCGCTTAGCTCTACCGTTGATCCAGGTATAGATCTGGAGCCCCTTGCTCGTGAACTGGGCTCAGGTCTAAATTTCAGGCATTTACTTAGTCCAGAGCAATATGACCAGGTAATGACTATCCCAAGCACTGCTCACTGTGAATTGTTAACAAGGGTTTGGTGCATTAAAGAGTCTGTGTCCAAAGTGTGTGGTTTGGGGCTTCGACTGCCTTTTTCTACGATCGAGTTTGATCTTGTATCTTTGCTTAACTCGCAACCAGCCACGTGGCTTGAGTGTAAGGTAAGAGAAATGGGGAGCTTTTGGTTTAACCTTTGCACGTTGGCGCAACGCTATTGGCTTTGTGTAGCGATGGAGTCGCCGGCGTTGTCGCCTTTGGGTCGATTGGAAACAAACCATTTTAACCTACTCAGCCGCAAGGCGTTTTAGAAACAAGACGTGGAGTTGGAAGTAGCTGCCGCACAAAATTAATTTTAGGTCCAGTTACGCTGCTTCAATGTCATTAATACAGGATGAGATGATGGACGTGCTCGAGTACATCAGGGAAAAGGAAAGGTTGCTTAGGGCTCGGATTAACAATTTGGACCTCAAAAGCACCCATGATAATCACCTGCATCAGTTGTCCTATTACATCAGTAACTTGCTTAAAAATTCATGGACTTCGAAAGCTGGGCCGGTTGTTGATCCTGCTACCAATCGTGAATTACAAGTCATTAAGAACCCTAAGGCCATCGCTTTCTACCAAGACTGGCAAGCACGTATTGGTCAGCAGATATATATTGGGCGCTGGATTGTAGTTGACCAGTCGCGCATTGACAGTTTTGCCGAAGTAACTGGAGACCGCCAGTGGATTCATATTGATCCAGAACGAGCAAGGGCTGAATCGCCGTTTGGAGGCACAATTGCCCACGGCTTTTTGGTCCTATCGCTAATTCCCGAGCTCACCGATGCTGTCAATCCGGAAAAACCGCCTTACCCTGAAGCTAGAATGATTATAAACTGCGGCCTTGAACAGGTGCGTTTTCCTTATCCAGTTAAGACTGGCAATCGTATCCGAGCTCGTACGACTTTAAAGTCCCTGGTGCCATCGAAGCGTAGTGTGGAAATGATCAATCATATTGAGGTAGAGGTTGAAGGTTCAGGTCGCCTGGTTTGTGTTGCGGATAGTGTGCTGAAACTTTACTTCTGAATTCAAAATGCACGCGCACCCTCCCGGCACTTACTAATTATCATAGGCAAACTGGGAGGAGAGTAATTCTCGATTGATCGCTCTTGCAAGAGCGCAGAATTAGCCATCTCTGGATAGAGATATGAACCTTGAGTATCTGTGATTATCGAAAGGTGTATTCCTGCTATCTGATAGGGAATTTCAGAGGCTATGGGGGCTGGGGTTTATTAATTTCCCTGGTTAAGTAGGGAAATGCAGCTGGGGGCGGCGTTAGACGTAAGACTTACCCACGTTTAGTAGACACCCTGTATAGTTAGGTTTAGGCCTAACACGGAGGTGTATCATGGGTAAGAAAAGAACTCAGGCGTATACGGAGGAGTTCCGCAGAGAAGCAGTTAAGAGAGCGGAAAAGGCTGGAGCAACAACGGCTTCTGTGGCGCGAGAGCTAGGCGTCAGCGCACAGCAGATCTACAACTGGCGTCGTCAATTTAATCGACTGTCTGATAAGCAGTTCAATAGTTTAGACGGTGTCGACTATTCCAAACAGGAAAGCGCTGAAGTTCGCAAACTCAAGAAGGAGCTGCATGAAGCTCGTCAGGAGGTTGAGTTTCTAAAAAAGGCAGCTGCGTACTTTGCGAACCACCAAGAGTAAAGTACGCATTGATACAAGAGCATGTAGGGTCATTCCCGGTTAGCTTGATGTGTCGGTGTTTAGAAGTCTCAAGATCGGGTTATTATCGATGGCGGGGGCGATTGCCATCTGCTCGCACGATTAGAGAGATACGAACAATCGAGAAAATCCGAGAGACGTTTGTTGAGTTTAAAGGTCGTTATGGCGCGCCTAGAATTGCTTGCGAGCTTCAAGAGTTAGGTGAGCCATGCTCGCGGAACTACGTCGCTAAGCTTATGCAACAGGAACATATTAAAGCGAGAAACGGCAAAGGCTTTCGATATAGTCAGCCCGTAGAGGGGAGCATTAACGTCTCCGCCAACTTACTTAAGCGTTGCTTTGATGTGGATCGACCAAATTGCCGCTGGACCAGTGACATTACGTATATCTGGGTTCTGGATAGGTGGCTATACCTCGCGGTAGTTATGGATCTGTACTCTCGACGTATTGTAGGTTGGGCATTCGACTCGCAGATGACCGATGAATTGACACGTCGAGCATTGAAAATGGCCCTAGAGCGACGACCAATAAAGCCTGGACTGCTAGTTCACTCTGACAGGGGTGTGCAATATCGATCGCAGAAATACCAGGATCTCTTGTCCGAAAGCAAGTGCAAGCCGAGTATGAGTCGCCAGGCTAACTGTTGGGATAATGCGGCAATGGAATCATTCTTTAGCAGGCTAAAAGTCGAGCTGGTCTATGCCGGAACATTCGAAAGCGAAGAGCAAGCAAAATCTGAGGTGTTTGAATACATTGAGATTTTCTACAATAGAGTTCGTAGGCACTCTGCATTGGGCTATGTAAGTCCAGCAGAGTATGAGCGAAAATACGCATAGTTAGAGTGTCTACTTTTTGTGGGCAAGACCAACGTGTCTTTACCACCTAGATAACTCTTTTATTTCTGACCTTTCTGACTGAGCGCTCCATTGCCGAGGATTAGTGGCTGCGTTGCTACAAATCTAGATGGATTCCATCAAAGATCGGGTGGTTCACTTGTAATGATGAGGTATGAGCGCTAGATTTGTAACCAACCAATAAGCAAATAAATAGAAAGAATTTTTTTAATAAAGATTTTTTTGGTATGCTATATCTAATTTTTTCTTTTTTTAGGATAAAATTGTCGGTATGTGTGTGTAATTTGAAGCAACTTACCTCTTCATTTATCTCACCTGTTTGATACCCCAAAGGTACATTTAGGCTCTTGAAGTGATTAGTGTTCAAACTTTATTGTTCCAAAATAAAATTAGTGTTCAAACTTTATTGTGCGAGAACAAATGGGAGATGTTATTCCTTTTAAAAGAAAAACCGCTTGGCAAAAGCACAAGGGCAGCACCCTGTGCAGGGAAGGTTTTCATAAATGGAAAGTGGTCACCGAGCGCAAGTTTGACGTAAAGCAGGGAAAGTTGGTTACTGAATATTGCTGTGAACGGTGCGGCAAAACGAAAACGAAGCTTGTGTAAATTCTGCCTTATAGAAATCAGTTTTGGTGGGAGCTGACTTCCTTACTTGGTTCAGCAGTGCGAGTACTGAAATAAAATAGCACTCGCACTATATTAATTAGCTACTGAAAATAAACCGTAAATTAATAACGATAGTAGCGACCGCGATAACGATAGTAATCTCTGCGCTTTCTTTCCCTATCATAGAGGTAGCCTGCACCGGCACCAATAACCGCACCTGCGGCAGTGCCACCGGGGCGCCCGCCACTAATCAAGGCACCTGTTACTGCGCCTATACCGACACCGGTGCCGATTCGGCGATCGGTATCACTCATATTGGCGCAGCCCGTACCTCCAAGGCTTGCAGTCAATACTGCGGCCAAGCTGAGATATTTGATAGCTTTGATACGCATAGACACCTCTGTTACTGGAAGGTTGAGGTATAAAGAGTCGGCGCAGGCCAACTATTTCGGAGCCAGTGTAGAGTCCGCATGAACTGGCAACAAATCCAAATTGGGAGTTTCATTCCCTTTTTTTGTCAATATTTAGGTGGTTGTTAAGTTGTTCGAAAAACAAGACTTGGTAGAACTGGCTCGACTCAAAATGCCATTTGGAAAATACTCGGGCCGGGTTTTAATAGATTTGCCTGAGGAGTACCTGCTTTGGTTCGCAAAAAAGGGGTTTCCAGAGGGGCGTCTAGGACAGTTGATGGCATTAGCTTTAGAGATAAAAGTAGAGGGGTTGCAGGGGCTTATTGATCCTCTGCGCTGACCTTTTAGTAGGTTTTCTCAGTATTGCAATCACCTTGGTCGGTTTGCTCTGCGGGACTTTGACATTAATATAGTAATGCCTAGGTGTGCTTTGCGGAGCGAAGCCCAAGAAAAAGCGGGCCGTAATGGAGACTGGACTGACCCGGAAATAGGCCCACAGCGGGTAACCACTGGTCTGAATGATTTCAGCGAGGTAGTAGCGGGAGTAGAGCCAGTCAGCTTAAAAGAGGGAGCGGTCGAAACGAATTCGGCCGCCACTCTTTTACATTATTCTAAACTCAGTTCTCACCGACAAATATCCGCCGGCAATATTTTGTGAGAGAGTTGCCCGACCCGAAAGTCGGACGCAGTTATTTACTAACTAACTAACTGATCAGAGCGGGATTCGGATAACAACACCACCCATAGTGTGGCCCAGCTCAAAGTCAGTGCGCGGGCTGTCTACGTGGTCGTTGTGACAGCTCACACAAGCAGGTGAAACACCTACATCCGCATATACGGCAGTGAAGTATTCGGTATCACCTAGTTTTTCGCGGCCGTAAAAGTTTTTCCCTGGATTGTCGATTACGTACTGCAAGCCCTCTTTTTCCATCTCAGTACGCGGTTTGTTTTGTTTGTTGATTGGCCACAGGGAGAGCAGGGCATAGTTAAAGCCAGATTCATTTTCGGCAACACGTTCAGCTCCCATGCGCATCATCTGCGCGGGAAGTGGTAGCAATTTCTTATCTTGCCAGTGCTCATCAGCGTCAAGGATTTTCTCCTCGTTCTGCAGGCGGTTTACAACCTTGTTGGTGTAGTTGGCCCTGTCTGCCTCGATAACGGCAAAGATGGCATCCGCCATTCGCTCCGGAGCAACTCCCTGGTTTTTCTCACAGCCCGTGAGCAGTGCCAGTCCAGCGATAATACAAGCGGCAATACGCATATTTTCCCCTCCTATTGGGATTGATTTTGCTTGTTTTTGCTTTTGGTAATCCTTGCAATACGCTCGCGGATCAGCTCGAAGGTTTCATGCTTCTCTGCGGGTTTATGCTTGAAATTATTGTTAATTAGAGTTTTGTCAGCCAGGGCAGCAAGGGAGAATTCGGCTCCATGACAGCTCAGGCAAACGGGCATCATTTTTTCATTGGGGCGAAGGTTATGATTTTGATTATGGTTAACTACAACCTGTTCGCCATGGGTTTCCCGTGGTAAATGGCAGCTGGCACAGCTTACGCCACCCTTTGGGTTTGAATTCCAGGTATCGAAATGAGGGGACTCTTTGTAAGAGAGACTGTGCTCGTCACTGTGACAACCCAGGCAAGCCTCTACAGCGGCAAATTGCAGATTTACTTCATGGGGCCCGTGACAACTGACACAGCTCAATTCATCCGTTGCGCTGCTATTCATGGGAAGGCGGGCCTGTTGCGGGGAGATGGCGCCGACCTGCTGGATAAAGCCCTCTTCCAGCTTGTTGGACATGCGCATTCCATGTTTTCCTTGAGTGAAGGACTCTTTTTGATCGCTGTGGCAACTAGCACATTGCTCGACAATCTCAACGCTACTGAATTGCATTTGCCCATCGACGTGACAGCTGCTGCAGTTCACCTCTGTTTGTGCGTGAATACTCTGTGCCCAGACCGTTGCGATTTCTGCAGTCTGGCTAGAGCTGCTAATGTCTGCCTCGCTAACTTTCAAAGGGGCTTTATCTGAATGCTCATTTAGCCAGGACTGAACTGCTGTACGAGCGGGAAGTTTTGCAGTTTCCAATAGATCAGGTTGATCAACATGGGCGATAAGGAAGTCTTCATAGAGCGAGCCATTATCGTGATAGTTGTGGCAGCCCGCACTTGCGCAGGTTTCAAATCCCAGGTCTTTGTGACTACTGCGCTCTTCGGCAATATCGCTGTGGCAGTGAAAGCAAAAGTCGCCCGCCAGGGTTACGCCCATCTCTCCGGTGATCTGTGGTTTGTGCTCAGTGTGACAACTTACACATAGCCGGGCGTCAAGAGTTTCTAGAAGTACAGCATTGCGTGGATCTAAAAATTTCTGCCGGGGGTGTGAGTCGTCTACAAGCTCCAGTTCTTCCGCATGGCAATTCAGGCAAGCTTGCTGAACAGCATCCTCACCAGCAAAGCCATCGGTATGGCAGGAAGTACAAGCCAGCTCAATCTGGTGGTGACCGTGCGTAGCATCTCCACTGATAAATAGAGATTTATCGTCAACATTAAGGTTGTATGCCACCGCAGAGCCGATAGCCAGCGTTAGCAATACACCGTAATGCCAGAATTTAAATTGATATGATTTCATCTAGAAGTAATAAACCGCAAAAATATGGTAGGCGAGAAGGACCGGTAAGGCCCAGAGCAGGGCATAGTGAACTCGGGACCACCATTTTCGGTGTTCGCGAAGTTTCAGGTCAGTCCAATGGTGGTTGCGCGCCATAAAAACGCCGACGAGAGAGCCAGTTGCGGTTGCAGTTAGAAATACCAGCATTAATGCCAAGTTCAGATTTTCACCAAGGCGGAAGCCAGAATGTACAGCGAGTGCAATTAGAGCGATTAACCCTGTAACGCTGTGTGCATACCGCCAGTGATCGACATGCCCAAGGCTAAGCCTCTTCCAGCGTTTTCTGATACTGAGAGCGGCAGTAAACAGGCACATAGCAAGAATGGTATAGCCCGTAATCTGCTTCCAAAAATTGTCATACCAGAGTTTTTCCCAGAAAAGTGCCGTTTGCACCGAGGAGGAAACCGGAGTTGGTGGCATCAGGAAGGCGAGCGAAATCAGAATTAGTGAGAGTATTGAAGTGATCAATATCCCCTTTGAATGACGCATTACCAAGTTTGGGGCTGGAGTATCTAAAAGTTCCGCCATTAGAGGGCGGCAACTACCACAAACTGACCCGGCAGTTGTTGCCTGCTGCAACTCATTTAAATTGCGCTTACCGTCGGAAATAGCTTTGCATAATTCCCCTTTGGTGACAGAATTGCACTGACAAACCAAATAACTATCGGGAAAATCTTTGATGCTATTGCCGGATTTTTTGGCAAATACTCGCCCTTCGCTTTCAAAGTCTTTCAGTGCGCGCAGAGAAATTTTTTGTTCTTGTGCTACTATCTGGCGCAATTCATTGGCTTCGTCCCAGCTGCCGATATAAATGGCCCCGACAACATATTCGCCCTTGATAAATAAACGCCGATAAATTCCCTTGAAGCGATTCCGATAGATGTAGCTTTTTACGCCTTCTAACTGATCGATATTCTCCGGTGTTACTTCCCCCATAATTCCGCAGGGAATATGGGCAATTTTCAGCTGGATATCGGTATAACTTCCGGAGTAAGGTTGAGCCGAAAGGCTTCTATTGTGATTGCGGTGAATATGTGAACAGCAACTTTCTGCTTGCTCGTATCCCGGCCGAACAAGCTGGTAAACTTTTTGATCAAATTCAGCACACTCTCCTACAGCATAAATATCTGGATCGGAAGTTTGCATCCATTCATTGACTACGATTCCGCGCTCAGTAGATAGACCGCATTGTTCGGCCAGGCTAATTTCCGGCTTAATTCCCGTGCACAATACGATAGCGTCAACGGGAAGTTTTTCTCCACTGGCAAAAGTGAGTATGCGCTTGCTATCATTTTCCTCAATGGTTTCTAGCGAGTCTGATATCTTTAGCTCGACACCCAGTGCGGTGAGTGCTGATTTAAGAAACTCTTCACCTTCCTCTCCTAAGAGGCCACTGAGTAAGTGACCTCTAGATTGCAAAGTGACATTATTTTTTGGTGTTTTCAATGCTGTAGCAGCTTCAAGCCCCAGAGCACCGGCACCAATAACACAGACATCAGCATTTTGCTCTCTTAAGGTGAGCAGGTCATTGGTATTTCGCAAGCTTCGAAAAGGGTACACACCCGACAGATCTGCGCCTTGAATATTTGGAATAATCGGGTTTGACCCGGTAGCAATTATGAGCTTGGAATATGGCTGTACATTTCCTGCAGCATCAGTAACTGTCTTTTGCGATCGATCGATCGAAACGATTTTGCGATCAATATATTCGGCAAGCCGATGGTCACTTTGGCTGAGAATAGGGTTATTAAGCTCCTCCAGCTCAACATGGCTTGATAAATACTGAGAAAGTTTTACTCGGTTGTAGGGAGATTCTGTTTCCGCTCCATAGATAACAATTTGAGCTTCGTCACAGAATTCCAGCAGTTTTTGTGCGCAGCGCACACCCACTGGACCCGTACCGATAATCACATAAATTGGGTAACTACTGTCACTGGTATGAATACCACTTGGTAGTTGCTCGGCTAGTGTGCCGTCTAGCTCAGTCATACCTCCCCCCGACTGCTTTGGTTTTTCTATCGGTCTTTGTATTTTTTAACTTGTTAGCCAGATAGCTTACAAACTTTCTTAGACCAATATCCCACTCTGTATTGTTTTTTTGAATTCTAATTCCTATATGTTTAAACAAAATTAAATAAACGTCTAGTGCCGATTGAGTGATGACGATAGAGAATTGGACGTAAAGCGAGGTTAGTTCGGAAAATTTGAATGGACTTAACTTGAGTGCGCAGCTTTGGTTTCCTTTCGGGGTGGCCGAAAGCCTTTTGCCCCAATGCGGTGCTTTAAGTTTTATTTAGCTGCAAAAATTGCGGGATGGTAGGAGAGACTCTTTGGTCTAAGGTTAGGTGCTCGGAGTTCAAAAGCATGCGGCCCCGTCCTTGTGGGCTGCGGACTTAAAAATAGTATGCCTATTGTAAAGAACTGTTTCTTACTGGCATTTCTAGGTTAAATATCTCACCACTCCTGATAAAAAAACTAATAGTTGCTTTTAGGAGGGTTGATAAAGGACGTAGAGTTCTTTTTCTTCAAGGGCTGTGCGACGGGTCAAAGCTTCCCCAATTTTCTGGTAATCCATTTTGAAATCGCGAACCATTTCCGAGGTGAAGGCTTCATGGTTGTAGCGCTTACAAAATTGCACAACAGCATTTGCAATCTCGTTCATATCAGTACGGAAATCTTTAACTACCTGCAGGGTGTGGGCGTCGCCAGCCAGGGCCTGCTCTAGATAAACATAAAAGCGTACATTTTCCTTGATCAGGTGAGCTTGAAAGCCAGACTTAAATTGGGTCAACAGCTGCGATAACTGGCGATAGTTTTGTTTCTCGTAACCTTCTGACCACATACGCTGAAAAATACTGATCAGGGTACGGTGATCATCTTCGAGTGCTTTGATTAAGTTGGGGTCATAAGAGATGGTGCGGGTACCTTTAGTTCCTGCATAGGAGCTGCGAGTGTATTTTTCTTCGAGATCCGCCGCATCTTCTGTTTTGTTACTCCGGAACATTCCAGAAATAAAGCTAAGCATGAATTTAGTCCCAGTAATTTTTAAAGGTTTGTTATGAGGTCTGATCGCTCCGCGAAGTTGGGGGTAACTTAAAGAAAGCAAAGCTATTTGGGTCCCAGCGGGCGTGGCGGATTTTACATTGGATGACAATGGGTTTGACCGCAATGGGGGGTTAAAGGCGGGTAAAATTTGCAAAGTGAGACTTGTGTCACGCTTAAGCTATTTGCTTTTGTAATTTTACCGGAATGCAGTTGATTAACTTGAGAATAATTGGGTGGAATTTTACTGCCAGCCTAATAAAAAACCCGGCGTAGCCGGGTTTTTTGCTGGAGGCTAGCGTTAGCGTTGCTCGAGCGGTACATAATCGCGCTGCGGATAGCCAGTATACAGTTGGCGAGGGCGGCCAATTTTGTACGGGTTGGAAATCATTTCATTCCAATGTGCGATCCAGCCTGAGGTGCGGCCAGTGGCGAAAATTACAGTGAACATATCGGTGGGAATACCAATAGCCTTCATAATAATGCCGGAGTAAAAATCTACATTCGGGTAGAGTTTCTTCTCTACGAAGTAGTCGTCCTCGAGGGCGATTTTCTCCAGTTTCTTGGCGATCTTCAGTAGAGGATCATTTTCCGCACCCATAGCACCCAGAACTTCATCGCAGATGCCCTGCATTACGCGAGAGCGAGGGTCAAAGTTCTTGTAGACGCGGTGACCGAAGCCCATCAGGCGGAAGGGGTCATTTTTATCCTTGGCGCGCTGTACGAATTCGTCTATGCGGCTTTCATCGCCAATTTCCTGCAGCATGTTCAGTACCGCTTCATTAGCGCCGCCGTGAGCGGGTCCCCACAAAGTGGCAATGCCGGAAGAGATGCAGGCGAAGGGGTTGGCGCCAGAAGAGCCGGCCAGGCGAACAGTGGAGGTGGACGCATTCTGCTCGTGGTCGGCGTGCAGCAGGAAGATGATATCCATTGCCTTGGCGACAATCGGGTCTATCTTGCTGGGCTCACAGGGATTGCCAAACATCATGTGTAGGAAGTTCTCGGAGTAGCTGAGGCTATTGTCCGGATACATGAAGGGCATGCCTTGGGAGTGCTTGTAGCACATGGCAGCCAGAGTTGGCATCTTGGCAATCAGGCGGTGGGCGGAAATCTCGCGGTGCTCTGGGTTGGTGATATCCAAAGAGTCGTGATAGAAGGAGGCGAGGGCACCCACTACGCCGCACATCATTGCCATTGGGTGGGCATCGTAACGGAAGCCTTTAAAGAAATTCACCAGGGATTCATGAACCATGGTGTGAGACATAATAGTGTCTACATACTTCTTCTTTTCTTCTGCATTCGGCAGTTCGCCATTCATCAGCAGGTAGCAGGTTTCCAGATAGTCGGATTTTTCTGCCAGTTGCTCGATGGGGTAGCCGCGGTGCAGCAGTTGGCCTTTGCCGCCATCAATAAAGGTGATCTTGGAATCACAAGAGGCGGTAGATACGAAGCCCGGGTCGTAAGTGAATAAGCCTTTGCCGGTCAGACCGCCGACATCGATCACATCGGGGCCGAGGGTGCCGGAGCGAACGGGCATCTCAAGAGCGCCGTCGATACCATCGACTGTGAGGTGCGCTTTTTTATCGGACATTGCGGACTCCTAAAAATGTTCTTTTGCCGGCCTTTTCCCGCTATTTTCGGGTGCTGGCGGCCTTTTGAGCGGGGCCAAACTTAAGTGCCGCGCCGCAAATTGTCAAACCAAAAGGAGTGGACGGCCAGTCTATTGGCGGCAGGATATCCGGTTCCGCCTCGCACTAGTAGATTATTTGTCTAGATAATACACAGTAATGTCTAAGGAAATCCCGCAGTTCCCGATTTACTGCGTGATAGTAGTGGGAGCCCAGTGTAATCGCAGGCGTTCGTTGTGTTTTGACTAGTGAATGCCTATAATCCGCGCGGCTTGCGCCATGGTACGGCTACTTTGTATAAGGCTTAATCAGATCGAGTGCAAAGTAATTAGCAAGCAGCTCGTCCCTCCATTGAAAAGCTAACGGGCGCCCGGTCGTTCAGGGCAACAAGGTGTTTTTCCTGTGAACAAAAACAGACCTGTCAATTTAGACATTTCCACTATAAAGCTTCCCGCTACCGCTGTGGTTTCCATTTTGCATCGTATTTCCGGTGTAGTGCTCTTCGTTGTTGTTGCACTACTGCTGTGGATGCTCGATGTCAGTTTGGAATCCGAGCAGGGATTCGCCGAAATTGCAGCGGTATTTAACAGTATCCCTGCCAAGCTCATTCTCTGGGCATCGCTGGCGGCACTTATCTACCACATTCTGGCAGGTGTTCGTCATCTGTTTATGGATATGGGAGTAGGTGAAAGTCTCGAAGGCGGCCGTCGCAGCGCTGTGTCAGTGCTGGTGCTGGCTGTAATCCTTATTCTTCTGGCGGGAGTATGGTTGTGGTAAAAACAGTAACAAGCTTTGGCCGTAGCGGTACTTTCGATTGGCTCTACCAGAGAGTCACTGCGGTAATATTGCTCGCCTATACCCTCTTTATAGTGGGTTTTATCTTTTTTAGTAAGGACTTCGGCTACCAGGCCTGGTCCGAACTGTTCGCCCAGCGCTGGATGCGTGTTTTCAGCCTGGTTGCCTTGCTGTCCACCATTATTCACGCCTGGATTGGCCTCTGGTCCGTGGTAACTGACTACATCACCAACCGGATGATGGGCGGTAAAGCCACTGTTCTGCGCTTGTTCGTAGAAGTGATTCTGGCTGCCGTTGCCGTGTTGTACGCGGTGTGGGGCATTGAAATTCTTTGGGGTGTATAAGCAATGGCGAACATGCGTACTATTTCATTTGACGGGATTGTAATTGGTGGAGGCGGTGCCGGTATGCGCGCTGCCCTGCAGATGGCCCAGTCCGGCTATAAAACTGCGGTTATTACCAAGGTATTCCCGACTCGTTCTCACACAGTATCTGCCCAGGGTGGCATTACCTGTGCAATTGCCAGTTCAGATCCCAACGATGATTGGCGCTGGCATATGTACGATACCGTTAAGGGTTCCGACTATATCGGTGACCAGGACGCTATTGAATATATGTGTTCCGTAGGTCCAGAAGCGGTATTTGAGCTGGAGCACATGGGCCTGCCTTTCTCCCGTACTGAGGAAGGTCGTATTTATCAGCGCCCCTTCGGCGGTCAGTCTAAAGATTTCGGCCGCGGTGGCCAGGCTGCACGTACTTGTGCTGCTGCTGACCGTACCGGCCATGCACTGCTGCACACCCTCTATCAAAACAACGTTAAGCACAAAACCGAATTCCTGAACGAATGGTTTGCGATTGACTTGGTGAAGAACCAGGACGGTGCTGTTGTGGGTGTGATCGCCATGTGCATCGAAGATGGCGAAGTGGTTTATATCAAATCCAAAGCGACTGTATTCGCTACCGGCGGTGCCGGTCGTATCTTCGCTTCCACCACCAACGCACACATCAATACCGGTGACGGTGTCGGTATGGCCCTGCGTGCTGGCATGCCGGTCCAGGATATTGAGATGTGGCAGTTCCACCCCACTGGTATTTACGGTGCTGGTGTACTCGTGACCGAAGGTTGTCGCGGTGAGGGTGGCTACCTGATCAATAAAGATGGTGAGCGTTTTATGGAGCGCTATGCGCCCAACGCCAAAGACCTCGCTTCTCGCGACGTTGTGGCTCGCTCTATGGTTCTCGAGATTCTCGACGGCCGCGGCTGTGGCCCGGAAGGCGATCACGTATTCCTGAAGCTTGATCACCTGGGTGAAGAGCTGCTCAACAGCCGTCTGCCCGGTATCTGTGAACTATCCAAGACCTTCGCTCACGCCGACCCGGTTAAGGTGCCGATCCCGGTAGTACCTACCTGTCACTATATGATGGGTGGTATTCCCACCAACGTTCACGGTCAGGCTCTGACCCAGGACGCTGCGGGTAACGATCAGATTGTTGATGGCTTCTACGCCTGTGGCGAAGTTGCCTGTGTGTCCGTACACGGAGCCAACCGCTTAGGTGGTAACTCCCTGCTGGACCTGGTGGTATTCGGTCGCGCTTCCGGCCTGTTTATTGAGAAGTCCCTGCGCGAAGGTATCGAGCACCGCGAAGCTTCCGAATCTGATCTCGAAGCCGCTATGGCTCGCCTGAATCACCTGGAAACCAATGAGAAGGGTGAGAAGGCTGCCGACCTGCGCAAAGAGCTGCAGGGCGTGATGCAGAACCACTTCGGCGTATTCCGTCGCGGCGACTTTATGGCCGAAGGTGTGAAGAAGCTTGCAGATCTGCGCGAGCGTATTGAAAATGTGCGCCTCGAAGACAAGAGCCGTGCGTTTAACACCGCCCGTGTTGAAGCGCTGGAGCTGCAAAACTTACTGGAAGTTGCCGAGGCCACTGCAGTTGCTGCAGAGACCCGCACTGAGAGCCGCGGTGCTCACGCCCGTGAGGACTTCCAGGAGCGCGATGATGAAAACTGGTTGTGCCACTCTATGTATTTCCCTACGGAAAAACGTGTTGGCAAGCGTGCAGTAAACTTCGCGCCTAACACTATGGAAGCCTTTGAACCGAAAGCTCGGACTTACTGATTCGGGAGCGGAATAGAGTATGTTGAAAGTAAGCATTTACCGTTACAACCCGGAAACCGACAAAGCGCCTTATATGCAGGACTATGAACTGGACACCAAGGGCAAGGACCTGATGGTGTTGGACGTTCTGGAATTGCTGAAAGCCGAAGATCAGACCTTGTCTTTCCGTCGTTCCTGCCGTGAGGGCGTTTGTGGCTCTGACGGTATGAATATTTCCGGTCGCAATGGTCTGGCGTGCACTACGCCACTGTCTGAAGCTGCCCCCAAGGGTAAACTGGTTCTGCGTCCGCTGCCGGGCCTGCCTGTTATCCGCGACTTGGTTGTGGATATGGAGCAGTTCTACGAGCAGTACAAGAAGATTGAACCGTACCTGCAAAACGATACTCCGGCTCCGGCCATCGAGCGTCTGCAGTCTCCGGAAGATCGCGAAAAGCTCGACGGTCTGTACGAGTGTATCCTGTGCGCCTGCTGTTCCACTTCCTGTCCGTCTTTCTGGTGGAATCCGGACAAGTTTATCGGCCCAGCTGGTTTGTTGCAGGCTTACCGCTTCCTGGCAGATAGCCGCGACCTGGCTACTGATGAGCGCCTGTCAAATCTGGATGACCCCTTCAGCGTATTCCGTTGTCACGGTATTCAAAACTGTGTCAATGTTTGCCCGAAAGGACTGAATCCGACGCGCGCGATCGGCCATATCCGCAATATGCTGCTGACCCGCGCCGTGTAGGGGATGCTGCGGCCGGTTATCGGCCCGCTGGGGTTCGCGCTCTGCGAACCCGGTGCCAGGTAGGGTGCCAAGCAAACGACAAAAAGCCGGTTCTAACCGGTAAAAAACTGAAAAGGGGAGGTGGCTTTGTGCGCCTCCCCTTTTGTGAGTGAAAGGAAAGCGCAGTGGCTCAAGAGAAGATAAGCACACTGCAATTGAGGTAGGCATCAACATGCACGAAAGTACCATGGAGCAGCTGTGGCGTAGCTCCCATATCTCCGGGGGCAATGCTGCCTACGTGGAGGAGCTTTACGAGACCTATCTGCACGACCCCAACGGTGTCCCCGAGGAGTGGCGCAATTATTTCGATAGCCTCCCCCGCGTTGAGGGCAGCAGCGATGTTTCCCACGCCGCTGTTCGCCAGCACTTTGAGCTGCTCAGCAAACACCGCGCGCGCCCGGTGGCCGCTCCCGGTGCGGCCGGCTCTGCCAATATTGAGCACGAGCGCAAGCAGATTAAAGTTCTGCAACTGATCGATTCCTACCGCCATCGCGGCCATAAAAAAGCGACCCTCGACCCCCTGGGCTTGATGGCTCGCGAACAGGTGCCCGACCTGCAACTGAGCTACCACGGCCTGACTGAGGGTGATTTCGATACCACCTTCAATACCGGTAGCCTGTTCCTCGGTAAAGAAGAGGCGACCCTGCGTGAAATCGTCGAGGGTCTGGAGAATACCTACTGTGGCAATCTGGGTGCGGAGATCATGCATCTCTCCAACCTGGAAGAGCAGCAGTGGTTCCAGCAGCGCCTTGAGCGCAGCCAGTCTAAAGCTAACTTCGGCACCGACATCCAGATTGAAATCCTGCAGCGTCTTTCCGCCGCTGAAGGCCTGGAGCGCCACTTGGATTCCAAGTACCCCGGCACCAAGCGCTTCGGTGTAGAGGGTGGTGAGAGCCTGATCCCGATGATGGACGCCCTGATCCGTCGCTCCGGCACCTACGGGGTGAAGGAAGTGGTGATCGGTATGGCCCACCGCGGCCGCCTGAATACCCTGGTCAATATCCTCGGTAAAAACCCTGCGGATCTGTTCCAGGAGTTTGAAGGCAAGAAGACCCTCGATACTTCCGGTGACGTGAAGTACCACCAGGGCTTCTCCTCCAACGTGATGACTCCCGGTGGGGAAGTGCACCTGGCCCTGGCCTTTAACCCGTCGCACCTGGAAATCAGTGCGCCTGTGGTAGTGGGTTCCGTACGTGCCCGCCAGGATCGCCGCAAAGATGCGACCGGTGAGAAAGTAATGCCGATCAACATCCATGGCGACGCAGCTTTTGCCGGCCAGGGTGTGGTGCAGGAAACCCTACAGATGTCCCAGACCCGCGGTTACTACACCGGCGGTACTGTGCACATCGTACTGAACAACCAGGTGGGCTTTACCACCAGCAAGCGCGAAGATGCCCGCTCCACCGAGTACTCCACCGATCCCGCTAAGATGATCGATGCGCCGGTGCTGCACGTAAATGGCGATGACCCGGAAATGGTCGTATTGGCCGCGCTGCTGGCGGTGGACTACCGCTACGAATTTAAGAAAGATATCGTTATCGACCTGGTCTGCTACCGTCGTCGCGGCCACAACGAGACCGATGACCCCTCTGGTACCCAGCCGCTGATGTACCAGACTATCCGCAAGCACAAGACTACCCGCACGCTCTATTCCGAGAAGCTGGTGGGCGAGGGCATCCTGGACAAGGTTGCCGCAGACAAGCTGGCCAACGACTACCGCGACAAGCTGGATGCCGGTGAAGACGTTGCTACCGGTCTTGTGAAGAAGCCGGACTCCTCCATGTTTGTGGACTGGAGCCCCTACCTGGGCCACGACTGGCAGGTGCCTGCAGATACCGGCTACGCGCTGCCGAAGCTGCAGGATGTCGCCACTCGCATGACCAACGTGCCCGATGGCGTGGTAATGCAGCGCCAGGTCTCCAAAATTTATGAAGACCGCCGCAAAATGGCCGGTGGCGCCCTGCCTCTGAACTGGGGTATGGCGGAAACCCTGGCTTACGGTACTCTGCTGGAAGAGGGCTTTATGGTCCGCTTTACCGGTGAAGACGTGGGTCGCGGTACCTTCTCCCATCGCCACGCGGTAGTTCACAGCCAGAAAGACGGTCAGAGCTATGTGCCTTTGCAGCACATGTTTGAAGACCAGCCGCCTTTCTATATCTACGACTCGCTGCTGTCCGAAGAGGCGGTGTTGGCGTTTGAATACGGCTACGCCACCACGACACCAAAGTCCCTGGTGGTGTGGGAAGCCCAGTTTGGTGACTTCGCCAACGGTGCCCAGGTTGTGATCGACCAGTTCATCACTTCCGGTGAGCACAAGTGGGGCCGTATGTGCGGCCTGGTAATGCTGTTGCCGCACGGTTACGAAGGCCAGGGCCCGGAGCACTCCTCTGCGCGTCTTGAGCGCTTTATGCAGCTGTGTGCGGAGCACAATATCCAGGTGTGTAATGCCACTACCCCGGCACAGATCTTCCACCTGCTGCGTCGCCAGGCTGTGCGCCCAATGCGCCGTCCTCTGGTGATTATGAGTCCAAAGTGGATTTTGCGTCACAAGTTGGCCACCTCCAGCCTGGAAGAGCTGGCAGAAGGTCGCTTCCACAACGTGATCCAGGACCAGGGTGTGGATCCAGACAAAGTGAAGCGTGTGGTTCTGTGTTCCGGCAAGGTTTACTACCACCTGCTGGAAGCCCGTATGGAGCGCGAACAGGAAGATGTGGCGTTCGTACGAATCGAGCAGCTGTACCCATTCCCGGATGAAGAGTTTGTGGAAGCGGTTTCCGCATTCAAGAAGATCAAGAGTGTTGCCTGGTGTCAGGAAGAGCCCATGAACCAGGGCGCCTGGTACTCCAGTCAGCACCACTTGCGTCGCCTGTTGTCGGAAACCCACCCGAAGCTGGATCTGGAATATGTGGGCCGCGCCCCATCCGCAGCACCTGCGGCGGGCTATATGTCCACGCACCTTGAAGAACAGAATAAGTTCATCAACGAGGCGCTGACCGTCAAATAACCGGCGGCAGTAATAAGTGAAGAGTCAATCTCAGGAAACAGAAAAAATGACGATCGAGATTAAAGCGCCAACTTTCCCTGAATCAGTTCAGGACGGAACTGTCGCCACCTGGCATAAACAACCTGGTGAAGCTGTGTCCCGCGATGAACTGATCGTGGATATCGAAACCGATAAAGTTGTGCTGGAAGTTGTTGCACCTGCCGATGGTGCCCTGACTGAAATCATCAAGGGTGAGGGCGATACCGTTCTCTCCAATGAGGTGATTGCCAAGTTTGAAGCGGGCGCTGGCGCAGCTGCTGCCCCGGCGGAAGAAAAAGCAGAAGCTCCGGCTGCCGAAGCCGCAGCTCCTGCGGCTGGCGACAAAATTGCCATGCCATCTGCCAAGAAAATGGCTGCTGAGAAGGGCGTAGACCTGGCCGGTGTTGAAGGCACTGGCAAAGGTGGTCGCGTTCTCAAGGAAGACGTAATGAAAGCGGGCACTGCGCCGGCTGCCGCTGCTGCACCTGCCGCCGCTGTTGCTGAAGTTGCGGTTGCTCCGGGTGAGCGCGTAGAGAAGCGTGTTCCTATGACCCGTATGCGCAAGCGTATCGCTGAGCGCCTGCTGGACGCTTCCCAGTCCACCGCCATGCTCACCACCTTTAACGAGGTGAACATGAAGCCGATTATGGACCTGCGCAAGAACTACAAAGACCTGTTCGAGAAGACCCACAACGGTACTCGCCTGGGCTTTATGGGCTTCTTCGTAAAAGCTGCAGTAGAAGCGCTGAAGCGTTACACCGCAGTGAATGCGTCTATCGACGGCAACGATATCGTTTACCACGGTTACCAGGATATCGGTGTAGCGGTTTCCTCTCCGAAAGGCTTGGTTGTGCCGATTCTGCGCAACGCGGAGAACATGGGCCTGGCGGATATGGAAAACAATATCCGTGATCTGGGTGTTCGCGCCCGCGATGGCAAACTGTCTATCGAAGAGATGACTGGCGGTACCTTCACCATCACCAACGGTGGTGTATTCGGTTCCCTCCTGTCCACCCCGATTCTGAACCCACCGCAAACTGCAATTCTGGGTATGCACAAAATCCAGGAGCGCCCGATGGCGGTAAATGGCAAGGTGGAAATCCTGCCGATGATGTACCTGGCGCTGTCCTATGACCACCGTCTGATCGACGGTAAGGAAGCGGTTGGCTTCCTGGTAGCGATCAAGGAAATGATCGAAGATCCAGCGCGTATCTTGCTCGAAGTTTAAACAATAAATCTTGGGGCCTGCGGGCCCCCTCGATCACACTGCATTAGAAATATCTGGAACTGATCATGTCCGAAAAATTTGACGTAATCGTAATTGGCTCCGGTCCTGGTGGTTATGTCGCTGCCATCCGTGCCGCTCAGTTGGGCTTGAAAACGGCTTGTATCGAAAAGTGGAAAAACAAGGAAGGTAAATACGTAAATGGCGGTACCTGCCTGAACGTTGGCTGTATTCCTTCCAAGGCACTGCTGGACAGCTCCTGGAAATACCACGAAGCCAAAGATGCTCTCGACGTGCACGGCATTGAAGTCGGCAAGGTCAAGATGGATGTGAGCAAGATGATCGAGCGCAAAGGCGAGATCGTTAAGAAACTGACCGGTGGTGTAGCAGGTCTGTTCACCGCCAATAAAGTGACCTCCATTTTCGGCACCGGCAAACTGCTGGCGAACAAGAAAGTGGAAGTGACCGACGACGAAGGCAACAGCACCGTCTACGAAGCCGAAAACGTCATTCTGGCTTCCGGTTCTGTACCGGTAAATATTCCGCCCGCTCCGGTAGACAACAAAATTATTGTCGATTCCACCGGTGCTCTGGAATTCTCTGAAGCTCCAAAGCGTTTGGGTGTTATCGGTGCCGGTGTTATCGGTCTGGAGCTGGGTTCTGTATGGAACCGCCTGGGCTCCGAAGTGGTTGTTCTGGAAGCGATGGATAAATTCCTGGCGATCATGGACCAACAGGTTGCCAAAGAGTCCCAGAAAATCTTCAAGAAGCAGGGCCTGGATATTCGCCTCGCTTGCCGCGTAACCGGCTCCGAAGTGAAGGGCGAAGAAGTGGTTGTTACTTACCAGGACAAAGATGGTAAAGAGCACCAGGAAACTTTCGACAAGCTGATCGTTTGCGTTGGTCGTCGTCCTTACACCGAAGGCCTTCTGTCTGAAGATGCCGGTGTGAAGATGGACGAGCGTGGATTCATCTATGTCAACGACCTGTGCATGACTTCTGCACCGGGCGTATGGGCGATTGGTGACGTGGTGCGCGGCCCAATGCTGGCACACAAGGCCTCAGAAGAAGGTGTTGTGGTTGCCGAGCGCATCGCTGGCCAGAAGCCGATGATGAACTACGACGTGATCCCCAACGTTATTTACACTCACCCGGAAATCGCTGCGGTTGGCCGCACAGAAGAGCAGGTGAAGGCCGATGGCGAGCCCTACAACGTAGGCAGCTTCCCGTTTGCTATCAACGGCCGCGCTATGGCCGCCAACGATACCCAGGGCTTTGTGAAAATCATTGCTCACGCGGAAACTGACCGCGTACTGGGTGCCCATATTGTTGGCCCGTCTGCCGCAGACCTGGTTCAGCAAGTGGCGATCGCGATGGAATTCGGCTCCAGCGCTGAAGACATCGGTATGACGGTATTTGCGCACCCGACTCTTTCCGAAACTGTGAAAGAAGCGGCGCTGGGCGTGAACGGCCATGCGATTCACACCGTAAATCGCAAGAAGCGCAAGTAAGAATATTTTTCGATTTCGGGGCACTAATTATTGATTAATTAGCGCCCCGGTTTCATTTGTGGAATTTGAAATTTGCAACGACGGAAATTTTAAATTTCTCTTTCAGGTGCAGAGTGATCTGCAATTAGTAAACACATTTTATATGTGAATTGGTATTGACTATGAACTTGCATGAGTATCAGGGCAAACAACTGTTTGCGGAATACGGATTGCCGGTTTCCAAAGGCATTGCAGCGGAAACCCCGGCAGCGGCAGCAGCAGCGGCTGACGAAATTGGCGGTGATAAGTGGGTAGTAAAGGCCCAGGTACACGCTGGTGGCCGCGGTAAGGCTGGCGGTGTAAAGCTGGTAGATTCCAAGGCAGAGATTGAAGAGTTTGCCAAGAAGTGGCTGGGCGAGCGTCTGGTAACTTATCAAACAGACGAAAATGGCCAGCCGGTTTCCCGTATCCTGGTTGAAAGCTGCACTGACATCGATCAAGAACTGTACCTTGGCGCCGTTGTTGACCGCTCCACCCGTCGTATCGTTTTCATGGCTTCCACCGAAGGCGGCGTTGAGATCGAGAAAGTAGCGGAAGAGACTCCAGAAAAAATCCTGAAAGCCACCATCGATCCACTGGTAGGCGCTCAGCCTTACCAGGCGCGCGAGCTGGCTTTCAAACTGGGCCTGAACCCGACTCAGGTTAAGCAGTTCACCAAGATCTTCCTCGGCCTGGCAAAAATGTTCCAGGAAAAAGATCTGGCCCTGCTGGAAATCAACCCGCTGGTAATCACCACCGAAGGCAACCTGCACTGCCTGGACGCCAAAGTGGTAATCGACAGCAACGCGCTGTACCGCCACGCTGACCTGCGCGAAATGCACGATCCTTCCCAGGAAGATTCCCGTGAAGCGCACGCTGCCAAGTTCGACCTGAACTACGTAGCTCTCGATGGCAACATCGGCTGCATGGTAAATGGTGCTGGCCTGGCCATGGGTACCATGGACATCGTAAACCTGCACGGCGGCAAGCCAGCTAACTTCCTGGACGTTGGCGGCGGCGCGACCAAAGAGCGCGTTGTTGAAGCGTTCAAGATCATCCTGTCTGACGAGAACGTAAAAGCCGTACTGATCAACATCTTCGGTGGTATCGTTCGCTGTGACATGATCGCCGAAGGCGTTGTGGGCGCAGTAAAAGAAGTTGGCGTTAAAGTACCGGTTGTTGTACGCCTGGAAGGTAACAACGCAGATCTGGGCGCCAAGGTTCTGAGCGACAGTGGCCTGAACATTATCGCGGCTACCAGTCTGACCGATGCGGCTCAGCAAGTGGTTAAAGCTGCGGAGGGTAAATAATCATGTCAGTATTGATTAACAAAGACACTAAAGTAATCTGCCAGGGCTTCACCGGCTCCCAGGGTACTTTCCACTCCGAGCAAGCGATTGCTTACGGCACCAAGATGGTTGGTGGTGTAACTCCGGGTAAAGGCGGCCAGACTCACCTGGGCCTGCCAGTATTCGACACCGTTAAAGAAGCGGTAGAGAAGACCGGCGCTGAAGCTTCCGTAATCTACGTACCTGCGCCTTTCTGTAAGGATTCCATCCTGGAAGCGGCCAACGCTGGTATCAAGCTGATTGTTTGTATCACCGAAGGTATCCCGACTCTGGATATGCTCGACGCTAAAGTGAAGTGCGATGAGCTGGGCGTGCGCCTGATCGGCCCGAACTGCCCGGGTGTTATCACTCCGGGTGAGTGCAAGATTGGTATTATGCCAGGTCACATCCACAAGCCGGGTAAAGTGGGCATCGTTTCCCGTTCCGGTACCCTGACCTATGAAGCGGTTAAGCAAACCACCGACTACGGCTTTGGCCAGTCCACCTGTGTGGGCATCGGTGGTGACCCCATCCCGGGTTCCAACTTCATCGATATCCTGGAAATGTTCCAGAACGATCCGCAGACCGAAGCAATCGTTATGATCGGTGAGATCGGTGGCACTGCTGAAGAAGAAGCAGCTGCTTACATCAAGGAAAATGTTACCAAGCCTGTAGTTTCCTACATCGCTGGTGTAACTGCTCCTCCCGGCAAGCGTATGGGTCACGCGGGCGCGATTATCTCCGGTGGTAAAGGCACCGCTGACGAGAAGTTCGCTGCTCTGGAAGACGCTGGTGTTAAAACCGTGCGCTCCCTGGCTCAGATCGGCGACGCTCTGAAGGAAATTACTGGCTGGTAAGTAATTGCCAACTTTTAGTTTTCAAAAAAGCCACCCATTGGGTGGCTTTTTTTATGGCTGTATAAAGTCGGGTCAGATTAGGCAGGGTTGCGCTGGGCTCCCCCAGTAAATAGTTTTACCTATCTTTACATTTTCATGGTGTTTACAGTTTTATCTGTTGTTAAGTTTTCTTTTTTTCGCTGAAAGTTGATTTTCATTCTCTCTTCATTTTTTTACTTCTATCTATAAGCCACGTAAGTCTGCGTTTTGTAAGGTTTTTCTTGTAGTTCCTGGTTCTTTTGGTTGTTTGCTGAAAATATTTGAATATTTTTTATTACAGAAATCGATTTTGGTTTTGGTGTTAGGAAAAGGTTTTTTGTGATCTCTTCCCTCTTTTTGTTTTCTCTTTCTGTGGGGTGAATTTTGACTTGCCGAATTTGGTGCGGCAGTGTTGGTTCTCGTTATGGCAGCGAAAATAACTTTTCAGGAGGTGCGTCAGCATGGGGCTAGCTATAGATAAAAATATTCGAAAAATATCCTATAAGATAGACTTTGGTGGATTTTCTTTGGATAGAAATGAAGAGGTAGGTGGGGTTTGGCCGAATGGTGTGGTGAAATATTACGTGCCTTCCAATTTAGATTCCGGTTATGTTAATTCGGTAAAAAAGGCTATATCTCATTGGGAAATTTGCATTTATCGAAAGTTCAGATTTGCAGCGATTAAGTTCCTGCAGGTTGGAGCGGCAGGCCGTGGAGTGGTTACCATTAAGGACGATCGCAGTAGTGCGACAGTAGGGTTTACCAATAAAACCGATCAATATTGTGGTGTAGATTGGAAATCCAATAGAGCTGCGATTGCCTCCCTTCCCCATGAAATCGGTCATACACTGGGTTTGGCCCACGAACACATGCGTGCCGATGCACCTCTGTCAGTGAAGAACACACTGGACTCCTTGCAAAAGCAAACTCGGGTGCAAACTCTCACCCGGTTTTTAACACACAATTCTGCTTTTGATG
The DNA here is from genome assembly GCF_052467325.1 of Microbulbifer maximicatervae (SeqCode). Taxonomy (NCBI): domain Bacteria; kingdom Pseudomonadati; phylum Pseudomonadota; class Gammaproteobacteria; order Cellvibrionales; family Microbulbiferaceae; genus Microbulbifer; species Microbulbifer maximicatervae (SeqCode). Next base: position 5,124,049 of record NZ_CP174310.1, read on the forward strand.
GAAATTCAATCATGATGTATGACGACCAGGCAAGGGCACTGGGGATTGTAAAAAACACTCGTGAGGGAGGCTGTAAAATATCGGCTAATCAGGTGAACAGCTCTACCTGGAATCCCAGTGTTGGAGATTTGGATATGCTTTCATATCTCTATGATGGCAATCGCCAGACTCTGCCGAGATCTTTTGCCGGGCCTTTGATATAGCCAAAAGATCGACGGTGCGATGCGGTTATTTGTTTAAAATAAAGATAAGGGAGTTTTGTGCTCCCTTTTTTATGTTGCTGCACGGTGCCGGACTGAGTTTTAGCAACCTCTTTGAAATTCAATTTTATATCTGTTAATCAAGAAAAAAATTTGCTGGGTTTTGCCAGGAAAATATTGCCTTTTCGGTGTAGACGATTATTAACTGTCAGCTCTTAATGTGGTGGATAGAAATTCATTATCGTAAGCTGTAAATCGTGACGTTCTATTGATCTAAATTCTGAAGAATAACTCTAGCTTACCTGTAAAATTTTAGCGGCCAGGGTATAGGTAATAGAGATGCCACGGCTTTTCTAAGTTTCCTTTATCGTCGCTGGTGATATACACGACTTGCCCCCACTCCTATACTGCCGAAAACCAACTGTTTAGGAGCGGATATGACCAGGGCATTGATTGGGGTGATTGGAGGTAGTGGTCTGTACGATATGCCGGGGTTGACTGAGGTGGAGGAGGTCCATATCGACACTCCCTTTGGCAGGACTTCGGATGCCATTGTCTGCGGTAAGCTCGCAGGTGTGCCAGTAGCTTTCCTGGCCCGTCATGGTCGCAATCATCACCTGGTCCCTTCCCAAGTACCTTATCAGGCAAATATCCATGCCCTGCGCCAGCTGGGCGTGCGCTACATCCTATCTCTCTCAGCTGTGGGCTCCCTAGAGGAAGAGGTACGGCCGCTGGATATGTTAATCCCCGATCAGTTCATTGATATGACTCGCCGGCGGCAAAGTACCTTTTTTGGAGATGGTGCGGTTGCCCATGTGTCCATGGCCGATCCTGTATGCCCTGCTGTCGCTGATAGTTTGGCGCGTGCTTTCACGCTGACCCAGGCAGAGCAGCCAATTGAGTTACACCGGGGCGGCAGTTATATCTGTATCGAGGGCCCCCAGTTTTCCACCCGTGCCGAGTCCCACTGGTATCGCAGTATGGGGGCGTCGGTCATCGGTATGACCAATATGCCTGAGGCCAAGTTGGCCCGGGAGGCACAAATTGCCTATGCCACGCTGGCCATGGCTACTGACTACGATTGTTGGCACCCTCGTGAGGAGGCGGTAACCGCAGAGATAGCGATTGCTAATCTTCAGCAAAATGCCGCGCGCGCGCAGCAGATTGCGATGGAAGCTATACGTATTTTAGGCGCTGAGCAACCGGAGTCCTCCGCTCATACAGCACTGTTGAGCGGTCTGGTGACTCCGCTCGAAGCTATGCCTGAGGAGACACAAGCTGTAATAAAACCACTGCTTGCTCCGACAGAACCAGAGCTTGAAGAAATGGAGCAGTGATATCGATGCGTGAGACCTTACCCCTGCTGGAGCTATCGGACTTCCCCTCTCTGCACCGGGGGGCCATTGAGACCTTGCAGGTCAATATTGGCTACCGTTGTAATCAGCGCTGTTTACACTGCCACGTCAATGCTGGGCCTAATCGAACCGAGATGATGTCGGACGAAAATTTGGCGCTGTTATTGGAGGTTCTCACGGTCCGTAAACCCCGTGTGCTGGATGTGACTGGTGGGGCCCCGGAATTGCACTGGGGCTTTCGATCCCTTGTAAGAGGGGCGCGTGAGCGAGGAGTACATGTAATAGATCGCTGCAACCTGACAGTTCTTTTTGAGCCGGGCCAGGAAGATACCGCAGAATTCCTCGCTGAAAACCAGGTTGAGGTCGTTGCCTCCCTGCCGTGTTACTCAATCGATAATGTTGATAAGCAACGAGGTAAAGGGGTATTCGATAAGAGTATTGCCGCGCTACAAAAATTAAATGCATTGGGCTACGGCAAGCCCGGCAGTGGCCTAGAGCTCAACTTGGTCTATAACCCCCAGGGACCCTTTTTACCCCCGGAGCAAAGTGCTTTGGAGGCGGACTACCGAAGAGAGTTGGCGAACCACTTCTCCATTAAATTTAATCATTTGTTCGCTCTCGCCAATATGCCAATCAAGCGTTTTGGTTCCATGTTGGTTTCCAAGGGGCAGTTTCACGATTATATGGCGCTACTTAAAGACAGTTACAGTGCGGATAATCTCGCTGATGTTATGTGTCGTAGCTTGGTTAGTGTCGATTGGCAGGGAAACCTATTTGATTGCGATTTTAACCAACAACTCAACATGCCTATTCCCGGCCGATTACATTTGCGAGATTTAATCGAGATAGATCTAAAGGGGGCGGCAATTTGCGTTGCAGATCACTGTTACGGTTGTACAGCCGGGCAGGGAAGTAGTTGTGGTGGGGCTCTCTAGCTTTCTGTTAAGGCAGATGGAACCTGAAAACGATGAGTAAAAAAATCCTGCTGGTAGCCGCTATTGTCGTATTGGTGGTGGCTTTCTACGTGCTTGATCTGCACCACTGGTTGAGCCTGGAAAAGTTAAAGGATGGAGCGGAGGACTTTAAGCGCTGGCAGATGTCGTCGCCGCTTTTAGTCGGGTTTTTGTTTCTGATCTTCTATATTTTGGTGACTGGCTTATCACTTCCCGGGGCAGCAATTCTAACTATTGCAGCCGGCGCATTGTTCGGTCTTTTCTGGGGTACTGTAATCGTTTCGTTTGCTTCCAGTATCGGTGCCACCCTGGCCTTTTTAATGGCTCGATATTTATTCCGGGACTATATTCAGGGGCGTTTCTCAGAGCGGCTTCAAGTCGTCAATAAGGGAATTGAGCGGGAGGGGGCATTTTACCTTTTTGCGCTGCGATTGGTGCCGGCTTTCCCTTTTTTCTTAATTAATATCCTGATGGGGCTCACCCATATTAAAGCCTGGACTTTCTACTGGGTTAGCCAGCTCGGAATGCTGGCGGGTACGATAGTTTACGTAAATGCCGGCACCCAGTTGATGAGAGTGGAAAATCTCAAGGATATTTTATCTTTGCCACTGTTATTGTCTTTTGTTCTATTGGGTGTGTTTCCCTTAATTGCAAAATATGCGCTCAACTGGCTTAAGCGCAGGCGTCAGGCCGGGTGATCGATTTATGCAGAAACCTAAGAAGTTTGATCGTAACTTAATTGTTATTGGTGGTGGTGCGGCGGGCTTGGTCACGGCTTATATCTCTGCGGCGGTTAAAGCAAAAGTTACTCTGATCGAAGCGGGTAAAATGGGTGGTGATTGTCTCAATACCGGCTGTGTACCCAGCAAAGCATTGATTATGTGCGCGCGGCAGGCCCATAGGGCGCGATGTGCAAGTGAGTTTGGCGTTATTCTTCAAGAGCCCGTAATTGATTTTCCCCGGGTTATGCAGCATGTCAGAGAATCAATTCAAGCAATCGAACCCAACGATAGTGTTGAGCGCTATACCGAGCTTGGGGTTGAAGTACTACAGGGAACCGCAGAGTTGGTAGACCCCTGGACGGTGAAGACCTGTCTAAACGGTAGGGGAGAGCAAATACTGACGGCGAGAGCTATTGTATTGGCTACCGGCGCTGAGCCGAGTGCCCCGCCGTTTCCCGGACTCGATCAAGTGAATTACCTCACAAGCGATACCTTGTGGGATCGCTTTACCCAGCTACAAGCTCCGCCCCGCCGACTGGTGTTGTTAGGTGGCGGGGCAATAGGTTGTGAGCTGGCACAAGCATTGGTCCGGCTCGGTTCGCAAGTCGTCTTGGTGGAGAGATCCGATACTATATTACCGGAGCTTGATACGGAAGTATCCGCAGCCGTAACTGAGGCGCTCACCCGCGATGGTGTAGAAATATTAACAGATCATGAAGCCGTTGAATTTGAGGGTAGTCCTGAACGAAACGGTGGAACCCTAATTGTTCAGAATAAGGGCAATAAGGTTAGGTTGGAGTTTGATGAAGTAATTCTGGCGCTGGGTAGAAAAGCGAAATTGGCAGGTCTTGGGCTTGAAAACTTGGGCTTGCAGGAAAGTGGCAGGCTTCAATTGGATGGATACCTGCGTACAACCTATCCCCATATTCTTGCTGCAGGGGATGTTGCCGGACCTTATCAGTTTACCCATATGGCCTCCCACCAGGCCTGGTATGCAGCGGTGAATGCACTTTTTGGTGATCTCAAAAAATTTGCCGTAGATTATTCATTAGTTCCCAGTGCTGTATTTGTTGATCCTGAGGTGGCCAGTGTTGGCCTTTCTGAGGAGGCCGCTCGTAAACAGAATGTTAATTACGAGATAACCCGCTACGATCTCGAACATTTAGATCGAGCGATTGTCGATGGTGCGCGCCGGGGTTTTGTGAAAGTACTCACGGTGCCGGGGAAAGATAAAATACTCGGTGTTTCCATTGTCGGTGAGAATGCAGCGGAATTAATTGCGGAGTTTATTTTGGCGATGAAACATGGGCTGGGATTGAATAAGATTCTCTCAACGATTCATATCTACCCCACTATGAGTGAAGCCAATAAATTTGTCGCGGGAAATTGGAAACGTGCTCACGCACCAGCAGCTATTTTACGTTTCTTAGAGGTTTTTAACCGCTGGAGGCGCAACTAATGCAATTCAGTGTGATAGTCCCTCTATTAAATGAAAAGGAACAAATAGCCTCTTTACTGGAGCACTTGCAGCAATTGAACGCGCAGGAAGATTGTGAGGTTATTGTCGTAGACGGCGGCAGTACCGATGGTAGTGTTGAGATCCTAGAGCAGTCTGATTTGCAGCTGGTCCACGCCACTCGGGGTAGGGCGGTTCAGATGAATGCCGGTGCGTTAATGGCTAAAGGTCAGTGGTTATTGTTTTTGCATGCCGATAGCCGCCTGCCGGCAGATGCCTTCAAGTCCATCACGAACCTCGAAAAGGAGAATGCTCACTGGGGGCGTTTTAATATTCAAATTGTCGGACACAGTTTTTGGTTTCCCTTGATTGCGACTCTAGTTAATTTACGCTCTCGTTTTAGTGGTATTGCTACAGGGGATCAGGCCATTTTTGTGCGCCGTGGTTTGTTCGAAGCTATCGGTAGATTTCCTGCGCAGCCGTTGATGGAAGATATTGAGCTGAGTCGTCGTTTGCGCAGTTATTACTGGCCCTATTGTTCTCGGGAAAAAGTAGAAACCTCAGGGCGTCGCTGGGAAAAGTACGGCGTATTGAGAACTATTTTATTGATGTGGCGATTGCGTTTTGATTACTGGCGGGGCGTATCAGCAGAGAGTTTGGCAAAGCGCTATGAGTAGTTTTCTATTGCCGCCCATGCGTCTTGTAGTGATGGCTAAGGCTCCATTGCCAGGGTATGCAAAAACTCGGCTAACTCCTACTTTGGGAGAGAAGGGCGCAGCCGCTCTCGCATTACAGTTATTACAGGGTACATTGGCAGAAGCGGTTAAGGCGGATCTGGGCCCTGTCGAGCTCCATGTTGCGCCTAACTCCAGGCACCCTTTCTGGCAGGAGTTCAAGTTGCCTCAGGGGGTAAAGCTTTACAGCCAGTCAGAAGGTAATCTCGGTCAGCGCTTGTGGCGGGCTGCAAAAAGTTCCTACGCCGCTGGCCAGGGGCTCTTTTTGATGGGGACAGATTGCCCGGCATTAAATGCAGAAAGACTCCGAGCCGCAGCTGTGGCGCTAGTGCACACGGACTCTGTAATGTATCCCGCAAATGATGGTGGCTACACCCTATTGGGCTTGAAGTACCTGCATTCTCGCTTGTTTGAAGATATATGTTGGAGCACTGAAGTCGTTGCCCAGCAAACCCTGGAGCGATTACTGGAATGTGACATGCAGTGTCAGCAATTGGATGTGCTTGCGGATATTGATGAACCTGAGGATTTGCAGTTTTTACCTAGAGCTCTTTCGAGGAGTCTGGCAGATTTTCGGGAAGCAGATTAAAAGCAATCGAGAGTAAGGAGTATTTCTAGCTTGAACCAGGAAGTGCTGGCTCTAGGAATATAACTTCCCGCGTGACCTGCCAGCGCCCATCTTCATACACCAAATCGATCGCCAGTTTTAACAGTTGCTCCTGGCCAGCCAAATTATTTTTTCGCGAGAAGATCACTAAAGCACTGCTTTCATTTGCCACTATGTGGTGAATTTTTTTCCAGTCGTTGAGAGGTAGTTCACCCGCGTCACGCTTGGCTTTAAACATATTGATGAAGGCCGTTTTGTCTGCCACTGTGACCCGGTCCGAAGGATCTAGTATGAAGACCTGCATTTCCCGGTGGTAAACACTTTCTAGTTCGTCTTCCCTGCAGTACACCCCGGCCTGCACGAGGTAGTCAATAAACTGCTCGATCTCTCTTACCGTATCTGGATTATCCATCGCTCAGGTACTCCAACCGGGACCAGATGAATATAGATTAAGGTGGAGACATTTGGGGCTTTCTTCGGCCAGGTTAAGCTGGCCTAGAGGGGGATTAGAGAGCGGGGGCGGCGCTGGCTTCGGAATTCACTGCGCTGTTCTCAGCAAGGATCCCACCGTTTTCATCATTGGCTGCGGCCAGTCGTTGTTCCTCGATGCGGCTACTCCAGCTCAGCAGGGCTTGATAGTGGCGGATATTCTGTACATAAGTCACCGGCTCCCAGCCTCGGGCATAGCCGTGTTTGGTGGTCTTGTAATACTGACGCTTGGCCAGAAGGGGCAGGTGTTCGCGTACATCGGGCCAAAGATCTGGATTGCCGCCCATTCGTTCTGTCAGTACCCGGGCATCCTCAAGGTGGCCATAGCCTACGTTGTAGGCAGCCAGGGCCATCCAGGTTCTGTCGGGCTCGCGAATGCGATTCGGCAGTTTGTTGCGGATTTGTACGATATAGCGGGCACCACCCTCAATGCTCTCTTCGGGGTTTAGGCGGTTTACACCGAGATCTTTTGCGGTGTTCAGAGTCAGCATCATCAGGCCTCGCACGCCGGTGCGAGAGCGGGCACGCGGATTCCAATAGGACTCCTGGTAGCTGAGGGCTGCTAGCAGGTGCCAGTCGAGGTCATATTGGTCGGCAACCTTTTGCATGGTGCCGCGCCACTGGGGCAGGCGCTCGCGGCTGCGCTTGGCAAAGGCCTTGGCGCCGCCCACATTTAGGTCGCTGACGTGGCCGAAAAATTCTTCCCGCAACTGGGCAATCATGCCATTGGTATTGGCGCGCAACATAAAGCGGCGTGCACTGCGATAGAGGCTGTCGTCATCACTTTGTGGGAAGGCCCAGGAAACTGGCTGGAACTGGGTGAGGTTGAACGCAACCGCAGTGTTTGGGTAAAGGCCGCGGTGAACTGCATAGGCGTTGGAATCGACAATTGCATAATTGTATTTTCCTTCCTGCACCATCTCCACCAATTCCATGGCGTCCACGTCGGAAACTTCCTCCCAATCCAACTCGGTATAGCGGGCGGAGAGTTTCTTCATTTCTTCTGCGTGCGCGCTACCTGCGATGACGGCGACCTTTTTTCCTTCGAGATCGCTAGTTTTGCGCGGCCGCTGTTCGCCAACTCGGTAGATAACCTGTTGGCGAATTTCAAAATAGGATGGGGTAAAGCGGACTTGTTCGCGACGCTCTGGAGTTACCGTGAGGCCGGCAGCTGCGAAGTGCGCGCCACCCTCCGGGTCGCGCAGCTGGTCGAACATTTCGTCCAGATCGTGCACGTCGCGAATTACCAATTTCACCCCCAGCTCTTCAGCAAATGCACGCAGCATGCCGTATTCAAAGCCGGTCGGGTTGCCGGAGGCGTCTTCGTAATAAGTGGTGGGGCCGTTTTGTGACAGGACAACCAATTCACCGGTGGCTTTGACACGCTCGAGCGTATTTGGTGCTTTACTGGCAACCAGCAGGGAGGCGCAGCAGGACAAGGCGATCCCTTTGCACACGCGGCGGACGTAGCGCAGCATACGGCTTTTCATCATCATAGGCTGTCCTCTCTAGCTAGTCCGTTGGTTTATTTGCTGTTGTGCCTAAGGCCCTGTATGTCGATTTCGCTCTCAAATACGAAGGCAAAATTTGACGCAGTCCGCCAATTTTACATTATTTGACGACAATCTGCCCAGTTTGTCTTTTGAACACTGTGATCTGCGCGCTTGCAAAGCATTACAGACTTAGGTAGGCGAGCCTGGCTTTGATACAAAGTTGGTTTATTTACAGCCAAGCTTGCTGGTCTTTTGAACATTCAGGTTACTAATTAGTTCATGTGTACCCAAGTGTCGGGCGGGTGTGTTGGAGTAGCGATGCTTCAGGTACAATTGCGCCTCTCAAATTTCCGGGGCCTTGTGCGAAATCCCATTCGCGCAATCTTTCTCATTTAGACAAGAGGCTATCTCCCGCAATGTTAGTTCTGCGTGGTGCTCCTGCACTGTCGAAATTCCGCCATAAAAACCTGCTCAATCAACTGCGCGCGCTGCAACCGACCATCGACGATCTCTACGCTGAGTTCGTTCACTTTGCAGACAGCGACTCACTGGATAACCAGGAGATGGCCCTGCTGGAGCGATTGCTCCAATACGGCCCAACCGAGGAAAAACACGAGCCGAAAGGCGAGTTGATCCTGGTAGTGCCGCGTCCGGGCACAATTTCTCCCTGGTCTTCCAAGGCTACTGACATTGCTCATAACACTGGCCTGAACAAAGTTCATCGCCTGGAGCGTGGCATCGCCTACTACGTTACCGGTGTCGAGTTAACCGAAGCTGAACGCCTTGTGTTGGCCTCCCGCTTACACGATCGTATGGTTGAAGCGGTATTCACCGATTTTGCTCAAGCTGAGCAATTATTTGTAGAAGAAGCGCCGCGCCCGTTGCGCGGTGTGGATATTCTCGAGGGCGGTCGCGAAGCTCTGGAAGATGCCAATGTCACCTTGGGCTTGGCCTTGGCCGAAGATGAGATTGATTACCTGCTCACCAGTTTCCAAGAGCTGGAGCGCAATCCCACAGATGTAGAGCTGATGATGTTTGCCCAGGCAAACTCCGAGCACTGCCGCCACAAGATCTTCAATGCCTCCTGGACCATCGACGGCGAAGAAATGCCGCACTCCCTGTTCGGCATGATCAAGAATACCTACCAGAGGGGGGGGGACAATGTGTTGTCCGCCTATGCGGATAATGCAGCCGTCGTTACTGGTAGCGAAGCGGGGCGTTTCTACCCGGATCCTGACAGCAAGGAATACGGTTTCAGCACTGAAGCCATTCATCTGCTGATGAAAGTGGAAACCCACAATCATCCTACCGCGATTGCTCCTTTCTCCGGTGCTGGTACCGGGGCCGGTGGTGAAATTCGTGATGAAGGTGCAGTTGGCCGTGGCTCCAAACCAAAAGTGGGCCTGACCGGTTTTACGGTTTCCAACTTGCGCATTCCCGGCTGGGAGCAGCCTTGGGAAGCCAACTATGGCAAGCCTGAGCGTATTGTTACCGCTCTGGATATTATGATCGAAGGCCCGATCGGTGGTGCAGCATTTAACAATGAGTTTGGCCGCCCGAATATCTGCGGTTACTTCCGTACCTTTGAAGAAAATTTCGATGGCGAGCGTCGCGGCTATCACAAGCCGATCATGTTGGCTGGTGGTTACGGCAATATCCGCGAAGAGCATGTAGACAAGCCCGAGTTTTCCCCTGGCGCCAAACTGGTAGTGCTGGGTGGCCCGGCGATGTTGATTGGCCTCGGTGGTGGTGCAGCCTCCAGTATGGCCAGCGGCTCCAGCTCTGAAGATCTGGATTTCGCTTCAGTACAGCGCCAAAACCCGGAAATCGAGCGTCGCTGCCAAGAGGTGATCGACCAGTGCTGGCAGTTGGGTGAGAGCAACCCCATTGCCTTTATCCACGATGTGGGTGCGGGCGGTTTGTCCAATGCTTTCCCCGAGTTGGTGAAAGATGGCGGTACCGGCGGTAATTTTGAACTGCGCAATGTGCCCTGTGATGAGCCGGGTATGAGCCCGCTGGAAATTTGGTGTAACGAGTCCCAGGAGCGCTATGTACTGGCAGTGATGCCGGAAGATCTGGAGCGCTTCGAGCAAATCTGTGAGCGTGAGCGCACGCCTTACGCCGTTGTCGGTGAAGCTACCGAAGACAAGCACCTGCTGTTAAATGACAAGCAATTCGAATCCAAGCCAGTAGACCTGCCGATGTCGGTGTTGTTCGGCAAGCCGCCGCGCATGCACCGTGAAGCAGAAACTCGCCAGGTGGAAAGTAAGGCATTTTCCACAGTAGATATCGACCTGAATGAAGCGGCTGAGCGGGTGCTGCGCCTGCCCACAGTGGCTAGCAAGAGCTTCCTGATCACTATCGGTGACCGCACTGTAACCGGTCAGGTTTCCCGCGATCAGATGGTCGGTCCCTGGCAGGTGCCGGTGGCCGATTGCGCGGTAACTACCGTTGCCTATGACAGCTACGCCGGCGAAGCCATGTCTATGGGGGAGCGCACCCCGGTGGCATTGCTGGATGCACCGGCCTCGGGCCGCCTGGCAGTGGGTGAGGCAATTACCAATATCGCCTGTACCCCAGTGAAGCAACTGTCCGATATCAAACTCTCCGCCAACTGGATGTGTGCAGCGGGCCATCCGGGTGAAGAGGAAAAACTTTATCGAACCGTAGAAGCGGTGGGTATGGAGTTGTGTCCTGAATTGGGCATTACCATCCCGGTGGGTAAAGACTCCATGTCTATGCGCACTGCCTGGGAGGAAGAGGGCGAGCAGAAATCGGTTACTGCACCGCTGTCTCTGGTAATTTCTGCCTTTACTCCGGTAACTGATGTCCGCAAGACAGTGACACCGCAGCTGCGCACCGATAAAGGTGAGAGTGAGTTACTGTTTATCGATCTGGGTGCCGGCAAAAATCGCTTGGGCGGCTCCTGTCTGGCGCAGGTCTACAACGAGCTGGGTGACAAGCCCGCAGACATGGACGATGCCAAGAAGCTGAAAGGTTTCTTCGAGGTGGTACAGCAGGCTCTGAATGAAGACCTGATCATGGCCTACCACGACCGCGCCGACGGCGGTCTGTTTACAACCCTGGCGGAAATGGGCTTTGCCGGCCGCGTGGGTATGGATGTGGAAATCTACGAATTGGGTGAAGACCCGATTGCGGCGCTGTTCAGTGAAGAGCTGGGTGCGGTATTACAGGTTCCCGCCTGTGAAGCGGATATGCTGGTACAGCGCTTTGCCGCTGTGGGTGTACCCACCCACAAGATCGGTTACCTGAACAATAACGAACACCTGTGCATCACCAATAACGGTGTTGAAATCTTCAAGCGCTCTCGCGCTGAATTGCAGCAGATCTGGTCAGAGACCAGCTTCCGTATCCAATCCCTGCGCGATAACGCCGAGTGCGCCGAGCAGGAATTTGCTGCAATCGCCAAAGAAGACCCGGGCCTGACAGTAAACCTCACGTTCGATATCAACGACGATATCAGCGCACCCTATATCGCTAAAGGTGTTCGCCCGAAAGTTGCTGTACTGCGAGAGCAGGGTGTGAACAGCCAAGTGGAAATGGCGCACTCTTTCCACCGCGCTGGCTTTAACGCTGTCGACGTACATATGAGTGACATCCTGTCTGGCCGTGTAGCGTTGGATGAGTTCAAAGGTTTGGTGGGCTGTGGTGGCTTCTCTTACGGAGACGTACTAGGTGCTGGTGAGGGGTGGGCTAAAACCATCCTGTTTAACGATCGTGCCCGCGATCAGTTTGAGGGCTTCTTCAATCGCAACGATACCTTCGGCTTGGGGGTGTGTAACGGTTGCCAGATGTTCTCAGTGATCAAAGAGCTGATTCCAGGTGCTGATCACTGGCCGCGCTTTGTGCGCAACCTCTCTGAGCAGTATGAAGCGCGCTTCGCACTGGTGGGCATTGAGGACTCACCTTCCGTGTTGTTTAAAGGTATGGCGGGTACTTACATGCCGGTTGCCGTTGCTCATGGTGAGGGGCGAGTGGAGTTTGCTGACCAGCAGGCGCTGGAGAAGTGTGAAGCTTCCGGCACTATCGCGATGCGCTACCTGAATAACAAAGGGGAAATCACCCAAACTTATCCGGCCAACCCCAACGGCTCGGTAAATGGTATTACCTCCCTGAGTTCTGAGGATGGCCGCGTGACTATTATGATGCCGCATCCTGAGCGTGTTGCTCGAGCTGTCAGCAATAGCTGGCATCCAGATGAGTGGAAAGAGGATTCCGGCTGGATGCGCTTGTTCCGCAACGCGCGGGTGTTTGTCGACTAAGACAGGCCATTCCCTCGGCTTTGCCTGCCGAGGTACGCGTAAAGATTGTGGTGGCCGTTTCAGGTCACCACAATCTTTAGTAAAAATAGAAATATTTCTGTAATATTTTTCAGCCCTTTCATTTCCTGGCGTATTTTTTCCCTTCCTTAAAGTAGAAACTTCAGCTACTGCTATACTTAAACGATTATTCGAAATAACGTTTTTGCTATGGTGCAGTTATCTGTTGTATTTGCAGTTTACTTGCTCATTGCTCCATCCAATGTCTTGCTGGGATTAGGGTTCACATTTAATTCCGCTCGATTCTTTTCAAATTTCATCGTTTTTAACCTTTTCAGAAAAAAGCAGTTTCTGAGGGGGTATTCCTGCCTGGTAAAAGTGATTAAGGAGAAAACTATGGCGTACAGCGAAACTCTGGCTGAAAAAGTGCGCAAATTACTTCAGGGAAATGAAGGCCTCAGTGAAAAGCAGATGTTTGGAGGTCTCGCTTTTATGTTGAATGGCAATATGGCCTGTGGGGTTGTTGGAGAGGAGTTGATGGTCCGGGTTGGGCCTGATGAGTATCAAACTGCGTTAGCCGAACGCTATACACGGCCTATGGATTACACTGGGCGCCCCTTAAAAGGCATGGTATATGTGGAAGAAGATGCTGTCGCAGAGGATTTGGATAACTGGGTCAGTCGTGGAGCGGTATTTGCGGGTTCACTTCCTCCAAAATAATCGCTTATATTCACTGAACTTAGAAAATTAGTTTCTTTTTATTGCGTGGTGAGTGATTAGCAGTCAGGAGTTGGCGTGTGTTCGCTGTTTTCTACGCGTTGACTTCTGTTCGGCCTACACTCAGCGAAATAAATGTGACCCCGGTTATATTCCCTCTTGGTCCTTGCTGATTTACCGCTCAGTAGTCTGAAAGGATATTGATTATGTATTTTCTCGAATTGAATAACGGTGTAGAGATACCTCAGCTCGGTATGGGAATGGCTGCGATTGGCAGCTGGCAGCAGGATGATGAGTATGTAACAGAAGTTATTTTGAAAGCCATGTCTGTGGGATACCGTCATTTTGACACAGGATCGGTCTACGGAAATGAGCGAGCTCTGGGAAGAGCGATCAAAGAATCCGGCCTAGCGAGGGAAGAGCTTTTTATTACCAGTAAAGTTTGGGATACGGAGCAGGGAACCAATAAAACTCACGATGCATTTGCCCGTAGCCTGGAGCGATTGCAGCTGGAATACTTGGATCTATATCTGATCCATTGGCCTATGCCGGCCTATACCCGGGAGACCTGGGGTGCAATGGAGGCGCTTTACCAGCAGAAAAAAGTGCGGGCCCTGGGGGTATCAAACTTTCGTAAATCTGATATTGAACAACTGGCGACTTTCTCGGAAGTGCGCCCAGTTTGTAATCAAATTGAACTGCATCCCTACTTCACTCAGCAGCCTTTAGTCGATTATTGCCAGTTCCATAAAATTGCGATTTGCAGCTGGTCCCCTTTGGGGTCGGGATCTACATGGAGCGGTGTCGAGGCTCATGAAAAACCTCTCATAGATCCAGTAATTGTGGATATTGCGCAAAATCACGGGGTGACTTCGGGGCAGGTTATCCTTAAGTGGAATATCCAGCAGCATCGCATAGTTATTCCCAAGGCGGAAAGCCTGGATCACATTCGCAATAACTTCTTATTATCTGATTTTAATTTGAGCAATGCGGAGATCCAGGCAATTAATGGATTGAACTGCAATAAAAGGTTGGGCGGTGATCCCGACTATGTTAATCAGAAAAATATAATGGTCAAAGTGCCCGATTAAATTTTTTCTAGCAAAGCATAGGTCGCTATAGCGCAGGCGGAAGTAACATTCATTGAGGAATTGATACCCTGCATAGGTATGTGTACCACAGCATCTGCCAGTTCCAGAAGTTCGGGGTTGACCCCATCCTTTTCAGAACCCAATACCAAACATATTTTATTCCCTTTGGAAACGGGGGTATCTTTGAGTTCGACGCTATTTGAGGCAATCTCCAGGCAAATTAATCGATAGCCCTTATTTTTTAAGGTTTGCGCGATATTGACTGCAGATGAGTGATATTCGTAGGGAACGTACTTTTCTGTAGACCGGGAAACTTTCCGAATTTTGGAATTAGGTGGAACCAGGCTTTCACCAGTTAAATAAATTTTCTCTACGCCGAGTGCATCGGCGATACGAAATAGGCCGCCGATATTACTCGGTGTGCCGATATCGGTGGCTAAATAGCATAATGGGTAAGTGTCAGTGCTGGGTTGATGACTACTGTGATCTGTCTGCATTTTTCGGTTTGTTACTATAGGAAGTGGGGAAGTCACCACTTCCCCAGGAAAGTACTGCGGTATTGATGGGGGAGTTAGCGGCTGCTCTCTGCGATTTCGAGAGCCTCCTCGGTGACTCTTTGCGCAGCGGCCTGGCGATTACGCATCTGTTCTACCAGGGAGGGCTCCCGGTTGGCCTTCTGGTTCTGGATATGTACCGCTTGCCTGTATACCTTATCTGACACAATGAACTCTTCCGCTCGCTGGTTGATTTCGCTGTAACGTGTATTCAGTTCTGAGATCTTCTTGGATAGATGTTCAAGATCCAGGATATCGTCGAAGTAAAGGGCGATCAGCCGCTCGCACTCCCTGGCGATCGCCAGGTACTCGTTGCCTACCTGTCGGTGTCCCTCATAGTTCTTTTTAAAATTGAAGAAAGTTTGCACACCGCCCAATAGCGCGGCCAGCAGGGCCAGCGCCGCACCGCTCCACTTGGTCCAATCAGGCAGCTCCGCATTGATCAGGGAGAAGAAAAGCGAACCGAGGAATAAGTTGACGACGACGATGGGCACCCCGCAAAGCACATGCAAATTGCGCCCCTTCATAGAGGCTCGAAAGTGGCTGTGTTTGCACAGGTGAGCATTCCAGCGGAGCTTCTCCAGTACTTCCACAGTGTTGGGTATAGTGCTCATGATTCCTTTCCGCCCTCATTCTACTTCTAGCTATTGTGGGCGATAGTTTGACGGATGTCAGCGAGATGTACAAAAGTGATGGCACAAAGGACTACTTTTTCAGTCTTGATAGTCAGGTATGTCCATATTTTGGGGTTCGTATAAGTGATTACATACCCTTGCTGCTCGCAATGCCTTCAGTTACATAGATTGCTATTTGATCACTGAACATCAGCTATTTAAGGGATTCAACGGTGTAACACCCAATTCCGTAAGGGAATTTTACTCTAGGAATAAAAAGAGCTGCGCAAAAGGACCAGTTTCTTGTATTTTTATCGGCCATCTTGACCGGGGAGTTTATACCCCTCCCAAGATTCAAACTTATAAAAATTAAACCCTTGAGTAGTTGGGGGCAGGTATGTCAATCGCGCGGCAGCGCTTTATAGTTTTGGGTCCTCTTTTTGCTGTGGCCTTCTATTTCTTTTTATCTGCGTTGGGAATGCAGTATCTACCGGCAGTAACTGCTGCAATTACCTTGTTAACAGTGATCTGGTGGATAACGGAAGCACTTCCAATCCCCGCAACGTCACTGGTGCCTTTTGTCCTCTTGCCTCTATTTGGAGTAGCGGATCATCGGGAGGTGGCAGCTTCCTTGGGAAGTCATGTCATTCTGTTACTGATGGGGGCCTTTATTTTGTCCAAGGCCCTGGAGAAAAGTGGGGCTCACGAGCGCCTTGCCCTGTATATGTTGCGTATTGTGGGCGTCTCCAGCGGCCGCAGGCTGGTGCTCGGATTTATGCTGGCAGCAGGCTTCCTGAGCATGTGGATTTCCAACACTGCTACCACATTGATGATGCTGCCTATAGCCCTGGCAATTCTCAGTAAGATCGACAACGAGCGCTTAAGTATTGCCCTGATCCTGGGTATTGCCTATGCCGCAAGTCTGGGTGGGGTAGGTACTCCTCTGGGCACGCCGCCCAATGTTATTTTTATGGGAATATACGAAGAAGTAACCGGACGAGAGTTTAGCTTCTTGGGTTGGATGAAAATAGGAGTCCCAGTTGCTTTGGTGACGCTGCCTATAATGGCCCTCTGGCTGACCCGTCATGTGCATCTGAAAAATGACATTGAGCCCCCTCAAGTGGGAGAGTGGAGGCAAGAGGAAAAGCGAACCTTAATGGTTTTCGGTGTGGCAATTCTCCTATGGGTTACTCGCAATGCACCGTTTGGTGGTTGGAGCGAATTGATAGGTATTGATGCTGCTGGTGATGGAACCGTGGCTCTAGCAGCCGTTGTCGCTATGTTTCTAGTGCCTAACGGTAAGGGAGGGCGCCTGCTCGATTGGCAGACGGCAGAGACGATCCCCTGGGGAATGCTATTACTGTTTGCCGGTGGTATAGCGCTAGCAAAAGGTTTCTCCAGTTCCGGCCTGAGCGATATGCTCGGCAACGGTCTTTCTTTCCTGACGGCGATGCCACTGTGGTTGCTGTTGGTCATTCTATGCCTAAGTGTGACCTTCCTGACAGAGATAACCAGTAATACAGCTACGGCAACTCTACTTATGCCAATTTTAGCTGTAGCTGCCACTTCAGCGGGTTTTGAGCCCATGGTGCTGATGATACCTGCGGCGATGAGTGCCAGTTGTGCATTTATGCTGCCTGTGGCTACTGCGCCCAATGCGATTGCGTATGGAACCGGTAAAATACGTATACAGGACATGGTGCGAGAGGGCGCGATACTTAGTGTGACAGCATCGCTGATAATAGCAGGGATGAGCTGGTTAATCCTGGCTGGATAGTGTTTGTCTCCATCATAGCCAGTGTGAGATGTGAATAAGCAGGCGAATGGATAAAAGAAAAATAGATAGGAGAGATAGAGTTCGATGAATAAAACCACAGCAACACTGTTGCTCACCCTTGGTTTAACAGGGTGTGGCGAAGAGAAGAGCAACCAAGCTGTAGAGGAAAAAACCTTGTTTAGTGAGCAAACCTCTGCTCCTGTAGCAATGAAAGTACCACACAAAATGGTTATGCATGGCCATGAGCGCATCGATAATTACTACTGGATGCGCGACGATGAACGTAAGGCGCCAGATGTTATTGCTCATCTGGAAGCAGAAAATGCTTATACCGATTTGGTAATGCACCACACTGAAGAGTTACAGGAATTACTCTTTGAGGAAATGACTGGCCGCCTGGAGAAAGATAAATCAACGGTTCCCGTTTATTATAATGGCTACTGGTATTACAGCCGCTATCTTCCTGAGAAAGAATACGCGATCCACGCGCGACGTAAAGGGACCCAGAAAGCACCTGAAGAGGTTATGCTGGATGTGAATGTGCTGGCTGAAGGCCACGGCTACTTTAGTGTAGGGCGCCTGGCGGTTTCTCCCAGTAATCAATTGGTAGCATATCCTGAAGATAGTGTTGGGCGCCGTGTTTACACGATTCGCTTCAAGGACTTAAAGACTGGTGAGATGCTGCCAGATAAATTGGAGAATGCTTCACCAGTTGCCGTTTGGGCAAACGATAACCAAACTGTCTTCTATATCAATAAGGACCATCAAACTCTGCTCGGCTATCAAGTAATGCGCCATAAGCTGGGCACGCCGCAGAGTGAAGATGTTGTTGTTTACGAAGAGATAGATAAGGCTTTCTATACGTGGATTTCCAAATCCCGGGATGGAGAGCTGATACGCATTCACCACAGTTCTACAACTAGCAGTGGCCAGTCAATCCTGGATGCGAACACTCCTCTTGCTGATTTTACTCCCTTATATCCCCGGGAAGAGGATCACGAGTATTCAGCGTTAAAGTTAGGGAGTGATTTTTATATCATGACCAACTGGCAAGCTGAAAACTTCCGCCTTATGAAGGTTGCCATGGACGACGCAACAGATAAGTCTAATTGGCAGGAAGTCATACCTCATAGTAGTAAGGTTTTGCTGGAAGATTTCACTTTATTTGATCATCATCTGGCAGTAATAGAACGAAAAGCGGGGCAAACGGGTCTCCGAATCATTAATTTAGAGAATAATAAGGACCTCCAAGTAGGTTTTAATGATCCGGTATACAGATTGGGCTTGAGTGCAAATCCAAACTTGGATTCAGAGAGTGTTCGAGTATCTTATTCGAGTTTAACGACACCAAATAGTGTTTATGAAGCCAAGCTGGATAGTGGCGAGTTGGAATTACTTAAGCAAGACAAAGTTCTGGGTGGTTTTGACCCAGAGCACTATCAGAGCGAGGGTATCCTGGTAGCAGCACGCGATGGTGTTAAAGTGCCGGTATCTTTGGTTTATCGTAAAGATAAATTCAACAAAGATGGCTCTAATCCATTATTGCAATATGCCTATGGCTCTTACGGCAGCACCGTTGATCCCTGGTTCCGTTCTTCAGTGGTGTCCTTGCTTGACCGAGGTTTTGTATTTGCTATTGCCCATATTCGTGGCGGCCAAAAGTTGGGGCGTGCCTGGTACGAAGATGGAAAGATGTTCAATAAAAAGAATACTTTCACTGATTTCATCGACGTTACTAAGGCGTTGGGAAAATTAAAATATGGCGCCCCTGATAAAATCTTTGCTTCAGGTGGTAGTGCCGGGGGGCTGTTGATGGGGGCGGTAGTCAATATGGAGCCGGATTTGTACCGGGGAGTTACTGCGGCGGTGCCATTTGTTGATGTGGTAACTACCATGCTTGATGAGTCAATTCCCCTGACTGTTAATGAGTATGACGAGTGGGGCAATCCTAATAATAAGGATAGTTATGAATATATGCTTTCCTATTCTCCCTATGACCAGGTGAAAGCTCAGGATTACCCCAATATGTTGGTAACCACTGGGCTACATGATTCCCAGGTGCAATACTTTGAGCCAATGAAATGGGTGGCAAAGTTACGCGAATTGAAGACCGATGAAAATCAGTTGTTATTCAATACCAATATGGAAGCAGGTCACGGTGGCTCTTCGGGTCGTTTCCGTCGCTATAAGGAGACCGCTTTACAGTATGCATTTTACCTCGATTTACTTGGCTACAAAAATGGAGAGACCGATAAGAAAGTTAAGCAATAAATGCGTTATGCTTATTTTAGCGATATAAGTCTGATTATGGGTGGCTAATTATTCTTTACATCCTTAATTAAATCTCATGTAAATAAAGGGGGGGCGGCTCCCCTTTATTTGTTGGAAGAATTGAACTGTCCTTTTCTTTTACAGCAATCTGAAATATTTACCTCTAGAACCTGTTGGCTTTTCGTATTGTGTGGGCAGGCTAAGCGTGTACAACACTTTTTAGTGTTCCGCTAAAAACTAAATACTTTGAATTTCTAGTTATAGGCGTAGAATGAAGGTGGATTTATCTGGAAGGTCTGAATTATGCGTGAGTTCGCCGCCATTGAGGCACCTGTGATTGATCGATTTGGAGGGTTAGACGGACTTCAGTCGAAGCTGGTTAAGCCCAAGCCTGCGCAGTTCCTGAGAGAGATACATGATAGCCAGTGGTTGTCATCGGCATCCCGGGCTGTTTTCCAAGCCGGTTTTAGCTGGAAGGTTGTTGAAAAAAAGTGGCCGGATATAGAGAAAATCTTTTATGGCTTTGATGTTTCGTTCTGTCGTTACTTGCCTGAAGAGGCACTAGATGACCTAATGCGGCAGGAAGGTATGATCAAGCACTGGACTAAAACTCGCTCCATTCAGAGAAATGCAGACTTCTTCTGGCATTTATCTAATGAGCATGGAAGTTTGGGCCAGTATTTTTCCAGCTGGAATACAGACAACTATATTGAGAATCTTCTGTACCTACGTAAAGGTGGCGATCGACTTGGTGGTAAGACTGCCCAAGTATTTCTAAGACGAATGGGAGTTGATACTTTGGTTTTTGCGAGTGATACCATTCGAGCCCTTATTCGAGAAGGGGTTGTCGACAAGTCCCCCTCCTCCAAGAAAGACTGGGCAGCATTAAAAGCAGCCATTGAAATTTGGCAATCCCAGTCAAATCGTAGTTTAAATGAGATTAGCCAGATATTGTCACTTTCGGTAGGCTAAACAACAGAGGTATTTAGTTGGTAGAAGTACCTGCTTGGACTTCTATCAATTAGAGGGTTTGATCGAACACTATTCTTCCATGTCTGCCGGCATAACCTGAAAATCCACCGATAACGAAGCCTCATACTGAACTTCATCGAAGGAGTTAACCCCAGTTTCTCTATATGCTTCTGAAAAGCTAATTTCAGCTTACTATTTCTAGCTCTGGAAGCAGTAACGATAATCTCTTCTATTGCTCCAGCTCTTGCTGTTCCATGGTAGTTGACATTCTTCACAGTGAATAAATAAGGGTCCGATTCAGTACCAGCTTATAGTGTATTAATGGGATTATATCAGTTTTATAAACTTCTCAGTTTCGGTAGACCGTTACAGCTGTAACAGTTGAATGAAAGTGTATGCTATAAAAAATTGGCCAACTTTTATTCGTGCAGATTCGCTTTACTCGGTGATAGTTTAATACCGTTTATCGCTATGGAGTTACCACTTATCGCCCCCAGGCGGCCCCCAGAACCAGTTCACAGACAATCGATTGCATTCCTCTAAAGTTCACGCCGGTCCTTAGCGTGGAGATACAAATTCAGGCGAGGATATTAAGTAGTAATGAATTATTTTAGTGACATACGAGTTGGGCAGAACTGATGGGCTTACTAATAAATAAAAAGTTATTGGCACTTTCTTTAACAGCATTGCTGGCCGCATGTGGCGGTGGGGGAGGAGGTTCCTCTTCAGATTCAAGTAGTTCTTCTACAGATAGCGGTAGTGGTCAGGGTAGTAGTGGTCAAGGTAGTAGTGGCGAGGATACGTCTGGCGATGATAATACGCCGATTTCCGATAATGTCGGTACCACAGTTGTTCTTGGGGATGTGGAACTTACTGATTTGGGGTTTGCGTCATTGACCGCTATTGATGTAACCCTACCAGAAGGAATGAATAATGCTCGTGAGGTTTATCAGATGGCGCACTACATAGCGCGTACTGACGGGGAGCAGGATGAAGAGGATATTGATATCCCGATTCGCAGTTATACTGCGACCTGTGCGACAGACACTGACACTCCGAGGATGTTTGTTTCTACTACTTTGTCAGAGGGTGACACTGCTGCGGATACGACCCACGGTTCTGTTTATGAGCTGCAGTATGATCCAGATACTTCCAGTTTTGAGCCAACAGGAAATGCTACGCTGTTAAACCAGTGTTATGAATCCCACGGCATAGCCGTAAGTTCCGATTGCTCCACGGTAGCAGTTCTATGCAATACCGAGTATCAAGCCAATGAGCGCTATGACGTCGAGGCTGATCTTATTGAGCAATATGGTTCAACCTGGATGAAAATGGAAGATAATATTGACACCATTGAATCCCGTATTGAGAACGAAATTGGTCTTTTGGTTGCTACCAACCACAGTAAATATATTGATTTCTTTACAGAGCACCCCTCTCTGACTTTTGATGATTTCCTTGCTGGCTTGGAGGCAACCTTCCCTGATACTGATTTTGGAGACTCACCTTCATTCACCACCATTAAAGGGTCAGATATGCAGGAGGAGATGGATTATATTATTTCCAGCCTATCCTCTGGTGACTTTGATGATTTGTTGCAGCATATTCGCGATGCCAGCTACAGTTATAACGAGCAGATCTGGCTTTTGGAATGGGAAAATCAGTCTTTGGATGAAGTTCCCGATGCTTATGTAGTCAATAAAATGCATGGTGGAACTCATCTTGGCGCACAAGAGCTGATTTATGTTGAAGATGACAGCCAAGGTCGTAGTAGCTACGGGTTCTCAGTTTCTGCGCGGGTATTTGACGGGAATGGGAGTTCCCATTATTCGGCAGGCTTAACGGTTATTGATCGTAATAATTGGTCTCTGGATATGAGTAGCACAGATAATCGCGGTTGGTATTGGGCCTGCGGTGATGGCCACGTTGTAAATATTCGCTCGTTCTATAATCCAGATAATGAAATGTTCGGTGCGATTTGTACCAGTGATTGGAATGACTGGATTGGCAGTACTCATGGGCAGCTGGGAACTATTGCCGTTAAGATGGAAACATCCAGCTCATCAATTGAAGGGCGTTTTAATCACTTCGTGCCTTCAACGTCTGCGATGGTATCTAATGGTGGAGGTCACACTGTTGTACCTGTGGATGCGAATACCAACCTCTCCTTGATCGTCTCGCCTAAATATATTGAAGATGCGGATATGGATCGTTTTCTTGAGGATGAGGTTGGTGTTGATCTATCTGGGGAGGGGCCGTTTGATGAAGATTGTGCAGACTACGACACCACAAACTGTTTCCTATCTTATATGAGTTACAACTACTGGGAGGGTGATGACAGTTTCCCCACAATAACCAGGCAAGGACTATATTCTGGTGATGCATTAGATTCCAGCTCATTAACCCGTATTGGCATCGCCAAGGTCAGCTCTACTGGTAGTATGGAGGGGCAGGGCTTTAATTGGTTGGTCGAGGACGATGATTGCCAAATCAGTGATCCACAACTTATTGATTTAAAAAATGGACGTTACTTATTTGGGTATGCAAAATTTCAGTGTATTTCTGACAACCTCGCATATAACCGTATTTATGCCGATAACGGCTCTAAGCGATTATTAGTGCCAAAGGCCTTCTATGTAATGGAAATTGATGCAGATTTAAATGTACTTGAAGGGCCTGTAGAATTGCCAAATTATGGTTGGGGTGGCTTGGATGAGCCTATGTATTTAGGCGATGGAAAGGTGGCTTGGACTTATATCAAGAATCCAACGCATGATAACTATGTGAGTGGTCAGCAAAATGTTTGGCAGGCAATGGTATATCATTCAAATAGCGTGAACTGATAAGGCTGGGGGAGCTATACCTCCCCCTTGTTAATAATTGTAAATAGTTTTCTATAGCCTTTTGATACCCTTTTCGCTTGGGCTGAATCGTGATTTTCTGGAGCTTACTTTCTTGGCATCTCATTTTTTTCGCTTGATTGTGCTCTAAATTTATCTTTCTAGCTCTATTTCCCTTTTTGTTTGCCTCATAATTATTATTAGGTGTCGCTATTCTTTTTGTTGATTTGCTTTCATGTTCACACCTTGATGTCAAGCGGCGCCCTTCTTTTTGAGTTGTTGCGGACACATTTTACGGTAATGTGGATTTTCTGCTTGTGGGTGCTTAGAAAAAATTCT
Organism: Microbulbifer maximicatervae (SeqCode); assembly: GCF_052467325.1. Classification (NCBI taxonomy): domain Bacteria; kingdom Pseudomonadati; phylum Pseudomonadota; class Gammaproteobacteria; order Cellvibrionales; family Microbulbiferaceae; genus Microbulbifer; species Microbulbifer maximicatervae (SeqCode). The sequence goes on from NZ_CP174310.1 coordinate 5,147,513, forward strand.
AGTGCATATATGAAGCGAAAATATGACTCTTATTACATTTGTGCTTTTTCTCAAATTGTTATTTGTTGTTTTAGGCTTTTCTTGTAAAAATGTTCTTTACGGAATAGTATTCCGGCAATTTTTTACATTTTAGAAATGTTTGTAAGTGCAGTTGTTTAGGGGCACTTTCTGGTTACGTACTTAAAACAATAAGAACTTGACCTTTATTCTTACGTTAAAGAAACGTAAGTAGCCTACAAAAGCATCGTTCTGGGGGATGAAGAAGCATGTTAAAAATGAAATCGGTATTGGGTTGTCTTTTCGATTTTCGACCCCCCCCTTAAATTAGCATTATTTTTTACTTTTGCAGGTTTCGTTGGAACAGCTAATGCCAATGAAGTCGAGTGGACAAGTGTTGGCCATGAAGTATTGACTGGGGATTATGATGGAGATGGTAAAGATGACCTCTACCTGTCACCAAATCCCAATTATGTCTTACTTCGCGGAGATGTAATTACCCCTATTGTTACTGATTCGTTGTACGAGGCAATTGTACTGCTTTCTAATGGTGATGGGACTTATAGCGTGGTCTCTTCTCCCAATCAGTCAACGCTGGATAGTGTCAGTTGGTCCAGTGCACGCCAATCACTTTTGACGGGCGATTTTGATGGGGATGGTAATACTGACTATTTCCTGCAAGGCACCAGCGCCAGTGATGACAGCCTGATTTTATTGTCGGGGAACACTCCTGTTATTTCAGATTATTTGGATAGCAATTTATTTGCATCTAATCGGGCATCGGTGTCGGTATCGGATGTTGATGGTGACGGGATTGATGATCTGCTGCTTGAAGGCTCTGATAGTGTTCATGAAGTAGCTTACGGTGATAGCAGTGGTGAACTATCAGCGCTTAAGGTTTACCTGGATAGCAGTAGTAGTTTTGTCGCCCTTTCGAAAGGCAATGCCGGGGTGGGGCCCACCGGAACAGCTTCATATAATATGCCCCTTGAGATCCCTGTGGGTATTAACGGGATTGAGCCTAAGCTCTCTTTAGGATACAGCAGTCAAAGTGGTAACGGCTTGCTGGGAATGGGGTGGCAACTAAACGGCCTTTCCTATATTCATCGCTGCAAGCCTACTCTGGCAACAGAGGGCACGTCTGCCCAATCGGGGGCGGAGCGTTACAGCACCAGTGAGCGCCTTTGTCTGGACGGGAAAAAACTGATTGCAGTTAGCGCTGCCAGTGATCCTGCAACCAATAGCCAATACTGGGCAAGCGGTACAGAGTACCGCACTGAGATTGATACATTTACCAAGATAGTTTCCAGTGGCTCACAAAGTAATGGGCCCAAGTATTTTAAAGCCTGGACCCGCAGTGGCTTGATTCTGGAATTTGGTAATACTTCCGATAGTCGGGTGGAGGCCCCAGGCCAATCCAGCGGTCCTATAGGTACCTGGGCTGTCAATAAAGTAACCGACCGTTTTGGTAATAGTTATACGGTTACCTATTACGAGGATAATTCTTCTGGTGAGTTTTATCCCCAGCGAGTGGATTATAGTCCCGATTCAGCTGTGCGTTTTGAATATGAAGATCGCGAGACTGGTAGTGCCAGCTATCTGACAGATCGCCCCTGGGGTTATGACGATGGTGGCAGTATCGTCACCAGTAAGCTTCTTACATCTGTAACCACCTATATTGGTGTTACCAGCCCCTCGAGTTCTACCAGTGGAACCCCTGTGCGTGAATACAATCTGTATTATGAGCGAGGAGGCCTTTCTCATCGTTATCGCTTAGCTGGTGTTATTGAGTGCGGATACCGCGATGATGGTTTTACTCAGGATTGTGCTCGACCAACAAAATTTTCTTGGCAAGATGGTAATACAGAGTTAGAAGAGAGTAATTTTGGTCAGTGTGACTTGGATATTACTCCTTATTTAGATGATGCATTTTCACCAAAGGTTATTGATGTTGATAATGATGGTTTTCAAGATATAGTTTTTAGGCTCGGAAAAGTAGAAGGAGTATTCACTAAGTTTAATTGGGCTGTTGCTCGTGGAAGAGATGATGGTTGCTTCACCCTTGTAGAGCCTACAACAGAGGAGGGGGTTATTAGGCATGGTACGGATTCGGGTGAAATTGCTCAGCCTATAAGGTTGGGAGAAGAATATGGGTTATTGCTAGGCAACAAGAGCATTGATTCAAATGGAAAAAATTCATTATATTTGTATGTTCTTCGTTTTGATCTCGATACCCCTGGAGCTTCAACTGTAACGAATATTTATCCTCAGGATGGAATTTGTTGTGGTGATATGGTCTCTCCAATTGCTTCAGCTCTGGTTGCAGATTTCAATAATGATGGACTAGATGATTTTTTTCTAAGCCCTTTTGGTGCTGCTGGCAGAATTTGGTTGAGGAATGATAACAATTGGATTGACGGCGGAGATAACTTTACTTATGTGGAAAGTGAAGGAACTCTTTTCTGGTCATCAGATAGCTACTCCAGTAGAGGACTTTTAGTAACTGATGTAGATGGTGATGGCCTACTAGATATCTCTTCTAGGGATACTGAACGTTTCTTTTTACGAAATATCGGTGATGGTGAGTTAGTTAAATATGCTGAAGTGAGCTTACCAAGGGGTGATGGAGAAGATATCACAATCACTCAAACAGTTGGTCGTTTAATTGAGCGCTATGATACTAAAAACGGGTTTACTTATTGGTTGTCCAGTTCGAAGCGTGAAGTGTCAACACCCTATGCAACAAATTATAATGGTATATTTGTAGATCTTAATAATGATGGGTTAAACGATTACGTTGTTCGTGTAACTGATGATGGTGAGATAGATGGATCTTGGCGGATTTATCTAAATGAGGGGGGTGTTTTTGGTTCGGAAATAGATACGGGGATTAGCTCTGGGGATCACAAAAATCAAATTTCATTTTTGTTAGATTTCAATAAGGATGGAACTCCAGATATTGTTTCTCAAAAAGCTGATGGATCCGCTTGGCGTGTATTAATAACTACTCAGAGAATAATGCCGTCTGGAGAAGTAGTTGCCGACTTTGAAAGTGTTGACGCTGATCCATTTGATGGTGCCCTGAATGGATTACTTGACTTTGATATATCCTCTGATAGTGGGCCATTATTTGAGGATATAAATAATGATGGATTAAAAGATGTTTATTATCGCGATGAGAACTCTGATGGTGATGCCAAGCTTCTATTTGATATAGGAAGCAAATCTGACTTACTTGTCGAAGTGGAGAGCAGCTATGGTGTTAAGACTAAATTTTTATTTAGTCCATTAGATAGTCGCCTAGTAAATGGTTCACCGCTGTATGAAGGGGGAGTTGGGTTAAAGTTTCCTGTTATTAATACAATACGGGGCCAGCATGTAGTCTATAAAACGCAAATTAGTAATGGTTTGGGGGGCTTTAATAATCGCTTCTACCACTACAAGGGGAGTAAGTTAGATCTTCATGGCCGTGGATATCTGGGGTTCGAAGAGCAGACAATAGAAGATACTGTTTCCGATTTGGTTACAACCAGCGAATACTTACAAGAGTTTCCCTATACTGGATTTTTGTCTTCCAAGACGATTAAAAACTCCAATGGCAAGTTGGTAGAGCTAATCGACAATAGTTACAAGCTGCATAGCAGTAATGATCGCTTCCCCTATTTAGCCGATAGTATTACCCGTGAATACGGCTTAACAACGAGTAGTGCATCGTCTCCTCTAAAAGTTAGCAAAATAGAGAGCAGTTTTGATGCCTACGGAAACCCGCTAACAGTTACTTTAACCTCCGGTACAGGCCTCTCTGGCAGTACGGTGACAGGGATGGAGGGCACTAAGAAAACAGTTAGTAGTGTTTCCCCGAATGAAAGTGACTGGCTGATTTCCTTTGTGGATAGCCGTACGGTAACCACCAATAATGGCAGTAGTTCTGACCAGCGTTCCTATACCCACACCTACACTGCAGAACCGGATACTCTTGCGGTAGCGGTCAGTAAGGAGTTTGTGGGCGAAGATAACTGGCTGCAAAGTACTTACACACGCAATAGCCAAGGCTTGGTGACCAATACCAAGGTTACCGGTGGCGATATCGATGGTGGCACTTTAAGTAGCCGCTCCATTGAAACGCTCAGTGATTTCCTGGATCAGCTCTATCCCCAGACTGAAAAAAATGCACTGGAACATACCGGCACCTTAACCTATGACACGCGGTATGGCCTGGTTAACTCTACTACCGATGCCAACGGGCTGACCCAAACTACGCTGTATGACGCATTTGGCCGTGCTGAGGTTGAGCAGTCTGCAGATGGCACCTACACAGAAATTTTCCGTTATTTCTGTGATTCTGGTGAAGTGTCTTGCCCTGCAGACGCTGTATATGCGGTAATTTCTGAGGTAACCAATGACGCGCTGCCTGGCTATCTGGGCGCCCCGACCTCAGCGGTCTACTACGATATGCTGGGGCGAGAGGTGCGCAGTGAGCAGCTCACCATGAGTGGCGGCAGCGTTAAAGTGGATACTGAGTACAATGCGGCTGGCCAAGTCTACCGTGAGTCAGAGCCTTTTACTGGAAGCTCAGCGACGGCCTGGACGACTTATACCTATGACGAGCTGTCGCGGATGGAGACTAAGCAGCGTGATGCAGGAGGCAGCCTTGTAATTAGTTACAGTAGCGACAGTACTTACGCACAAAAAATAAAGCGTACGGTGACGGTAGAAGATGGTGATGGAGGCAGTAGCCAGCAAGAGCACTATACCTACTTGAATAGTTTGGGTCAGGTTGTTCGTGTTGTAGATGCTAATAGCACACCTATCTCCTATGAGTACGATAGCCAGGGTAACCTGGTGCAAACTGAAGTTAACGGTGATTCGAATAGTCAGATTTCTATTGGTTACGACTTGTCTGGCAATAAAGTTCAGATACTAGACCCCGACTCGGGGCAGCTCAATTTTGAATACGATGGGCTGGGTCAGTTGCGCAGGCAGACTTGGGCGCAGGGAACGGCTAATGAAAAGTATTTTACCCAGGAGTTTGATTTACTGGGCCGGGTTACCTCCCGTATAGATACCGCCGCAGATAGTACGTCTGAGACCAGCAGCTGGGTTTACGATACAACCAAGTACGGTCTGCTCAGTAGTAAATCCAAGGCGGACTTTAGTGAATCCTATCATTACGACAGCCTGACTCGAGTCGACCAGATATCGACAACAATCACTGGGCTGGGCACAAAGAGTTTTTCTTATAGTTACGATGCTTTCAGCCGGGAGCAATCAGTTACTTATCCTGGAGGCTTTGCTGTTGAGCATAGCTATGACAGCAAAGGTTTCCCGCTGTACGCCTACGATATTACCGATCTCAGTGCCCCAGCCTTGCTGTGGCAGGCGGATGATACTGAGGATGAGCGGGGCAACCTGATCTATCAGCAATTCGGTAATGGCCTGGTCAGTAAAAGTACCTACGATAGCGACAGTGGCTTGCTCACCGGAATTATTACTGGAGATGGAAGCCTGGGGGGGACGGTTACCGGCAATATTCAATCCCTAAGTTATCAGTATGACAGCATGGGCAACCTGTTGAATCGGGCGAGTAGCAGAGAGGACAGTGCGGGTTCTGCGCAGGAAGCTATTGTCGAGAGCTTTACTTTTGATGATCTTAACCGCCTGACCAAAGCGAGTACCACGGGCCTTTCCTCTGGCAGTCGGGTTATCAATTACGGTTATGATGACCTGGGTAATCTGACCTCCCGTACCGATGTGGGCACCCTTAAGTACGAGCGTAGCGGTAATGCTGGCGTCCATGCGGTAACTGAAGCGGGCGGTCTTTCATACCAGTACGACGTTTACGGCAATATGACGAGCCGGGCAGGTGTTGCTGCGGAGTACGATGTATTTAACAAGCCCGCCCGTATCGATAGCACCTACTTCAGTTATGGTCCGGACCGCGCTCGCTATAAGCAGGTCAATGATTCAGCAACTACTTACTACCTGGCGGGAGGCCAGTATGAAGTAGTGGTTGGGGAGAGCGGCACCACCCAAAAGAGCTACCTGGGTAGCTACCTTTTGCACAGTGAAGCTGATTCCGGCGATACGCAAATACTCTATATGCACCTGGATCACCTGGGGTCTGTAGAGAGTATTACCGATGCTGATGGCAACCCGGTGGAGCGGTTAGCCTACAGCCCATTTGGATTGCGCCGCCTGGATGATTGGAGTGATGGCGACCCAACTGGTGGTGACCCAGAGGCCCTACCGACTGCAAAGGGTTTCACCGGTCATGAAATGCTGGATCAGCTCTCTTTGGTGCATATGAATGGGCGTGTCTTTGACCCAATTGTTGGGCGCTTTATGAGTGCAGATCTGTTGATTCAGTCGCCCTACAATACCCAGAGCTTTAATCGCTACACCTATGCCTTTAATAACCCGCTGAGCTTAATTGACCCAAATGGATATGAAGCTTGTTATCAGTGGTACTCTGCTGGTAGACCAACGGGTGTGTATGGTGGAGACTGTGGGCCAACTCCTACACAGATGGATATGTTGCAGCATCAGATGCAACTTCAGCAGTTAGCTTATCAACAGCAGCTAATGGCAAGTCTGAAGATGTCATTACATTACCTAGCTTACTCGTCCCAGCCTCATTATGCGCAGAGCTTTGCCGAATTTCATACTTTAGTTTCAGGTGATGATTTTTATGTCAATAATCAGAGGCTATTTGAAGAAAGCACACTTGACGAATCTATTAAAACGGGTGTAAAAGCTGGCGGAATTACTGCTGCTATTGCTGCCAGTCTGGCTATAGCACATTACGGAAAGAAAAAGAAAATCAAAGAGCAAAAACTATTACCTCATTCACGAGGCGTTGGTGGAAATGGTGCAGCATCTGAATTGGGTAATCTAGGGTCAAGAAGTGCATCGGAAGTTGCTGAGATTCTTCGGGATGCGGGGTTTGAGGGAAAGTCAGTAGCAAAATCGGGCTATCAACGCTTCAGACATAGTGATGGGTCAGAGGTATGGGTTAATTGGAAGACAGGCCGAGTTGTACGAAACGCGGCGCCTAGATATGGGGCAGATGGTGCACGAATAAATAGAGGTCAGCGACTTGGGCCAGATGGTGCAGAAATCCCTCGCCACTTGGATCATAGTGAACATCCGCTTGAAGTGTTTAATCCTTAAGGAGATATTGTGACACTTTTATCATCAATTGATATTAGTTTTATTGAAAATGTTAACTTGTCCGATAGAAAAAAATTTATATTAACGGTGTCTACCAATGAAGGTGTTAAAGATGTTCAGTTTTTGAGAATCTTATATCTCAGCATATCCAACGATATATTAGATATGGAGGAAGATGAGATAGCAGTGGTTGATGTTTCTCATGAATATCGAGAAATAGAAGAAAAAGATGTTAGTTATTATTTGTTTGATTTAGATGCTCAAAGTATGATTAATAGAAAATTTCATATAATTAAAATTCATGGAAGTACTATCATTGATATAATTTGTGAAGATTTAGCTCTTAAAGTTAGAAGTTGAGGTGATGATATATTTAGAATAGAGTAGAACTTCTTCCGATGGTCATCAGCGCTAAATAGCTCGAGTCTAAAGTAATGTGGCAATAAGCTCCATAGATTAGAGAGGGGTTCTAGTAGTATTGTTGATGACTATCTCTAACAGTCATCTCAACTTGGTTTAGCGCTAAGCGCTATGAAGTTGTGGAGAGTTTCACCTGGGGCTTAAAATATTGAATTTGGATAAAAGCAGAAGAATAGCGTTGGGAAACCACATGGGAATTAGCAGGGTTTAGCAGAAAGGAAGCGCCGGCAGTCGTTTATAACGCTGAACTAGCATTGTCGAGTTGGATGCAAGCTTATCTACCCCCCCCTGCTGACTCACCAGGCCTTTAAAGCGGCTTTCAAAATTTCGATTTAGGTAGAGCCAGTGTTTTGGTGAGATACCCATCCGTTTGAGAACAGGGAAGATGTCATGAGAAATAGCGCCGCGCTTCCTCGGATCTAAATGTCCGGCTCTCCAGTTTACCAGTACCAAGTAGCGATCTAACTGAAAAGGCAGTCTCTTAAACGTGTTCATACGCTCGCCAACCACAAGTGGTAGTTTTTTGGGGGTCCATTCGAGCTTGCTGTGCGCTTATTCCTTTTTGATTTAAATCGTTTTCTGGTTAATTGTCATTGTGATCGGAGTGTGTTTATTTGCTAGATTCAAATAAAAAGAGTAAGGCTTAGCTTTGACCTATCCAATTTATAGAGCCCAATTTAATCCTCTAAGGGATAATAGGCCCATGACGTTTATCTGTGATCAACTTATAGTTTGGATTGGTGTGGGTAGCCTCACCTAATAAAACACTAAGTTATAATAAACTCTAGTAGAATGAAAGCATGATGGATCATTATTGGATGACTTCAATCTTGTCAAATATTAATATTTATTTGATAAATCCAGATCAGTAATTTTTATTAGCTTTTGTTAAAATAAAAATTCTTATTCTGATCTGGATATTTTTTACATTAAATTCTGTTGATTATCTAATTAGAATGGAAAGTAATTTAATGTTTCCTCCAGCTGAACAGTTTGAATCATCTATTATTAGATTTACTTCTTTTCCTGCGGTATGAGCGCTAAGGGCAATAGAAAGAATATGGTCCAAATTTGGTGCACTTTCATCGGCCTGAACCATGTACACTGCATCGCTACAATCAAGTGGGTCCGGCATTTCATCTTTTAGTGTTAGGTTTACTCTTTTAGTGCCCCATCCAAGAGAAATCTGTTCGATGGTTGTCCACCCAGAGTATTCTGCTGCATAGCTATGAGTGCTTAGAAGACCTGCTGTTAGAATTGCTGCTAGTTTAGATCTCATAATATATATTGGTCCCTGCTTTTGGTATAATTGTGTTAATTGTCTATTCCACAGTTTTATCGGCAACTTCTGATTTTGCGTATTTTAATACACAGATAGTTAGAGTAAGGTGGGAGACTTTACTATTATATGATGTTGGCTCGCATTAATCCATCCGCTCTGCGGATGGTGTATTTTTCTGGTTCAAGTTTTGAGTGTTCATTGTGGTCAACAGGATATAATGTACGTTCTAATTTATACATTTGTATTACTTCATCTTTTTTCTCAGGTTGTTGATGATGGCTTTAGGGGTTTTTATGTCTTAACTGGTTAAATAGTCCTATTTAGAGGTAAGATTTCCGTACCTTTTTCGATCTGTATAGACTTTGACCTGTTATGTTGTCAGGGTGATGCCGCCACCTCTTTTTTCAGCCAAAAAATATAAGATTACTCTGTATTTGACTTAACCAATTAGGGTGGTTGTCACTTTTGAGTCATGTGGCGATTAATATAGGAACAATATAGTTTTAAGGGTGACTTAGTGTGACTGTTGGTGTAATCTCATCCGGGTTTTGAGCCTTTACAGTTTTGTATTTACAAGTGAATATTTATATTCTGTCAGCTAGAGTGAGCATTAGTTATGAAAAAGATTTTTTTATTTTTAGCGGCGATTGGTTTTTCCAATTCAGCACTTGCTTGGACTGGTGTACCTTTACCCCTGAACATGTTTGGCTTGGTCTTGATGGTGAAAATGTTTGGGTAAAGTTTGAAGAAGGAAATTGAATCTTCAAAACTTCTGATGAAACAACCGATCGCCAGCTTAATTCAATTTTATCTATGACGATGGCTGCTTGTAGTGGTCTAATCCTTCCGGACACTTCGTTAAGATGGTAAAACTACCTAGCGAGGTGAAGTATGACAACAAAAGGTACACGCCGGAAATTCAAGCCGGAGTTCAAGAAAGACGCCGTAGCTCTTGTCTCAGAACAAGGGTATTCGATTTCCAAGGCCGCAGAGGCTGTAGGAACCACTGCTAACAATCTGCGACGCTGGATAAAGGAGCTGGAGCAGGAAGAGAGCGGAGTAAGGTTGGATTCGGGCGAACGAGCTGAACTGGATCAACTGCGACGTGAAGTAAAGCAATTGCGGATGGAGAAGGAAATCCTAAAAAAGGCCAGCGCCTTCTTTGCGAAAGAAATGAAATAAAGTACGAATTTATTAAAAAGCAGCAAGGTAGCTTTCCAGTTAGAGTGCTCTGCCGAGTAATGCAAGTAAATAAGAGCAGCTATTACGAATGGTGTCGTCGTAGTGATAGCCCAATAGATGGCCAGATTTGGCAACTATGCCATCGATTGAAGGCCTTATTTGCAGAATCTCGTGAGAGTCTCGGAAGCCGTCGGTTAATGAAGCTGTTGCGCAAAGAAGGCTTTGAAATTGGGCGTTATCGAGTCCGCAAACTCATGAAAAAGCTCGGCTTGGTAGTAAAACAGAAGAAGCGATTTACACTAACCACAAATAGCAAGCACCAACTGCCAGTTGCTGAGAATCTTCTAAATAGGGATTTCTCACCGAGTGCTAAAAATCAAGTTTGGACTACGGATATTACCTATATCTGGACTTTGCAGGGTTGGTTATACCTAGCAGTGGTAATTGATCTTTATTCACGCCGGATTGTTGGCTGGCACTTAGACCGCCAGATGGAGACGGCCCTGGCAAGTCGTGCACTGGTTATGGCTATCAATTTGCGCACCCCAACAAAAGGTCTGCTGCATCACTCTGATCGAGGTAGCCAGTATGCCAGTCATAGCTACCAAGCGCTACTAAAGCAGCATGGAATGGTGTGCTCAATGAGCCGCAAGGGAAATTGTTGGGACAATGCACCTACTGAGCGTTTTTTTAGTAGCCTGAAGCGGGAATGGTTAACAGGAAACCTCTATCCGACAAGGGAGGGTGCGATAACAGACGTGAGGGCCTATATTGCGTATTACAATTCACGCAGGATACATACAACACTGGGGGACGTAACCCCTATCGAATTTGAAAAATGTGCTTAGGAAAGTGTCCGGTTGGAGTTGACCACAACAATTGTAGGTTGTTTGGTGTTTATAGGAGTTTAGTGGCGTGAGCTTAAGTATTATTTAAGGTGATGTTTTATTGGGTGAGACTTGTTTTTTCGCGACAAAAAATACTGACCCTTTTTCTGGCTGCCACTCTTTTTCAATACTAAACCCAGCTTGAGTGAGTTTATTTGATAAGTCTTGCTTGTCAAGCGGGTTAACATAAGGGGCTAACTTTAAGAACTGCATAATGGGCAATATAAGTCTCCATTTGCTATTTTTGAGTAACGCTGTGCTAGAAACAAATATACCTCCAGGCTTTAATAGTTCATAGGTTCTAGCCATTGCTGTATCTATATCTTGCAGTAGATGTAGGATATTTAATCCTAAAATGGCATTGAAACTCTCACTGGTAAGCTTCAGTGTATCTAACGTTCCTTGCTGAAATATAATATTTTTTATTGAGGCATCTATCGTTTTTTGTTTGGCAATTTCCAGCATCTTATCAGAGATGTCGGTAGCAATAATGTTGTTCACATGTGGTGAATGATGAATAGCTGTGCTGCCGGTACCACATCCAAACTCAAGTACAGACCAGTTTGATTTAAAATACCCTTGTGTTATAGCCAGTTTCCTTTTGTAGGCATCTAAATCTCTTATTGGGCTTTTCTCGTATCGGGCTGCAGTTTTGTCCCAAAATGTTTTTGAATCTATCACTTTTCATTCCCTCTTTAGGCTTGGTTGCTGATGTTTATGTAAACTGTGGATAATATGCTCAATATAAATTGCTCTCACGGTTTCTAGTTGTTGCCGGCTAACTTTTCAGGATGGAAGTAAGCTTTCCATATTTTTGGAACTTTAGTGGCTACCATTGTTCTCTACCCAAAGGTGATTACTGCATATATTTATATCTCGAAATTTCTACTAAGTGTTTAACTTCCGCGCCAAAATTTGTACTAGAAATATAATGTGTATTTATTTTGGGTAGATAGCTTATTCTTAATTACCTATCTTGATATATGTATAAACATAAAAAATGAGACTCAAATAATTTCCTTTACTTTATATGGGTTAAGTCAAATTTTATACGAAGCCTGCTTTCTCCAAATATATCAATCTTTCAATTTTGGGGGGCTATATCTCAAATTTGTGTAAGCATTACTCACTTTCTCTCTGGTTCACTTGACACGGTTTAGGCTTGGGAAATTAGAGATTTTGAGAAATGGATCACACTGCATTAAGTTCAGAAGCCTTTCTTGACCGGCCGGTCAACTTCATTGTCGCCCTGGAGATCTATGTGGCGCTATTAGTCATATTCTTGGCACTAATTAACCAGATACCTTTCGCAAGCCATAAAACAGTCTCGGCAATATAAAAAGACAATTTAAAAATTGGGAACAAGCCCGAGCAAAATAAAAGGACATCACAATGACACTTTATCAGCGATTGGGTGCGAGCTTCTCTCTACTATTGGCTGGACTCTTGGGGTCGACTTCAGCGAGTGCAGATAATTGCTACATCCTGGTTCATGGCCATGGTACTGAGGGCCATATTAAACAGCGAACCGATTCCCAGGGGAATCTTGAGCAGCCAGCTTTGGATTACTGGAGTGAAGCGTACTTCGATGAGTATACGGGTAGTGACTTTATTGAGCAGTTGCGTGTAAACGGCGGTAATTATGGTGTAGTTGGGTATAACTCTACCGATGAAGGCGAGATGCCATATTGGCATGACGGCACAGCGGGTGAAATTGCCCGGCAGATTATTGCCATTCGCAATGGGGAAGGCGATGACTTTGAGCACGAAAACCAGTGTGCAGCCGATGATACTTTCTATGTGATTGCACACAGTCAGGGCGCTACCCAGATGATGTATCTCGCTGGTAATGCGATCCCGGGTTCGCCCTACTATAACCGCGCCTACAACCAGTATGATTCCAACACCGTGACCGAAACCTCTGAAGTTTGTTCTGGTTCCTGGTTTTGGAAAAGCTGCAAAACGAAAACCGAAACTGTAAATGTTGCCGGCCTGGATGACGATTACGCAGTTGAAGTGGATTTTGAAACTGCCATCAATGGCATCGCAGCAATCTTTACTACTGGTGGCGCAATAACTGGCACAGAGGGCGTTGACCGTTTGTGTAATGGTAGTTGGATTGAAGACTTGATCAATGACTGGTTTATCGGTCGTGAGTGTTCAGCCGTACGCTACCTGCAGACCAATGATGTCTATGCTGTACGCAACTATGTTGGCACCAACCTGGCCGCGCCGGTTTATACTATTGGTGGCTATGCGGGCTTCCCTGGTATCGAGAGCGCTAGCTCCCTGTTATTAAGCGGTGAGGACGATGGTTACATCAACTTGGCTTCCCAGATGAACTGTTCTGGATCTGCCAAGCGTAACTTGTGGTCAAACCTAAAGGAATATAAGACTTTCCTGGGAGTTGCTTACGGGAGTGCTATCTTCTCCTGCGATAATGACAACAAGGGAACAGCGCGTTCCTATAACCTGGCGAGTATTTATACCGATCATGACGCTCAGCGTAACGGCGGTATTATGGCCCCAGACTACACCGGTATCCCCGATGGCCTGAACTGTGGTGCCGGTAAAAATACGGCTGGTCGTATTGCTGCCTGCACAGAGTAATTAGCTGATCGTTTTAAAGAGCCCGCTTTTACGCGGGCTTTTTAATTTGCGGGAACCTAATATTTACTGCTATTAATTTTTAGCTCTAGTGATCCTCTATCACTTGCAAATTGTTCTCTGCTTTCATACGAGATATTTCGATCTCTTCCGCAAAAATCTCATGGATGCCGAAACGGTAACTGTCAGTACTATTTGCCGCATGGGTACCGTCTGGAATCGTTGTAAATGCAATGCGCCAGGGAGTGTTTCCTCGTTCTTTCCAGTGCTTATGCCAAGAGAGTGCATCATTGCGCAGGTTTGGCATATCTTTAGAGCCGCTGGTTACTACCAGAGTCAGATCCTCTCTTGTCGCTTGCACAGGTTCCTTGTAGAAAAATTCCTGTTGTGGTAGGAAGATGGCGTTACTAGCTATCAAGCCTTGAAATAAGTCGGGCTTAGAAAATGCCGTGTAAAGCACAAAATATCCCCCTCGACTTTGACCGAAGAGAACCCGTTGCTGAGGGTTTACCGCGTAGCGGCTTTCAACTGCTGGCAAGAGCTCCTGCTCTAGAAAGTTGAGAAACTGCGCCGCACCGCCATACTTAAGTGTGTCACTGTCACCGGGTAGAGAAAAGTCAAAACTGCGATGATTGATCTCGGGTTTAAATGAGCCGTAAGCAATACCTACAATAATCGCCTCGGGGGCGTAATCGTCGTAATGCATAAACAGGTGATTAGTAGCCAAAATTGGGAATAGGGAATCCCCATCAAGGAGATAAATGACCGGGTAAGTTGTATCCTCGTTTGGATTATAGCCCTCAGGCAGGCGAGTATAGATATGGTAGGGGCGCCCAATAATCGCTGAATCCAGCTTAAAGTAGTCCCCATTCAGGGCAGGCAAAAACTCAAGAGGCTGGGAATGACTTTCAGGAGAAGAGTTACTTTGGTGGTTAGCAGGGCAGCCACTTAGCAGTCCGGCTGCTAATAGCGTTGATAGAAAACGAATAAGGGGCTTTTTCATCGAGTCTCCTATACTAACGGTGGGGTTCATTGGTTGACCAAATCTCTTCTTATATTCTCAAGTGGGGTGCTAATGAGCAATATAAAGCTTGCTGCTGGTATCGATTTTCCTGCAATAGAAGTAAAGCGACTTGGTGGAGGTGAGTTGGTACTGGGGAAGCCTGAAGGTAGCTTCCCTTGGCAGATGGTAGTCGTTTACCGAGGTAAGCACTGCCCTCTTTGTACCAAGTATTTGCGTGTATTGAGTGTGCTACTACCCCGCTATCATGCGGAGGGTATAGACGTGGTCGCTGTCTCTTCTGATACAAAGGAAAAAGCTTCTCTGCATATGGAAACAATTCAGCCGGGATTTACTATCGGTTACGATTTATCAATACCCCAAATGCAGCAGCTTGGGCTCTATATTTCAAAGCCCCGCTCCCCTGAAGAAACAGATAGGCCCTTTGCTGAACCAGGTGTTTTTGTTATCAATGAATCTGGGAGCTTGCAGGTTGTAGATATTTCTAACGCGCCATTTGCAAGGCCAGATCTACAAACATTGTTGGTGGGCATTGAGTTTATTCGCAATCCAGAAAATAATTATCCGGTTCGAGGGACTTACTAGGGCCCTTATATACAGGCACCGCTGAACATACAGATCATAGGGAATATTCAAACGTTTGAAGTATCACTTCACTCTTTGAATAAACTACACTTATATTGGTTCCTATATAGGTTTATGTAATGTTGGATTTCCCTTTTTTCGTGTGGTAACAAATCAAACTCGAGTAGTCTTTGTAACGTTTGGATGGCTTTTGAAAAATTACCTTTTTCAGCATCTAAGGCAGACTCAACAAAATCGATATATGGAAAGAACTGACTTTTGTTGGCCTTTCTACTCTTGATTAAGGTGGCGGCGTATTGTACATCCTTAAAGGGGGAGGGAGTACACATTAGAAATAAAGCATAACTTAATTCTAAAAATCCATTTTCATGATTCATATATTTTTCATATATACTCTTTGCCTTTAAAAGATCTTTCGGGTGGTGCTTTCCTACTACATTCCAATATGCTTGCTGCAAAATAGCCATTTCAAAATTTTGGGCTAGTGACAAATTGTAATAGTGATGTGCTTTTGAAAGGTTTATCGAAGTTCCATATCCATACTCATAGTGCAGACCTAAGTTGTATAGAGCTCTTGGGTCGTTGTACTTAATGCCTTCCTTTAGCCAGTAAATTGCTTGCTCATAATCGCGGGGTATTACGCCTGTTTGATATAAAATTCCTAGCTCAGTAGCGGCTTCATCGTGACCTTTTCCTGCGGCATCAATAAGCAGGTCTAAGCCCTTAGAAGTGGATCGATACGGTGCCTGCCCATTAATATACATATATGCTAGTTGAACCTGGCCAGACAGATCTCCGCGATCTGTAGCCATTTGATAAAGTTCAAAGGCTTTCTCATTGTTTTGCTCTACATGCCTTCCTCTAATGTAATAATTGCCAAGTTCATCGAATAGAGTTGGGCATCCTAAATCTACAGCCCTCTGTAATATCAAAAAAGATTTTTCAATGTCAATTGGTACATATAGTCCATTATCGTACATGGCAGATAAGTTGCCTGCAGCATCACAGCTTCCCAGGGCTGTAGCTCTCTCAAAGTGTTTAAATGCTTTTTTTAGATTTTTGGGATAAAGATTACCAAAGAAGTACTCAACACCTGCTAGGGAGTGAGCGCTGGCACTGTCAGACTTTAGGGCTTTCTCAAGATAATCTCTTGAGAGAGAACGGTTTTGCTTTACGCAGAGTCCAAGCCCGTAAGCACTTGCCAGCTTAACCTGGGCCTTGGCGTTTCCATTGCTTGCTAGATTTGTTAATGTTTGAATAGCATAACCGCAATTTTTCTCAGTAAGTACGCCATCAAAATATAGTTCGGCTAGATGTAACTCTGCTTTAGAGGAGCCAAGATATACTGCATCAGATATAAACTGGATACCTTTGGTGGAATTTTGTGGGATGCCATTTTTGCCGTAGAGGTTGGATACCCCTAGCCAATAGAAAGTCTCTGCAGTAGCAGTTCCCTGCTCGAGAGAATTATAAGCTTCTTGGGCCTTTCTTGATCCCTGATGTGTTGTGGTCGTGTTATCCAGGGTATCTCTAAGTTGCGAAGCTGAAATTGATTCGCTTAATATGGTTAGTAAGAATAATATATGTATAATTTGATTCAGCCTAACAGTTTTCATTTTAGAGTTTTTGTTATGGAAAGCAGCTCATATTTTATTATTTTTTTAGGCTGGAAGTACAGATATGTAGTAAGTTATCTTCACTTTCTGTGAATAAATTTCGGGAATTTTAGGTTTTTATAGAGGAGGGGGTATTTGTGGGTGTTTTGTTGACATGTATTGTTCAGGGTTTAATAAAAGGCCCGCTTTTGGTAGTGAGCCCTCTATTATAAGGTTTTTGTGTGATTGTTGTGTGGGGGGATATGGATGTGTGAACGTTAAAATTGATTTAGTTCTTCACGTAGGTCATCCCCTAATTCTTCTGAGTCGGTAATCCATACGCTTTTGTCCGGCGCAGGAAATACACCTATTTCAATGTCGTCACCTTTTAAGCCGGAAAGCCACTTCTTTAAAAACTGTGGTAAGGGAATGCTTTTAGGGGTGAGGCCCGTTTCATTCTCAGCATAGGCTTGGGCAAATTCAGCGCTTGGCCATACTGGCAGATATTCAAAGCCACCATCTTCATCGGTGTGTATTTTAAGAAAGCAATTTTGGCTATCGATCAGTATCCAGATCTCCCGCTCTTCTCCGGCTATGCTCAGAAAATACTCGTAGCGATCTTCACAGCTGAGATTAGTTATTTCACTTAAATCTGGGGTGCTCATATATCAATTCATTGTAGCTAGGTAATAGGCGAGTAGGGATAACTGAAGGCCTGCTCATCTAGAGGCATAGCTGTTATACCAATTAATGCGGGGCATTATGCGCGAATACAAGCCGCTATCCAAATGCTTTGCCGAGATGGTCAGCGGCAGGGGGAGAGAAAGAGTTTCTATAGAACTTAAGTCTATGGTTAGAGTGAAGAGGAAACTGGAATGCTCAAAATAAAAAAAACGGGCATTAAGCCCGTTTTCAATACTTCTCTTCCTGTGAGCGACTACTTTCTCCTTTTTAGTAATTCGCTAACCAGGAAGCGCTTACCACTGCAGTGCGCCGCCGGTTTGGTATTCGATAACACGGGTTTCAAAGAAGTTTTTCTCTTTGCGCAGGTCCATAATTTCAGACATCCACGGGAATGGGTTCTGAGCGCCAGGGAACTGCTCTTTCAGGCCCAGCTGGCTAAGGCGGCGGTTGGCGATAAACTGGAGGTACTCCTCCATCATATTCGCATTCATGCCGAGTACGCCGCGGGGCATAGTGTCGCGGGCATAGGCTACTTCAAGCTCCATACCCTCGAGAATCATCTGGGTCACTTCCTGCTGGAATTCCGCTGTCCACAAGTGTGGATTTTCCAGCTTAATCTGGTTGATGACGTCGATGCCGAAGTTCAGGTGCATAGACTCGTCGCGCAGGATGTACTGGAACTGCTCGGCAACACCGGTCATTTTGTTGCGGCGACCCATGGACAGGATCTGGCTGAAGCCACAGTAGAAGAAAATACCCTCAGTGACAGCGTAGAAGGCGATCAGGTTGCGCAGCAGCTCCTGGTCGGATTCAACGGTGCCGGTTTTGAAGTTGGGATCACCGATGGCCTGGGTGTGGGACAGGCTCCAGGCCGCTTTTTTGGCAACCGCTGGCACTTCGCGGTACATATTGAAGACTTCACCTTCGTCCATACCCAGGGACTCTACACAGTACTGGTAGGCGTGGGTGTGAATGGCTTCTTCAAAAGACTGACGCAGCAGGTACTGGCGGCACTCCGGGTTGGTGATATGGCGGTAGATCGCCAATACCAGGTTGTTAGCAACCAGGGAGTCTGCGGTGGAGAAATAGCCCAGAGAGTATTCCACGATGCGACGCTCGTCCTCGGTCAGACCGTTGGGGTCTTTCCACATGGACACGTCTTTGTTCATGTTGATTTCCTGGGGCATCCAGTGGTTGGCGCAGCCGTCCAGGTATTTTTGCCAGGCCCAGTCGTATTTAAAGGGAACCAACTGGTTGAGGTCAGCGCGGCAATTAATAATGCGCTTTTCATCTACCTGGATACGGGCCGCACCCATTTCCAGTTCTTCCAGGCCGGGAGCCGGGTCCATATTAGCAACTGCGGCACGGGCGGCATCAACGGCAGTGGAGCCGCTTTGGGCCGCAGGCGACGCCGGAGCGGCTGTGTAGGAAGCGCTGGGCTCCTGCACGGATTTTGCCTGGGCCTCCGGCGTCGGTCGCGGTTCGGTTGCTTTTTCAGGTTGTTGGGGCTTGGTGTCGATGTCGTCCCAGCTCAGCATAGTTGGCCCTTTTGATCGGTCTCACTATCGAAAGTTCGATAAAAAATTCTTAAATCTTCCTGGTGTATTACTCACTAATTGTGTGTAACCAGGGATGACATACCGGTGATATTTTTTACCGGTAATAATTCATTACAGGCTCGTATTTTTAACTCGCCTGGGCACAGAAAATCCTGTGCCAGATCAATTTTTGCTGCGCTTTTGTGCATTTATTTGCACTGAATTTTCGCTAGCAATTGCACTGGGTTTTCTCGGAAAAATAAGCCGCAGCCGATCCCCGGTCCCTATGGTATTACCCACTATTAAAATAATGGGTGGACCGGGGTCGCTGCGCATGGTCATGCCCGCACTTGCGGTTACGACGCTCTCCCCCGAGAGTCAGTGCAGCCCCTATAAAAAAGGGGCTTAAATTTTACTGGCAGGCCTCGCAATCCGGGTCGTCCAGTGAGCAGGCCTGAGGCACTGCGGCCGGTGCAGGTGCAGCTTGCTCAGCAGGTGCTGCCGCAGCCACTCCGTTGCTACCGCCGTGTGCACTTACCGCGTTCAGGGTGCCACTATTTACCGTAGATTTCTCTGTGGTAGTGGCAGCCAGTGCGCGCAGGTAGTAAGTGGTTTTCAGGCCGCGGAACCAAGCCATGCGATAGGTCAGGTCCAGCTTCTTGCCGTCGGCGCCGGCAATATACAGGTTCAGGGACTGGGCCTGGTCGATCCACTTCTGGCGACGGCTGGCAGCGTCCACGATCCAGCGTGGCTCCACTTCAAACGCGGTGCGGTATTTCGCTTTCAGGTCTTCCGGTACGCGATCGATTTTCTGTACAGAACCTTCATAGTATTTCAGGTCGTTAACCATGACCTGATCCCACAGGCCGCGATCTTTCAGATCGTGTACCAGGTAGGGGTTTACTACGGTGAATTCGCCGGACAGGTTCGATTTCACATACAGGTTTTGGTAAGTCGGTTCGATCGACTGGGAAACTCCGGTGATATTGGCAATGGTCGCAGTAGGAGCGATTGCCATTACGTTGGAGTTACGCATACCTTGGGCTTTTACTTTCTCGCGCAGGCCGTCCCAGTCCAGAGTGGAGCTGGTGTCCTGTTCGATAAACTGCTGGCCGCGCTGCTCAGCCAGGATCTGGATGGAATCCAGTGGCAGGACACCTTTGCTCCATAGGGAGCCTTCGTAGGTCTGGTACTTGCCGCGCTCGGCAGCCAGGTCGCTGGAAGCGGAGATGGCTTCGAAGCTGATCGCTTCCATGGTGTTGTCGGCAAAGGCGACGGCTTCGTCGCTGGCGTAGGCGATACCGGCCTTGTACAGCGCATCCTGGAAGCCCATCAGGCCCATGCCCACAGGGCGGTGACGCATGTTGGACTGACGTGCACTTTCAACTGCGTAGTAGTTGATGTCGATAACGTTATCGAGCATACGCACCGCAGTTTTTACGGTATTGGCCAGCTTGGTGCGGTCGAGTTCACCATTCTCACCAATGTGTTGAGCCAGGTTGACGGAGCCCAGGTTACACACGGCGATTTCGTCGTCGGCCTTAGTGTTGAGAGTGATCTCGGTGCACAGGTTGGAGCTGTGAACCACACCGGCGTGTTGCTGCGGGCTGCGCAGGTTGCAGCTGTCTTTAAAGGTGATCCAGGGGTGGCCAGTTTCGAACAGCATGCCCAGCATCTTGCGCCACAGGTCTAGTGCGCGGATCTTTTTGAACAGACGCAGCTTGCCTTCGGCAGCCAGTTGCTCGTAGTGGTTGTAGCGCTCTTCGAATGCGGTGCCGAACAGGTCGTGCAGGTCCGGGCAATCGGCCGGGGAGAACAGGGTCCACTCTTTGTCTTCGAACACGCGCTTCATAAACAGGTCGGGGACCCAGTTAGCGGTGTTCATATCGTGGGTGCGGCGGCGGTCGTCACCAGTGTTTTTGCGCAGCTCGAGGAATTCCTCGATATCCAGGTGCCAGGTTTCCAGGTAGGCACAGACAGCGCCTTTGCGTTTACCGCCCTGGTTGACGGCTACTGCGGTGTCATTGGCCACTTTCAGGAAGGGCACAACACCTTGGGACTTGCCGTTGGTGCCTTTGATATAGGAACCCAGGGAGCGCACCGGCGTCCAGTCATTGCCGAGACCGCCTGCCCACTTGGACAGCATGGCGTTATCGCGGATCGCGCCGTAAATGCCGTGCAGGTCGTCCGGTACCGTGGTCAGGTAGCAGGAGGACAGCTGCGGGCGCAGGGTGCCGGCGTTGAACAGGGTCGGGGTGGAACTCATGTAGTCGAAAGAGCTCAACAGGTTGTAGAACTCTACCGCGCGCTCGTTTTTGTTCTCTTCATTAATGCTGAGGCCCATGGCGACACGCATAAAGAAGATCTGCGGCAGCTCAAAACGAATATCGTCGCTGTGCAGGAAGTAGCGGTCGTACAGAGTCTGCAGGCCCAGATAAGTGAACTGGTGATCGCGCTCGCCTTTTAGAGCTTCGCCGAGTTTTTCCAGGTCGAAGGTGGCCAGTGCCGGGTCCAGCAGGTCCAGCTCGATACCCTTTTTCACGTAAGTGGGCAGGGTAGAGGCGTACAGCTTTTCCATCTCGTGCTGGGTGGCGCGCTCGGCAACACCGAGGAAGCGCAGAGCTTCGGAGCGCAGCTTGTCCAGCAGCAGGCTGGCGGTAGCGAAGGTGTAATTGGGCTCCTGCTCAACCAAGGTGCGCGCAGTGATTACCAGTGCGGTGTTGATATCGTTTTCGGAAACACCGTCGTACAGGTTTTTCAGGGCTTCGTTAAGAATTGCCGCGCTGTCGACATCTTTGAGGCCTTCACAGGCTTCTTTGACAACGGTGCGCAGGCGCTCCATATCCAGAGGTGCAAGGCTGTCATCGTCCTGCTTTACACGGATGCTGGGGTGGGCATCGACGGCTTGCTCGGCAATTTGAGCGGTTTTTTCTTTCTCTGCGCGCAGGCGAGCGTGTTCTTCGCGGTAGAGTACGTAGTCGCGGGCAACCTTTTGTTCACCGGCGCGCATCAGGGCCAGCTCTACCTGGTCCTGGATCTCTTCAATGTGGATAGTGCCGCCAGAGGGCATGCGGCGTTTGAAAGTGGCACTGATCTGGCCGACCAGCTCTTCAACTTGCTCGTGGACACGGCTGGAAGCAGCGGCGGTGCCGCCTTCAACAGCGAGGAAGGCTTTAGTCACGGCGACGGCGATTTTGCTGTCGTCGTAGGGGACAACGGTGCCATTGCGCTTGATTACGCGGATCTGGCCCGGTGCAGTAGCGGCCAGAGTCGTGCCGCCAGTCGCCTGGTCGCTGGAGGTGCCTGATTTTTCCGCAGGCACGGCTTGAGAGCGCCCTGTCTCTGTGTGCATGTAAATCTCCGAAAGGTTTGTACTGTTGTCTGTCCGCGTGCGTTCAAAAGAACGGCGGCCACATGACTGCGTGGCATGGCGGAGCGTGTCCTTCGCATTGCCAGTGTTTATCCACAGCTGTGGACACTGGAAACAGGCGGCTTGTCACTGGCTATCTGAAAAGGTTTGCCAGCTGCTGCCTGTGGCGGAAATTCCATTCCGCCCGCTTACCTCTGATTCTGCTTTGAAAAAAGCAGCGCCTGACGCCCACCGCCAAAAAGTGTGGTGATGCGCCGGAATTTGCCCCACAAAATGGGGGTGCTCTTAAGCCTCTACCCCAATATATAGGGGGTCGGCCTCGAGTGCGCTACAAGATAATGCGGTAGGCGGGTCAGTTCAAGGCGAATAACTATGTAGTTGTTTGTGGATAAATTGTGGGTAGAGGTGCTGAGTCAGTAGCCACTTTCGCGGCAGAGCCCGCCAGCCCTGGGCTGCAAAGGAGTGGGTGCCGGGGAAGAACGCCGGGTACAGTGTCTTACAATTTTTTTTAATAGCTCGAGCGCTGTAAATTAACAACGGCAATAACCATTTGCAAATGGCTGCTCTTTGAGCAAAGTGGTACTCAATTGCTCAATTTACTGACGCTTATTTAATTCTGACATCTTGGCTGGCTGTAAATTAGTCGTTGGCGCCGATTGCTAAATTTAGCGATCTCTTGATTGTTTTGTCGCCAATCGCATCTTTTATACATTGTCGGGAGGAGGGGCGCAGGGGAGTGGGCTAGGTAGCAGGGTACAGCCGTAGGAGTGGCTGTACCCTTTTAGGGGTTATCGACTGTAGTCTTGGAGGAATTCCATCAGGGCTTTTTGCGCGTGAAGGCGGTTTTCAGCCTCATCCCATACCACCGAGATGTCGTCATCCTCTAAAAGTTCGGCGCTCACCTCCTCTCCACGGTGGGCGGGCAAGCAGTGCATAAAGATGGCATCGCTATTGGCATGGCTCATCAGCTCGTGGTCCACGAGGAAGTTCTCGAAGGCTTTCAGGCGGATCTGTTGTTCAGTTTCCTGTCCCATGGAAGCCCACACATCGGTAGCCACCCAATCGGCCTCTTTCACAGCCTCCACTGGATCGTGTACTACGGTGACCCGATCACTTGCCGAAGCGAGGATATTGGCGTTGGGCTCGTAGCCGGGCGGGCAGGCTATGCGCAGCTCAAAATTGCACAGGCGGGCAGCATTAATATAGGAGTGGCACATATTGTTGCCGTCGCCAACCCAGGCGACCACCTTGCCCTCTGGACTGCCGCGGTGCTCTACAAAGGTTTGGATATCTGCGAGCAGCTGGCAGGGGTGGTAGCTGTCGGAGAGGGCATTAATCACCGGTACCTTTGAATATTCGGAGAAGCGCTCCAGTACCTGGTGGCCAAAGGTGCGAATCATCACCATATCCACCATGCTGGAAATTACTCGGGCGCTGTCTTCAACGGGCTCCCCACGGCCTAACTGAGTATCGCGGGGAGATAGGAAGAGGGCGCTGCCGCCCATCTGTGCCATACCGGCCTCAAATGAAACGCGGGTGCGAGTAGAGGATTTCTCAAAAATCATCCCCAGCACTTTGCCGCGAAAAAGGTCGGTATTTATTCCTTGAGTGCGCAGTGTTTTGAGTTCGATCGCGCGCTCAATAATTTGCTTGAGCTCTTCCGAAGACAAGTCTGTCAGGGTAAGAAAATGTCTGATCGCCATAAGCTGTTCTCCTTTTTTTGCATCAGACTGCTTGCAGTGCAAACTGGTGAATCAGTGAGCTGATATCGTTTGCCAATTGATGGCACTCGTCGTCGCTGAGTGTGAGTGGGGGAAGCAGGCGAACTACATTGCCGGCTGTAACATTGATCAGTAATCCGAGCTTGCGGGCTTTGTCCACCAGTGTGGCACAGGGCTGCTGTAATTCGATGCCGATCATCAGCCCCAGCCCGCGCACCTCTTTAACCTGGTTGCAATCGGATAACTGCTGTTGCAGCTGGTGAAGCAAGCGTTGCCCCAACACCTCGGCACGCTCTACCAGCCATTCATTTTCCAGTGTTTCGAGAACTGTCAGGGCTGCGCTGCAGGCGAGAGGGTTGCCGCCAAAAGTGGAGCCGTGGGTGCCCGCAGAAAATAATTGTGCGGCAACTCCCCTTGCCAGGCAGGCTCCGATGGGAACGCCATTCCCGAGCCCTTTGGCGGTTGTCACAACATCGGGCTTTATTCCTTCATGCTGGTAGGCAAACATTTTGCCGCTGCGGCCGTTCCCGCTCTGCACTTCATCCAGCATCAGGAGCCAATCATGCTGATCGCAGAGTTCTCGCAATTGACTTAGGTAGTTGGGGGAGGGGATACGTACACCACCCTCCCCCTGGATCGGTTCTACCAGTATTGCGACAATATCGTTACGTTCAGCCGCGAGCTTTTCGATGGTTGCGGCGTTATTAAACGGTACACGCAGGAAGCCCTCAGGCAGAGGACCGAAGCCTTCTTGGATTTTTTCATTACCGGTTGCTGTCAGGGTGGCCAGGGTACGGCCGTGGAAAGCGCCTTCCATTACCAGGATTTGAGGGATTTCAATGTTGCGGCTATTGCCTAGCCGGCGAGCTAATTTAATCGCTGCTTCATTGGCCTCAGCACCGGAATTGGAGAAAAAGACATTGTCCATGCCAGACAACTGTACCAGCTTGTCCGCCAGTTTCTCCTGAGCCGGGATATTGTAGAGATTGGATACATGTAACAGGGTTCGGATCTGCTCGTGTAGGGCTAGGGTCACTTTGGGGTGGCAGTGGCCAAGGCCGCAGACGGCGATTCCAGAGATTGCATCCAGGTATCGTCGGCCCTGATCATCCCACACATAGTTGCCTTCACCCCGCACTAGCGTGAGGGTTCGATCGCCATAGTTTTGCATGAGTGTCGAGGTGGCCACTGAGGCATCTCCTTAAATATTGACTGTCTGGATTATCTCTTTTCCGCAGAAAATTCTGTTTAAGTCTTTTAATCTGCACTTAATATTGATTGGGGTAATACTAACACAGCATTTATATACTGTGCGCTACCTGGGTGGCTGAATTTTCAACATTGTGTGCAGTGTTTCAGGTCTGCGGTTCTTGCATTCATCAGGGGGATGGTGTGCCGGCCCCACTGGGGTACAATGGATGCCGGCGCGCTATATCAGATGATGGTATGGTGCCTATACACTTACTTTTTGCTTCGACCACCTGAGGTTTTTCACGCTTATGGATACACTGGAGAACATCAAGCAGCAGATCGCTGATAACACCATTCTGCTTTATATGAAAGGTAGCCCTAATGCCCCCCAGTGCGGCTTTTCCATGCGGGCCTCCCAGGCGATGATG
Organism: Microbulbifer maximicatervae (SeqCode); assembly: GCF_052467325.1. Taxonomy (NCBI): domain Bacteria; kingdom Pseudomonadati; phylum Pseudomonadota; class Gammaproteobacteria; order Cellvibrionales; family Microbulbiferaceae; genus Microbulbifer; species Microbulbifer maximicatervae (SeqCode). Next base: position 5,173,191 of record NZ_CP174310.1, read on the forward strand.
GCTTGCGGTAAGCGCTTTGCCTACGTTGATATTCTGGCTAACCCGGACATCCGCGCTGAGCTGCCTAAGTACGCGAACTGGCCGACGTTCCCCCAGCTGTGGGTTAAGGGCGAACTGATCGGTGGCTGTGACATCATTATGGAAATGCACGAGAACGGTGAGCTGAAAACCTTGATTGATGAGGCATCAGCGGAGAGCGAGGGCGAGGATTGATTTCCGTTTTTGCTCCAATATGTCTGTCGCTATAGATGGCAGGCATATTGTAGGAACAAAAAAAACCGCAGCGAAAACTGCGGTTTTTTTATGCCTGTGAGAGGACTTAAACTACTTGCCAGAGTGGCCGGCTGCAGTTTCCATTTGAGTTTGCAGGTAGTTTTGAATGCCAACTTTGTCGATCAGCTCCAGCTGGGTTTCCAGCCAATCTACATGCTCTTCCTCAGACTCGAGGATTTTCTCCAGCAATTCACGGCTGCCGTAATCCCGAACGGACTCGCAATAGGCGATGGCCTCACGCAGGTCGGGGATGGCCTTGGATTCAATTTTTAAGTCGCATTTGAGCATCTCTTCGGTATTTTCACCGATCAGAAGTTTGCCCAAGTGCTGCAGGTTTGGAATACCTTCGAGGAAAAGAATGCGCTCGATCAGCCAATCGGCATGCTTCATTTCATCGATGGATTCATGATATTCCTGTTTGCCCAGCTCTTTTAAACCCCAGTTATCGTACATGCGGGCGTGTAGGAAATACTGGTTAATAGCTACCAGTTCATTACCCAGTACTTTATTTAAATGCTCAATTACCTTGGGGTCGCCTTTCATAGCCTGTGCTCCTGAAGCCCTGCCAACTCAATAAGGTTTGCAGAGAGTTCCTATTTGTAAGTCGCTAGAGATTAGTTGATATTTTTAGTTACTAAAGTTTATTAGTCACTAAAGTCTGCGGCTGCCTGATTTACCTAATTTTATTTTAGGGTTTAAGCTGCAATCGGGGCTGAGTTTGCGTTGCGATTTGCGGCAAGTCAAGAAATAATTTTTCTTGCGGAATGCAGGAAAAACAAGGGTTTTAACGCAAATTTAGCCGAAAATGGCAACGAAAATAATTATCATTTAGGTTGTGTGAGCAATGCAGCAATAAGTCATTTATTTCGAATATTAACCCTTGTTATTGATAGGTTGCGTACTTTAGTTGAGGCTAATGTTTTCACGTTTGGTATTAATAATGCTTCTTATTTATATATGCAGGTGAAACGCTTGTAGTCATAAGCTGAGTCAAAACCTTTTCCAGTATTCGAATGGCGCTTGAATAATTAATTTTATTTATAAATTAAATGACCCCATCTTTTGATGGTTTGCCATCTGACCGACTCATTGAATGGCTACCTGAGATATAAAAGTGATTGGGGGATCTTTTGTTGATGGAATCATGTCCTGAATTGATGTTGATCACTGTTGAATGTCACGTGGATTACAAAGGGATTAACAAAGCGGTGTCTGAATAAATCCATGATACTTTCGGGCTCCTGAAGTCAGCAGATATTCGGTGCTTCGTTGCAAGTACCCTGTCTAACAAGACCCACCCTACAGGCTTTCATGGCAATTCATGCTCTGCGCTGTAAGAACCAAAAACCTCACGGAATTATTTAGAAGCTCTCTAAAACAGGTTTTCTTAATGTTCAGCTCTTCCGATCCAAAGGATATTGCTGAGAGACCGGAGAGGTAAGTAACTCGGAGGGCTAAAGTTTGGTGGGTATGTAAAGCCGGGGGGCGTTTTCAGGTTGAGATTTATAGCTGTCTAAGGTTGGCCAATATATGTTCAGGCTGAGAGCGGCGACAAAGACAATGGGTGTAAGTAAGTTCGATCTGAGTGGGGGTCTTATACAGGCTCGTAAGGTTTTACGGAGAGCTGGAGAGATGAAAGTGGTAAAGAGGCCACCAGAGGAGGGTGGCCATATTGGACGGTCAGCTGGCGGAGTAGAAGAGGCCGCTGTTGGCAGAGGACACCATCCCACCGCTCATGGTCTCGTCGATGATCTCCTTGGTCTGCTCGGCACAGCGTCCACATTGAGAAGAAACGCCTAGCTGGCGTCTCAAAGCCTTCACCGAAGTGGAGCCATCATAGATCGCCTCTTTAATCTGGCGGTCAGTTATGCCCTTACAAATACATACATACATGGCGGTGGCTCTGTTCAACTCTTACTCAATAGTAGTCAGGTAGGAATCCTATTGCAATTGAGAATGAGTGTCAATAAGATTCCGGAATGGTCGCATTTCGCCCTCTTTGTTTGCTATTTGTACATCTTTGCGGGTAGGTCATCCTATTTTGGGTGTTAGTTCACGCATAGCCGTTCTGCTATCAGCCTGATTTAAAAAATTTATGGGCCTGAAATAAGTGGGTGTGTATCATAGCGGCCCACTATTAATTCCCATTCGATTTATAGCTACTGCTCATAAATTGAACACTCTACGTATCATCAACAACCCATCATTGGATTGAGGAGGTTTTCATGGCAGTTCTGGTAGGCAAGCCGGCTCCGGATTTCACCGCTGCAGCGGTATTGGGTAACGGCGAGATCGTCGATACTTTTAACCTGAAAGAAGCAATCAAAGGTAAGAAGGCTGTAGTTTTCTTCTACCCGCTGGACTTCACCTTCGTATGCCCTTCTGAGCTGATCGCTTTCGACCACCGTTTCGCTGAGTTTGAAAAGCGCGGTGTTGAGGTAATCGGTGTATCCATCGATTCCCAGTTCTCTCACAACGCATGGCGTAATACCTCCGTCAACGACGGTGGTATTGGCCCGGTTAAGTACACTCTGGTTGCAGACGTTAAGCACGAAATCTGCCAGGCGTACGACGTAGAAGCTGACGCTGGTGTTGCTTTCCGCGGTTCCTTCCTGATCGACGAAGAAGGCAATGTACGTCACCAGGTAGTTAACGATCTGCCGCTGGGCCGTAACGTTGACGAAATGCTGCGCATGGTTGACGCTCTGGCGTTCCACCAGGAGCACGGTGAAGTTTGCCCCGCCGGCTGGCAGGAAGGCGACAAAGGTATGAACGCTTCTCCGGAAGGTGTAGCGGCTTACCTGAGTGAGAACGCTGAGAAGCTGTAAGACGCTTTTTGCGTTGGGGTCTCCGGACTCCAAAAAGAAGAACCGCCGTAAGGCGGTTTTTTTGTTTGTACAAGCCTTGTTGCGCTGATCTGCGCTGATTGGCATGGCCGTCCCCGCGCCGGAGAAAAGTGCAGACTAGAATTCAGCGGTCAGTCCTGCGTGGCGCCTAAATAGAGTTTTTGCCCGCTGGCTGCTAGTCTTATCTGCAACTACCGGATTGCTTTGGCGGCTCGATTTGCTTATGAGACCTGCAATTCTTTCAAATATTGTCTACGGCACGCGCGCTTTTATGGCACGTTTTTTCCTCTCCCTGATGATTCTGGGGAGTCTGTCCCTGCCTGCGCAAGCGGTTGATATAGACGACAGGGCCAAGCAGTTTGGCCGCTACTTCAAACAGATGATGGCGGGTAAATCTATACCCGGCGGCGCCTATGTCATTGTGGATGGCAACCGGGTGGTCGCGATGGACACCTATGGCGTCAGGGTCAGGGGTAAATCCGGCAAGGTGGATCAGGACACGGTGTTCCGCCTGGCCTCGGTATCCAAGACCTTCGCTGCCAGTATGGCCACTATGTTGGAGCATGAAGATCGCTTCAAATGGGATGACAAGGTGGTCAACTATGTGCCAGACCTCAGCTTTAAGACGCCCTCGCTGTCTCGCCAGCTTCAGGTGGAGCACTTGCTCAGCCATTCCTCGGGTCTGACCCCCAACGCCTACGACAACTACCTTGAGGACAACAAGCCTCTCAGCAAGATATTGCCCAAGTTTGCCAATATCGATCCGCGCTGTACGCCGGGAAAATGCTACGGCTACCAGAATGTGTTGTTCAGCCTGATTGAGGACGTGATTTTTGAGGCGACCGGGGTCTCCTTTGCCAGCCAGCTGAAAAAGCGAATTTTTGTCCCGCTGAAAATGCAGAACGCATCGGTCGGCTGGGAGAGCTTTATGGCCTCCGACAACCGTGCGGCACCCCATATCCAGACAGGCAGCGGCTGGCGCCCGGTAAAAGTAGAGAAGGAATACTACTTTGCTGCACCGGCGGCGGGAGTGAATGCCAGTATCTCCGATATGGCCCAGTGGCTGAAAGCGCAGATGGGCTACTACCCGAAGGTGCTGTCACCGGAAGTGATCGCCGATATGACTACTGAGCGAGTCGCTACCCAGCGCCATATGCGCCATCGTATCTGGAGAGATTACCTGTCTCACGCGGGCTACGGCTTGGGCTGGCGCCTCTACACCATCGGTGACGATCGTATTATTTATCACGGCGGTTGGGTTGCGGGCTTCCGCGCGGCGGTGGCCTATTCGGAAAAGTTGAAAGTGGGTATTGCCATCCTGATGAATGCGGAGTCCCGAGTGATCTCAGATCTTACTGCCAATTTCGTGATCGATATTACTGGCAAAGGCAATCTCGCTACCGCTCAAACCAGTGGAGATCGCTGATCTCTACTGGCAAGTGATTGTCCCTCCCCCCTTGAAACCTGCTGGCTGATCCCAATATTTGCTCCCTGTTCCGATTGACGTTTACGGGGAGACCGAATAGATGACCGTTGAGGCCCAAAAAGAGAGCCATGGATTCCAGACGGAAGCCAAGCAGCTACTGCACCTGATGATCCACTCGCTCTACTCCAACAAGGAGATTTTCCTGCGCGAGCTGGTATCCAACGCTTCTGATGCCGCCGACAAGCTGCGTTTTGAATCGCTGTCCAAGCCCGAATTACTGGGTGAAGATGCAGACCTGCGCATTCGCATCGAGTTTGACAAGGAAGAGGGCACACTCACCATTACCGATAACGGTATTGGTATGAGCCGCGATGAAGTGATCGAAAACCTCGGTACTATCGCCCGCTCCGGCACCTCTGCATTTATGCAGCAGCTGACCGGAGACCAGAAAAAAGATGCGCACCTGATCGGCCAGTTCGGTGTGGGCTTTTACTCCGCCTTTATCGTTGCTGACAAAGTGGACGTATTCACTCGTCGCGCCGGTTTGAATTCCGACCAGGGTGTGCACTGGGAGTGTCACGGTGAAGCGGAATACTCCGTAGAGACTGTAGAGTGGCCCCAGCGCGGTACCCGGGTGGTTCTGCACCTGAAAGAAGAAGCGAAAGAGTTTGCCGATAACTGGCGCCTGCGTTCCATCATTAAAAAGTACTCTGATCACATTGCCATTCCGGTGGAAATGTTGAAAGAGGAAATGCCGGCAGCGGAAGAGGGCGAAGAGCCGAAAGAAGAGAAAGCGCCTGAGTTTGAAGCAGTAAACGCTGCCCAGGCCCTGTGGACTCGCCCGCGCTCGGAAGTGAAATCTGAGGAGTACAAGGAGTTCTACAAGCATATCTCCCACGATTTCGACGATCCCTTAACCTGGAGTCACAACCGCGTAGAGGGCAAACAGGATTACACCAGCCTGCTATACATCCCTGCGCGCGCACCGTTTGATCTGTACCAGCGCGATGCCGCTCGCGGCCTCAAGCTGTATGTGCAGCGCACTTTTATCATGGACGATGCGGAGCAGTTCCTGCCGTTGTACCTGCGTTTCGTGAAAGGTGTTCTGGACTCCAACGATCTGCCGCTGAACGTATCCCGTGAAATCCTGCAAAAAGATCGCAATACCGATGCGATCAAGAGTGCGCTGACCAAGCGTGTTCTGGATATGCTGGATAAACTGGCGAAAAAAGATGGCGATGAGTACCAGAAGTTCTGGGATCTGTTCGGTAATGTATTAAAAGAAGGTCCGGCTGAAGATTTCTCCAACAAAGAGAAAATTGCCAAGCTGCTGCGCTTCGCCAGCACCCATACCGATACCGAGAAGCAGGATCAATCCCTGGAAGACTATGTGGGTCGCATGAAGGATGGCCAAAAGGCGATCTACTACGTGTGTGCCGACAACTTCGCTACGGCCAAGTCCAGCCCCTACCTGGAAGTATTCCGCAAGAAGGGTATCGAAGTGCTGCTGCTCACCGATCAGGTGGACGAGTGGTTCGTGGGCCATATGAACGAGTTCGACGGCAAGCAGTTCCAGGACGTGGCCAAAGGTGCGCTGGATCTGGGTGAAGCCGAGAGCGACGAAGACAAAGCTGAGCGCGAAAAAGTTGAGCAGGAGTCCGGTGCCCTGGTTGAGCGGGTACAGGAAGTTCTGGAAGGTCGCGTTGAATCCGTACGCGCAACCACTCGCCTGGTGGACTCCCCAGCGTGTCTGGTGGTGAGCGAACAGGATATGGGCCCGCAAATGCGCCGCATCCTGGAACAGGCTGGCCAGGCCCTGCCAGATGCCAAGCCGATCTTTGAAATCAATCCGTCCCACCCACTGGTACAGCGTCTGGACCAGGAGGCGGATGAAGATCGCTTTGCGGATCTCACCAATATCCTGATGGACCAGGCTAATCTGGCTGCCGGTAACCAGTTGGCAGATCCGGCGGATTATGTGCGCCGCCTGAACACGCTGTTGCTGGAAATGCACGGCTAAGTCAGCGCTATTGATTGGTGCTAAGCGATGGCCAGCGGAGTTGTTTTAGACTTTGCTGGTCCCAGAAGCGGCCCCTGCCGGATCGAGCGGTGTTTTATCGGTTGGTCAAGGCAGAGGGCCGTTTTTGCTATTTACTGTGCCGTTTCGCACAACTGGCAGAAGTTTAAAACAAATTGACCCCATTGGGCTCAGCGGGTCATGCCTCTATAATCCGCAAGTCTTATAAGAAGCTTTATCGGTGTGACAATGCAAAAAGAAACTTCCAACCCCCTCGCTATTGCCGTATTGGGCGGCGGCAGTTTCGGAACCGCGATTGCTAACATTGTGGCGGGCAACGGCCACGATACCCGCCAGTGGATGCGCAATGCGGAGACGGCGGCTGAGTGTCGCGACACTCGAGAAAACCATAGATACCTGCCCGGCGTGCCGCTGCACCCGGAATTACAACTTACCAGCGACCTGGAGCAAGCGGTCGATGGCTGCAATATCGTTTTTGTGGCGATACCCAGTAAATCCTTTCGCGAGGTGGTAAAAAAAGTGGCCCCGCTGTTGGCGCCGGGTACCATGCTGATCTCAACCACCAAGGGAATCGAGCACGACAACTTCCACTTAATGAGCGATATCCTGCGCGAGGAAACCACCGGCATGCGCGTTGGGGTTTTGAGCGGACCAAATTTTGCAAAAGAAATTGTTGCGGGGCACTACACTGCAACGGTGGTGGCCAGTGAAGACGAGGCGCTTTGCAAAGCGATTCAATCGGCACTGCACTCGGAAACTTTCCGGGTTTATTCCAGTAACGATGTGTTTGGAGTAGAGCTTGCGGGTGCGCTAAAAAATATCTACGCGATCGTCACTGGTATGGCTGCGGCACTGGAGCGCGGGCAAAATACCATCAGTTTATTGATTACCCGCTCCCTGGCGGAAATGATGCGTTTTGCCGAAGCGATGGGTGCCGATCCCATGACGTTTATCGGCCTCGCTGGTGTTGGCGACTTGATTTTGACCTGCTCCTCAGATCTCAGCCGAAATTACCGGGTGGGGTATATGGTCGGTAAGGGCAAGCCGCTCGATCAGGCTGTCGCAGAAATTGGTCAGGTGGCCGAAGGTGTGAATACGGTTCGTCTGATTAAACAGAAAGCCGACGAAATGGGTGTCTACATGCCCTTGGTTTCCGCGATTCACGCCATATTATTTGAACAGCGGCCGATTCCTGAGGTGATTCGCAATTTGATGTCGGGCGCGCAAACTTTTGATGTGGCCTACTCGGCCAAGCCTTAAATGGAAGCCTCATATGAAAAATGACGATCTAAAGCGCAATCTTACTTCCGGCAACCAGTGGGTGCGCCTTATCTATATGGTGCTGTTTGCAGTGTGCCTTCAGGTTGCCGCGTGGTTACTGATGGCGGTAGTGATACTGCAATTCCTGTTTTCGATTATCAGCGGGAAATCCAACGATAATCTGCGTCGCTTTGGCGATCAGCTCGCCTCCTATGTTTACCAGGCGATTCAATTCCTGATCTACAACTCCGACGAAAAACCTTTCCCGTTTTCCGAGTGGCCTGAATCTGAAGTAGAGGATTTGTCCGGTTACGAGGGCGCCGAAGATGTTTCTGCAGAAGTGGTTTCTACAGAAGTAAAGCGTGAAAAGGACAAGGCTGAAGACGAAGCCGAGGATGCCATTATCCTGGGTAGCTCCGAGCCCGAGAGCAGTGAAAAGCCCGAGCTGGTTGAGGAAAGTGCCGACGACGCCGACAAACCTGTCGACAAGAACTGATCGCTTTTCCTATCGCTAATTTATCCGGTGCCTTATCCGAGGGCACCGGATAAATATCCGCTGCCCTCCCTACGAATATTCCCGCAGATATCAACAAAGTAACAACCTACCCTTGAGGAAGCCCCATGCAGCTGTTTATTTTGCGTCACGGTAAAGCCGAGCCCATGCTCGCTAATGATGCAGAGAGAGCCCTGACAGAGCGCGGGCGCAGGCAGGTTGCACAGGTTTGTAAAAAGCGCGCCGAGGAACTGGCGGCGGTAAAGGCTATTTGGGCCAGCCCATTTGTACGCACCCAGGAAACCGCTGAGATTGCTGCTGCTCAACTGGGATTGTCCGTTATTACCGAGTCGCTGCTGATTGGCAATACTTACCCACAGCAACTGCTCGATCATTTGCAAACCCAGGATACCTTTCCGCTTCTGCTGGTTAGTCACCAGCCTCTGGTGGGCAGCCTGCTCAATGGCCTCTGTGGCAGCGGTAACGAGCATCCGATGGGCACTTCCAGCCTCGCCTGTGTCAGTGCGGATGTATGGGCTAATGGCTGCGCTGACCTGGAGTGGTTGCAGCACGCAGAGTAATTTTTCCGGTCGTGTCTGCCAGTAAATCCCTATTGCGCTGATCACAACTGTCATTGCGGATGTTGTTGGTGGGCCGCACCATTTCACCACCTGTTTTAGTCACTATCCGGTGGATATCACTTTGGCGACAAATCAAATCACTCCCCGTGAAATCACCCTTGAGTTTGATCACAAGTCGATTGCCGCACGCCAGTGGGGCGACCCGGAGGGAGAGCCGGTAATTGCTCTTCACGGCTGGTTGGATAACTGTGCCACCTTCAGTCGGCTGGCTCCCCTGCTGAGCGGAATTAATCTTGTAGCGATAGATATGCCGGGCCACGGACGCAGCTATCACCGTTCCCTCGATGCCAACTACAACATTTGGGAAGAGGCGGAAGATATTTTGGGGGCGGTGCACGCGCTGGGCTGGCGCAAGTTCTCCATTGTGGCGCATTCCCGAGGTGCTATCGCCGGGGTGATTACCGCTGGTGCTTTTCCCGATAGGGTAAAGCGCCTGGCACTGATCGATGGCCTGGTACCTCCCTCCACCGAGGATGAAAAAGCTCCGGAGAACCTGGCCAAGGCCATTGCCCAGAGAGCCCGTTATGGCACGCGCAAGCTGCGGGTTTACGGTACTTTCGAAGAGGCGGTCGAAGCGCGCAAAAATGGCATGTTCCCGCTAACTGAGTGGGCAGCGCAGGTATTGACCGAGCGGGGCACCCGGGAAGTGGAGGGAGGTTATATGTGGAGTAATGACCCCCGGCTGATGGCGGCTTCCACAGCCAAGCTCAATGAGCCACAGATTAAAGCTTACTTATCCCGATTGAAGATGCCGGTCCAGCTGGTTCTCGCTGAAGATGGTATCGCAGATATGCTCAAGCGCCTGCGCCCTGTACTGCAAGAGTTTCCGGGTATTGAGGCGCGTGAGATTCCCGGAAGCCACCACTTGCACCTGGAGGAGAGTGGTGCCCGGGCGATTGCAGAGTGGTTTGGGCCTTTCTTGCGCGGTGAAACCGCTTAGAAGGGAACCCGCTTGGAATAGCAGCTGGCATCCATCTCCCGCACCTCTACCGAGACTGCGGGAACTCCCTCGGCAAATTGGCACAGGCTGTTAAAAACCGCCGAGCTCAATGCTTCCCTTTCCCGCGTAGAGCGCCCCTCAAGCAAGCGGATCTCTGCGTGGATAAAGCTGCTGCCATTGTCCCCAGCGATAAACTGATCGTAGGACTTGGCGCGGGTCTTGATATTGTGAGAGGCGAATAAACCGGAACGGTGCATCGCCTCCTGAGCCGAGCTGACCAGTGCAGCGATAGAAATCTTCTCTTCCAGATTTTTCGCATACTCTATGATCAGGTGAGGCATAGCGGTCACTCCTCGGTCAAAGCGGCCCTGGCGGCCGCTGGGTACCTGTGGCGTTTACTGGCGCAGCAGGGAGAGGAACTCGTTGCGGGTGGCCTGGTTGCTGCGGAAAGTACCGAGCATAGCCGAAGTCTTCATCACAGAGTTCTGTTTTTCCACACCGCGCATCATCATGCACATATGCTTGGCTTCGATGATCACGCCGACACCGGCAGCACCGGTAACGTTTTGCAGGGTCTCGGCGATCTCTACGGTCAGCTGCTCCTGGATCTGCAGGCGGCGCGCAAACATATCCACAATGCGTGCTACCTTGGACAGGCCAACGACCTTGCCATTGGGAATATAGGCTACGTGGGCGCGGCCGATAAACGGCAGCAGGTGGTGCTCACACAGGGAGTAGAGTTCGATATCCTTAACCAGCACCATTTCGCTGCAGTCGGACGGGAAGAGCGCGTCGTTGACTACATCTTCCACGGTCTGTTTATAGCCGCGTGTCAGGTATTCCATGGCTTTGGCGGCGCGCTCCGGGGTGTCTTTGAGCCCAGGGCGTTGCGGATCTTCGCCGATTGCTTCAATAATTCGCGCGTAATGTTCGTTCATGCTGCTCTTTCCAACATCTCAGCCCGAAGGGCGGGTGCGCTACCCTAAGCGTTTGTAACCCGAGAGTAAAGATCCACGCGGCCCCAGGAGCCTGTTAGCTGTTATTTGACGACCACTGGCGAAGGCTGTTTTGTTAGCAGGGCAGAGGAAGTTGGGCGGAAAAATGGCTTAGGGCCTTTAGGTAGCAGCTGTAAAATGGCCACTTAACCTTACTCGTCGCTTATTTGGTGTGAGCAAACTACACTCCCCGGGCATTGATTGGCCCCTCTGAAGCAACAACAGAGGGTACCCGCAGGTGACAGTGGGCCCCGACGAGATACAAAGCACTTAAGGATAGATTGATGATAGAAAGGCGTGAAACAAGCCTCCACGAACTGACCACGGTTTTGGACTATATCCGCTGGGGGACCAGCCGATTCAATGAGGCCGACCTCTACTACGGCCATGGCACCGACAACGCCTGGGACGAGGCCGTTTTACTGGTAACCCACGCCTTACATCTCCCCCCTTACAGTAAGCCGGAGATACTCCAGGCCCGTTTGACCATGGAGGAGCGCCGCGACGTACTCACTATCCTGGAGCGGCGCTTTAGCGAGCGGGTACCGGCGGCCTACCTGACCAAGGAAGCGCATTTCTGCGATATGACATTTTATGTGGACGAGCGGGTACTGGTACCCCGTTCACCGATTGGCGAGATGATTCGCCACAACTTCCAGCCCTGGCTCAATGTTGAGCCCCTGGCGATTCTGGACCTCTGTTGTGGTAGCGGCTGTATCGGTATCGCCTGCGCCGAGGCCTTCCCGGAAGCGCGTGTCGATGTGAGCGATATTTCCGAGGACGCGATCGAAGTGGCACAGATCAATATCAATCGTCATGAGTTGAACGAACGCGTGCGCGCAGTGCAGTCGGACCTATTTTCCGGCCTGCACGGTATGAGTTATGAGTTGATCGTGTGCAACCCGCCCTATGTCGATGCCCACGATCTGGCCGAAATGCCCAAGGAATACCACGCTGAGCCGGATATAGCCCTGGGCTCTGGTGATGACGGTCTCGATTTTACCCGCCGCCTGCTGCGCGAGGCTGCCAACCACTTACAGCCCGACGGCCTGTTGATCTGCGAAGTGGGCAATAGCTGGGAAGCCCTGGAAAAAGCCTTCCCGGAGGTGCCGTTTATGTGGCCCGAGTTTGAGGATGGTGGCCACGGTGTCTTTGCAATCAGCCGGGAAGAACTACTCGCCTATCAACCCTACTTCGAAAAGGAATAATTCCTTTTGCCTCCCCGGCAATCTCGGTTGCCGGGTTATGGGTACAAGCCCGGTTCTGCGGACACTTGTGCTTTTTGCCCCAGTCTGCGCACTGGGGCGGGCAGATCATTTATAATGCGCGCCCCTATTGTGGGCCATCCTGTTTTACCACCTACTAGCTGGAAAAGTCGTCTATGTCGGGCAATACCTTTGGCAAGCTGTTTTGTGTCACCACCTTTGGCGAAAGCCACGGCCCCGCGCTCGGTTGTATCGTCGATGGATGCCCTCCGGGTCTGGAGATTAGTGAAGAAGAAATTCAGCGAGAGCTGGACCGCCGCAAGCCCGGCACTTCCCGCTATACCACCCAGCGCCGCGAGCCCGACCAGGTAAAAATCCTTTCCGGTGTTTTCGAGGGAAAAACCACCGGCACGCCCATTGGTCTGTTAATTGAAAATACCGACCAGCGCTCCAAGGACTACAGCAATATCGCTGAACAGGTAAGGCCAGCCCATGCCGATTTCACCTATTGGCAAAAATACGGCATTCGCGACTACCGTGGGGGTGGTCGATCCTCCGCCCGTGAAACTGCCATGCGGGTTGCCGCTGGGGCCATCGCCAAGAAATGGCTGAAACAAAAATACGGCATTGAAGTGCGCGGTTATCTCTCGCAATTGGGCCCGATCAAAGTACAAAAACTGGATTGGGATCAGGTAGAACAAAACCCCTTCTTTAGCCCGGATGCCGATCGGGTCCCCGAAATGGAGACCTATATGCAGGAGCTGATCAAAGAGGGGAACTCCATCGGTGCGCGTATCTCAGTACACGCCAGCGGCGTTCCAGCCGGACTGGGTGAACCTATTTTTGATCGCCTGGATGCAGATCTGGCCCACGGCTTAATGAGTATTAACGCGGTAAAAGGCGTGGAAATTGGAGCTGGCTTTGACAGCGTGGAGCAGAAGGGCACTGAGCACCGAGATGAAATCACTCCAGAAGAGGGGTTCCTGTCGAATAATGCCGGGGGTGTCTTGGGTGGTATTTCCAGTGGCCAGGATGTCATTGCCCATATCGCCCTGAAGCCGACTTCCAGTTTGCGCATTCCCGGCCGCAGCGTTGACCGCTCCGGCAATCCCATTGAAGTCGTTACCAAAGGCCGCCACGACCCCTGTGTTGGTATTCGAGCAACGCCTATCGCCGAGGCCATGATGGCCCTGGTTCTGATCGATCACGCACTGCGCCACCGCGCTCAGAATGGCGATGTAACACCGGGATAATTCGATCGGCTTTTTTCTATTAGATACCGGCGAAAGCCGGTATCCGTTCTCCGCGCTACTAAGATGCAGCTAATAAGCTAAGCCCCTGTACTTCCCCAACTTTACTCCCAACAAAGTAGTTAGCTCCATCCTCCTCAATTTTATTAATGTTGCGCAGTCGATCTGAGGGGCTTAAAACGCCTTTATTTCCCCGGTTTACGACATGGGTATAAATTTCAGTAGTACTAACATCCGAATGCCCTAGCAACTCCTGAATCGTACGCAAGTCATAACCCGCTTCGAGCAAGTGAGTCGCAAAGCTATGGCGAAATGCGTGGCAGCGAGCCGGTTTGTTGATTCCTGCTAGCTTGACAGCTATACGAACCTGGCGCGCTAAAGTTGTTGCGTGCATATGGTGCCTTCTGTTTTCACCGGAGCGAGGACATTGACCGATGGTGCTGGAAGGGAAAAGGTATTGCCAGGCGAGTTGTCGGCTTGCACCTGGGTACTTTCTTTCCAAAGCGTTAGGTAAATAAACCGAACCAAAACCAGCCAAAAGATCTTGTTGATGTAATAGGGAAACAGATTCCACCTGCCTATGTAACTGCACAATTAACCCGTTAGGTAATATCGTAGTGCGATCCTTATCTCCCTTACCACCTCGAACAAAAATATTATTGCTGCCGAAGTCTATATCCTTTATGCGTAAAGAAAGCAGTTCGGCACTGCGAAGGCCGCTACCGTACATTAGCTCAACCTGTAATCTATAGGTGCCTTCAAGGTGATCCAAAATTGATGATATTTCTCTACGGCTATAAACCACAGGCAAGTACTTTTGTTGTTTTGCCAGTTTAAAGTCCAGAGCCTGAATATCCCTACCTAAGAATCTCTTGTACAGATATATCAAAGCGTTCAGAGCTATTCGTTGTGTATTTGCGGAGCAAAGTCCCTGAACTGCAAGATGAGAGAGAAACGTCTCAATCTCAACAGCTCCCATATCGGCAGGGTGCTTCTTTTTGTTGAAATGAATAAAACGTTTAATCCAATGGGTGTAAGTTTGCTCTGTTCGGTACGATAGTCCTTGCTTTCGAATATGAAATCGCAGGTTGTCCATAAATCGTTCAGGCTTACTTGGTAGTTTGTGGCGAATGTCGTCCATAATATTGCCTTTTAACTGTTTTTATATACAGTATTTGCTCTTTTGTCCTGCTGTCAATATCAGAATTCAAGAGAAGCTTCTCCTATTTCTGGAGGTGACGATCTATCTCTTTGATTTTTATAGGGTTGGTAATGTTATAAAGAGCAGAAAAAGCAGCTAGATATATAGCGCGGGCTATATATCTGCCTGTTGAAAATTATGCCAAAGCTCTTAACTTTTTGATATTATTGGGTTTTTGAGGTTATCTCGAAAGAAGTGAGCAAAATTATATAGAAGGATGATATAAAGACGCTTCTTTTGAATTAACTGTTGTACAAACCCGCTGCGCGGGAGTGGTGCCACTTTTAAATTATAAGAGGCATTTTAGAAAATGCATAACCGGGTATTGCAAAATATATTTTCTGCGTACAGTGGTTATTTATCTAAAACTGCGCAGCCACTAAAAAATTTAAAGGCTATCTCCTCGATACAAGAATGCCGTACAAAATCGATGGGAAGCAGTTATTATCGTTGTAAGCACAACCATGTCACTGAACAGCATCATTCTTGTAGGCATAGAAGTTGCCCGCTCTGCTCAGGCAGAAAACAGCTCCAGTGGGTTGATCAGCAGCGTCGTAAATTATTTGATACAGAACATTTTTATGTGGTCTTTACTATACCTCATGAGTATCTGCCGTTATGGCAATACAACGAAGAGAAGCTTACAGATATACTCTTTTTGTCGAGTAAAGAAACCCTGTTTGAATTAATGGCGAGTAAAGACTATCACGGAGTAACTCCCGGGATGCTTATGGCTCTGCATACTTGGGGAAGACAGTTAACTTTACACCCTCATATACACTGCTTGATAACCGCTGGTGGTTTGACTTTAAGGGAAAAGTGGAAAGAAACAGGTGAGTATTTATTACCTGTTCGAGTGGTTAAGAGTCTTTATAGGGGAAAGTTTCAAGCGCTGTTACTAGAGCAGTATCGTGCTGGGTTAATCAAGCTCCCTCCCAGTTGGCCCATTGGCCAGTTTGATATTCTCTTTAAAGCTTGCTATCGCAAAGAATGGTCAGTTCGTATTCAGGATCGATATGAGCATGGACAAGGAGTGCTTCTGTATTTTTCACGATATATCAAAGGTGGCCCGCTGAAGCCAAAGCAGATATTAAACGTGGATCATAAGGGGCTGGAATTTCGTTATTTTGATCACCGTGACCAGCGACGCAAGCGACTAAGATTAAAGCCTGAAGAGTTCTTAAGACGTGTCTTGCAGCACATACCTCCAATAGGAAAACACATGGTACGGAGTTATGGATTATATGCTGGGTGTAATAAGAAAAAGCACGATCTATGTAGTAATCAAGTGGGTTTAATGAAAGATCAACGACTCCCAGCTGGATTGCAAATCCAAGATCTGGTGGTAGAGTGTGGGCAGTGCCATGAATCTACAAAGTTGACTGGCAGAGTGTGGTCTAAGGCGAAAAAAGGAATTTCCTTTATAAAGGGGGCGGCTCGGCAAGATAGTGCCGGCGGGAATGTACAACATGGCGATGAACCAGACACTGCAGGAATGGGCCTCTTTAGTTCGGCCTAAATTCAATGCCAGGTCATTTTTTTTACCGCCTGCAGTGCAGGTTATCTAAGCGTTATGTGTTTTAAGAAGGGACTGAGCTTTGTCAAAATATCAAATCCCCAGGTCAGCCGGAGAATTTGAGATTCTTGAATCTAAATCTGGTAATCCAATGATATGGAATCGGAAAAAAGGTAAAGGAAAGGTTATGATTCCATGCAGAGATCGTAATCATGCTGAAGAAATATTAGGGAAGTTAAAGGATCTCAAAAATGGAGGTGAACTATGGATTTAAAGCTTGAATTAGACGGTTCGGCGGGTACACATAACCAGTTGCTGTAGTACGTTCCGGCCACAAAAGACGTGGTCTCCACCGGACAGCCTGCACTGTGTTTCGGCTGCCGCTAAGCAAGGCGTTAGGTTTACCCAATGAACATTGTGATTGTCGTCGTATCTGGAATTTTGTACTTGATATTCGGTGTGGTAGTTGGCTTCGCGTTAAGCTCACATAAAGATGTATTATTAGGTCGTAGGCCAAACACACAAAATAAATTCATACTATTTTTAGCTAGGCCAACTCAGAGTATGCAAGGTATTGATAAGGTTGTATTCGTAATTGCTATGCTCTTATGGTTTCCAGTGTTTATATGCTTGGTTGCAGCGCCTATTGTGCTGGCATCTAAATATGCTCCTGAATTAGAGCAATTAATCTTTATTATGCTAATACCGTGTGTGCTTGCTGGTAAGTTTTATGGTTCTTATAAGTGGCGTACTTTGCTATAAACCTAACGAGGCAATGCAGCACAGCCACTTTGTGGCTTGGACAGCCTAGCCGTCGCTCGTTTTGTGCATGGCTACGCCATTGTTGCACAAAACAATCAACAACTAGTCTGCCGCTGATTGCGGCGTTAAGCCTCAGAGAAAAAGTATGGATGCCAAAGAGTTTGTAAAACGCTGGAAGATCGAGAAAGAAGATCTCCTGAAACTTTATACCTCCGGCAGTGAAAAAACTGAGGTGGCTTCCATAATCAAGAATATGGAGCTAAATCCAAACCAGCAGAAGCTGATGGTATCAGTCCTAGATGGTGTTCTTACTGATACCTTCTATTCCTTGCTATTGGGGCTTGATGGCTCTGGAAGCATAGGCGGTACTCAACATAGATTTAAGGTATATGACGAGTCTGGAAATTTAGTATCAGATTGTGGTGATCTTGAATCTGAAGCGTGGGAACAGTTTCATGGTGAATAGCGAGCTTCGTGCCAGGCTTAACAAGGCGCTCAACTACACTCCGGCCGCAAGCGGCCGGAGTCGGACAGCCAAAAGCGTGCTTCGCACTCGCTGCCGGTTAGCTTAGCGTGTGTGCCAGGCATGGCATTTAACTAGAGAGGTGGAAGTCCTCTTACCAGGTATTCGTGGAGCCGAAGGTTAGCGAAAGGGCAAGGTCAATATCGCGAGGTATTGGCTGGAGGAAGCCCAACGCAAATTCACGGGGTGATGAACAAGAACTGGATATGAGGTGTGACGCAGGTGGAGCCAGTGGGCACGTGACCATAAAGCTCTCCATCCACAACTGGCCTGCGTTTTATAAATCCAGCATCTACGTGAAGAAAGTTAAATGTCTTACCCTGGGAGGTCTATGGGTTGTTAATGGAATGACTGAAAACTGAGAGATTGGTTTTGACCGACCCATAGAAGTCAGCAGAGGGCATAGTAGGTAGATTTCGTGCTACTGAAGGCCTGAACAATTCTGGACAGTACTATTAATGCAGAGCTTGATGACTGCATCTGACAAGTAACTTAGTTGCCAGAGAAAAAAAATTTTTTTTTCTGGGTGAACATCAAACTGGAAACTTAATCATACATTGTCCAATTTCTCATCTCTTTTAATGCAGCGAATTCTAGATAGGAATAATCTGTTTCGAGCATTACAACAAGTTTCTCGTAACCAGGGTGCACCAGGCCTCGATGGTATGACGGTAAAACAGTTGCCGGAACATCTTAAGCAGACTTGGATTGCTACCCGACAAAAGGTGCTAAGTAGTAGCTATCGTCCTCAACCGGTGAAACGCGTCTTTATACCAAAAGGCAATGGAGGCCTGCGTCCATTGGGTATACCCACTGTGCAAGATAGGTTGATCCAACAAGCTATCGCACAGATACTCAGTGAGCAATGGGAGCCGAAGTTTCATGCTCTTAGTTTTGGTTTTAGACCAAATCGATCGGCACACCAGGCGATTAGACAGGTCCAAAACTTTGTCCGGCAAGGAAAGCGCTGGACGATCGATATGGACTTGAAATCCTTCTTTGATGAAGTGAATCATGACAAGCTCATGCTAACACTGAAGCAAAGCGGAATACCGGCTGATGTGCTGGGGTTGATAAACCGATACCTAAAAGCGCCAACGGTAGTCGATGGCAAGGTAATAGCTACAACAAAAGGCGTACCGCAAGGTGGGCCGTTATCTCCGCTTCTAGCGAATATTGTGCTTAATGAACTGGACTGGGAGCTGCACAAGCGGCAACTCAGTTTTGTACGATATGCCGATGATTTTCAAATACTGGTGGGAAGTCGTCGGTCTGCAGAGCGGATAAAAGTAAGCCTTACGCACTTCATCAAATGTAAGCTGAAGCTCACAGTAAATACTGAGAAGAGTGCAGAGGATCACTTCTGGAAGCGGAGCTTTCTAGGATTTAGATTGCTGAAGAAGGATGCCCGGATAAAGGTATCAGAATCATCGACTAATAAATTGAAGGCAAAGATCAGAATAATCACCCGCCGAACACGAGGCCGCAAGTTTACTCAGATCATAGATGAGTTAAAGAAGACCCTGCTTGGTTGGAAAGCGTACTTTGACATCAGTGAAGTACTGAGCCCTCTGAAAGATCTGGACAAGTGGATAAGGCGGAAGTTGCGATGTTATTTATGGAAGCAATGGGGACGTAGTGGTTACCGCAGATTAAGAAGGCTGGGCGTTGATCGTTTTTTAGCGTGGAACACGGCCAAATCAGCGCATGGACCATGGAGGCTAAGCAAAAGTCCTGCCCTTTACAGAGCATTGCCAAATAGATACTTTAGGAACTTGGGGCTGCCGGAATTGGCAGATAGGAAGGGGAATAGAATTGAACCGCCATGGTACGTGACCCGTATGCCTGGTGGTGTGGGAGGAGGGGCATCGTGAGGTGCCTCCCTATCCCGATTAGGCAAAAGGAAAGATATGCCCTACGAACCAACTATTAAGCGAAATCCTAGACAGTTAGCGATTGAACAGCATTTTCATACAGCTCATGCAATTTCTTTGTTCTATGACTCTGAAGGAAAAGTAGAAGTGATGGAGCTTTCTTCTGGCGAGATAGTTCGAAGGCATAAACGTGCCAAAATGTTCTGCACTAAACGAACGTGGGATCAGCGAGCTGAAACGGGATATATGGTGCCAATCGAAAATGCATTCCACGAAGAGATTGATAATATCAAAGCATTTTCCGAAAGAAACCATGAGGCAATATCTAAATACTGCCTTCTATGGCGGCTAAGGCACGAATATCATTTAAGTAACCCTGCTGATGCAGTGCTTAATGAGGTGTCTGGCTCTGGTCTAACCAAAGAACAGGAAGAAATACGAGAGAGCAAGGGTGCAGGATTTGTTCGTGATGGTGGAGTTGTAGTTTCCCGTTTTACTTCAGGCATTCAAATACAAACTATCCTTGACCGAGATTGGGGTACTTGCAGCCATTTTAAGTGGGGGTTAATCGAAGCTCAGGATGGGGAGTTTATTGTTGCAGATGGTTATGGAGATTTTGCTTTTATTCCTATATCACCAAAGAAAGCCTTCTGGGCTGGTGAAAATGATCAGAAAATTAATCGGCAGCAATTGGCTGATGTAAATAGAGAGTCGGTGTCGAGAGCAAAAGAATATTACTTTGCTCGTAAAATCAGTGAGTGCCCAATTGCCTAACAAACCAATCAACTACGCGCCTACGGCGCCGGACAGCTTACACTTCGCTTCGCTACGTTCCAGCTGCCGGTTATTGGGGCGTTATGTCTAGGGATCGCTCTATGAAAATTGATACAGGTTGCCCCAATTGTGGTGGCGTAGCAATAAAGGAAAGTGAGCGTGGTGACGATCCAGCTATCTACAAATGTCCAGTATGTAATAGCGTTCTATTGCCTGATATAAAGAAAAGTGAATTTCGTCGCTACTTTGGCTGGATTGCACTAATAATGCTGGGATTGGTCTTTGCTCTCGGTAAATTATTTCCCGCTCTTTCGCTAGTTTTTTTTGTTACTCTTATGCTTTTAAGTTTAGTCGGTACAGGATACGAAGTTTTAGAATTCTCAAAAATCGTAAAGCTAAAATGTGTAGTAAAAACATAACAAGGTGATGATGTTCATTCCGCCCCTATGGGGCTCCACCAGACGGCCTACGCTTCGCGCAGTCCGCCGCATATCACGGCGTTAAGCCAATATGACCAAGAAAAGTAGAATAATTGGATTGCTCTCTATAGTTCCCGGTACGATCTGGGTACTCTATTTAACAATCGCTCTCGGATTGGCTGTGTTTAGTGAAGGAAGATTTGATCTCGGGCCAAATCCATATCAAACAGTATTTTTACTTTTTGTACCGTGCTTAGCTCTATTGCAGCTTTGGAGGCTCCTTTATAAGGAAACTCCATTGTCCGAAATTGGTTCACTTGAAAAGGCGGTTTCAACGTTGCTAGGAGTGCCGGTGATTTTGTTGGGCGCAGGTACTGTTTTAGCTATTTTGTTTACATCTCCCTCAGCAGCTGTGCTTTATGGTTTGTTCGTTTTGCCATTAACTATTTATGGAGCATGGTGCCTTTATGAACTCTGGCTGGCTTAACAAGCGCAGGCTGTCGGAACGCCTTTCCGCTGCGCTCCAAGTTGTCCGCAGCTGCGGGCGTTAAAATACTCACTCAATATTTTGTTGTGGTTACGTTTTAGTTAGCAATACCCTGCCACTAGCTGGCAGTCCGGCATCAAGGTTCGGTGAAAGTTTTCATTCAGCAGTTTCGTTCCTGGTACCATTTACAAAGTTAGTAGTAATCGGCAAACTATTCGAAGTTGGCAGTGGTTGCCATCAATAATAATCGCGGCATCGGAAGCTTTATCGCATTCTCAGGTGCCACTTATCATCTAAAGCTACGCTGGCGCTTCGCATCGTGTTTCAAAGTAGGCCGTGCCATCGTAGTTTTAACCAGCTTAGGCACCGGATACACCTGACGGCGTTCCGGTGCTAAAAGCGTTAGGCGCTACGAGAGATTTCAGTGATCAAAGAAACATTAGATAATCTGATAGAAGCTTTCCCCGAATGGAAAGGAGATTTGTCGAAATCTACTCCAGGCAAGGAATGGGAGTTTGTGGTCACGTCACCAGAAAGTGAAGCCAAATTGATCTTTTCTATCTCAGATCGAATCAATATTAAGTTTGGCCGTAAAAATCTAGAGTTTTTCCATGCTTCAGAATCAACCGATCCTTTGAAGGATATCGTCTCAGATGACTTGGTATTCATCGAGTATTACTGCGATAAGAAGCTCGCAGAAACATTGGGGCAAGATGTACCGTCAGGTATTCCTGAATATCAAGGTGGCGATATTGTTAGTCCAGAAACAATTACAAACAAAAACACCGATTGGTATTTTGCCAATAAACTAAGGGTAACATCTTGGTCTGGAGCATTAGATCGAGACATAGAGGCCGTGTATGGCCAGTAAATCGCCTAACAAGCGCCTGCAAACGGACCTCCGGCAACTGTCACCTTTTGTGCGTTCCGCACAAAAGTCGCCAGTTACCTCCGGCCGTTGAGGCGGGCGTTACATTTCAGGGGTAGCATGAAGTTTACGATTAATTTGAATAAAGATGATTTTCGGCACTTTAATAAATTCGCCATGGCAAGAATTCATCAGGCATCGGGAATTAAGTGGAAAGTTACTTTATTTAATATGCTCTATTGGTTCTTTCTTGCGTTCTTTGCTCTAGAAATGTATTCAGTCTATGACAACAATTGCTGTAATAACTACGACCATCTAAATCGAGCACTAATAGCACTCGGTATTTGGTTTGTTCTGGCCAATGTTTGGCAGCAAATATATATGCGCCTCTATATTTCCGCAGCAGCAGACGAGAACGGAAGTGTTCTAGGGTTATGGGAATTTGAAATATCCGATTCAGGCATATGTGAGTCAAATAGTTTGTGTTCGTCTAGCTTTACTTGGCAGAGCATACAGTCTGTTGAGAAAGATCAGCATAACCTCTATCTATTCACAGATAAATTAAAGGCTCTAATTCTGCCGCTTAACCAAATTACTGAAGAAATAGAGTCCGAAATACACAAAAATGTAACAAGGTGATGAATTTCGTTCCGGCCCTGCGGGCCTCCACCGGGCTGTCGCCACTTCGCAGCGCCAGCCGATTATCGCGGCGTTAGGGCAATTGGTAGATGAACGTATTTAAGAGGTTAGAAGAGCTCAGTAATGATGGTAGCTTCTACCTGAAGGCCTTTGATTTGAGTTTTCAACCATTTGAAGTAGAAAGTGATCTTTCTATCTTTAGTGCTCTAGCTACTGAGCTTGAAACCGAGCATGCAGGTTATGAAGCTCTGCTACTTGATGTGAATTGGCGTTCGCACTTAGTCGCATGTATGTGCCTCATTGTCTCGGAGAATAAGTCGCACCTGGAAGAGCTAAAGAACCGCTTCAAAAATGGTAGTATGGTTAGCCCACAAATTGCTGTTGCAATGGCTCGCCTTCATTTCAGGGAAATGATGGACTTTTTACCCAGCTATATAAATGGTGGGAATGGGCCTGAATCATCTACCCAGATAGGGGCAGCACTAGTACTCTTGCAATCGATGTTCGTGCGTGAATTCACGTTCCCAAAATCACAGCTGAACATCGAGCGCTTCTGCTTAGGGCTGTCGGTTGCACAGCATCATTCTGGGTTTTGGCTTAAGCATAGAGGCAGTGCCCGGGGTTAGCCCTAACAAAGCGCCCAAAGTAAGCCGCCTCTGAGCGCGGCGTTAACTTTCCAGGAGATAAAATGGACTTCGGCAAAATCATCAAAAGCGATGGTGATATACAGCTTGCTCAATGGAGTAGCATAATCTCCAGTCATCAAGCTCTCGAGCAAGCTCCTGATAAGAAAGGAACTAACCCTTTTACCAATGAGGAGGTTCTTTTCTCAGGTGAAGGCATAGCTTTCTATCTAGAAGGCGGGGATGAAGTTGGCAATATAAGCCTGGAGAATGGTGTTCTACTGACCAGCGGGGTTCCTATGTCAATATGCTCTGAACTTGCATATTCCCTCAACGCGGAAGCTTTCGAAGATGACCGCAGTTAACAAGCAGCGGCAGAGCGACAACCAACGCTACGCACCTTTTGTGTTACTCGCGGGCGCTCAAACATTAACACAAATTGCGCTCCGCGCTGGCTGCGCCTGCGCTGGGCGTTAGGAATAATATGAGAGCAGCTATTTTTCTTCTTTTTTTACTATCGTACAGCTCAGCTGCTGAAGAGCTATGCCCATCTATAGAGTGGAGCGTTTTAAACCCAAATGCTCGCTGGGGAGCGAGCGATTTCAGCAAGAGAAGTGCTCAAATTGCCATTGATGAGCTTTCAGCGAACCTTAAAGCCGGTGGATATACTGATATATTTCGAGTTGCAGATCTCCAGTCCATCTATATGGGTTACATTTTGCTCGAAAATGTCAGAAAAACTAAAGGCAAAAATCAAGAGAGGGCAATTGGAGAGTACTGCGGTTTTATCTCAAAAACTCCGATTCGAGAAAATTCCTAACAAACGCAAGCAGTATGCTCCGGCCCTCCGCGGGACGCCCAACGCTATGCACATTTTGTGCGGGTCGCTGCGCTCCCAGTTTCGCACAAAATGTGCATAGCATTGGTCGCCCCTGTTGCGGGCGTGTGTTCCAGGCATGGCATTTAACTAGAGAGGTGCAAGTCCTCTTACCAGGTATTCGTGGAGCCGAAGGTTAGCGAAAGGGCAAGGTTAATATCGCGAGGTATTGGCTGGAGGAAGCCCAACGCAAATTCACGGGATGATGAACAAGAACTGGATATGAGGTGTGACGTAGGCGGAGCCAGTGGGCACGTGACCATAAAGCTCTCCATCCACAATTGGCCTGCGTTTTATAAATCCAGCATCTACGTGAAGAAAGTTAAATGTCTTACCCTGGGAGGTCTATGGGTTGTTAATGGAATAACTGAAAACTGAGAGATTGGTTTTGACCGACCTATAGAAGTCAGCAGAAGGCATAGTAGGTAGATTTCGTGCTACTGAAGGCCTGAACAATTCTGGACAGTATTATTAACGCAGAGCTTGATGACTGCATCTGACAAGTAACTTAGTTGCCAGAGAAAATTTTTTTTCTGGGTGAACATCAAACTGGAAACTTAATCATACATTGTCCAATTTCCCATCTCTTTTAATGCACCGAATTCTAGATAGGAATAATCTGTTTCGAGCATTACAACAAGTTTCTCGTAACAAAGGCGCACCAGGTCTCGATGGTATGACGGTAAAACAGTTGCCGGAACATCTTAAGCAGACTTGGATTGCTACCCGACAAAAGGTACTAAGTAGTAGCTATCGTCCTCAACCGGTGAAACGCGTCTTTATACCAAAAGGCAATGGAGGCCTGCGTCCATTGGGTATACCCACTGTGCAAGATAGGTTGATCCAACAAGCTATCGCACAGATACTCAGTGAGCAATGGGAGCCGAAGTTTCATGCTCTTAGTTTTGGTTTTAGACCAAATCGATCAGCGCACCAGGCGATTAAACAGGTCCAAAACTTTGTCCGGCAAGGAAAGCGCTGGACGATCGATATGGACTTGAAATCCTTCTTTGATGAAGTGAATCATGACAAACTCATGGTGACACTGAAGAAAAGTGGAATACCGGCTGATGTTCTGGGGTTGATAAACCGATACTTAAAAGCGCCGACGGTAGTCGATGGTGAGTTAATAGCTACTACAAAAGGCGTACCGCAAGGTGGGCCGTTATCTCCGCTTCTAGCTAATATAGTGCTTAATGAACTGGACTGGGAACTGCACAAGCGGCAACTCAGTTTTGTACGATATGCCGATGATTTTCAAATACTGGTGGGAAGTCATCGGTCTGCAGAGCGGATAAAAGCAAGCCTTACGCACTTTATCAAATGTAAGCTGAAGCTCACAGTAAATGCTGAGAAGAGTGCAGAGGATCACTTCTGGAAGCGGAGCTTTCTAGGATTTAGATTGCTGAAGAAGGATGCCCGGATAAAGGTATCAGAATCATCGATTAATAAATTGAAGGCAAAGATCAGAATGGTCACCCGCCGAACACGAGGCCGCAAGTTTACTCAGATCATAGATGAGTTAAAGGAGACCCTGCTTGGTTGGAAAGCGTACTTTGACATCAGTGAAGTACTGAGCCCTCTGAAAGATCTGGACAAGTGGATAAGGCGGAAGTTGCGATGTTATTTATGGAAGCAATGGGGACGTAGTGGTTACCGCAGATTAAGAAGGCTGGGCGTTGATCGTTTTTTAGCGTGGAACACGGCCAGATCAGCGCATGGACCATGGAGGCTAAGCAAAAGTCCTGCCCTTTACAGAGCATTGCCAAATAGATACTTTAGGAACTTGGGGCTGCCGGAATTGGCAGATAGGAAGGGGAATAGAATTGAACCGCCATGGTACGTGACCCGTATGCCTGGTGGTGTGGTAGGAGGGGCATCATGAGGTGCCTCCCTATCCCGATTAAATGCCTTTAAAGAAAACGTTATGCGTCTGATACCACTTTTAATATTGTTTCTCGCACAAACAGCGTTCTCTGCTTCATGGAAGAGTGAGTTCTTTGAGATTTCTTTGCCTTCAAACTATCACATTGAAGAAACAGGCTCTTCAATAGATTTCGCAGCCTTTGTCCCTAATAAAAAAACTGGCCATCCGTATGAGATGATCGTTATTCACATGGCTAGCACTGATAATCTTGAAGCAGTAATCCAAGAAAGTAATGAAATATTATCAGAGTACGGTGAAAGCTTAGGTGAGGCAAAGTGTGATAATAAGTGTACTCTTCTAGTTGCTGAGGCTGCTCGAGAATCGGGTGAAAGTAGGTTAAATTATTACCATAATGTGTTTCATATAAATAATAAGGTATATGTCATAACTTATTTTACTAACAAGCCTTTGTCACAAGGCCGTAGTTTTATTCAAAAAATTATAAGGCAAGTAAGTGCAAGCAGCACTTAACAAGTACAAACAGGTTGCTGCGGGCCTTTGGCCCTTCGCGGGACAACCTACGCTACGCTCCGGCCGCCCCTGTTGTAGTCGTTAAATTTCAGGAGAGATCATGAAGCAAATTGCAATTAGGAAGCATTTCAGTTGTTTTGAAACAACTAGTGATGAAATTCATGATGATTCTTTTGGCGAGCATCTTGAAAAGCTAGATGAGGAATTAAGGGCTGTTTTCGAAAAATATGGTCTCAAGATGCTTGAGAGCGAGACACGTTTTCTACCATACCAAAAATTGTCAGTATTCAACTGTGAAAAGTGTAATCATCTAATGATAAATAGAGACATGAATCCAACAAAATTTGATGAAGGAGACTTGTACTCTGATCTCAACTGGGTGGTTTATGATGGTGGCACACACGAAGGAAAAAATTTATGTGAAGAATGCCTTCCGGTAACACACCGCTGGGGGCACTATTCATGAGAAATTTAACAAGTGACTATGGTTGTTCGTCAAGTTATTAAGCCATACTTTCATCCCAGTAGGTGTTATTTTTCACCATCGTATTCAGTATCGTAATCTGCTTTCTCATGCAGGCAATCAGAGCGACCTTTTTAGGTTTGCCAGCGTCGACTAATCGCTTGTACATCGGCTTTAGTTTGGGATGATGCTGTATGGCCGACATGATGGAAACAAACAAAACCGTTCGTACACGATGCCTTCCACCCCGAATATATCTCTTTCCCTGGAAGCTGCCGCTATCACGGTTCATCGGGGCGATACCGACAAGTGCAGCGATTTCTTTACGGTTCAATTTTCCTAGCTCGGGAAGTTCACTCATCAATGTATAAGCCAATACATTTCCAACCCCTTTAGCGCTCAACAATAGGTCCCGCCTTTGCCGCCACTCAGACACACTGTTAACCAATTTATCCAGTGGCTTATCGATACCTTGTAACTCTTTCTTGATGGTGTTTAGAATGGCCTGTATAGGTTTGTGCACTGATTTAGGCATCCTCTGAAGCCGATTCTTTTGCATTGTGCTCATCTCTAAACACTGACTTCTTACCGCCAGTAAGTCACTGATCTCCCTAAGTTTTTCTGGCTTTAGCTCCGATAGTCTTGGCTTCATGGCCTCACCAAAATGTGCAATATCCATTGCATCTAGCTTGTCAGTTTTGGCGAGGCGCCCTGCGGATTTGGCGAAGCTTCTTATCTGTGAATGGTTGCAAACAACAACAGGTAATCCTGCTTTGTCAGCGGCGCAAACAAACTCTAATTCGAGTCTTCCTGTAGACTCTATTAATACTCTTTGAGGTTTAAGAGGTTGTAATTGTTTAATGGCATCCTTAATGCCATTTTTATCATTGGCAACACTAAAGAATTGGCCAGTAGGTCTCACATAAATATCGAGTTGTTTACTGCTGGTATCGATACCGACATTGATCTCTTGAGGTTCCATAAGATAAGCTATCTCCGCCTTGCTATTCGGGCTCGAGGCCCACATGACTATCCGAGTTATGCCTAGTGAGTGTCTGTCACGTTCCTACTTGTTAACGGTCTTTATAAACCGGCGCAGCAACGAACTGTGACAAACAAGGCCTTCGGTGGCCGCCGAAGGTGGGTCTCAATTTACCCGTTAGCGAAAAGGATTTTCAACATCAGAATCAGGCAAGAACAACCATACAAGCAGCAGCACGAAAGCCCGGCAAAAAATGCCGGGCAGGACGGCCTACATTGCGCTTCGCTTCATTTCGGCCGCCCGTGTGCTGAGCGTTACGTGTCGCGGAAGCACCGATGAAGAATTATAAGTTTGAATTATTCGCTGACTACTTTCAGGTCTATCTTATGGATACTGCGGCAGATGACGATACTTCGGAAGTATGGACTGAAGAGGCGCTTGAACTGAAACTAGGAGTACTAGCAAATACTCTCGCAGTTGGGACATTCCGCAATGTTGATGTGCCAGTTGAAGTAGAGATCTATGATAGTGAGCCCAATATCGATCTAAAAGAGTGGGATCATGCATCAATGGGTTACTTCACTATCAAGTCTGGTAGTTGTGCAGTGTTCGGTTGTACAGGCTATCTACCTGACGCAGCAAAGATAGAAATCAAACCGGGTGCCTATGCCGCACTTTCATTAGCTAAAGGCCTCGATTCAATAACCGAGGAATGGGAAGACGCGGATGATATTTATAGAGTCATTCTTTGGCCTTCATCAATTAAAGAGTACAAGGCACTAAAGACCTATGAAAACATGTAACAAGGCCAAGCAACATCAGCCACTTCGTGGCTTGGATAGCCTTACAGCCGCGCTTTTTATGCATGGCTACGCCATTATTGCACAAAAATTACAACTACAAGTCTGCCGTTGTTGGCAGCGCTAAGGGTCTCAATGAAAACTGGAGCAGCTATCATTCTCGGGATGCTGGTGGGTGGCGTTACAACCACCACCTATCTTTATTCCCAAATATATATCCCTTGGGTAAAATCCGATATTCGTAGTGAGGAAGCGGAATTAAAACTGCTATCCCTTCACATTGAAAATCTTAAACAAGGCAGGTATCAAGAAGTAACTTCAGCGCTAGAGGCGGAGCTTACAGCGAAACAAACCACAATTAATCTGTTGAAGAATGCACAGTAAATGAAGTCATAACCCCTTAATAAAAATATCAAAGGCGCACTTCGTGCTGGACGTCTGCTGCGCAGCCGCCCTTTATGTTGGCGTAAAATTTCCGATTGGAGTTTGGCTATGAAAATTGAGAAGTCAGAAAAGAAAGATTATGAAACCCTGATAGAAATTTGGGAGGCCTCAGTTCGAGTTACTCATGACTTTCTTCAGGAAGAAGACATAGTCACTTTAAAGCCTCTGATTTTAGAGCAGTATTTCGATGCTGTGGACTTGAAATGTGCTAAAGATGATGAAGGAAAAATTCATGGTTTCTGTGACGTCCATGAAGGGAATGTCGAAATGCTTTTTATCTCTCCAGAATCCAGGGGAAAAGGCATAGGTCTCCACTTAATGGAAGACGCCATAAAAAATCAAGGTGCTACCAAAGTCGATGTTAATGAGCAAAATAAACAAGCGCTAGGCTTCTATGAGTATTTGGGTTTCAATGTAGTAGGCCGTTCTCCACTAGATGGTCAAGGAAAGCCATACCCTTTGTTGCATATGGAACTAGGCAAAATTTAACAAGTGACTATGGTTGCTCGTCAAGTTTTTAAGCCATACTTTCATCCCAGTAGGTGTTATTTTTCACCATCGTATTCAGGATCGTAATCTGCTTTCTCATACAGGCAATCAGAGCGACCTTTTTAGGTTTGCCAGCGTCGACTAATCGCTTGTACATCGGCTTTAGTTTGGGATGATGCTGTATGGCCGACATGATGGAAACAAACAAAACCGTTCGTACACGATGCCTTCCACGCCGAATATATCTCTTTCCCTGGAAGCTGCCGCTATCACGGTTCATCGGAGCGATACCTACAAGTGCAGCGATTTCTTTACGGTTCAATTTTCCTAGTTCGGGAAGTTCACTCATCAGCGTATAAGCCAATACATTTCCGACCCCTTTGGCACTCAACAATAGGTCGCGCCTTTGCCGCCACTCAGACACACTGTTAACCAGTTTATCCAGTTGCTTGTCGATACCTTGTAACTCTTTCTTGATGGTGTTTAGAATGGTCTGGATAGGTTTGTGTACTGATTTCGGCATCCTCTGAAGCCGATTCTTTTGCATTGTACTCATCTCTAAACACTGACTTCTTACAGCCAGTAAGTCACTGATCTCCCTAAGCTTTTCTGGCTTTAGCTCCGATAGTCTTGGCTTCATGGCCTCACCAAAATGTGCAATATCCATTGCATCTAGCTTGTCAGTTTTGGCGAGGCGCCCTGCGGATTTGGCGAAGCTTCTTATCTGTGAAGGGTTGCAAACAACAACAGGTAATCCTGCTTTGTCAGCGGCGCAAACAAACTCTAATTCGAGTCTTCCTGTAGACTCTATTAATACTCTTTGAGGTTTAAGAGGTTGTAATTGTTTAATGGCATCCTTAATGCCATTTTTATCATTGGCAACACTAAAGAATTGGCCAGTAGGTCTCACATAAATATCGAGTTGTTTACTGCTGGTATCGATACCGACATTGATCTCTTGAGGTTCCATAAGATAAGCTATCTCCGCCTTGCTATTCGGGCTCGAGGCCCACATGACTATCCGAGTTATGCCTAGTGAGTGTCTGTCACGTTCCTACTTGTTAACGGTCTTTATAAACCGGCGCAGCAACGAACTGTGACAAACAAGGCCTTCGGTGGCCGCCGAAGGTGGGTCTCAATTTACCCGTTAGCGAAAAGGATTTTCAACATCAGAATCGGGCAAGAACAACCATACAAGTCGAGCAAGCGGGACAAGGTACTGCGTGCTTCGCCCCTTCACTCAACGTTATGTGTAAGAAAGATTTGAGATATGAATAGAGTTCAAGTAGGTACACCTCTATCGAAAGAAGTAATTAAGCGGTACGCAGAGGAGGAAACCTTTTTGCTGACTTTCTTCTTGAATGAGCTTAAAGGAAGCGACTCACATTTATCGTATTGTGTCATCTCTGATATAGAGTCAGAGGTGGGTGTTGAAATATTTAGTGCTACCGAGAAGATCGCAGAAGTTCATTGTGCAGAAAATAGAGATGGGGTTCTTACCGGTGAGCTACAGGTTCATAGTATGAAAAACTGGGAGAAAGCTGAAATATTGAGTGTCAAAGAGGCTAGTATCTATGTGGGCACATAAAACATATAACAAGCGCAAGCTGTCGGAACGCCTTCCCGCTCCTTCGTCGCTACAAGTCATCTGCAGCTGCGAGTGTGATGTGCAATGAAAAATATCGCGCAATTCTTACTGCTTTTACTTGTTGCAGCCATGACTTGGATTTTACTTCAGCCCTTCCCTGGCGATGAAATAAAAATTTTAGAAATTACAAAGGGAACCGTCGGGACGTTTGTTATTGGAGCAACAAAATCGGAAACATTAAGTAATAATATTAAAAGCAGCTTTGCTCCAATGCTCAATTCAAAAGAATGTCCGAAAAATTGGATTAAAGTAAACGAAATGAGTAGGATTCAAAGAGAGTGCTTAATGGATTCTAGTGGATGGGGAGCTTCTACTGATGCTGGTAAAGAATTATGCCCCGAAAAAACAGATTGGCATATTACTCTTTATTTTGTAAAAAATAATCTTTCCAAGGTGAAAGTTCGTTGCACTCTAGCCATATAAAATTACATATAACAAGTGACTATGGTTACTCGTCAAGTTTTTAAGCCATACTTTCATCCCAGTAGGTGTTGTTTTTCACCATTGTATTCAGGATCGTAATCTGCTTTCTCATGCAGGCAACCAGAGCAACCTTTTTAGGTTTGCCAGCGTCGACTAATCGCTTATACATGGGCTTTAGTTTGGGATGATGTTGTATGGCCGACATGATGGAAACAAAAAGAACCGTGCGTACGCGATGCCTTCCACCTCGAATATATCGTTTGCCCTGGAAGTTGCCGCTATCACGGTTCATCGGGGCGATACCGACAAGTGCAGCGATTTCTTTACGGTTCAATTGTCCTAGCTCAGGAAGTTCACTCATTAACGTATAGGCCAATACATTTCCGACCCCTTTGGCACTCAACAATAGGTCACGCCTTTGCCGCCACTCGGACACACTGTTAACCAGTTTTTCCAGTTGCTTGTCGATACCTTGTAACTCTTTCTTGAT
The DNA here is from genome assembly GCF_052467325.1 of Microbulbifer maximicatervae (SeqCode). Classification (NCBI taxonomy): domain Bacteria; kingdom Pseudomonadati; phylum Pseudomonadota; class Gammaproteobacteria; order Cellvibrionales; family Microbulbiferaceae; genus Microbulbifer; species Microbulbifer maximicatervae (SeqCode). The sequence goes on from NZ_CP174310.1 coordinate 5,205,258, forward strand.
GGTGTTTAGAATGGTCTGGATAGGTTTGTGTACTGATTTCGGCATCCTCTGAAGCCGATTCTTTTGCATTGTACTCATCTCTAAACACTGACTTCTTACAGCCAGTAAGTCACTGATCTCCCTAAGCTTTTCTGGTTTTAGCACCGACAGCCCTGGCTTCATGGCCTCACCAAAATGTGCAATATCCATTGCATCTAGCTTGTCAGTTTTGGCGAGGCGCCCTGCAGATTTAGCGAAGCTCCTTATCTGCGAAGGATTGCAAACAACAATAGGTAATCCGGCTTTGTCGGCGGCGCAAACAAACTCTAACTCGAGCCTTCCCGTAGACTCTATTAATACTCTTTGAGGTTTAAGAGGTTGTAGTTGTTTAATGGCATCTTTAATGCCATTTTTATCATTGGCAACACTAAAGAACTGGCCAGTAGGTCTCACATAAATATCGAGTTGTTTACTGCTGGTATCGATACCGACATTGATCTCTTGAGGTTCCATAAGATAAGCTATCTCCGCCTTGCTATTCGGGCTCGAGGCCCACATGACTATCCGAGTTATGCCTAGTGAGTGCTTATCACGTTCATACTTGTTATCGGTCTTTTACGAACCAGCCAAGCAGCGAACTGTGATAAACAAGGCCTTCGGTGGCCGCCGAAGGTGGGTCTCAATTTACCCGTTAACGAAAAGGATTTTCAACATCAGAATCGGGCAAGAACAACCATACAAGTCGAGCAAGCGGGACAAAGCACTGGGTGCTTCTCCCCTTCACTCAACGGAATGTGTAACAAAGATTTGATAGATGAATAGAGTTCAAGTAGGTACACCTTTATCGAAAGATATAATGGACCGGTACGCAGGGGAGGGAACCTTTTTACTGACTTCCTTCTTGAGTGAGCTTAAAAAACGACCAGGCTTTGTCGTATGGCGTCATCTCTGATATAGAGTCAGAGGTGGGTGTTGAAATATTTAGTGCTGCCGAGAAAGTCGCAGAAGTTTAATGCGCAGAAAATAGGGATGGGCTTCTTACCGGTGAGCTACAGGTTCATAGTATAAAAACTGGGAGAAAGCTGAAATATTGAGTGTCAGAGAGGCCAGTATCTATGCGGACACATAAAATACATATCAAACGCAGACTGCCGGAACGCCTTTCTACTACTTCGTCGCTACAAGTCGTCTGCAGCTGCGAGCGTTATGTGAACATATGAATTACTATATATTTTCAACAGATTTTTACATAGGTCAATCGAGACTGGAGTATTCTGATTTAAGTATGGGCATGGTTCATGGGCGTTTTATACAAGGTCCGGGCTATCAAAAAGTAAAAAATGTTTTTAAGTTATTCACCAGCGAGCAATATGATGAGTATTATCAAAAGAGAGATGATCTGGATTTGATACTTCAAGATGAATCAGGTAATAAAATTTCCAATGACTTTATTCATGTTGAAGACTTTTCTCCAGAATTTGAAGAGATTATTGTAGAGGTCAAGTTAGTAAGCGCCCAGTCATGGGCAGGTATTGAAAACACATAACTAGTGACTATGGTTGCTCGTAAAGTCTTTAAGCCATACTTTCATCCCAGTAGGTGCTATTTTTCACCATCGTATTCAGGATCGTAATCTGCTTTTTCATGCACGTAATCAGAGCAAGCTTTTTAGGTTTTCCGGCGTCGACTAATCGCTTATACATCGACTTTAACTTGGGGTGATGTTGTATGGCCGACGTGATGGAAACAAACAGAACCGTGCGTATAGGATGCCTTCCATCCCGAATATATCTCCTTCCCGGGAAGCTGCTGCTATCATGGTTTATCGGGGCGATACCTACAAGTGTGGCAATTTCTATACGATTCAATTTTCCTAGCTCAGGAAGTTCACTAATTAGCGTATAAGCCAATACATTTCCGACTCCTTTGGCAATCAACAATAATCTGAAGCCGATTCTTTTGCATTGTGCTCATCTCTAAACGCTGACCTCTCACAGTTAGTAAGTCACTGATCTCTCAGATTTTTTCTGGCTTAAGCGCTGATAGTCTTGCTTTCATATTCTCGCCAAATTGTGTGATATCAATAGTATCTAGCCTGCCAGCCTTGGTAAAATGTCCTGCGGATTTGGCAAAGCCTCTTATCTGAGAACGATTGCAAAAAACTACAGGTAATCCTGCTTTGTCTGCGGCACAAAAAACTCTATCTCGAGTCCTCCTATAGGCTCTATTAATGCTCTTTGAGGTTTAAGTGGTTGTCGTTGTTTAATGGTGCCCTTAATGTAATTTTTATCATTGGCAACACTAAAGAATTGGTCAGTAGGTTTCACATAAATATTGAGTTGTTTACTGCTGATATCGATATCGATCTCTGTAGGTTTCATAAGATAAGCTATCTCTGACTTGCTAGTCTGGCTTGAGGCCCATTGCCCATAGTGCTATCTGAGCTATGCCTAGTGAGTGTCCGTCACGCTCCTGGGTATTAATGACTGTTATGAGTTGGCAATCAAACCAAGTGTGACAAACAAGGCCTTCGGTGGCCGCCGAAGGTGGGCTCAATTTATCCATGAGTGGAACGGATTTTCAACATTAGAGTTAGGCAAGAGTAAGTATATAAATGTATATTGTTTTCCTCTATTGCGGCATAACAATATACGTTATGTACCAGTTGCCGAAAGTATGGGTGGTGGGGCTAATATTGGATGATAAATATTTTGTTTGTTATCAAAAATAAAGAATTAGGTAGTTTAAGAGTAAAAATGCTATTTGGTAACTTACTGGGAAGTGGGGTTTTGAGATTTTTATTGTGTTTTTTTATTATTATGACTGCTTCTTGTGCTACTAAAGTTAGTAATGGTTCTGGTTGGGTAAAGCCAGAAACTACAACTATTAGCTGTGAAGACTTTCACAATGTAGCTACCAAGCTGGGTATAATGAATAATAATGTCTGGAATAAATATGCTGCAGAAGATGATCCTTGGTCCCAATGTTTGGAGAAAAGACTGGTAGAGGGTGAGTTACAATTTGGTTGGTCATGGTCTTGGCCTTTAGATCGACGGGTAATTTATTCCCAACCACAAATAAAAATAGGGTCTTCTCCTTGGGCGCCGGAACCTAAGTTTGATGATGCATTTCCCTTAAAGATATCCAGCCTGGCGAAGCTTGGCATTTCACATCATACAGAAAGCAAATCGAGTGGAGATTATAATACGGCTACGACGATGTGGTTAATTTCTGAAGCTTATAGGGGGCGTGAACCAAATCGTTCAGTAATAGCTGCTGAAATTATGATCTGGACATATTTTACTGACGGACATTTCAATCCTGCAGGGATAAAACATAGTGAGGTATCAATTAATGATTCAGTATGGGAGCTTTGGTACCATAAGAATTGGAAGGATATGTCGGGAGTAAATGATAATAATTGGGTGTATGTATCATTTAGGGCCAAGCAACCTTCCATGATTGCCGCTATTCCTGGTTTGGAATTACTGAATTACGCAGTTCGAAATAGTTTAATCCCTAAGGGGCTATTTATTGCCGATATAGAACTTGGGAATGAAGTTATGAGTGGCTCTGGAATTACATGGGTAAAGGATTTTACAGTTGATTATCAGGTGAGGGAATTATGAGCTGTAGATACTGTTGATTATATATTGCTACATGTTTCTGTTCTTTTGAAGGTTGAGATACCTATGCTGCCAGATAAAATCTATTTAATTGATAAGCCCAAGGAGCTTGTGGAAGCTTGGAGCGAAGTATTTGAAGATTTTGGAGTTGTAGGTGTTATTGAGGGAGATTTCTTTTCCAAATCAGCTGATGCAATGGTTAGCCCTGCCAATAGCTTCGGAATTAGGGATGGAGGGTTGGATCTGCCAATTATGGGTAGGCTCGGTTTTCAAGTAGAGGATCGGGTGCAAGCACGGATCAAATCCGACTTTCATGTAGAACTCCCGATAGGATCAGCTGTATTAGTACCTACCTCCCATGAAAATTGGCCATATTTAATATCAGCTCCAACTACGCGCGTGCCGGAAGATGTTTCCAATAGGCTAAATGCATATTACGTTTTTCGAGCAATCTTAAACTCTGTGCAGCTATTTAACCGATCAAACTCCCCGGAGAGAATTAACTCGATTCTATGTTCTGGCCTGGGAACAGGTATAGGTAACTTATCGGCTAGGCGTTGTACAGGCCATATGTGAGCAGCCTATAACTCCTTATCCAAGCCCTCAAGAATACCCAGTTATACGGAAATACATGCAACACATAGAGGGCTGCAATTAGCTTGCTAGCGCATAGCAAGTATCTTTATAGAAAGTGAGTGAAAAATAGTCAGGAAAGCCTTAAGCTGCATTGAGTTGAGAAGTACATCTTCTTTTAGCAGATTAAGGCTTTAGGCATAAGTACCAGTACTAAGGGGATACTCTATGGCGTTTGATTACGGCTCGATTGATTTGGGCCTGAAGAATCCTTTTAAGAAAGAAGGCCGGGTTACCGCAATTAGGGGGGGAGTTCAGTTCATTGTTGCCCTAATCTTGCTGTTTATCGCTGCTGGCCAAGTAAAGTTGGACCCTGTAAGTGGTTGGGTGCTTGTCGTAGTGGGGGCAATCCTGCTGGTCGGCGGTATAAGGGCTCTATCAGGCGGCATTTTGGCCTTATTGCGCTTCTTTGTTGGTCGAAATCATCCGGTATCATTAGCTTTTAACCATTCTAAATCTGAAACGAGTACGGCATCAGAAGAGAAAAATGAAGTGGCTTATACCGCTTCCGGCTTAGAAGAGATGTTAGTTGGCCGTAAGAATCCAACCTTTCTAGAGCCTAAGGGCTTCTTGGCTCGGGTATTACACAGTATCTTCCCTAAATTGCTTTATATGCCATACCCCATTCGAAATATGGCTCAGGCACAGTTTGGCGCATGGGTAAGTACATTAACTGTCTTGCTCTCTTATGTCATTGTCGCTTTTATTTGTCTTAATGGTTTTGCTGGTGATATGGGAGAAAAGCTATTCCCGATGTACTCTGCCATCGCTTTACTTTATACATTGATTGTATGGCACTCTGCAAGTAAAGGTATTTCACGGGAAGCCCAGAAAAGTGTAGCGAGCCTTACGGGGGGAAGTATTGCAAAAACGATATTATTCTCGATTGTGGTGCCTTTGTTGCTAGGATTGGGTTTAAGTTTAGGCGTTGAGGCTTTTAAGGGGGAAGGTACTACTTCCCTAGATGAAATAATCAGTGTGTCCGGTGTATTGACTGAAGCTTTACCGAGCTTTAGCCCGTTCTTGTATATTCTTGGGGTTATATTTGTAGGCGCTGCTTGTAGTTTTGCTGTTGTCTATATGCTGCGCTTTAGAAGCGAAATAGCAAACCCAGTCACTGAGGTTTCTGAATTAAGGGATAACTGGCAGGAATCGGTTCACCCGAAGGAAATCTTTATAAACTTGGATAACCTTGTGATGGCAAATCGTCGTTATAAAGAAGTGCCCAATCGTATTTACAGAGAGCTTGATCCAAAACTTGAAGAGCAAGTGGATGGTAAAGGTTCATTCAATGGGGAAATGATCCAGGAAGTACAACCTACGGTTCGTCCTGTTGATTTGGGTGAAAAATTCAAGCTAATTCGCGATATTAGTCTTTTCGCAGGTAATGCGCTTTATATCGTTGTTACTGCGCTAGCTATTTGGCTGGCATACTCTTTGATTGATGTTATTCACTTCTTTCAGCCGGAATCTCTTACAGCGATTAAACAGGAGTTTGGCGCCTTAGACGAGGAAGCTGGCCGCTTAGCTCTGCTAGAACAGTATATTTCTGCAGGTGGCGCGCTCTGTATGACGCTAATTCACCTGCTACTGATAGGATTTATTCTTAATACATTTGCTCGCTTGTTGGTCAATGCGGCACATATCTTCTTTGCTGAGATGCAGTTTGAGTCACTATTGGTGTATTTTAAATGCGAAGGGACATTCACTGAATCTAAGATCTCAACGGGCACTGGAATACATGACAGTACTCGTTCTGAAAATGTACTAGTCAGAAGTTCAATTACGCCTTGGGTGATAGTAACCAGGGTTGTCTCAAGTACATTTGCCGCATCTGGCATGAGAAACTTGGAGTATCCAAGGCATATACTTGAAATGCATAAGTCTGAACGCGACTTATCTGAAATCAGGGATGACGTAATTAGTTTCTTGAAAGATAGAGAGTCTATTGCCTCCATTACAAGCAGCAGAGACTTGGAAAACACTTCGAATATTCATGCTATTAATCAGCAAAGTCGTGCTCTGCCAATGACAGAACAGGGACAATTAGCTCAAGATGAAAATGCGGCTGGTTATTTGAGGCAAGAAGATAAGGACACGGTTGAGTAGGGTTTACAGCCTTTTCTTAGGTTCTACTGTCACTTACTTTGAGTCAAAGTGATAAAAAAGCTGGCAAGGTTCGGAGTCTCTGGACCAGAAAGAGAATTCCTGGTACCCCTTGCCAGCTGAGGGTACTAGGCTAGCAAATTACGTATTTTTAGTAATACTGAGCCCCTAAGATTGACCGTATTTGCTGGTAGAATTACAGAAAAGTACTGTTTTATCTTTATTGTTAGGTACACAAGCCCACTTTTGTTGGCATTTAACAAGCTAGGTTATTATTCTGGAAGCAGCTCTAGCACTGTGTGAGACTCTTCTTTTGTGACTTTCAGGTTATAAGATTTGCTCAGACAGAGGACGGTATCTTCTATATGATTCAGGTCATAAACCCCACTAACAAGTAGTCTACTAGTGTTCTGGTCTCTCGTCACAAGCGGGGTATTTGTAAAGCGATTTAGTGATATTAGGAGTTCTGTTAATCTGATGTTATCAGCCTTTGTAAATCCACTTCCCCAATCCTTATAGCTGGAAACCTCAAAACCTTTGACTGCACCGGTGTTGTGCTCAGTTACTTTGAGCATCTCCCCCTTCTTTATTTCGGCGCGATTTTTATTTTGTTTTATTGGGCTGATAGTGATATTCCCTTCGAGAACAGTGACTTCTGTTATCCCATATCGCTGGTCAATATTGAAAGTGGCTTTATGTGTACGGATCAATGCTTGTCGTGATTCTACTATAGATGGCCAGGTTACCTCTTTACAAATGCTTATTTGGGCCTCCCCATTTAATAGACGTACGCGTCTGCGTGTCTCTGAATAATTGACGAGTACTTTAGTTGTGGCGCTCAACTTTATATGGCTGCCATCGGGGAGGGTTTGTTTAGATATTTCCTTGGGAGCTGTTTGGTAACGGCATTTAAATGGCTCCCGTGTCTTTAAATCTTCCATACTTTTCCACTCGGCTTGGCTCGAAAGCAGAATTGATCCTTATAGGTGGGACCTTAGTTCGCTTTATATATTTTATTGTTAGCGCCTGACTTTTTATTATTCCATCTGATTGGGGAATTAATAGGGCATACTTGTCTCCGATACTGGCTGTTATCTTGCGACGCTTTCTTTTCTTTTTTAAGGGGTATTTGTTGTGGTTTTATTAAATGGTCATGACTAGAGAGCTATTTCGCTGTGGTTTTGCCGTACTACGATAAATTTTATTTGCTTGGAGGTAGGTTATCTTGGCCTGAACCGGGGATTGTTGCTGTTTTGTGAAATAAACAAGGGCCTTAATTAGGATGACTTGGGTTACTTTGTGATAGACGATTCAGAGGGTTTCCACGGGGACACTTACTTTTTTGGTGTTAAAGAGCTTTAAACGCCATCAGGGACTAAAGTTGGAGACGTATGAGTTTGGTACATATGTGATATTTGGCATAAAGATTGCTCCTTTTATCTTGTGGGTAGAAGTTCATATTGTGGGAATCGTAAAGGAATTGTTCATCAAGGGAGCTGAAAATGTCGTCACTCTATTTTTCATCGCATGCCATGCCACTTAGAGTCCCAAGTTACTGCTGCTTTGAACTTGGGTCCTGTTCGGACATAGAGTATGAAAGTTACAAAATAGCCCTGTTTAAAAAGGGGATTGCGCTTATCCATCTCAAATTTTCTGATGATTCTGCTGAGGTAATGGAGGATATTGTCAATACCATTGGGTTGGTACATGAGCATGATTCTATGGGGAGAACGGTTTGGGATGTAAGAATTGGTGGTGAGACAGGCGATGAGGCATTGGCTATATCTCATAGTGATAGAGAATTCTTTTTGCACAATGACGGTGCTTTTGAATCGGAGATGCCTGGCTACTTTGGTCTCTTCGTTGTGCACGCTGATATGCATGGAGGCGGAGAAAATATTCTTGTCTGTGCCGACAGGATAATTGAGAGTCTCTCCGATAAAACTTTCCAGGTACTTTCAAGTAGTAAGTTTAAACTGCGTGTTCCTGAAGAGTTTCGCAAGTCGTCTGAATTTATAGAGGCATCCTTAATTGATGAGAGCCATGGTTTCAGATATAGGTATGATATTATCGAGCGTGAGTATTGCTCTTCAGATGAGCTTGATGCTTTACGTGAGCTGGAGCTAAAAATATCGTTGCCACATAATATGTTTAAGGTTAGGTTGAATAATAATCAGATATTGTTATTGGATAATCGACGATACCTTCACGCGAGAACAGGAATTAAGGATAGGAAAAGGCACCTTAAACGAATACGTTTTAATATGCCTGCTATATCGAGGGTTGCTTAACGGGTGGTCATAGAGATAGTTATAGTTGGGTTGTTGCTTATTTTGGTAGCAGGTATGGCTCACGGAGCATTGGGATTTGGTTTCCCAATGCTTGCGACGCCTATTCTGGCGCTTGCTTATGATTTGAAAACGGCAGTGGTGTTAACCATCTTGCCGTCGCTTTTGGTAATTATATCCAGCCTTTATAAGTGCCGAGATTATAGGATTAATTTTTCTAAATATAGTTTAGTAATATTATTGGTGTCTCTTGGAAGCCTTACCGGAACATGGCTGTTAACCTGGGCAAATCCGGATATTCTCAAGTTGTTACTGGCGGTATCAATCTTAATTTACCTTTTTTCCAATCGTTTAAGGGGTTATCTGTCCAAATTCTCCAGTCGGCCAGTACTTTTTCCTGTTATTATGGGCGGCTTGGCTGGGGTGATTGGTGGCGCGACTAATGCGATTGCGCCTCTACTGATGATTTACTTATTGGAAGTTACCAAGTCTTCAAAGGAAGTAATCCTTATTTCCAATATTTGTTTCTTGATTGGTAAGCTGATACAGCTTTCTGTGCTTTCAGTTTACTTGAGTTTTGATGATTTGGAGTTAATGTCGCTATCTGCAATTACCGTATTTGCATATTTTGGACTAATAATCGGATTTAAGCTTCAATCGAGGATTGATGAAGAGCGATATCGATCGATTATTCGATACGCCTTATCAATTTTTATGTGCGTGCTAACCTACCAGGGGGTTTCTAATTTGATATTTCCTGATGGAGTAATTGTTTAGGTTCTTTGCTTGAGGCCTCACTGACTGCATTTTATCAAATGCCCTAAGCTGGCTCTACTGAATAGCTCTGCTGTTGCAGGCTAATCATCTTTTCAAATGGTTGCAGAAGCTTGGAATACTCATTTTTATCTTCAAGTTGAGCCATAGCCAAGGCAATACTTTCAATGGTTGATAGACCATCGGCAACGGTGGTTTTCCGAATAGCGTAGTTGGATTTCAAGTCCCCGCTGAGGTTGACTCTTGGAAGCTGTTGTAGCTTGGGATTCAGGTGAAGAATCTTTTTAGATTTTTTCCAGGTCGCATCTATAACAATTAGCTGTTCAATCTTTTCCAGCTGATTCTGGTGGCTAGGGGTATTGTTCCCTTCAGCTAATAGGGGTGTTTGGGGTAGCCATGATAGTGACGGATAGAGTAGAGCGCTGGGTGTATCGAGTAGCCTTTCCAACTGTTGATTAGGAAGAGTTTCAGAAATAAGCAATTCACTGTTATTTAAACACAGGTTCGCCATACGCCCGGTATTGAACGGGTGCTTCTCTTCTTGTGGGTGCTGTATGATCACCACTTTTATGGTATTGGCCAGGCTCACCAACGCACTGCAGTAGCAGACATTGGGCGGGCGCAGGCAGGTGCTACAGGTCTCTCTGGGCATTTTTCTACTTCAGGGGTACAGGGGCAGGTTTATGGCGAAAACGCAGCCTTCTAATAGTGTTCAGTGGCTGGCAGATATAGAGATTCCGCTAGCGAACAAATTTTATCGCATGTATGGATTTCGTGGCAAAGCCAAACGCCATGAGGATTGCGGGATAGTGCGCGGCGAACGGGGGGAGGTGATTGCCTGCGGTTATTTGCGGCGCTATGAGAGCTTTAAGCTCCTGGCCGGAGTTGCTGTTGCACCAGATTATCAAGGGCAGGGTGTTGCAAGACAGCTGTTGACGCTCCTTGCTGAACGTTTTGATAGTGACACCTATGCATTTCCCTACGACCACCTGGAGCCTTTTTACTCCTCTTTGGGGTTTGAGAGGGTTGAAGTGAATGAGTTAAGTGGTCCTGTTGGGGATTTATTCCTTGGTTACGTGAAGCAGGGGCGCTCGATTCTGGCGATGGTCTACCGTTAGCCTTGGGAAGGTTATTATTTTCAGGTTGGCTTTGAATTAGAAAGAATTACTGTACAAAGGCGTGTAGCACCTCTAGCTTTGGAATTTTAGTTCCTTCGGTGGCAGTTTATAGGTAGGGCAGCACTGTAAAAGTACTGCCCAAGTTGCTACTACCAGCTGCTATTAGTAAGTGCTAATTTCCCAAATGGAGTAGCCGTACACGGTATTGCGTTCGGTGCAGTCAATCTTCAGGTAACGGTAGTTTCCCTCTACGGTGATTGCGTCGGTGCGTTCACCGGTTCCCATTTCGGAAAATGACTCAACAGTTGTCCAGTTGCTGCCATCGGTACTGCCGAGCAGAGTGTAGGCAGCCGCATTGGCAGTTTCCCAGTCGATATTGAGGGTGCCAATGGACTGTACAGAGCCCAAGTCATAAGTCAGGCTGACATTGTCCACACCGTGGGCGCTCTCCCAGCGGGTGCTACTGTCTCCGTCGATTGCCAGTTCAGCACTTTGCAGTTCAGAGGTTGCAGAGATACTTGAAGCCTGACCGTCGCCACCAGTTAAGCCCAGCTCCCAGATGGAGTAGCCATAGCTTGTGCTGCGCTCAGTGAAGTACAGGCGCACATATCGATAGCTTCCACTCAGGGAGTGCTCATCGGTTCTCTCTCCGGCGCTACCACCACTAAAGTTGGCCAGTGTGGTCCAGGAAATAGTGTCGTTACTGCCTTGTACCGTATAGGTCTCAGCGTTGGCTGTTTCCCAGTCGATTGTCAGGGTGTTCAGAGCTTCTGCCTCACCCAGGTCCAGTAGTACCCATACTGAGTCACCGCCATGGGCGCTTTCCCAGCGGGTGCTGCTGTTGCCATCAACGGCATTAGCTATGGATTGGACCTCACTGCTGGCGGTGACGATAGCTTGGGCAGTTAGGTCTTGGTCGCCGGCTTCGCTGTTGTCACTATCGTCGCCGCTATCTGAGTCATTTCCAGAGTCATCACTACTTCCGTTACCGCCAGCGAAGTGGATATTGTCGATCTCGATATCATTGATATCGCCATCTACACCTAGCAGTTCAAATAGCTGGATAACGTCGGACATGTCAACTTCATCACTGAAGTCGGATACTGGGATGGATATCTGGTGCCATTCACCGTCTCGGGTAAAGCCGTAGGGATCTGAGCCATTGGTAAACTCAATCCACTTCTGTCCAATATCACCGACGCTGCCGCTCTTCATGCCGATCTGGAAAGTCGTTGTCGAGCTGCTCTTCAGGGCGAAGTTGAGTGTGGCAGTATCGTGGTCGAATGCTGATAGGTCGTAGTAATAATCAGCGGTAAAGGCCATGCCGAACCAGCCTGCACCGGATGATGTGTAGGATAGGGATTCAGAGCCTTCATAGGGGGAGGGGGAGGTTTCAATTAGGGTATCTCCCCAAATGTACAGATTACCATCGGTACCCAGCTCGAAAGTGGAGTCGGCTTCGGTAGTTTCGCTGTAAATAGAGAAGGTACCTGTTGGTGCCGTCTTATCGACGCTTTCACTAAAGTAGATATCATCGAAGGATAGGGTAAAGGCTTCTGATGGTGCGTCGCCACGCACCATAATTGCCTGGCTGATGGTGTTGAAGTCCACTCCGAATTTGCTTAGGGGAATGCTTACTTCATGCCACTCGCCATCGCGCTCAAGTCCAAAAGTGTCTCCGTCAACGCTCAGGTCTACCCAGGCATCTCCACCACTGGTGCTGGCAATGCCGATTCCGATGGTCTGCTCGGTGGTCGTTTTCATCAGGAAGTTCAGGTGACCATTTTGATAGTTCATCAAATTCAGGTCGTACTGCATCCATACACCCATGCCGAACCATTCGCCAGTACCCACTTCAAATTCAAGTGCGTCACTGCTGTCCTGGCTTTCCATGTTGTTCCAAACATAGAGCTCGGAGTCAGTGCCAAATGTTAGGGATTCGGAAAATTCACTACTATCACCGTAGACACCAAGGTTGCCACTTTTCGCAGTATCGGCTGCGAAGGAGAGTTCAGTGCTGTAGCTGCTGTCATCGTTGTCATAGATACGCACGTAGTCTACATACATCTTGGCTGGCATGGGCGCAGTGATATCACTATTGGCGTAAAGTTGTGGGAATATGCCGCCAACCGCGAGGTTGAGAATTAAAAAGTGATGTTGTTGGAATTCATCAAATGCAGGGTCATCGGTGCCAATGCTGATAACCTCATTGGTTTCATCGTCTACCCACATAGCAATGCTTTCAGGTGTCCAGGTCATACCGAAGATATGGTAATCCTCAGTCAGGTCGGTACTGGAGCCAAAATCTTCAACCAGGTTCTTGGATTCACCATAGTCTGCTTGTCCTGTGTAATCATCGGACTCGTGCCACCAGTGGAAGGCCCCAGATACTTCAGAGTTTACAATGCCAGCTTCAAGCGCTTCGGCCATACCGCCTTCGAGAATATCCAGCTCACCACACGCGGGCCAACCAACCTGGCCGTAGTCGCTGCCTAACTGCCAGAAGGCCGGCCATAGGCCTGCGTCCATATCTGGCAATTTAATACGGGCTTCGATAGTTCCATATTTGTAGGTTAGGCGGCCAAGGGATTTAAGGCGTGCCGAGCTAAAGCTGCCGTCACTTTCCTCTACGGCCTGAATAATTAGGTTTCCATCTTCGATGTAAGCGTTGTCGCTATCATCGGTATAGTTTTGTAATTCGTTGTTGCCCCAGCCGGAGTTGCCAACGTCGTAGGTCCAGACGGAAGTATCGATCGTGTCCCCGTCAAAATTATCTTCCCAGACCAGAGTTTTTGAATTGGCCATTGAGGACACAATTGTGCCGACAATAGCGGCTGCTATCGCTGTTTTTTTAATAATCATGATTTTCTTTCGTTGTTAATTATTTATAAGAATAAAATGCCTGATAGTGATGGTGTGACACAGTTAAATACTATTTGTAAATCTAGTGAATGCTAGATACTTAAATTGCAGTTTCCTTCAATTCATTTGAAAATCGGGTGCTGGCCACGAGCAAAGCCTAGCAAAACGATTGTTCTACAGGGAAGTGAATTTAGGCCTCTCGTCGTAGTTGTGGTCCTGCTTGTCGCATACATCGGAAAGATAATTTCTTGTAATTTTTTTACAAAAAGAAAAAATTCTTTTTTGTGTTTTTGTTCGCAAATATTTTGTGTGGAAATTCTTTTTCCGGCCCTACTGCATTGAATAAAATTGTAAGCGATTTAATCTGGATTTATTGTTTTTATGCTTTGTCTTACGCCGGGTCATATCCTAAAAGGTAATATCTGTCGGCAAATAAGGCAGGTTTTGATATTGGTGAAAAAGATTGAGTGGTGTAATAAAGAAAGGGGCGCTGCTATTTGGCAGCGCCCTTGTACTTTTAGTTTCTGCGAGGTCCCTGTGCGCATCGTGCGGGTGGGTTGCAGTCTCTATGGCGATGGTTGTGCCCTTTATGATGAGAGTGGCACTTGTGAGAGTGAGGACGGCAGTTGCCATTGCTATCGCTGTCTGAGCTTCCGCCAGAGAAATAGATGTCGTCAATCTCAATATCGCTGATATCTCCATCAACACCCAGTAGCTCAAATAACTGGATAACATTTGACATATCTACCTCGCTACTGAAATCAGTAACGGGGATTGATACCTGGTGCCACTCGCCATCCCGCGCGAATTCGTAAGGATCAGAGCCGTTGGCAAATTCAATCCACTGCTGCCCAATATCGCTGACGCTACCGCTCTTCATGCCAATTTTAAAGGTGGTTTCTGAGCTGGTTTTCAGGGCGAAATTCAGCGTTGCAGTATCATTATCGAAGGCGGATAGATCGTAGTAGCTGTCGGCAGTAAATGCCATTCCAAACCAGCCGGCCCCGGAGGAGTAATAGGAGAGGGACTCTTCACCTTCGAATGGGGTTTGAGTGGCCTCCAGCAGGGTATCGCCCCAAATATACAGGTTGCCATCAGTTCCCAGTGTGAAAGTTGAGTTGGCCTCTGTAGTTTCGGTGTAGAGAGAAAAGACACCGGTCGGGGCTGTTTTTTCAACACTTTCGCTAAAGTAGATATCGTCAATGGACAGAACAAAATCTTCAGAGGCGGCATCACCTCGAATCATAAACGCCTGACTGATAGTGTTGAAGTCCACTCCCAGTTTGCTTAGGGGGATACTGACCTGATGCCATTCGCCATCGCGCTCCAGGCCGTAGGTATCATCACCATCCACCAGATCTACCCAGGCATCTCCGCCACCAGTACTGGAAATACCAATGCCGATAGTCTGGCTGCTGGTGGTTTTCATTTTGAAATTGAGATGACCGTTTTCGTAGTTCATTAGGTTTAGGTCATAGTGCATCCAGAAGCCCATGCCGAACCATTCACCAGCGGTAATATCAAACTCCAGGGCCTCATCACCCTCGGCAGCTTCGGCGCTGACAGTAGCTGACATGCTGTTTTGGTTCCAGACATACAGCTCGGTATCGGTGCCAAGCTCCAGGGATTCGGAGAGGTTGCTGCCCTCGGAAAATACGCCGATATCACCTGTTTTGGCGGTGTCTTCAGCCAGGGAGATTTCTGTGCTGTAGCTGCTGTCGTCGTTATCGTAGATGCGAACATAGTCCACATACATTTTGGCGGGCATGGGGGCAGTGACGTCGCTATTGGCATAAATCCCCGGGAATTTGCCACCTACCGCCAGGTTTAGAATCAGGAAGTTGTGCTGGCGGAATTCATCTAGCGTCTCGGGTCTATCCTCGGGTTCAGTGTTGAAGCTGATGACTTCATTGGCTTCGTCGTCGACCCACATAGTGATGCTGTCCGGGGTCCAGGTCATGCCGAAAATATGGTAGTCCTCGGTAAGGTCTGTGCTGAGGCCGAAATCGTCAACTAGATTTTTTGATAGGCCGTAGTCCGCTGTGTAGTTTATACCTTCATCGGATTCATACTGCCAATGAAAAGCGCCAGAAACCTCTGAGTTGACCGTGCCGGCGTTGAGCGCATCTGCCATGCCTGCCTCAAGAATATCCAGTTCGCCGCAAGCGGGCCAGCCCACTTGGCCGTAGTCGCCACCCAGCTGCCAGAAGGCGGGCCACAATCCGGCATCCAGGTCGGGTAATTTAATGCGGGCTTCAATGGTGCCGTATTTATAAGTCATACGACCCAGGGATTTCAGGCGGGCAGAAGTAAAACTGCCGTCGTCGTTTTGCAGTGCTTGAATAATAAGGTTGCCATCTTCGACATAGGCATTGGCGCTATCATCGGTGTAGGTTTGCAGCTCATTGTTACCCCAGCCTGAGTTGCCCACATCGTAAGTCCAAACGGACTTGTCAATACTGTCGCCGTCGAAATTATCTTCCCAGACCAAAGTTTTTGAATTGGCAAGTGAGGACACACAGGCGCCTACAACAGCAGCCGTGATCGCTGATTTTTTCAAATTCATGATTTTGTCTTTCTTTAATTATCTATGGGGTGCCAACTTCATTGTGTTTTTATAATGGCGGTGATCTGCCACGATGATTAATGTTTGTTGGGCTTGGGGACTTATCTGCTTTTTATTTTGATATTTATATATTCAGTACAGCAGTAACAGACTAACAAAAAGCCGATTGTTGCATAGAGAAAGTCCGGGCTTTTTATCGTAAGACTGGTCCAACTTGTCGCATATGCAAAATTTTTTTCTTTGAAATTGGGGACAGCCAGTGCGTATTAATGTGTTTTTACATTGTTTACGTTTTTATTTTTAAATTTGTTGTTGCTTATTGGATTGCCCGCCTGAAATTATTTGCTGATTTAAGACCCCTTTTAAAATTTAAATTCTAATTTGAAGGTGGGCCGGCGGCGGAAATTAGAATTGGCAACCTGGTTCCCATAGGTAGTTTTATTTTCTAGAGTGCTGCCGCCGCTTGCGAGCGCTTCGACAGCGTGAGATTTATCTTTTGGTGTCGGCGCCGGTGTGCAGCCGGCGTGGATTGAGTTTTTAAAGGGGTTGTGGCTTCACCACTGAGGGGCGGTTGTATATTCGGTATGGGGCAGCTTACTTAAAATTGAATTTGTAAGCTTGCTGCAGGTCGGCACCCAGAATAAGAGCCCACTTCTGTGCTGTAATATTCGGTTGTGGCCCAGGAGCGGTTGAATAGGAAGAAACGGTGGAATACAGAGAGATAACTGAGCTTGCCAGAGAGTTGGGCGGGGAGCTGGAAAAGAGAGATTGGCGTGTGACGTCGGCAGAATCTTGCACCGGTGGTGCGATTGCGGCGGCTATTACCTCTATAGCAGGTGCTTCTAATTGGTTCGATGGATCGATCGTGAGCTATGCGAATCGTATCAAGAACGGTGTTCTGGGTGTCGACAGCGATGATCTCAAGCGGTTTGGGGCAGTGAGTGAACCGGTTGCTCGGCAGATGGCTTGTGGGGTTCTGGCGATGATGGATGCCAATCTCGCGGTTGCGGTCAGTGGTATCGCGGGGCCTGATGGCGGCACTGCTGAGAAACCGGTAGGTACGGTTTGGATCGCCTGGGCCCATGCGGAGGGGCAAGAGCCAGTGCAGATTGATGCGAAGTGTTTTCTGTTCAGTGGTAACCGGGCAGAGGTACAATCGCAGACGGTCGTTGAGGCGCTGAAGGGAATGTTAAGGATTGTCCGTGAGCACCCGGTTTGAACTTGTCCGCCGGGTCAATCTTTGTTCGTTTACCCCGGCTTCAGACTTCTTTTTGAAGCGAGGCTCGCTCAGCCTGAAGCTGGTACTCAGTATGAGGAATTACTGGTTGCCTATACAGTAATCCTTCGTTAAGCTTGCCACCACTCAATTCAGCTCAGAAATACGGGAATGGTCATGGATTCCAATAAAGACAAGGCATTAAAAGCGGCGCTATCTCAGATTGAACGTCAGTTTGGTAAAGGCACTGTGATGCGTATGGGAGACAAGGAGCGCGAGCGTATTCCTGCGATCTCCACCGGCTCCCTCGGCTTGGATGTGGCCCTGGGTATAGGCGGCTTGCCGCGTGGCCGTATCGTTGAAATCTATGGGCCAGAATCTTCCGGTAAAACCACCCTCACCTTGCAGGTGATTGCCGAGGCCCAGCGCAAGGGTGGCACTTGTGCTTTCGTGGATGCTGAGCACGCCCTCGACCCTATCTACGCTGAAAAACTGGGTGTTAACGTCGATGAGCTGATCGTATCCCAGCCGGATACCGGTGAGCAGGCGCTGGAAGTGGCCGATATGCTGGTGCGCTCCGGTGCCGTTGATGTGCTGGTAGTAGACTCCGTTGCGGCCCTGACCCCGCGCGCTGAGATCGAAGGTGAGATGGGTGATTCCCACGTGGGCTTGCAGGCTCGTTTGATGTCCCAGGCTCTACGTAAGCTCACTGGTAATATCAAGAACACCAACACCCTGGCGATCTTCATTAACCAGATTCGCATGAAGATCGGTGTTATGTTCGGCAGCCCTGAAACCACTACTGGTGGTAATGCCCTCAAGTTCTACTCTTCTGTGCGCTTGGATATCCGTCGTATCGGTTCCGTTAAAGATGGCGATGAGGTGGTGGGTAACGAAACCCGAGTGAAGGTGGTTAAGAACAAGGTCGCTCCTCCGTTTAAGCAGACCGAGTTCCAGATCATGTATGGCGAAGGCATTAACATGATTGGTGAGGTCGTCGATTACGGCGTGAAGATGGGGCTGGTGGATAAAGCCGGAGCCTGGTACAGCTACAAGGGTGACAAAATTGGCCAGGGCAAGGCGAACGCTACCAAGTTCCTGCGCGATAACCCCGATATTCGCAACGAGATTGAAGGCCAGTTGCGTGCGCAGCTGCTCGGTGATTTAGTGCCTGCGACCCCTGAAGAGGCTGCGGAAT
Source organism: Microbulbifer maximicatervae (SeqCode) (assembly GCF_052467325.1). Classification (NCBI taxonomy): domain Bacteria; kingdom Pseudomonadati; phylum Pseudomonadota; class Gammaproteobacteria; order Cellvibrionales; family Microbulbiferaceae; genus Microbulbifer; species Microbulbifer maximicatervae (SeqCode). The sequence continues at coordinate 5,223,624 of NZ_CP174310.1, forward strand.
TACCGGAAGAGTAAATGCCGTACTCAAAAGCGGATTTTTCCGTTGATCCAGCTCAAGCGCTTTTCAGCGCGGCGCTTGAGCTGTTGACCCGCCGCGAGCACTCCCGCCATGAATTGAGGCAAAAGCTTGCGGCAAAATTCCCCAGCGCCGATTTCGACACGCTATTTGAGCGCCTACACGAACTCAACTATCAATCCGATCAACGCTTTGCCGAAGTTTTTGCCTGCTCCCGTGTCCAGCGCGGTCAGGGGCCGATGCGTATTCGCCAGGAGCTACAGCAGCGCGGCGTACGCGGTGAACTAATTGCCCAGGCGCTGGATCAGTTGGAAGTGGATTGGTTTGAGTTAGCTGCGGAAATGCTTCAGAGAAAATACCGGGTCCCTATGAGCGCAGAGCTTCCACGGGATCAGTGGATGAAGGAGCGAGCGCGGCGCCAGCGATACCTGGCTTACCGGGGCTTCCCCACGGATGCGATTAGCTGGGCGCTGGACGGCAATTAATCGGGCTTATACTCTGACTACAGCCTGAATGACTGGTCGATAGGTTTCGGCCGTATTTTCAGGTACAGAAAGAGACTAAAAGAATAAGCGCGAGAACTTTATGATCCTGTCTATTGACCAGGGCACCACCGGTACCACAGCCTTTATCTTCGATAGTAAGGGCCACCTGATTGGTCGCAGTTACTCGGAAATTCCCAATCGTTATCCCCAGCCTGGCTGGGTTGAGCAGGATGCGGAAGAGATTTGGTCGGTAACTCTCCGAGTCTGTGCCGCAGCACTCCAGCGCGCAGGTGTTCGCGCATCGGATATCACCGCGGTGGGAATTACCAACCAGCGTGAGACCACGATCGTCTGGGATAGGTATACCGGTGAGCCGGTTTTTCCTGCGATTGTGTGGCAGTGCCGGCGCTCGGCAGAGGTATGCCGGGAGTTGGCGGAACTCGGCAGGTCTGGTTGGTTGCGAGAGCGCAGTGGCCTATTGCTGGATGCTTACTTTTCCGCAAGTAAGTTGACTTGGCTGTTCCGCCGCAACCCGGATTTACTAACCCGAGCTCAAAATGGCGACCTGTGTTTCGGTACCGTAGATAGCTGGTTGATCTGGAAAATGAGCGGTGGCAAAGCCCATCTCACCGATCACACCAATGCCAGTCGTACCCTCCTGTACAACATAAAAGATAAAGCCTGGGATAGTGAGCTGCTGGATTTTTTCCAGTGCCCTGAATCCATTCTTCCCAGAATTCTACCGTCGGCTGGCCACTTTACCGATACAGACCCCCACGCTTTTCTCGGCACATCGGCTCCGATTTGTGGTGTTGCCGGGGATCAGCAGGCAGCACTGTTTGGCCAGGGTTGTACCGAGCCCGGTAGTATAAAAAACACCTATGGAACCGGCTGCTTTATGCTGGCTTTTGCCGGCGAGGATCGCCCGGAGCTACCCCAGGGGTTGCTGGCTACAGTGGCCTGTGATGCCCAGGGTAATCCGGCCTATGCCGTAGAAGGTTCAGTTTTCACAGCGGGCTCCGCTATACAGTGGCTGCGGGACGAGATGGGAATGATCCAGCAGGCGGTGGATACCGAAATTATCGCCCAGAGTATTCCTCATACCCGCGGCGTTTATCTTGTGCCTGCATTTAGTGGACTGGGTGCGCCGCACTGGGACCCATCGGCACGGGGGACTATTTGCGGATTGAGTCGGGGGGCTGGTCGAGCTGAGGTGGTGCGTGCCACTTTGGAATCTATAGCTTACCAGAGTGATGAATTGGCCCGCTTGATGGAGCAGGCCCTGGGCTTGCCGATTACCCATATGCGTGTGGATGGGGGTGCTTGCGCGAATAATTTCCTGATGCAATTCCAGGCGGATATTTCCTCTTTGCGTGTTGAACGGCCCCAGCAGATTGAATCGACGGCTATTGGTGCTGCGTTGCTGGCTGGTATTGGCAGTGGGATCTGGCGACCAAGGGAATTACCGGAGTGTTTGCAAGAAATTGAACGGGACTTTATGCCGGCAATGACTCAGGCGGAGAGGGAGCAGTTGTTGGCTGGTTGGCGGAGGGCGGTAAAAGCCTGTAAAGCTTTTTAGGCTGGACCGCCTATCCTCTTAGCGTAATAACCTAAGGGAGGGGTAGAGATGTCACATATCGATATGCTGGAGGAAACTGTAGCAACTTTGGTCGATGGTCAAAGGGGTATCCTGGCTGCCGATGAGAGTGGCGGCACTATTGCCAAGCGCTTTGCCACGATTGGAGTGGATTCCACTGAGAAAAACCGGCGCGACTACCGTGCTGCGCTGCTGTCCTGTAAGGGGTTAGGTGAATGTGTCAGTGGCGTTATTTTGTTCGAGGAAACTCTGGGGCAAAAAGATGCCGAGGGTCAGCCCTTGCCGGAAGTGGCAGCGTCACAGGGGATAGTGCCGGGTATTAAGGTGGATAAGGGCAAGGGCCCTCTGCCTGGAGCGCCTGGGGATATGATCACCTACGGGCTGGACGGGTTGTCTGAGCGCTTGCAGCAATATAAAAAGCAAGGAGCTCGCTTCGCCAAGTGGCGTGAAGTCTATCCTATAGGCCATCACAACCCCACGCGCCTGGGGCTTACCGCAAATGCTGAGATGTTGGCCCGCTATGCAGCGGTATGCCAGGCCGAAGGGGTGGTTCCTATTGTGGAGCCAGAGGTTCTGATGGACGGTGAGCACGATATAGAGCGCAGTGCGGCGGTAAATGAGCGGGTTTGGCACTCTGTGTTCCACGCACTCCACCAGCACGGGGTAATACTGGAACTGATGTTGCTCAAGCCCAGTATGGTAACCCCGGGTGCGGAGGCGGAAACGGCTGATCCTGAGCAGGTGGCCGAATACACCCTGCGCAGCTTGCGGCGAATGGTCCCCGCAGCAGTGCCGGGGATTAATTTTCTTTCCGGGGGGCAGGGACCAGAAGAGGCCACGGCCAATCTCAATGCAATGAATCAGCAGGGTGGTGGCCCCTGGCAGTTGAGCTTTTCCTATGGGCGCGCACTACAAGAGCCAGCACTCGCTGCTTGGCAAGGGCGCCCGGAGAATGTTGAAGCAGCCCAGGAAGCGCTACTTAAACGGTCCCGCATGAATCATTTGGCCATGCTGGGCAGGTACCGCGAAACCCTGGAATAGCAAGTAGCGAGCAAAATAATAATCAATAAGGAGATTGCAATGGAGTTTGTCACCAGGGGAGTGACGCTGTATTACCGGCGCTGGTGGGTGGAAGAAGCTGTGGGTGTAGTAGTTATATCCCACGGGTTGGGAGAGCACAGCGGACGTTACAGTGAGCTGGCGGAGGACCTCAATCGAGCAGGGTACAGTGTCTATGCCCTAGACCATTATGGCCACGGTTTATCGGATGGGAAGCGCGGGGATATTGAGGATTTTGCACTTTATAGTGAGGATCTAAATGAATTTATCGCCTTGGTAAAAAGTGGAAACCCCGGACTTGGGATGCATCTTCTTGGCCACAGTATGGGAGCTGTTATCGCCTGTGGCTGTGCTATTCGATATAAATCTGTCGACAGTTTAAACCTTTCCGCACCGGGCTTTCGCGGTAAAAGTGAGCCAAAAGGTCTTCTGTTATGGCTCGCGCTATTTTGGGCTCGCTGGCTTCCGGGGTTAGCTCTTTCCAATCAGGTAAATAGCCAGTGGATATGTCGCAGCCCGGATGTGGTCAAGCGGTATGCCGGTGATGAACTGGTGCATCACAGCATCTCTCTACGCTGGTTCAAGACTTTTTTGCAGGAGCGGGAGTTTTTATCTGGCCGGTTGGATGGGATATCCATGTCTTGCCTTCTGCTATTGCCGGAATCAGACCGTATTGTCGATGTGGAACTCAGTCGCAAGTGGTTTGGACAGATGGGGTCAAAAAACAAGCAGTTGCACTGTTTCTCAAGGTCTTACCACGAGGTATTTAATGAAATAGAGGAGGGACGTTTAGCCCGGGAGCTGTTACTTAGCCATCTCAATTCTGTTTCAGTAGAGACTGCTTCTGTCATATAAGGGTAAAAAAGCGCAAAGCCAGCAGGTGGCGTAGCAGAAGCTATGGCGAATACCGTGTAAAAGCGTATGAAGCATTGTATGATACGCGGTCATTTTTGTCCCTCGGAAGTATTACCGAGGGGAAATAGTGGGGTGGAACATGGATAAAAAGTTGCTGAGCCTGTTGGTATGCCCGGTGAGTAAAGCGCCGCTTGAATACCGGGAGGAATCTCAGGAGTTGGTCTGCAAGGCCAGCGGCCTGGCGTATCCAGTGCGGGACGGGATACCGGTAATGCTGGAATCTGAAGCGCGGCAGCTGACAGCCGAGGAAAAGCTGGAAAAGTAAACCAATGGGTGAACCCAGCGTTTTCAGTCAAATTATCTCGGGAGATATCCCTGCTGAGATGATCTACGAGGACGACCAATGTGTCGTTATTGAGGATCGCGCGCCACAAGCGCCGACCCATCTCCTCATTATCCCACGCTAACCCCTCGTGAATTTATCCGTTGCTCAGGCTGAGGATAAACCCTTGCTCGGCCACCTAATGTGGGTGGCGACAGAATTGGGGCGCAAGCTGGGACTCGAGGGCTATCGACTGGTAGTTAATAACGGTCGAAGCGCAGGTCAAACCGTATTTCACCTGCATGTTCACCTGCTTGCCCAAAAAAGAATGCCCGAACAGGGGCTGGCACAGTAGTGGAACAGAAGTGACACCGTGTCACTGACGCCAATCAAATAAAACTCAACTAACGAAGTGGAATTACGCCGGATGAAAAGCGCACAGATTCGCGACGCCTTTCTGAATTATTTTGCTGAGCAGGGCCATGCTATTGTGCCCTCCAGCTCCCTGGTTCCGGGCAATGACCCGACGCTGTTATTCACCAATGCCGGCATGGTGCAGTTTAAGGACACCTTCCTGGGGCAGGAAAAGCGTTCCTACAATCGCGCCACCAGTTCACAGCGCTGTGTACGTGCAGGAGGCAAGCATAACGACCTTGAAAATGTCGGTTACACCGCACGGCACCACACGTTTTTTGAAATGCTCGGTAACTTTAGCTTCGGCGACTACTTCAAGCGCGAAGCGATTCGCTTTGCCTGGGAGTTCCTGACCAAAGTATTGAACTTGCCGGAAGAACGTCTCTGGGTAACCGTACATATCAGCGATGATGAAGCCGCTGATATTTGGCTGAAGGAAATGGGAGTGAGTGCCGAGCGCTTCTCCCGTCTCGACGAGGATAACTTCTGGCAGATGGGTGACACTGGTCCCTGCGGTCCAAGTTCTGAGATTTTCTACGATCACGGTGCCGATGTGCCCGGCGGCCCTCCCGGTTCCGATAATGACGATCTCGATCGCTATATTGAGATTTGGAACCTGGTATTTATGCAGTATGAGCGCACCGCTGATGGTGAGCTGCACCCACTGCCCAAACCCTCAGTGGATACCGGTATGGGGCTGGAGCGTATTGCCGCCGTAATGCAGGGAGTACACTCCAATTATGAAATTGACTTGTTCCAAGCGCTGCTGAAAGCGGCGGGGGAAGTGGTTGGCTGCAGCGACCTGGAAGAGAAATCCCTGCGAGTGATCGCTGACCATATCCGCTCTTGTTCATTCCTGATTGCCGATGGCGTAATGCCTTCCAACGAAGGCCGTGGATTTGTACTTCGCCGCATTATTCGCCGCGCAGTGCGCCATGGCCACAAGCTTGGGCACAAAGACATCTTCTTCTACAAGCTGGTAGAAGCGCTCGCCGAGCAGATGGGTGACGCATACCCGGAGCTGCGTGAAAAGCAGCAGGTGATTGAGAATGCGCTGCGCAAAGAGGAAGAACAGTTTGCGAAGACTCTGGATAAGGGAATGGCGCTGCTAGAGGATGCCCTGGCGTCCCTCGAAGGCAGTGAGATCCCCGGTGAGTTGGTATTTACTCTGCATGATACTTACGGCTTCCCAACAGACCTAACCCAGGATATTGCCCGTGAGCGCGATCTATCCCTGGATATGGATGGGTATGAAGCTGCTATGGAAGCCCAGCGTCAGAGAGCTCGCGCTGCCGGTAAATTTAAACAGGACTATACCGATGTCCTCGAACTGGAAGGGGCTACAGAGTTTCTCGGTTACAACGCGACCGAGGCAGCAGGCAAAGTGTTGGCCATCGTCAAAGGTGGTGAGCAGGTTGAACGCTTGGAAGAAGGTGAAGAGGGTGCAATTGTTCTGGATCGGACACCCTTCTATGCAGAGTCCGGTGGTCAGGTAGGTGATAGTGGCTATTTGAGTTCCGGTGATGCCCGCTTTGAAGTGCGCGATTGCACCAAGCAGAGTGCGCATCATTTGCATACTGGTAAGGTGTTGAACGGGGGCATCGCTGTGGGCGAAACCCTTGAGGCAGTCGTATCTGCAGATGTTCGTCAATCCACCGCCCTGAATCACTCCGCAACCCATCTATTACACGCCGCCTTGCGCAAAGTGCTGGGAGAGCATGTCACCCAGAAGGGCTCCCTGGTGGACTCCGAGCGCCTGCGCTTTGACTTCTCCCACCCAGAAGCCGTAACAGCAAAGCAGTTACATGCGATTGAATCCCTGGTTAATAGTCAAATTCGCGCAAATACTCCAGTTGAAACTCACGAAACCGATATTGAGTCTGCAAAAGCGATGGGCGCTATGGCCCTGTTCGGCGAAAAGTACGGCGATACTGTGCGTGTACTTTCCATGGGCAAAACCGATGACAAGGCTTTTTCCGTTGAGTTGTGTGGCGGTACTCACGTGAAGCGTACCGGTGATATCGGTTTGATTCGCGTTGTTGGGGAAAGCGGTATTGCTTCCGGCCAACGTCGAATCGAAGCGGTTACTGGCGCTCACGCAATGTCTCTGTTTGATCAGGCACAGCAGCGTCTGGAGCATGTAGCGACTCTGCTTAAGGCGCGTCCGGACTCCTTGGCTGACAAAGTTGAACAGTTGCTGCTTAACAACCGAAAACTGGAAAAAGAGATTGCCCAGTTAAAAACCAAGTTGGCCAGTGGTGCTGGCGGAGATCTTTCCGCTCAGGCCATTGAGCTGGCGGGCTTTAAGTTGCTGGCAACCTCTATTGACGGAGCTGACCCCAAATCACTGAGAGATCTGGCGGATCAAATGAAGAACAAGCTGGGCAGCGGCGTAGTGTTGCTGGCGGCTCCGGGCGATGAAAAGGTGGCTTTGGTTGCCGCAGTTACTCAAGACCTGACAGATCGGCTTTCTGCGGGTGACCTTATGCGCTTTGCTGCCGGGAAGCTGGGCGGCAAGGGTGGCGGTCGAAAAGATATGGCCCAGGGTGGTGGAACCGATGTGTCCGCACTCCCTAATATGCTGAAAGAAGTGCCAAATTGGATTGAGCAATCCTTAAACTAGTTAAGTTTTGTCAAATTAGTGGTCTGAATTCGTAGTTGAGTTGATTTCGCAGAGGTTTGGTGATTAAGTGCGCGCCTGCACGAGTTGGGCAGGAAGCGTACTTATTGTGGAGCTAAGGAAACACAGTAAGTTATGAGTTTGTTCGTGCAGAAGTATGGCGGGACTTCAGTTGGCTCCATTGAGCGAATTGAAGCTGTGGCCGATAAAGTCGCCGCGTTTCGCGCTCAGGGACATGACATGGTTGTCGTTTTGTCTGCCATGAGTGGTGAAACTAATCGTCTGATTGATCTCGCTTATCAAATCCAGGAAAAGCCAGATCCCAGAGAGTTGGATGTTCTGGTTTCCACGGGAGAGCAAGTCACAATTGCCCTTTTGAGTATGGCCCTGAAGAAGCGTGGTTATGACGCCTGTTCCTACACTGGTGGGCAGGTAAAAATTCTTACGGACAATGCTCATACCAAAGCTCGCATTCAAAGTATCGATGTGGAGCGAATGCGCACCGATCTCAATGAAGGCAAGGTCATTGTTGTAGCTGGTTTCCAGGGAGTGGATGACGACGGCAATATCACCACGCTGGGACGCGGAGGGTCTGATACGACGGGTGTGGCATTAGCTGCGGCGTTAGATGCTACCGAGTGCCAGATTTATACCGACGTGGACGGGGTCTACACCACCGACCCTCGAGTGGTCGATAGTGCACGCAGACTGGATCGAATCACATTTGAAGAGATGCTGGAAATGGCCAGCCTCGGCTCCAAGGTCCTGCAGATTCGCGCCGTAGAGTTCGCTGGTAAGTATAAGGTTCCCTTGCGCGTGCTCTCAACTTTTGAAGAGGGTAACGGAACCTTGATTAGCCTGGATGAGGAAGATAACGATATGGAACAGCCCGTTGTATCCGGTATCGCATTTAACCGCGATGAAGCAAAGCTGACAATCCGTGGAGTGCCCGATACCCCTGGGGTTGCATGCCGAATTTTGGCTCCAGTTGGTGCTGAAAATATTGAAGTTGACGTTATTGTTCAAAATATCAGCGCTATCGACGGTACGACCGACTTCACTTTTACTGTTCACCGCAATGATATTGGCAAGGCTCGAGATGTATTGGAGCGAGTTTCTGCGGAACTTGGTGCCCGAGAGGTGATCACAGACGACAAGATCGCCAAAGTTTCTATAGTTGGCGTAGGTATGCGTTCACATGCAAATGTGGCAAGTCGTATGTTTAGCGCTTTGGGTGAAGACAATATCAATATTCAAATGATCACCACTTCGGAAATTAAGATCTCGGTGATTATTGATGAACGCTATTTGGAGCTTGCTGTTCGGGCGCTGCATAGCGAATTTGAACTTTCAGACAAAGAAAGATAACGAGATTTTTTAACCGGTTAGCTGGCAGGAAAAACAACACATTACAATTCAGTTGCTCGACGTAGCTTCCAACCTGTTGAGATTTTGTTCGACTGGTCAATACTGAAGAGTGTGAAGGGTAGTTTTTAGCCTTTGTGTACCGCCATCCGGTTATGATGACCAAATAAGAGCAGTTCCAGGGGAATGCCGGCTGCTCTTAATCACAGGATGATCAAGGAGAAGTAGGTAATGTTGATTTTAACCCGCCGAATTGGCGAAACGCTGATGGTTGGCGACAATGTCACGGTTACCGTGCTGGGGGTGAAAGGCAATCAGGTGCGCATTGGTGTCAATGCCCCTAAAGAAGTTGCTGTGCACCGTGAAGAGATTTATCAGCGCATTCAGCGTGAAAAGCAGTCCTCCGAGGAGGGTGGCAACGAGTAGTGAAACAGCTCCCTAAAAAAGGCCGGCTTCCCGGCCTTTTTTATTTTGCACTGTAGATATTTTCACCGGCTACTTTGGCGGAAAAGTCTTTTTTTTGAGCGTCTTGCCCATTTCCTGTTCGAGAAGACAAAAAAGTGCAAAAAGTTATTGATTCCCCATTGCTTTTTGCCGAGCCGTTGGTATTATGCCGCCCACTTTCAGCGAGCAACCAAACAGGTTCAGCGACGCGAAAGACCTCTTCGGAGGTGGCCTGAAGGCGGAGCTTCCGCTGCGGCTTAAAAGGAGAGATGGCCGAGTGGCTGAAGGCGCGCCCCTGCTAAGGGCGTATGGGTTAACACTCATCGAGGGTTCGAATCCCTCTCTCTCCGCCATTATTTAAGTCTTCCGATGTGAGGGCTTGAGCCTTGAAAATGAATTTTTTCAAGGCTTGCAAAAGAAAGTGTTGCGA
>NZ_CP174309.1:0-36398 GCF_052467325.1 Microbulbifer maximicatervae (SeqCode)
CCGCCGGCACCCCGCCGGAAGTGGCCCCCCTTTTGCGCGCCTGCGGTATGGCCGAGACCATAACCGCTTCCACCAGCGTGGAATACCAGCCCGCCAGCGAAGACCACGAAAGCGCCACCCTGTATTTCCATGAGGATGGCAGCCTCTACATTCTCACCGGTGTGCGCGGCACCTTCAGCACCGCACTGACCGCCGGTGAAGTGGGTAAATTCTCCTTTACCCTGACCGGTCACGTCAGTGGCCCCAGCGATGCCAGCTTACCCGTTGCCAGCTACAGCGATGTGGTGCCACCGCCGGCAATCAAAATGCCGTTTACCGTGGGTGGCTATGGCGCGGTTATCAGCTCGCTAAGCCTGGATACCGGCAACTCCATCGCCACCCCATCGGATATCGCCGCAGAGGACGGTTACGGCGAAATCATTATTAATGACCGCAAGGTGTCCGGCAGCTTTGACCCGGAAGGGACATTGGTATCGACCAAGAACTGGGTGGGTGAATGGCAGGACGGCACCACCCAGGCCATCAATAGCGGTGCTATCGGCAGTACGGCCGGCAACCAGTTTAGCCTCAGCATCCCGCAGGGTTGGTACAAGGAGGTTGGCCCCGGTGATCGCGACGGCTTGCGCACCTATGACATTGGCTTTGGCGCCGCCGGTGGCGATGACGCTTTTACCCTGGCTTATACCTGATGTTCTGGCCGTTTAAACGACCTGCGGAACGGGCGCTGCCGCAGGTTGAAACCTCAACCCCTATGCCCCCAGTAAAACCGCCAGTCTCTTGCCGCTGTGGCAAAGGCTTGTGTAACTGCGACTTAGACAGGCTGCTAAGGCAGGCCACCCGCAGCCTGCCGGTTAAGCCGACCGAGGCCCCCATACCTCCACAAGCAAAGAGAAATTCCATGGAAAACTCTATAGATACTCCTGCGGCATTGCTGAGCCAGCTGACCCAAGAGGGCGGTGCAATAGTGCGTATTGATGCTTGCTCGCCAATGGAAATTGCTGATGCAGAGAAAACCGGGCGAATTTGTCGAGATGACAAGGGTGGCGGCTTTGTGCTGCGCCCCGCGCGGTGGTTGCGACAGGCTAGCGAAAACGCTGGCTATTTGTCGGGAGATGCTCAACCGCAGAATCTTAATTTTTGTGTCAGCGGTAGGTTCTTTAGCGGTTCATTCGATGAGCTTTGCGGTCAGATAGAGGCACTTATCGAGCAGCAAGACGCCCCGCTACTTATCTGATTAATCAATCCCCCCCTAAAAACTTTTTAAAACCCGAGAAACCTATGGCACTGCAATTAATTGCGGGCCTTGCCCCGCACTGGTTTACCCCAAAGAAAAAAGACAGCGACCCCCACGACCCAACCCCGCCGCAGTTTTTACTCAAGCCGCTCACCCAAGTGCAAAACTTGGAGATTATGTCGGACGGTGAAATAACCAGCGTGGGCGGTTTTATTCCCAGCCACAACGCCCGCGTGAAAATGTTGAGCTGGGGCATTCAGGACTGGCAAAACGTTAACGGGCCAGATGGCGCACCCGCTAAATATTCCCCCGGCGCCTGGCAGCAGTTGCCCTGGGATCTGCTCAGAGATCTGGCTACGGAAATATTAATTAGCAGCGTCCTCAGTGAGGACGAAAGAAAAAACTCGCCATCGCAATCAGCGTCGCCCGAGACCCCAAGCGATTTGATTGCGACAACTGCAAATGGGGCAGACACTGCGACGACTCCAACCCCGCCCCAATCGCCAAATGGGTAATCCCCGGCGTTATTGAATCCCGCACCTGTTTAAAGCCCCTTATCACCGCTCACAGCGCCCAATTGCTGCGCCTGCACCAGCATTACCGGCAGGGCATTTTGTGGCGCGGTGGCGGGGTAGGGGACCAACCCTGCTACTACCTGGAAGCCATGGCCGCCATTGAGCAGCTAGCGGCCGAATTCGACCGCGACGAATAAGTGAGGCCGCTATGGCAGACAAGTATAAGTTTGTTATCGAGGGTAACGACAAAACCCGCGCTATGTTCAAATCGATCAAGGCGAATTTGGGCAGCCTGCGCGGGGAAATAAATAGCACCGGAGTAAAGCTTGTAGGGCTCGCCGGTGCAGGCGGGCTGGGGGCATTGGTTGCTGGCAGCGTCCTCGCCCAGCGCGAGGTCGACAACTTATCCAAAGCGCTCAACCTCAACAGCCAAACCCTGTCGGAATGGCAGTACGCCGGGCAGACCGTCAATATTGAAGCCGACAAAATGGCAGACATCATGAAAGATGTCAGCGATAAAATCGGCGACCTGGCAGAGACCAAAGGCGGTGGCGCTGTCGATATGTTCGAGAATCTAAACTTGAATATTGCCGACTTTATCGACCTGGCCCCAGACCAACAGCTGCTGAAAATCGGCGAGGCCCTGGAAGGGGTGGATAGCCGGTCCAGAGAAATCTTCTTTATGGAGGCGCTGGCCGGCGACGCCACGCTGCTGCTGCCGCTCCTCGAAGATAACGCCGCCGCACTGCACGAAGCACGCCAGGAGGCCCGGGACTTTGGTGTCGCCCTGGATGCGGTAGATTCCGCCAAGCTCAAAGCCGCCGGCGATGCGATGTTTCGCGTGCAGCAAATGGGCAAAGGCGCTTCCAATCAGCTGTCCATACACCTGGCCCCGATTATCGAAGAGGTCACCATCCAGCTCACCAACGCCACCCGCGAGGCCGGTGGCATGGGCGCTATTGTGGAAAAGGTTTTCGACAACGGCGTCAAAGTGGCCGGTGTTTTTGCCGACGGTATCCACGGGGTGCAGATCCTGTTCAAAGGCGGCGAGACTATCGCCTGGGGCTTTGGTGGTGCCGTGGTTGGCGCCCTTAACCTGGGGGTGAATCAAGCCTATGTATTCGCCAACACCCTTAAAAATACGGTACTGCTGCCCCTGCGCAGCGCTCTGGAGCTGGGTACCAAACTCCCCGGCGTCGGCGATCAGGCCCGCGAGGCCCTGGCCTTCCTCGACGAAAATCTGGCCGATGCCGAGCCCCCGCCACAGCTCAAAGCGGCCTTCGATTACATGGTCACCGGTATCGAGGATGCCAAGGGCGAGCTGCACGCCATAATGATGGAGGAGCTTCCCAGCCAGGTGCTTGCGCAAAAGGTTGACGAGATCCTCAACAATGCCGAAGCCCGCGCCCAGCAGGTGGCCGCCGAGGCCATGAGTACCGGCGCCGCCAACGATGAGGCCAACTTTAACAGCGTCGGCGGCGACGGTCTCACCGATCAGGAGCGGGAGCAGCTGGCCGCCAAGCTGGAAACCCTTCAGCTGTCCTGGCTCACCGAACTGGAGCAATTGCAGGTCAAGCAAGACCAGGAAATGGCGCTGCTGGATCAGGCCTACGCCAGCAAGCTGATTGCCCACGACGAGTACGAACGCAGACTTACCCAGCTGGAAAGCAAGCACGCCAAGCAGCGGGAGAAAATCAACAAGGCCTCTAATAAGAGTAAGCTCCAGCTGTTTGTTTCTGGGGCTAACCAAGTGCTATCTGCTGCGGCAGCTATCAACGAAAAAGCTGCTGCAGCAGAAATGGCAATGGCTGTTTTTTCCACCGGGATTTCCCTGGTTAAAAATATTGCGAAGGCCTCAGAAATTGGGTACCCACAAAACATCCCCATGATCGCCGGAGCTATAGGCCAGGGAGTTGAAATCGCCGGTATGTTGTCCTCGCTAAACGCCCCTAGCGGAGTTTCCGGCGGGGGCTCTACCACTGGTACTAGCAGCCTAACCTCTTCCTCGCAGGGGGCCAGCCTCGACGGTATTAACCAGTTTGCCAGCAACGACCAGGCCCAGGCTGGGGTGATGTTCAACCTCACCATCCAGGGCGACTTGGTCGGCGACAACGCTCAAACCATTGCCGATCAGATCAAAACCCTGATTACCGAGCAGGACTATGAGCTGATCGAAAACGGCAGTCACCAGGCCTTATCGCTCGCTGGATAACCCCTTCCGGATAACCCCTATGTATATCGCTTTCACTCCAACCCGCTCAATAACCGGCGGCAGCGGCAAGCTGTACGCAACCCTGCAGCAGTACGACAGCAACGACCAACCGGAGGGCGTAGAACACAAAGCGCTGAGCGGTGCGCGGGAATGCACCGCCTACCGCATCGAGCGGCACATCAGCTGCCGCACCGTGGCGATGCGCCTCAGCGACAGCCAGTGGGGCGAGTGGTGCGAGTTCGCCAATAGCTGTGCCTTTGGTGAGTTCTTCACCGTTGATGCGGAAGGCACCGAAGCCGAGCCCGACGACCCGCAAACCGTGCAACTGAAATTCAAGAGCTTTAAGCAAAAGCGCTTCTCCGGCCGCCTGTACGAATTTAGTTTTACCCTTATCCAAGTGATCGCTTAATTATGCGCAGCAACTCTGAAATCTTCGATATACACAACCAGTCCCCGCAACGTGAGCTGCGCTTGGTGATTGAAATCGGTTACGACCTGCCGCTATATATCAGCAGTCATAGTGATATCGCCGGGCTGCCGATTAATGCGATCCTTGGCGCTTTGAAGAAATGCAGCTCGACCAGCCAGAAATTGATTCCCGAACAGGGCCGCGCCGAGATCGGGGCAATGAGTTTTGAGGTGGTCGATATTGCCGGTCAGTTTTCCTACGTGCTGCGCGATGAGCTGGAGCAGGGACGCAGTATTAAAGGGCTCACCGTGCGCTTGTATCGCGGTTTTGCCGGTCTCGACTGGGCGGATTTTCGCCTGGAGCAAACCCAGATTGCCGAGGAGTCCATTAGTTATTCCACGGGCTTGTACCGAGTGCGCTGCCGGGATATTCAGCGGGAAATGCGCAGCGATATTTTTGTGCTTAACAGCACGCGGCTGGCTGCGGATTTTTCCAAAACAGCCAATACCCTACAGGTTTTTGACGCGAGCGCCTTTGAAGCCAACCCACACACCGCCGCCTATGGCGATGCCCCAAACCAATCGGTGTACTACCTGAAAATTAAATATCAGGACGGCTACGAGATCGTGCGCGCGACAGGCAAAACTGGCAGCAGCTTTACCGGCTGTACACGCGGGCTTTTTGGGACTTATGCCCGTGACCATGTTTTACCTGAAGACAGCGATGACGAGAGCGGAGTGGAGGTAGAAGAATTTGTCTACCTGGAAGGACCGGGTCCCCAGGTCGCCTACGCACTGCTCACCGGGGACATTTTGGGCACAAACGACGTACTGCCCAGTAACTGGCACCTGGGTATTGATCCCAATTATGTAGTCCAGGACCAATTCGAAAGTATCGGCGCGGACTGGTACAAGCCCAGCGACCACACCAAAGGCAAGATTCTGCGTTTTGATGGTCTCGAAAAAACCGATGGGAAAAAGTTTATCGAGTCCGAGATTAATTTATTGCTCGGCGCCTATATGCCCGTTAATGCCTCGGGCCAGCTGGGCTTCCGCCGCATGGCCGGGGTGCTCGCCGATGCTGGCACAGTGGCAGCGATTGGTCCTGACGATGTCAAAAGCCTCGGCGAACTTAAATATAGCCTGACGGGTCTGCGCAATGTATTTACTGTTCAGTGGAGCTGGTACCAGCAGCCCGGATTCGACGGTAAATATTTGCGCTCCAATAACCTGATTGATGCAGATTCCATTGCCACCCACGGCGAAGCCCAGCAGCACACGCTGCAGTTTCGCGGGCTGCACAATTCCCGTCACACCTACACCACCATTAAAAACACTTTCGATGCGCTGCGGGATCGATTTGCTGGCCCTCCATTGAGCCTGCGCTTGGGGTTGCTCCCCAGTAAAAATGACCTCGAAGTTGGGGATATTGTGTGGGTCAGCCTGCCGCAAATCCGCGACCATTCCCAGGACGTGACCAATGGCACCCTAGATCGCGCCATGGAGATCCAGCGCATCAGCATCGATCAGACCACCGAGGCTATCACCGCCGAGTTGTTTGGCAGCTACCAGCCCGCCAGCATGATTGCCGATCAGTCCGAAAGCACCAGTGCCGAATTGCCTGATAGCTGGTACGAGAGCGAAGGCACAGAGATGGCGGCTGCGGGACTCAACATCGATACGGATGGATTTTTGACGGCGGACGGCACCCTTATTGGCAGCACCGATAGCCGAGCGATTTATTACCACCTGGGTGACCTCACCATACCCGCAGGCCTGACGCTTTCCGTGCTCAACAATGTAGAGCTGCGGGTACGCGGTGTCCTGCAGATCGAGGGTTCACTGGCCGGTGTCCCCGGAAATACCGGCGTTGGTTTTTTGGGTTCCTGCCGTGGTGGTGACGGCAGCCTTTCCGGCACGTTCAATCAGTCCGGGTATATTTACCGCTCAAGCCGTGGTGATGTCATTGCCGGCCGCAATGAGGTAATGCCACCGCTTAATATCGAAAACTATGCCGGGTACCTCCTGGGAATTCCCGACGATATGCGCGGCAGCGGCGGTGCTGATGGCGGAGATAGTTATTACTACAACAGTGCCGACAACTTGTATGAGCGAGATGGTAGGGGCGGCGACGGCGGCAACGGCGGTGCGGCACTTGTCGTAGTAGCCAGGGGAATTGCCTTTGGGGTTTCCGGCAAAATTGATTCTTCCGGAGAGGATGCCAGTGCAGGCTCGGTAGGGATTCGCGGTGTGGCCGGTGGCAGCGGTGGCGGCGGCGCCCCGGGGGGCATTGTTCTTCTAGTGGATGGCACTGACAACCCTATGCCGGTGCTGACCAGTAGCAAGGTTGTCACCTGTTACGGTGAGAGTCCCAGCAGCCCCGGCAACGCTGGCCTGGGCAGCACCTGTCTTGGCGCAAATGCAGTGCAGATTCTGTTTGTTCCCAAGTCCCGGGAACCCTACCCAGATCAGGAAGACCCGGCACTCGACCCGGATGTTGAAGCCGCGCAGGAAGCTGCTGCTGCCGCTCAGGCTGACGCCGATGCCGCACTCGAGGACTTGGGAAATATCTCTGCAGATGGAATCCTGCACCCTACGGAAAAATTACAGGTAATACGGGAATACAGCCAACTGATTGCCCAGCAAGCCGGAATTGAAACCCAGGCAAGCGAATATGGGATTACTGACGAGAAAACGGACTACACCGCAGCCATTGATGCACTCACAAGCTATCTCGATGGGCTCAGCCCAACCTGGAGTGATGCCACCCAAAGCACGCCGATTAGCCGCAGTATCTGGGAGACTAATTGGGAATACGCCTACGAGATGCGCCAGGTATTGCTGAATAAGATTTCAGAGCGGGCAGCAGAAGGGGCGCTGCTAGCCGGGAAGGGCACCAACTTGCTCCCGGCAAGCCTGTCCGTATTTTCGGGTTATGCGCTGCCGCCATTCCACGGCGGTACACGCTACAGCCTGTCAATCGCCACCGTCACCAGCCCACCCAATCCACGCTGCTTGCACGCCGATTTTACCGGCTCAACCGGTGAAGGAATGTGGTTCAATTTCCGGCACTACGATGGCCAGCGAGTCTTTAAGGTGGAAGAGGGTAAAACCTATATTATTTCCGCCTGGTCTCGCACATTGTCCCAAACAATTGATGTGCGCTTTGAATTGCGGGACGCAGATGACGGCTCTGTTAATTTTGGTTACTCCTCCTACCAAGCTTACGGCAATTCTTTTGAGACTCGAAAAGCCTGGACCGTCACGGCAACCGGCACTGGCTATTCTTATTTGCGCGTGGCTGCCATTAATTTAGATGCCGGGGAATATCTGCGTTTCGACTGTCTGATGATTGAGGAAGCGATAGGCAATCAAACAGAGCCCAGCGCATACTCTAGACCCAGCGGAAATTATACCGACCCCGAAACCGGAATGGTGTTTGACCAGCGCGGTCTGCCGCAAAACATGAGCAGCATTGCCAGCTTGCCAACCAGCAGCAACGTGCTATCCGCCTCGGATAACGGATCGTCCGCGAAAATCTCAATCGCTGCGCACACGGTTCAGTATGGGGGTTACTCTATCGGCTATAACAGCGGGTCTATTACTGGGCTGAATTTCTCAACCACTTACTACATGTACACTGATGATCCGACTCACGCCGGGGGTGGGGTCACCTATTACGCAACAACGCAAATTTGGCAGCTCTCCGCTGGGATAGGAAGAAGGACGGTAGGCACTATCGACACGCCAGCGGATGGCGGCGACACCACAACCCCGACCAATCCCTGGTGCGTTGCCGCCGGCACCTGGCTGCGCGACGGCCTGCTGGCGGACAACTGCCAGCCCGGCGACCTGATTGAATGCTGGGATGTGGGTGATTCCAACACCCACCTTGCACCGATTCAAGCCGTTAAACCCCAGGACAATGTGCCCTGCGTGCGCCTGACAATGGAGAGCGGGGCGCAGGTTATATGCAGTCGGGAAACCCCGGTTACCGACCAGGCTGGGCGCGTCTACCTGGCCCAGGATTGTGCCGACGCTGAGCTGGGCACCATGCATAACCGCAACCCGCTGACCTGGGAAAAGGTCGTTAACGTCGAGTGCGCAGGTCTTCGCACCGTCTACAAAATCTCTGTGGGCGGAATCTCATTCGCCGCCGGCGTAGATCCCGAGCACCGGGTAATCACCCACAATATTGATTACAAACCCTAGGAGGCGACATGCCCAGTTTTTCCGCTTTAGATGGTGTACCAAGTTTAGGTTCTTGGCAGTTTGCCTACACCATCGACGATGGCCATAGCGCCGGCACTATTGTGCGAGCAACCATTACTCAAAAAACAGAATCCGCGAACACTGAAGCTCAGGCAGTTGCTGTTCTCAAATGCGTTGTTGCCGTAATCGATAGCCAGAACAATGTGCAGACCGATGCGGCTGGCGATCCTATGGATACTGTTTACGTCACTACAAAGACATTAACCACGGATGCCGGCCAGGCAGTGAGCGTTGTTGATGAGGCTGCCGGCTTGGTGTCTGACTGTATTGTTGAAGTGGCGAACCGCCTGGCCGTGCATAGTTCTATAGCGTCTATGGCGATTCCTAGTGGGTAATGGCTGGCCGCTCTACCTCTTATTTTTGCCCTAAAACATGACTATCCAGTATTTCCGATATTACTAAATATCGGATATTTTCTAGTTTTTATTCCTTAAATATATATAGCCCACAAAGTGCTGGCGTGCCGGCTAACGTGTATAGGGAAATTCAGCAAAATAGAGGTCAGCAATGAGCAAGAAAGGAGCAGCCCCAAGCAGTAAAGGGTCCGGCGGAAAAGGTCGGCCCCCATCAAGTCACCCTGGGCCTGGGGGTAATTGGCCTAGCACTAGCGGGAAACCCTCTGGGGGCGGTCGCGGTGTAGCGGCTCCAAAATCGAAGCCTTAGCTCTCACCTTCCACCGCAAACAGATCGGGCTGCGATTTTCGCACCATGGAAAACTCCAGCCCGGTAATGCGCCGCCCTCTTTTAATTGGTAGATAGGCCACATCTAAATCCGTATGCGCGCAGAGTTCTGCCACGGCCGGATCGATCACCCGTTTGCGCAGGTTTTTATAGTCCGCGTACTTGCCGGCAATATCCATGCTAAAGCGGAAGTCATCCAGCTCGGCAAAGCGCCGGTGCCCCTGATCGGAAAAGCGCACCAGCAACTCGTACAAACGCACACTGTGCGCGCTGCGCAGGTGCCGCACATTGCGCTGTTGGTAACTGGTGAAATTGCGGTGCAGCTCGGTGATATAGGGCAGCACGTCATCGGTAAAGGTGATCGTCACCTGCCCTGCCCCGCGCTTGTAAATCGTCTTGCGCTGAATCCAGCGGAATTCCTCGGTGGCGTTGTGGCGATCGAAAACGATAGATTGATGGTAGAGCGATTCCGCCGCGCGCTTTAACTGCTGGTAAGCGGTTTTCGGGTCCAACCCCCAGGACTCCGCATACTCAAGCGCGGTGATATTCACCTGCTTACTGGGCAGTTTCTTGCGCGGGTCTACCTTGGCAATCGCCGAGATAATCAGGCGGTGCTCATCCAGGGATAGCGGGCTGCTGGCCTCTAGCAGATTGTTTTGTTTGACCACCAAGTGCTCTAGGGGGCCGGTGCCCTCTAGGTTTTTACTCACTTTTTTGGGTAGCTTATTGGCCATCACCCGCCGCTCTCTGTTGTTATGGGGCGCACTGCTATGGGGTACAAATAGATTTAACCCCTTTGTACCCCTTTAGGTACGGGGAAGTAAACCAGAAATCTGTACCCTTTTACCCGGCACCGCCCTGCCCTATTTGCCAGTGCTGCGCGGCGATACCATAAATCTGTACCCTCTTATTGCGTCCTGCCCTACCCTATTCCACCGCGCGCCAGGGTACTGCGCCCCAGTGGCCAGAAATCTGTACCCTTTAAGCGCTCAAGACCTTGGTGGCCAGAAATCCGTACCCCTTTAACAGGCGGTTAAATCCCCCAGTGTGGCGGGTTGCAGAGCAGCAAGCGCCAGTTACCAGAAATTTGTACCCCTTTGTGTTGGAACTCAATTGGGGGTGGCGCCATCAAGAAAATTCGACCGCCAAAACGGTGGATAGTTACCCACAGAAACGGGGGATAAATAGCGGAATAACTGTGTAAAGCGCCAGAAATCCGTACCCAATAGCCAGAAATCTGTCCCCTTAAATGCCAGAAATCTGTCCCCCATAAACCAGAAATTTGCACCCCATAGGCCAGAAATCTGTACCCGACAAACCAGAAATCTGTGCCCCCTATTCTCTAAAACCTATTTAAAATCAATACGTTACAAGACTTACAAACAGGATAAACAAGACAAACAGGTCAAAGTAAACAAACAGGGATACAAAGATAAAGAATAAAAAAAGAGCAAAAGGCCCGCGCTAGGCAGACTCTGGTTCTAGTGCCCTATTTTTTTGCGCTATACCGCGCCCTACCTGCCAACCCTGGTAGCGGCAATACTGCACGCCGTCTGGGTTGGGAAAGATTCGCTCAAACTCCTGTCTGTGATTGCCGTTCATGGCTGCGATCCTGAGTGTTTTTGTGCGGCCCCCACTGCAGTAGCAGCAGGCAGCCTTTTTGGTTGATTTGCAGTGAAAACCGTATCGCACGGTACCCACGCTTGTGGGGTATTCCAAAGACCCAGCAGACTAAGAGCTTCATAGCGGCACCCTCCGATGTATTTGTCATCGATGATACCGGCTCAAACGACGTGTTCTTGCAGTTCAGAGCCCTGCTTTAAAGGGGTGTCTCACGGATTTATTCTGCGCTCGCCAGGCGCTCAGCGAGTGGCAGCGTGTTTTGCAGGTACTCGGCCTGCTCTTTGCTGTACAGCTTGATCCCGTGCTGGCTGCCACAGCACTCTGGTGCCGGCGCAAAAGGTTCAGGTTTGTAGCTAGGGGTGCGGCAAGCGAAGCACCAGCGGCCAATACTGTTGCCCTGCCCCATCAAATCAAACACGGCAAACAGTTCTGCCCCCTTTCCCTGGAATAGGTCGTCATCGAGGTCGCGCGCCTGCACCCACCAAATCGTGTCCGCAATCTTGCGTTCCTCTTCCGTTAGTTGGCGATAGCTGCGGGCCATTGGGTTACTCCTCCTCCTGAAACCCTGCCTCGCGGGCGTCGGCCAGCAGGCGGTCAGTATCCAAATATTTGCGCACGATAAAGCCAATGCTGCGCTCTTCCTCTGCGCACAGCCACTTAACCGCGTCTACCAATTCCTTTGAGGCATAGGCATCTAATTTAGTGCTGCCCTTGTGGGGATCGATGCCCCGGCGTTTCTTCGGCGCTGCGGCGGCGGCTTTTGCGGGCTTTTCCGGTGCTGGGGCTAGTGCTGGCGCCTCTTGCACTGGTGCAGCTTCCTGTGTGGGTTCTGGGGCCTTCTCTTCTTTGTCGAGCTTGCCCAGTCCACTGCTTTTCAGTAGATCGTTTAAACCCTCGCCGCCGGCGGGTTTCAATGAGGGGCGCGTGCGCTTAGTCATGGGGGTTACTCCTGTACTGATCCGGTGAGTTCGGCCAATAGGGCCGCGTCCTCGGCGCTTTCATTGCTTTCGGGCTGCCAGTCGCAAATCGCGTGCTGGCCCTGCAGCGCTTGCAGGCACTGCACGGTGAGTTCATTAAATTGTTTAATTACGGTGGCGCTCTCCCTGGGGAAATCCCACACGGTGCCGCCCATATCCATAGCTTCATCCACGCGGGTGCTGTTGGAGATATAGCCATCAAATACCGGTGCGACTGCTTCGGCCTCTGTGCGGCGATCCTTGTACAGGCGCGTGTTGGTTTTGATATTGGAGAAGAGCACTCCGGAGACCGGATTGCCAAAGCTGGCGCGATGCCGGCTGGCGAGCTCCACCGTATTGAGTGCGTGGCGCAGGGTATTGATATTGGAGTTGCACGGCGAGACAACCAAGTCGCTCACTTCGATGATGGCGCCAATCATCGCGTCACCCATCGCGGCGCCGTCGATGATAATAATGCCGTATTTCCGTCGCAGTAGCGGTATCGCTTTGCGCAGGGTGTCTGGGCTTTCCACCTTGACCACTTCCGGGCCGGTGTACTCCTCGCCCTGGGAGGCAGCCTGTGCGGCGGCATCTTCTTTCCAGTTGCGCGTGGTCTTGGTGCTGTCGTCGGTATCGGCAATCAACACTTTGCAGTCGTTGCGGCTGAACGCTACGCCGAGGTGAATTGCTACCGTGGATTTATTCACGCCGCCTTTGGTGTTGGCGACACCAATCACTTTGCCCTGAGTTGCACTGCTCTGCTCTGTCATATTCTGCCCTGCCCTATTCTGCTTGCCCCTGCGCTGTTGCGGGGTGCCCTGGATTGGGTGGATACGGGGCGCACTGGATCACGGTGGCGCCATCTAGTGCGCGCTGGTGTACTTTGATCTAGTGCGTAGTAGTGCGGGCCGGAATGTGCCGGTACAGCGTGGCGCGCTCTGGCGTGCTTTGTTTTGAGTTGGCGCAGTGTGCGCCGGGGTGTCCCATATCACCTTGCGCTAATCTAGCAAGCGCTAAAGCAGGTTGCAATATATTAAATCAAAGTGGTGTGAATTGACCTGCTGTAGAGTGCGGTACTTTAGGGTGCTACACCGCATGGTTAAATAGGGTGGTGCAGGTCTAAATAGAGTTCAGTGAGGTGCTATAACCTGCTAAAGAGTAAATCGCCCTAACTCATAGTGCCACAGGGTAAAACGCCCTACTTTACCCTGTGGCACCGTTTTGCAGGCGCTATAGGGTGGGGCGGGGCCTTACTGGGCAGGCCGCGCAGTTACTGCACTTTCCAGAATGTGCCAGCACAAAACAATGCACGCTGGCGCTGTCTTTCTTGGTATGAGTGGGGGTGTCACTCGCCAGGGTCTGGCGCAATCGATGTTGTAGAGCGAGGGCTTCCGCCACGCTGGCCCCCTGGCTGAGAGCGATTTTCGCGGCAACCCGGGCAGCTTGGTCGGCGCGAGTTTGTGCCCGACTGTCCAATTTTTGAGAGGGGGGTTTTACTGCATCCATGACATACCTCACAGTTATTCTTTGTCTACTCCAAAAGTGTTAACCACTCTACCAACTGCACCGCCGCGTAAAAATACGTTCAGGGTCAAGCATGGGCCGGTTTATTAAAATTAATTCGACAACAATACGATTTTGCAAGACCGTGTAATTCTCGCCGGGGTTTTGGCGGGTGGGAGGTGACATTGGACAACTGGTCGAAATTGACCCCTGGCCGGCGTTTGGCCCGCCAGCGGCGACGCAGACGCCTGTCTTTGGTGCGTATGTCCGTGCTTACCGGCATCAGCCCGGAACGTCTACAGCGCCTGGAGCGCGACGGCGGTCGCCTATCTCCCCTGGAAATTGCCCCCTTGCTGGAGGGTTATGACCTCACGCCAGACGCCTGGCTATCTCCCGGCGCCGGGATTGCCCCTCAATTGCAGGCCGGCCTGGACCTGCTCAACGCTGATGAGTTGGCCGCCGTGGTGCGCTTTGTGCGCAACCTGACGGCCGGGCGGGTGAATGCCAGCCCGTGAGGCTAGCCAGGAGGAGCGGGACTACATGGAGACGTTGGCCGCACTGGCGCGAGCATTGCGACGGGATGCGGGTCGCGGCGTGACGGAAACCGCGCGACTGCTAAACGTCAGTCTATCCACCTACAAGCGCTGGGAGCGCGGGCAGTATCTGCCCAGCGGGCTGGACCTACAGAGAGTGGGGCGCTTGTACAGTCTTGATGCCAACCTGCTGGTGTACGGGGTGAGCATTATCGGCAGTGCGCTGAGTAGTGAGGCCAAGGTAGCGCGCCCCCTGCAGCGTTTACTGTGGCGACTGCGTGCCCTGGACCTGCAAAGCCAGGCGGCGGTGGGGGAGTTGGTCAAGGATCTTTACGAGATCAATTTAAAGCGTGGAGGTATGACAGCGGAGCAGGCTGCAGCCGATGCGCAGCGCCGACTGGCGGAGCTGCTGGGGAGTGATCACGAGTAGAGGGCACAAAAAAACCGCCTCTAGGGCGGTTCTTTTGTTAGCCGGCGCGGTGGTTAGGTGCGCCGGCGGTGCTGAGCACTTCAACCAGTAAGGTAAAGTTTACCTGAAAACTTTTCCGTTTCAAATTTATGTTACTATCGGGTCACTGGCTGATTGATTAGTAATGCGACTTAGGCACCCTACCTAACAGCGTCCAGGGTTGTTAGGTAGGGTGGGGCGATGTCTCACCCTTAATGCCCACACACCGGGGTGGTTCCCGGGCTTAGCCATAGAGTGTGGTCCATTAACCTTGAGTCGTGCTGAGCACTTCAACCAGTATGTTGTGCTCGTTGCCAAGGATGGTTTGCTAGGTCGCCGTCTAAGGCCCGGCTCGTGCTAACAGGAGGTCACATGTTTGACCCATCGTTAGTCGTTGCCTTAGCTGTGCTTGTCGCTGTTATTGCTGGAGGGGTGAAAATCTCCATTGGCAATATCAATATCGGCAATCGCACTAAAGAGAAAGACGACGACCGTTAAACCTTCACGGTTTCCCCTCCCCTCTTGCGGGGGAGGGGCTTTTGCTCTCAGCCCTCCGGCACCACTTGTCCTTCCCGCACTACAATCACCTGCTTATCCCGGCCAGTCAGCAGACCGACAATCAGGAAGATGATCCCCAGGAAGAAGCCAACAAAGCCCATAAACCCGCTGACCAGCCCGCCACCAATGGCCGCGCCGGCTGCTTCGGCACCGTTGGCGGTATCAACCACGGCATTGCCGGTGAATATCAGCCCCGAGATTGGCAGCAAGAAACACAAGATGGCGCTTATCAGCAACAGGCGGCGCCACGCCTTGCCTGTGCGCTTGGCGGTGCAGGCCACTACCATAGCCAAAACCCAGGCCACGAAGAATGGCACCAAGCTGGGTTCGCTCTGGCTGGTCACATCGATGGCCATCATGCCGTATTGAAAATACCCGAGAAAGGCGACGAACAGCCCCCCGATTAAACCTGCAAAGACTTTTCCAACCATGACAATATCCCTTTTCCGTCAGTTTATTTTTGATCCGGCTCGAATTTGGCCGGTAGTGCCAGGGTATCGGGATTTGGCGGGAGGTTCTATAGGGGTGGGGGCCACGGCCCCCGCTGGATCAGCTGTCGCGCTCGCGGCGGTACAACTCCATAGATACTCGCACGGCGGCGCGTGCAACTAGGTCCTCGTTGATTTTCCCGACGTGGGGCGCAACGTTAAGTAAAAGCTTTTATGAGATGACCACTTGGCTTGAGTTATTCCCGTAAATTAATAACTTTAGGAATTCCATTTGGCAGGTAAGGTAGTCGCCAGCCTTTGTGTATACCCCATCGACGACATTGTGTTTCTTATAGATAACAACACCTGGGTACATTTCATTTTTCTCTGTATCCCAGCCCATTTGATTCGCTGAGTTCACTTGAACGGAAGTCTTGCCGTCCTTAGATCTTAGGGTGTCGCCTTCCTTGAATTTCAAGATAGGCCCCTGCGTCCACACCATGTATTTCTTTTTATCCTTTATTCGCTGGTCATACCTAATATCCAGCGCATCACGGAAGGCGTAAGGGACATGAAACGCCCAGTGCTCATTTGATAATGAGCGGTTGAGTTTGTCACATTTTACTTCTGGCACTATCAGCGTGGTCTTTCTGGAGCTTCTCGCTTTCCACATAGATTCCAGCAACTTGATCTCTTCCACTTGCCCAGCCCCTTATAGATTGGCTTCATTCGCCCAGTGTTCTTCGGTGACGATCGCCAACGGAAGGCCGGAATCACGGTATTCGACCGCTTTTTCTATTTTTCGGCCAAAGCTCTCGTGAATCCAAGAATCTGTTACATAAGTGCCTAAAACCAGATAATCCAGTTTCTTGGTGATTCTAGGGGCATTAATCCCACCAAGAGAATCAATGACATTTTGGCACTCCTTACGGGAACCATACGCACAGGTGCCGGTGAAGAGAAAGGTTTTTCCTGTGAACTGGATGCGTGGGGGGGGCGTGCAAACTGGCAGGGTGGATGACTTCGGAACCTCTCCATCGTCAGAGAGTTCGCCGGTAATAGATTGCAAAGCAGCGAATAACTCTGAGGACTCATCGCCATCAAGGAACCCATCTGCCAACATCCCGGAAACCTTATCTAGAAGGTTGAGAATAATAGGGTTCTTGGTTTCGCTGTTTTGATATAGCCAGCCTTGGAGGAATTCAGCCTCACTTTGATTTATCTGGCCGTCCGCTGTTATACCTTTGCTTAATCCAATAAGTGTATCTATTTGCCGATCTTGAAGATGCTTCCTGCCAAATCGTGTAAATACGTCCATTTTTACGATTCCCCATAGCCCCATATGTGCAAGATATAGTGCCAGAATTTGGGAATTGGTGACAAGGTTTGGGTGTGGGGGCCGCGGCCCCCACCCCTCTAACGGTCTCTGCGGTGGAGTTCCACCAGGACCCGCACAGCGGCACGAGCCACCAGGGCCTCGCTGATTTTGCCTTT
The DNA here is from genome assembly GCF_052467325.1 of Microbulbifer maximicatervae (SeqCode). Lineage (NCBI taxonomy): Bacteria > Pseudomonadati > Pseudomonadota > Gammaproteobacteria > Cellvibrionales > Microbulbiferaceae > Microbulbifer > Microbulbifer maximicatervae (SeqCode). The sequence goes on from NZ_CP174309.1 coordinate 16,866, forward strand.
GTTCTTTTTGGCGTCGGCATAGACTTCGCCATAGGAGCGCATCAGGATTTCGTCATCGATAGTAATATCGACCCCATCGCCCACGGTGTCGTCCAGATAGCAGAGGATCTCATTGACGCAGCTGCCAGCCAGCATGATATCCGTTGAGGTCTGTGGGGCGGGTACGTTGGGGGTGGGGGCGCTGCGATCGATACCATAGGCCCACCAGATGGCGTCCGAGCCCAGGGCCTCGGCGATTTCGTCCATCTCTTTGAGGTCACGGGGAAGAATGTCCTGGCTTAGCCAGCGAGTTGTATTTGCTTTGCTGACCCCAAATCTACGCGCAAATTCTGCGCTGCGACCGACTCCTGCGGAGGGGAATCCGGCATTATCCAATAGCTGGTTTAAGCGCGCACTGCATCCCTCAGTGCCGCCCAAGTCTGACTCTATCATTTCATCCTCTGCTTGTTGCGTGGGCGCCGCTCTCTGGCCGCTTGCCCGGTTAATTCGTTTTACTTTTTTCTGTGTTCCGCCAGCACTTTGACTGCCACCAGGCTGATGCGATCGGGGTCTAAAATTGCCCCGTTGTTCTGTGCTTGCTCGTATAGCTCGCGATAGCCACTGCTGAGCAGGTTGCCGTCGATGTCCAAGGGCCTGTCAACCAGCTTTTGCAGTTGCTTCAGCAGCTCATTGGCGCAGCGGCCAAACAGAGTTATATCGAACGGCTCCGGTTCTGGGGTGTCTTCCTCCCCTTTGCCGATCGCCCACCAAAATGGATTGGCCCCTAATTCGGTGGCGATTCGGAGTAGCTCTCCCATATCCCTGGGCACTCGATCGTCATTAAGCCATCTCGATGCGTTAGCGGTGTTTACTCCAAAGCTCCTGGCAAACGCGGCCACGCGTCCCTCTCCATCTGGTGGGAAGCCCTGCGCATCCAGCAAGCGATGTAGGCGTGCACTGCTCCCAGCAGTGCTGTTTGACTTCTTTTCCCTCAAGTGTCCCCCGATAGCGCAAGTATCACTTGCGAGATAGTTCTTAATAAATGCTCGGTAGTATTACTTTCAAACATTCAGCTACCAATGGACCGCGATACTAGGCTGGTGGACCACAAAAATAAACATACCACAAGTGGAAACAGCCAGAAGTAGCGTAAACATTAGGCATATACCTGTGCAATAACATTCCATGACACAGAAATTCGTCATATTACGGCAAAATATTGCCTAGAGGACAGGTTAGACAGGTTGCGGGCGGTACCGTTAGTGCAGTAGTGTTGTATCACTTACAGGTGATACCTCGGGGGAGTAGTCGTGAGTTTAGAACTTATGGCGCAGGTCTGGAAGCTTGAAGACCTAAACAGCACTGAAAAATTTGTTTTGTTGGCTTATGCCAGCTACGCCAATGACGAAAACCTATCCTGGCCCAGCAAAGAAACCGTCGCCCGACGGACCTCTCTATCTAAAGCCACCGTAAAGCGTGCTGCCACCCGTTTATGTGCAGATGGTCGCCTGACTGAAATGCCGTTACATGTTGGGTATGGAGCCGATAAAAAAATGCGCAAAGTGCGCGCATACCTGGTTGCACCGGAAGGTGTAAACACAGAAGAGAAAGAGGATCCACTGGGGTCACTGAGTACCCCTACTGGGGTCACGGTGACCCCAGTAGCCCCTTCAACTGGGGTCACAATGAACCAGGTTCACAGTGAACCGGGTTCATTGAGTACACAAACTAGGGTCACTGAGTACCCAAAACCCCCTAAAAACGTGTCAAGTGGGGTCACTGTGACCCCCAATAATATAAATAGTAATAATTATATAAATAATATAACCCGTTATAGGGGAATCCTCCTTGATGGCCTGCCTGATTCGATCGACCCAGAAACCGCACGGGAATTGATCGACCATCGCGAGAAGCTGAAAAAGCCCTTAACCCAGGGCGCATTTAATCGACTGATCAAAACTGCACTGCTAGCACCCCAGGCTGCCGGCATCACTGCCAATGCCGCCTTGCAAATGATCCCGGATCGCGGGTGGCAGGGGTTGGAGTTGGAATGGCTCAAACCTGCCCAGCCCGCAGCGCTGGCCAACGGCAATCGCCGCTCCCGGGATATCCCCATCGCCGACATGCTCAACGACCAGTGGTAGGGGGAATCACCATGCGGACCATTGAATTCACCATCCCCATGCCAACGCCTTCGAACAACCAGCTGCTGCGTATGCACTGGGCCAAGCGCCGGTCCTTAAAAAAACAACTGGCTTTGGAAGTGACCAGCGCGTTGGTGCGCAGTGGTCAGCGTCGGCCGAATGAGCCGTTAGTGCGTGTGTATCTGGAAATCGAACGCGGGTCTTCGGGGATTCTCGATGAGGACAACTTGCAAGGTGGCACCAAGCCGCTAGTCGATGTGCTGGAGAAAGTGAGCCGCACCAATCCCCATGGCCTGGGCCTGATTGAAAACGACAACAACCGCTGCGTGGTACAGCGCAAGGTTACCCAGGCACCGGCCAAACGTGGCCAGGGATTTACTCGAGTATTTATCGCTGAGGTACTGGAAGACACCGAATTTTCAAACCGCTTTGGGGGTGCTCAATGATCGAAATCGATATCCATACGCCAGCCAGTCGCATTTATTTCACGGATGAAGAATTGCAGTGCAAGTGCATTGTTTGCAAAGCCGCACGAAGCCTGGGGGAGAGCGCACCGGGCTGTGCTTCGAAAATGAAATTGGAATTCCTGGCCCACCTGAACCGGGTACGCGAGCGCGTTTACGGCCGCCCTATGCCGATTTCCAGCGGCTACCGCTGCGAACACCACCCCATCGAGGCGCGCAAGCGTAAGCAGGCGGAAGAAGAAGGAAGGACTCGCCCCCTTGGCGATCACTCCTGTGGCGTGGGTGTGGATGTGTTGGCGAGTGGCAGAAACGCTCACGACCTGATGCAGGCGCTGCACGTTTACAACTGGTTACACATCCAGGAAGGCCTGCCGCAGCCCTTCACCGCTATCTGCCCAGATCAGCGCGGACTCGTCATGATGCGTTTCATCCATATCGGCAGCAACACCGAAGCCCCTGGCCGTCCGCGCCCCTGGTTGTGGACCTACTGAGGGGGGCTGACGCATGGGGGAGCGACTCAGCCCACGCCTGATCGAGGCGCTGGAAGACAAGCTTTACCTCTGGGGCTCGGTGGCCCTGGATCTGGGAGGAGTGAGTGGCAATAGCGTGCTCTGCTCCATTGAGGTGGGTGCCGGCCGTAGCTCGCACCTCAGACAAAAACAACGCACCGCACTGGCCACCGCGAGCCGTCACAACGTCGGCAGCGGCATGGGCATTAGCGACGAAGTAGCGGCACCGATAGAGCGCGCTATGGCAACGATCAAACGCGACGAGCCGCAGCGGTACGAGGTGCTCAAGTTGGAGGCCAGGGCGCTGCTACTGCACGAAGGCCTGGACGAACAACGGGCACGCGCCCGCTATCTGCGCATCAGTCTGCGCACCTATCAATCCCGCCTGCACAAGGGGCGGATACATCTCGCTGGTTTGTTGTTTGGGCCGGCTATCGCAACGCAAAACATCGACGGAATGGGGGAGTGAAGTGATGGAAGGTCAACCAGTGACCAATTTCGGCCAGATTAAGCAAGGGGACACCCTGGTAATCGAGCGCAGGCAGGGCGGCCGCTTTGTGGTTCAGGTCCGCCAGGTGATTGCGCCAGGCACAGGCCGGGAAGAGGTGGTTTTGTCGATCGGTAAAAACGATTACTTCATTGTTTCGATGTTTATCGATGGTACTTCCTGGGTGCGCAAAGTATGGCGTTTGCCTGGGGTGCGTCTCACCAATATCACCAACAACATGGAAGCGTTTCCACGCTAAGGACACAGGGGGAGTGAGTCATGAAAGAAATCAACCGCTTTTTTTATTACAGCGAGGCGCTATCAGGTTGGGCGCTGATGAGTGATGAGGAGGTCAAGCAGCTGGAACCGCTTGAAGATCTGCGCGCACTGCTGGGGCCCGGCGACGAAATGGCAATCCGGTTTAAGTGTGTGGCCATGACTGACAAAGAAGTTGCAGAGCTGCCGGAGGACTGATTGATGACACCAGAGCAAAAAGAACGCATGGAATTTTTTCGCAAACATTCGACGCCACATGCCAATCAAGATTGGTTTTCGTATAGCCCGGACAATGGCTTCTTGTTTTTTTCATCTAAGGAAGAGGCCAAGGAATACGCCATTGCTGAAATTGATGGTTACTGCCAGGACACCTGGGATGAAGAAGTCGAACAGGTTTCCGTGGGCAAGGTCTCTCTTGTGGCGACTCAAGCCAATGTGCAACACCGACCGCCCCAGGAGGAGCTGGACGAGGAGGGCTGCGACAAAAACGGGCGCTCCTGGGGTGATGTCAACTTTGATTACCGTTGCGACTACAAGCTCCGGCCCCCAGCAAACGAAAGTGAAAAAGCTGTAGAGCAGCAAGGCGAGAGCCCAGTGGATGCGCTAATGGAAAAGGTTCAAGCCTTTGCATATGCCTGGGCCCGCTACGACCGGGAGCTCTCTGTAAGTGGGTCCGTTCACGGAGTTAGGGCAAAAGTTGATGCGGAGCAGCTTAAAAAAGAGCTGCACAAAGAACTGGAGCAATTCGTAGGGGGTGAGTCGTGAAAGAGCGCCCAATTTTATTTAATGGGGATATGGTCCGCGCAATTCTGGAAGGCCGCAAAACCCAAACGCGCAGGCTAATAAAACCGCAGCCATTTAATGGCGCAAGCGATGAAGAGGCTATCAAGCAAATTGGTGGCTTGCCTGCGGGTCGCTCCTTATATCAGGAGATCAACAGTGCCTGGCAAAGCAGGTTTGTCGACATTGACTGCCCTTATGGTGAGCCCGGTGACCGCCTATGGGTGCGCGAAACCTGGAAGCCGGATTTGTGCGCAATTGACGCCTGCAACTGCGGATGTGTGAGGGTCGAGTATTTAGCTGATAACAGTTTCACATACTTCGAAAATGAAAGTATCGCTGAAAGCTGGACCATGCCCAAATCAGCCCAGGAAGGAAACGATACACCTTCAATCCACATGCCCCGCTGGGCCAGCCGTATCACCTTAGAAATTGCGGGCATTCGAATCCAGCGTATTCAAGATATCAGCGAAGAGGATGCAAAAGCCGAGGGTGTGGACGGCCCCGAATCCGCAGCCGCTCAATTTTGTGGCTGGTATGAAAAGCCGCGCCCTGCATTCCGCAGACTTTGGGAGTCTATCTACAGCAATGACAGCTGGGACCAAAACCCCTGGGTATGGGTTATTGAGTTCCGCCGGGTAGAGCAGGCTGGGGTGGCGGCATGAAATACGGAAGCGTGTGCAGTGGCATCGAGGCGGCCAGCGTGGCCTGGGAGTCATTGGGCTGGCAGGCGGCTTGGTTCGCAGAAATTGAGCCATTCCCCTGCGAGGTCCTGGCTCACCACTGGCCGGAAGTGCGCAACCTGGGGGATATGACAAAGATTGCCGTTGCGGTGCTACGGGGCAATGTGGAGGCGCCGGAGGTTTTAGTGGGCGGCACGCCTTGCCAGGCTTTTTCGGTATCAGGGATGCGCGAGGGCCTGAGCGATGAGCGCGGCCAGCTGACCATTAAATACGTGGAGTTACTTGATGCAATCGACCATGTTCGCACTGGAAGAGGAGAGCCCGCAGCTATCGCCGTGTGGGAAAACGTCCCCGGTGTCCTCAGCTCAAAAGATAACGCCTTTGGCTGCTTCCTCGGGGCGCTCGCGGGTGACGCCGACACCCTTACTCCCGGTCCACAACCTGAGCCTGGACGGTCCAGCGCCCACTGGACGTGGTGCAAGAAAACCCATCAGCACTTTCCAGTGTGGCCAAAGTCAGGTCACGTTGCTGGACCCCGCCGCACAATCGCGTGGCGGGTACTTGATGCCCAATATTTCGGAGTGGCCCAACGACGCCGCCGTGTGTTCGTTGTCGCAAGTGCTAGAGAGGGATTCGATCCCGCAGCGGTACTTTTTGAGCGCGAGGGCCTGCGCCGGGATTCTGCGCCGAGCCGAGAAGCGCCGCAAGACGTTGCCGGCACAGTTACGGCAGGCGCTGGAAGGCGTCGTGGCGCGGGCATCGAGCCCGAACAGCTCACCACCGGAACCCTAACAGCCACCTACGGCGAACAGTCGGGGCAGGATTTAATCGATATGGCCGGCGGGCTTTTGCCAGTGGCATTTGGGCAAAACCGGCAATCCGGCCCGGTAGAGGTAAGCCATGCACTTACTGCCCATGCGGGCCCACACGGGCGCCTGGATTTCGAGAGCGAAACCTTCCTGGTACAACCCCCTATCGCTTTTCCCGCTGAATTGAGCGGTACCCAGTGCGCGTCCAGTGAAAACCTAAGCCCTGCACTTTCAGTAACTCACACCACAGCGGTGGCCTTTGCACAGAACAGCCGCGATGAAGTCCGCGAGCTCCAAGTGGTTGGTACGTTGAGCTCCGGCGGCGGCAAACCTGGGCAAGGCTATGCCGCTGTTCGCCAGGGGTTGGCCGCGCGACGCCTTACCCCGGTGGAGTGCGAGCGCCTACAGGGCTTCCCCGATAACCACACCTTAATTCCGCTTGAGTCCCGCAAGAAAGTGGAAGCCGAAATGGTGACCTATTACAGCCGCCTACTAAAACGCGAGCTCACTGCCGAGGAGTGCGATTACCTGGCCAGCGACGGCCCCCGCTACAAAGCCATAGGCAACAGCAAGGCGGTGCCGGTGGTGCGCTGGATTGGACAGCGAATTGATTTAGCCCTGGGGGTGGCGGCATGATCCTGCAGCCTTCCCGTTTTCCCAAACTACTGGCCCTAGCTAAAGGCCGTGATTGTGTGCGCTGCGGTAACAACGAAGGCAGCACAGTGGCGGCGCACTACCAGGGGTATCGCAGTCACAGCTATAGCAAGGGCAGGGGGATTAAGCCCCACGACGCTATGACGGCGTTTTTGTGTGGTCTCTGTCATGGGGCGGCCGACCTGTTTGGTCTCGGTGATGATTACGAGGAGCACAGTCAAAAATTCCTGCTGTTGATTATCACCACCCAGCTCCATTTGTTTGTAGAGCAGCGCACAACCGCAAGGGGCTGCGCTCAAGCGCTTTTAGTTAAGTTGGGCCGCAGAGCTTCCGATCTGGCTGATTGCAGTGAAACCGAACTGCACGAAACCGCTTGCCGCATAGCCCACTTATGGGATTCCAAGGAAATCACTATTGCCCCACGCGGGGCCATGGTGAGCAGCTTTGTGGAGGTAAGCCAGTGAGCCGTAAAACCAATGAGGTCGGCGAGCTTTATTGCCGGGGCTGCAATACCTGGAAGTCCCCGGAATTATTCCCGCGCAATACCAGTCGTTTTAGCCGATGCGGTCGTGCCAGTCGCTGCAAGCGCTGCAGGGCCGATTACCAGCAAACCTACCGCGCCCGTCAGGCCAGCACATCGCATATTCGCGACCTGATCCAGCGCAGACAACACCAGTTTTTTTGACACAGCAGGAGAGCAAAAGTGAGTCGATGGAAAGGAATTATTGCGGCCACCATAAGCGCTGCACTAGTGGCTGGTAGTGGCATATCGCCAACTGGGTTTATTGCTGATATCGGCAATACCCGAGAGACCGGCGGAACCAACCGAATGAGCCAGAAGGCGAAACGTAAGCGGGCTAAGTGGGGTTAGCTATGGCGCAGTTAAATGAGTACGACGTTTTGCACTACAACCCATTTGAAGGGGATTTTGGCAGCCCCAGTGATCGGCGATTAAAGGACAAGATTGTCACGGCCCGCGCCGCCGCAAAATCCTGCCACTGTTGTTCGGGTCCGATAAATCCCGGCGAGCGTTCACGGGTGTGGGTGGACATATTTGACGGCAAGCTTATGGAGTTTCGCTGGTGCTTCGATTGCTGCGAGGCGATGGCGGCTTGGTGGAAAGACGACGGCGCAGCGATGGTTGTGCGCGAAGAGCTTGGAAAGAAACGGAGGGCTAGCGAATGCGCATAAAAACTGAAGGCGGGCAGGTGGTGGATTCAATCCATATTTTCGCCGCTAGTGTGAGCCAGGCGCGGCGGGCAGCAGAGGCTGCGGGTATTCCCTGGGGCTGCTGCCGTTATGTTCGCGACGCAAGAACGTTGCGAGGGCTCCGCGACCGGCCAGTGTGGTTTGTACGGGGCTGGTATCTGCACGCGGATGCTTACGATATAGAGCTAGAAATGGAGCGTCGCGACTGTTATCCGGTGCGCAAGGTGTATGCGGAATTAAGTGTGGATTTTGCTGGGTCAATTCAAATGACGCAGAAATTAGTGGAGGAAAGACAGTGAAAAGATTCGCCATATTTTGCGGTACTTACAACTTGTTAATGGGTGGGGCTAAGGATTTCAAGGAATCGCACCCCACTAAAGAGGCCGCTCTTAAAAGGGCAAAAGAAATTGCCAAAACCGAGATCTTTGTTCGCTGGGTTCAGGTTTTCGACAAGGTGACGGACAAACTCACAACTTACCGCGTGGTTGACGGTGAGCTCCAGGAAGAGGAGTGCAAGTGATGGGTGAGGAGATAAAGCTTAAAGGTTGTCCATTCTGTGGTGCTAAGGCGGCATTCAATATTGATAGCGATGGCTGGCAGTGGATCGAATGCATCGGCTGTCATGTGGCCACAAACCAGCGTGTTTCCGCTATGGAAGACTGTAGACCGTTGTTAGCGGAGGAGTGGAATTCACGGGTTAGCGGAGCGGAGGCCAAGGGTAATGGCTAAAGGAGTCAATAAAGTAATTCTGATTGGAAATTTAGGAAACGACCCAGAAACCAAATACATGCCCAGCGGTGGAGCGGCAACCAATATCAGCCTAGCTACTAGTGAAAGCTGGAAGGATAAGCAAACCGGCCAGCCCCAGGAGCGCACCGAGTGGCACCGCGTGGTGTTCTTTAACCGCCTGGCGGAAATCGCCGGTGAGTATTTGCGCAAGGGTTCAAAAGTCTACGTCGAAGGCTCGCTGCGCACCCGTAAGTGGCAAGACCAGCAAACCGGCCAGGATCGCTACACCACTGAAATCGTCGCTGATGAAATGCAAATGTTAGACGGCAGGGGAGAGCAGGGTGGCTATCCCCAAGGCGCAACCGGTCAATCCGCCCAACAGCAGGCCCCTGGTCAACCAGCGGCACCGGCCGGGGGTGAAAATTCCTTTGATGACGATGTGCCATTTTAGGGGGTGATCCGTGACAGTAACCCATTGCCCCCAATCCGAAGCCCTGCGCGAGGCACAGACAAATATCGACAGTAAGGTGGCCAAATTTCTGGCCGATGGCGGAGAGATTGAGCAGATACCGCGCGGCCAGTCCGGCTTGTGTCTGCGCGTAGTTCCTAGCACCTCCGACACTACCCGCCGCAGCTGGGTGAAGGTGCAGAATAAGCAGCAGATAAAGGTGAAGAAGCAATGAAATTGATGGTGATGGGTTACGGGCGACACGGGAAAGATACCTTTTGCGAACTCTCAGGTATGAGCTTTGAATCCTCATCCATGTTTGCCGCTGAGAGGGCTGTTTTTCCTGTATTGGCACCTCTGTATGGTTACGAGTCCTTAGAGCAATGTTATGCAGACCGCGCCCACCATCGTGCTGAGTGGTATCAATTGATTGAAGAATACAACACGCCGGATAAAACACGCCTCAGCCGTGAAATATTCGGAGGGGTTGAAATCTATTGCGGCATTCGTTGTGAGCAGGAGTTTCTGGCGGTCCGAGAGGCAGGGCTTTTTGATCTCGCGATCTGGGTGGATGCTAGTGAGAGACTGCCAAAAGAGCCCTCTGATTCTATTAGTGTGCGCCCAGAACATGCGGATATTGTTATCAGCAATAACGGTACTCTGGCAGAGTTTAAGGTGAAAGTCGCGAGGCTTGTTTTGGCTCTAAAGGCAAATGCAGGAGTGGCTGCCTAGTTTATTTTTGGGTTACGCGATTTTGGTACTTTTGCGTTTGAGGGGTATAAATAGGGCACTTTGAGATTGTTGCCTCTACCAGGAACAGCAGTACGAGCAATGCGATTTTCATCCCCTTTAACCGGCCCACCCAGGTCGGTTTTTTTTCGCCTGTTAGAAGGAGGCCGCCGTGGAATGAATGGACAGGAAGCTGGAAGCACAGGTGTTATGGCTACCGGGGTGGGGCTAACACAAGTCCCATCCAGCTGGCTGCAAATGGCCGGTATTCTTATTGCGGGGTTGGGCTTAATTTGGAACGTATACGCAGTAATCACTCGAAATAAGCACAACAAGTTTGTACGCGAACAGCACGAGCAACAAAGAGATATCAACGAATCCCCTTAACCTTTTTCGCCACCCGGTGCTCACTCCCCCCCCCATATCACCGCACCGGGTGGCACCCTATTTTTGGATGCTCCATGATTTCAGCCATATCTAATCTACTCGGCAAGGTCATAGATAAAGCCTTCCCAGATAAAACAGAAGCCAACCGCCTAAAAGCTCAGGTTGATTCTCAGTTGATTTCAATGGATCTGGAAGAGCTAAAGGCGGCAACCCAGGTAATCACCTCGGAATCTTCGGGGGAATCATGGCTGCAAAGAAATTGGCGGCCAGTAACGATGCTCACATTCGTAGGGCTCATTGTTGCCCATTGGGTAGGGTGGACGGCCGAAAACCTAAGCGAGGACCAAACCCTAGCCCTGTTGGAAATAGTAAAAATCGGCCTTGGTGGTTATGTCCTGGGGCGCAGTGCTGAGAAAGCAGCTAAGGCTTGGAAGCAGTCTTAAAGGGCAGTGCATGCAAATAAAAGATGATCTTGCCAAGCTGGAAAAGAAGCTAGGCAAGATGAGCAAGAGCCTGGTTAAAAAAGCCACGCCCCCCGCAGTCAATAAGACGTTACGCTCAGTTAATGCCTACTCCGTCAAGGAGATCTCAGCAGAGACCAGCATTAAACAAAAAGATATTAGGAAAGATCACAAGCTTTCTTTATCCCGGAAGAAAGACTTAAGTGGTGTGATTAATGCCAGGGAGTCAAGGGCTAGAAACTTAGCCAGCTTTGTTCGCCCGAGCCAGCGCAAGGTTAATCACTTCAATGCGCGCAATAGCCGCGGCAAGTACAAGAAGGAAGGGGTTAGAGCTAAAGCCTGGGGTAAGACTAAGACTTACAAGCACACCTTTATCGGCAAATCGCCCCAGGGCAATCTGCTGGTGTTTGCGCGCAAAGGTCCGGAGAGGGCTCCACTTAAGAGTATCAAAGGGCCAAGCCCGCGCGAGGTATTCAACAGCCGTCGTCTGCGGCGGGGCATGAAGCGCAAGGCTAAAGCCAGGCTCAGTATTGAGATGGACCGATCATTTAGAAACCACCTCCGCAAGCTCAAGTGAATATTTCGACGCCACACACCCGCGTGGGTCCTTCCTGGACCCTGAGCCATACGGGTCCGCAGCTGCGCGAGCTTTCGCTATTTATGAGATTTTTTATGGGGGGGTTGGTGGTTGGTCATTGAGGATCTAAGGCATGGTTGAAACTAAGAAAAAACCCCTAAAAAAACAGACTAAAACAGCAACCAGCGGGACTGGGAAAAAGTCCGGCAATGACCAACCCCCCCCTGTTCCTGATTACTGGCTTAACAAGCGGCAGGTGTGTGATTCGCTCGGCATTACCGCGACTGCTTTTGATAAGTGGAAGGTGGAGCCGGTATCCCGCACGGGAAACAAGAACTACTACACCGCGCGCAGCCTGGTGGATAACCGGGAAGCGGCGCTGGTGCGAAAGATGCAGCTGGAAAGACCCGCTCAAGCTGCTGGCACTTTGGACCCGATGCAACAGCAGGCCCGGCTTTCTAAAGAGCGCGCGGACCAGTTGGCACTTAAGAATGAACTGGCTCGCGGTGAGACAATCCCGGCCGAGTCGGCCGCCCTGATTTTTGGCAAGGTCGGAGCAGAGATGGCTTCGATATTGGATTCCCTGGAGGCCAACATTAAACGCCAGGTCCCATCACTGACAGCAACCGAACTCGGCTACATCAAAGCAGAGCGGGTGAAGCTGCAGAACCTTGCCGCCAGTGTGCCCGATAGACTGGAAGAACTTATCGATGAACTTATCGGCGGCGCAGACACGGGCGATTAAGCGCCACTTGCGTTCCGCTTTGCGTGGCTTGTTTAGGCCTGAACCTTTACCGATGGCCGAGTGGGCCGACAAGTATTTTTATATGTCAGCCGAGTCCAGTTACTCGGAAGGCAGCTGGACCAGCGACCCCTACCAAATCCCCATTCTCAATATGATGGGGAATGATGATATTGAGGAGTTTAACTGGGAAAAGGCCGCACGGGTTGGCTACACCAAAGCGATAGTTATTTCCCTCGGCTACTACGCCGAGCACAAGCAGCGCAATCAAATCCTTTGGCAACCAACAGACACCACGGCTGCAGGTTTCATGCAGCAGCATGTGAATCCGATGATTCGCGATGTGAAGCCGGTGCGCAAGCTGGCCCCCTGGCTGGGAAAAAAGCACTCTGACAACAAACTCGACTACAAGAAATTTACCAACTACCGCCAGATATTTGTGCTCGGTGGCACGGCGGCAGCTAACTATCGGGAGAAATCGGTAGACGTTGCCATCTATGACGAGCTGTCCAAGTTTGATGAAGATATCGAGGGTGAGGGTTCAGCCACTCAACTGGGTGATATGCGCCTGGAGGGCTCCAGCTTTCCAAAGTCGATTCGCGGCAGTACGCCCACGCGCGTTGGAGAATGCCAGCTTACCAAGGCAGCAGAAAAGGCCGATGAAAGATTCAAACGGTATTTGCCCTGCCCCCACTGTGATGAATACCAAACCCTGGAATGGGGTGGGCCGGATGTGCCCTGGGGGATTAAATGGGATAGCCGCGAAACAGTTTTGAATGCCTATTACGTCTGTCAGCATAACGGCTGCGTGATTGAGCAACGAGAACTGCGCGGCATGGATGAGCGCGGCGAGATGCGCAGCGAATCCGGCATGGTCACTCGCGACGGCCTGAATTTTTACCGCGACGGCAAACAAGTGGACCCGCCCCGCACGGTGTCTGTGCATATCTGGTCCGCCTATAACACGCGTACCACCTGGGGCAAGATCGCGCACAAATTCCTACAGGTATGCAAAGACCCCATCGAATTGAAAGGGTGGGTCAACACCACGAAGGGCGAGCCCTGGGAAGAGCCTGGCGAACGGGTCGATTCAGATCATCTCTACCAGCGCCGCGAACATTACCCCGCGCAAGTACCCCAGGCCGCTGTGGTTTTGGTCTGCGGTGTGGATGTGCAAGACGACCGCATCGAGGCCAGCGTCTGGGCCTTTGGTGGCGATGCACGGGGTACAGAATCCTGGCTGATTGAGCACCGGGTGTTTGTTGGTGATCCAGGCCGCTGGCAGCTTTGGGACCAGTTCACCGACTGGCGACTCAGCACCTTTGAGCATGAAAGTGGCGCTCTCTTGCGGATTGCTGCTACCTGTATCGATACCGGCCACAAAACGGATCAAGTCTACAAATACTGCAAGAAATACGAAGGCCAGCGGGTCTTTGCCATTAAAGGTGGTAAAGATCCAATCGCCCCGCTGGTTGGGCGACCGAGCCGCAGTAATAAAGCCAAAGTGCTGCTGTATACGCTCGGCGTGACTACCGGTAAAGATGTGATCTATGGGCGACTCAAAATTAATGAGCCTGGCCCCGGATATATGCACTTTCCGATGGCGGTTGATGAGGAATATTTCCAGCAGCTCACTGCGGAAGAATTGCGAATCAAATATATCAATGGCCGGGCCACGCGGGTGTATCACCCCATCCGCAAGCGCAATGAAACCCTGGATTGTTGCAACTATGCCCTGGCCGCTCTCGATATCTTGAGCCCTGTATTCCCAGCCCTGGCCGCGCACCTAAAACCCACAGTCCCCGAACCGGAAGCCCGCGACGTACTGGTGCTCAATCCCGAACCCGAGCAACCCAAGAAGAAGCGCCGCAAGCGCAATAGCGCCCGCAAAGTGGGCGGAATGAAAAGGTAATTTATGACTGAACCCACCGTAATGATTGCCGGCGATAGCATCAGCTGGAGTCGAACCCTGACCGACTACCTACCGGAAGACGGCTGGACCCTAACTTATCGGCTGGTTTCTGTTGGCAAGAGTTATGTCATTAACACCACGGCCGATGGCAGTGCGCATCAAGTGGCGCTCACCAGTGCCGACACCGCCGCCTGGCTCGACGGGGAATACAGCCTGGTGGCCTGGGTCGAAAACGGCACCGATCGATACACCATCGGCAGCTTGCGCGTGCGCATCAAGCCCGACCCGACCAGCGCCGACTACGACCCCCGCAGTCACGCCGAAAAAATGCTTGAAGCCCTGCGCGAATTGCTGCAGAAGAAAGCCGGCAGCGGCAAGCAAGCGGTCACCGTAGATGGCCAGACCGTGACCTTCAACACCTGGGACGAAATGGTGCAGGCCGAAAAATACTACACCGGCAAGGTCAAAGCGCAGCGCCGCCGAGCGCGCGACAAGCGGACTGGCCGCAAATCCAATCGCGTACTCGCGAAAGTGCGATAAGGGCCTGCCATGAAACTATTCGACCGGCTCACCGGCCGCAGCGCCCTGCGTGCCGAAAATAGCCAGCTCAGTGAGCAGGTCAGCCAGCTCGCGCACAAGGTGGAGCAGGTCGGCCGTCAAGCCCGCAATATGCGCGGCGCTATCCGTGCAGCGGGGCACTTTAAGGCCGCAGAAAAACACCGCCTCACGGAAAGTTGGGACAGCACCCCGGTGCCGATTAACCAGCAGCTCCAGCAGGAACTGCACACCATGGTGGCGCGCAGCCGAGGGCTGGCAAAAAACGACCCCTACTACCGCCGCTTCTTGGGCCTGGCTAAAAACAATGTGATTGGCCACGCCGGGTTTCGCTTTGCCGCCAATGTAAAAACCAACGGCGATAAGATCGACAAGCGCGCTAGCCAGGCCATTGAAAAAGCCTGGAAGCGCGCCAGTAAAAAAGGTGTGCTCGACTATCGCGGCCGCCACAGCCTAAAGCAGCTGTGCGACCTAATGCTCACCAGCCTGTTGCGCGATGGTGAAGTGCTCGCGCTCAAAGTCCGCAGCCGCAATATCCAGCCGTTTGGCTTCGCCATTCAATTGCTCGACCCACTGCTGCTGCAATTAAATAGCGATCACGCCCCCGGCAAGATCGGC
The DNA here is from genome assembly GCF_052467325.1 of Microbulbifer maximicatervae (SeqCode). Classification (NCBI taxonomy): domain Bacteria; kingdom Pseudomonadati; phylum Pseudomonadota; class Gammaproteobacteria; order Cellvibrionales; family Microbulbiferaceae; genus Microbulbifer; species Microbulbifer maximicatervae (SeqCode). The sequence goes on from NZ_CP174309.1 coordinate 32,018, forward strand.
CACAAAATTACCCTGGGAGTAGAGTTCAACAGCGACGGCCGCCGCGTTGCCTACTGGCTGCACAGCACCGACACCACCCACGACGACTACTACACCCTGCAGGGGCGCGGCTATATCCGCATTCCTGCTGATCGGATCATTCACGAATTCCTGGATGAATATATCGATCAAGCGCGCGGCTTCCCCCTGGGTGTCGCCGCCGCCTCCCGTCACTTCAAGCTGGACCAATACGAAGACGCCGAGCTGTCCGGCGCCGCCATCAGTGCCAGCACCATGGGCATTATTGAGCGCAGCGAAGATGACACCGGGTTTAACGGTGAAAACGAACCCGGCTACGACGATACCGACGACGAGGAAGACGACGAAGATTTTTATATGGAAGTCGAAGGCGGCACCTTTCAGCAGCTGCCCCACGGCGCCAAGCTCAACACCTGGGACCCCCAGCACCCGAACCAAGCCTTTAAAGATTTTGTGAAGGCCATTTTGCGCGGCATCGCCGCCGCCCTGGGCGTGTCCTACTTCTCCCTTGCCAACGACCTCGAAGGGGTCAACTTTTCTAGCGGCCGCCTCGGCGCCCTGGAAGATCGCGAGGTTTGGAAAGCCCTGCAGAACTGGATGATCGAAAACCTACTGCAGCCAATCTTTGAAGAGTGGATGGGGCAAGCCCTGCTGATGGGCGCGATTCGCTTTAACAGCGGCACTCCATTAAATCCCGCTGACCGCTGGCGCTATACCGAAAGCGCCACCTTTAATGGCCGCCGCTGGTCCTCGGTAGATCCGCAAAAAGAAATCAACGCACACAAAGAGGCCGTCGCCCTCAAGGTGACCAGCCGCAGCGAAATCATTCGCGAGCGCGGCCGCGAGCCGGAGGAAGTATGGGACGAGATCCAGCGCGAAGAAGAAGAGCTAAAGAAGCGCGGCATCAGCCCGGAGAGCGCCGACAAAGCCCTGGCCAAAACCAAACAGCCCCCCGCTGAAAAAGAGCCTAAAACCGATGAAGAGGAGCAGGAGCCCCCCGACGATGACAGCTAAAAATATGGGCGAATTAATTCGCCAGATTAATAAAAAAGGGTCGCAGCGAGCGGCCCTTTTTTGTGCTCCGCCCTCCAGCGGTACCCGCGCCGAGGGTGATGACAGTGCCAGCCCTATCGATGAACAAGCCCGCACAGTTCAAGTCGCTTTTGCCAGTGAAACCGAAGAGGTCGAGCGCTGGTACGGCATTGAAAAATTAATCTGCACCCCGGAAGCGGTGGACCTGTCCCTGCTCAACAACAATGCCCCGGTGCTGGCCATGCACGACCGCTGGGAGCAGATCGGCGCTGTCAATGAAGCCAGCGTGGACCCCGACAGAATTGCCCGCGCCGTACTGCGATACAGCCGCGTAGGTAGGGGCGCCGAGCACTTTCAGGACGTTATAGACGGTATCCGCACCAAGGTGAGTGTGGGCTATCGCATTCTCGAAATGAAACTGGTCGAGGAGCGCGAGGACGGGCCAGACCTGTACCACGTTACCCGCTGGCAACCCTATGAAATTTCCGACGTGTCGCTGGCCGCCGATGACGCTGTGGGCGTCGGCCGCAGCGTGGCACCCACTGTCAGCGATTCGCCCGCAACCCCCAAAAATCCCGAAACCCCAGAGGCCACTATGACCGAAGAAGAGAAGAGAGCCGCGCAAGAAGCTGCGCGCAAGCAGGGCAGCGCCGATGAAGCCAAGCGCGTCGCCGATATCCTCGACACTGCCGAAGCCTACGATGCCGATAATGCCTTGGTGCAAGCGCACCTGCGCGATGCCAGCAAAACCAAATACGACCTGATGCAGGCAATTTTAGAAGCCCAGGCCGATGAGCGCGGCACTCCTGCAGATGAGCCCGAAATCGGTATGACCGATAAGCAAGTGCGCCAGTTCAGTTTTCTAAAACTGTTCCGAGCCATGGCTTTCCCGGAAGTGGCTCAATTCCGCAAAGACGCCGGTTTTGAATTGGAGTGTTCGGAAGTCGCTGCCGAAAAAATGAAGGGTGAGCGCAAAGGGGATCAGATGATTCCCCATGACGTATTGATGGCCGGCCGCGAGATGAGCATTAGTGCCCTGGCGCAGGCCGGCTTTGATACCCGCGCCCTTACCGCTACGCTCACCGATACCGGCTCCAATCTGGTGGGTACCCAGCACCTGGCTGCCAGCTTTATCGAGCTGTTGCGCAATCGCATGGTAATGGCCCGTTTCGGCGCCATGACTCTGACCGGCTTGTCCGGCAATCTGGCCATTCCACGTCAAACTGGCGGCGCTAGCATGTACTGGCTAGACCCTGAGAATAACGATATCCCCGCCGAAGGATTGCCCGTTTTTGATCAGGTGTCTCTCACTCCAAAAAATGCTGCCGCCTATACGGAAATGTCCCGCCAGTTGCTGCTGCAATCTTCCCCTGATGTGGAGAATCTGGTCCGCATGGATCTGGCCAAGCAGTTGGCGCTTGGGTTGGATAAAGCCTGCTTGTATGGCACTGGCGCCGACGGCGAACCGCGCGGTATTACCAATATGACCGGCATTAATGTGGTGGATTTTGTAGACCTCAATCCGACGTATGCCGAGGTGGTGCAAATGGAAACCGAAACCGCCCTGGATAACGCCGACGAAGCTAATGCCGGTTACGCCATGGGTCCAGGCATGCGAGGTCACTTCAAAACCACCGAGAAATTTGCCGGCAGCAATGGCCAGACAATTTGGGAGCCCGGCAATCTGGTGAATGGTTACGGTACCGCTGTGTCCAATCAGGTTGCTGTGGGCGACCTAATCCACGGCAATTTCTCCGACTTGATTATCGGTATGTGGGGCGGCCTGGATATGCTGGTTAACCCCTACAGTGGCGACAAGGCCGGCACCGTTCGCATTACTGCGCACCAGTCCTGTGACACCGCCGGTCGCCACCCGGAGAGCTTCACCCACGGCAAGCAGTTCACGCCCTAATTAACAGCCCTCGCTAACGCAATTAACTGCAAAGGCCCGCCACAGTGCGGGCTTTTGTTTACATCCTGTTTATTTTTTTATCGCCGAGGAATTCCCATGGCCGAGAAACAAGAAGAGATCGCCGAGATCACCATTCAGCGCAGCACCAAAGTCAAAGGCAAATTTGTCGAGCGCGGCAGCGTGCTGAAAGTCGGATCGGAGAAAGACGTCACCGCCAATGATGCGCGCTACCTGCTGCGCAATAGCAAGGCCCTGCCGGGTAAATGCACCCGCACAGTCGACGCGGCGAAGGCCGCCAAAACCGCAGCCAAGTCCAAGGAAAAAACCAAAGAATAACCCGCCATGTACGCCGAACTTATCGACCCGGATCTGCCCGGCTACAGGCTCGCTGTCGCTCCCGATGGCGATTTGCCGGGGATTTTTAGCGAAGCCTGGCGGGAGGCGGCGGGGCAGGCGGGGACTTTCCCCACCTTCACCTGCGATGCCGCCACCGCGCTGGCAGCCGGCGCCGTGGTCAATGCAGAAATCACCATCGATACCGTCGCCTACGAAATCTGCGAGGCCCAGCCCCGCGACGGTGGCGGCACCACTTTTATTCTGAGATACGACTGATGGCCCACGTTAGCCAGCAACTGTTAGATGCAGTCACCGCCGCCGTCACCGGCCTCGCCACTACGGGCAGCTATGTGGAACAAACGCGCATCTATGCCTGCGACAAGCTGCCCGCACTGTCTGTGCGCCTCGGTGAGCGCCGTGTGGATTCGATGCTTGGCAACAGCTTTATCAATGCCGAACAGGATATCTATATCGATATCTACGTGGCGGGAAAGCCCGAAGAAATCGACGACAAGATGCTGCAGATCGATGGCGAGATCCACGCCGCGCTCATGGCGGATTACGCCCTGGGGCTCGATTTCGTATTGGATTGCGACGCCCAGGGCCTGAGCGAGCCGGACACCGAGCACGCCGGCAAAGCCCGCGCCGTAGCCACCAGTTCCTGGACGTACTTAATTCGCCACAGCACCACTAGCCTGGAGAGCCCGTGAGCAAAAAAACCAACGAAAAAGAGCCGAAGAAAACCGCCGGCAACCCCCCCGGCAAGCTGGAATTTATCCCCCGCAAAGGCGGCAGCCGCACCCGGCCCGCCCCGGAATTAACCACACGCGAGGCCACCGATGGCAAAAAAGAAACTGATTAAGCGGGAATTAATCCTGGCCAAGCTCGAAACCACCTATGGCGACGACGCCAGCCCCACCGGCGCCGACAACGCCATCCAGGTGGAGAATATCGGCTGGAGTTTTGCCGGCGCCCGCATGGTCGAGCGCAATCCGGTATCGCCCACCCTGGGGGAGCTGCAGGGGGTATTCGCCGGCACCTTGATGGAAGTCACGTTTGATGCGGAGATCAAGGGCAGCGGCA